>DASYHU010000015.1:0-127334 GCA_035998215.1 Roseococcus sp. | reverse complement strand
AGTCTGTCGTCGGTCATCGGGTCCTCGGTCGGTCAGAGGTGGGAGCTCGCAACTCCACCCTAGCCGCCAGAGCCGATGGCCACCCCAGCCCTACACCCCGGCCGAAACCGGAATTTCCACCACCTCCACGGACGCTACCCGTGACGCCCTGCCGGGGCGGCTGGCCGCGTTGGAACGGGCGGGCCACCGCACCGGCAAGGCGGCGAAGCGGAAGAAGGGTTAGAGCATGCTGCGTTCACATGCGTTCACGCCGCCTGCTCCAGCCATTGCTGAGAGCGGGATTCAGCGTTTTCGATGATCCCACCTCAACGCATCCCGCTCTAGTTCAGCCCCGCCGGCTGCGCCGGAGTTGCGGAAGGGCGGCGCGCAGCCCTTCCTCCAGCCGCGCCATGGCGTGCGCGTGCATCGAGGCCATGACCGCGCGCGGCAGGCGCAGCGATTGCAGCGCGCTGCATTGGCCGATGCTGGCCAGCCCATGCAGCAGGGACCAGACCAGCAGCGCGTCCTGGCGCGGATCACGGGGGCGGGCGGCTTCGGGCCGCGCCCCGTCCAGCGCGGCGATGGCGGATTTCAGCAGGCCGAAGGCGTGGCGGCCATGCTCCATCATGCCGGGATGGGCCTCGTCGTCGGGCAGGGGCGTGCCGAACATCAACCGGTATTGCAGCGGGTGGCGCAGCGCGTAGTCGAGATAGGCGCGGCCCATGGCGTGCAGGTCGTCGAAGGGGTCCTCGGCACGCGGGCGCGCGTCCAGGTGGGCCGCGAAGGCGGCGAAGGCGCGGCGCACCACCTCGGCCAGCAGATGGTCCCGGCTGGGATAATGCTTGTAGGGCGCCTGGTGCGACACGCCGAGGCGCCGCGCCACCTCGCGCAGGCTCAGCGCCTCGATCCCGTCGCGCTCGATGACGGCGAGAGCCTCGGCGATGCAGGCCTCGCGCAGGTCGCGCGGGGGCTCGGGCTTGCGTGGCATGCGGGGCCTTGTAGCGAAGATATTGTGGAGATTAGCGAAATCGGCGGCGGGCTCAAGTCGCAAGCGCCGCATCCCGCCATCCTTCGGCCGGATGGGGATGTGGCTGGGCCAGGTGATGCAACCTCGGGCCAAGCCGTCCGTTCACCCCCTCAAGCCACCGGCCGGGCCGGACCCTCCGTGCCCCGGGCCCGTGGCCATGCGCGGAGGGGAGAGAGACATGGACCAGCACGCCAGGCTGGAGGCGGAAGCCTCCTTGGCCGATCGCTATGCGGCATTGCGCGCCGGCACGGAGCGGCTGGCGGAGCCGCTCTCGCCCGAGGACCAGTGCGTGCAGTCCATGCCCGATGCCTCGCCCGCGAAGTGGCACCGCGCGCACACCACCTGGTTCTTCGAGACCTTCGTGCTGAAGCCGCATGTGGAGGGCTATGAGGGCTTCGACGCGGACTTCGCCTTCCTGTTCAATTCCTACTACCTGGCCGCCGGGCCCCGCCATGCGCGGCCCCGCCGCGGCATGCTGACGCGCCCGCCCGCGGCCCGCGTCACCGCCTATCGCCAGCATGTGGACCAGGCGATGACGGCGCTGCTGGCAGGCACCCTTTCGCCGGAGGTGGCCACGCTGGTGGAACTGGGCTTGCGGCATGAGGAACAGCACCAGGAATTGCTGCTGACCGATGCGCTGCACCTGATGGCGCAGAACCCGCTCAACCCCGTCATGGACCCCGCCTGGCGCGAGGCCACGCCGCCCCCCGCCATGCTGCGCTGGCTGGACGGGCCTTCGGGCGTGGTGGCCGTGGGCCATGAGGGTGCGGGCTTCGCCTTCGACAACGAGGCCCCGCGCCACCGCGTCTTCCTCGAACCCTTCGCCATCGCGGACCGCCCGGTGTCCAACGCCGAATGGATGGAATTCATCGCGGATGGCGGCTACCGCACCGCCTCGCTCTGGATGTCCGAGGGCTGGGCGCAATGCGAGGCCGAGGGCTGGCAGGCGCCGGAACACTGGGAGCCGCGGGATGGCGCCTGGCTCGGCTTCACGCCGGCCGGGCTGGGCGCGCTCCATCCCAGCGCGCCCGTGCGGCACATCAGCTGGTATGAGGCGGACGCCTACGCCCGCTGGGCCGGCTGCCGCCTGCCGACCGAGCAGGAATGGGAGGCGTCGAGCGCGCTGCCCGGCTTCCTCGCGGCCGAGGGCCATGTCTGGCAATGGACCGGCAGCGCCTATCGCCCCTATCCCGGCTTCCGCCCCTGGGCGGGCGCCGTCGGCGAATACAATGGCAAGTTCATGATCGGCCAGATGGTGCTGCGCGGCGGCTCGCGCGCCACGCCGCCGGGCCATGCGCGCCCCACCTACCGCAACTTCTTCCCGCCCGGGGCGCGATGGCAGTTCACGGGGCTGCGCCTCGCGAAGGACGTGGCATGAGCCGCGCCGAGAACCGGTATGACCCGGAGGCCGAGGCCCGCGCGCAGCGCGCCGCCCTGCTGGCCGATGCGGTGGCGGGCCTGACCGCGGAGCGCAAGACGCTGCCCTGCAAATGGCTCTATGACGCCGAGGGCGCGCGGCTGTTCGAGGAGATCATCCGCCTGCCCGAATACTACCCCACGCGCACCGAGACCGCGATCCTGCGCGGCTGCGCGGCGGAGGCGGCCGCGCTCGCGGGGCCCGGCGCCGCGGTGGTCGAATTCGGCTCGGGCAGCGCGGAGAAGGTGGGGCTTCTGCTGGAGGCGATGGACCGCCCCGCCGCCTATGTGCCCGTGGACATCGCGCCCGAATGGCTGGAGGAGGGGGCGGCGCGCGTGGCGGCCGCCCATCCGGGCCTGACGGTGCTGCCCGTGGTCGCGGATTTCACCCGGCCCTTCCCGCTGCCGCGCCTGCCGCGCGGCACGCCGCTGCTGGGCTTCTTCCCAGGCTCCACCATCGGCAACTTCACGCCCGATGCGGCGCGGGATTTCCTGCGGATGGCGGGGCGCATCCTGGGGCCTGGATCGCGGCTGCTGATCGGCGCGGATCGCGTGAAGGAGCCCGCGGTGCTGGAGGCCGCCTATGACGACGCGGCGGGCGTGACCGCCGCCTTCAACATGAACCTGCTGGCGCGGCTGAACCGCGAGCTGGGCGCGGATTTCGACCTCAAGGCCTTCCGCCATGAGGCGCGCTGGAATGCGGAGAAGGAGCGGATCGAGATGCACCTCGTCTCGCTGCGCCCGCAGCTGGTGCGGATGGCCGGGCGGCGGCTGCGCTTCGCCGGCGGCGAGACCATCCACACCGAGAACAGCCACAAATACCGTCCCGAAGGCTTCACCGCCCTCTGCGCCGCGGCCGGCTGGCGGGCGGAGCGGCATTGGGGCGATGCGGAGGGCCTGTTCTCGGTCTGGCTGCTGCGGCAGGGGGGCTGACGCCCGTCATCCCGCGCGGCGGCGGGGTGGTTCGGCGGGGCGGCGCAGGCGGACCATCACCTCCACCTCGCCGGGTCGTTCGGACAAGGCCTGGCGCAGCAGGGCCAGCAGCGTCTCGGGCGAGACGTGCAGGTCCACGGTCTGCGCCGTCTCCTCATAGACCAGGTGGGAATGGGGTTCGGGCACGGTGTCGAACACGGCCTCGCCGCCCGGGCTTGGCAGCCGGCCCAGCAGCTCGTGGTCGGCCAGGGTGTCGAGCAGGCGCGCGACCTCGGCCGGCGGGGCCGCGATGCCGGCGGCGGCGGCCATGCGCGCGGCGGCGACGGCGGTGAAATGCGTCTCGGTGTGGCCGCGCAGCAGGGCCAGCAGCCGCGCGAGCGGGCCTTGCGCGGGCAGGCCGGCGCGGCGCAGCGCCTCGCGCAGCGTGGCATCCACGGCATGCGGCATGGTGTCATCCTCCCGGAGCCCTTGATGGGCGAATTGCCCCGCCCTCGCGGCAGGGAGGCCGGGCCTGTGGAACGACAGGCCCGGCCGGGCGTCCGGCCCCGGTGTCGCCACCGAAGCCGGTCAGGCCTGGCTCAGGCCAGGTCGAAGCGGTCCGCGTTCATGACCTTCGTCCAGGCCGCCACGAAGTCGCGCACGAACTTCGCGTGGGCATCGGACTGGCCATAGACCTCGGCGATGGCCCGCAGCTGCGAGTTGGAGCCGAAGACCAGGTCCACCCGCGTGCCCGTCCACTTCACCTGGCCGCTGGCGCGGTCCCGGCCCACATAGGTGCCGGGATTGTCGGCCGAGGGCGCCCAGGCGGTGTTCATGTCGAGCAGGTTGACGAAGAAGTCATTCGTCAGCACGCCCGGCCGCTGGGTGAACACGCCGTGGCGCGAGCCGCCGGCATTGGCGTCCAGCGCGCGCAGCCCGCCCACCAGCACCGTCATTTCCGGCGCGGTCAGGGTGAGAAGCTGGGCCTTGTCCACCAGCATCTCCTCGGGCGCCACGGTGAAGTCGCGCTTCTGGTAGTTGCGGAAGCCATCGGCCTCCGGCTCCAGCGGCGCGAAGCTGTCCACGTCGGTCTGCTCGGCCGTGGCGTCGGTGCGGCCGGGGGCGAAGGGCACCTCGATGGACACACCCGCCGCCTTGGCCGCCTGCTCGATGGCCGCGCCACCGCCCAGCACGATCAGGTCCGCGAGCGAGACCTTCTTGCCGCCCGTGGCCTTGGCGTTGAAGCCGGCCTGGATGGCCTCCAGCTTGCCCAGCACCATGGCGAGCTGCGCGGGGTTGTTCGCCTCCCAGTCCTTCTGGGGCGCCAGGCGGATGCGCGCGCCATTGGCGCCGCCCCGCTTGTCGGAGCCACGGAAGGTCGAGGCCGAGGCCCAGGCGGTTGCCACCAGCTGCTGCGTGGTCAGGCCCGAGGCGAGGATCTCGGCCTTCAGTGCCGCGATGTCGGCGGCATCCACCAGCGCGTGGTCCACGGCCGGCACGGGGTCCTGCCAGATCAGGTCCTCGGCGGGCACCATGGAGCCGAGGTAGCGGACCTTCGGCCCCATGTCGCGGTGGGTCAGCTTGAACCAGGCGCGGGCGAAGGCGTCGGCGAACTGGTCGGGGTTCTTGTGGAACCGCTCGCTGATCGCGCGGTAGGCCGGGTCCACCTTCATCGCCATGTCCGCCGTGGTCATCATCGGCGGGTGGCGCTTGGTGGGGTCGTGCGCGTCCTCGACCAGGGTCCAGGCGGCCTTGTCGGTGGGGTGCCACTGCCAGGCGCCGGCGGGCGACTTGTGCAGCTCCCACTCATAGCCCAGCAGCATGTCGAAATAGCCCATGTCCCAGGTGGTGGGCTTGGGCTTCCAGGCGCCCTCGATGCCGGAGGTGATGGTGTCCACCCCCATGCCGCTCTTGTAGGAGCTGAGCCAGCCGAGGCCCTGCTGCTCGATCGCGCCGGCTTCCGGCTCGCGGCCCACATGGGCGGCATCGCCCGCGCCATGCGCCTTGCCGAAGGTGTGGCCGCCGGCCACCAGCGCCACCGTCTCCTCGTCGTTCATCGCCATGCGCGCGAAGGTCTCGCGGATGTCGCGGCCGGAGGCGAGGGGGTCGGGCTGGCCGTTCGGGCCTTCCGGGTTCACGTAGATCAGGCCCATCTGCACGGCGGCGAGCGGGTTTTCCAGCTCACGGTCCCCCTGGTAGCGCTTGTCGCCCAGCCAGGTGTCCTCTGTGCCCCAGTAGATGTCCTCCTCGGGCTCCCAGATGTCCACGCGGCCGCCACCGAAGCCGAAGGGCTTCAGGCCCATGGACTCGATCGCGCAGTTGCCGGTGAAGACGAAGAGGTCGGCCCAGGAAATCTTGTTCCCGTACTTCTGCTTGATGGGCCACAGCAGGCGCCGCGCCTTGTCCAGGTTGGCGTTGTCCGGCCAGGAATTCTCGGGCGCGAAGCGGTGCGCGCCATTGCCCGCGCCGCCGCGGCCATCGCCCGTGCGGTAGGTGCCGGCGGCGTGCCAGGCCATGCGGATGAAGAAGGGGCCGTAATGGCCATAGTCGGCCGGCCACCAGGGCTGGCTGACGGTCATCAGCGCGATCACGTCGCGCTTCAGTTCCTCGAGGTCGAGCTTCTTGAATTCCTCGGCGTAGTTGAAGGCCTCGCCCATCGGGTTGGACTTGGCGGAATGTTGGCTGAGGATGCGCAGGTTCAGCGCATTGGGCCACCAGTCGCGGTTCGAACGGCCGGCGAAGGTGGTGTGGCGGGGCGTGGCCCCGTGCATGACCGGGCACTTGCCCGCGGTGTTTCCGTCCATCTGTCGTTTCCGATCCTGGCTGCTGCGGTTGATCCGTCGCTGGGACACGGACCGCCCAGGGCGGGCCATGCGTGGCCCCGCTCCCCGCTGGGCGGTTGGTCTTGCCACAGGCTAGAGGCATCGCGAGTATGAAAGGAAGACCTTAATCTCAACCACCGTCATAGACGGTGTCTATGCATCACGCTTTGGGAAGCCATGAACCTCCGGGACCTCCGCTACATCCTGGCCATCGCCGAGCATGGGCAGTTCAGCCGTGCGGCCGAGGCCTGCGGCATCAGCCAGCCCACCCTTTCCGTGCAGATCCGCAAGCTGGAGGAGGCGCTGGGCGTCACCCTGTTCGAGCGCGGCGGCAAGAGCGTGGTGCCCACCGAGGCGTGCGACCGCCTGCTGGGCCATGTGCGCGGCGCGGTGGCCGAGGCGGATGCCATCCTGGCCGTGGCGCGCGACCTGCGTGACCCGCTGGCGGGGCGGTTCCGCCTGGGTATCATCCCGACACTCGCGCCCTATCTGCTGCCGCTGGTCTTCGCCCCCCTGCGCGCCGCCCTGCCGGCGTTGGAGATCGAGCCCTGGGAGGACCAGACCCTGGCCCTGCTGGAACGCCTGCGCGCGCACCAGCTCGACGCCGCCCTGCTGGCGACGGAGGAGGACGGCCCGGACCTGGCGGGCGAGGCGCTGTTCGAGGAGCCCTTCCTGGCCGCCCTGCCGCCCGAGCACCGGCTGGCGGGCCAGGCCGTGGTGGACGAGGCGGACCTCGCCCAGGACATCCTGGTGCTGGCCGACGGGCATTGCCTGCGCGACCAGGCGCTGGCGGCCTGCGGCCAGGCGGGGTTGCTGGGCAGCACGCTGCGCTCGGCCAGCCTCTCCACCCTGCTGAACATGGTGGCCGCCGGCTATGGCACCACGCTGATCCCGGGGCTGGCGGCGGGGGCGGCGCAGGATGCGGGGCTGGTGCTGCGGCCGCTGGCCGCGCGGGCGGGGCGCTGCATCCGCATCGTCTGGCGGGCGGGCTATCCGCGCCGGGCGGCGGTGGAGGCGGTGGGCCAGGTCATCGCCGCGCGGCTGCGGCCCTTTGCCCAGGGGGCTGCGGCCGGCGCGGTGTAGCGGTAGCGTCCCCCTTGCAGAGAAGGGAAATGGCGCATGTGGGACGTGATCGTGGTGGGCGCGGGTTCGGCCGGGGCGGCACTGGCGGCCCGGCTTTCGGAAGACCCGCGCCGCCGCGTGCTGCTGCTGGAGGCGGGGCGCGACTGGCGGCCCGACGAGGCCCCGCATGCGCTGCGCAGCGCCAACATCATCCCCTTCATGCACGACCCCGCGCACCAGGCCGAATGGCAATGGCCCGGGCTGATGACGCGCCGCACCCGCGCCCAGGCGCCGAAATACTACTGGCGGGGGAAGGCCATGGGCGGGTCCTCCACGGTGAACGCGCAAATCGCGATCCGCGGCGTGGCGGCCGCCTTCGACGCCTGGGCCGAGGCGGGCTGCGAGGGCTGGTCCGCGCGCGACGTGCTGCCCCTGTTCGACCGCATCGAGGATGACGCTGATTTCGGCGCGGACGGCCGCCGGCAAGGCGGCCCCTTGCCCGTGTTCCGCATGCCGCGGGCGCAATGGGGCGCGGTGGACCTGGGCTTCCGCGACGCCGCGCTGGCCGAGGGCTACCCCTGGATGGCCGACCTCAACGCGCCCGAGGGCGAGGGCGTGGCCTGCAACCCCATCAACCTGCGGAACGGACAGCGCGTCACCACCCATGACGGCTACATCGAGCCCGCGCGCGGCCGCCCCAACCTCGCCATTCGTGGCGAGGCGATGGTGGACCGCGTGCTGTTTGACGGTGCGCGGGCGCGGGGCGTGCGGGTGCGCTTTGGCGATGGCGCATGGGAGGAGGTGGCGGGGCGCGAGGTGGTGCTCTCGGCCGGTGCCATCCATAGCCCCTGCCTGCTGATGCGCAGCGGCATCGGCCCTGAGGCGACGCTGCGCGCGCTGGGCATCGAGGTGCTGCGCGACAACGCCGCCGTGGGGCGGCACTTCATGGACCACCCGGTGCTGCGGGCGAACCTGGCACTCAGGCCCGAACACCGCGCCCAGGGCCTGGACGCGCGGCACACCAATGCCTGCCTGACCTACAGCAGCCATCTGGGCGGCGGCGGCGTGCGGGACATGATCATGGTGGCCTACAACCATCGCGGCCTGGATGCGTCGGGGATCGGCCCGATGGGGGCGGTGGCGGTGGGGCTCTACGACGCCTTCTCGCGCGGGGAGGTGCGGCTGACCTCCGCCGAGCCCGAGGCGCAGCCCGAGGTGGAGGAGAACATGCTCGACCACCCCGCCGACCGGCTGCGGATGCGCGACGGCATAAGGCGCCTGGCGCGGCTCTGCGCGCAGCCCGCGCTGGCGGGCCTGGCGGAGCGCATCACCTTCAGCGAGACGACGCTCTCCATGGAGGAAGCCGCCGCCCTGCCCGATGACGCGCTGGACGCGCTGATGCTGGACCACGCGAGTGACATCCAGCACGCCGCCGGCACCTGCCGCATGACCGCGCACGAGGACCCGCGCGGGGTGGTGGACCCCGAGCTGCGCGTGCGCGGCGTCGAGGGGCTGCGCGTGGCCGATGCCTCCATCATGCCGACGGATTGCCGCGCCAACCTGCACTTCACCTGCGTGATGATCGGCGAGATGGCGGCGCGGCGCGTGGCCGCCGGCTGATCAGGCGCGCAGCCCCGGCGCCTCCTGGCCCGTGCGCGCCACATATTCGGTGTAGCCGCCGCCATAGTCGTGCACGCCCTCCGGCGTCACCTCCAGCACGCGGTTGGAAAGTGCCGCAAGGAAGCGCCGGTCGTGCGAGACGAAGAGCATGGTGCCCTCGTAGTTCGCCAGCGCCGCGATCAGCATTTCCTTGGTCGCCATGTCGAGGTGGTTGGTCGGCTCGTCCAGCACGATGAAGTTGGGCGGGTCGAACAGCATGCGCGCCATGACCAGCCGCGCCTTCTCGCCGCCCGAGAGGACGCGGCAGCGCTTGTCCACGTCATCGCCCGAGAAGCCGAAGGCGCCGGCCATGCCGCGCAGCGCGGCCTGGTTGGCGCGGGGGAACTCATCCTCCAGCGATTGCAGCACGGTGCGCTCGCCATCCAGCAATTCCATGGCGTGCTGCGCGAAATAGGCCATCTTCACGCTGCCGCCCAAGGCCACGCTGCCCGTGTCCGGCGCCAGGTGCCCGGTGGCCAGTTTCAACAGCGTGGACTTGCCCGCGCCATTGGTGCCCAGCACCGCGCAGCGCTCGCGCCGGCGCAGCAGGAAGTCGAGGCCCTCATAGATCACGCGGCTGCCATAGCGCTTGTGCACGCCCTTGAGGTTCACCACGTCATCGCCCGAGCGCGGTGCCGGCTGGAATTCGAAGCTGATGGCCTGGCGGCGGCGCGGCGGCTCCACGCGCTCGATCTTGTCGAGCTTCTTCACCCGGCTCTGTACCTGGGCGGCGTGCGAGGCGCGGGCCTTGAAGCGCTCGATGAACTTGATCTCCTTGGCGAGCATCGCCTGCTGGCGCTCGAACTGCGCCTGCTGCTGGCGTTCGGCCATGGCGCGCTGGGCCTCGTAGAATTCGTAGTCGCCGGCATAGCTGGTCAGGTTGCCGCCATCGATCTCGATGATCTTGTTCACGATGCGGTTCATGAACTCGCGGTCGTGCGAGGTCATGAGCAAGGCGCCGTCATAGCCGCCCAGGAAATTCTCCAGCCAGATGAGACTTTCCAGGTCGAGGTGGTTCGAAGGTTCGTCCAGCAGCATCACGTCAGGCCGCATCAGCAGGATGCGAGCGAGTGCGACGCGCATCTTCCACCCGCCGGAGAGCTTGCCGACATCGCCCTCCATCATCTCCTGGCTGAAGCCGAGCCCGTCCAGCACCTCGCGCGCGCGGCCCTCCAGCGCATAGCCGCCCAGCTCCTCGAAGCGGGCCTGCACCTCGCCGAAGCGTTCCAGCACGGCGTCGAAATCGGCCTGGTCCGGGTCGGCGAGCGCGGCTTCGAGGCCGCGCAGCTCCGCCGCCACCGCGCTGACATCGCCCGCGCCCTCCATCACCTCGGCCACCGCGCTGCGGCCCGACATCTCGCCCACATCCTGGCTGAAGAAGCCGATGGTGACGCCGCGATCCACCAGCACCAAGCCCTCATCGGGCGGTTCCTCCCCGGTGATCATGCGGAACAGCGTGGTCTTGCCCGCGCCATTGGGGCCGACCAGGCCGATCTTCTCGCCGCGCTGCAAGGCCGCGGAGGTCTCGATGAACAGCAGCTGCCGTCCGTTCTGCTTGCTGATGTTGTCGAGGCGGATCATGGGGTGGCGCGCGGCTCCGGCAGTGGCGGGGCGCTTATGGCATGGCGGGCCGCCTCACGCGACCGAGCCGCCCTGCCAGCGCAGATGCTCGGCGGGCAGATCCATCTGGGCGCGCAGCCCCTCCGGCCGCCAGTCCAGGTGCATCTCGCCGCCCAGTTGCCGGCGCATGGTGGCCTCGATCAGCGTGGCGCCGAAGCCGCGCCGCGTGGGTGGCCCGGCCAAGGGTGGCCCGCCCCGCTCGGACCAGGACAGCAGCAGCCCGCCCGCCGGGCCGCGCCGCCATTCCACATCCACCTCGCCCCCGGGCACCGAGAGCGCGCCGTGCTTGGCCGCGTTGGTCGTCAGTTCGTGCAGGGCCATGGCCAGGGGCTGCACGGCGGCCGGCGCCAGCTCCACCTCCGGCCCCGCTACATGGATGCGCCCGCGCAGATCGCCCTCCGCATCGTCCTGGTAGGGCGCCACCTCGGCCTCCAGCACGGCGGAGAGCGAGGCGCCCTTCCAGCTCTCCCGCGCCAGCAGCGTATGGGCGCGGGCGAGCGCCGTGATGCGGCCGGACACCGCGGCGCGGAAGGCCGCGGGGTCCTCCGCGCGGGTCAGCGCCACGACCGATTGCGCGACCGCCAGCGCGTTCTTGGCACGGTGGTCCACCTCATGCGCCAGCAGCGCCTGGCGTTCCTCGGCCTGCTTGCGGGCGGTGATGTCAATGACCACGCCGGGGAAGCGGGCCGGCTGGCCCTCGAGGTCATGGTAGCAGCGGCCGCGCGCCACCACCCAGCGGACATGTCCCTTCGCGTCCACCACCCGGTGCTCGGCGGCGTAGTCGCCATGGGAGTTCGGGCGGATGGCCTCGTCCAGCAGGGCAAGGACGCGTGCGTGGTCCTCGGGATGGATGCCGGCCAGGAATTCCTCCACCGGCACCCCGTCGCAGGCGCGCGCGTGATGGACGCCGAACAGGCCCGCGAAGCCCGCATCCGCGATCATCCTGCCATTGGCCACGTCCCAGTCCCAGGTGCCGATGCCGCCGGCCGCCTGGAGGGCGAAGCGGAAACGCTCCTCGCTGGCGCGCAGCGCCTCCTCCGCCTCCCGCCGCGCGGTCACGTCGCGCGAGGTGCCGGCCGCGCGCAGGGGCGCGCCGGTCTCGGGGTCGGTCTCGACCAGCACGCCATAGCTTTCCATGTGCAGCCAGCCCTGTCCGTCGGGCCGGCGCACGCGGTATTCCATGCGGTAGCGGGTGGTATGCCCGGTGGCGAGCAGGTCGAAGGTCTCGCGCACGCGGGCCAGGTCCTCGGGATGGACCACCTTGGAGAAGAATTCCTCCAGCGTGTAGCCGGCGAGCGGCAGGTCCGGCCGGGGCGGAATCACGCGGCCAGCGCGCGACATGGTGCCGGTGCGAAGGTCCACCTCCCAACTGCCCAGCCCCGCCACCTCCATGGCCATGCGCAGCCGGGCCTCGCTGGTGGCGAGCGCGGCTTCGGTCTTGCGCTGCTCGGTCACGTCGAGCGCGATGGCATAGAGCAGCGGCCGTCCGTCCAGTTCCAGCGGCACCGTCGTCACCAGCACGTCGCGCATGCTGCCGTCGCGGTGGCGGTGGCGCGTCTCGCGCGGGCCGCCGGGGCCGCGCGGGCGGGGTGCGCCGGGGCGTGGGCCGGCATCGAGGTCGGTGAGGAACATGCCCCGCAGCGCCTCCGGCGGGTGGCCCAGCATGGCGGTCGCGGTCGCGTTGCAGTCCAGGATCCGCCGGGTCACGGCGTCCGCCAGGTAGGCGGCCACGGGGGCCGACTGGAACAGCGCGCGCGAACGCGCCTCGGCTGAGGCCAGCGCGTCCGCCGCCGCACGGGCCGCGCTCACATCGGTGAAGGCGCAGACCGCGAAGGCGATCTCGCCCGTGGCGTCGCGGATGGGCGCGGCACTGACCTCGAGCCAGGTCATCTCGCCATCGCCGCGTTCGTACCGCATGTGCTGGCCGTCCACGCATTGGCCGAAGAGCAGCGCGCGGATCATGGGGAAATCATCGGTCCGGTAGGGCGTGCCGTCGGGGTGCGAGGCACCGTACTGGCGGTAGGCGTCCAGCTCCGGCGTTTCCAGAAGCTTGTGGCCCAGGATGCGCTCGGCCCTCGCGTTGTAGAACATCAGCCGGCCCGTGGGTGCCTCGGCGATGCTGATGCCCACGGGCAACTGCTCCAGCACCTGGCGCAGCTTTTCCTCGCTTTGCTGGCGAATGTGCAGCAGGGCGGCGGTGTCCTCGGCGCGGCGACGCAGCGCGGCCTCCGCCGCGGCGAAACCCAGGCGCAGCTCCTCCAGCTCCCGGATGGCGGTGGGAAGCAGCGCCGGCGCGGCGGGCGGCGGCCCCTCCCGCCCCTGGGCCAGGGTTTCGCGCGCGATGGCCCGGGCATGGGCGGCCAGCGCACGCGCCGGGCCCAGCAATTGCCGGCCCAGCAGCCAGGCGAGCAGGCCGGTGAGCATGGCCGCCGCCAACCCGCCCACCAGCAGCCATCTCGCCGGCGCGCGCAGCATGGCCAGGTGGGCGTCGAGGGGCACGCCCAGCGTCAGGCTCCATCCGGGGATGTCGGGGATGGCGGCGAAGCCCAGCAGCCAGGGTGCGCCATCGGCGGCCTCGGCGGAGAAGGCGGGAGGGTCGCCCGCGCGCCAGGGGGGAATCCGGGGGAGGGGCCCGGCGGGGCGGCCGGCCTCGACCACGCCGCGGCCCGCCGCGTCGGAGACGGTGATGAAGCCGCCGGTCGGCAACATGTGCGCGGCCATCCGCTCGCGCAGGCGGGCGGGGGACAGGATGGCGCCCAGCAGGGCCGTGGGCGGCCCTCCCGCCCCCGGCAGCGGCAGGAAGAAGGCCAGCCGCGCCTCCTCTGCCCCGCCACGGAGCAGCAGGTCGCTCACGGTGGGGGCATTGTCCGCCAGGGCGCGCGCCGCTGCCTCGGGCGCCGCCTCGTGCGGCGGGGTTGCCCCTGGGGCGGCGGTGGTGCGGAGCCACTCGCGCCCCGCCAGGTCCGTGATGGCGATCACGGCGGCGAGCCGGGCGGCCAGGCGTTCCGCTTGCGGGAGGAGTTCCGCCAGCTCCGCGTCGGTGGGTCCGGCCTCCCGCGGCGGGGCGAGGGCGGAGGCATTCGCCAGCCCCTCCAGCGCCGTGCGGGTCAGCGCGATCTCCTGCTCCACCGCCAGGGCCAAGGTGTTGGCGACGCGCGTGGCGCGCTCATCGAGCCCCGCGCGCACCCCTTCGGCCGCGATCCAGGCCGCGGCCACCGTCAGCATCACCACCGGCAGGACCGCCGCCAGCACGAGGCCCAGCAGCCAGGTTCCGATGCCGACATGCGGGCGCGTGGAGGGTGGCTCGGCCGGTGGCGCGGCCGCGCCGGGCGGGAGGTCGGGCGGCGTCAGCGGCAGGGTGCGCGTCCGTGTGGAAGGCGGCTCGGTGCGCGCATCATTCGGGACCTGGTGAATAGCCTGGCGTCATGTTGGGCTGCCTCCCCACTGGCGGGCTACAGTATCTTCAGGCGCGGCGATTTGAGAAATGGGGAGTTGTCGCGGAAAGGAAAGCTCAAGCCTCCGGAAGGGCGAAGATCACGCCCGTCGCGCCATGGCCGTCGGCGCCGGCCGCCCCGCGCATCGTGAAGGCGCGCGGCCCATCGGGCGTGACGAGGCGGAAGCGCACCTCGCGCGCGGCCGTGTCCGCGCAGGCGGCGCGCAGCCCCGCGCGCAGCCCTGCCTGGTCCTCCTCATGCACCCGTGCCAGCAATGTGGCGAGTGGGGCCGGGCCTTCTGGCATGCCGAGCAGCGCCTGCGCCCCGGCATCGAGGCGCAGTGCATCGCGCTTGCGATGGAAGACCCACAGGCCGATGCCCGCGGCCGCCATCGCCGCCTCCGCCGGGAAGGGGAGGCTGGCCGGCATGGGCAGCAGGGCCGAGAGGGCCTCCGCCAGTTCGGGCGCCGAATGCGGCTTCTGCACGGAGGGGTGGTGGCGGTAGCCCTCCTCGATGCTGTCGGCGCTGTAGGCGGTGGAGAAGACGAAGGGCAGGCCGCGCCGGACCAGCGCATCGGCCACCGGATAGCACTTCTCGCGGTTGAGGTTCACGTCCAGCACCGCGGCATCAATCCCCTCGCGGCCGATGAGGTCCAGCGCCTCGGCCACGCTCGCCGCCGGACCGACCACCACGCAGCCATAGGAGGTCAGCATGTCCTGCAACGCCCAGGCCAGTATCACCTCGTCCTCGACGATGAGGATGCGTTGCCCCGCGAGACGTTCTGTCATGGGATCCTCCCATCCGCCCGCAGGGGCAGGGTGATGTCGCAGACCAGGCCCGTGGCCTCCAGGCTGAGCGTCGCGGTGCCGCCCAGCCCGTGCCGCACCCCGCCCTCGATCAACCGCATGCCGAAGCCCTTGTCATAGAGGGGCTTCATGCGGGGGCCCCTGCTCTCCTGCCAGTGCAGGGCCAGCAGCCCGCCGCGTGGTGGGGAGCGGACGGACCAATGGATGCGGACAACGCCATCATCCCCCGATAACGCCCCGTGGCGCATGGCGTTGACCGCAAGCTCGTGCAGGGCCATGGCCGTGGTCAGCGCGACATTGGTGGGCAGGCGCACGTCCTCGCCCTGCAGCTCCAGCCGCGACGCCAGCTCGCGCGGGATGGTGGGCGGCTGGAGCACCACGCCCAGCACCTGGCGCAGCGTGATGTGGCCGTCCATCTCATCGCGCAGCATGGCCTGGGCGCGGGAGAAGGCGAGGACGCGCCCCGTCAGCGTCTCCACCACCGCGCCAGGCGCCTTGCCGCGCAGGCTGTGGCGGATCATTTCCAGCACGGCGGAGAACATGTTCTGCGTGCGGTGGTTCATCTCCACCAGCAGCAGGCGCATCCGGTCCAGCTCCTGGTGCTGCGGGGTGATGTCGTGCATGGCCAGCACCCGGTGGCCGGGCGCACCCTCCGTACCGGGGACGGACGTGATGGACAGCGCGGCCCAGAAGGTCGTCCCGTCCTTGCGGCGGAAGCAGTATTCCGAGGGACCGCCCGGCATGCCGGTGTCGGCCAGCGTCAGGCCCTCATCCAGGCTGGTATCGCCCTTGCGGCCCAGCAGCCCGCAGAGCGCGCGGCCCTCCAGCTCGGCCGCCGTGAAGCCGCTCAGCGCGGCGAAGGCGGCATTGGCGAAGAGGATGCTGGCGCCGGCCCCGCCTTGCAGCACCACCATGGGCAGGCGCAGCCCTTCGGTCGCGCCGCGCAGGAGTTCGAGCGTGACATGGGGCGCGGCGGGCGGGGGTCGTCCCTGGCGCTTGGCACGCTCCTGCATGACCTCTCCCGATGAAATGGTCGCCGCCGTCATGGTGCGGATGGGCGACGCGAGTTGACCCAAGAAGATACAATGTCAACCATAGGCCATGCCCCGGTATGGGGCGCAAGATGCATAAGCAGTTACGGATGGCGGCATGAGCATGACCGGCAATCCCGCCTTCGCGCGGGACCTCATCGGCTATGGGGCGCATCCGCCGCACCCGCGCTGGCCCGGCGGCGCGCGAATCGCGGTCAACTTCGTGATGAACTACGAGGAGGGTTCGGAACCTTCGTTCATGGACAGTGACGGCCGGTCGGAGGTGGGGCTGACGGAGATCGCGGCCTCGCCCGTGCCGGCGGGCCAGCGTGACCTCGCGGCCGAGGGCATGTTCGAGTACGGCGTGCGGGTGGGGTTCTGGCGGGTGATGCGCCTCTTCGCCGAGCGCGGCCTGCCCATGACCATCTTCGCCTGCGCCCTGGCCCTGGAACGCCACCCGCCGGCCGCCGCCGCGATCCGCGAGGCGGGGCACGACATCTGCTGCCATGGCTGGCGCTGGATCGAGCACTTCAAGCTGTCGCGGGAGGAGGAGCGCGAGCATATCCGCCTCGCGGTCGAGAGCCTGGCGCGCACCACCGGCAACCGTCCGCTCGGCTGGTATTGCCGCTACGGACCCAGCGTGAACACCCGCGCGCTGCTGGCCGAGGAAGGGGGCTTCCTCTACGACAGCGACGCCTACAATGACGAGCTGCCCTACTGGGTGCTGCAGGACGGCAAGCCGGTGCTGGTGGTGCCCTATTCGCTGGTGACCAATGACGCGAAGTTCGGGCGCGGGCCGTTCAGCACGGCCGATGACTACTTCACCTTCCTGCGCGACCAGTTCGACATGCTCTACGCCGAGGGCGCCACGCAGCCCAAGATGATGTCCTGCGGGCTGCACCTGCGCCTGATCGGCCACCCGGCGCGCGCGGTGGGGCTGGCGCGCTTCCTGGATTACATCCGCGGCCATGAGGGCGTGTGGGTGGCGCGGCGCATCGAGATCGCGGAGCATTGGCGCCGCACCTTCCCCTACCAGCCCGGCATGGAGCAGATCGCGCGGGTGGGGCCGTGAGCCGCGTGCTGCGGCTGGAACCGCTGACGGCCGAGGCCTTCGCCCCCTTCGGCGACGTGGTGGAGCCACCCGCGCTGGGGGACCGCGTTCACCTGCTGGCGACGCTGGGCGGGAGCGACGGGGCGGGGCAGCCGCGCCTTTCCTTCAGCCATGCCGCCCCGCTGCCCCTGCCGCTGGTGGCGACGCAGATGGAGCGCCACATGCGCAGCAGCCAGTGCTTCGTGCCGATGGACGCGGCGCGCTGGGTCGTGATCGCCGCCCCGGATGCGGGCGGGCGGCCCGATGCCGGGGCGCTGCGCGGCTTCGTGGCGCGCGGCGACCAGGCGGTGAACTACCATCGCGGCGTGTGGCACCACCCCTCGCGCGTGCTGGACCGGCCGGCGCGCTTCGCGGTGCTGATGTGGACCACGGGCGAGACGCCGCTCGACGAGGAATGGGCGGACCTGCCGGAGGCGGTGGTGCTGGAGGTACCGCTCAGCGCGGCCTGAGGCCGCCCTGTTCCAGGATGAAGTCCGCGATCTCGGCCACGCCGTGATCCACCTTGAGGTTCGTGAAGATGAAGGGCCGTGCGCCGCGCATCCGGCGCGCGTCACGGTCCATCACCGAGAGGTCCGCGCCGACCAGCGGGGCCAGGTCAATCTTGTTGATGACCAGCAAATCCGAGCGCGTGATGCCCGGGCCGCCCTTGCGGGGAATCTTGTCGCCGGCGCTGACGTCAATCACGTAGATGGTGAGGTCGGCGAGTTCGGGGCTGAAGGTGGCGGCCAGGTTGTCGCCACCGCTCTCGATGAACAGGACCTCCAGCAGCGGGAAGCGCGCGTTCATGTCCTCCACGGCGGCGAGGTTGATCGAGGCGTCCTCGCGGATGGCGGTGTGGGGGCAGCCGCCGGTCTCGACTCCCATGATCCGCTCGGGCGCGAGCGCCCCGGCGCGGGTGAGGAACTCCGCATCCTCCTTGGTGTAGATGTCGTTGGTGATGGCCGCGATGTCGTGCGTCTTCGACAGCAGGCGGCAGAGGCGCTCCACCAGCGCCGTCTTGCCGGAGCCCACCGGGCCGCCCACGCCCACGCGCAGCGGGCCGTTCGCCCCGCGGAGCGGCGGGGAAGTCGGTTTCTCGGTCATGAGCGGAACAGCCTCGTGTATTGGGTTTCGTGGCGCATGGAGAGAATGTCCAGCAGCGGCGCGGAGGTGGCCAGCGCGTCGCGGCCGGTCGTTTCGGCGGCCTGCCCGGCGGCTGCCACCACGGGGCCGAGTGCCGCTGTCACGCGCTGCCCGTCGGTCTGGCCGAGCGGCACCAGCCGCACGCCCGCGCTGACCAGGTTCGCCGCGAAGCCGTGCAGATAGGCCAGCAGCGCAGGCCGACGCGCCAGACCCGCGAAGCCTGCGGCCGCGCCGAAGGCCACCGCATGCGTCAGCCGCCCGCGATGCCGCGCGGCGAATTCCGTGAACCGCGCATCGGGCCAGGTGGAGGCGGTGACGGAGGCGAAGCTGCCGCCCTGCTGCGTGGCTTCCAGCGCGTGCTCGGCGGTGCCGCGCCAGGCGAAACCGTCCTCGGCCACCGCGTCCAGCGCCGCGTCGTCGCCAGTGGCGTCATGGGCGGCGCACAGCATCACCCCATCCACATGCCCCGCCCCGCGCATCAGCACGGTGGTGATGTAGGCGGTGAGCGCATGCGCGTTCGGGATGCGCCCTTCCTCCACCGCCATCTCGATGCCATGGCTGTAGGTGAACCCGCCCACCGGATAGGCGGGCGAGGTCCAGGCGAGGAGGCGGAAGAAATCGCCCTCGGCCAGATCCATGCGGTCAGTCGTGGTGATGGTGGTGATGGTCGCTGTGCCCGTGGTGGTGCTGGTGGGCGCTGCGGTTGTGCTCGCCATAGGCGCCGCCTTCGGGGTTGAAGGGCGCGCGCACGCGGGCGATGACGGCGCCCATGCCGCGCAGCATGTCCTCGATGACATGGTCCTCGCGGATCAGGATGCGGTCCTGGTGAAGTTCCGCGGGCAAATGCCGGTTGCCGAGATGCCAGGCGATGCGCATGAGCGGCATGGAGGCACCGGCGCGCACCTCCACCAGCGGCTCATCGGCGGCGCGCACCAGGATCACGCGGCCATCCTCCAGCTCCAGCCCGTCGCCGTCGCGCAGCACCTGCGCTTCCGTCAGGTCCAGGATGAAGGCGATGCCGCCCGCCGTCTCATAGCGCTTGCGGCGGCGGAAGCGGTCGTCGAAGTCGAGGCGCACCTCCCCATCGGGGGTGAAGCTGCCGGCGGGCTTCACGCCGCGGGCGCGCGGGAGCATGTCGTGCATGGCGTGTTCCTTCTCAGAACAGGAAATAGCGCTGCGCCATGGGCAGCACCTTGGCAGGCTCGCAGATCAGCAATTCGCCATCGGCGCGGACCTCGTAGGTCTCGGGGTTCACCTCCATGCGCGGCGTGGCGCCGTTCAGCACCATGTCGCGCTTGGAAATGCCGCCGCGCGTGTTGGACACCGCGAGCAAGGGCCGTTGCAGGCCCAGCGCGCGGCCCACATCGGCGTCCAGCGCCGCACCCGAGACGAAGGTGACGCTGCCCAGCGTCATCGCCCGCCCAAAGCTGCCGAACATGGGTCGGTAATGCACGGGCTGCGGCGTGGGGATAGAGGCGTTGGGGTCGCCCATCGGCGCCATGGCGATGCTGCCGCCCTTGAGGATCATGTCGGGCTTCACGCCGAAGAAGGCCGGCGACCACAGCACGAGGTCCGCCAGCTTGCCCACCTCCACGCTGCCCACATGCTGCGCGATGCCCTGCGCCAGGGCCGGGTTGATGGTGTATTTCGCGATGTAGCGGCGGGCGCGGAAATTGTCGTTCTCGCCCGTCTCCTCGGGCAGGCGGCCGCGCTGCACCTTCATCTTGTGCGCGGTCTGCCAGGTGCGGATGATGACCTCGCCCACGCGGCCCATCGCCTGGCTGTCGGACGACATCATGGAGATGGCGCCGATGTCGTGCAGGATGTCCTCCGCCGCGATGGTCTCGCGCCGGATGCGGGATTCCGCGAAGGCCACGTCCTCGGGGATGCGCGCGTCGAGGTGATGGCAGACCATGAGCATGTCCAGATGCTCGTCCACCGTGTTCACCGTGTAGGGCATGGTGGGGTTGGTGCTGCTGGGCAGCACGTTCGCCTCGCCCACCAGGCGCAGGATGTCGGGGGCATGGCCGCCGCCCGCGCCCTCGGTGTGGAAGGCGTGGATGGTGCGGCCTTCGAAGGCGGCGATGGTGTCATCCACGAAGCCGCTTTCGTTCAGCGTGTCGGTGTGGATGGCCACCTGCACGTCGAAGCGATCGGCCACGGAGAGGCAGTTGCGGATGGCCTGGGGGGTGGTGCCCCAGTCCTCGTGCAGCTTGAAGCCGGCGGCGCCCGCGCGCACCTGTTCCTCCAGCCCCACCGGCAGG
The DNA here is from genome assembly GCA_035998215.1 of Roseococcus sp. Taxonomy (GTDB): domain Bacteria; phylum Pseudomonadota; class Alphaproteobacteria; order Acetobacterales; family Acetobacteraceae; genus Roseococcus. The sequence continues at coordinate 107,069 of DASYHU010000015.1, read as the reverse complement.
GCGGCATTGCCCTTGCCGAGGAAGCCCAGGTTCATCGGAAACGCCTCGGCCGCCTGCAGCATGCGGCCGATATGCCAGGGGCCGGGCGTCACGGTGGTGGCCAGCGTGCCATGGGCGGGGCCAGTGCCGCCGCCGAACATGGTGGTGACGCCCGATGCCAGCGCCTCCTCGATCTGCTGTGGGCAGATGAAGTGGATATGCGCGTCCATGCCGCCCGCGGTGAGGATCTTGCCCTCGCCCGCGATGATCTCCGTCCCCGGGCCGATGACGATGTCCACGCCTGGCTGCGTGTCCGGGTTGCCCGCCTTGCCGATGGCGCTGATGCGCCCGTCCCGCAGTGCCACATCGGCCTTCACCACGCCCCAGTGGTCGAGGATGAGGGCGTTGGTGATGACGGTGTCCGCCGCCCCCTGTTCGCGCGTGCGCTGCGACTGGCCCATGCCGTCGCGGATCACCTTGCCGCCGCCGAACTTCACCTCCTCGCCATGGGTGGTGAAGTCCTTCTCCACCTCGATGAAGAGTTCCGTGTCGGCCAGCCGCACGCGGTCGCCCACCGTGGGGCCATACATGCCGGCATAGGCGCTGCGCGAGAGGCGGCTCACAGCGCGCCCTCCACATCGCCGCGGAAGCCATGCACCACGCGGTCGCCGCGCAGCGGCACCAGCTTCACGCGCCGGCTCTGGCCCGGTTCGAAGCGGACCGCCGTGCCGGCCGGGATGTCCAGCCGCTGGCCGCGTGCGGCGGCGCGGTCGAAGCTCAGCGCGGGGTTGGTCTCGAAGAAATGGTAGTGGCTGCCGACCTGGATGGGACGGTCGCCGGTGTTCGCCACCTCCAGCTCCGTCACGGGCTGGCCCGCGTTCAGCTCGATCTCGCCGGGGGCGCAGATCACCTCGCCTGGAATCATGCGCGCGGCCCTTATCGGATCGGGTTGTGGACGGTGACGAGCTTGGTGCCGTCGGGGAAGGTCGCTTCCACCTGGATGTCGTGGATCATCTCCGCGACACCCTCCATGCATTGGTCGCGCCGCAGCACCTCGCCGCCCGCGGCCATGAGGTCCGCCACGGAGCGGCCATCCCGCGCCCCCTCCACCACGAAATCCGTGATGAGGGCGATGGCCTCGGGGTGGTTGAGCTTCACGCCGCGTTCCAGCCGCCGTCGCGCCACCTGGGCGGCCATGGCGATGAGCAGCTTGTCTTTCTCGCGGGGCGTCAGTTGCATCGCAGCATCATGGAACGTCTGGCATCAACACGTCCACAGTCTCGGCAGGGTGGCGGGGCGGCCCAGCGCCGCCGACCGCAGGGCCGGGATGGCGGCCATGATGCCCGCCCGCACCTCCACCGCGCGGCCCAGGAAGCGCAGCAGCAGCAGGCCCGGCCGGGGCAGGCTGGCCTGGCCGCCGGTCAGGTCGCGCGCCAGTTCGCGGTGCCGCGCGGCGTCGGGATGGGCCAGCAGCATCAGCCCCAGCGCCTCCGCGCCGTCCAGCGCATGGGGGGCGTCGCGGGCGGCCGCGTCCAGCGCGATGGCATCGGCCCAGGCCAGCCGCCCGCCCAGGTGCAGGCGCCAGGCCTCGCGCGCCGTGCCGCGCCGCCAGGCCTCGCCGCGCGCGATCCGCCCAAGCACGAGGGATTCAGTCGCCAGCAGCGCGCCGCCCGGGGCCACATGCGCCTCGGTGCGGCGGTCCAGCCGGGCGCCGTCGAACAGGATGGCCTCCTGCGGCAGGTATTCCAGCGCGGCGCCCTCACCCACCTCGATCCGGGTTTGCAGCGAGGCCACGGGGCCCAGGCTGGTGTAGAGCTTCTCCGCCGCCGGGGTCGTCACCAGGGCCTGGGCGCCGGGCGCCAGCACCAGCGCCGCCCGCACCGTATCGCCCCCCGCCAGCCCGCCGGCCGTGTTCACCAGCGCGGCCTGCAGGGGCTCGCCCGGTTCGGGGGTGGGGAAGAGCAGGCGCAGCGGCGCCTTCTGGTAGAGGCGCGTGATGCCGCCCGGGCCGATTGCAAGCCGCGCCTCCCCCTCGGCCCTTTGATGGCGCGCATCCGATTCCCGCATGGTTCCAGCGTGGCCGCGGGCGCGCGGGCATGGCAACATGGTGGCATGCTTTATGTGACGCTTGGCGCCCGGCGCTACCGCATCGAACGCCCCTGGGGCGACCTTCCCACCGACATGGGCGGCGTGACCGATGTCGCGACCGACGCCGAAGGCCGCGTCTATGTCGGGCTGCGGCGGGATTCCTACACCTCCGGCCCCGGCCCCACCGTCATTGTGCTGGATGCCACGGGCGCGCGCATCGGGGCCTTCGGCGAGGAGGTGGCGGACCTGCACATGCTGGATGTGGCCCCCGATGGCCTGATCCATGTGGTGGACCGCGACGCGCACGAGATCATCGCCTTCGACCGCGAGGGCGTGGTCCGCCGGCGCCTGGGCACCCGTCACCAGGCCGGCCAGCCCTTCAACGCCCCCTGCGACATCGGCTTCGCCCCGGATGGCACGGCCTATGTGGCCGATGGCTACGCGGCCTCCCGCGTGCATGTCTTCGCCCCCGACGGCACCCCGCGCGAGGGTTGGGGCACCCCCGGCCAACGGGCGGGCGAGTTCTCCACCCCTCATTCCGTCCGCGTGGGCCTGGAGGGCGAGGTGGCCGTGGCCGACCGCGAGAACAACCGCGTGCAGGTGTTCACCGCCGAGGGCCGCTTCCTCCGTTCCCTCTACCTGCTGCACAAGCCCATGGCCGTGACGGCCGATGCCGAGGGCAACTGGTGGGTGACCGACCAGGTGCCCAGCCTCTCGGTCTTCTCCCGCCAGGGGGTGCTGATGTCCAAGGCGCGGGCCGTGCTGAACGGGGCGCATGGCATGGCCCTGCACCCCGATGGCAGCGTGCTGCTGGCGGAGATGACGCCCTCACGCCTGACGCGGCTCGTTCCCGCTTGAGGGGCCGGCCTGGCTGAAGCGCCGCAGCAGCGCCTCGGCCGGGCCCTGGCGGAAGCGCAGCCGCCACAGCGCGATCAACCCCGTCAGCAGCAGAAAGGTCAGCACCGCCACCCCTGCCACCGCCGCGGCGCCGAGCTGCCCGTAGAGCCCGAAGCCCCAGCCATGGAAGACGGCGCCCAGGATGAGGGAGTGCAGCAGGTAGCCCGAGAGGGTCGCCGCCCCCGCCGTGGCCAGCAGTCGCGTCAGGGCATGCGTGGGGTGGCGGCGCGCCCAAGACAGCATTTCGACCCCCATCCCGAAGGCTAGCGGAGGCGCCAGCGCCGAGAAAACGAGCGCCCCCGCCCAGGCCCAGGACGGCGCGACCTCTGGCCTCAGCAGCGGCACCACCGCCAGGCTGCCCAGCGCCGCCAGGGGCCAGATCCGCCGGGCCACGCGCCGTGCGCGGGCGAGCCCCGCCTCGTCGGGCGGGAAGCCCCCGCTGCGCGCCAGCGCATGGCCGAACAGGAAGGCCGCGGCCGCCACCGGCCCGTTGAACTGCAGCACGCCGGGCAGCATCAACGGCAACTCCGACCATCGCTGGCCCACCACCTCGGCGAAGGTGCCGAGATAACCGGGGCCGAGCACCTCCTGCGCCCCCATGTCGGCGAAGGCGACGAAGCTGCCCGCCTGCACCCCCACCCCGACCAGGAGCACCGCGCTGCCGAGCATGAGCATCGGTCGTGGCGGCAGGTCGCGCAGCAGCCAGAGCGCGAGGCCCAGCACCGCGTAGAGCATCAGGATGTCGCCGAAGAAGAGCAGGGTGGCGTGCAGCGCCCCCAGCACGAAGAGGCCCAGCAGCCGGCGCAGGAAGGGCGCACCACCGCGGCCCAGCATGGCCTGCCGCGCCACGCCATAGCCGAAGAGGAAGGAGAAGATCGGGAAGAACTTGGCCGCGGCGAGAGCGGTGAGCAGCCAGAGCGCGGCGACGTCCGCCACCCCCTCCGGCTCGGGCGGCGCGAAGGCCGAGGCGGCGAAGAGCGGGGCGTTTACCAGGATGATGCCCAGCAGCGCGAAGCCGCGTAGGGCATCGAGCGGAATCTCGCGGGGGGCGGCATTCATCGGCGGGGCTCCAGCAGGCGGTCGAGGGCGGCCTCCAGCGCGGGGCGCGCGGCGGCGAGATGGGCCGGGCCGTGCAGGGTGGCGGCCCAGAGGATACCGTCCAGCAGGGCGGCGATGGCGGTGGCGGTGGCGGCGCCCGCGGCGGGCGTGATCTCGCCGGCGGCCGCGGCGGCCTCCAGCCGGGCGGCGAGGTCGGTGCGGGCTTCCGCCTCCTGCGCGGCGGCCTCGGCCCGCAGCACCGGGTCGCGCAGGATCTCGGCGGCGATCTCGGCCTGGAGGCGCAGATCCTCCTCGGTGGCGTATCGCTCCAGCGTGTCGAGGGCGGCGGAAAGGCCGGCGCGCAGTCCGGCGGCGTTGTCGAGTTCGGCCAGCAGCGCCCGGGTGGCGCGGCGCTCGCTCTCCAGGATTCCGGCCACGATCGCGGCCTTGGAAGGGAAGTAGTGGTAGAGCGTGCCCGCGCTCATCCCCGCCGCGGCGCAGATGTCTTTCATGCTGCTGGCGTGGAAGCCGCGGCGGAAGAAGCAGGCGGCGGCGGCGGCGAGGATGGCCTCGCGCCGGGCATCATGGAGCTGGGAGTTGCGGGAGCGCATGATTTCTCGAATGATTATTCGGCGAATGATCGTTCGATAAATCGTCCTGGCGGCACCGTCAAGCGCCCCGCACCCGCCGCATGGCAACATCCCGCGCTGCACCACGGAATCCCGCTGGCAATTCGGCCACCGCCGCCCTATGTGTCCCGGCGACAAGCCCAAAATCCGTTACCCCGCCGCCTGGGCCATTCTCGCCCGGGCCTGCCCATGTCCGGAGCCTGCCCTATGCCGATGCGCAACCTCGCCATCATCGCGCACGTCGACCACGGCAAGACCACGCTGGTGGATCAGTTGCTCAAGCAGGCCGGCACCTTCCGGGAAAACCAGCAGGTGGCCGAACGGGCCATGGACCGGAACGACCTCGAAAAAGAGCGCGGCATCACCATCCTGGCCAAGTGCACGGCCGTGGAATGGGAGGGCACGAAGCTCAACATCGTGGACACCCCCGGCCACGCCGATTTCGGCGGCGAGGTGGAGCGCATCCTCTCGATGGTGGATGGCGCCATCCTGCTGGTGGACGCGGCCGAGGGCGTGCTGCCCCAGACCAAGTTCGTGCTGGGCAAGGCGCTGGCGCGCGGCATCCGCCCCATCGTCGTCGTGAACAAGGTGGACCGCCAGGACGCCCGCCCGCACGAGGTGCATGACGAGGTGTTCGACCTCTTCGCCAACCTCGGCGCCTCGGACGAGCAGCTGGACTTCCCCATGCTCTTCGCCTCGGGCCGCCAGGGCTGGGCCGATGAGAGCATGGAAGGCCCGCGCCAGAACCTGGACGCGCTGTTCAACCTGGTGGTGCGCCACGTGCCGGAGCCGAAGGTGGACCCGGCCGCGCCCTTCGCCATGAACGCCTCCATCCTGGAATACGACAACTTCCTGGGCCGCATCCTCACGGGCCGCATCGAGCAGGGCGTGGCCCGGCTGAACATGCCGGTGAAGGTGCTGCGCGCGGACGGCACCCAGGTCGAAACCGGGCGGCTGACCAAGCTTCTCACCTTCCGCGGGTTGGAGCGCGTGCCGGTGGACGAGGCGCAGGCGGGCGACATCATCGCCATCGCCGGCCTGTCGGACACCACCATCCCCGACACCATCTGCGCGCCCGAGCAGGGCGCGGCCCTGCCTTCCGTGCCGGTGGACCCGCCGACGCTGGCCATGACCTTCCGCGTGAATGACGGCCCGCTGGGCGGGCGTGAGGGCAAGAAGGTGACCTCGCGCCAGATCCGCGATCGCCTGTTCCGCGAGGCCGAGGGCAATGTCGCCATCCAGATCCGCGACAGCGAGGAGACGGACGCCTTCGAGGTGGCCGGCCGCGGCGAACTCCAGCTCGGCGTGCTGATCGAGACGATGCGCCGCGAGGGCTTCGAGCTCACCATCGGCCGCCCGCGCGTGCTGACGCGCGAGAATGCCGAGACGGGCGTCCGCGAGGAGCCCTATGAGGAAGTGCTGGTGGATGTGGACGAGGCCTATTCGGGCGTCGTCGTGGAGAAGCTCTCCCTGCGCAAGGGCCAGATGCAGGACATGCGGCCCTCGGGCGGCGGCAAGACGCGCCTGACCTTCCACATGCCCTCGCGCGGGCTGATCGGCTACCACTCGGAGTTCCTGACGGACACGCGCGGCACCGGCATCATGAACCGGTTGTTCCTGGGCTACCAGGAATGGGCCGGCGTGATCGAGGGGCGGCGCAACGGCAGCCTCATCTCCAACGTGGACGGCGAGACGACGCAGTATGCGCTCTTCGCCCTGCAGGAGCGTGGCGCGCTGTTCCTGGGCGCCGGCGCCAAGGTCTATGTCGGCATGATCATTGGCGAGAATTCGCGCGATGACGACCTGGAGGTGAACCCGGTCAAGGAGAAGAAGCTGACGAACATCCGCGCCGCCGGCAAGGATGATGCGCTGCTTCTGATCCCGCCACGGCGCATGAGCCTGGAGCAGGCCATCGCCTATATCGAGGATGACGAGCTGGTGGAGGTGACGCCCTCTGCCGTGCGCCTGCGCAAGCGCTACCTCGACCCGCATGAGCGCAAGCGCGCCCAACGCCGCGCCGATGGCCAGCCCGTGAAGGGCGACCCGGTCGGCTGAGGCCGGAGTGCGATCCGCGGAGGCGGCATGCCGAAGCGGTGAATCGCCCTCCCTATTTTGAGTGCGATCCGCGGAGGCGGCATGCCGAAGCGGTGAATCGCCCTCCCGGCGACCTGGCTTGCCGCGCGCCCGCGCGGCATGGCATCTCTTTCTCCCAACGACACGGTTCCGATGTCGTGGGAGGGGAGACATATGCTCAAGAATATCACGCGCCGCCCGTTTCTGCTTGGCGGTGCCGGCCTGATCGCCAGCCCGGCCATTGTGCGGGCGCAGACCTGGCCCTCCGGCCCCATCCGCCTCGTGGTGCCCTTCGCGCCCGGTGGCACGACCGACCTGGTGGCGCGCCTGGTGGCGGACCAGCTGGCCATCCGGCTCAACACCCCCTTCGTCGTCGAGAACCGGGCCGGCGCGACCGCCACCACGGGCAGCCAGCTCGTGGCCGATGCCGCGCCCGATGGTCAGACGCTGCTGATGAGCAACATCGCGAGCCACGCCATCGGCCCCTCGCTCTACCGCGGCCTGCGCTATGACGCGGTGCGCTCCTTCACGCACATCGCCATGGTCATCACCAACCCTTCGGTCTGGGTGGTGAACAAGAACACGCCCATCCAGAACCTGGCCGACATCGTGCGCCTTGCGCGCGCGCAGCCAGGCGGGCTGAACATGGCGAGCTCCGGCGCCGGCTCCTCGAACCACCTGATGATCGTGCAGTTCGCGCAGCTGATGGGCATCGAATACACCCATGTGCCCTTCCGCGGCGCGGGCCCGGCCATGGCCGCCGTGATCGCGGGGCAGGTGCCCATGATGTCGGACAGCCTGCCCTCGGCGGCGGCCCATATCCGCAGCGACGTGGTGCGCCCCATCGCGATATCGAGCGCGCAGCGCCACCCGTCCTTCCCCGACATTCCCACCTTCCGCGAGCAGAATGTGGACCTGGTGAGCACGACCTGGTTCTCGCTCTCGGGCCCTGCCGGCATGCCGCCCGCGATCACCGAGCGCCTGCACCGTGAGACCATGGCCATCATCACCGCGCCCGCCATGCGTGCGCGCTTCGCCGAGCTGGGCGGGGACCCGGGCGACATGACGCCCGAGCAGTTCACGCAGTTCGTGGCGGCCGAGCTGGCGCGCTGGCGGCCCATCGTGCAGGCCTCTGGCGCCACTGTGGATTGAGCGCGCCCCAGGCGAGACGGATTAACGCCATGTCAGAAAATTTGCTGCGCCGCAGCATCGTTCGGTAAACTCATGCGCTGAACAGCCTGATCGCCTCCGGTGGCAACACCGGGGGCGACATCCGCAGGAGGCGCGCATGAACGGCGACAAGACGATCGAACTGGCCCTGCAGGGCGGGGGCGCGCATGGCGCCTACAGCTGGGGGGTGCTCGACCGGCTGTTGGAGGATGGCGAGCTCGGCATCGAGGCCATCAGCGGCACCAGCGCCGGCGCCATGAACGCCGTGGTGCTGGCCGATGGGCTGGTGCGCGGCGGGCGCGAGGGGGCGCGCGAGGCGCTGGAGAAGTTCTGGCGCGCGGTAAGCGATGCCGCCCGCTTCAGCCCCATCCAGCGCAGCCCCATGGACCGGCTGCTGGGCCGATGGAGCCTCGACACCTCGCCCGGCTACATCGCGATGGACCTGCTCTCACGACTTGCCTCGCCCTATGAGCTGAACCTCTTCGACCTGAACCCGCTGCGGGACGTGGTCGAGGCCACGGTGGATTTCGAGCGGGTGAACGCCTGCCAGTCCGTGAAGCTGTTCGTCACGGCCACCAATGTCCGCACCGGCCTGCCGCGCACCTTCCGCCGCGGCGAACTCACGGTGGACGCGGTGATGGCCTCGGCCTGCCTGCCCACCCTCTACAAGGCCGTGGAAATTGACGGCGAGCCTTATTGGGATGGCGGCTACATGGGCAACCCCGCCCTCTACCCGCTGGTGGATGAGAGCGATGGCCGCGACCTGATGATCGTGCAGATCAACCCCATCCGCAGCGAGGAATTGCCCACCACGGCGGCCGAGATCCAGAACCGGTTGAACGAGATCACCTTCAACGCAGCCCTCATCAAGGAACTGCGCGCCATCACCCTGCTGCGCCGCCTCATCAAGGCGGAGGGGCTGGAGAATGAGCGTTATCGCGACATGCGGCTGCACCGCATCGGCGGGCAGGGGCTGGAGCATCTCTCCGCCTCCTCCAAGCTCAATGCCGAATGGGATTTCCTGACCCATCTGCGCGACCATGGCCGCGCGGCGGCCGATGCCTGGCTGGCGCGCCACCGGGACGACATCGGCCAGCGCTCCACCTTCGACCCCGAGACGCTGTTCCACGGCACGCTGCGCGAACCCGGCCAGGCCTCCAAGGGGTCCGTTGAATGATCGGGCTGGCGGGTGTCCTGCTGGCGCTGGGGCTGCTGATCTTCCTGGCTTATCGCGGCATCTCGGTGCTGCTGCTGGCGCCGGCCATGGCGCTGCTGGCGGCCGTCTTCGCCGGCGCGCCGCTGCTCGGGCTCTACACACAGGTCTTCATGACCTCGGCGGGCGGCTTCGTCATCTCCTTCTTCCCGCTCTTCCTGCTGGGCGCCATCTTCGGGCGGCTGATGGATGACAGCGGCGCGGCGCGCGCCATCGCCCAGGGGCTGGTGGCGCGGCTGGGCGGGGGCCAGGCCATCCTGGCGGTGGTGCTGGCCTGCGCCATCCTGACCTATGGCGGCGTCTCACTCTTCGTGGTGGCCTTCGCCATCTATCCCATCGCGGCCAGCCTCTTCCGCGAGGCCGACATCCCGAAGCGCCTCATCCCGGCCACCATCGCGCTCGGCGCCTTCACCTTCACCATGACGGCGCTGCCGGGCACACCCGCCATCCAGAACGCCATCCCCATGCCCTTCTTCGGCACCACGCCCTTCGCCGCTCCGGGCCTCGGCATCCTGGCGGCGGTGGTGATGTTCGGTGCGGGGCAATGGTGGCTGATGCGCCGCGCGGCATCCGCACGCGCCCGTGGCGAGGGCTATGGCGAGCACCCCGACCACGCACCCGCCCCCAACCCCGACATGCGCGAACGCGCGGCCGGCGAGGGCTTCGACGTGGCCGAGATCGAGCCGACGCCCGCGCCGGCCCAGCCGCCCTTCGTGCTGGCCGTGCTGCCGGTGGTGGTGGTGATCCTGGCCAACCTCATCTTCTCCAGCTTCGTCATCCCCGCCTGGGACACCGGCTTCCTGGCTGAGCCGCGCTTCGGTTCCGTGGGGCTCTCTTCCGTGCTGGGCGTCTGGTCCATCATCCTGGCGCTGAGCGCCGCCATCCTGGTGCTGGTGGCGACGAACTGGGGGCGGCTCGCCTCGGTGAAGGCCTCGCTGGACGCGGGCGCCAACGCCTCCGTGCTGCCCATCTTCAACACCGCCTCGCTGGTGGGGTTCGGCGCGGTGATCGCCGCACTCCCGGCCTTCGATCTGGTGCGGCAGGGCGTGCTCGGCCTGGGTGGCGAGAACCCGCTGGTGTCGTTGGCGCTGGCGGTGAACGTGCTGGCGGGCATCACCGGCTCGGCCTCGGGGGGAATGAGCATCGCGCTCTCCACGCTGGGCGAGACCTATGTGCAGATGGGTGCCGCCGCTGGCATCGCGCCCGAGGCGCTGCACCGCATCACCGCCATCGCCACGGGCGGGCTGGACAGCCTGCCGCACAATGGCGCGGTGGTGACGCTGCTGGCCATCTGCGGGCTGACGCACCGGCAATCCTATGGGGACCTGGCCATGGTGGCGGTGGTGTTCCCGCTGCTGGCGCTGGCGGTGGCGATTTTGGCCGTGAACGTCGTGGGGGCCTTCTAAAAGGATTTCACTCCAGGAACTGAAAGCCCATCGTGCGCGCGTGATAGTGCAGCCCGCCATCCTGCACGATCAGGAAGCGGGCCTGCACGTCGCCGCCATTGTGGTGCGAGTGCGGCTCGCCCGGTGGGGTGACGAGGGTGTTGTGCAGGCTCCAGCGCCGCCTCTCGCCGGCGATGCGGGAATGGCAGTCCTCCCCTTGCAGCACCAGTGTGATGGCGGCCGCGTTGTGGCGGTGGGCGCGCTGGTTCTCGCGCGGGGGAAGGGTGTTGAGGGAGAGCGTCATGCTCGCCGTCAGGTTCCGCCACGCCTCCAGCCCGTCCGAGCTGAAGATCAGCGCCAGCCCCGCCGTGCCGTCATTGCTGGTGCAGGCGCCGATAAGGGCGAGCTGCCGTTCGATCTCGGCCGCCGGGAAATGCACGGGGGCCATGGTGGTGGGGCCGGGGCGCAGCCCCTCGAAGGCCAGCAGCGGTTCATTTCCGACCAGCCAGAGCACGGAATGGGCGGTGGCTGTCAGCGCCACGGGGCCGCCCGGCAGCAGGAAGACATCGCCTTCGGCCCAGGCGAAGGCGTCGTTGCGGCCCGCGCCGCGCAGCACGCAGCCGATGAGGCCCGTGGCGGCGCTCTCAAAGGCCAGCGTCTCGCCCGCGCGGATCACGGCATAGCGCGCCAGCATCAGCGGCGTGGTGGCGGGGAAGGGGCAGCCGAAGGCCGCCGACTGGTCGCAGGGGTGCAGGCCCGTGGCCGCGCCGGGTGCGAAGGCGGCGGCGGCGACGGCCGCGAAATCCGCGGCCGGCACCGGTGCCAGCTTCACATTGAAGGCATTGCCCGAGTTGAAGAAGCGCGCCCGCGCGGCCGCGGCATTGGCGGGGCGTTCGGGGTGCTGCACGGGCAGCGCGGCCATGTCCATCATGCGCACAACTCCTTCACGGTCTCGGCAAGGACGGCGGCGCCGGCCTCCACATGCGCGGGTTCCGCCCATTCCAGCGGCGAGTGGCTGACGCCGCCGCGGCAGGGGATGAAGAGCATGGCCGTGGGGCAGCGCGGCGCCATGTGGCGCGCGTCATGCCCCGCCGCCGAAAGCAGTTCCATGTGCGGCAGGCCGAGCCGCGTGGCGGCGGCGGCCAGGCGCGCCCGCAGCCCCGCGTCGAAATCGTTGGAGGGCGCGTGGACCAGCCGCGTGATGGTGACGCCACAGGGCGCGGCCTCCGCTGCCGCGATGGCCTCCAGCCGCGCGCCATGGGCTTCCAGCGCGGCATTGTCCGGGTGGCGAAGATCCATGCGAAACACCACGCGGCCGGCGATGACCGAGGGCGCGTTGGGCACCACCTGCACGCGCCCGATGGTGAACTTCACGATGGGGTCCGCCTCGCCCACGTCACGCTGCATGCGGGCGGCGATGCGCGCGAACGCCATCACCGCGTCGCGGCGCAGCGCCATGTCGCGCGTGCCGGCATGGCCTTCCTCGCCCTCCAGCACGATCTCGAAGGTGATCTTGCCCTGGATGCCGGTGACGATGCCGATGGGGAGGCCCGCCTCCTCCAGCAGCGTCGCCTGCTCGATATGCGGCTCGATGCAGAAGGCGAACTCGCGGTCCAGGGGAAGGTGCGGCAAGCGTGGGAAGGCGGCGTGCAGGGTGTCCAACGCATCTCCCAGGAGCACGCCTTCCGCGTCGCGCAGGGCGCGGATAGCGGCGAGGGGCCGCACCCCCGCGAAGGCCTCGCTGCCCGTCATGCCCGGGGCGAAGCGGCTGCCTTCCTCATTGCTCCAGGCGACCACGCTGATGTCGCGCGCGGGGATGAAGCCGGGGTCGGCCACGGCTTCCAGCGCGGCCAGCACGCCCCAGGCGCCGTCGAATTTTCCTCCGTTCGGCTGGGTGTCGAGATGGCTGCCGATGACCGCCGGCGGCAGGGTGCGGTCACGGCCGGGGCGGGTGAGGAAGAGGTTGCCGGCGTCATCGGTGGCGGGTTCCAGCCCCGCCTCGGCCGCCCATTGCAGGACGAGGCGCCAGGCCTCGATCTCGCCGGGCGTCAGCGCCTGGCGGTCCACCCCGCCATCGCCCCGCGCGCCGATCTCGGCGAGGCGCATCAACCGGTCCCAGAGGCGCGACATGCTCAATCCGTCCGCATGATCTGGCCGGGCAGGGCGCGCGGGTCGCGCACCTCCCAGCGGCCGGCCTCCACCTGCGCGATGAACTCGGCCAGGTGCATGTTGAACCAGGCGGGTTCCTCCAGGTTCAGCGTGTGGCCGGTCTTGGGGAAGACGGAAAGGCCGCAGGCCGGCAGCGTCTTCTTGAGGAAGATGCCGGGTTGCAGGCAGTGGTCATCCTCGTCGCCCACGATGACGAGGGTGGGGATGGGCATGGCGCGCAGCTCGTCCTCCAGGTCCCAGAAGGAGGGCCGCCGCGCCTGCACGCCCCGCATGGTGAGCGAGGCACCCATATCCGAATGCGTGGCCAGCCGGTCGGCGAATTCGCGCCAGCCGCGCGGGTCCTTGTTCTGGAACTGCACGCGGCTCGCGCCCTCGGCATAGATGGGCGCGAAGGCACGGGCGCCGTCGGTGGCGAAGCGGCGAGCGACCTCCAGCGAGACGCCGCGAAAATACGCCTCATGCTCCTTCTCGCAGCCATAACCGGCGCCGGCGACGGTCAACGACAGGGCGCGTTCCGGCGCGCGCAAGCCGAAATGCACCGTCGCGAAGCCGCCCATGGACAGGCCCACGATATGCGCCTTGGCAATGCCCAAACCGTCCAGCACCGCCACCGCATCGGCCACCGCGATGGCCTGGGAGTATTGCTCGACATCCGTCGGCACATCGGAGGGCGGATAGCCGCGCGCGGCATAGGTGATGCAGCGGTGCCGCCGCGCGAAGTGGCGCATCTGCGGTTCCCAGCTCTCGTGGTTCCCGCCGAACTCATGGAGGAAGAGGATGGGCGTGCCGGTGCCCGCTTCCTCATAGTGCAGGCCGATGCCGTCGGGCGTGGTGATGCGCGGCATGATGTGTCCTCTCAGAATTGCGGCGTGAGGTCGTTCAGCCTGCGCGCCGTCTCGACCAAAGCGGGCAGGCGATCGGCCAGCTTCTCCGCCCACTCCCCCGGGACGGAGGTGCTGATCTTCACGAAGCGGTGCCCGAAGCGCGCGGTGTGGTAGCTGCCCTGACGGATCATGATGCCCTCGCGCCGTGCCGCTTCCACCAGAGCCTCGGGAAGGATGCCGGTGGCCTCGGTCTCCACCACCAGGAAGTTGCCGTGGCTCGGCCAGACGGGCACCGAGAAGCCCTGGATGCGAAGGGCCGCCGCATGGATCATGGCGTTGTTGGCGCGGGTGGTGGCGCGGACCCGCGCCATCCATTCGGGCTTCACGGCGAGGCCCGCGAGGGCAGCGCGCTGCGCGATGACGCTGGCGCCGAGCACGCCCGTGGTTTGGTCCGCGAATTCCTCCAGCAGCGCGGCGGGGGCGACCAGCGCGCCGATGCGCAGCCCAGCAAGCCCCAGCCACTTGGAGAAGGAGAGCGACACCACCGCATGTTCCGGCGCTTCCAGCAGCGCCGGGTGGTGGCCATCGGCGAAGTCGCGATAGGTGCAGTCATGCACCAGCAGCGCGCCCACTTCCTTCGCGATGGCGGCGAAGGCGGCGATCTCGTCCCGCGTGTAGCAGATGCCGAGCGGGTTGTTCGGGTCCACGATGTAGATCAGCGCCGTGCGGTCATCCACCGCCGCGCGAAGTGCGGCCGGCGTCAGGCGGTAGTGGCAGGCCGGGTCGTAGATGGGGATTTCCACCACCTCGGCCCCCGCCTGGCGGGCGAAGAGGCAGGGCCATTTCCACGTCGGGTCGGTGGTGACGAAGGTGGTGCCCGGGCGACAGCGCGCGCGGCACACCAGCGCCAGCGCGTTCACGCCGCCTTCGGTGACGAGGGCTTCCGCGCCGCTCACGCCCAGGTCCGCCAGGATGGCCGCGCGCAGCGCCTCGAAGCCCAGCGGGGGCGCGTAGGCGTTGAACTCCAGCGCGTCCACGGCGGCATGCATCGCGGCCAGCACCGCCGGATGCGCCGGGATGTGGTTGGTGTTCTGGCCCATCCAGGCCAGGCCCGGCGTGGCGCTGAGTTCGTCGAAATAGCGGTTGCGGATAAGGGCGCCGGCCATCAGATCACGGAGCCGCGCGCCGAGATGCCGCCATCAATGGTGACGACCGTGCCCGTGATGTAGCCCGCCCGCGGCGAGGCCATGAAGGCGCAGAGATCCGCCGTCTCGCGCGCCGTGGCGGGGCGCTTGCCGGGATACTTGGCGAAGAGTTCCTCCCATCGGGATTCATCGCCCAGCATCTCGCGCGCCTTCACCTTCATGATCTTCAGCATGCGGTCGGTGGCGACGGGGCCCGGGTTGATGCCCACCACGCGGACGCCGTCATCCAGGCTGCGGCCGCCGATGGCCTTGCTGAAGGACATCAGCGCCGCATTGCCGGTGGAGCCGGCGAAGTAGCTCGCATCCCAGTTCTCGCCGGAGTTGCCGATGACGTTGATGATGACGCCGTCCCGCCCCTTCATCCGCGGATAGAACAGCCGCGTGAGCGTGATGTAGCCGAACACCTTCAGGTCGAAGCCCTGGCGCAGCGCGGCGTCCGTCACCTGGTCCAGCGGCCCGGCGGGGATGTCGCCCGCATTGTTGATCAGGATGGTGGCGTCCTGCGCGGCCTCGGCCAGCGCCTCCATGGCGGTGGTGGTGGAGAGGTCCATCGCATGGGTGGTGACGCGGATGGGGTGCTGGGACCGCAGCCGCGCGGCCGCCTCCTCCATCGCGGCACCATTACGGGCGGCGAGGTGGAGGTGGCAGCCCTCCTCGGCCAGCACCTCGGCACAGGCCAGGCCGATGCCCTTGGAAGCCCCGGTGATGAGGGCGGTCTTTCCCGCGAGATCAAGCTGCAAGGGGCGCTCCGTTGTCCATGTTGTATGCAATGACCAGCAATATGCATACCAACATGGGCAAAGGCGTCAGTCGAGGCCCGCGATCAGGTCCAGCAGGTTTTCCCCGAGCAGGGTCAGGTGGGCGCGCATGGCGCGGTGCGCCGCCTCCGGGTCGCGCGCCAGGATGGCGGCCATGATCTCGGCATGCTCGCGCAGCGTGTCCTCCACGCGCGTGGGCATATGCGTCACGCGGCGGCGATAGGCGGCCACGCGGTTGCGCAGGCGGCGGGTCTCCTCGGCCAGGAAGGCGTTGTGCGCGGCCTCGTAGATGGCCTCGTGGAACTCGGCGTTGATGTCATAGAAGGCGTCCGCCGTGTCGCCCGAAGCGGCCTCCAGCCGTGCGTGAATGGCCTGAAGCGCGGCGTTCTGGGCCGGCGTGCTGCGCCGCGCGGCCAGGCGGGCGCAGAGCCCCTCCAGCTCTCCCATCACCTGGAACATCTCGATCAGCGTCTGGGCGGAGATGCTGCGCACCACGGCACCCTGGCGGCCGCGCAACTCCACGAGGCGCTCGCTCGCCAGCAGGCGGAAGGCCTCGCGCACGGGGGTGCGGGAACAGCCGTGGCGGTCCGCTATTTCCTGCTCGTCGAGCCGCGCGCCGGGGTCGAGGCGCCCGCCCGCGATGTCGTCACGCAGGCGGCGGTAGAGGGTATTGGCCAATGTGCCGGCCCCCGGTGCGGCCATCGGGCCGCGCCCGGAAGATGCCCATTCTGCCTCGGATAGTGCCTGTTTAGCGCGCATATGTGTGCTGGACCC
Source organism: Roseococcus sp. (assembly GCA_035998215.1). Lineage (GTDB taxonomy): Bacteria > Pseudomonadota > Alphaproteobacteria > Acetobacterales > Acetobacteraceae > Roseococcus. Next base: position 90,867 of record DASYHU010000015.1, on the reverse strand, counting down.
TAATTCTTGTGTGCAAAGCACCCAGTCTTTGTATTCCAAACCGGCGGCCCTGTCGTGAAGATGTTTTAGAGCCTCATCCCGGGGCGCAGAAGGCAGGTCACGGATTGAACAGCGCCCCTCTCCTCGAACTGCGTGGCCTCTCCAAGCGTTTCGGCGCGGTGCAGGCGCTGGAGGGCTTCGGCCTGGATGTGCAGCCGGGCGAGTTCGTGACCGTCGTCGGCCCCTCGGGCTGCGGCAAGAGCACGCTGTTCAACATCGTGGCTGGCCTCGACGAGCCGGATGCCGGCGGCATCCTCCGCTTCAAGGGGCGCGGCTGCCACGCGAGAGAGTTGCTGGGCCAAGTCTCCTTCATGCCGCAGCGCGACCTGCTGCTGCCCTGGCGCAACGTGGTGGACAACGCCATCCTCGCCAACGAGATCGAGGGCGCGAACCGCAATCAGGCCCGCGCCAAGGCGCTTTCCATGCTGCCCGAGTTCGGCCTCTCGGGCTTCGAGAAGCAGTATCCGCACCAGCTCTCCGGCGGCATGCGCCAGCGCGTGGCGCTGATGCGGACCTTTCTGTTCGAGCGCGAGCTCATGCTGCTGGACGAGCCCTTTGGCGCGCTGGACGCACTCACCCGCAGCATGATGCAGCGCTGGCTGCTCGATGTGTGGCAGCGCCACCGCCGCACCATCCTCTTCATCACGCATGACGTGGACGAGGCGATCTTCCTGGGCGACCGCGTGGTGGTGATGACCGCGCGGCCCGGCGCGGTGAAGCTGATGCGCGAGGTGAACCTGCCCCGCCCGCGCGCGCCGGAACTGCTCACCTCGCCTGAATTCACCGCCATCAAGCGCGAGGTGCTCGACGCGATCGAGGAGGAGGCCATGAAGTCCTTCCTGACCAGCACGGGGGCCGCGCCATGACGGAGGCCGAGCGCGAGGCGCGCATCTCGCTGGCCGCCTGCTACCGCATGGTGGCGCGGCTGGGGCTGGACGACGTCATCTACAACCACATCTCGCTGCGCGTGCCGGGCGAGGACAATGCCTTCCTGCTGAACCCCTACGGGATGCTGTTCAGCGAGATCACGGCCTCCTCGCTGGTCAAGATTGATACCGAGGGCCGCAAGCTCGCCCCCAGCCCGCATGAGGCCAATGTCGCGGCCTTCGTCATCCATGCCGCCATCCACAAGGCGCGGCATGACGCGGCCTGCGTGCTGCACGCGCATTCGGACGCGGCGGTGGCGGTCTCGGCGCAGCCGGGCGGCCTGCGCCCGCTCAGCCAGTTCGCCATGTGGTTCCACGAACGCCAGGCCTTCCACGACTATGAGGGTGTCGCGATAGACCTGGACGAGCAGGAACGCCTGGTGCGCGACTTCGGCGCGCACCCCGTCATGATCATGCGCAACCACGGCACCCTGACCGTGGGGCGCACGCCGGGCGCGGCCTTCATGCTGCTCTACTACTTCGAGCGCGCGGCCCGCATCCAGCTCATGATGCAATCCTCCGGCCAGCCCATCATCGAGCCGCCGCCCGAGGTCTGCGCCCGCGCGGCCAACCAGTTCTGGCAGCAGCAGGGCGACATCCTGGGCCCCGGTGAGCGCGAATGGCCCGCCTTCCTCCGCCTGCTCGACCGCGAGGAGCCAGGCTTCCGCGACTGACCCAACCCCCTCAGGAGAAAGCACGATGAACAGGCGCCACCTTCTGGCCGCGACCGGCGCGGCCGCCGTCACCCCCTTCATCCGCCCGGCCGGGGCACAGACGCTGACGCGGGCCACGCTGCGCCTGAAATGGCTGACGCAGGCGCAGTTCGCGGGCTTCTACGTGGCCCAGCAGAAGGGCTATTACCGCGAGGCGGGCATTGACCTCACCATCAACCCCGGTGGGCCGAACCTGCTGACGGAAAACCTGGTGGCCTCGGGTGCGGACACCTTCGGCCTCTCGGGCGGCACGGACAGCGTCTTCGCGGCGCGCGAACGCAACCTGCCCATCATCTGCGCCGGCGTGATGCACCAGCAGACGCCCTTCGTCTTCGTCACGCGCGCCGACGGGCCCATCCGCACGCTGGCCGACTTCCGCGGCAAGACCATCACCACCTGGTTCACCGGCGCCAACTTCGTGCTGCTGGGCATGCTGGCGCAAGCCGGGCTCAGCCGCGGCGACTTCACCATGCAGCCGCAGCAGGTCAGCGTGCAGCCCTTCGTGGACCGGCAGGTGGATGTGGTGACGGCCACCCGCTACAATGAGTTCTTCACGCTGATGCAGCGCGTGGGGCGCGACAACCTCCGCACCTTCGTCCCCGACGACCACGGAATCACCTTCCCGCGCGACACCGTCATCGTCAGCGAGCAGACCGCGCGTGACCGCCCGCAGACGGTGACCGCCTTTCTGCGCGCCACCATCCGCGGCTGGCGCGACGCGCTGCGCGATGGCAAGGCCGGCGTGGATGCCGTCATGTCCGTGGCCCCCACGCTGAACCGCCCCCACCAGGAATTCATGATGGAGGAGGCCGGCAAGCTGATGGTGGCCGGCGGCGCCGCGCAGAACGGGCTGTTCTGGATTGACCGCCCGGTGGTGCAGGCCGCGCATGACTTCTTCCTGCGGCACGAGGTGATCAAGACGCGCCTTGACCTCGCCGCCGCGTACAACTCGAGCTTCCTCGAGGCCATCCCGCTGGCGGACCGCATGGCATGAACGCCGCGGCGATGGCCGCACTCCGCCTCATGGGCGGGGTGATCCTGGCGGGGCTGGCGTGGGAGGCGGCGGTGGTGGGGTTCGGCATCCGCCCGCACCTCCTGCCGCGCCTGTCGGACATCTTCGCCGCCATCGCCCTGACACCCGGCGCCTATTGGGCCGGGCTGCAGCGCACCGCCGCCGAGACGCTGATCGGCTTCGCCGCCGGCACGGCGGTGGGCATCGCGAACGGGTTGCTGTTCTTCCGCGCGCCGGTGCTGCGCGACATGCTGCTGCCCGTCTTCGTGGTGTCGCAGACCATTCCCGTCATCGCCTTCGGTGCGCTGGTGGTGATGTGGTTCGGCAACACGCTGATGGCCAAGGCCGTCATCGCCTTCTACCTCACCTTCTTTCCCGTGACGGTCAACACGCTGCTGGGGCTGAACAGCGTGGACCCGCGCCAGGCGGCGCTGCTGCGCAGCTTCGGCGCCACCCCCACGCAAATCCTGTTCCGCCTGCAACTGCCCATGGCCCTGCCGCAGATCTTCGTGGCCTTGCGCCTCGGCGCCTCGCTCAGCCTGGTGGGCGCCATCGTGGGCGAGTGGTTCGGCGACAACACCGGCATCGGCGTGCTGCTGCTGCAGGCCATGTACAATGAAAGCGTGGTGGCGCTCTGGGCCGCCATCCTCTGCGCGGCGCTGCTGGGCACCGGTTTCTACGCGCTGGTGGCCTGGGCCGAGCGGCGCATCGTCTTCTGGGGTGCCGAACAATGAGCGGCACCTCCGCCGCACGTGGTGTCCTCGGCGCCGTGCTGATCCTGGCGTTGTGGGAGGCCACGGCGCGCGGCTTCGCCCTGCCGGCCTACACCTTGCCGGCGGTGACGCAGATCCTGGCCGCGGTGTGGGAACATCGCGCGGCCTTGCAGGCGGCGGCCCTCGTCACGGGTTTCGAGGCTGTGACGGGCTATGCCATCGGCGCGCTCGCCGGCATCGGCATGGCGACGCTGCTGGTATTGGCGCGGCCTCTGCGCGTGGGCGTGCTGCCGCTGCTGCTGGCCATCAACTCCGTGCCCGTGGTCGCCTGGTCGCCGCTGGTGCTGTTGTGGTTCGGGGTGGGCGTCTCCTCCAAGATCGTCATGGTGGCGCTCGCGGTGGGCTTCACCATCTTCCTCAGCGCCCTGGCGGGCTTCGACCGGGTGGACCGGCGCAGCGTGGACCTCATGCGCAGTTTCGGCGCCGGGCGCATGGGCATCTTCTGGCGGCTGCGCCTGCCGGCCGCGTTGCCGCTCATCGCGGCCGGGCTTCGGGTGGCCACTGTGCGCAGCCTGATCGTCGCGATCGTGACCGAGATGCTGGGTGCCTATGGGGGGCTCGGCTGGATCATCTACCAGTCCGTCACGCTGATTGACTTCGTGCAGGTCTGGGCGGCGATCCTGGTGGCCTCCACGCTCAGCCTCGCCTTCTTCGGCGCGGTGGGCGCGCTGGAGCGCCGCTTCATCTTCTGGCGATAGGCGCGCGTCATGCGGCAGATGCATCTGGGCCTTTTCCTGCTGGGCACCGGCAGCCATGTGGCGGGTTGGCGCATGCCAGGCGCGGTCACGGGCTTCCACGACATCCGCGCCATCCAGGCGATGGCCGCCCAGGCCGAGCGCGGCTGCTTCGACCTGATCTTCATGGGCGACAACCTCTATGCCGACCCGGGCGCCCACCCCTCCTACACGGTGCGGCTGGAGCCCCTGACCATGCTGGCCGCACTTGCCATGGTCACGAAGCATATCGGCCTGGGTGCCACCGTCGCCACCACCTACAGCGACCCCTGGAGTGTCGCGCGGGCCTTCGCCTCGCTCGACCACATCAGCGGCGGGCGGGCGGCGTGGAATGCTGTCACGGGGTCTTCCGCGCAGGCCGGGCCGAACTTCGGCCGCATCCATCCGAACCACGCGGAGCGCTACGCCATCGCGGCCGAGTTCGTGGACGTGGTGCGCGGCCTCTGGGATTGCTGGGAGGAGGATGCGCTGGTGGCGGATCGCGCCAGCGGCCTCTACGTGGACCCGGCGAAGCTGCACCCGCTGCACCACGAGGGCGTGCACTTCTCGGTGAAGGGGCCGGTGAACATCCCGCGCGCGCCGCAGGGGCGGCCCGTCATCCTCCAGGCCGGCGGGTCCGATGCGGGGCTCGACCTCGCGGCCCGCACGGCCGACGTGGTCTTCGCCGTGGTGCAGGATTTCGAGGAGGCGCGCGGGCAATACGCCGCGCTGAAATCCCGCCTGCCCGCCCTTGGCCGCCGGCCGGAAGAGGTGGCGGTGTTGCCCGGCGTCATGCCCATCGTGGGCCGCACCGAGCGCGAGGCGCTGGACAAGCTCGCCCAGTTGCAGGCCTTCATCAGCCCCACCAATGCGCGGCAACTGCTGCAGGACCGGCTGGGGGTGGATCTGGCGGGCCGCGACATGGACGCGCCCCTCGGCGAGATGCCGCTCTTCGACGGAGGCCATGGCTTCGCCCGCGCCCTGCTGAACAAGGCCCGGCGCGACAACCTGACGCTGCGTGACATCTACAATTTGCTGGGCGCGGCCCGCGGCCACTGGGTGCTGTGCGGCGCGGCCGAGCAGGTGGCGGACACGCTCCAGCACTGGTTCGAGAATGGCGCGGCGGACGGGTTCAATGTCATGCCCTCGCATTTTCCGGGCGGCATGGAGGATTTCGTGGAACTGGTGGTACCCCTGCTCCAGCGCCGGGGCCTGTTCCGCACGCATTACGAGGGCACCACCCTGCGCGACCTGCTGGGCCTGCGGCGCCCCCCGCGCGGCCAAGGGTGATTGCCCCCGCGCCCTGACCCGGCCCACCATGGTCCAACCGGATCATGGAGACACCGATGCCCGCTCTCGACCCCGAAATCCGCCTGGCCGCGCTGGAGGCGGTGGTGGCGCGGCTGCTGCTGGCCCAGGCCCGCCAGCACCCCGACCCCGCGGGCATGCTCGACCAGTTCGCCGGCGAGATGCGCCGCCACGCCGACATGCAGGACGGTGCCGGGCTGGACAGCCTGGCCCTGGGCGCGGCGCTGCTCCAGCTGGTGACGCTGGCGAAGGAGCGGCTGATCGCGGAGGGGGGGAGGTAGGATGGTGGGCGCGACAGGGATTGAACCTGTGACCCCTGCCGTGTGAAGGCAGTGCTCTCCCGCTGAGCTACGCGCCCATCCGTGCGCGCTCCTTTGCGGCGAAGGCGGCGATCTGTCAAGCGCGTTGGCGGCGGTTGCATCCGCCTTCGTGAGGCGCATATGCGTCAGCATGGCCCTGCGCGTGTTCCCCCTGCTGCTGCTCCTCGCCACGCCGGCCGCGGCCGAGCCCTGGCGCGCCACCTATTTCATCAACGCCGCCGGCCTGCCTATCGCGCAGGTGGAGCTGCGCTTCGCCCTCGACGGTCCCGGCTACAGCGTGGAAAGCCGCGCGCGTTCGCTGGGTGTGGCGCGGCTCTTCCTGCGGGGGGAACAGGTCTCGCGCTCCGAGGGCCGCTGGGCCGAGGGTCTGCCGCAGCCGCGCGTCCATGTCAGCGAGGGCAATTGGCGCGGTGTGATGCGCCGCACCCGCCTGGAATATGGGCCGGACGGCGCGCCCCGCGTGGCGGTGCTCACACCCGCCCAGGACATGCCGCGCAGCCCCGTGCCGGCCTCGGCCATCCCCGGCACCATGGACGGGCTTTCCGCCCTGGCGGGCCTGGCGCGCCATGTGCGCGAGACCGCCAGCTGCGAGACGGGCGCGCGCAGCTTCGACGGGCGGCGCCTCACGCAATTCGCCGTGGCACGCGACCCCACGCCGGCCGAAGGCCCCCGCCTGCGCTGTGTGATCGAGGCGCGAACCCTGGCCGGCTATGCCCTGGACCGTGACCCGTCCGAGGCGCGCCAGCCCCTCCGCATCCTGGCCGAATTCGGCCCCCGCGCCCCCGGCCACCCGGCCGTGCCGGAGCGTGTGGAGCTCGGCAGCCGCTGGTGGGGCACCATCGAGGCGACGCTGATGGAACTGCGGCGCGAGACGCCCGCCACCAACTGAACTTGGAGCATGCTGCGTGCACGCAGCCTGCTCCAGCCTTTGTTGAGAGCGGGATTCAGCGTTTTCGGTGATTCACCTCAACGCATCCCGCTCTGCAGCGTGATCACCATTCGCTGATCACGCTGCAGGCATGGCCGAGCGGCTGATTCTCGTCTTTGGCGATTCCACCAAAGCCGATCAGACGCTAGCTGCCCAGCAGGAAGGGCAGGTCCTGCGGGCGCTTGGCCACCAGGTCCGCGCCATCACCGCGCCCATAGCCCCAGGCGGCAAAGACCGTCCGCACGCCGGCGCCCTTGGCGGCCAGGATGTCGTTCTGGTGGTCGCCGATCATGACGGACTGCGCGGGCGACATGTGCATGGCCTCCAGCACGCCGCGCACATGGCCGGGGTCGGGCTTGCGGACGGGCAGGGTGTCGCCGCCCACCACCAGCTCGAAGAAGCGCAGCATGCCCAGCGCGCGCAGCAGGGCCTGGGCGGCGGCCACGGGCTTGTTGGTGCAGACGGCGGCGCGCCAGCCGGCCACGCCCATGGTGGCCAGCGCGGCCTCGATCCCCTCATAGGGCTGGGTCAGGTTGGCGCTGTTGGCCTCCAGGTCGGCCAGGAAGGGCGGGATCACGTCGTCGGTCAGGGTGGCCCCGCGGGCGGTGAAGGCCTTCACCAGCAGGGCGTGCGCGCCGTCGCCCACCATGGCGGCCACTTCCGGCACCGTGAAGGGCGCCAGCTTCTGCCGGGCCAAAGCGCGGTTCAGCACGGCGGCGATATCCGGCGCGCTGTCCACCAGGGTGCCGTCGAGGTCGAAGATGGCGAGCTTCATGTGCGTTCCGTTTCGGCGCGTTCCGGGGGCGTGGCGAAGAGTTTCAACAGGGGCGGCAGCACCAGCATCACGCAGGCCAGCGAATAGACAAGGCTGATGGACAGCACGACGCCCATGCTGGCCGTGCCCGGATGCGGCGAGACCATCAGCGCCCCGAAGGCGGCCGCATTGGTCACGGCCGAATAGATCACGGCGCGGTTCAGCGGGCTGGCCAGCAGGTCGCGCCGCCCCTGCTGCCAGGCGGTCACGAAATAGATGTCATAGGCGACACCCATGCCGAACAGCAGCGGCAGGGCGATGATGTTGGCGAGGTTCAGGTCCGGCCCCAGCAGGGCGCAATGCGCCATGGTCAGCAGCCCCGCCAGCGCCAGCGGCGCGACGGCCAGCACGGACAGCTTCAGCGACCGCAGCGCCACCCAGAGCAGCAGCACCACCACCGTCATGGCGATGACGCCCGAGAGGATGAAGGCCCCCTGGATGGTCGCGGAGGATTCCACGGCCGAGATGGCCAGCCCCGTCGCATCCGGCGCCACCGCCTGCACGGCGCGGGCGAAGCGGCGCAGCTGGGTGGTCTCGTCACCCTCGCCCCCGCCTGTGTTGGGCGTGGGCGCGATCTCGATGCGCGCCTGCCCCGTGGCGGTGATCCAGTCGCGCCGCAGCGCCTCGGGCAGGCTCTCCAGCGTCACCGGGCCGGCGGAGAGCAGCAGGCGCACCCGGCGCAGCGTGTCGGTCAGGCCGGGCAGGGTGGCCTCGGCCAGGGCCTCGCGGCCCGCGGGCAGCCCATCGGCCAGGCGGTTGTAGGCGATGGCGAGCGCCCGTGCATCCGCCGCGACGGGACCCGCGCCCCGCAACGCGGCCAGCGCCAGGGCGGCCTCGCGCAGGGCGGCGATCGTCTCGGCCTCGGTGGGCGGTGCGCGCGGGGTGGGGGCGAGCGCCGGCCCCAGCAGCATGGCCGCGTCCTCGATGAGGAAGAGCTTGGCCTCCTGCCCCTCAGGGATGAAGTCGGCCAGGGTGGTGGCGCGGGCCACCTCGGGCAGGGCCTCCAGCCGGGCGGCCAGGGCCTGGGCGGCGGCGAGGTTCGGCGCCAGGATCTCCAGCGTGTTGGGGTCGGTGTCGGGGTCCTGCGCCAGGTCGCGCCAGGTGGCGACCGATTCCGCCTGGGGGTCGCGCAGGTTGATGGGGTTGGTGTCGAAGCGCAGCCAATAGCTGGCGCCGGCGCAGAACAGCGCCACCAGCAGGGCCAGCGTGCCGGCCAGCCGCGCATGGCGCGACAGCCAATGGTCCACCGGGCGCAGGGCGGGGTAGCCCACCTCCCGCATCTCGCGGCCCGGCCTGGCCAGCAGCATCAGCGCGGGCAGCATGATCATGGCCAGCAGCCAGCCGATGAACATGCCGGCCCCCGCGATGAGGCCGAGTTCCGCCACGCCGCGATAGTCGGTCGGCATGAAGGCGAAGAAGCTGAGGCCGATGGCCAGCGTCGCCAGGGTCATCCCCGGGCCGGCCACGCGCGCGGCCTCGATCAGCGCGGGGCGCACCTGCCCCAGCCGGGCGCTCTCGGCGCGGAACTGCACGGCGTATTGCGTGCCGAAATCATTGCCCAGGCCGATGAACATCACCGCGAAGGCGATGGAGAGCGGGTTGAAGCTGCCCACCGCCAATATGCCGAAGGCGGCCGTCCAGAAGATGCCCACCACCGTCAGCGCCAGCAGCGGCCAGATCAGCCGCCAGGAGCGCAAGGCCATCCAGAGCAGCACCCCCACCAGCACGAAGGAGAGCACGCCCGTCAGCACCGCGCCGTCGGCCACGGTGGCGAATTCCTCGTCGCCCATGGGGACGGGGCCGGTCAGCCGCAGGCGCACCCCCTGCTCGGCCAGCCTCAGGGCGCGGGCCTCGGCGCGGATCACCTCCGAAGCCGCGGCGCCGGCGGAAAGCTGCGCGTAGTCCAGCGTGGGCTGGATCATGATGAAGCGCCGCAGCTCGGCGGGACGCGGCGCCTGGCCCGTCATCAGCGCGCGCCAGTCGGGGGGGGTGATGGCCTCGCGCGTGGCGGCCTCGGCGGCGGTGGCCAGGGCGTGCAGGGGGCCGGCCAGGCGGTCGGGTTCCGCCTCGCCCCGCGCCAGCCCCTCGGCCATGAGGCGACTGATCTCGGCCAGGCCGCGCAGCGAGGGGTCGGCGGCGATGGTGCCCAGCAGCGCCTGCCCCTCGATCAGGCGTTCGGCCACGGCCGCGACCTCGGCCTCCGTCAGGAAGAGCAGGCCGTGGCGGTCCCAGAATTCCCCGGCATCGGGGCGGCGGACGGTGCGGAAGAGCTGGGGCTGGGCGCGCAGCCTTTCGGCCAGCGCCTCGGCCGCCCGGTCGAGGCGCCCGGCATCCGGCCCGTCCAGCACGGCCACGACGAGGTCGGTGCGTTCGGGGAAAGCCTCGGCGAGGGTGCGCTCGGACACCCGCCAGCCGAGGTCGTCGGGGAACAGTTTGGAAACGTCGGAGTCGAGGGTGAAGCGCGTGACCGTGAGCCAGGCCGCGAAGACTGTCACCACCGCGCAGAGCAGCAGCGTGGCGACCGGCCAGCGCACCGAACGGCCGACCAGCGCGACCACGAGCCGCCCCAGCAGCGCCCCCGGGGGGGAAGGCTGCGGGGGACTCATCGGCTAGACCGCATGCACCAGCAGCGCCGCCATCAGGGCCGCCAGCGCCACGCCTGGCCAGAAGGCCTGGCTGGTGCTGCCCTCGCAGGTCTCGGGCTGGCGCCGGGCGAGCCAGCGCAGGCAGCCAGCCACCACGGCCAGCAGGCCCACCAGGGCCGCGCCCGCGCCCAGCGCCACCGTGCCGGCGGCCACCAGCAGCAGGGCCAGGATGCCGCCCGGCAGGGCGGGGAACCACACGCTGAGCGCCAGCGCCGCCGCCACGAGGAAGACGGGCAGCACGGCCCAGAGCCCCGGCACCGGCACGCCCATGAACAGCGCCGCGATGGGGCCGCAGAGCGCGGTGGCGATGAGGATGGCGGCCTCGGTCAGGGCTTGCAGCCGGTCGGGAGGCACCTCGCCGCGCAGCAGCCAGGCCTGCCACAGCGTCAGCTTCACCAGGCCCAGCATCAGCACCGCCGTGGCGAGGATCATTCCCCCCTGGGCGGTGAAACCGGCGCCCGCCTGCCCGCCCAACAGCAGCACGCCCGGCAGGGCAAGGCCCATGCCGCCCAGCGCCAGGATGCGGTGGTTGCGGGCGCTGCGCATGGCGCCGGTGCCGCGCAGGGCGAACCAGAGCAGGGGCAGGCTGCCCATCCAGATGGCCGCGCCCGATTCGCGCAGGAAGGTGGCCAGCACGGGCAGCGCGCCGGCATGGGCGCCCCCCTGCAGGATGCCGCCCAGCAGCAGCACCGCGGCGGCCCCCACGATGGGGGCGGGCGGGCCGTCCTTCCAGGCCAGGAAAGCGGTGGCCGCGCCGCCGCCGAGGGCCATCAGCGCGCCGATCCAGCCGCCCCAGCCCGCGGTGGAGGGCAGGACGAGCAGCGCCACCAGCACCGCCAGCACGGCGGCCACGGTGGTGACATAGCGCGCGAGCGGCTGCACCGCCGGCGGCGCGGCCACCAGCAGGAAGGCCGCGCTGCCGAGTGCGGCGCTGCGCGCGAGCATGGCCAGCGCGTAGAGGAACCAACCCTCCGTCATCGCTCAGCCCGCCGCCGGCTTGGCGGGGGGCGCCATGCGGTTGGGCGCGCGCAGGAAGAAGCGCGCGAAGCGGGCCAGGGCCGGCATGGTGGTGGGGCGCAGCAGCCGGGCGTCATAGCCCGCGAAGCGCCGGTCATTCTCGACGAGGCAGAGGTCAATGATGTCGGCCAGGGTGTAATCCTCGGCGGAGACCGACTTGGCGCCGGTCACGGTGAAGTTGTTGTCCTGCTTCTGCTCCTTGCCGGAGCCGTCCACGGTCTTGGCGAGCCCGATTCGCTCCCACCCCAGGAAGGCCCAGACGGCCCAGACCCGCAGTTCGAACCAGGGCCGGCGCCAGAGCGGCATGTTGGCCCGGTGCCAGGCCAGCCAGTTGGCGAACAGCAGGATGTGCCGGCATTCCTCCTGGATCACCGGTTCGAAGGTGTCGGTCAGTTCCTTGGGGAAGAAGCCGGAGCGGCGCGCCATCTCGAACAGGCCGAAGGCGAAGAAGCTGTCCACACATTCGCTGAAGCCGGTGACGAGATAGGCCCATTCCGCATCACGCGGCTCGACGTATTCGGGCTCCGGCGCCAGGGGAATGTCATAGGCGGCCACGAGGCGGGAGAGCACCTCCTTGTGGCGGTTCTCCTCCCATCCGTTGCGCGCGATGGTCTCGCGCATCTCGGGGTCCTGGATGGTGGCGGCATAGGCGGCCATGCGCAGCCGGGCCTTGCCCTCGGTCTGCACCGCGATGTCCCAGATGGGCAGGGAGGTGATGCGGCCCAGCGCCTCCGCATCCAGCTTGGGCCAGGGGATGACGCTCGGCTTGTAGGGGTTGAAGGTCTCCTCGAACATGCGGCACATCGCACGCTTGTGCTCGGGCGAGCCGGGGCGCAGCCGGCCGGGTTCGGGGCTGTGCCAATGGCGGGCGCGGGCATCGGCGGCCGCCACGGTGGCCTCGTCCGGCAGGCGGCCGGCCAGGTTGTCGTCGAGGCGGCCGGAGAGGCGGGCGTCAATGTCCGAGGCGGTGTGGCTCAAGGCGGCGGGGCTCCAATAGGGGGCGCGCAGATAGGGTGGCCGTTCCTACCTGATTACCCGCCCGCCTTGCGCAAGTCCACGCGCCGGGGGTGCGGCCCCCTTATTGGGGCTCGATCCCCGCGGCGCGGATGGCGTTGGTCCACTTCGTGGTTTCGGCGCGGATGAAGGCCGCGGCCTCGGCGGGCGTGGAGGGCAGCAGCGCCATGCCGAAGCCGGTGCTGAGGCGTTCCTGCAGCGTGGCGTCGGCCATGGCGTGGCGGACCGCCACGTTCAGCCGCTCGATCACTGGGGCCGGCGTGGCCGCGGGGACCATCAGCGCGAACCAGGCGAAGAGCTCGTAGTCGGGCAGGCCCTGCTCGGCCACCGGCGCCACGTCCGGCAGCTGGGCCGAGCGCGTGCGGGTCGTGATGCCCAGCACGCGCAGCTGCCCGCCCTGCACGCCGGGCAGGATCACGGCCTGGTCGGCGATGAACAGGTTCACCCGCCCCGCGATCAGGTCCTGCACCGCGTTGGGCGAGGACCGATAGGGCACGTTCAGCATCTTCACGCCGGCCATCGAGGCCAGCATCTCGGAGGCGACCTGCTGCGAGGAGGAGGCGGAGGCGAAGCTGATGCTCTCCGGCCGGGCGCGCGCGGCCGCGATCAGCTCCTGCAGCGTCCGGTAGGGCGAGTTGGCGGCGACGGCCACCAGCAGCGGGATGGAGGCCAGGGTGGAGACGGGCGCGAAGTCACGCTCCTGGTCATAGGGCACGCGGCGGAACAGGGCGTTGGCGGCGGCCTGGGTGGAGTTGGTGCCGAACAGCACCGTGTAGCCATCGGGGTTGGCGCGGGCCACCGCCTCGGCGCCGATCATGCCCGAGGCGCCGGCGCGGTTCTCGACCACCACGGGCTGGCCCAGGTTGTCGCGCATGCGCTCGGCGAAGAGGCGGCCCAGGATGTCGGTGGCGCTGCCGGCGGCGAAGGGAACGATGGCGCGGACGGGCTGGGCGGGCCAGGCCTGTGCCATGGCGGAGGGGCCGGTCGCGGCGGTGGCGACGGCGGTGGCCGGAAGTGCGGCCAGCAGGGCGCGGCGGTTCATGTGTGGTTTCCTTCCCTCGGATGTTTCGCCGATAGGCGGAACCGGGGCAGCCCGCAAGCGGCTTGCGGCGCGGGCGCGCGGGGCGAATGCTGCGCCCGCAGGAGGATGCGATGATGGACACGGAGGCGGCGGGCTGGACGCTCGCCATTCACGGCGGCGCGGGCACCATCCCGCGCGCCACGCTGACGGGCGGGAAGGAGGCCGAGTATCGCGCCGGGCTGATGGCGGCGCTCGAAGCCGGCGCCGCGGTCCTGCGCGCCGGCGGTTCGGCGGGCGATGCGGTGGTGGAGGCCGTGCGCGCCCTGGAGGATTGCCCGCTGTTCAACGCGGGCCGTGGCAGCACCTTCACCTCGGACGGCACCATCGAGATGGACGCGGCGCTGATGCTGGGCGAGGGCCAGGCCGGGGCCGTGACGGGGGTGACGCGCGTCCGCAACCCCATCACCGCCGCGCGCGCGGTGCTGGAGACGGGCCGGCATGTGCTGCTGGCCGGCGCCGCGGCCGATGCCTTCGCCGCCGCCGCGGGGTTGGAGACGGCGCCCGCCGACTACTTCCGCACCGGGCACCGCCTGGCCCAGCTGGAGGCCGCCCGCGCGCAGGACCGTGTGGCGCTGGACCATGACGTGCCGGCCGCCGCCCGCATGGGCACGGTGGGCGCCGTGGCGCGCGACGCGGCGGGGCGGCTCGCGGCCGCGACCTCCACCGGCGGCATGACCAACAAGCGGCCAGGTCGCGTGGGGGATTGCCCGGTGCTGGGCGCGGGCACCTGGGCGGATGGCACCGTCGCCATCTCCTGCACCGGCACGGGCGAGGCCTTCATCCGCGCCGCCGCCGCGCATGAGATCAGCGCCCGCATGCGCCACCTGGGCGAGACGCTGGAGGCGGCCTGTGCCCGCGTCATCGGGACAGATGTGCCGCGCGCGGGCGGGCGCGGCGGGCTGATCGCGGTGGATGCCGGAGGGCGTGCGGCGCTGCCCTTCAACACGGAGGGCATGTATCGCGGCGAGTGGCGGGCGGGGGCGGCGCCCGTGGTGGCCATCCACGAGGCGTAGCGCTCAGCGCCGGAGCTGAAAGAAATCCCGCAGCAGCGCCGCGGCCTCGGCCTCGCGCACGCCGCCCACCACCTCGGGCGCGTGGTGGCATTGGCGGTGGGCGAAGACGCGCGCGCCATGTTCCACCCCGCCCGATTTCGGATCATAGGCGCCGAACACCACGCGCCGCACCCGGAACAGGCTGGCGGCCTGGGCGCACATGGCGCAGGGCTCCAGCGTCACCCAGAGCGTGGCGTCCTCCAGGTGCTTGTCGGCGCGCAGGGTCGCGGCGGCGCGCATGGCCAGGATTTCGGCATGGGCGGAGGGGTCGTGCCGCGCCTCCACCTCATTGCCCGCGCGCGCCAGCACCTGGCCCATGGCGTCGGTGACGACGGCGCCCACCGGCACCTCGCCACGTCGGGCGGCGGCGCGGGCCTCTGCGAGCGCGATCTCCATGGGCGACATGCGGCGCTTGTGCCGCAGAAGTCGCGGCCGCGCCACTTGCGGCGGGCGGGGCCCCCGCGTCACAAGGGCGCATGGAGAAACGCCCCCTCATCGGCCTGACCCTGGACAGCGAGGCGGCCGGCGGCTGGTCGAAGCTGCCCTGGTATGCGCTGCGCCAGAACTATTTTTCCGCCGTCATCGCGGCCGGCGGGCTGCCGGTGGCCCTGCCCCATGCCCCCGAACTGGCCGCCGACTATCTGGCCGCGCTGGACGGGCTGCTGGTGACGGGCGGCGCCTTCGACGTGGACCCCGCACTTTGGAGCAACCCGCCCCTCCCGCCCCACCCCAAGGTGGTGCTGAAGCCGGGCCGCACCGATTTCGAACTGGCCGCGACGCGCGCGGCACTCGCGCGGGACATGCCGGTGCTGGGCATCTGCGGCGGCCAGCAATTGCTGGCGGTGGCGCTCGGCGCCACGCTGCACCAGCACATCCCGGACGAGGCGCCCTCCGACATCGCGCATGAGCAGCCCAATCCCCGCACCGAGCCGGGGCATGAGGTGGAGGTCGCGCCCGGCACGCTGCTGGCGCGCATCACCGGCCGCGCGCGCATGGCGGTGAACTCCGCCCACCACCAGGCGGTGCGCAGCGTGGGCGAGGGGCTGGTGGTGAACGCCCGCGCGCCCGATGGCCTCATCGAGGGCATCGAGGCCCCCGCGCACCGCTTCGCGCTAGGTGTGCAATGGCACCCCGAATACGCGGTGGACCCGGCCGACCCGCTGATCCTGAAGGCTTTCGTGGAGGCGTGCCGTGGCTGACGTGAAGAAGCCGGCATCGCGCGGCCGCCAAGTGGCCCCCGCTCCGGCTGGCGAGGCGCCCGCCAACCCGGCCGGTGAACGCATCGCCAAGTGGCTCGCCCGCGCCGGCGTCGCCTCCCGCCGCGACGCGGAAAAGATCATCGCCGAGGGCCGCGTGACGCTGGAGGGCAAGCCCGTCAGCCAGCCGGCCACCTTCGTCCAGCCCGGCGACATCGTCACCGTGGACGGCCGCGCGGTGAACGAGCCGGAGCGCACGCGGCTCTTCCGCTACCACAAGCCCGCCGGGCTGATGACGACCCACAAGGACCCCGAAGGCCGCCCCACGGTCTTCGAGAAACTGCCTGAGGACCTGCCGCGCCTCATCTCCATCGGCCGGCTGGACTACAACAGCGAGGGCCTGCTGCTGCTGACCAATGACGGCGCCCTGGCCCGGCGGCTGGAACTGCCCTCGAACGGCTGGGTGCGGCGCTACCGCGTGCGCGTCTTCGGCCATGTGAACGAGAAGGCGCTGGAGGCACTCGCTCAGGGCGTCACCATCGAGGGCATCCGCTACGCGCCCATCGAGGCGGGGCTGGATTCCAGGAAGGGCGACAACGCCTGGCTGACCGTGGCCCTGCACGAGGGCAAGAACCGCGAGATCCGTCGCGTCATGGCCTATCTGGGGCTGGAGGTCTCGCGCCTCATCCGCGTGGCTTACGGCCCCTTCCAGCTCGGCACCATGGACCGTGGCGCGGTGGAGGAAGTGAATCCCAAGGTGGTCCGCGAGCAGCTTGGGCTGGCGGCGCCGGCCCGTAAGCGCTGATGCGGATCATCGCCGGGGCCTGGAAGGGCCGACGGCTGCTGGCGCCGGAGGGGCTGGGCACCCGCCCCACCGCCATCCGCGCGCGGCAGGCGCTGTTCGACATGCTCTGGCACGCCCCCTGGGCCGGGCGGGAGGTGGTGGAGGGCGCCATGGTGCTGGATGCCTTCGCCGGCACCGGGGCCTTTGGGCTGGAGGCGCTGTCGCGCGGCGCGGCGGAGGCCACCTTCCTGGAAAAGGACCGCGCTGCCCTTTCCGCCCTGCGCGCCAACATCGCCGCCTGCGCGGGCGCGCGGGCGCGGGTGCTGGCGGTGGACGCGACGAAACCGCCGCGCGCCGTGGCGCCCTGCACCCTGGCCTTCCTCGACCCGCCCTATGGGTCTGGCCTGCTGAAGCCCGCGCTGGATGCCCTGGACGCGGCCGGCTGGTTCGCGCCCGGGGCCATCATCTGCACCGAACTCGGCCCCAAGGACGAGGCGCCCGAGACGCGCTTCCCCGTCCTGGCCGAGCGTGCCCATGGCAAGGCGCGGCTGCTGGTCCTGGGCGGGTGATCGCGCTGCGCCGCCTGCTGGTGGTGGTGCCCTCGCCCGGCTTCGGCGGCGCGGAGGCGCAGACCCTGCAGGTGGCGCGCGGCCTGGCGCGGATGGGCGTTGAGGTGCTGGTGGTCGCCGAACCCGCCACGCTCGCCGCCGCGGGCGCGGCCCTGGCCGGCTGCACGCCCTGTCCCGCCCCGCTGCACATGGACCCCGACGCGCCGCTGGCCGTGGGCCTTGCCCGGCAAGCCGAGGCGCTGCGCCCTTTCTTGCGTGTGGCTGATGCGGCGCTGGTCTGCTGCCCCTTGCCCAATGCGGCGCTGGGCGCCCTGCGGGCGCTGTCGGAGGCCGCCATTCCCACCTTGGCGGTGGCGCACCTGGTCCGTGTGGACTGGAACTCCACCCCGGCCGAGGCCGCGGTGGTGTCCGGGCTGCGCGTGGGCTGGGCCGCGGTCTCCGCCCCAGCCGCGCGGCGGCTGGAGGCGCTGTTCGACCTGCCGCATGGCCAGGTGGCGGTGGTGCCCAACGGCCTGCCGCCCGCCGCCACCCCCGTGGCGGACCGCGTCCGCTTCCACCTGCCGGAGGGGGTGCCGCTGCTGGTGCAGGTGGGGCGCCTCGATGACCGCAAGGGCGCGCATCTGGCCCCCGCCCTGTCGCGCGCGGTGGCGCCGGGCCTGCTGGCCCTGGCGGGCGAGGGGCCCTTCGCGCCCGCCCTTGCCGCCGCCGGCGTGCGGCTGCTGGGCCATGTGGCGGATGTGCCGGCGCTGCTGGCCTCGGCCGACGCGCTGGTGCTGCCCTCGCGGCATGAGGGCGCGCCGCTCGTGCTGCTGGAGGCGGCGCGGGCCGGCTGCCCCATCCTCGCCACCCGCGCCGCGCTGGAGGCCTGGCCGGCGCCCGAGGCCGTGGCGCGCATCATCCCGCGCGAGGCCGAGACCATCGCCGCCGCCTTCCGCGCCCTGCTGGCCGACCGCTCCGGCACGGCCGCGCGCGTGGCTGCGGCGCGCGCCGTGGCGGAGGCCTGCGACGAGGCGGCGATGATCACCCTCACCGCCCGCCTGATCGAGGCCGAGGCCGCAAGATGCGCCGCCTGATCCTGGACCGCCCGCCCGGCCCCGCCTGCTTCTGGTTGGGCGAGGCGCCTTTCCGCCTGGAGGCACCCGAGGCCGGCGCGCTGGCGCTGCACCTGCCGCGCCCCGCGCCGCTTTCCGTGCTGGTGGTGGGCGTGGCCCGCCTACCGGGCGCCTTGTTGCGCGCGGGCTGGGTGGAATGCGCCGCCTCCGGCCCTGTGGCGCTGCGGGTCGAGGGCGCGCCCATCGCCCTCTCGCTCGATCAGCGGGGCCGCCCCGCCCTGCGCGCCTGGGATGCGCCGCCTGAACCGCCCTGGCACGCCGCGCGCATTCTGGGCCATGGCGCGGTGGTGGCGCTGGGGGCGGAGGGCGCGCGGCCGGTGCTGCGCCTGGGGGCCGGCGAGGCCGCCTGGGTCACGCTGCCCCATCTGGACGCGCTGACGGAACCCCGCCTGCGCGCCCTGCGCGGCCCCCTGCCGCGCGCCGCACTGCGCTGGGGCCTGCCGCACGCGCCCATGGCGCAAGGCCCCGGTCCCGCCACGCTTTGGCTGCGCGCGGGCCTGCCCTGCGAGGTGGTCTGGGAGGGGTGATCAGCCCACCGGGGCAAGGGCGCCATGCGGCGCGGCGGCGATGCGTTCCAGCAGGGCGGCGCGCTGCACGGGCTTGGGCAGGTAGTCATCCATGCCGGCCGCGCGGCATTGCCGTTCATAGACAAGGCCCACCGCCGCCGTCAGGCCGATGATGGGGGCGCGCTTGTTCGGCCCATCGCCGGCGCGGATGCGGCGGGTCGCTTCCAGCCCATCCACCACGGGCATCTGCAGGTCCATGAGGACGAGGTCGAAGGGATGGGCCTCGGCAATGGTCACACCCTCATCGCCATCGGCCGCCACCACGACCTCGCAGTTCATTTTCCCCAGCAGCGCGCGCATCACCATCTGGTTGGTGGGGTTGTCCTCCACCAGCAGCACATGGCGGCGCGGCATCTCGGCGGCGGGTTCGGGCGCGGGGGCAGGGGCCGGCGCGGCCGTGCCGGGCGCGCGCGTGGCGTGCAGCAGGGCATCGCGCAGCCGGGCGGGCAGGGTGGGCTTCAGCAGCATGGCGTCCACCAGCCCCTCATGCGGCTGTTCGCGCGCGAGGTCCGCGCCCGAGCTGCACAGCAGGATGGCCATGCGCGGGATGCCCTGCATGGCGCGGATGCGGCGTGCCAGGTCGAGGCCGTTCGTCTCGCCCAGCTGCCCGTCCAGCACCATGGCCTGCACGGATTGGTTCGCCTCCGCGGCCGCGAGGATGGTCTGCATGGCGCTCGTCGCGTCGGGCACCGCGATGGCCAGCGCGCCCATGGCCGTCAACTGCCGCACCAGGATTTCGCGGTTGATCTCCAGGTCATCCACCACCAGCACGCGCAGCCCCGCGAGGCCATCGGTCCGCGGCGGCTCGGTGGGCGTGGCGGAGACGCCGGTGCGGAGCGTGAAGGTGAAGCGGCTGCCCCCGCCGCGCGGCAGGGTCGCATCGCGCGGGGCGGCCTCGATGTTGCCGCCCATCTCCTCCGCGAGGCGCTTGCAGATGGCCAGCCCCAGCCCCGTGCCGCCGTATTTGCGGTTGATGGAGGCATCGGCCTGGGTGAAGCGCTCGAACAGGTGCGGGATCTGGTGGGCTTCGAGGCCGATTCCCGTGTCCAGCACATGGCAGCGCAGCAGCCATTCGCGCTTGCCGCGCAGGCGTTCGGCGCTGATTTCCAGCTCGATCCAGCCATGCTCGGTGAACTTCACCGCATTGCCCACAAGGTTGAACAGCACCTGGCGGAAGCGCCCGGGGTCGCCCACCACCTGGGCCGGCATGGAGGGGTCCAGCGCCACCACCAGCTCGACATCCTTGGTGGCGGCGCGGGGGGCGAAAAGTTCGACGATGGTGCCGATCTCGCGCTCCAGGTCGAAGGACACGCGTTCGAGTTCCACCGCGCCGGCTTCGAGCTTGGACAGGTCCAGGATGTCGTTCAGCACCATCAGCAGATGCTCGGCCGAGTTCTGGATGGTCTCGCCATAGCGGCGTTGCAGGGGGTCGAGGCGGGTGTCCAGCAGCAGGCCCGTCATGCCGATCACGCCGTTCATGGGCGTGCGGATCTCGTGGCTCATGCTGGCCAGGAAATCCTCCTTGGCGCGGGAGGCGGCGCGGGCCTGGCGCTCGCTTTCCTTAAGGCGGCGGCCCTGGGCCTCCAGCGCCTGCGCCTGGCGGATCACCAGCGCCAGCGCGCCCAGAATGGCGAGGCCCGCCACGCCGATGCCCACCAGCAGCAGCAGGCTCAGCGCGCGGATGCCGTCGAAGGCGTCGTCCTGGCGGCGCACCACCTCCACCACGAACAGGCCCTGCCGCGTCACGGCGAAGCTGCCGATGATGTCGAGGCCATCCTGGTCGGGGCCGGTGAAGGTCCCGCTCTCGCGCCGGGGCAGGAAGTTGCGGAAGGGCCAGGCGCCGGGATGGATGGTCCCGATGCCTTCCCGCGCCCCGTCCGAGCGCACCAGCAGCGCGCCATTGAAGGCGTGCAGCCGCACCGTCACGCCGAAGGCGCTGGCATATTGCTGCGAGATGGAGATCAGGTAGTCGGGGTTCAGCAGCGCCACCACGGCGCCGTCGAATTCGCCCGTGGGGGTGCGGATGGCGCGTGCCAAAGGAATGGACCACAGCCCGCTTTCCGCGATGGCGCGGGGGTTGGTGCCGGCCAGGAAGCGCCCGGCCTCGGGCGGGCCAAGCCGCAGCTGCTGCCCGCCGAAGCGCAGCAGGCGGTACCAGTCGCGGTTGGCCAGGTCCACGCCCACCAGCGGGTCCGTCGTGGCATGAAGCACCACGCCGCCCACATCGGTGACGCCCAGCGCGCGAAGCTGCGTGAGGTCCCCCAGCAGGCTGGACCGCTCCCCGGCCAGTGCGGCGGCCACCCTTTCCCGCGGACGCTCGGCCACGTCCAGCAGCATGAGGTCCACGGTCTGGATGGCGCGGGTGAGCTGGTCCGAGAGGGCGACGGCGACGGCCTCGGTCAGGCGCTCGGCCTCGCGCCGTGCCTCGGTGTGGCCTCGATAGGTGACGAGGCCCCAGACGCCCAGCAGGCACAGGATCACGATGGCCCCTACGGTCGGGTAGAGGCGCGTGGAACGGCGCGGGGCAGGGGCCCCGGCCTTACGCCGTGTCTCAAGAAGTGGCTTCGTGGGGGCCATGCCGCCTATATTAGCGGCATTCGTCCCGGTTTGCGAGGCATTCCTGAACGCGCGGGCTGGTCGTTGCCAAAGGTCTGTAACCTCTGGTGGTTTTACTCCGCGGCGGCCCGTGCCTCCGGCCCCAGCTCGGCCCAGGCGGCGTCCAGGCCCTGGCCGAAGCGGCGGCACATGTCCTGGATCTCGGCCTCGGTGATGATGAGGGGCGGCGTGAAGGCGATACGGTCGCCGATGGCGCGGACGATCAGCCCGGCCTCGTGGCACTTGTTCTGCACCAGCACGCCGACCTTGCGGGCGGGGGCGAAGGGGGTGCGCGTCGCCTTGTCGGCCATGAGTTCCACGCCGGCGATGAGGCCCACGCCCCGCACATCACCCACCAGCGGGTGGTCGCGGAAGGCGCCGAGCCCGTCCAGGAAGGCCGGCGCCACGGCGCGCACATGGCCCACCATGTCACGCTCCTCGTAGATGGCCAGCGTCTCCAGCCCCACCGCGCAGGCCACGGGGTGCCCGCCATAGGTGAAGCCATGGCCGAAGCTGCCATGCTTCTTGGAGCCCGCCACCAGCGCCTCCTGGATGGGGCGCGAGATCAGCGTGGCCGAGAGCGGCTGGTAGGCGGCGGTGAGCTGCTTCGCGCAGGTCAGGATGTCGGGCGTGATGCCATAGGTCTCGCAGCCCCAGAGGTTGCCGGTGCGGCCGAAGCCGCAGATCACCTCATCGGCCACGAAGAGGATGTCGTGCTTCTTCAGGATGGGCTGGATGAGGTCGAAATACCCCTCTGGCGGGGTGATGGCGCCGCCACCGCCCTGCACGGGCTCGGCGAAGAAGGCGGCGATGGTGTCGGCGCCCTCGCGCTCGATCAGGGCTTCCAGTTCGGCGGCCATGCGGGCGGAGAATTCCCGCTCGCTCTCGCCCGCCTCGTGGAAGCGGTAGTAGTGCGGGTTGGAGACGTGCAGGAAGCGGTCGCCATAGGGCAGGTCGAAATCCGCCTGCATGTGCGGCTGGCCGGAGAGCGACGCCGTGGCCACGGTGTTGCCGTGGTAGCCGCGGATGCGCCCGATCAGCTTCTTCTTCTGCGGCTTGCCGCGCAGGTTGTTGTAGTACCAGATGACCTTGATGGCCGCGTCATTGGCCTCGCTGCCCGAACACTGGAACATGACGTGGCTGAGGTCGCCCGGCGCCATGTCCACCAGCTTCTCCGCCAGCCGGACCGAGGGCTCATGCCCCTTCTGGAAGAAGGTGTGGTAGTAGGGCAGGGCCAGGAGCTGCTTGTAGGCCGCATCCGCCAGCCGCTTCTCGGAGAAGCCGAGCGAGGCGCACCAGAGCCCCGCCATGGCCTCGATGTAGCGGCGGCCCTCGCTGTCCACCACATGCACGCCGTCACCCTTGGCGATCAGCACCGCCCCCTCGCGCCCATGGGCGTCGAGGTCGGTCTGCTGGTGCACCATATGGGCGATGTCCGCCATGTGCAGGTTGTTGGCGCGCATGATGGGGCTCCCTCTCCCGGTTCCTCGGGGAGAAAGCCTAGGCCCATCCGCGCGCCGCTGTCAGTCCCTGATCAGGCCGGATCACCCGTGTCCGGCGCCAGCCCGGCCGCCTCGATGCCGGCGATGCAGGCTTCCTCGTCCTTGGCCGAGACATCGCCCGAGATGCCCACGGCGCCCAGCAGGTTGTGCGCCGCGTCGCGCACCAGCACGCCGCCCTGGGCCGGCACGGCCTTGCCGCCCGTCAGGTCGGACAGGGCATTGGTGAAGCCCGGCATGGACTGGGCGCGGCGCGCCAGCTCCCGCGTGCCGAAGCCCATGGCCAGCGCGCCATAGGCCTTGCCGGTCGCGATCTCGGGGCGCAGCAGGCTCGCGCCGTCCTCGCGCTTCATCACCTTCACATGCCCGCCCGCATCGAGCACCACGACGCAGAGCGGCAGCAGCCCGAGTTCGCGGCCCTTGGCGAGCGCGGCATCGGCGATGGTCTCCGCCTGGGCGAGGGTGAGGCCGTTCACGGCGGCGGGGTGGGCGGGCTGGGGCATGGTCGTCTCCGGTTATCCTTGCCCCGGATTAACCCGGAACGGCGCCGGGTCAAATCCGCAGCAGCGGCCGGGGGTCCACCGCCTCGCCGCGCCGCCGCAGCTCCACATAGAGGGTGGGTCGGCCGGAGGGCGCCAGCACCCCCACCGGCTCGCCCGCGCGCAGGCGCTGCCCGGCCCGCACGTCCAGCCGCGCCATGCCGCCCAGCACCAGATGCTGCCCCGCCCCGCATTCGACGATGACCAGCTGCCCATAGCTGCGGAAGGGCGCGGCGAAGGCGACGGACCCCGCGCAGGGCGTCACCACCCGGGCGCCGGGCGCGGCCAAGAAGGTCAGCCCCCGCGCCGGCCCGCCCTCGCCGGGCGCGCCGAAGCCGCGCACCAGCCGCCCTGCCACCGGGGGGATGCTGCCGGGGGGTGTGGGGTCGGCGGGCGGGGCGCTGGGTTCCGGCTCGGGCGCGGCGCGCCGGGCGCGGCGGGCGGCAGCGCGTGCCTCCGCACGGGCGCGCGCCGCCTCTGCCCGCGCCCTGGCCGCCTCGACCCGCGCCAGCGCCTCGGCCAGCGAGGTGGCGCGGGCGATGGCGGCCTCGGCCTGTTCGGCGGCGCGGCGCTCGGCGCGGGTCTGCAGGGTCAGGTTGCGCTGCGCCTCGGCGAATTGGGCGTCCAGCGCGGCGGCGGCCTCGCGCGCCGCGGCCTCGGTGGCGGCCAGGCGGGCGCGGGCGGCGTCCAGCGCCTCCGCCTCCTCGCGCGCGCGGGTGGCGGCGGCGCGCAACCGGGCGGCGAGGCTCTGCGCCTCCCGCACCATGCCGCGCATGGCGGCCAGGCCGAGGGTCACCTCCTCGGGCGGCATGGGCGCGGCGAGCAGCAGGGGGGCGGGTTCGCGGGCCACGCGCATCAGCACGGGCAGCAGGGGCGCCATGCGGGCGGCGAGTTCGGCCACCTCGACCCGCGCCGCGGCCTCGGCGGTGGCCAGGGCTTCCGCGCGCTCGGCGGCGTCCAGCAGGGCGCGCTCGGCGTCCTGGGCGCGGGCGGCGCCTTCCACGCGGGCCTCGGCGAGGCGTTCCGCCTCCGCCTCGGCCTCGGCGCGGCGTTCCTCGGCGGCTTCGGCCGCGCGGCGGGCCTCGGCGGCCTGGCGCTGGGCCTCGGCGGCACTTTGCGCCGCCACGCCGCCCCCGGCCGCCAGCCAGATCGCCACCCCCAGGAACCATCCCCGCATCATGGGGGCGGACCAGACCACGGAAGGGGCCGCGCCGCCAAGGACCATGAGCGCGCGTGATTCACGCCTCCGGGCGTTCCGCCCCGCGGCGACCACGCGCCGAGGTTCCCTCGCTGGCCCCGCCATGCGAGAAGCCGTCCGGAAAGGAACGCCCCATGCCCGAAGGCCGCCTCTTCATCGGCACACGCCGCTATTCCTCCTGGTCGCTGCGCGGCTGGCTGGCCGTGCGCCTGGCCCGCCTGGACGTGGAGGAGGTGGTCATCGCCCTCGCCCCGCAATCCACCGCCGCCATCAAGGGCGCCTCGCCCACCGGCATGGTGCCCTGCCTGGAGCATGGGGGGGCGCGCATCTGGGACAGCCTGGCCATTGGCGAGTATTGCGCCGAACTGACCCCCGGCCTCTGGCCCGCGGACCGCATGGCGCGCGCCCATGCTCGCGCCGTGACCTGCGAGATGCATTCGGGCTTCCGCGAATTGCGGGTCGCCATGCCGATGAACCTGGGCCGCGACTTCGCGGGGCGCGGGCGCACGCCGGGTGCCCTGGCCGACATCGCGCGCGTGGAAACCCTCTGGGCCGAATGCCTGGAGGCGCATGGCGGGCCCTACCTGTTCGGCGCGAACTTTACCCTGGCCGATGCCTTCTACGCGCCGGTGGTGGCGCGCTTCCTCACCTGGCAGCCGCAGCTCAGGGCCACCAGCATGGCCTATGTGGAGGCCGTTCGCGCCCACCCGCTGGTGGCGGAATGGTATGACCTGGCCCGCGCCGAACCGGCGGAATGGCTCCTCGACAAGTATGAGAACCCCGCGACATGACCGACACCGCGATAGCCTTGGACCATGTGGGCGTCTGCAATTTCGAACTGGGGCCGATGACGGCGGCCTATGAGGCGCTGGGCTTCACCCTCTCGCCCATCGCGCAGCAATCGGGAAAGCGCACGCCGGACAGCCCCACCGAGCGCATGGCCACCGGCAACCGCTGCGCCTTCCTGCGGCACGGCTATATCGAGCTGCTGGCCATCGTGGAGCCGGGCCGTTGGGACAACCGGCTTTCGGAATTCGTCGGGCGCTATGGTGGGCTGCACATCCTGGCCATGGCCATGGACGATGCCAAGGCGAACCTGGCCCGGCTGCGGCGCGGCGGCGTGGACATTCCCGGCATCGCGCATCTGGAGCGCCCGGTGGACAAGCCCGACGGCCCGCGTGCCCGCTTCTCCCGCCTGCCCTGGCCGGATGCGCCGGAGGGGCGGCTGCAACTCATCCAGCACCACACGCCCGAATTGATGTGGCAGCCGCATCTGCTCGACCACGCCAACAAGGCGGATCTGCTGGAGGAACTGATCCTCGTCAGCCCCGATCCGGCCGAGAGCGGCGCGCGCCTGTCCCGCCTGACCGGGCTGCCGCTGGAGCCGGGCGCGGCGGGCGGCTTCGTGCTGCGCTTCCCGGGTGGCGCGGGCGTCGCCGGGCCGGATGCGCCCGCCATGGAAACGCGCGTGAGCCTGCTGCCGCCCGAGGCGCTGCCGGCGGTGCTGCCGGGCGTGGAGATTCCCGCGCTGCCCTTCCTGGCCGGCTTCGTGGTCCGCACCAGCGACGGCAATGCGGCGGTGTCGCGCATTCTGGGGGACAAGGCCGTGGCGCTGCCGGGCGGCCGCCTGATGGTGCCGCCCGCGCTGGCCGCCGGGGCCGCGGTGGTCTTCGCCCCGTGATCCCCGCCGCCGCCATCGGGCGGTCGCTCCGGCTGTATCACGACAAGGCGCGGCGGCCGGCGCTGGACCGTTTTCACCGGCGTTTCCTCGATTTCGGGGACCTGGCCTTCGACGTGGGCTGCCATGTGGGCGACCGCGCGGCCAGCTTCCTGCGGTTGGGCGCCCGCGTGGTGGCGGTGGAGCCGCAGCCGCGCCTCGCCCGCACGCTGCGCCTGCTGTTCCACCGCGCGCCCGGCTTCGCGCTGGAGGAGG
Organism: Roseococcus sp.; assembly: GCA_035998215.1. Taxonomy (GTDB): domain Bacteria; phylum Pseudomonadota; class Alphaproteobacteria; order Acetobacterales; family Acetobacteraceae; genus Roseococcus. The sequence continues at coordinate 64,521 of DASYHU010000015.1, read as the reverse complement.
TGCTGCTCGGCGCGACCCCGGGCGAGGCCGTGCTGCGGCTGAACCGCGCCAACCCCACCGTGGCCACGGCCAGCGAGGCCTTCATTGCCGCCGCCGCCGGCGCGCCGGGCTGGGAGGGGCAGGAATGGGACGCGACGCTCACCCTGCCGCGCACCACCCTCGACGCCCTGGTGGCCCGGCACGGCGCCCCCGCCTTCATCAAGATCGACGTGGAGGGGTGGGAGGCCGAGGTGCTGGCGGGCCTCTCCGCGCCCCCGCCCGCGCTCTCCTTCGAATTCACCACCATCCAGCGCGAGGTGGCCCATGCGGCGCTGGCGCGGCTGGTGGCGCTGGGCTTCGCCCATTTCAACGCCTGCCTGGGCGAGAGCATGGAATGGGCCTTCCCCGCCGCCGTGCCCGCCGCGGAGATGGCCGCGTGGCTGGCCGCCCTGCCGCCGGAGGCGAACAGCGGCGATGTCTATGCCAGCCTGGACCCAGCGCGGCTCTCCGCCTGAACCTCCTCGGGCGTTGCGGCCAGCCCGCGCGCCCTGAGCCAGCGCCCCGCCCCCGGCGCCGTGGTCCAGACGCAGAAGGGGATGGCCAGCACCAGGCCCCCCACCCAGGGCAGGGCGAACCACAGCGCCCAGGGCGCGGTGGCGGCCACGGCCAGCAGCGCCAGTGCCCCCAGCAGCGTGTGCGGCCAGAGCAGCCGCGCCGCATCGGCCCAGGACACGCCCCGGTCGGCCCGGTTCTGCGGCTTCCAGCCCATCCGCAGCCCGAAGGGCAGGGCGAGCAGGAACCCCGTCTGGTGGACGGCGCGAATGGGGGCGAGCAGAAGCGCGAATAGAAGTTCGGCCAGGGCGCCACGCAGGAACCGCCCCCGCCCGCCATAGGTCACGGCCGGCCCGCCCTGCGCCAGCACCTGCACGTAGCCCGCCAGCTTCGAGGCCGCCGGCAGCGCCCAGAAGGTGACGAACACCGCCACCAGCAGCGCCGTGGGCGCGGCGTCGAAGCCGCCTGTCGCCGCGATCAGCCCGGCCAGCGCGAAGGCCAGCACCCAGAGCGGCGCGCAGAGGAACAGCAGCACGGCCTGGAGCAATTGCCACCTGGCCATCAGCGTCAGCCCCGGCGCGGCCAGCAGCGACCAGTATTGCATGTTGCCCTCGGCCCAGCGCAGGTCGCGCGCCAGGAATTCCGGCAGGGCGGGCGGGTTGCCCTCCAGGCTGCCCGCCTCCTCCGGCACACACCACACCTCCCACCCGGCTTCGTGCAGGCGCACGGCCTCCACCTGGTCATGGCTGAGGATGGCGCGGCCATCGGGCAGGGCTTCGAGGCGCCCATGGTCGCGGAAGGGGGCCACGCGGATCAGCGCGTTGTGGCCCCAATAGGGACCCTTTTCCGCCTGCCACCAGCCCTGGCCAGTGGACCAGGCGCGCATGCCCGCCCGCATGCCGAACTGGAACAGGCGCGGGAAGGCCGCGGTCACCGGCCGCCCCACGATCAATTGCTGAAGGATGGCGATGCGCGGCGACGCCTCCATGGTGGCGACCAGGGTGCGGACGGCCGTGGGCGACATCTCCGAATCGGCGTCGAGGCAGAGCAGGTGGTCATAGTCCCGCCCCTCCGCCTCCAGGAACTCCATCACATTGCCGGCCTTGAAGCCGGTGTTCACGGCGCGGCGGCGCAGGTGGATGCGCGCGGCATCGGCGGGGCGGCGGGCGCGCAGGGCGACGATGGCGATTTCCTCGGCCTCGGCGTGCGGGCCCTCGGTGCTGTCGGAGAGGAACCAAAGGTCGAAATGCGGCGCCGGCAGCCCGTCCAGCAGGCGTTCCAGCGGGGGGATAACCTGGGCCATGTCCTCGTTGCGGACACAGACGCCGATGACGGTGCGCGTGCGCGGCGGCCCCTCGGGGTCGCGCAGGGCCGGCACCACATGCGCGGCCGGCCGGGGCGTGAACAGCAGGATCGCCAGCCCCACCAGCCCATTGCCGCAGGAGAGCGCGGCCCAGGGCGTCAGCCCGGCCAACACCAGCAGCCAGGCGATGTCGAGGGCGGAAAGCCCACCCGCCGCCACCGCCCGGCCAGCCAGCAGCAAGGCGGAAAGCGCGACAAGTCCGCAAAGGGCAAGGAAGGCGAGGCGCCGCAGGGTCATGCCCCATACTGCCACGGCGCGCGCCGTTTGCCGAAAGCTCAGCCGGTGACGAGATTCCAGACTGTGCGGGCCATCACGGCCAGGAAGGCGGCGAGCAGCAGCAGCAGGGTGAGGCGCAGCAGGATGAGAAAGACGTTGCCGCGCCGGGCCGCCTGATGTTCCGCCATGGCTGGGACCTTTACGGTGAAGGATGCGGGCGCGGGTTAACCTTGGTGAAACGCCCCTTCAAGGCGGCCAGGGGACTTATCCACATGACAATTTCGGACGAGCGGGCCAAGTAGTAGATTGTAGAAACTTAAGATTGATTGCGCCTCAACCCTCGCCGCCCAGCTCCTGCCGGAACAGGTCCAGCAGGCGCAGCGAGCCATCGCGCTGCACCAGGTGCCAGAAGGTCCAGCCATTGCAGGAAGGCGCCTCCTGCACCGCCGCCCCCACCGCATGGATGGAGCCGCGCGCCGTGCCGCAGGCCAGGCTGGCATCGGCCTGGACGGTGGCGGTCCAGCGGCGGTGGCGGTCTGTCAGCGCGTCGCCAGGGGCGATCATGCCGCGTTCCACCAGCACGCCGAAGGGGATGCGCTTCTGCTCACGCTTCGAGGGGGTGCCCACCAGCGCGGCCTCGTCATGCGGGGTGATGGAGAGGATGCGCCGTTCGGCGGCGGCCGCGTAGCCCGGGTCGCGTTCGATCCCGATGAAGCGCCGCCCCAGCCGCCGCGCCACCGCGCCCGTGGTGCCGCTGCCCAGGAAGGGGTCCAGCACCACATCGCCCGGTCTGGTGCAGGAGAGCAGCACGCGGTGCAGCAGCGCCTCGGGCTTCTGGGTGGGGTGCAGCTTGCGCCCGGCCTCGTCGCGCAGCCGCTCGGCGCCGGTGCAGAGCGGGATGAACCAGTCGCTGCGCATCTGCAGATCATCGTTCAGCGACTTCATGGCGGCGTAGTTGAAGCGGTACTTCGCATCCTGGCTGTGCGCGGCCCAGATCAGCGTCTCATGCGCGTTGGTGAAGCGCCGGCCGCGGAAGTTCGGCATCGGGTTGGACTTGCGCCAGATGACGTCGTTCAGGATCCAGAAGCCCAGGTCCTGCAAGGCCACGCCGAGCCGGAAGATGTTGTGGTAGCTGCCGATGAGCCACAGCGTGCCGTCCTTGCGCAGCACGCGGCGACATTCGGTCAGCCATTCGCGGGTGAAGGCGTCATAGGTCGCGAAGTCGGCGAAACGGTCCCAGTCATCATCCACCGCGTCCACGCGGCTGTGGTTGGGGCGCAGCAATTCGCCCCGGAGCTGGAGGTTGTAGGGCGGGTCGGCGAAGACGGCATGGACGCTGGCCGGCGGCAGGGCGCGCAGCGTCTCGATGCAGTCGCCCACCAACACCTTGTCCAGCGGCAGATCGAGCCCGGCCCCCACGTCATCCCCTTCGCGAATCGGTCAGGGACCATGCCGGGGGCGGAGTCGTGCCGTCAACCGCGCTGAAGCTCCAGCGCGGCGTCCACCGGCGCGAAACCGCGGCGATGATGCGGGCAGGGGCCGTGCCGGGCGATGGCTTCGCGGTGCAGCGCGGTGCCATAGCCCTGGTGGCGCGCGAAGCCATATTGCGGCCAGGCTCGGGCGAGCTTGGCCATGCCCGCGTCGCGCACCGTCTTGGCGAGGATGGAGGCGGCGGCGATGGACAGTGACAGCCCATCGCCCCCCACCACGCAGCGCACGGGGCAGGGCAGGGTGGGCGCGCGGTTGCCGTCCACCAGCACCACATCGGGCCGGATGGTCAGGCGCATCACCGCGCGGCACATGGCGACATGGGTGGCGGCCAGGATGTTGTGCGTGCCGATCTCGCGCGCCGAGGCCGCGCCGAGGGCAAAGACCAGCAGCCCCTCGCGCGCCGCCTGGCGGATGGCGGCGGCGGCCACGTCGCGCGCGGCGGGCCGGAGGCGCTTGCTGTCATCCAGCAGCGCGGCCAGTGGCGCGGGGCAGGGGGCGAGGAACATGACGGCGCCGGCCACCACGGGGCCGGCCAGCGGCCCGCGCCCCGCCTCGTCCACCCCGGCGACGAGCCCGCCCGCGTCTGCCTCCAGGCTGAAATCCGGCACACCATCCCCCGAGCGAATCGCGGGTCCATTGTGCCGCGCCGGGGCGGGGCGGGTCAAAGCAGGCGAAGCTGCGCGTCGTCCACGCGGCCGTTGAAATGATGGGTGGCCAGGTGGTGCATGGTCTCGGCGCGGCGTTCGAGGCCCAGGCGCCGCGCCGACGTGGCGAAGCGCTGGGCCAGCATCTGGGCATAGGCGCCCTCGCCGGTCTGGCGGCGTTCGAAATCCGCGTCGTAGAGCTTGCCGCCGCGGGTTTGCCGCACCAGGGCCAGCACGCGGGCGGCGCGGTCGGGGTAGTGCTGGTGCAGCCATTCCTCGAAGAGCTGCCGCAATTCGTGCGGCAGGCGCAGCAGCACATAGCCCGCGAGGCCGGCGCCGGCGGCGGCACTCGCCTCCAGGATGCGTTCGAGTTCGGCGTCGTTGATGCCCGGGATCATGGGCGCGGCCAGCACCGCCACGGGCACGCCGGCCGCGCGCAACTGCCGGATGGCCTCGATGCGGCGTGCCGGGCTGGCCGCGCGTGGCTCCATGGCGCGGGCCAGGCGCGCGTCCAGCGTGGTGACGGAGACGCAGACCCGCACGAGATCGAGCTTCGCCATGCGCGAGAGAATGTCGAGGTCGCGCAGCACCCCCGCGCCCTTGGTCACGATGCTGACGGGGTGGCGGAAGCGTTCCAGCACCTCCAGCGTGCGGCGCGTCAGCTTCGTGGTGCGCTCGATGGGCTGGTAGGGGTCGGTGTTGGCGCCCAGCGTCACCACGCGCGGCACATAGCCGGGCCTCGCCAGTTCGCGCGCCAGCAGGTCCGGCATGTCCGGCTTGAAGAAGAGCTGCGTCTCGAAATCGAGGCCCGGCGAAAGGCCCACATAGGCGTGGGAGGGCCGCGCGAAGCAGTAGACGCAGCCATGCTCGCAGCCGCGATAGGGGTTGAGCGAACGGTCGAAGGTCAGGTCCGGGCTGTCATTGTAGTTCAGCGCGGATTTGGCGGCCTCGCGCGTCAGGGTGGTCCGCAGCGGCGGCATGTCCTCGATGAGGCTGCCCCAGCCATCGTCGAAGGCCTCCCGCGCCGTGCTTTCGAAGCGCACGGCGGGGTTGGAGGCGGTGCCGCGCCCCTTCTGCCATATCGGCGGCCATATCGGCGGATGGCCATTGTCGGGCATGGTGGCGCCTCCGTTTCGCGTGGCGTGAAGCTGTCGGCCGGGGCGGCTTGGGTCAAGGAAATAGGGATGACACTCGCGTCTGTTTCGGTCGTGGTGCCGGTGCTGAACCCGGGGGCGCGGCTGCCGCCCCTGCTGGCACAGCTGCGCGCGGCGGGGGTGGGCGAGGTGATCCTGGCCGATGGCGGCAGCGCCACCCCGCCCGAGGCCGCGCCCCTCGTGCGGCTGCTGCCCGCCCCGCGCGGGCGGGGCAGCCAGATGGCGGCGGGTGCCATGGCGGCGCGGGGCGACTGGCTGCTGTTCCTGCATGCCGACACGCGGCTGGGCGCGGGCTGGGAGGGCGCATTGCGCGCCGCCATGGCCGATCGCGCCCGCGCCCACCATTTTGCCTTCGCGCTGGATGATGAGGCGCCCGAAGCCCGCCGGCTGGAACGCGCCGTGGCCTGGCGCTGCCGCTGGCTCGCCCTGCCCTATGGCGACCAGGGGCTGCTGATCCACCGCGACCTCTATGCGCGGCTGGGCGGCTTCCGGCCCCTGCCGCTGATGGAGGATGTGGACCTGGTGCGCCGCCTGGGCCGGGCGCGGTTGGCCGGCATGCCGGTGCCCGCCATCACCTCGGCCGAGCGTTGGCGGCGGGACGGGTGGCGGCGGCGGTCGGCGCGGAACCTGCTGGTGCTGTCGCTCTGGTTCGCGGGCGTGCCGCCGCGCTGGCTGGCGCGGCTCTACGCCGGGCGGTGAGGTGCTGGACTTCCGCGGCGAAAGGGCCAGTCTCTGAGCCATGCTGCTGCGCGTCATGACCTGGATTCTTGTCGGCCTGCTGGTCCTGCTGCTGGGGCTGGCCATCTGGCTCTACACGCCCGATGCGCGGCGCGAGCCGCATGAGGCGCGCTGGGCGCCGCCGCCCTCCAGCTTCGTCGAGGTGGCGGGCGTCCGGCTGCACCTGCGCGACACCGGCCCGCGCGAGGCGCCCGCCATCCTGCTGCTGCACGGCTTCGGCTCCTCGCTGCACACCTGGGATGATGTGGCGGCCGGGCTGGAGGACCGTTTCCGCGTGCTGCGCATGGACCTGCCCGGCTTCGGCCTGACCGGGGCGGACCCCACGGGCGACTACACCGATGCCCGCGCCCATCAGGTCATCGCCGCGCTGCTGGACCGGCTGGGGCTGGCCCGCGTGCACCTGGTGGGCAGTTCCATGGGCGGGCGCATCGCCTGGAGCTTCGCGGCCGCGCAGCCCGCGCGCGTGGAGCGCCTGGTGCTGATGGCGCCGGACGGCTTCGCCTCACCGGGAATAGATTACAACCGCAGCCCGCGCGTGCCGCTGCTGATGCGCGCGCTGCCCTACACATTGCCACGCTTCATGGTGAAGGGGGGCATGGCGCCCGCCTATGCGGACCCCGACGCCATGACCGAGGCGCTGGTCGAGCGCTACCACGCCATGATGATCGCGCCTGGCGTGCGCCAGGCCATCCTGGACCGCATGTCCCAGCACATCCTGGTGCCGCCAGAGCCGCTGCTGGCGCGCATTGAGGCGCCCACCCTGCTGCTCTGGGGCCCGGTGGACCGGATGGTGCCGGTGACCAATGCCGAGGACTACCTGCGCGCCTTGCCAAACGCGCGGCGCGTGGTGCTGGAGGGCGTGGGGCATGTGCCCATGGAGGAGGCGCCCGCCGAGGTGGTGCGGGCGCTGCGGGACTTCCTGGCGGGGTAGGGGTCAGCCCGTCTGGGCGTGCAGCCGCTGGTAGACGCCGCCGGCCGCGACAAGCTCGGCGTGGGTGCCTTCCTCCACGATGCCCTGCTCGGTCACCACGATGATGCGGTCGGCATTGCGGATGGTGCCGAGGCGGTGGGCGATGACCAGCGTGGTCCGCCCCGCCGCGAGTTCCGCCAGCGCGCCCTGGATGGCGGCCTCCGTCACGGTGTCGAGCGCGCTGGTCGCCTCGTCCAGGATCAGGATGGGCGGGTTCTTCAGGAAGATGCGCGCGATGGCCAGGCGCTGCTTCTGGCCGCCAGAGAGCTTCACGCCGCGCTCGCCGATGACCGTGTCCAGGCCCAGGGGCAGGTCCGCGATCACATCGTCCAGCCGCGCGCGGCGGGCGGCGTCGCGGATCTCGGCCTCGGTGGCGCCCAGGCGGCCATAGGCGATGTTCTCACGCAAAGTGCCGGCGAAGAGGAACACGTCCTGCTGCACGATGCCGATGTTCCCGCGCAGGCTCTCCTGCGTCATGTCGCGGATGTCGGTGCCGTCAATCGTGATGCGCCCGCCCGTCACCTCGTAGAAGCGCGGCAGCAGGGAGCAGATGGTGGTCTTGCCCGCCCCGGACGGCCCGACCAGCGCCACCGTGCGCCCGGCCGGGATGTGCAGGTCGAGGCCGCGCAGCAGCGGCCGGTCCGGCGCGTAGCCGAAATGCACGCCTTCGAAGCGCACCTCGCCGCGCAGCTTGCCCACGTCCTGCGCGCCGGGGCGGTCGGTGATGTCCGGCTCCGTCGCCATCAGGTCGAGGAAGCTGCGGAAGCCCGCGATGCCCTTGGGGTAGGTCTCGATGACGGCGTTGATCTTGTCGAGCGGCCGGTAGAACACGCCCACCAGCAGCAGGAAGGCCACGAAGTCGCCGATGGTGAGTTCGCCGCGCACGATCAGCACGGCGCCCGCCAGCATCACCACCACCTGCACCAGCCGCATGCCGAGGTAGTTCAGCGTCTGGCTGACGGCCATGATGCGGTAGGCCTCGAGCTTGGTGTCGCGGTACTTCGCGTTGTCGGCCTCGAACAGCGCGCGCTCATGCGCCTCGCGCCCGAAGGCCTTCACCACGCGGATGCCGCCCACGGCTTCCTCGATGCGCGCATTGAAGGCGCCGACGCGGCCGAACTGCGCCTGCCAGTTCAGCGTCATCCGGCCGCCGTAATGCGCCACGACCCAGGCGATGGCGGGCACCACCAGCGCGGTGATCAGCGCCAGCGTGGGGCTGACCAGCAGCATCAGGGCGAAGGCGCCGGCGAAGGTCAGCACCGCGATCAGCAGGTCCTCGGGGCCGTGGTGCGCGACCTCGCCGATGTCCTCCAGGTTCTTGGTGACGCGGCCGACCAGGTGGCCGGTCTTCTGGTTGTCGTAGAAGCGGAAGGAGAGCTTCATCAGGTGGTCGAAGGCGCGCGCGCGCAGCCGCGTCTCGATCGCGATGCCCAGCACATGGCCGTAATAGGTGACGATGGCCATCAGCGCCGCATTGGCCATGTAGACGGCCAGCAGCCCCAGCACCGCCAGCACGATGAGCTGCATGTCCTGCTGCGGCAGCAGGTGGTCGATGACGGCGCGCACTGCCATGGGGAAGCCGAGTTCCAGCATCCCCGACAGCGCCGCGCAGCCGAAATCCAGAAGCAGCAGCCGCTTGTGCGGGCGGTAGCAGGCGGCGAACTGCTTCAGCATGGGCGTCTCAGTGTCCGTGGCGCAGCGCGGCCCGTGCGAGGGCCACGCAGCCCGCCAGCGCCAGCACGGCCAGCACCACCGGCAGCCCCCAGGCGGGCAGGGTTTCCAGCGCCACGCCCGCGGCCGGGGCGCCCAGCGCGCCGCCGGCCAGGTAGGCCGTGTTCAGCCCCGCCATGCCCAGCGCCCGCGTGGGGCCGGCGAAGCGCTGCACCGCGCGCACCATGCCCAGCGTGTAGATGGCGCCCGCGGCACCGCCCCAGATGGCCAGCACCGGCCAGATGCCCCAGCCCGGCGCCAGCAGCGGCCACAGCAGCGACGCGGCGGCGACGGCGATGCCGCAGCCGAGCAGCGCGCGGTGCGGCCCCAGCCGGTCGCTCACCCAGCCCACCGGATATTGCGCCAGCACATTGCCGAAGCCCGACGCGATGACGATGGCCGCCGCCGCGCCCGCCGTCAGGCCCAGCGCCAGCCCCTGCACGGGGAATACGGCACCCGCCGCCGCTTCCAGTGCGCCGCACAGCGCGGCCGCGCCCGCCGGCGCGGCCAGCACCCACAGCACCGGCCGCAACCGGTCGAAGGTCAGGCGCATGCGGCGCGGCATGGTGCCCGGTGGGTCGCGCAGGGCCGCGCCCAGCACCAGGCCCAGGGCCAGGATGCCGGCCGAGACGAAGAAGGCCCAGGAGGTGACGCCGGTCAGCAGCAGAACCGCCGGCCCGCCGCCGATCGCGGCCGAGACGAAGGTCTGGTAGAGGCCAAGGGAACGCCCTTCCTGCCCCTCGGGCGCCAGGGCCGCGGCAATGGCATCGGCCGTGGTCCAGGTCAGGCAGGAGCCCACGCCCAGCATCGCGCCGAAGACGAACCACAGCCAGAGCGGCGGATTGAAGCCCAACCCCACCAGGCCCAGGATGGCGAGGCCGCCCGCGATGCGGTGCAGCGCGAAGGCGCCGCCCACCAGCCCCGCGATCCAGGGCGTGGCCGGTGCCGTGGCGAGCGCCGAGCCCCAGACCATGGCGGCATAGAGGCCGACCAGCGCGGGGGAAACACCCGCCTCGGTGAGCAGGATGGCGGCGAGCGGCGTGCTCATCCACACGCCCGCGAAGGCGCAGGTGGCCGCGCCCACGAACAGGGCGAAGGGGTTGCGCGGCGCGCGCGGCGCCGCGTTCAGGGTGGTGGCGGACATGATGTTTCGGGCGCGCGGAGGCGCCCCCTCGGGATCCAGTGGTGGCGGTTCGGGAATGGGTCGCGGGTTCAGCCGCGTTTGCCGCCCTGTGGATCAGGCATCAGCAGCACGGGCAGCAGGCCGAGCAGGGCCGGGCGCTTCAGACGGCCGGAGCCGTGACGCGCGCAAGGGCCGAGAAAGGCGTGGCCACGAAATGTGCCGAGGTGAGCCATGGCGCCAAGCTGACGGCGGCATTCATGAAAGTCAAACCAAGCCTGTATTGCGTGCCGCGCATGGCAGGCGCAATTTGCGCGGCATGATCGCCTCCATCCTGCTCGTCCTCGACGACACCCCGGGCGCCGCCGCGGCGCGCGACCTGGCCTTCGCCCTCGCCCGGCGGACCGGCGCCGCCATCACCGGCGTCTTCGTCATGGACCGCCCGCACACGAGCGACGTGCATGAGCCCGTGCCGGTGGGCGGCGGGGCCTTCGCAGCCCAGCGCAACAAGCGCCTGGCCGAGGCCCTGCGCGAGGAGGCGCGGGATGTGGTGGCCGCCGCCCGCGCCGCCGCCGGCGACCTCCCCTTCGAGGTGCATCTGCGCGAGGAGGCCCCCGAACCCGCCATCCTGGCCGAGGGCGCCCAGCATGACCTCATCGTCATCGGCCGCGACTGCACCCTGGGCCGCGAGGCCTGCGACGACGGACTCTCCCCCACCGTCGAGGCGCTGATCCGTGATGGCGTGCGCCCGCTGCTGGTCGTGCCGCCCGGCGCCCCCGCCACGGCCGAGGGCCCGGCGCTGATCGGCTATCACGGCTCTCTCGCCGGGATGCGCGCCGTGCAGCTCTTCGCCCTGCTCGGGCTGGGCCGCGAGGGCGAGGTGCGGCTGCTGCACTTCAGCCCCGGCGGCGCGGGCATGGAGGCCTACCTGACCCACCATGGCTGCAAGGTCTCCGCCGCGGCCGTGGCGGGCGACGAGCACGACGCCCTGCTGGCCGAGGCGCGGCGCCTGCCGGCGCGCATGCTGGTGCTGGGCGCGGATGGGGAGAATGGCCTCTCCCGCCTCGTCTTCGGCAGCGCCACCGCGCGGCTGCTGCGCGCCGCGCCCTGCCCCGTCTTCATCCACGGCTGACGCGCGCCAGCCCATGCATGTCCTGGTCCTGGGCGCGGGGGTGATCGGCCTCACCACCGCCTATACCCTGGCGCGGGAGGGGCACGAGGTCACGCTGCTGGACGCCGAGCCGGCTGTGGCGCGCGGTGCGAGTGCGGCCAATGGCGGGCAGCTTTCCTATTCCTATGTGGCGCCCTTCGCGGGGCCGGGCGTGCCGTGGAAGGTGCCCGGCTGGCTGATGGACCCCGACGGGCCCCTGCGCTTCCGCCCGGAGCTGGACCCGCACCAATGGGGCTGGATCTGGCGCTTCCTGCGCGCCTGCAACGCCACCACCGCCGCCGAGACGACGGCGCGGCTGCTGCGCCTGGCCTACCTCTCGCGCGAATTGACGCAGGAGGTCGCGGCGCGGGGCGTGGCGGAGTTCGGCTTCGCCCATGCCGGCAAGCTGGTGCTGCAGCCTGACGCCGCCGCCATGGAAGGTGCCAAGCGGCAGATGGAACTGCAGGCCAGGCTGGGCTCCGAACAGGTGGCCCTGGACCGCGACGCCTGCGTGGCGCTGGAGCCTTCGCTCGCCCGCATCGCGCACCGCATCGCGGGCGGCATCCACACGCCGGGCGAGGATGCCGGCGACTGCGCCCTGTTCTGCGAGGGGCTGGCCGCCTGGCTGGCGCGCTCCAACCACAAGGTGGCGATCCGGCTCGGGCTGCGGGCGCGGCAGATCATCCGCGCCGAGGGCCGCATCCGCGGCGTGGCCACCGATGCGGGCGTGATCGAGGCCGATGCGCTGGTGGTGTGCCTGGGCCTCGGCGCGCGCGAACTGCTGCGACCGCTGGGCCAGAAGGTGCCCATCTATCCACTGAAAGGCTATTCCCTGACCCTGCCCGTGGCGCGCGACGACGCCGCCCCGCGCGTCAGCGTGACCGACAGCGCCTCCAAGGTGGTTTATGCGCGCCTGGGCGGATATCTGCGCGTGGCGGGCATGGCCGACCTGGTGGGCGTGGACCCCCGCCTGCACGAGGGGCGCCTGTCCACCCTGATCCGCCAAGCGCGCGAGGCCTTCCCGGAGGCCGGCAACTGGGACGGCCCGCTCCGGCCCTGGACCGGGTTGCGCCCCTACACCCCCACCGGCCTGCCGCTGATTGGCCGCAGCCCGGCGGCGCCCAACCTCTACCTCAACACCGGCCATGGTGGACTCGGCTGGACGCTGGCCATGGGGAGTGCGGCGGTGCTGGCCGCCCATCTCGCGGGGCGCGCCCCGCCCATCCCAACCGATGGTTTCGATCCCGGGACCGCTTGACCGCGCCCCGCCGCCCTGCCACAGACCGCGCGCCCGCGCCCGCGGGCCAGCCTGACCGGGGTGTCCGGTCGCCCGAGGCTGATCTCAACCCGAGAATCACATCCTCAGCGACAAGAGGCCGAACCAAGCCATGCGCGACAAGGGCGAGTACCTTTTCACCTCGGAGAGCGTCTCCGAAGGCCACCCCGACAAGGTTGCGGATCGCATCAGCGACACCGTGCTGGACACCTTCCTGGAACAGGACCCCTATGCGCGCGTGGCGTGCGAGACCCTGGTCACCACCAACCGCATCGTCATTGCGGGCGAGACCCGCGGGCCGTCCTCGATCACGCCCGAGCTGCTGATCCACAAGGCGCGCATGGCGGTGCACGACATCGGCTATGAGCAGGAAGGCTTCCACTGGCAGAACGCCCATGTGGAATGCCACCTGCACGCGCAGTCCGCGCACATCGCGCAGGGCGTTGACGCCGCCGGCAACAAGGACGAGGGCGCCGGCGACCAGGGCATCATGTTCGGCTACGCCTGCACCGAGACGCCCGAACTGATGCCCGCGCCGCTCTACTACGCGCACCTGATCCTGCGCCGCATCAGCGAGATGCGCCGCAACGGCGACGTGGCCGTGAAGGGCCTGCTGCCCGACGCGAAGAGCCAGGTCACGCTGCGCTACGTGGACGGCAAGCCGGTCGGTGCGACCTCGATCGTGCTGTCCACGCAGCATGTCGAGGGCATGGAGCAGGCGCAGATCAAGGCGATGGTGAAGCCCATCATCGAGAGCAGCCTGCCCAAGGGCTGGATGTGCCCCGAGGCCGAGCTGTATGTGAACCCGACCGGCACCTTCGTCATTGGCGGGCCGGACGGCGACTGCGGCCTGACGGGCCGCAAGATCATCGTGGACACCTATGGCGGTGCCGCGCCCCATGGCGGCGGCGCGTTCTCGGGCAAGGATCCCACGAAGGTGGACCGTTCGGCCGCCTATGCCGCGCGCTATGTGGCGAAGAACGTCGTGGCCGCGGGCCTCGCCGAGAAGTGCACCATCCAGGTCTCCTACGCCATCGGCGTGGCGAAGCCGCTGTCGGTCTATTTCGACCTGCACGGCACGGGCCGCGACGTTGACGAGGAGAAGCTGGCCAAGGTCGTGCAGGACCTGGTGAACCTCTCGCCCCGCGGCATCCGCGAGCACCTGCACCTGAACCGCCCGATCTACGTTCCCACCTCCGCCTATGGCCATTTCGGCCGCACGCCGGATGAGGAGAAGGGCACCTTCACCTGGGAGCGCACCGACCTCGTTCCCGCGCTGAAGTCGGCCTTCGGGCGCTAGGCGCTTCGCTTCCCCGCAACGTCGCTTCGCGCCGTTGCGGGGGCACCGCGTTGCCGTGGCGAAGCCACGCCGCCGCCCGGCAGAGGCCAGCCCGGCAGTTTCGAGATTTCTCCCCGCGTGGTTTTCCGCGCGGGGTTTTTTGTGAGGCGTGGCAATGACCACCGAAGATGATTGGCCCGAGGGCATTCCCCACCGCCTCTATGGCCGCCGACGCGGCAAGAAGCTGCGGCCCCGGCAGGAACGCCTGCTCGAACAGGCCCTGCCGCGGCTGCGCTTCACCGATCTGGGCTTCGCGGCGGGCGCGGATGCGCTCTGGCTGGAGGTGGGCTTCGGTGGCGGCGAGCACACGCTGGCCCAGATGCGCGCCAACCCCCGCACCGCCATCATCGCGAGCGAGGTCTATGAACAGGGCCTCTGCTCCCTGCTGACCGAGATCATCCCCGAGGGCGAGGAGGCCACCGCGCCTCCGCCGCCCCTGCTGCGCCTCTGGCCGGCCGATGCGCGCGAACTGCTGCTTTCCCTGCCGGAAGCGAGCCTCGACCGGCTGTTCCTGATGTTCCCCGACCCCTGGCCCAAGTCGCGCCATGCCAAGCGCCGCTTCGTCCATCCGGAGATGCTGCCCATCGTCGCCCGGGCGCTGAAGCCGGGCGGCATCTGGCGCGTGGCGTCCGATGACCCGACCTACCAGGACTGGGTGCGGGAGGTCTTCGCGGAGCAGTCCCTCTTCACGCCCCACGCCTTCCAGGAGGCGCGGCCCGAGGGCTGGCCGCCCACGCGCTACGAGGCGAAGGCGCTGGAAGCCGGCCGCCACCCCCTCTACTGGGAGTGGCGGCGGGCCTGATGCCGCCTCAGTGGGCGGCGGCCTTGGCCCCGCCCGCGAAGCGCGCCTTCACCCGCTCACGCAGCGTCTGGAACACGACGTACAGCATCGGGATCATGAAGATGCCGAGCAGCGACGCCGCGAGCATCCCGCCGAACACCGGCAGGCCCACCGCCTGGCGGGAGAGGGCCGCCGCGCCGCTCGCCGTCACCAGCGGCACCAGGCCCAGGATGAAGGCGAAGCTCGTCATCATCACGGCGCGGAAACGCATGCGGGCGCCGACCACCGCGGCCTCGCGGATGGGCAGGCCGCGCTCGCGCTGCTCCTTCGCGAATTCGATGATGAGGATGCCGTTCTTCGCCGCCAGCGCGATCAGCACCACCAGCCCGATCTGCGCATAGACCGTAAGCGGCAGCTGCGCGATAAACAGTGCCGCGAAGGAGCCAAGCCCCCCCACCGCCACCGACAGCAGCACCGGCACCGGGATGGTCCAGCTCTCATACAGCGCCACGAGGAACAGGTAGGCGAACAGCAGCGCCAGCGCCACCAGCACGCCCGTCTGTCCCGCCGCGCGCTTCTCCTGGAAGGCGGTGCCGGTCCAGTCGAAGCCATAGCCCGGCGGCAGCACGCGCGCCGAGATCTGCTCCATGGCCAGCAGCGCATCACCGGAGGAGACGCCAGGCCGCCCCTGGCCGTTGAGCGTGACCGAACGCAGGTTGTTGTACCGCTGGATGGTCTGCGGCCCCAACACCACCCGCACATCGGCGAAGGCGCGCAGCGGCACCATCTCACCCCGGCTGTTGCGGACCTGCAGGCGCCAGATGTCGGGGATGTCGTCGCGGTCCGCCGCCACGGCCTGGATGTTCACCTGCCAGGTGCGGCCGAACAGGTTGAAGTCGTTCACGTAGAAGCCGCCCAACGAGGCCTGGAGCGTGGTGAACACGTCCGAGATGCGCACGCCCAGCGCCTGCGCGCGGTCCCGGTCCACATCCAGGAACAGCGAGGGCGTGGTGGGCGAGAAGGTGGAGAACACGCCCACCAGGCGCGGGTCCTGGTTCGCCGCCACCATCATGCCCAGCATGGCGCCGGCGAGCTCCGCGGGGTCGCGCCCCTCGAAGTCCTGCAGCTGGTATTCGAAGCCGCCACCGGTGCCGAGCCCGATGATGGGCGGGATGTTGAAGGCGAAGACATCGGCCGCGCGGATGGCCTGCGCCTCGCCGAAGACGCGGCCGATGCCGGCGAAGACGCTGTCCTGCACCGCGCGGCGGTCCTCGAAGGGGCGCATCCGCGCCACCAGGAAGGCCGCGTTGGACTGCGCGCCGCCATCAATGAGCGAGAAGCCCACAATGGCCAGGCGGTCCTGGATGGCGGGGTTGCGGGCGAGGATCTCCTCCACCTGCTCCACCACCTCGCGCGTGCGGGCGACGGAGGAGCCTTGGGGCAATTGCAGCTGGATGAAGAAGGCGCCCTGGTCCTCGCTCGGCAGGAAGCCGGAGGGCGTGCGCTTGCCCACCTCGAAGATGCCCCAGCCGATGGCGGCCGTGATCAGCAGCGACAGTGCCGCCACCCGCACCAGGCGCTTCACGATGGCGGCATAGCCGTCGCGCAGCTTGTCAATCGCGCGCAGCACATACTTGATGGGCCCGCGCTTGGGGCCCGTGTGCCGCAGCATGATGGCGCAGAGCGCGGGCGAGAGGGTCAGCGCGTTGATGGCCGAGATCACCATGGCCACGCTGATGGTCACGGCGAATTGCTGGAACAGCACGCCCGCCACGCCGCCGATGAGGCCGATGGGCACGAAGACCGACAGCAGCACCAGCGTGATGGCGATGATGGGCCCCGTGATCTCGCTCATGGCCACGCGCGTGGCCTCGGCGGGCGTGAATTCGGGGTTCTCCTCCATCACGCGCTCGACATTCTCGACCACCACGATGGCGTCATCCACCACGATGCCGATGGCCAGCACCATGGCCAGCAGCGAGATGGTGTTGGCCGAGAAGCCGATGGCCAGCATCACGGCAAAGGTGCCGATGAGGCTGACCGGGACGGCGATGATGGGAATGATGGTGGCGCGGAAGGACCCCAGGAAGAGATAGACCACCACCACCACCAGCACGAAGGCCTCGACCAGGGTGATGATGACCTCGCGCATCGTCTCCAGCACGAAGGAGGAGGTGTCGTAGACCACCACCGTCTCCATGCCCTCGGGGAAGCGCTGCTGCAGCCGGTCCAGCTCCGCGCGCACGGCCGCCGCCACCGCCACCGCATTGGCGCCCGGCGAGAGGTAGACGCCCATGGTCACGGTGGGCCGGCCGTTCAGCCGCGCCTCCGTGTCCATGTTGGCGGCGCCCAGCGCCACATTCGCCACGTCACGCACGCGCAGGGTGGAGCCGTCGGGGTTGGCACGGATGATGATGTCGCCGAACTGCTCGGGCGTGCTGAGGCGGCCCTGTGTCTGGATGTTGAACTGGAATTGCTGGTCGTCGCCGATGGGGCGCGCGCCGATGCGCCCCGCCGCCGCCTGCACGTTCTGCGCCTGGATGGCCGAGATGATCTCGGTGGGTGTCACGTTCAGGTTGTTCAGCCGGTCCGTCTCGAACCAGACGCGCATGGAATAGTCCTGCGCGCCGAACATCTGCACATCGCCCACGCCCGGCAGGCGGCGCAGCGTGTCCAGCATGTTGATGGTGGCGAAGTTGGACAGGAACAGCGTGTCATGCGCCTCGTTGGTCGAGGTGACGCCGATGAACTGCAGCACCGCCGAGGATTGCTTGCGCACCGTGACACCGCTGCGCTGCACCTCCTGCGGCAGCCGCGCCAGGATGCCCTGCACGCGGTTGTTCACGTTCACCGTGTTGATGTCGGGGTTGGTGCCCAGCGCGAAGGTCACGCTGAGGGTGTAGGTCCCGTCATTGGCGCTGTTGGACCGCATGTAGAGCATGCCATCCGCGCCGTTCACCGCGCCCTCGATGGGCTGGGCCACCGTGGCTTCCACCACGGCGGCCGAAGCGCCCGGGTAGCGCGCCGTCACCTGCACCACGGGGGGCACGATGTCGGGGAACTGCGCCACGGGGATCTGCGTCATGGACAGCAGGCCCGCCAGCGTGATGACGATCGAGATGACGATCGCGAAGCGCGGCCGCCGGATGAACAGGTTGGAAATCATGGCGCGTCAGCCGGCCCGGCCGGAGGCGTTGGCGGGCCGCGGCGGGGCGCCGGCCGGGGCAGCGTTCACCGGCTGGCCCGGCCGCACCCGCTGCACGCCCTCGCTGATCACGCGGTCGCCTTCCTGCAACCCGTCCTCGACCACCGCGGTCTCGGCGGTGCTGCGGCCCAGGCGCAGGTTGCGCCGCTGGGCGCGGCCCTCGGCGTCCACCACGAAGACGAAGAAGCCCTGCTGGTCCTGCGCCACGGCCGCGCGCGGGATGGTGATGGCGTTCACCGGCTCCGCCCCTTCCAGCAGCACGGTCACGAATTGGCCGTCCAGCAGCTCCCTCGCGCCGGGTTCGCCGGAGGTGGCGCCCTGGCGGACGGGGTTGGGGATGGAGGCGCGCACCAGCAGCGAATCGGTGTCGCGGTTGAGCGTGGCGTCAATGAAGTCCACACGGCCCACCTGGCCATAGGTAATGCCGCTGGCGAAACGGATCCGAACCACGACGGCCGAGGCGCCGCCGCGCCCCTCATAGCGGTTGCGCAGTTCGGTCGCGGTGCGGGAGGGGATGGTGAAGGCCACCCGCATCGGGTCCTGGCTGTAGATGGTGGCCAGCGCCTCGCTCTGCGGCGTCACCACATTGCCCGGCGTGAAGGTGGCCCGGCCGATGGCGCCCGCGATGGGCGCGCTGATCTCGGTGTAGGCGAGGTTGATCTCGGCCACGCGCACCTGCGCCTGGGCGCCCAGCACCCCCGCGGCCGCGGTGCGTTCCTGGGCCTGGGCATTGTCCAGCGCGGCCTGGGTGCCGGCGCCGGTGGAGCGCAATTCCCGCGCGCGGTTGAGCGCCACCCGGGCATTGAGCAGCGTGGCCTCGGCCGAAGCCAGGCTGGCGCGCGCCTCCTCCAGTTGTGCTTCGAAGGGCGCACGCTCAATGCGGAAGAGGGGGGTACCCTGCTCCACCTCGCTGCCCTCCTGGAACAGACGCTCCTCCAGGAAGCCGGTGACGCGGGCGCGGATGTCCACCCGAGCGACGGCTTCCACGCGCCCGATGAACTCGGACAGTTCCGTGACGGGCGTGCGCCGCGCCTCGACGAAACCCACCGAGGGTGGGCCGGCCGGGCCGAATTGCGCCTGGGCCGCCGGGGCCACGGCAAGAAGGAGAATCAGGGCGGGAAGCCATCGCAGCATGATAAATGCACCTCTGGCGCTATCCTTGGCATGGAAGCTTTCCATCCGGTCAAGTTGAATCCCGGAAAGGCCGGCCCGAATTTGCGGGGCCGCGCGGGCAGCCATGCGATGGAAGCGGGACATGGTCGCCCGCTTTGTCCTTCCCTGGTTGAGTTGTCGCCGCCGCCCGGGAGCGGCCGAATCCAGGCTTGCCGCGCGGGACCCCTTCCCCTTTGCCCCGCCATCGTCAGATGATGCGAGGGAAGTTTGCGGGAGAGACACCATGCCCAAGTTTGGTCTGAGCCAATCCGTCCGCCGCGTGGAGGACCCCCGGCTGCTGCTGGGACAGGGGCGCTACACCGACGACATCTCCCTGCCCGGCGAGGTGGCGGGCCATGTGCTCCGCAGCCCGCACGCCCATGCCGAGATCAAGGGCGTGGACGTCTCCGCCGCCCAGGCCATGCCGGGCGTGCTCGCTGTCATCACGGGCGCGGACCTCATTGCCGCCGGCATCGGCGAGGTGCCCTGCGCCATTCCGCTGAAGAACAAGGACGGCACGGACCGCGCCAACACCCCGCGGCTGCCGCTGGCCACCGACCGCGTGCGCCATGTGGGCGACCCCGTGGCCTTCATCGTGGCCGAGACGCCGCAGCAGGCGCGTGACGCGGCCGAGGCCGTGATGGTGGATTACGAAATCCTGCCCTCCGCCACCGACCTCGCCACCGCGCACCTGGCAGACCAGCCGCAGATCTGGGAGGGTGCCGCCAACAACATCTGCTTCGACTGGGAAACCGGCGACAAGCAGACGGTCGAGGAGATCATGGGCCAGGCCGCCCATGTCACGCGGCTGACGGTGGTGAACAACCGCGTGGTGGTGGCCTCCATGGAGGCGCGGGGCTGTGCGGCGGAATACGACGCCACCACGGGACGCTACACGCTGCATGCCGGCACCCAGGGCTCCTGGCTGGTGAAGAACCTGCTGGCGAGCGCCGTGCTCAAGACCGACCCCGAGAACATCCGCGTGCTGACGCCCGATGTGGGCGGCGGCTTCGGCATGAAGCTGTATCTCTATGCCGAGTATGCCCTCTGCGCGATCGCGGCGAAGCAGGTGGGGCGGCCCGTGAAATGGGCGGCCGACCGTTCGGAGGCCTTCCAGTCCGACACGCATGGGCGCGACAACATCACGCTGGGCGAACTCGCCCTGGACAAGGACGGCAAGTTCCTCGCGCTGCGTACCAAGAACTACGCGAACATGGGCGCCTATCTCTCCACCTTCGCGCCCTTCATCCCGACAGGTGCGGGCACCAAGGTGCTGGCCAGCGTCTATGACTTCCAGGCCATCCACGCGAACGTCATCGGCGTGCTGACCAACACGGTGCCGGTGGATGCCTATCGCGGCGCCGGCCGGCCGGAGAGCAACTACCTGGTGGAACGCCTGATTGACCAGGCGGCGCGCGACCTGGGCATGGACCGGGTGGAACTGCGCCGGCGCAACATGGTGGGGCAATCCGCCATGCCCTACGTCACCGCCATGAAGCAGCGCTATGACAGCGGCGACTTCGGGCGCGTCATGGACGCCGCGCTGGAAAAGGTTGACTGGGCCGGCTTCCCCGCCCGCCGCGCGGAGGCCGCGAAGCGCGGCATGAAGCGCGGCATCGGCCTTGCCTACTACCTGGAGGCCACGGGCGGCAGCCCCACCGAGAACGCCAAGGTCGTCTTCGCCGAGGATGGCCTGGTGGATGTCTATGTGGGCACGCAAAGCACGGGCCAGGGGCACGAAACCGCCTATGCCATGATGACCAGCCATGAGCTGGGCATCCCCATGGACAAGATCCGCATCAAGCAGGGCGATTCCGACAGCCTGCCCTCGGGCGGCGGCACGGGCGGCGCGCGCAGCCTCTATTCGGAGGGCCAGGCCATCCTCGTCACCACCGCGAGCGTGATCGAGAAGGGCAAGCAGGCGGCCTCCGAGATGCTGGAAGCCGCCGTGGTGGACATCGAGTTCACCAAGGGCGAGTTCGCCGTGGCCGGCACCGACCGTTCCGTGAACATCCTGGACCTGGCCGCGCGCCAGCGGCAGCGGGTGGCGGCGGGCGAGGACACCATCCTGCTCGACGCGCTGGAGACGGCGAACATTGACGCCCACACCTTCCCCAATGGCTGCCATGTGGCCGAGGTCGAGGTGGACCCGGACACCGGCCACATCACCATCCCGCGCTACATCGTCGTGGATGATGTGGGGCACGCGCTGAACCCGCTGATCGTGCGCGGGCAGGTGCATGGCGGCGTGGCACAGGGCATCGGCCAGGCGTTCATGGAGCGCACGGCCTATGACAACCACAGCGGCCAGCTGCTTTCGGCCAGCTTCATGGACTACGCCCTGCCGCGCGCCGAGGACCTGCCCGACATCGAGGTGGACCTGATCGAGGTGCCCTGCGAGAGCAACCCGCTCGGCGTGAAGGGCGCGGGCGAGGCTGGCGCGGTGGGCTCGCCGCCCGCGGTGGTGAACGCGCTGATTGACGCGCTGCGCGAGGAGGGCGTGACGGCCATCGACATGCCGGCCACGCCCGAGGTGGTGTGGAAGGCGCTGCATGCGGCGTGATGCCGGGCAACTCGGCCTCTGCTATGCAGGGGCCGACGCGCCTGGAGAAACCGCATGACACGCTTCCTGCGGAACATCCCCATCTGGGGCTGGTTCCTGCTGATCCTGTTGAACGTCTATGTGCTGTACAACCCGGCCGGACTGTCGGTGTTCCATCTCTGGGCCGCGCCCAATGAGGTGGCGCTGCCCGTCAAGCTGCTGGTGACGGCCTTCGCGCTGCTGGGCTTTGGCCTCTATGTCTATGGGGCGTGGCGTGCGCTGGGGCCGATCGGGCTTGGCGTCATCACCCTCATCATCGTGCTGTGCATCTGGGCCGCGGATTTCTACGGGCTGATGGATGCGCGCAATGCCAGCCTGTGGTCCTGGCTGATCCAGCCGCTGTTGGCCATCGTGCTGACGCTGGGGTTCCAGTGGCCCAAGCTGTGGAAGGCGGCCACGGGGCGGGTCGAGGTCGAGGACCCGGACACGCCGGCGGCCTGAGGTCAGTTTAGCCCCGCCAGACCCCCATCTCCCTGGCCGCCGCACGCACGGCGGCCAGGATGTTCTGGTAGCCGGTGCAGCGGCAGAGGTTGGAGGCCAGCACATCCCGCAGCCGCGCCTCGTCCACGCCCTCCGGATGCTCCAGCAGCCAGGTGGCGAGCATGAGGAAGCCTGGCGTGCAGAAGCCGCATTGCAGGCCGTGATGGGCCTGGAAGGCGCGCTGCAACACGTTCAGCGTGCCGTCCGGCGCGGCCAACCCCTCCACGGTACGGATGTCCGCGCCCACGGCCTGCACGCCGAAGACGAGGCAGGCCCGCACGGGCAGCCCATCCATCAGCACGGTGCAGGCGCCGCAGACGCCGTGTTCGCAGCCCAGATGGGTGCCGGTCAGGCCGCATTCCTCACGCAGCATGTCGGCGAGCGTCAGGCGCGGTTCCACCTCCACGCATTGCGCGGCGCCATTCACGGTGAAGCGCACCTCGGTCATGCGCGCGGCGCCCGGTCGCGGATCAGCGCGCGGATGCGGGGCGGCGTCGCCGGGAATTCCGCCACATCCACGCCGAAGGGGGCCAGCGCATCGCTGATGGCGTTGGCGATGGCGGCCGGCGCGCCGATGGACCCACCCTCGCCCAGCCCCTTGGCGCCGGTGATCGTGGCCTCGCTGATGGTCTCCAGGTGATGGATTTCGATCTCGGGGATCTCCGAGCAGGTGGGGGGCGTGTAGTCGGCCAGGGTGCCGGTCAGCGGCGTGCCGTCGGGGGCGTAGATCACCTCCTCGAACAGTGCATTGGCGATGCCCTGGGCCACGCCGCCCTGCACCTGCCCGTCGGCGATCATGGGGTTGATGATGCGGCCCGCGTCTTCCACCACCAGGTAGCGTTCCACGCGGACATGCCCAGTCTCGGCCTCCACCTCCACGATGGCGGCGTGGCAGGCGTTGGAGAAGGTGCCGCCAGGGTCGTATTGGCCGGTTTCGGCCAGGTTGAAGCCGATGGCGTCGGAGAGCAGTTCGCTGCGCTGGTGGGCAAGGCGCGCCAGTTCCGCGATAGGCATGGAGGCCGCGCCGGCCACCGCCTGCCCCTCGCGCAGCGTCACATCGGCGGGCTCGCATTGCAGCAGCCGGGCCGCGCCGCGGCGCAGCTTGTCCGCCAACCGGTCCGCCGCCACCTGGCAGGCGCCGCCACCGATCACGAGCGAACGGCTGGCGAAGCTGCCCCAGCCATAGGGCGTGCGGTCGGTGTCGCCATGGATGATGCGGATTTGCCCAGGCTCCAGCCCCAGCCGGTCCGCGATGATCTGGGAGAGCGTGGTCCGCAGCCCCTGGCCATGCGGGGAAGAGCCGATGCGCGCTTCCACCTCGCCCGAGGGCAGCATGGCGATGTCCACCACCTCATAGCCCGGCACCACATCCATGGAGCGCGCGGCGAAGGCCGGGGTGCCATAGCCCGTGCGCTCGTTGAACACGGAGAAACCCAGGCCCAGGTAGCGCCCCTCGGACCGCGCCGCGCGCTGGCGTGCGCGGAAGGCGGGGATGTCCAGGATGCGAACCGCCTCGTCCAGCGCCTCGATGTAGGTGGCCTCGTCCAGCACCATCCCGGTGGCGCTGCGGGCGGGGAAGACGTCGTGCAGGTTGCGCCGCCGGATCTCGTCCGGTGCCAACCCGATCACCGCCGCCGCCCGGTCCATCAGCCGCTCGATGCCGAAGGTGATGACGGGGCGCGACACGCCGCGATAGGGCGCCATCGGGCAGGTGTGCGTCAGCACGCCGCGCGCCCGCACGGCATAGGCCGGCACCTTGTAGGGGCCGGGGTATTCCGCCAGCGCCATCAAGGGCTCCACCGCGCAGGTGGTGGGAAAGACCGAGAAGGCGCCGACATCGGCCAGGATGTCGGCCTCCAGCGCCAGCAGCCGCCCCTCGGCGTCGAAGCCTGCGCGCAGCACATGGCGTTGGTCGCGCGAATGGGCGGAGGCGATGAGGTTCTCGTTGCGGTCCTCCACCCAGGCGAAGCGGCCGCGATGCTGGCGCGCCAGCCAGACCAGCACCGGGTATTCCGGGAACAGCGCCATCTTCTGCCCGAAGCCGCCGCCCACATCGGGGGCCACCACCTGCAGGTCCGCCTCGGACATGCCCAGGAGTTGCGCGATGCCGGTGCGAAGCTGGTGGGGCATCTGCGCCGAGGCGGACAGGCGGATGCGCCCCGTCGCGCGGTCATACTCCGCGACCCCGCCACGGCCCTCCAGCGGCATGGCGCTCTGCCGGCCGGAGCGGAAGGCGAATTCCACCACATGCGCGGCTCCGGCCAGCACTTCGGAAAAGCCCTCGGGGCGGATTTCGCCCTCCACCGCCACATTGCCCGGCGCGACGGGGTGGACCAGTGCGGCGCCCGGGGCCAGCGCGGCGTCAAAGCCGATCACGGGGTCTTCCGCCGCGATATCGAGTCCGCATTCCTCCAGCAGATCCTCGGCCTGGGCGGCGCCGGGGGCGACGATGGCGGCGATGGCCTGGCCCACGAAATGCACCCGCTCGGTCGGCAGCACGGGCTGTTCCACGGCGCGGTAGTTGAAGCGGCGCAGGCCGGGCTTGATCGCGCTTACCCCGGCCAAGTCCGCCCCCGTCACGAAGAGGCAGCCGGGTGGCATCCCGGCCGGCGGGCGCAGTGCCACGATGCGGCCAGACGCGACGGGGCTTCGCAGGAAACGCACCGCCCGCGCGCCGATCGCGATGTCGGGCACGTAGCGGCCCTCGCCGCGGAGCAAGGGCGGGTCCTCGCTGCGGGGCAGGCGCCGGCCGACCCAGTTCATGCCGCCACCGCCTGGCGCAAGGCGCGCTTCACCATGACGGCCACGAGTTCGCGGCGGTATTCGGCGGGGGCGTGCATGTCGTCCTGCGGGTCGCAATGGCGGGCGGCGGTGGCGGCGGCTTCTTCCAACAGGGTGGGCGAGGGGGGCTGGCCTTCCAGCAGCGCCATGGCCTCGCGTGCCAGCAGGGGCTGGCCGCCGATGCCGCCCAGTGCCACGCGCGCCCCGCGCACCACGCCCCCTTCCAGCCGCAGCCCCACCACGGCCATGGCCAGCGCGAAATCCCCGGCGCGGCGGGCGAATTCCGCGAAGCCGCCGCGCCATGCGGGGCCAGGCAGGGGCAGGATCACCTCGCGCAGCATCTCGCCGGGGGCCAGTGCGGTGGAGAAGACGCCCTGGAACCAGTCCTCGGCCCCGACTTCGCGCAGGCCATCGGCCCGGGCCAGGACCATGCGGGCCTCCAGCGCCAGCGCCGCCGCGCACCATTCGGAGGCGGGGTCGGCATGGGCCAGGCTGCCGCAGAAGGTGCCGCGCAGCCGCAGCGGCGGGTGGGCGATGTGGTGGGCGATGCGCGCCAGCAGCGCGCCCAGCGGGCCGTCCACCACCGGCGTCTCGAAGCGGGCATGGCGGGCCAGGGCGCCGATCCGCAGGTGCCCGCCTTCCACCGTGATGTGATCGAGGGCCGCGATGCGGTTGATGTCCACCAGCACCGCGGGCCGCGCCATCCGGAAGGCCATGGTGGGAACCAGGCTCTGGCCTCCGGCCAGGACCCGCGCCTCCTCGCCATGGGCCGCCAGCAACGCCAGCGCCTCCTCGAGGGCGAGGGGGGCGTGGTGCGCGAAGCGGGCAGGTTTCATGCGGGGCGTGTGGCCTCGTGGGGTCACGCACAATCAAATCAGCCAGGGGCGCGCGTCGCAAGCGCGTTGTCCGGCGCGGTGATCGTGGCGCCCCGAGGTTTCTCTCTGGTCGTGGGCGGCCTGTCCCCTATACTGATGGGCAAATATCCGGCCGCGACCGGGCGGGCAGTATTTGTGCGCCACGGTCACTTTGGCGCCGTGCAGCGTTTAGGGGGCGTTCCATGCGAAGCATTCATCTCCTGCCCGTGTCCCTCCTGGCCTTCGGCCTTCTGCTTCCTGCCGCCCCCGTCCAGGCGCAGATGGACCCCGCCACCCAGCGGCTGATTGACCAGCTTCGCCCGCAGAACCAGGAGGCCTTGAATGCCACCCGCGGGCTGCGCCGCCCGCCCTCGGCGCCAAGCGAAAGCCCGGCCACCCCTGCCGTGACACCGACCCCCGCCGCCCCGGCGCCCCCGCCGCCGCTGCGCCCCGCGCCCACGGCCCAGGCCGCGCGCCCGAGCACGACCGCACCCGCCGGCATGCCCTCCGCCAGCCTGACGGTGAACTTCGCCAGCGGCTCGGACGAGCTGACGCCCTCGGCCATGCGCGAACTGGACCGGCTGGGCCGGGCGCTGACCTCGGCCGACCTGGCACCCTATCGCTTCCGCATCGAGGGCCATACGGACACGGTGGGGGCCGCCAGTCTGAACCAGGCGCTGTCGGAACGCCGGGCCGCGGCGGTGGGCCGCTACCTGGTCCAGCGCTTCGGCGTGGATGCGGGGCGGCTTGAGACCATCGGCCTTGGCCAGACGCAGCTTCTGGTGCCCACCCCGGACAACACGCCCAGCGCCGAGAACCGAAGGGTGCAGGTGATCAACCTCGGGCGCTGAGGAAACCGGCGGCATGAGCGAGTCCGAACCGCTCCCGAGCGGCCTGCCCAAGCGCTACCAGTGGCAGGAACTGCTCGGCCGGGGCGGCATGGGCCGCGTCTTCGCCGCCTTCGACACCACCATCCGCCGCCGCGTGGCCATCAAGCTGGCCGACCCGCCCATCCCCGGCGACCCGGAGAGCATGGCCGCCTTCCAGCGTTTCCGGCGCGAGGCGCAGGTGGCGGGCGGCCTCAAGCACGAGCACATCGTCGGCGTCTATGACTTCGGCGAGGAGCAGGGCACCGGCTGGATGGTGATGGAGCTGGTGGAAGGCGGCTCCCTGCGCGACCTGGTCCGCGGCGGCACCCGCCTGACCCTGCCCGAGATCGTGCGCCTGGTGGTGCAGGTGCTGGACGCGCTGGCCCATTGCCACGACCAGGGCGTGATCCATTGCGACATCAAGCCCGCCAACATCATGCTGACCGTCGCCACCTCCTCCGGCGAGGTGAAGCTGACCGATTTCGGCATCGCCCGCTCGCGCCCCGAATTCGCCGACGACGTGACGGTGGTGGCGGGCGCCCGCCCGGCCGCCGAAAGCTTCATCGGCACCCCCGCCTACATGGCGCCCGAGCAGGCGAAGAGCCTGCCCTTCGACCACCGCGTGGACATCTGGGCCACGGGCGTCCTGCTCTATGAACTGCTGACCGAGAAGAAGCCCTTCACCGGCGACCACCCCGACGCCGTCACCCAGGCCATCCTGACCACGGAGCCGGAGCCGCCCTCGCGCATCTCCTTCCTGGCGACGCCCGCCTTCGACGCGGTGCTGGCACGCGCCTTGGCCAAGGACCCGGCCAAGCGCTACCCCGACGCCCGCGCCTTCGCCGCCGGGCTGCTGGAAGCCGCGCGCGCCCGGCGGGGCGATGAGACCCGCGCCACCGCCGTGGCGCCCCCACCCGTGGCCCCGCCGCCGCCCGAGAAGAAGCGCGGGGTTTCGCCGGCCTTGCTGGCCGGGGCGGGATTGGCCGTCGCCGCGGTGGTGGGCGCCGTGGTGTTCCTGTTGCCGGGCGGCCAGGCGCCGCCCGCGACGCCGCAACAGCAGCAGGCGCTGGTGCTGACACCGCCCGCGCCCCAGCCGGAGGCGCCGCCAGCCCCCGCCTTGCAGACGCCACCCGTGGCCGAACCACGCCCCGAGCCTGCCCCCACCCCCGCGCCGCCGTTGGCGCAGCCCCAGGCGCCGGCCGTACCGCCACCGGTCGCGCAGCCGCGCCCCGAGCCGCCGCCCGCGCCCCCCCTGCCATCGCCCCAGGCGCAGCCGCGTCTGGAGGAGCCCCCGCCGCCCGTGGCGCAACCCCGGCCTGAGCCTGTGCCGCCGGTGGCGCAGCCCAGGCCGGAACCCCCGCCGCCTGTGGTGCAGCCACATCCAGAGCCGCCCGCGCCCCCGGTTACGCAACCTCGACCTGAGTCGTCCGCGCCGCCGGTGGCACAGCCACGCCCTGAACCGCCAGCGCCCCCCGTCGCGCAACCCCGGCCCGAACCGCCGCCCCCCGTCCTGGCGCAGCCGCAGGCCCCCGTTCTCGTCCCGGCCCCGGCGCCCGCCGCCATCCTGGCCGACATCCTCGGCCGCGTGCGCTGCGGCGTGGTGTCACAAGCGCCGGAGGGCGCGGGCTTCGTCGTCAACGGCTTCTTGCACCAGGATGACGCCGCGGCACTCCGCCGCGCCGCCGCCGAGGCCAACCTGAGCCTGCGCCTCGCCGCCGATGTCTTTGACGCCCCCTATTGCGACGTGCTGGCCGCCATCCGCCCCATCACCGCGGCACCTGGCGCGGGGCTGGAGGTGGAGCCACGCGCCCGCCTTCTGCGCCGCAACGAGCAGATGGAACTGGCGCTGCGGATGCCGCCCTGGGCCGCGCATCTCAACATCTGGTTCGTGATGCATGACGGCAACGCGCTGCAACTCATCCGCGAGCGCCCCATGGCGCCCGGCGCCCAGGTGAGCCTGCGCGAAACCAGCCCGGACTTCCCCTGGATCATTGACGAGCCCTTCGGGCTGGAACTCGTGCTGGTGGTGGCGTCGGAGCGGCCGCTGTTCAGCGCCCCCCGCCCGGACGAGGAACAGGTGCCGGCGCTGGCCGCGGCGCTGGAGCAGGCGCGCGAGGCCTCGCGCCAGCGCCTTATGGCCCGCGCCGTGATGGTGGAGACGCGGGCCCAGTAGGCCTCTTGTGTGGAGGCGGGGCCCTTATAGCGCCCCGCCGCGCCGCCCCGCCATGGCGCCCAGCCGCAGCCGCAGCGCGTTCAGCTTGATGAAGCCCTGGGCGTCATACTGGTCATAGGCGCCCTGGTCGTCCTCGAAGGTGACGTGCTTCATGCTGTAGAGGCTGTGCGGCGAGCGGCGGCCGGTGACGATCGTGTTGCCCTTGTAGAGCTTGAGGCGGACCTCGCCCTCCACGCTGGCCTGGCTGGCGTCGATCAGCGCCTGGAGCATGCGGCGCTCCGGCGCGAACCAGAAGCCGTTGTAGATGATCTCGGCGTAGCGCGGCATGAGCGAGTCCTTGAGGTGCGCGGCCTCACGGTCCAGGGTGATGCTCTCCATGGCGCGGTGCGCGACGGAGAGGATGGTGCCGCCCGGCGTCTCATAGCAGCCGCGGGACTTCATGCCGACGAAGCGGTTCTCGACCAGGTCCAGCCGGCCGATGCCGTTGGCCTTGCCGAGTTCGTTCAGCTTCGTCAGCAGCGTGGCGGGGGAGAGCGCCTGGCCGTTGATGCCCACCGCATCGCCGCCCTTGAACTGGATGGTGATTTCCGTGGGGGTGTCCGGCGCGTCCATGGGGCTGATGGTGCGCTGCCACACCATCTCATCCGGCGCGTCCCACGGTTCTTCCAGGATCTTCCCCTCGCTGCTGCTGTGCAGGAGGTTGGCGTCCACGGAGAAGGGGGCCTCGCCGCGCTTGTCCTTGGCGATGGGGATCTGGTGGGTTTCGGCGAACTCGATCAGCTTCGTGCGGCTGGTCAGGTCCCATTCGCGCCAGGGGGCGATGATCTTGATGTCGGGCTTGAGGGCGTAATAGCTCAGCTCGAACCGGACCTGGTCATTGCCCTTGCCGGTGGCGCCGTGGGAGACGGCGTCGGCGCCCACCTGCTCCGCGATCTCGATCTGCCGCTGGGCGATGAGGGGGCGGGCGATGGAGGTGCCGAGCAGGTACATCCCCTCATACAGCGCGTTGGCGCGGAACATGGGGAAGACAAAATCCTTCACGAAGGTCTCGCGAAGGTCGTCCATGAAGATGTTTTCCTCCTTGATCCCCAGGAGCTTGGCCTTGTCCCGCGCGGGGCCGAGTTCCTCACCCTGGCCGAGATCGGCGGTGAAGGTCACCACCTCACAGCGGTAGGTGGTCTGGAGCCATTTGAGGATGACGGAGGTGTCGAGCCCGCCGGAGTAGGCGAGGACGACTTTTTTGATGGTGGGGGTGGGCATCGAAGCTTCCTGGCATGAACCATATTGCGCTTTGCATCATGCTCACACGAAGAGCAAGGCACCCGAGCATGGTATGAAATATCGAAAATCTTTCATTCTTCAAGCAGGTGCGCTGAAGGCTTTTTGCCTGAAAGCTGCACACAAAAGCCAATTAAAAAACCGAGTAAATCAAAATTTCTCCTATATTCTTTTCGAAGTCGATCGAGCGACCAAATCCCCGAAATCAATTCGGCATCAACTAGTTCTTTGTAACGTTGATTGAAAGGTCTCCGATCCGTGTTATCTTTATTTTTTTTGACAAGCCACCAGGAGCTCTGGCCAATTTCAGCGGCCCTGGATGGTATATTGGGATCTTTACTCACCATAATTTGAACGGCGGCGCCCTGAAATGTTGCTGCCCCATGCGCAACTTGATTTCTATTGTCAAAAGCAATTTTAACTCGTTTCGCTAAATTTTCCCATCTCTTTATGTAATTTTCGTCTCTATCTGAAATTGCGGCAGTTATCATGCCAATTTTTATATCTATTCCTTTTGCAAAAGCAAAAATATCTGCCGCCCTTTTTCTGTCAATTCCAGCTGATGTAATAAAAATCTCAGGAAGATAATCTTCTATTTCTTGATAAGAAGTAATGCAATGGCCAACAAGTGCAAAAAATTTAAGCCGATCTCCAAAAAGGTCTCCCGCTCCGCTTTGTCATCGTTCTCATATGTAGTATCCATTGCCGCCTCCTCCGTCGAGGAATTTTGACATTTGCCTGCACCCACAAGACGTGGGCGCGAACTTAGGTGTAATCGCCGAAGATCAATGCCATATCACTATATCGATCTGGCGCACCCCCATTATCGAGGCCACCCGCCTAGATTCCAATCTTCTACCGACAGCCCATCCACCCTTTCAAATTCTCCCCTATTGCCCGTCACTAGTACCAACCCCCGCGCCACCGCCTGCCCCGCAATCAGCACGTCATAAGGCCCAATCGGCGTGCCCTTCGCCGCCAGCGCCGCCCGCACCCTCCCGGCCGCGCGCGCATCCTCCGCCGAAAACTCCAGCACGCCGAAGCGCAGCCGCTCCACCAGCGCGACGTTCCGTTCCACCCGCGCGCTCTTGAAGGCGCCGTAGAACAATTCGTGCAGCACGATGGCACTGACAAACACCTCGCCCGGCGCTTCCCGCCGCAGCCGCGCTCCCACGGGCGAGTCCGCGTCCTTCAGCACCGCGATCACGGCGTTGGTGTCCAGCAGGTAGCCCATCAGCGAAACAGGTCATCCAGCCCCGGCCGTTCCTGCGCGGCTTCCGGCGAAGCGGCGGCCTCGGCCGCGTCGGCATCCCATTGCCCCGCCACCGCATCCAGCCAGCGCCAGTCGGCCGGGACGGGTTCCAGGATCACCACATCACCCTGGCGACGGATGCGGACCTCCTCGCCCTCGAAGCGGAATTCCTTGGGCAGGCGGACGGCCTGGCTGCGGCCGGTCCAGAACAGCTTGGCGGTTTCCATGGCGCGGGCCTCCGTTGGTAGATACCGAAAGTAGCTATCAATGCCCCCGGCTTCAAGCGAAACCTACCGCCGCGCCCACCAAGCCAACCCCCCAACCCCCAGCCCCGCCAGCGCAAACGCCACCCGGTAATCCCCCCAGGCGATCACCCCCGCGAACACCAGCGTTCCCAGCGTCTGCCCCAGGAACAGCGCCATGGCGAAAGCGCTCACCGCCGTGCCGCGCGCCTCGGGCAGCGCCTCGGTCGCGCGCGCCTGCAGCACTCCGTGGAACATGAAGAACGCCAGGCCGATGCAAAGCTGCGCCGCCAGCACCACCCACCAGGCCCAGGCCACCGCAATCAGCAGCAGCAGCCCCATCAGCGACGCCCCGCCCACCCCCAGCAGCCCCCGCTCCCCGAAGCGCCGCACCAGCCGCTTGGCGATGCGCGTGTAGAGGAAGGCGCCGATCCCGAAGCCCGCCATCACCAGCCCGGCCTCGGCCGCCGAAAGCCCGAAGCGCTCGATCAAAAAACTCGCCACGAAGGGGAAGGCGCCGCCGAACAGCAGCGCCCCGTTCAGCCCCGCCAGCATCAGCAGCTTGCGCCCCGCCGGCGCCCGCAGCAGCTTGCCGAAGCCCGAGAACATGCCCGCCGTCGCGCGCGGCGGGGGCGGGGCGCCGCGCAGCAGCTTCCAGGCCATCAGCCCGCCCGCGCCCACGGCCAGGCCGCCGGCCGCCAGGAAGCTCGCCCGCCACCCGAAATTCTCGCCCAGCACGCCGGACATCGGGCCCGCCAGCATCTGCGCGAAGACCATGCCCGTCAGGAACCGGCCGATGGCCGCCTGGCGGTCCTCATAGGGCACGCTGTCGCCGATATGCGCCATCATCAGCGGGATCACGGCGCCGGCGAACAGCCCCGCCAGCGCGCGCATGATGGTCAAATCCGTCAGCCCCTGCGCCAGCGCCGAGGCCATGCTGACCAGCCCATAGGCCACGAGTGCCACGCTCGCCACGCGCACCTTGCCCAGCCTGTCGCCCAGCGGGCCGGTCGCGATCTGCCCCGCGCCATAGGGCAGGGCGAAGGCCGCGATCAGGATGGCCGCGCCCGCGACGGTGGTGCCGAAGCCGACCGCGATCATGGGCAGAAGCGGGTCCAGCAGGCGCATGCCCGCGCCGATGGCGAAGCCGCCGAAGGCCATCAGGCCGAGCGGCAGCTTCGCGCTCACCGGAAGCGGCGCCACAGGGCGCGCAGGCCCAGCACGGTCCAGACAAAGCCCGTCGCCACCGCGAAGGGGCCCGTCATCAGGATCAGCCAGCCCGTCAACAGCGTGCCCTGGAGCGCGCCCCCGAGGTCCCGCCCGGGCAGCAGGCAGGGCATGGCGCCGCCCTGGTTCAGGTCGCAGCCCATGGCGGCGGCCAGCCCCAGCGCGCCGAAGGCCAGCAGGATGGGCGCCCAGGACAGGGCCGTGACGGCCACCAGCCCCCAGAACCCCCAGCGCCTCATGCCCGGCGCTGCCACCAGCGGACCGCGGCATAGATCGGCCAGCCGACCAGGCTGAGCAGCATGAAGGGCCCCGTCACCAGCATGAACCACCCCATCACCCCCATGGCGTAGAGCGTCTCGCCCCGGTCCGCCCCCGCGATCACGCAGGGGTTGGGGAAGCCCTCGTGCAGCCGGCAGCCATAGGCGTTGGCCAGCAGCGAGGCGGTCAGCACGGAGAAGAGGGGCAGCCAGGCCAGCAGGGTGGCGCCGGCCGCCAGCCACAGCAGCGCGCGCCTCACGCGCGCCGGGCCCTCTCGCTCTCGGTCTTGAGCTGGCCGCAGGCGGCCAGGATGTCGCGCCCGCGCGGCCGGCGGATGGGGCTGGAATAGCCGGCGTCGTTGAGAATGGCGGCGAAGCGGTTCACCGCCTCGGGCGTCGAGGTCTTGTAGGGCGAGCCCGGCCAGGGGTTGAACGGGATCAGGTTCACCTTGGCCGGGATGCCGCGCAGCAGGCGGACAAGTTCATGCGCCTCTGCCTCGCTGTCATTCACCCCGCGCAGCATGACGTATTCGAAGGTGATGCGCCGCGCGTTGGAGGCGCCCGGGTAGCGCCGGCAGGCGGCCAGCAGTTCCGCGATGGGGTATTTGCGGTTCAGCGGCACGATCTCGTCGCGCAACTCGTCGGTGACGGCGTGCAGCGAGACGGCCAGGTTCACCCCCAGCTCCGCCCCGCACTTGTCCATCATGGGCACGACGCCGGAAGTGCTGAGGGTGATGCGCCGGCGCGAGAGGCCGATGCCCTCATGGTCCATGATGATGGTCAGCGCCTTGGCGATGTTCTCGTAGTTGTAGAGCGGCTCGCCCATGCCCATCACGACGATGTTCGACAGCAGCCGCCCGTCCTCGCCCGTGGGTGTCGGCCACTCGCCATAGGAATCGCGCGCGGCCATGAACTGCCCCACGATCTCGGCCGCGCCCAGGTTGCGGACCAGGCGCTGCGTGCCGGTGTGGCAGAAGGTGCAGGACAGGGTGCAGCCCACCTGGGAGGAGATGCAGACCGCCCCCCGGTCCTCGTCCGGGATATAGACTGTCTCCACCTGCTGCCCATCACGGAAGGCGAAGAGCCATTTGCGGGTGCCGTCGGTGCTGGTCTGCTCGGTGGCCACACCGGGGCGGCCGATGGTGAAGCGTTCGGCCAGCCGCGCCTGGAGGGGCTTGGCGATGCTGCTCATGGCCGCGAAGTCGCGCGTGCCCTGGTGGTAGATCCAGTGCCACAATTGCTTCGCGCGGAAGGGCTTTTCGCCCATGGCCACCATCTCGGCGGCAAGTTCCTCGCGCGTCAGGCCCACCAGTTCGCGGCGGCCCTCGGCGTCCTGCATGGGGGGTGGTGCGAAGGCGGCGGCCTTGGCCAGGATGCGCGTGCGCT
Source organism: Roseococcus sp. (assembly GCA_035998215.1). Classification (GTDB taxonomy): domain Bacteria; phylum Pseudomonadota; class Alphaproteobacteria; order Acetobacterales; family Acetobacteraceae; genus Roseococcus. The sequence continues at coordinate 30,280 of DASYHU010000015.1, read as the reverse complement.
CCGCCTCGGTCAGCCCGTCGCTGGGCGGCAGGGTGCGGTTGTGCGGCGGGAAGGCGTTCATCGGCGGCCGGCCGGGCAGGCGCGGGTGATGGCGTTGTAGGCCGCGGTGAAGCCCTGCAAGGGGAACACATCGGCCGTCACGCCGCGGTTGTTGGGGCCTGGCCCGCGCGAGAGTGCCTCGCGCCCCGCGCGCAGGGCGGCCACCACCGCCGCGCCGTCACGCGCGAAGGCGGTGTCGCCCGCGGTGAAGAAGGGCAGGGTGGCGTTGCCCACCACCAGCGCGCTCTCGGCATTGCGGGCGAAGGTGTAGCCGGGGCGGATGGCCACCTGGTCGCGCTGGTTGCTGCGGTGCGTCACCAGCAGCATGACATTGGGGGCGAGACGCCCCGGCACGCCATCCAGCGAGCGCGCGCGGGCGAAGGCGTAGCAGACGCGCTGGCCGCCCTCCATATGGGTGGCGGCCGTCCAGGCGTCGAAATCACCGAGCTTGGAGGGCCGGTTGGCCTGCTGGGCGGCGGCGGGTGCCGCGGCCAGCAGCACCGCGACGAGTAGGGTCCGGAACATGGACGCTGAATAGGCGCAGCCGCGCCCAGCGTCCATGGACTCAGCTTTCTTCGTCGCGATCGGCCTCGACCTCGATCTCCTCGCCGATCGCCTCGTCCTCGTCCTCGAGGTCCGCGTCGTCGTCGAGGGCGGGGTCCGCCTCCACGTCTTCCAGTTCCACGTCCTCGGCGTCGGCCTCGGCGGGGACGCCGGCGCGCTTCTTCACCTTGTCCTCCGGCAGGACGGAGGAACGGCGCGCGCGCGGCTGCTCGGCCGGCTGTTCCGTCCCGCATTTGGGGCAGATCGCGGGCGCGCGCATCAGGTCGTAGAATTTCGCGCCGCAGGCCACGCAGACGCGCTTCAGGCCAAGTTCCGGCTTTGCCATGGAGCCCTCTATAGAATACCGCCGGTCCGGGCGGGCGGGGCGCATTGCCACGGGCAGCGCGTCGGTGTCAAACCGCAGGCCATGTCGAGCGAATCCGCCCCCCAGCCCCTGCGCGCCCGCGCGGCCCCCGCACCACTCTCCGGAAGGCTGCGCGTGCCGGGTGACAAGTCCATCAGCCATCGTGCCCTGATGTTCGGCGCGCTGGCCATTGGCACCACCGAAATCCAGGGGCTGCTCGAGGGCGAGGACGTGCTGCGCACCGCCGCCGCCATGCGCCTGCTGGGCGCGACCGTGGACCGGCTGGGCGATGGCGCCTGGCGCGTGGCCGGGCGCGGCATCGGCGGCCTTACGGAACCCGCGGATGTCCTGGACATGGGCAATTCCGGCACCGCCGCGCGGCTGATCTGCGGGCTGCTGGCGGGCCACCCCCTGTTCGCCGTGATGACGGGCGATGCCAGCCTGCGCCGCCGCCCGATGAAGCGCGTGACGGACCCGCTGGCCGCCACCGGCGCCCGCTTCCTGACCCGCGAGGGCGGCCGGCTGCCGCTGGCGGTGGAGGGCGCGCGCAACCCGTTGCCGCTCGACTACCGGCTGCCCGTCGCCTCGGCCCAGGTGAAAAGCGCATGCCTGCTGGCCGGTCTTTGCGCCCCTGGCGTGACACGCGTGGTCGAGCCTGAGGCCACCCGTGACCACAGCGAGAACATGCTGCGGCATTTCGGCGCCACCGTCCGGGTGGCGGCGGAGGGCCATGGCCGCGTCATCGAGCTCGAAGGCCAGCCCGAGCTGCGCGCCGCCCCGGTGCAGGTGCCGGGCGACCCCTCCTCGGCCGCCTTCTTCGCGGTGGCGGCGCTGATCGTGCCCGGCAGCCGCCTGGTGGTGGAGAATGTGGGCCTGAACCCGCTCCGCACCGGGTTGTTCGAGACGCTGCGCGAGATGGGCGCCTCCCTCACCGTCGCCAACGCCCGCACCGAGGGCGGGGAGCCGGTGGGTGACCTGGTGCTGCGCCAGGGCGAATTGCGGGCTGTGGACGTGCCCGCCACCCGCGCGCCCGCCATGATTGACGAATACCCCATCCTGGCGGTCGCTGCCGCCCACGCGCGCGGCGCCAGCCGCTTCCGCGGCCTGGGCGAGCTGCGGGTGAAGGAGAGCGACCGCCTCACCGGCACCGCCGCCCTGCTGGAGGCGGCGGGCGTCAAGGTCGAGGTGGAGGGCGATGACATGATCGTCCATGGCACCGGCGGCCCCGCACCCGGCGGCGGCACGGTCGCAACCCAGATGGACCACCGCCTGGCCATGAGCGCGCTGGTCCTGGGCCTCGCCACCCGCGCGCCCATGACCATTGATGATGGCGGCTTCATCGCCACCAGCTTCCCGGATTTCGTCGGGCTGATGAACCGCGCGGCGGGCGGCACGGCCATCGAAGCCGCATGAGCGTGCCCTTCGTCATCGCCGTGGACGGTCCGGCCGCGGCGGGGAAGGGGACGCTGGCGCGGCGTCTCGCGCAGCATCTGGGCCTGCCCTACCTGGACACGGGCCTGCTCTACCGTGCCGTGGGGCGCCGGGCCCTGGATGCGGGCGCCGATCCGGCCGACCCCGTGGCGGCCGAGGCCGCCGCGCGCACCCTGGCGCCGGCCGACCTCGAACGCGCTGACCTGCGCGGCCCCGTGGCCGACTCAGCCGCCAGCAAGGTCGCGGCCATCGGCGGCGTACGGGCGGCGCTGCTCGACTTTCAGCGGCGGTTCGGCGTGGAGCGGGGCGCCGTGCTGGATGGGCGGGACATCGGCACCGTCGTCTTTCCCGAGGCCCGGCTGAAGCTCTTCGTGACGGCCAGCCCCGAGGTGCGCGCCCACCGCCGCCATGCGGAGCTGGCCGCCAGGGGCGCGGCCCCCAGCCTGGACGAGGTGGCGCGCGACATGGCCGACCGCGATGCGCGCGATGCCAACCGCGGCGTGGCCCCCCTGCGCCCGGCCGAGGACGCCAAGGTGCTGGACACCTCCGGCCTGGATGCCGATGCGGTCTTCGAAATCGCCCTTTCCTGGGCTGTTGCGGCGCAAAAAGCGACGTGAAGGCCCGCCCGGACGCGGTTTTGGCTTGACCCTGGGGGCGAGTCCGTCGAAGACAAGGACGCTTCGGCCATGCTGAGGTCGGCCTTCGGGGCGCGCCGCAAGCGACCCGACCATCGGCCCCCAGACCCTTCCGAGGCTGGCGGCAAGTCGTGATGGCATGGCGGGGCAAGGCCCCTGGCCGTCGCGCAGGACCGGACTTCGGGACATCTCGTTCCGAACCTGACCCAGGACACAAGCTCTACATGGCCAATGCCAACGCCCCCGGCTCGACCGCGGGCACCGAAGATTTCGCCGCCCTCCTCGATGAAATGCTGGGCGCCAACACCGGCTTCGCCGGGTCCGTCGTCACCGGCAAGGTCGTTCGCCTGGACGATGACTTTGCCGTGGTGGATGTGGGCCTCAAGAGCGAAGGCCGCGTGCCGCTCAAGGAATTCGCCCCTGCCGGCATGAAGCCCGAGGTGCAGGTCGGCGACGTGTTCGACCTCTTCGTCGAGCGCTACGAGGACCGCGACGGCTCCATTGTGCTGAGCCGCGAGAAGGCCCGCCGCGAGGAAGCCTGGACGAACCTCGAGAAGGCCTTCGCCGCCAACCAGCGCGTGAACGGCATTCTGTTCGGCCGCGTGAAGGGTGGCTTCACTGTGGACCTTGGCGGCGCGGTGGCGTTCCTGCCGGGTAGCCAGGTGGACATCCGCCCCGTGCGAGACGTGGGCCCGCTCATGGGCCAGGCCCAGCCCTTCCAGATCCTGAAGATGGACCGCGCCCGCGGCAACATCGTCGTCTCCCGCCGCGCCGTGCTGGAAGAGACCCGCGCCGAGCAGCGCGCGGAGCTGGTCCAGGGCCTGAAGGAAGGCATGGTGCTGGACGGCGTGGTGAAGAACATCACCGACTACGGCGCCTTCGTGGACCTGGGCGGTGTGGACGGCCTGCTGCACGTCACCGACATCGCCTGGCGCCGCATCAACCACCCGAGCGAGGCCCTGACGATCGGCCAGCAGGTGAAGGTGCAGGTCATCCGTTTCAACCAGGATACGCAGCGCATCAGCCTCGGCATGAAGCAGCTGATGTCCGACCCGTGGGATGGCGTGGCGCTCAAGTACCCGGTCAATGCCCGCTTCTCGGGCCGCGTGACCAACATCACCGACTACGGCGCCTTCGTGGAGCTGGAGCCGGGCGTCGAGGGCCTCGTGCACGTCAGCGAGATGTCCTGGACCAAGAAGAACGTCCATCCGGGCAAGATCGTCGCCACCTCCGAGCAGGTGGACGTGATGATCCTGGACGTGGACGAGCCGAAGCGCCGCATCTCGCTCGGCCTCAAGCAGGCGCAGGGCAACCCGTGGGAGCTGTTCGTCCAGAACAACCCGCTGGGCAGCGTGATCGAGGGCGAGATCCGCAACATCACCGAGTTCGGGCTGTTCGTGGGCGTGGGCCCCGACATCGACGGGATGGTGCACCTCTCCGACCTGTCCTGGGATGTCCCTGGCGAACAGGCCCTGGCCGCCTACAAGAAGGGCGACATGGTCAAGGCCAAGGTGCTCGACGTGGACATCGAGAAGGAGCGCATCTCGCTCGGCGTCAAGCAGCTGGAGGCCGACCCGGCCGCCGAGGTGCTGGACCGCGTCCGCAAGGGCGACATCGTCACCTGCACCGTCACCAAGGTCGAAGCCAATGGCATCGAGGTGCGTGTGGACGACGTGCTGACGGGCTTCATCCGCCGCGCCGAACTGGCCCGTGACCGCCAGGACCAGCGCCCGGAGAAGTTCGCCATCGGCGAGAAGGTGGACGCCAAGGTGACCGCCGTGGACCGCGCCGCCCGCCGCCTCTCCCTGACCGTGAAGGGCAAGGAGATCGAGGAGGAGCGCGAGGCCGTGAAGGAGTTCGGCACCGCCGACAGCGGCGCCTCGCTGGGCGACATCCTGGGTGCCGCCATCCGTCGCCGCCGCGAGATGGCCGGCGAGGAGTAAGGGGCCTTGGCGCCCTGCCCGCGAGGCAGGGGGGCCAGGGACGCCGGGGGCGGGCCGCAAGGCTCGCCCCCTTTTTTCATGCTCGCGCGATACCGAGTCACAGCTTAATTCTGGCGCACGAGTCTGGCTGGCTGAGACGCGATCCGGTTGAGTCAAATTTATGATACAAAATAGGCTTTGGCTGCTGCACTGGTGGAGGAAGCGACGCTAAGGCTCTCGAATCGAGCCAAAAAATCTCTAAATGTGAAAAGTTTTCTTTTAAATACACAGAAATCGTCGATTCACTCTAGCCGCCTACATCTTCTGGTGGTAAATCTCTGCACGCAAAACGTGTGGAGATGGACGGATGCGAATTCTCCTGGTGGAAGATGACCGGTCGGCGGCACGCGGCATTGCGTTCCAGCTCCAGCAGCATCGGATGGTCGTGGATGTCGCGGATTGCGGGGCGGAGGCGCTGGAACTGGCCCGCCTCTATGACTACGACGCCGCCATCGTGGACCTGATGCTGCCCGACATGGAGGGTTATGACGTGGTGGCGAAGTTCCGCGCCGCGCGTATCGAGGCCCCGGTCCTCATGCTCTCCGCGAATGGCCGCACCCAGGCGAAGATCCGTGGGCTTTCGGTGGGCGCCGATGACTACCTGTCCAAGCCCTTCGAGCCGGATGAGCTGGTGGCCCGTCTGCAGGCGATGATCCGCCGCTCCAAGGGCTTCAGTCAGCCGCGCATCCAACTCGGCCCCCTCTCGCTGGACCTCAGCGCGAAGGAAGTGGCGGTGCACGGCCGCGCCGTCCACTTGACCACCAAGGAATACGCCATCCTGGAGCTGCTCCTCATGCGCCGGGGCACGGTGCTCTCCAAGGAGAACTTCCTGGATCACCTCTATGGCGGCATGGATGAGCCGGACGCCAAGATCATTGACGTGTTCGTCTGCAAGCTCCGCAAGAAGCTCCAGCAGGCCGGCGCGCCCAATGTGATCGGCACGGTCTGGGGCCGCGGCTACATCATCCGTGAAAGCAACCCGCTTCCCGTCATGCCGGGGCTGCGCGCGGGTCTGGGGGAGGACCGCCTCAGCGCGGCCTGACTTGATGCGCTGCACCGCACGCTTTCGCTGCGGTGCAGCACACCAAAAGATTGCTTCTTGGCCATGCGCGGCCGCACTCTTTCCGACCTAGGCAGGGAAGGAGGGTCTTCCAATGATCGTCGCGCAGGTTCTGAAGACCAAGGGCAGCCAGGTGGTGTCCGTGCGTGCGGAGGATTCCATTGCCTCCATCACCCGCACATTGGCGCAGCACCGGATCGGTGCGGTGCTGGTGCTGGAGGGGGACCAAGTCCTCGGCATCGTCAGCGAGCGTGACATCGTTCGCGCCCTGGCCGCCCTCGGTGAGGCCGTGATGCGAATGACGGCGGGCCAGCTGATGACGCGGGTGCTCTTCACCGCGGGCCCGGCCAGCACCATCCAGGATGCCCTCCAGCTCATGACCGACCGCCGCGTCCGCCACCTGCCGGTGCTGCATGCGGATGGCACCTTGGCGGGCATGGTCTCCATCGGTGACCTGGTGAAGGCCCGCATCGCAGAGGCCGAGGACGAGGCCGAGGCGCTCAAGAGCTACGTCGCCACCGCAGGCTGATGCTTTTGACCTGCCGCAAGGACGGCGGCCACGCGGCGTGGTGATCTCGGCGGGCGATCTTGAAAGGAGCGTCCGCATGAACCACCGCCATCGGAAGGTGCTGCATGGCATCTTCTCCCATCCCCTGAACCACAACCTCGACCCGCGCGCGGTCGAGCATGTGCTGGAAGAACTGGGGGCGGAACTCAGCCACACCGGGCATGGCGCCCTGGCCGTGAAGTTGGGCGAGGAGCGCGGCAGCTTCCATCTCGGCTCCGGTTCCGTCGGTGGCGAGGAGGTGATGCGCCTGCGAAAGCTGATCACCGCCGCTGGTGTTGAGCCGGAGCGCGACTACCCTCTTTGATCGGCGGCGGGCTGCACGGATTCGCGTGCACCCCGCGCGGTTTCTGCCGCCTCGGCGGGCAGGCGGTTGCGAAGCCCCGCCGGGATCGGCCCAGGGCGGGCTTGCGCGTTGCCCGCCCATCGCGTGATGATCCGCCGCATCAAAAGCCCGAATGGGAGAGGCTCATCGTCATGCTCACCACCCGCCGCGCCCTTCTGGCGGCCGGGGCCGCCGCGCCCCTGCTGCCTGCCCTCGATGCCGCCGCACAGGCGCGCTGGCAGATGGCCACCCCCTATCCGGACGGCAACTTCCACACGCGCAACGTAAGGACCTTCCTGGAGGAGCTGTCCGCCGCCACGGGCGGGCGTGTGAACGTCCAGCTCCATTCCAACGCCTCGCTGCTGCCCATGGCGCAGATCAAGCGCGGGACGCAGAGCGGCCAGGTCCAGCTCGGCGAGATCCTGCTCTCGGCCTATGGCAACGAGGACCCGTTCTTCGAGGTGGACAGCATCCCGCAGCTGGTCCCCACCTATGCCGATGCGCGGCGTCTGAACGAGGTGACGAAGCCCTTCATCGAGGCGCGGTTCCAGCGCCAGGGCCTGTCGCTGCTCTACATGGTGCCCTGGCCCTCCTCGGGCTTCTACACCAACACCCCCGTCGAGACGCTGGAGAACCTGCGCGGCACCCGCATGCGCACCTTCAACGTGATGACCAACCGTTTCGCCACCCTGGTCGGCGCCAGCCCCGTGCTGGTGCAGGCCGCAGAAGTGCCGCAGGCCTTCGCCACCGGCGTGGTCAACGCGATGGTGACGAGTGCGGCCACGGGCGTGGACAGCAGCGCCTGGGATTTCGCGCGCTACTTCACCCATGTGGGCTTCACCTTCACCCGCAACGCGGTCTTCGTGAACCGCCGTGCGCTGGAAGCGCTGTCCGCGGCTGACCAGGCTGCGGTCCGTGCCGCCGCCGCCGCCGCCGAGACGCGCGGCTGGCGCATGAGCGAGGAGGCGCGTGACGCCGCCGCCGCCACGCTGGCGCAGCGTGGCATGAATGTCAGCCAGGCCTCGCCCGCCATGCTGCAGGCCATGGCCCGCATCTCCGACACGATGGTGCAGGAATGGCTGACGCGCGCTGGTCCCGATGGGCAGGCCGCCATCCAGGCCTACCGCGCCGGCCGGAGCTGACGGGGCGTGCGCCGCGCGCTGGATGCCCTTTATGCCTTGTGTGGCGTGCTCGCGGCGCTGGCCCTGCTGGGCATCTTCGTGGTGATGATGGCGCAGATGATCCTGCGCCAGTTCGCCATCCAGTTCCCCGGCGCGACGGACCTCACCGGCTATCTCTGCGTCATGGTGGGGTTCCTCGGCCTGGCCTGGACCTTCCGCAAGGGTGAGCTGATCCGGGTGGGGCTGGTGGTGGAGAACCTGTCGGCGCCCAGGCGGCGCGTGATGGAGATCTTCGCCCTCACCGTTGCCGCCGTCATGGTCGCCTACATCACCTGGTGGAGTTGGCACGACGCCATGTTCAGCCTCGAGATCGAGGAGGTGGCGCAGGGCAGCGTGGCCTATCCCCTCTGGATTCCCAAGCTTGCCATTCCCGTCGGCGCGGGGATGCTCCTGGTGGCCATCCTCGATGAATGGGTGACCGTGCTTCGCGGCCAGAAGCCCACCTACGCGCGCGCCGCCGAGGCGCGCGCCGCCGCCCACGACTACACGGGCTGACCGCGATGGGCCTCCTCGAACTGGCACTTCTGCTCCTGGTGCTGTTGATTTTCCTGCTGGGCTCCGGCGTCTGGGTGGCGCTTGGCCTCGCGGGCACGGGCTATGTGGCCATGGCGCTGGTGCATCCCTCCCCGGGGCTGTTCCTGGCCGGCGCATATTGGGAAAGTTCGGCCAGCTGGACGCTGGCGGCGCTGCCCATGTTCATCTGGATGGGCGAGATCCTGTTTCGTACGCGCATCAGCAATGAACTGTTCAACGGCATCGCCCCCTGGGTGCGGCGCCTGCCCGGGCGGCTGATGCATGTGAACATCTTCGCCTGCGGGTTGTTCGGCTGCGTCAGCGGGTCCAGCGCGGCCACCTGCGCCACCGTCAGCAAGATCGCCCTGCCGGAACTGGCTAGGCGCGGCTATGACCAGCGCACGGCCATCGGCAGCCTGGCCACGGCGGGGACGCTGGGTCTGCTGTTTCCGCCCTCCATCATCATGGTGGTCTATGCGGTGGCGGCCGAAGTCTCGATCGTGCGGGTCTTCATCGCGGGCTTCATCCCGGGGCTGCTCGTGGTCGTGCTGTTCAGCGCCTACATCGCCGTCTGGGCGCTGCTGAACCCGCGGAAGCAGCCGCCGGCCGATCCTTCCACCAGCTTCGGCCACAAGCTGCGGCAATCGGCGCAGCTCATTCCCTGCGTGCTGCTGATCCTGGCCGTCATCGGCTCCATGCTGGGCGGCCTCGCCACCGCGACCGAGGCCGCGGCCTTCGGCGTCGCGGGCAGCCTGGTGCTGGCTGCGGTGACCGGTTCGCTCACCTGGCAGGGCTTCAAGGAAAGCCTGGCCGGCGCCACGCGGTTGTCCTGCATGATCCTGTTCATCCTGGCGGGCGCGGCCTTCCTCACCAAGGCGATGGCGCTGACGGGCATCCCGGCCGCGCTGGCGGCGGCGGTGGCGAATGCGGGGCTTGGCCCCTATGCCATCATCGCCATCCTGACCGTGGTCTATATCCTGCTGGGCACCTCGTTGGACGGCGTCTCCATGATCGTGCTGACCACCAGCGTGGTGGTGCCGATGGTGCAGCAGGCGGGTTTCGACCTGATCTGGTTCGGCATCTTCATCATCCTGCTGGTGGAGATCGGGCAGATCACGCCACCACTCGGCTTCAACCTGTTTGTCATGCAGAGCATGACAGGGAAGGAGCAAACCGAGATCGCGCTGGCGGCGCTGCCCTTCTTCGCCATGCTGGTCCTGGCGGTGGCGCTGATCACGGTGTTCCCCTGGCTGGTGACGGCTTTGCCGGATTACCTCCTGGCGCGATAGAAGCGGGGCCGGCGCCAGGCCACGAGTACAGGAGGAGACAACCATGCAGCGCGACGTGACGGTCAGCGAGGTCGGCCCGCGTGACGGGTTGCAGATGGTGTCCCAGGTGATGCCCACCGAGGTGAAGTGCCGCTGGATCGCGGCGCTGCACGCGGCGGGCCTGCCCGAGATCGAGGTCGCCTCCTTCGTCCCGCCCGCGCTGGTGCCGCAGATGGCCGATGCCGAGGCGGTGACGCGCTTCGCGAAGTCCCTCCCCGGCCTGCATGTGGCGGTGCTGGTGCCCAACAAGCGCGGCGCCGAGGCGGCGGTGGCCGCGGGGGCCGACAAGATCACGCTGACCCTCTCGGCCAGCGAGAAGCACAGCCAGGCCAATCTCCGCCGCTCGCGTGAACGGCAGATGGAGGAGGCGCGGGCGCTGGCGGCCCATGTCACCGCCCTCGACCCCGCCACGCGCCCGAGCCTGGAGGCCGGGCTTTCCACCGCCTTCGGCTGCTCCCTCCAGGGCGAGGTGCGGGAGCGCGACGTGGTCGAGATGGCCGTGGCCCTCGTCGAAGCCGGCTTCGACTGCGTGGGGCTTTCCGACACCGCGGGCTATGCCCAGCCCGCCCAGGTGCGGCGCCTGCTGCGCGCCGTGCGCGCCGAGATCGGCGAGCGCTGCGACAGCCTGCACATGCACGACACGATGGGGCTGGGCCTCGCCAACGTCACTGTCGGCGTGGAGGAGGGCATACGCATCTTCGACGGCGCGCTGGCGGGGCTGGGCGGCTGCCCCTTCGCCCCCGGCGCCTCGGGCAACATCGTGACGGAAGACCTGGTGTTCCTGCTGGAATCCCTGGGCTTGCGGACGGGGGTGGACCTCGACGCGCTGCTGGCCGCCCGTGCCATCCTGGCCGAGGCCCTGCCGCGCGAGCCGTTGCACGGCGCCTTCGCCCGCGCCGGCCGCCCCACCGGCTGGCGGGCCGCGGCATGACCACGCCCACCCCGCTCAAGGGCCTGCGAGTTGTCGAATTCACCCACATGGTCATGGGCCCCACGGCCGGCATGGTCCTGGCCGACCTGGGTGCCGAGGTCATCAAGGTGGAGCCCGCGCCGGAGGGTGACACCACCCGCCGCCTGACCGGCTCCGGCATCGGCTTCTATGCTGCCTTCGGCCGCGGGCGCCGCAGTCTCTGCGTGAACATGAAGGACCCGCGCGGGCGTGCGCTGGTGCATCGCCTGACCGACCGCGCCGATGTGGTGCTCGAGAATTTCCGCCCCGGCGCCATGGCCAAGCTGGGCTTCGGCCCGGAGGAACTGGCCGCGCGCAACCCGCGCCTGATCTACTGTTCCGGCAAGGGCTTCCTGCCCGGCCCCTACGAGCACCGCACCGCGCTGGACGAGGTGGTGCAGATGATGGGCGGCCTCGCCCACATGACGGGGCCGGAGGGCCGCCCGTTGCGGGCCGGCTCCAGCGTCATTGACATCATGGGGGGACTCTCCGCCGTCATCGGCATCCTGGCCGCGCTGCGCGAACGTGAAAGCACGGGAACCGGTGGCCAGGTGCAGGCGGGCCTCTTCGAGACGGTGGCGCTGCTGATGGCCCAGCACATGGCGCAGACCGCCATCACCGGCCAGGCGCCGCCTCCCATGTCCACGCGCCTGCCGGCCTGGCCCGTCTATGACATCTTCGACACGGCCGATGGCGGAAAGGTCTTCGTGGGCGTGGTGACCGACACCTCCTGGCCCGCCTTCTGCGTGGCCTTTGGCCTGGACGACCTCGCCGCCGACCCCACGCTGCGCACCAAGCAGCAGCGCGTGGGCGAGCGCGCGCGGACCATCCCGCGCATCGCCGCCGTGCTGCGCACCTATGACAAGGCGGCCCTCATGGCCAAGTGCGAGGCGCTGGGCCTGCCCTACGCCCCCATCGGCAAGCCCGAGGACCTGTTCGAGGACCTGCACCTCAACGGCTCGGGCGGGTTGGTGCCGATGACGCTGCCCGACGGGCGCCCGGTGAAGCTGCCCGCCCTGCCCATCACGCTCGACGGCGCGCGCCCGGGCGGCGCGGGCGATTTGCGCGCGCCCGGCGCCGATGGCGCGGCCATCGCCGCCGAACTCGGCTTCAGCGCCGAGGAGGTGGCGGAGATGCGCGCGGCCGGCATTCTGTAGCGCCCGGTTTTGCCGCATGGCGGGGGCGTGCCTATGCTGCCACCGCCGTCGCGCCGCCATCCGGGCCGCGCCGGATGGAAGATGGGATGCCCCGTTCCCCGCAGATGAACCTGCTGCTGCTGGCCTTGGGCGCGATGTTCTTCCAGCAGACCTTTGCCGCGCTTGGCCGAAACCTGCCGCCCATCATCGCGCCGGCCATCCTGGCCGACCTCCAGCTCGATCCCGCCTGGATCGGGGTCTATGTCGGGCTGACCGCGGCGGCGGCACTGCTGGCCCAGCTGAGCTGCGGCAGCTTCATCGTGCGGTATGGCGCGCTGCGGGCCAGCCAGGCGGCGCTGGTCATGCTGGCGGTGGGGCTGGCGGCCGCCACGGTGGGGCCGATGGCGCTGTTCGCGCTGTCCGCCATCATTGGCGGGGGCGGTTCGGCCATCTCCACGCCCGCCAGTTCGCATTTGCTGGGGCGTTATTCGCCGCCGCGCTACGCGCCGCTGGTCTTCTCGCTGAAGCAGACGGCGGTGCCGGCGGGGCTGCTGCTGGCGGGGCTGCTGGGGCCGCTGCTGGTCGGGCTCTGGGGCTGGCGTGCGGCGATGCTGGCCGCCGCCGCCGCCTGCCTCGCCTTTGCCTTCGTGTTGCAGCCGACGCGGCGGGAATTCGATTCCGACCGTGTGCCCAGCCGCAGCTTCCACCTCTCGGACCTCGGCGCCACCTTGGCGGTGGTGACAAAGCGCCGTGAGCTTCGGAACCTGTCCTTCGCCTGCTTCGCCTTCAACGGGCTGCAGATGGTCTTCGTGGCCTATTTCGTGACCTACCTGGTGGTGCTGGGCCATGGGCTGGCGGTGGCAGGGATGGTGTTCTCCATCGCCACGCTGGTCGCGGTGCCGGGCCGCGTCTTCTGGGGCTGGTTCAGCAGCAGCTTCGCCGCGCCGCGCGTGGTGCTGGCCTGGCTGTCCATCGGCATGGCGGCGAGCACGGCGATGATCGGGCTGGCGGGCGGCCTGGCGGGCCTGATCCTGCTCGGGCTGGCGGCGGTGGTGCTCAGTGCCACCGTCCTGTCCTGGCATGGCGTGCTGCTGGCCGAGGCCGCGCGCCTCGCGCCCGAGGGCATGCGCGGCGCGGCCACGGGCGGCGTGCTGTCCTTCGGGCAATTGGGCGCGCTGACCATGCCGCTGTTCTACGCGGCGGTGCTCAGCCTCTCGGACAGCCACGCGCTGGGCTTCATCCTGTGCGGGCTGCCCTGTCTGGTCGTTGGCGTGGTCATGTTGCTGCGAGGCGGCAAGCCGCCCGCGCAGCAGGCGCCGGCATGACGGCGCCCTACAGCACCTGGTAGCGGGCGCGGGCCGCGCGCTCGATGGCGCCGGCCACCAGCCGGTCCAGTTCCAGGCCGATCCGCAGGTGCTGCAGCATCTCCAGCTCCGCCTGGGTGGCGTCTCCATCGGCCGCCGCCACGTCGCAGGCCAGCAGATAGGCGGTTTCGCGCAGGCGGGGCGGCAGCGCCTCGCGGATCAGGTCGAAGGCGCGGTCCAGCCCATCGGCGCGCTGCAACAGGGGCAGGCAGGCCTCGGTGCTGCGGGCGACCTCGTCCGGGGCGAGTTCGGCGAAGGCCGGCAGGTCCTGGATCAGCCGTGTCATCTGCGCCAGTTCCTGGTCGTCCACCTGGCCGCCGGCCGCGGCCATCAGCAGCATGGAACAGATCAGCGCCTGCTGGGGGGAAAGCTGTTCGGGAATGTTCATGGCGCTCACCCTTGCAACAGATCGCGGGTTTGCGCCACCGCTTCCGAAAGCGTGACGCGCCGGGCCACCACACCTTCCGGCAGGGCGGCCAGGATGCGCGAGGGGCAGGCGCGGTCCAGCAGCACGAAGACGCCGCGGTCATCGGCGCGGCGGACCAGCCGGCCGAAGGCCTGGCGCAGCTTGTGACGGGCATGGGCGTCGTCATGCCCCTGCGGATCACCTTCGGAAAGGTGCAGGCGGCGTTCGCGGTGCAGGATGGTGCGGCGGGGCCAGGGCACGCGGTCGAAGACCAGCAGGCGCAGGGCGCGACCGGGCACGTCCACGCCATCCCGCATGGCGTCGGTGCCGAGCAGGCAGGCATCCTCCTCGGCGCGGAAGATGTCCACCAGCGTGGCATTGTCCATCGCGTCCACATGCTGGGCGTAGAGCGGGATGCCGCGCGCCTCCAGGGCGGGGGCGATCCGGGCCGCCACCTCGCGCAGGCGGCGGATGGCGGTGAAGAGGCCAAGCGCGCCCCCGCCCGCCGCCAGGAAAAGCTGCTGCATGGCGCCGGCCACGGGCCCCGCGTTGCGGCTGTCCACATCGGTGATGACGAAGGCACGTGTGTTCGCCGCGTAGTCGAAGGGCGAGGGCACGGCGGCGCGCAGCGCCGGCAGCGGCAAATGGACCGCGCCGCTGCGCGCTTCCGCCACGCGCCAGGCGGCCTCCGGGTCGTCGCGCTTCGCCGCATCGGTCAGCGTGGCGGAGGTGACGAGCAGCCCGTGCGCCGTTGCCGCCACCGCCTGGGCGAAGGGGATGGAGGGGTCCAGCCAGTGCCGGTGCAGCCCGGCATCCACGTCGCGCCCGTCGCGCCGGTCGAGTTGCAGCCACTCCACCATGACCGGGCGCTCACCAGGCTCGCGCGCGGGGGCAGCGAGGCTGGCCAGCATGGCGCGCCAGGCGGCGAGCGGCATCAGGGCGCGGCGTTCGATCCCGCGCTGGGCGGTTTCCAGGCGGATGCGTTCGCCCGAATCGGTATCGGCGTCTTCCTCGCCGGCTTCCAGTCGGGCGGCGATACGGTCCCGCAGGGTGGTCAGTGGTTCTTCCAGCCGGGCCAGCGCGCGGGCCAGGGTGGCGCCGGCCTCCGCCAGGGCCTCGCCCACCGGGTGCAGATCCACCTCCAGCGTGTAGCCTTCGTCCCGCTCGGCACGGGCCAGGACCTGGGCGCGGACCTCGCGCAGGAAGGTCTCGCTGACATTCTCGGTGGGGGTCTCGTCGGCCAGGCGGCCGAACCAACCGGCAGGAGGCAGGGCGCGGGCGGCCTGGAGGGTGGCCTCCAGCGGGGCCAGCAGGTCCGGGATGTCCCCCGCCAGGTCCTCGATGCGACGCTGCAAGCCCTTGGCGCGGGAGCGACCGCCCTCGGCGCCCAGCAGCCAGCGGCGCAGCTCCGACGCCTCCATGCCCGAGAACTCGGCCGAGAAGGCGCCATCGGCCGCGTCGAAGAGGTGGTGACCCTCGTCGAAGACGTAGCGGGTGGGGCGGCTGTCCTCGCCGCCGCCCAGGGCCGCCTGCACCATGACCAGCGCGTGGTTGGCCACGACCAGCCGCGCCTGCCGCGCGCGGCGGATGGAATGCTCCACGAAGCATTTGCGGTAATGCGCGCAGGCCGAGCGGATGCATTCGCCGCGCCGGTCGGCCAGGCTCGTGAAGCTGCCGGGGGGGAACAGCTCGCCCAGCCAGCCGGGGAAGTCGCCGCCCTGGATGTCCCCATCGCGCGTGGCGCCCGCCCAGCGGGCGACCAGCGCCAGCGGCAGCGTGAGGCCGCGGATGTTGAGCTGGCCCAGCGCCTCGTCGAAGTTCAGCAGGCAGAGGTAATTCTCCCGCCCTTTGCGGACGGCCACGCGCTGGCGCCGCTCCTCGGGGTCGGGGAAGAGGCGGGCCAGTTCCTGGTCAATCTGCCGCTGGAGGTTGCGCGTGTAGGTGCTGAGCCAGACGGGGGCGCCGTTGCGCTCGGCCCAGAGGCTGGCGGGCGCGATGTAGCCCAGCGTCTTGCCGGTGCCGGTGCCGGCCTCGGCCAGCACGATGTGGGGGGAGCCCTCCGCCTCGCGCGGGGCGAAGGCGGCGGCGGCGGCCGAGGCGAAGTCACCCTGCTGGGGCCGCTGCTCGGCGCCGGGGCCGAGCATGTCGGCCAGGCGCCGGCGGGCGTCGCCCGGGGGCACCGGATGGCTGGAGGGCGGGGGGAGGGGCGCCGTCTCCTCCCATTCCGCCAGACGGCGCCAGGCCTTGAAGGCATCGCGGGAGGGGCGGGGGTCCGCCTGGCCGAGTGCCGCCAGCACGCCCGGCGCCCAGGACCAGCCGGCCTGGTCGAGCTGGGCCGCCATGCCCGCGGCGTCGCGTGCGGACGGGTTGGGGGCTTCGTCGGCCAGGTAGCGCAGCAGGCGGGCCGCGATGTCCGGCAGCAGGGCGGCGGCGGCGGCGTCATCGGCGGGTGGCGGGAGATCCAGCGCCAGGGCCAGGCCCCGCGCCGTGGGAGGGGCATTCTGCGCGGGGCGCGCGAAGGCGAAGAGCTCCAGCAGGTCGAAGGCGTCGAGGAAGCGGGGCAGGTCCAGCCTGCGCGCCGTGGCGGGGGCATGGACGAGAATGGGTGGCGGCATCTCGGCCAGCGTCTCGGCGATGCGCGGGCCGGTCAGGACCATCAGCTCGCCATCGGCCGTCAGCAGCGTGGCGCGGCCATGCGCGGCCACCAGGGCAGGGGCATCGGGCAGCAGCAGGCGGGGGGTGGGGCGGGCCATGGGTCCGTCCGTTATGCGCTGTGGCGCGGGCGCCGCCAACGTGGCGGGTTTTGCAGGGACGCGGGAGGTGCTATTTCCTGTGCTGGCGTCTCCGTAGCTCAGCCGGATAGAGCACCAGATTCCTAATCTGGGGGCCGTGGGTTCGAATCCCGCCGGGGACATGCCTTCCCGAACACATCGAACGCTCTTGCGCGCCGCCGCCAAGCGGCGCTGCCTCAAACGATCACGCTGTCTGTTGAAGGAAGGGGAGTGGTGGAGCCAGGCGGAATCGAACCGCCGACCTCTTGAATGCCATTCAAGCGCTCTCCCAACTGAGCTATGGCCCCCCTTGGGTGGACGCGGCTATAGCCCCCCTCGAAACAGCCCGCAAGCCCACCCTCGCCCTTTCCTGCAAAGAGGCGGGCGGGTAGCTTGCGCCGCACCAATCGAGGACGAGGCAAGATGCGAAAGGTCTACCCCGACGCGACGGCGGCACTGGCCGGCCTGTTGCGCGACGACATGGTGATCCATTCCGGTGGCTTCGGCCTCTGCGGCATCCCGGACATCCTGATTGATGCGGTGCGCGATTCGGGGGTGAAGGGCCTGACCGTCGTCTCCAACAATGCCGGCATTGACGATGTGGGCCTGGGCCGCCTGCTCCGCACCCGCCAGATCAAGAAGATGATCGCGAGCTATGTGGGCGAGAACGCCGAGTTCGCGCGCCAATTCCTGGCCGGTGAGCTCGAGATCGAGTTCAACCCCCAGGGCACGCTGGCCGAGCGCATCCGCGCCGGAGGCGCCGGCATTCCCGCCTTCTACACCAAGACCGGCGTCGGCACCGCGGTGGCGGAAGGCAAGCCCACCGCCGAGTTCGACGGCGAGACCTATGTGATGGAGCGCGGCATCGTGGCCGACCTCGCCCTGGTCCATGCCTGGATGGGCGACCACGAGGGCAACCTCGTCTATCGCCGCACGGCGCGGAACTTCAACCCGATGATGGCCACCGCCGCCCGCATGACGGTCGCGCAGGTCGAGCATCTGGTGAAGCCCGGCGAAATCGACCCGGACCACATCGTCACACCAGGCATCTTCGTGAAGCGAATCATCCAGGTGCCGCCCGGCTACCAGAAGCGAATCGAGAACCGCACCGTCCGCCCCCGCGAAGCGGCCTGAGGAAAGGAGACGACCATGCCCTGGACCCGTGACCAGATGGCCGCCCGCGCCGCGCGTGAGCTGGAGGACGGCTTCTACGTCAATCTCGGCATCGGCATCCCGACGCTGGTGGCCAACCACATCCCTTCCGGCATCTCGGTGCAGCTGCAAAGCGAGAACGGCATGCTGGGCATCGGCCCCTTCCCCGAGGAAGGCACCGAGGACCCGGATGTGATCAACGCCGGCAAGCAGACCGTCTCGATGCTGCCCACCACCAGCATCTTCAGCAGCGCCGACAGCTTCGCCATGATCCGTGGCGGGCATATTGACCTGTCCATCCTGGGCGCGCTTCAGGTGGCCGCCAATGGCGACCTCGCCAACTGGATGATCCCGGGCAAGATGGTGAAGGGCATGGGCGGCGCCATGGACCTCGTCGCCGGGGTCAAGCGCGTGATCGTGCTGATGGAGCACACCGCAGGCGGCAAGCCCAAGCTGCTGAAGGAATGCGCCCTGCCGCTGACCGGCCAGCGCGTGGTGGACATGGTGGTGACGGACATGGCGGTGTTCTCCATCGCCCGCCGCGGCCCCACCGATCTGCGCCTGGTGGAACTGGCCCCCGGCGTCAGCCTCGATGAGCTGCGCGCGGCCACCGAGGCCGAGTTCACCGTGGCGCTCGAACACGCCTGAATGGGCCGGCCCCTGGCCGAGGCGCCAGGGGCCGCGCCGCCTCAGTACATGTGCTGCCCGCCATTGATGGACAGCGTGCTGCCGGTGATGAAGTCCGCCTCATCGGCCGTCAGGAACACCACGCCGCGGGCGATGTCGTCGGCGGTGCCCAGGCGCCCGCGCGGGATGCGCGCCACGATCTTCTCCAGCACGTCGGGTGGCACGGCGCGCACCATCTCCGTGTCCACATAGCCGGGCGCGATGGCATTCACCGTCACCTGCGCCCGCGCGCCCTCCTGCGCCAATGCCTTGGTGAATCCATGGATGCCGGATTTCGCGGCGGCATAGTTCACCTGGCCCAACTGCCCCGCCTGGCCGTTGATGGAGCCGATGTTGACGATGCGCCCGAACTTGCGCCCCGTCATGCCATCCCACACCGCCTTGCACATGTTGAAGCAGGAGCCGAGGTTGGTATCTATCACCGCATCCCACATCTCGCGCGTCTGCTTGCGCAGCATGGCGTCGCGGGTGATGCCGGCATTGTTCACCAGGATCTCGACGGGGCCGTGCTCGGCCTCGATGCGCTTCACGGCCTCCACGCAGGCGTCGAAATCGCTCACGTCGAATTTGACGGCGGGGATGCCCGTCTCGGCGGAAAAGGCCCGGGCGGCCTCGTCATTCCCGCCATAGCTCGCCACCACCTTCCGCCCGGCGGCCATGAGCCCCTTGCTGATCGCGGCGCCAATGCCGCGCGTGCCCCCTGTCACCACCGCCAGCCGTGCCATGCTTCTTGTCCTTCCCTGTCGTGCCTTGCCAGGCCCCTGCATGGGGCGCGTGCGGCCAGACGGGGCGATGCTAGACGATCAAGGACCGGCAGGACCACGATTTCCGCCACAACGTGGCGAAGCGGGGGGCTATTTGCGCCGCAGCAGGAACAGCGCCTGCTGCCCGAACATGTTGGCCAGCCGGACCGAGCGCCGCCAGGGCGCCTTCAGCCCCCGCTCATCCACCGCCAACCAGCGCTCGATGACATGGCCATCCATCTCGGCCAGCGCCACGAAGTCCAGGATGGTGCAGGGGTGGATGTTGGGCGTCTCGTACCAGGGGCGGCTCCAGGTCTCGGTGTCCGGCATCCTGCCGCCAAGCAGCAGCTTCAGCCGCACCTCCCAGTGCCCGAAATTGGGGAAGCTCACGATCGCGTGGCGGCCGATGCGCAGCATCTGGCTCAGCACCTCGCGCGGGCGTTCCACGGCCTGCAAGGTGCGGCTCAGCACCACATAGTCGAAGGCGTCGTCGGGATAGAAGGCGAGATCCGTGTCCGCATCGCCATGGATCACCGCCAGCCCGTTGGCCACGGCTTCCGTGGCCTCCTTCATGTCGATCTCCATGCCGCGCGCGTCCACCGCCTTCTCGGTGACGAGATGCGCCATCAGCGTCCCGTCGCCGCAGCCGATGTCGAGCACCCGCGCGCGCTCCGGGATCATCTCCGCGATGAGGCGCAGGTCCAGGCGCATGTTTTTCGCGACATACTGGACGGGGGCGGGCGGCCGCATCACGCGTCTTCCTGCCAGAGGTCATTCTCGGTGAAGCCCAGCGCCGCGAACTCTCCGGCGCGCAAGGTTGCCTCGCCGGCACTGTAGAATTCATCCAGCTGCGGCGGCGGCACCGGGGTCGCCGACAGCATCGCATGGGCTTGGCCGCGGTGGTGCACCTGGTGCTGGAAGAGGTGCAGCAGCAGCCGGTCCGTGCGTTCGGTCTGGATGCGCGCTCCGCGATGCACATGGATGATGCGGCCCATATCCTCCTCCGTGAGCGCGTCGCACCACGCCATGAGGCGACGGTCCACTGCCGCCTGGGCCGCGTGCAGTTCCGCCAGCGTCGCGCAAGGCTCGGGGTCCGCCCAGGCGGCGGGGCCGAGGGCGCCGCCCTCCAGCGCGTCCACGTAGAAAAGGTCAATGACCAGGATATGGTTCAGCGTGGCGCGCAGGGAGGGGAAGAACCCCGTGCGCGGCGCCTCGAACGCGGCCTGGGAAAGGTCCGCGCAGGCCGTCAGCAGCCGGTGGTTCGCCCAGGCATTGTTGCGCGCCTGGGCGCGCATGAGCAGGGCGGCGCTCACAGCCCCAGGTCCCGCGCGGCGCCCGCGATGAAGCCCCCCAGCGCCCGGTGGAAGTCAGGCTCGTCCAGAAGGAAGGCGTCGTGGCCCTTGTCGGTCGTGATCTCGATGAAGCTGACCCGCGCCGCCGCGGCGTTCAGCGCCCGCACCAGCGCGCGGCTTTCCGAGGTCGGGAACAGCCAGTCGGAGGAGAAGGAGGCCACGAGGAAACGCGTGGGCGTGCCGCTGAAGGCCTTGGCCAGGCCGCCATGCTCCGTCGCCAGGTCGAAATAATCCATGGCGCGGGTGATGGTGAGATAGCTGTTGGCGTCGAAGCGGCGCACGAAGGTGCTGCCCTGGTGGCGCAGGTAGCTCTGCACCTGGAACACGTCCTCCAGGAAGGTCAGCGCCGATCCACCCTGGAGTTCGCGCCCGAACTTCCGGGTCAGCGCCGCCTCGCTCAGGTAGGTGATGTGCGCCACCATGCGCGCGACGGACAGCCCGCGCTCGGGGATGCGTTCCGTCTCCCAGTAGCGCCCGCCCATCCAGTCCGGGTCGGCCTGGATGGCGGCGCGGCCCACCTCGTGGAAGGCGATGTTCTGCGCGGAATGGTGCGTGGCGCAGGCGATGGGCGCGGCGGCGAAGACGCTCTGCGGGAAGGTCGCCGCCCATTCCAGCACCTGCATCCCGCCCATGGAGCCGCCGATGACGGCCAGCAGGCGGTCAATGCCCAGGTGGTCCACCAGCATCTTCTGGGCGCGGACCATGTCGCGGATGGTGATGGAGGGGAAATCCGTGCCCCAGGGCCGGCCGAGACCGTTGCCGTCCGCGTCGGTCATCTCCTCGCGTGGCCCGCTCGACCCCATGCAGCCGCCCAGGACATTGGCGCAGATGACGAAGAAGCGGTCCGTGTCCACCGGCAGGCCCGGGCCCACCAGGTTGCCCCACCAGCCGGGCTTGCCGGTGGTGGGGTGGCGCTCGGCCACGTATTGGTCGCCGGTCAGGGCGTGGCAGATCAGGATGGCGTTGCTGCGCTCCGCGTTCAGCGTGCCATAGCTGCGCCAGGCCACGCGCAGCGGACGGATCAGCTGCCCGGAGTCGAGCCGCAGCCCGTCCCGCAGCACGGTGCGCTGGTGCTCGATGGGCGGCGGGGCGGCGGTCTGGTTCATTCACGCACAGAGATAGGGCCTGCCCCGCGGCCGGGCAACTTGGCGTCGCGCGCCCCCCCCGCTATGCGTGCAAGAGAAATGTCCGACGCGCCCCCACCCGAGACCGCCCCGCCCGAGAACGCGCCCTCCGAGGCCGCGCTGGCCGCCCTGCGCGCCGAGATTGATGCCGCCGATGATGCCCTGCACGCCCTGTTGATGCGCCGGGCAGAGGTGGTGCAGCGCCTGGCCCGCAGCGCCGCCAAGCCGCAGGGCACGGTGCTGCGCCCGGGGCGGGAGGCCCGCATCCTCCGCCGCCTCCTGGCCGGCCACCGGGGCGCCATGCCGCGCGCCACGCTGGTGCAGGTGTGGCGGGAGATCTTCGCGGGCTCCATCGCCCAGCAGGCGAGCTTCTCCGTCGCCCTGCCGGCCGACCCGGCCCTGGCGCGCCTGGCCGCCTCGCATTTCGGGGCCGCGACGCCGTTGCGCCAGCACCCATCCGCGGGGGCTGCCCTCGCGGCCCTTGGTCACCGGGACGCAGCGGTGGCCGTGCTGCCCTGGCCGCGCGAGAGCGACAACGAGGCCGAGAGCTGGTGGATGCGCCTCGATGCCCAGCACCTTTCCATCATCGCCCGCCTGCCCTTCCTGAGCGAACGCGAGCCGCCGCTGGAAGCGGCCGTGGTTGCCCTCTACCCGGCCGACCCCTCGGGCCAGGACGCGACGCTGGTACGGGTGGAACTGCCCGGCACGCCGGACCGCGGTTCGGTCGCGGCCATGTTTCCGGGCGGCCGCGTGGTGGTGCTCCGCCGCGAGGGCACCCACACCCTGGCCCTGGTCGAGACCGACGGCACCGTGCCGGCCGATGCGGCCGTGCTCGGCCGCTATGCCATCCCTGAACGAGGAGCGCCCTCCGCGTGAACGCCCTGCTCCCCCGCCCCTCCATCCTGACGATCGAGCCCTATGTGGGCGGCGAATCGAAGATCCCGGGCGTGAACCGGATCATCAAGCTCTCCTCCAACGAGGGCGCCTTCGGGCCGCCCCCCTCGGCGCAGGAAGCCATCATCGCCGCCGCGCGCGAGGCGCACCGCTACCCCGATGGCGGGGCCACGAAGCTGCGCGAGGCCATCGGCGCCCGCTTCGGCCTGGATCCCGCGCGGATCGTCTGCGGCAATGGCTCGGATGAGCTGATCGCCTATCTCATCCTCGCCTATGGCGGGGAGGGGACCGAGCTGGTCATGCCCGCCCATGGCTTCGTCATGTATGACCTGACCGGCCGCTACGCCGGCTGCCGCGTCATCAAGGTGCCCGAGCGGAACCTGATGGCCGATGTGGACGCGATGCTGGCCGCCGTGGGCCCGCGCACCAAGCTGGTCTGCCTGGTCAACCCCAACAACCCGACGGGCGCCCTGCTGCCGCGCTCCGAGGTGCAGCGCCTGCGCGCCGGGCTGCGGGACGACATCCTGCTCATTCTTGATGCGGCCTATGCCGAATACGTGACCGATCCGGACTACGACCCTGGCAACGCCCTGGTGGATGCTTCCGGCAACACGGTCATGACGCGCACCTTCAGCAAGATCTATGGCCTGGGTGGGCTGCGGCTGGGCTGGGCCTACATGCCGCCCCAGGTGGCCGATGTGCTGGCGCGCATCCGCGGACCCTTCAACGTGAACTCCGCCGCCATGGCGGCGGGCATCGCGGCGGTCTCCGAGCCCGGCTGGATCGAGCGCAGCGTGGCCCACAACGAGGAATGGCGCGCGAAGCTGTCGGAAGGTCTGCGCGCGCTCGGCATCAAGGTCTGGCCCAGCGCCTGCAACTTCATCCTGGCCGATTTCGGTGATGCGGCGCGTGCCAAGGCCGCCGATGCCTCGCTGCGGGCGCGTGGCATCATTGTCCGCGCCGTGGGCGGCTACGCCCTGCCGACCTGCCTGCGCATCACCATCGGCACGGCCGAGGAATGCACCCTCGTGCAGGAGGGCCTTGCCGCCTTTGTCCAGAATGGCGGTTGAACCCCTCTTCCAACGTCTCTGCCTGATCGGGGCGGGGCTGATCGGCGGCTCCATCGCCCGCCGCAACCAGGAAACCCACGCGCTGGCGGGCGAGGTGGTCGTCACCGCCCGCAGCGCCGCCACGCGTGCGCGCGTGCGGGAACTGGGCTTTGCCGACCGCGTGGTGGACAGCGCGGCGGAGGCGGTCCAGGGCGCGGACGCCGTCATCCTCTGCGTGCCCGTGGGCGCCTATGCCTCGGTGATGCGCGAGATCGCGCCGCATCTGGCCCCGGGCACCATCCTTTCGGACGTAGGTTCCACCAAGGGCTCGGTCATCCGGGACCTGACGCCGCTGCTGCCGCCGGGCGTGCATCTCGTGCCGGCCCACCCCATGGCCGGCACGGAGTATTCCGGGCCCGATGCCGGCTTCGCCACCCTGTTCGACGGGCGCTACTGCATCGTCACGCCGACCGAGGCCACGGACCCCGGCGCGCTGGAGAAAGTGCGGGAATTCTGGCGCCGCTGCGGCTCCACGGTCGAGGCCATGGACCCGCTGACGCATGACAAGGTGGTGGCCATCGTGTCCCACCTGCCGCACCTGATCGCCTTCACCATCTGCGGCACGGCCGATGACCTCAGCGAGGAAACGCGCGAGAGCGTGCTGAAATTCGCGGCCTCGGGCTTCCGGGACTTCACCCGCATCGCGGCCAGCGACGTGGCCATGTGGCGCGACGTGTTCCTCAACAACCGCGAGGCGGTGCTGGAAATGCTGGCGCGCTTCACGGAAGATGCCCATGCCTTCGGCCGGGCCATCCGCTGGGGGCAGGAGGAGTTCATTGTGGACCGCATCCAGCGCGGGCGGAAAATCCGCAGCGGGCTGATCGAGCGCAAGCAGGCCTGAGCTGCAACGGCTGCTGATCCTCGACATCGAGACCCTGCCCGACCTCACCGCCGGGCGGGCGCTCTTGAACCTGCCCGACGCCCCTGACGCCGAAATCCGCGCTGCCCTTGGGGCCCACTATGCCCGCCCGGGCGAGGCGCCGGAGGCCGCCTTCCTCAAAGCCCCCCTGCACCGCCTCTGCTGCCTCGGCCTGCTGAGCGCGGAGCGCCCCGACCCCGACGAGCCGTGGCGCGTGCGCTATGTCCGCGCCGCCACCCTGGCCGACCACGACGAGGCCGATCTGCTGGCCCGCTTCGACCGCGCTTTGCAGGGCGGGCCCTTGCTGGTCGGCTTCAACACCTCGGGCTTCGACATTCCCGTGCTGCGCTATCGCGCCATGGCGCTGGGCGTGCCGCTGCCCCACCTGCATGGCGCCGCGGGCGCCGAATACCTGCACCGCTTCGGCCGGGCGCATCTGGACCTGATGGACCGGCTCTCGGGCTTCCGCGCCTCGCCGGCGCCCAGCCTGGCCGAGTGCTGCGCCCTGCTGGGCCTGCCGCTGAAGGCCGAGATGGATGGCGAGCGGGTGGAGGCGTTGTGGCAGGCCGGAGATCATGCCCGCATCGCCGCCTATTGCCGCGCCGATGTGGCGGCCACCTGGCTGGTGCTGCTCCGCTGGTGGGTGGCGACGGGCAGCCTCCCGCCCGATCACGCGCGGGATGCCTTCCGCGCCTTCGCGGCTTCGATCGAGGAGGGGGCGTTCGGCGAGGGATTGTCGCGCCATGCCGAGGTGGCGCGGGCCCTGGGCTGAGCGGCGGCCTTCGCCGAAACGGGTCTATGCTCCGGCACAGCCACGGAGCCCGCCATGACCTCACGCCGCGCCAAGCTTTCCGCCGAGGACCAGTCTCGCCTCGACCAGCTTCGACAGGAACGCCCCGCCCACCTCACCCATCCGGCACGGCGGCGCGCCGGCCCCGCCCAGCGCATTGCCGATGCGGTGACGGCCCTTATCGGCTCGTGGCATTTCATCATTATTCAGAGCGTTTTGCTCGCGCTCTGGATCGTGGCCAACATCCTGGCCTATGCCGCCGCCTGGGACCCCTATCCCTTCATCCTGCTGAACCTGCTGCTGTCCTTCCAGGCGGCCTATACCGCCCCCATCATCATGATGAGCCAGAACCGCCAGGCCGAGCTGGATCGCCGGGCCGCCGAGCACGATTACCGCGTGAACGTGAAGGCGGAGCTTGAGATCGAGGCGCTGCATGCCAAGCTCGATGCCCTGCGCGAGCAGGAAATCCTGCGGCTGCTGCAACTGGTGGAGCGCCTGTCCAAGGCCGGGGACCCGGAGGCGTCGCGCTGAACCAGGCCGCTCAGACCACCAGCAGGCCAGGCCCTCGCAGCTCCCGGATCAGTTTGCGGCGTATGGCGTCCACGAAATCGGCATAGTCGGCGCAGGACATGGCGAAGGCGCCGGGGCCGCCGATGATCTCGGCTTCGTAGTGTTCCAGCAGGTCCGGTTCTTCATTCAGCACCGCGAGGCCGTTGATGGTGACGCCGGCGGCCACGCCCAGGTCGCGCACCGTGCCGGGCGCGCGGCCGCGGTTGCTGCGCCCATCGCCCGAAACGTCCATCACCAGGCGTGTGGCCGGGGCCGGGCAGCGGGCCAGGAGGGCAAGGCCCGCCACCATTCCATCCCCCAGCGCGGTGGCGCCGGGGCGGGGCAGGCGGGGGGCTTCCTCCAGCAGGGTGGCGAAGCCGTCGGCGCTGGCAGCGTCATGGATGCGCGTCCAGGGCGCGGCGGGTTCGGCGGTGTCGGACCAGAAGACGGCCGAGAGCGCCACCGCGCCGCGCGCCCCGCCCGTGGCCGCCGCCAGAACGGATTCGTCGCGGAAAGCGGACGAGAGCCCGCCGATCATCAAGGCGAATTCCTGGAAGTCCACGCTGGCGGAGACATCCACCGCCAGCACCAGCGCCACGTCCACAGGCTCCATGCCTCTCCCTTCCGGGCGATGGGTGGTCAGGCCGGGGTGAAGACCTCCAGCGCATCGCCCACCGCGACGCGGCCCCCTTCCAGCACCTCGGCCTGCACGCCCAGGTCGGCATGGCCGAAATTCTCGCGCAGCACGCGCGGGGGGCGCGCGTCACGCTCGGCCGTGTCGGGGTTCACCTCGGTGGCGGGGCAGCGCACGATTCGTTTCCAGACGCGCAGCCGGGCCGTGCCGAGCTGGATTTCCTGGCCCATCAGGTCGAAATCCGCCCATTCCGCTCCGCCAGAGACGTAGATGTTGGCCCGGAAACGCAGCGGATCAAGCCGCATGCCATGGGCGCGCTCCAGCGCCGCCAAGCTGGCGAGTGAGATGATCGAGACGGATTTCTGGGGGATGTCGGTGAAGTTGTAGCCCGGCGCTTCCGCCAGGCGGAGCCGGCCGCGGGCCTCCTCGCCCAGGTAGTTGGTGATGAAGTCCTCCAGCCGGGTCCGGTCGGCGGGCTTGCCCAGGTCCAGCATCAGCGGCGCGCCCTCGGGCGGGCGGATGATCAGCTGGGAGGTCTTGGGATCATAGGCCGTGTGCAGCTTGGCGATGCGGGCATTGGCGGCGAGGCAGGCGAAGTTCGTCTTGCGCATCCACACAGGGGCGGAGGTGTCGAAGGGGGAATCCCCCTGGGCCAGGGCATAGACCCGGTCATGCGGAAGGCATTCGCCGGGGGTGAGGGTGACCTCCTCCAGCGCCTCGGCCGAGAATCCCTTCACGGGGTAGCGGTAGATGTGTTCGACGCGCATGGCTTCCTCACCGATTCCTCTTGAAGTCACCGTGGCAGAGTTACCACACTCCTGCTTGACCGCGTTGCCCAATCGGGGACGCGGACATGCAGTCGCCTCATGGAGGGACAGGAATGGACATCGAGAAGTTTACCGAGCGCGCCCGTGGATTCCTTCAGGCCGCGCAGACCATCGCGATCCGCGAGTATCACCAGCGCCTGACGCCAGAGCATCTGCTCAAGGCGCTGCTCGATGACGAGCAGGGTGCTGCCGCCGGGCTGATCGGCGCGGCGGGCGGCGATGCGGCCGCGACGCGCGCGGCGGTGGAGGCGTCGCTGAAGAAGCTTCCCTCCGTGCAGGGCGGGGGCGCGGGGCAGCCCAATGCCGCGCCCGAGTTGGTGCGTGCGCTGGACGCCGCCCAGCAATCGGCAACCAAGGCCGGTGATGCCTATGTGGCCCAGGACCGGATGCTGTTGGGCCTGGCGCTGACGCCGGGCGCGGCGGCCGATGCGTTGAAGGCCGGCCGTGTCGCGGCGCCCGCGCTCGAGGAGGCCATCCAGCGCCTTCGCAAGGGGCGCCGCGTGGATGCCCCGAATGCCGAGGAGAGCTTCGACGCGCTGAAGAAGTATGCGCGCGACATCACCGAGGCGGCGCGCAACGGCAAGCTCGACCCCGTCATTGGCCGTGACGAGGAAATCCGCCGCACCATCCAGGTGCTGGCGCGGCGCACGAAGAACAACCCTGTGTTGATCGGTGAGCCGGGTGTCGGCAAGACCGCCATCGTGGAGGGCTTGGCCCTGCGCGTGGCCAAGGGCGACGTGCCGGAGGCGCTGAAGGACAAGCGCGTGATGTCGCTGGACCTCGGTGCCATGGTGGCCGGGGCCAAGTATCGCGGTGAGTTCGAGGAACGCCTGAAGGGCGTGCTGAAGGAGGTGGAGGACGCCGAAGGCAAGGTCATCCTCTTCATTGACGAGCTGCACACCTTGGTGGGCGCGGGCAAGGCCGATGGCGCCATGGATGCCTCCAACCTGCTGAAGCCGGCCCTGGCGCGCGGTGAACTGCATTGCATCGGTGCCACCACGCTCGCTGAGTACCGCAAGCACATCGAGAAGGACGCGGCGCTGGCCCGGCGCTTCCAACCGGTCTTCGTGGGCGAGCCGACGGTGGAGGACACGATCAGCATCCTCCGCGGCATCCGCGAGAAATATGAACTGCATCATGGGGTTCGCATCGCGGATGCGGCGCTGGTGGCGGCCGCGACGCTGTCCAACCGCTACATCACGGACCGTTTTCTGCCCGACAAGGCGATTGACCTCGTGGACGAGGCGGCTTCGCGCCTGCGGATGATGGTGGACAGCAAACCCGAGGAGTTGGATGAGCTGGACCGTCGCCTCCTGCAACTGAAGATTGAGCGAGAGGCGTTGAAACGCGAGGAGGATGACGCCTCGCGCGACCGTTTGGCCAGGCTGGAACGGGAATTGGCGGAGTTGGAGGAGCGGTCCAGCGCCATGACCGCCGCCTGGGAGTCCGAAAAGGGCCAGGTGGTCGAGACCCAGAAGCTGAAGGAGCAGCTCGATGCGGCCCGCACCGAGCAGGAACTGGCCGAGCGTCGCGGCGACCTGAACAAGGCGGCGGAGCTGCGTTACGGCACCATTCCCCAGCTTGAGAAGAAGCTGGCGGAGGCCGGCGAGGGCGGCGCCAAGCTGGTGAACGAGGCGGTGACCGAGGAGGGTATCGCCGGTGTTGTCAGCCGCTGGACCGGCATTCCCGTCGAGAAGATGCTGGAAGGCGAGCGCGCGAAGCTGCTCCGGATGGAGGAGGCGCTGCGCAAGCGGGTCGTGGGACAGGAGGAGGCCCTTGAGGCGGTGGCCAAGGCGGTGCGGCGTGCCCGTGCGGGGCTTCAGGACCCCAACCGGCCCATCGGTAGCTTCCTGTTCCTCGGCCCGACGGGGGTGGGCAAGACTGAGCTGGTCAAGGCCGTCGCCTCCTTCCTGTTCGACGATGACCGGGCGATGACGCGCATCGACATGAGCGAATTCATGGAGAAGCACGCCGTCTCCCGCTTGATCGGGGCACCCCCCGGGTATGTCGGCTATGAGGAGGGGGGCGCGCTGACGGAGGCGATCCGGCGGCGACCCTACCAGGTGATCCTCTTCGACGAGGTGGAGAAGGCGCACGAGGATGTGTTCAACATCCTGCTGCAGGTGTTGGATGACGGGCGGCTGACGGATGGGCAGGGGCGGACGGTGGATTTCCGCAACTGCATCATCGTGCTGACCAGCAATCTTGGCGCCCATGCCATCGCGGACCTGGCCGATGACGCCGATATCGAGCAGGCGCGCCCCGCAGTGATGCGGGCGGTTCGGGACCGCTTCCGGCCGGAGTTTTTGAACCGGCTGGATGAGATCGTGCTGTTCCGCCGCCTGGCGCGGGCAGATATGGACGTGATCGTGGACATTCAGCTCGAACGGCTGCGGGCGCTGCTGGATGACCGCAAGATCGGCTTGGTGCTGGATGGCTCCGCACGGGCCTGGCTGGCGGAGGCGGGGTATGACCCGGTTTATGGTGCACGGCCACTGAAGCGCGTCATTCAACGGAATTTGCAGGATAAAATGGCTGTCCTGCTGCTGGAGGGCCAAGTGCGCCCAGGCGACGCGGTGCGGGTGACGGCCGAGGGGGATGAACTCACCCTGAAGGTCGAGGTTGCGCCTGCTGCGTAGCTGAACATGTCGGCTATGCGTTTATCGCATGCGGAGGGGGTTTACAGGGTCCGGTCAGACCCGTAAAAGCCCCTCCACGCCGACGGGATGCCTGACGCGGTTCTGACACAAAGAGTAGTAACCGAGGGCGGTTCGCCGGCCTCGATTGACTGTCTCCAAAGGTTAGGGCAAGAAGCTGAAACGCTTCTTCGTTGTTTCAAAATCACATCTGGTTATGCAGATAGTAGTGTTTGTGTGATCTGCTTTTGTTTTGCTGCTCTGAGAGGGGCGGTGGGATGGAGGTGGGTTGGAATGTTGGGATGCGTGGTTGGTGCTGCTGTGGTGAGAGC
>DASYHU010000033.1:0-670475 GCA_035998215.1 Roseococcus sp. | reverse complement strand
CAACGCCAATCTCAACAAGACCGACTTCGCCAAGTACTTGCGCGACCGCGAGGCGGTGCTGCCCAACGACTTCGGCGGGCTGGGCGATGGCGTGGCGGATGATCGCACGGCCATCCAGGCGGCCTTCGATCGCGCCGGGGCGGACCAGAAATTCGCGATGATCCCGCCCGGCACATGGAACGTCTCCGGCACCGTGACGCTGCCAGGTGGGGCACGGGGCCTGATCATGCAGGGGACCATCCGCTACACCGGCACCGCGCCGACCTCCGTGCTGGTGCTGGGCGATGGTGGCACCATCCGCAACGCCGAGAAGCTTTACAGCGGCCTGAACGTCATTCGGCAGACGCTGTCGGACTGGTCGTCGGAGGCCGATATCGGCATCACCGTGCGCAACGTGGATGCCAGCCAGATCGAGCTGCGCCGCGTGGAAGGCTTCACCATCGGCATGCGCACGCTCGGCGACGGCCGCGGCGTGGAGGACAGCACCTTCACGCTAGGGCGCATCGTCAACAACCGCATCGGGCTCGACATTTGGTGCGCCACCGCCACGGCCTGGAACACCTCCATCCGCTACTACGGCGGCCACTTCGCCCAGGCGACGGGGGTGAATGCGTCGCAGGACAGGTTCGGCGTGCGCTTCGGCAATGAGGCGGGCGCCTACACCAACCACAATCGCCATGTCTTTGACGCGCCGAACTTCGAGCTGCGCCAGGCCGGCAGCAATATCGCCATCCCCTTCCTGAACCAGACCTCGGGCTCTGCCATCATCGCGCGCAACATGCGCATGGAGGCCTGCTCGCCAATGGCGGCGCGGCACACGGCGGGCGCGCAGGACTGCGAGTACGACATCGCCTGGACCAACACCTACCTGGTCGGCATCGACTACACGGCCACGGCGAACCGCTGCGGCAATGCGGTGATCAACCGCCACCGCGCGCCGGCGTCGCGGTTCCAGCGCTTCCTGGCCGGGGTTCCGAACACGCGCGCGGCGGCATTCCGGCAGTCGGCGACCGAGGTCGGGGTGGAGGGGCTGATCACCATCGCCACCTCGACCACCACCGCGACCTTCATGGCGGATTTCTGCTTCAACGGGCTGACCGACCTGACGCCCACCGATCGCGCCGTGACGCTGGCGGCGAACCGCGGGCTGGGGTGGATGCTGGATACCTCCCAGGCGAAGGAATTCGCGTTGGCGCATTGGCTGACGTTGGGGGCCTCGGGCGGGCGGCTGTTCGTGCGGGTGTTCGATGGGGCGGGGAACGTCCGTGAGGACATCGCGGGCGACGTCCTGGCGTCGATCACCACCATGCAATGGAATGGGCCGGCCAAGGGGTGGAACGCCGGCGCACCGATGGATGATGCGAACTTCAATCGGCGGCAGACGATCCGCGTCGGCGCTGCCGTGGCCTATGCCCAGGTGGGCGTGATCGGCTTCGACGGGTCGATCGACCTGCAATCGCTCCGGCTCTACGGGCTGCCGGAAGCTGCGCCCGCGGTGCTAAACGGCACGCCGCTGCTGACAGGGGCGCTGTTCGGCTCAGGTCGGCGGGAGTTTGCCGCTGAGGTGTCCTGGGACCTGCCGAGCTTGGCACCGGGGGCGACCGCGCTGATCGATGTCACGGTGAACGGGGCGCGGGCCGGCGACCTGGCTACGGCGTCTTTGGTCTCGTCGACGCGGTTCATTGAGCTCGACGCCGCCGCCTGGTCGAACAACACGGTGCGGGTGATGGCGCGGAACATCTCCGCGGCAACGTTCGACCTGGCGGCGGCGACGCTTTCGGTGGGTGTGGCGAAGCGGCGAGTGCCGTGACGGCGGTCCGCGATGACCATCCCCACAGGGAGGGGGTGCGCAGCCCAACCTCGCACCCCCTCCGTCTCACCTCCCGGCATGCCGGGCAACATTCTGGCCGGCCCTATGGCGGCCGGCCTGGTGGGCTCCGGTCGGGTTCGCCGCCATCCCCACCACCGCCATCGATCTGCCCCTTGTGCAGCGTCTCCTGCGGTCCCCGCGCTTTCGGGTCCGGGTCCCCATCGTGTGTGTGGCCATCAATGACCCGATGCGGTCACGCGGCCACGCTGTCCATCTCTGCAATCTTCTGGAACTCTGCCAGAAACTCGGGACGCTGCTGCGCGAGATATCGAACGACGCGCGCATTGCCGAGCAGCCGCGCAAGATAGCCTCGTGCCAGCACGAGATGGAGATGGTCGGCTCCATAGGATTGCTCCGCGACCTTCATCTCGCGGTTCAGCTGCCCAGACTCCCTTTCCATCAGGGCCATCTGCTCATGGCTGAGGCCTTTGACCTGCTTCGGTTTCGCGTCGGGGACCAGCTGCGTCTGCGGCGTGGCTGCGAGCAGGGCGCGGGCATAGCTCTCGGTATATCGGTCCATGGCCACCATGAGCTCCACCGCTTCGATCTGCCGCATCGGAACCATCTTCTTCAGCACGGCGAAGACATGCGACGAGACCGACTTGTCCTTCAGGATCTCCACGGCTTCGGGGCAAACGCCGTGCAGCAGCTTCTTCTTCTGGCGCAGCGTGTTGATATCGATGTTGAGAGCGCGGGCGATCCGGTCCTCCGGCACCCTATCCTCGATCGCCTTCAGGATCATGCGATGTTCCTGGACAATGGCGAGCCGGTTGATGCGCTTGTTGTAGGTGAATGCCTCGTCATCCGTCGCAATCAGGCACACCACATCGAGGTCGCCGCGCTCTTCGAGCACCGCGACGCGCAGGTGACCATCGAGGAGCAGGTAGCGTCCCGGCTTTGATGGATGGCGCACGACGACGGGCGGCTCGATGACACCGACCTCGCGGATCGATGCGGTGATACGAGCGTATTTCGACGACCGTCTCACCTTGGCCGGGACCGAGTGCAGCATCTCGATGTTGGCGATCGGGATCCTGATCCCGGCGCTCTCGAATGCCGACCGGATCGGCCCCGCGTTTGCATCGTCTGCCATACTCAATCGGCCCCTTTGCTCTGCAGCCGTTCGGCGAGGCCCCGCGGCAGGGTTTCCAACTGTTCAGCACGGAGCAGATTGACGAAGGCATCCTCGGAGAACAGCGCGCGCAACGCCTCCGTCACGAAGACGAGGCGATCCCGTGTCGCCTCCGCCTTCCGGACGATCATGCGCTTCTTATCCGTGTCCTGCTGGTAGGTGCGGACGAGGGCCTCGACTGACAGGGTACGGTGTCGCTTCGGGTCGTTCGGGTTCAATCCTTTGCCGCGGCGCCGGCGCTGCTCCACGAGGCGCTTCGCGGCGATCAGCCTGTGGCCACGAAGCAGGTTCCGCTCATACGCATCCTGCAGGACGTTCTGGGTCTCCTCGTCTTTGGCCATGGCGATGTCGACGGCGATGCTGACGGGAATTTGGCCGCTCTCCACGGCGCGGATCAGGCGCGTTTCGCCTTTGCCGAGTAGCCGAATTACCCCTTTCACATACTCGCCCGTCAGCCCGGTCTTTCGCGCGATATCTGCCTCGGAATGCCCCCGCTGCCGCATGCCGTCGATGTCATGCAGCAGATCGAGCGCCTGGTGCTGCCGCCGAGCCAAGTTTTCCACGAGGCTCATAACCAGGCAGTCCTCGCTGCCTGCCTCGACCACGATTGCCGGGATTTCGGCTTGGCCGAGGACACGAAACGCCTCCAACCGACCCTGCCCGCAGACCAGATCGTACTTCACGGTCCCCGCGACCACGCGGCGCGCCACCGTGATCGGCCTCTTGAGGCCAATGGCTGCGATGCTCGCGACGATCTCCTGGAACGTCTTCTGGCTTCTGGCTCGCGGGTTGATGACCTCGATCAGATCGACCGCGACCGACTGAACCATGGGCGGCTTGGGATCGGCCATTATGCGACCTCCAGGATATGAGTTCGGGCTGCCAAGTCGAACAGCGCATCGAGCCTGTCGAAGCGGTAGGCATCGAGCGATATGCCGTTGCTCTCACGCAGCCGAAGCCGCGGCAGGTTCATGTCGAGACGCGGCAGCAGGTAGTAGTCGAGCGCCTCACGATTGCCTGGCGCCATCCGAACCGCGACGGTGATGTCGGGGGCGATGCCCGTATCCATCCGGACATGCCACCGACGCCCACCGGCCTCGGTCTCCTGGCACCGCGCCAGGACAATGGATGTGGTGAACTCCCTGTTGACCGTCAGAAGCTCCGTCGCCGGATTCTGCTCCACCGAGCCGCCGGCAGCCCGAATGCCTTCGATGGTGGCTGCGACCACTTTCGGATGCATCGCCCGTAGAAGGCGGTTCACCTCAAGGTAGCGATAGTCCCTGTCCGGCGTGAAGCCGACAAGTTGGTAGGCCCGGAGCAGGCTCCCGAAGCGTGCCTGATAGGCGCTGCTGGATGGCGCATCATCGGTCTCGTCGATGACGAGGCCAGAGAGATACCCATGATGCGCGAGGGCGCGACGCAGCACCTCCAGCATCTCGTCATCCGAGAGCCGGCGCGACCGCTCCTGGATGATGACCTGCACGGCGTCGAACAGCAGACGATCGACCACCGCCTCGAAAGCGGCGTCGCGGCGGACCCACATATCGCGTCCATTGCGAACCCGCTTGCCGTGCAGCTTGCAGGAGATACGGTTCCAGACGTTGTCGCCGACGTATTTCTCGTTGATCAGAACCTGGTGCACCGTTCCGCGCGTCCAGGGGCGGTCCAGGTCCGTGCGCAGATTGCGGTCGTTCAGGATGGCCGCGATCTCCCGCTCCGGCCGGCCGTCTTCGACGAAGGTGGGATAGATCCAGCGCACCGTCTCCACCTCCTCCGATGGCCCGGGCACAAGCACCACACGGTCGGTGTGAATGCTTTTCTGCTGACCCCGCGTCAGCACGCCCTTAGACGTGCCAGCCTCGTCCAGCAGCTTTCGCCGAAGGCCGAATCCGGGTGCTCCCCCTTGCCGGAAGCCCAGCTCGATCAGTCGGCACTGACCGATGAAGGTCTTGTTGCCGAGGTCCCGGCTGTATTCCCGCGCCATGACCCGCTTGACGCTCTTGAGGATGTCGGAGCCGACGCTGCCATCATTCTCGAACTGCTCGGCGCAGTACTCCACCGTGACGCCGGCCCGCTTGCAGACGTATTCGTGATAGGCACTCTCGTCCGCGTCCTGGAAGCGGCCCCAGCGGCTGATGTCGTAGACAAGGATCGTGGTGAAGTCGGCACGCCCCGACCGCACATCATCGAGCAACCGCTTCAGCGCATCTCGGCCTGCGATGCTGAGCCCGCTCTTGCCGTGATCCGCGTAGGTCCGAACGATCTCGATGCCCCGTCGCTTGGCGTATTCCCGGATCGCGTCGGATTGGTTCTCGGTGGAGTAGCGTTGATGGTCGGTCGACATCCGCACGTATTCCGCGGCACGGATACCGGCAGCCATCGCCGGTTTTTCGTCGTCTACGCCAGGGTCCTGCACCACGCTGCGTCCCTCTTCATTGTCCGTCGCTCCGCGTGGGGACCCTGCTGCCCCTGCTGAAAAGCAGAAGCTGCGCGACAGTTCGGACCGCGTTGCAATTTCGCCCAGAGAATAGCGAGGGCGAATCGTGTTGTGCGGACAAAGAAGGGCAATCAGTTGCACTCGAAGGGCAACAAGTTGCCCTTCTTCGAGAATGCGGAGGACGCGCGGGAGTGCTATGCGCGCGAGATCGGGAACGCGTTGCGAAGCGAGATCGCCGCCACAGGCCGGTCCGCGAAAGACATCATGCGCTGGACGCGGGCGAGCGAGCGCGCTGTGAAGGGGTGGATCAGCGGAAGGCGGGGGCCGACTGGCGAACACCTCATCCCGCTGATGGCACGCTCCGACGCCGTTTTTGCCGCGGTCCTCAAGGTCACCGGACGGGAGCGGTCATCGCGGAGCAGGCAGGTCGCCGAGGTCAGGCGCCTCCTTGGCGAAGTCGTGCTTGCGCTTGACGAAGTCGACCGGTGAGGTGAGCTGGTAGCGGGACGGGTGGAATGCCTGGTAGCCCGGGCCGGAGGTGCCTATTCGGGATCGCGTGGTGCCCGGATGATGCCGAGGTCCAGCGTGTGGCAGGCCAGACCAAGTTCAACTGGGCTATCCAGCACTCGCCGCCGTGCCGCGACCCGAAGGGCTCCACCGACCCGCGCCTGAAAGAGCGCGAGGTTGTCGCCGGTCCGGAAGCGCGAAGGAAAGGCGATGCCATCGAAATTGTCCGGGTGTCGGTGGAGTGCTGCGGCCCAGGAACGTGCCAAGCGCTGGTCTGCGGCGCCCACGACGTCGGTCGGCACGCGCGACCGGGCAAGCGCAGCCCCACGCAGATCCACCACGCGCACCGGCCGGATCACCTCGATCACCGCCCAATCCCAGAGTGCCAATTCTGCCTCTGCGACGAGGAACGGACCTGGCAGGGCTGCATTGGCCCGGTCGCGCAGTAGGGTCTCCTGGAGGCAGAGGGTGAAGGTCTCGCCGAAATACATCGGCAGCCATCGCGGCGCCCTCCCGCGATCCAGCATGGGGTCGGAGAAGCGGGATCTGCCCGGCCCAGCGCCAAGGGCGTCGCTGTGGGTGGAGCGCACGAATCTCAGCCAGCGCGCGCCCACCGGGATCGTGGCGACCGCTGGATGAAGTTCTGAGGCACTCCGCGGCGGACGGGCCCGCGCCCGCCGATCCATCACGCGCCTGTCGGGCCGAAGGCACCGATACTGCGTGCGAGGTCGACGAGCTCCGCGGTGCGACGCCGATCGGCAGCAACCTGCAAGCCAGACTGCATGCCAAGCTCTGGGTGCTGCTGGCGAAGGAAGCGGAAAACGGCCCAGGGCTCGCCGAGCACGTCATGCAATTCCCGCAACGCCGCGATCGGCAGGCCATCCGGCCCCACCTGCCACGCAGGGAAGCGCACGCCACGCTTGGCGCCCTCGATTCCGAGCAGGTCTCCCCGCCGCCGCTTCTGGAGAACGGCCTCGCGCGACAGGCCGAGCCGCTCTGCGATCTGGTCGGAGGAGAGCATGTCCGGCCCCGCCAGCAGCTCCGCTGCCGCATCAGCGCCACGCGTGTAGGAGCGACGTAGCGCAGCACGGGCTTCTGCAGGCGTCAGCTCGGGGCGCTCTGCTTCAGCCCCGGCGGCCGGTGCCTTTGGACGAAGAGCCTTGGTGATGTGAAAGCGGCTTTCCCCCTTCCGCTTGGCAGGGCCGATATCAAGCGTCAGCGTGCGACCGGTGCGGGCCACGGTGCCGGCGCTGCTGGCGACTGCCGATAGGACGCGGCGAGCTTCCTCCAGAGAAATGCCGGGAGGGACCTCAATCCTGGAGCCACGGCGGGCAGCCGCACTGGATGTGGTCGAGCGGCGGGAGGTTTGGGATGCGGTGGGAGCGGCCATGACGGCAATATCGTCGTCGCAGCACATTTCGTCAAGTTCGTCAGGCTGTGGGATGAGCGGGAGGTCGCGAGGCAATCGGCGACCGAGCTTCGCTCCGCTCTCCAAGGCTCCAGCCTGGAGACCGCCTGTACCGAGTCGCACCTCCTCCGCCAGCACCTCACCTCGTGCCATTCACCAACCCCAAGTCCCGGTCACGCCTGACCCCCACCCAGCCGGTCATCGCCATCATCAGCGTGCTGGGACGGCTGCGGCCGGGGCGGTGAAGGTGGCGCCTCAGTAGCGCGGCCGCGGCGGGTTCACCTGGCGCTCCAGCAGGATTTGCGGCGGGGGCATATAGGGCGGCCAGGCACCTTGCGGGCGGAGTTCCTGGCTGGGGCAGTTGGGGCGCAGCGCGCCGCAATCCCAGCGATACCCGTCCGGCAGCCCGGTCAGGCTGCCGCCGCGTTCGAAGCGGCACTCGCACATGCGCCCTGCCTGGCAGGAGACGGTGCCGAGGCGCGCCGCATCGCAGACGGGCTGGGCGAGGGCCGGGGTGGCCAGCAGCAGCAGGAGAAGGGCACGCATCGCCGCAGCATGCGCGCGCGAAAGTGAAGAAATCCTACCCGCGCAGGCAGCGCCGCACGGCCGGCATGAAGTGCGCCACGGGCGGCGTCTCAAGCCCCTGCACCTTCGCCTGCTCGTCATAGCGGCGCAGCTGCACGGCCTCGGCGTATTGGGGCAGGGCCTCGAATGCCGCGACCTCCTCGGCGGACATCGGCCCGCCCTGAAGTGCCAGGCTGCGGACGCTGTCCGGGGCGAGCTTGGCGAAGTAGTCCGCCTCCTTGGCGCAGAGGTAGCGCTTGGCGGCAACATGCAGCCGCACCGGCTCCGTCACCTCCGGGCCGAAATGCGCGGCGAGGAATTCCTGCCCCACCTCCTCATGCCGGTCATCAATGCCGCGTGCGGCGGGGTTCTCGCCCAGGTGATGCACCATGTGGCCGATGTCGTGCAGCAGGGCGGCGACGACCAGCGCCTCCGGGTGGCCATCACGCTCGGCCAGCCAGGCGGCCTGGAGGGCGTGCTGCTGCTGGTTCACGCCGCTGAGGCCATAGGCGCCATTGGCCTTGTGTTCGAGCAGGCGCTGGATGTCGCTGGCAATGTCGGTCATGGCTGGCCCCTCACGAAAATTCCTCCGGATGTCTAGGCGCCACGCGTGACGCGACGATGACAGCCGCATGCCCGGCGCATGACATCACCCCGCGACACCGCGCGCCACCGCCCGCGCGGCGCGCGTGACGCCGGCCAGCGTGGCGGAGGCCATGCCCGTCCAGTCGCCATAGCCCAGCAGCCAGAGGCGGGGTTCGCGCAGGCTGCGGCCGTCTTCGTCCACCCGCACCAGCCCATCCGCCTCGACCACGCCCAGCGGCGCCAAATGCGACAGCGCGGGGCGGAAGCCGGTGCACCAGATGATGGCGTCCGCCGGGACGCGCGTGCCATCGGGCCACACCGCCGCCTCCGACTCCAGCCGCGCGAAGGGCGGGCGCGAGACCAGCGCGCCGCGCGCCCGCGCCTCGCGCACCGGCGGCACGGCCACGATGTTGCCGAGGCCACCCAGCTGCGGCGGGGGTGGCTTGCCCTCGCGCTGCGCCTGCCAGCGCGCCGTGGCACGTTCGAACAGCACGCGTCCGTCCACGTCATCCGGCAGGAAGACGGGTTCGCGTTCCGTGATCCAGGTGCAGCTTGCGGCGTGGCGCGAGACCTCGGCCAGGATCTGCGCGCCGGAATTGCCGCCGCCCACCACCAGCACGGACTTTCCGGCGAAGGGCTCCGGTCGGCGGTAATGGGCGGAATGGAGTTGTATGCCCCGGAACTGCGCGCGGCCCGGCACCTCGGGGATGAAGGGCGCGGCCCAGGTGCCGGTGGCGCTGATGACGTGGCGGGCCTCGGCGGTGGCGCCTTCCGCCTCCACCATCAGCGCCTCCGTCGCGGCGCGCACGGCCGTCACGCGGCGCGGGCGGCGCACGGGCAGGGCGTAGCGCGCCTCATAGGCCGCGAGGTAGGCGACCACCGCATCGCGCGGCGGATAGCCGCCACCCTCTGGCGCCGGCATGGGCCAGCCAGGCAGCGAGGAATGCGCGGCGGGCGAGAACAGCGTCAGGGAATCCCATCCATGCGGCCAGGCGCCGCCAGGGGTTTCGCCATCATCCCAGATCTCGAAGGCCAGCCCGGTGCGGCGAAGGAAATACCCCGCCGCCAGCCCCGCCTGACCGGCGCCGATGACCAGCGCGTCCAGCCTCAATAGGCGCGGCCCGCGGCCATCTCGGGCGCCGCGCCTTCCCGCGCCTCGGCCACCGCGGCGCGCAGGTCGGCGAGGTATTCCTCCGCCACCTCGGCATGCAGCGGGTTGAGATGCAGGTGGATGCCGTCCGGCTCCATCTGGCGCGACACCAGCCAGCCCCGCGCATCCAGCGCCGTGGCGATGCG
Organism: Roseococcus sp.; assembly: GCA_035998215.1. GTDB lineage: Bacteria > Pseudomonadota > Alphaproteobacteria > Acetobacterales > Acetobacteraceae > Roseococcus. Next base: position 660,676 of record DASYHU010000033.1, on the reverse strand, counting down.
GCCGATGGGCAGGGCCGGGTCCGTGCTGCGATAGACCAGCAGCGCGTGGTTCCCCGGCAGCACCTCCAGCCCCGGATGCGCCGCGATGCCGGCGGCGATGGTGGCCCGTGCCTGCATGATGCGCCGCGCGCAGTCGAGGTAGCCGGCCTCGCCCAGGTGCATCATCACCGCCCAGGCCGCCGCCACCGCGCCGCCCGGCCGCGTGCCCTGGAAGGTGTAGGCGGCATAGGCGCCGCGCGCCCAGGCGCTGCTCTCGAAACGATGGTGCTGCTTCAGGGCCGCGTCGCGCACGAGCAGCAGCGAGGCCCCCTTGGGCGCCATGCCGTGTTTGTGGATGTCCGCGCTGATGGAGGTGACGCCGGGCACCGAGAAATCCCAGGCGGGCAGGTCCACGCCCAGCCTGGACAGGAAGGGGTTGAGGAAGCCGCCCACGCAGGCATCCACGTGCAGCCACAGGTCATGCTGCCGCGCCAGGGCACCGAGCGCCTCGATGCGGTCAATGCCGCCGAAGGGGTAGTTGGGCGCGGAGCCCACCAGCGCGATGGTGTCGTAGTCCACCGCCGCCGCCATCGCCATCACGTCGCTGCGGCGTTCACGGTCCACGGCCACGCGGCGCACCTCGATGCCGAGATACCAGGCGGCGCGGTCGAAGGTGAGGTGCGCCGTATCCGGGATCACGATGTTGGGCTTGGATTTCCCCGCGCGTTCCCGCGCCGCCAGCATCGCGAGAAAAATGCTCTCGCTGCCGCCGGAGGTGAAGCTGCCCGCCGCCCCCTCGGGCGCCTGCATGAGGGAAAGGGCCATCTCCACCACCTCGCCCTCCAGCCGGGCGAGGCTCGGGAAGGCCCGCTGGCCGAGATTGTTCTCGGTCCAGAAGGTCATGTAGGCCTCCTGCTGGAGGCGCTCCAGCGCCTCGTCCAGGTAGTAGAAGAACACGGCCATGCGGCCGCGCTTCCAGGAATAGTCGCGCGTCTTGGCGTCGAGCAGGGCTTGCTTGAGTTCGGGCCAGTCCTGGCCTTGGGCGGGCAATGCGCGCATGGCTTTCCTCCGTGTTTCGGGCATCACATCATGCGGGGAACAGTGGGGGAAGCGCGATGCGCCTGGGTATGGTCGGATTGGGACGGATGGGGGCCAACCTGCTGCGGCGGGCCATGCGCGCGGGCATCCCGGGTGCGGGCTTCGACCGCGACGCGGCGGCCGTTGCCGCGCTGGTGGCCGAGGGCGCCGAGGGCGCGGACAGCCTGGAAGCCCTGGTGGCGGCCCTGCCCGCCCCGCGCCTGGTCTGGGTGATGCTGCCGGCGGGCGAACCCACCGAGGCCGCCCTGCGCGAACTCCACAGCCTGCTCTCGCCCGGCGATGTGGTGATCGAGGGCGGCAATTCCTTCTGGAAGGACAGCGCCCGCCGCGCGGCGGAGGCCCGCGCCCATGGGCTGCACTACCTCGACATCGGCACCTCCGGCGGCGTGTGGGGGCTGGAGCGCGGCTATTGCCTGATGATCGGGGGCGAGGCGGAGGTGGTGGCGCGGCTCGACCCCCTCTTCGCCGCGCTGGCGCCCGGCGAGGCCGCCGCTTCCCCCACGCCGGGCCGCACCGGAGACCCGCGCCCCCCGCGCGGCTATGTGCATTGCGGGCCGAACGGCGCCGGGCACTACGCCAAGATGGTCCATAACGGGATCGAATACGGGATGATGCAGGCCATGGCCGAGGGGCTGGACCTGTTGCGCCGCGCCCCCGCGCCGCTCGACTTCGCGCTGGAGGATGTCACCGAGGCCTGGCGCCGCGGCAGCGTCGTCGCCTCCTGGCTGCTGGACCTGACGGCGCAGGCGCTGGCGCAGGACCCGGCGCTGTCCACCTACTCCGGCCATGTGGGCGACAGCGGCGAGGGCCGCTGGACGGTGGACACGGCCGTGGAGAACGGCGTGCCCGTGCCGGTCCTGGCGGCCAGCCTGTTTGCCCGCTTCCGCAGCCGGGGCGAGGAGAATTTTTCCGATAAGGCGCTGAGTGCGATGCGGCGCGGCTTCGGCGGGCATCTGGAGCCGCCCAAGCCATGACTCTCCGGCTGTTGGTGATGGGCGTCTCGGGCTCGGGAAAATCCAGCTTCGGCGCGGCGCTGGCCGAGGCGCTGGCGCTGCCCTTCGCCGATGCCGACGCCTTCCACCCGCCCGCCAACATCGCGAAGATGCAGGCCGGCACGCCGCTGACCGATGAGGACCGCTGGCCCTGGCTGGATGCGCTCGGCGCCTGGCTGGCGGCGCGGCCCGGCGTGGTCGCGTGCTCGGCGCTCAAGCGCGCCTATCGCGACCGGCTGCGCGATGCCGCGCCGGGCCTGCGCCTGATTTATCTGGAAGGCGCGCCGGACCTCATCGCCGCGCGCCAGGCCGCCCGCCCGGGCCACTTCATGCCGGCCAGCCTCATGGCCAGCCAGTTCGCCACCCTCGAACCCCCGGGCGCCGACGAGAACCCGCTGGTGCTGGATGTGGCCGAGCCCGTGGAACGACTCGTCGCGCAGGCCCGAAATTCGCTGTAGAACCAGCGCAAACTCCAGGGAGGGCCGGATGGCCGACAGCTACGTCCATGGCGCCTCGTCCACGCCCCTGTTCGGCGAGACGATCGGCACGCATTTCACCCGCGCGGCGCAGCAATTCGCCGACCGTCCGGCGCTGATCGTCCGCCACCAGGGCGTGCGCTGGACCTATGGGGAGATGCTGCGCCGCGCCGAGGATGTGGCGGCCAACCTGCTGGCACTTGGCCTCAAGCCCGGCGACCGCATCGGCATCTGGTCCCCCAACAACAGCGAATGGGCGCTGACGCAATACGCCACCGCCATCGCGGGGCTGATCCTGGTGAACATCAACCCGGCCTATCGGCTGACCGAGGTCGAATACGCGCTGAACAAGGCCGGCTGCGCGGCCATCATCACGGCCACGCGCTTCAAGACCTCCGAATACGTCACCATGCTGGAGGTGCTGGGTGCCGAGAAACTGCCGCTGCTGCGCCACCGCATCCAGATCGGCGCGGAAACCCACAAGGGCTACCTGAACTTCGCCACGCTCATGGAACCGGCCTCCGACGCCGCGCGCGCGCATCTGCGCGAGGTCGCGGCGCTGCTGCAATGCGACGACCCCATCAACATCCAATTCACCTCCGGCACCACGGGCGCGCCCAAGGGGGCCACGCTCACCCACCACAACATCCTCAACAACGGCTTCTTCATCGGCGAGGCGCAGCGCTTCACCGAGCGCGACGTGGTGTGCATCCCCGTGCCGCTCTACCACTGCTTCGGCATGGTGCTGGGCAACCTCGCCTGTACCACGCATGGCGCCGCCATCGTCTATCCCGGCGAGGGCTTCGACCCGCTGGCCACGCTGGAAGCGGTGCAGGCCGAGCGCTGCACCGCCCTCTACGGCGTGCCCACCATGTTCATCGCGCAGCTGAACCACCCGGACTTCGCGAAGTTCGACCTGACGACGCTGCGCACCGGCATCATGGCCGGCTCGCCCTGCCCCATCGAGGTGATGCGCCGCGCCATCACCGACATGCACATGTCCGAGGTGACGATCGCCTATGGCATGACCGAGACCAGCCCCGTCAGCTTCCAGTCCAGCACCACCGACAGCATCGAGCGCCGCGTCTCCACCGTCGGCCGCATCCACCCGCATGTGGAGGTGAAGATCGTGGACGCGGAGGGCCGCATCGTCCCGCGCGGCACGCCGGGCGAACTCTGCACGCGCGGCTATTCGGTCATGCAGGGCTATTGGGGCGACCCGGAGCGCACGGCCGAGGCCATCGATGCCGCCCGCTGGATGCACACCGGCGACCTGGCGGTCATCGACGAGGAAGGCTTCTGCAACATCGTCGGCCGCATCAAGGACCTGGTGATCCGCGGCGGCGAGAACATCTACCCGCGCGAGGTGGAGGAATTCCTCTTCCGCCACCCCAAGGTGGCCGAGGTGCAGGTGGTGGGCGTGCCCGACACCAAGTTCGGCGAGGAGCTTTGCGCCTGGATCCGCCTCAAGCCAGGCGAAAGCGCGACCGCCGAGGAGATCCGCGCCCACTGCCAGGGCCAGATCGCCCACTACAAGATTCCCCGCTACGTGAAGTTCGTGGAGGAATTCCCCATGACCGTCACCGGCAAGGTGCAGAAATTCCTGATGCGCGAACGCATGATCGAGGAGCTGGGCCTCACCGTGGAAAAGACCGCCTGATTGACGCGCGCGGCGAGGAGACGGAAAACCGGTCCGAATTCGTACCGGAGCCGTCCCTCATGCCGCTTTCGCCCGAGACCAAGTCCGCGCTGGAGAAGATCACCACCGCGACGCTGACCACCGTGCTGCTGAAGAAGGGGCTGCGCTCCGTCTGGATGCGCGGCGCCGCCCCCTTCACGCCGGCCGCGCAAGGCAAGCGCCTGGTGGGCGAGGCCTTCACGCTGCGCTTCGTCCCCGCGCGCGAGGACCTGGCCACGCCCGCCTCCTGGGCCAGCCCCATCTCCACCCGCGCCGCCATCGAAGCCATGCCCGAGGGCGTGATCGCGGTGGCCGATGCCATGGGCGTGACGGACGCCGGCATCTTCGGCGACATCCTCTGCGCGCGTCTCGCCAAGCGCGGCGTGACCGCGCTGGTGACCGATGGCGCGGTGCGTGACGTGGCCGGCGTGAATGGCACCGGCCTGCCCGTGTGGTGCGCCGGCGGCGCGGCACCCCCCTCCGTCGCCAGCCTCACCTTCGTGGCCTGGCAGGAGCCCATCGGCTGCGGCGGCGTGGCCGTCTTCCCGGGTGACATCATCGTGGCCGATGCCGATGGCTGCGTGCTGATTCCGGCCGACATCGTGGACGCCGTGACCACCGAGGCCATCGAGCAGGAGCGCCTGGAAGGCTGGATCATGAAGCAGGTGGATGCCGGCATGGCCCTGCCCGGCCTCTACCCCGCCAATGCCGAGAACAAGGCGCGCTACGAAGCCGACAAGGCGGCTGGCCGCGCCTGAAGGCGCGGGGGGCGGCTGGCCGCGCCTGAAGGCGCGGGGGGGCGGCTGGCCGCGCCTGATTTCCACCCAAAGTTTGCATATGCCGAAAGCTGGTTAACATGTCGGTGCAATCTGGCAGGAAACAGACATGAGCAAGTTCACCGCCGTCGCGGTTCTCGCCGCTTCCACCCTGCTCGCGGCCTGCGTGCCGCAGCAGGGACCCACCGTGGTCCAGCCGGTCTATGTGGCGCCCGTGCAGCAGCAGGTGGTGCCCTTTCGGCCCGCCCCCGGCTGCGACACGCGCTTCCGCATCGCCAACCAGTCCGGCCTGACGGTGCGCGAGTTGTACTTCAGCCCCTCGGCCGTCAGCGGCTGGGGCGCGGACCAGCTGGGCCGCTCCATGCTGCCGCCGGGCCGCTTCGTGAACTACCGCGCCGCCAACGCGGCCCGCTACGACTTCCGCGTGGTCTGGGTGAATGGCCGCGCGGCGGAACTGCGGGGCGTGAACATCTGCGCCGCCCGGCAGGTGACGATCCGCAACTCCGGCCTCAGCGCGTTCTGAGGCCTTGGTTCCGAGGTCCTTGATGCGGAGCGAATATCCCTTCTGGACGGAAGAGAAGCTCCGCATCCAGGACACGGACTTCAACGGGCATGTGAACAACGCCTCCATCGCGGCGTTGTGCGAGGCGGGGCGGGGCGACATCATCTGCGCCGTCTCCGGCCTGCCGCATGAGCGTGGCATGGCCTCGGCCTTGCGGAAGGTGTCCATCGAATACCTGGCCGAGATCTTCTATCCCGGCCAGGTCCGCATCGGCAGCGCCATCGCGCGGGTGGGGAATTCCTCCATCACCATCGCGCAGGGGCTGTTCAAGGATGGCGCGTGCTTCGCCACGGCGGAGAGCGTCATCGTCTTCATTGACCGCGAAACGCGTCGCCCCGCGCCCATGCCCGAGGCCTGGCGCGCGGGGTATTCCAGCTTGACCTGAGCGGCCGATCGCCGCGGCGTGAAGCGGCCGCGATTCAGTACTTCTCGAAGATCGCGTTCAGCCCGGCCACGTCCTTCGTCACGGTCAGGCCCAGCATGAGCAGCACCCGCGCCTTCTGCGGGTTGAGGTTGTCCGCGTTCACGAAGCCCGGCTCGCGCATGCGGGTGGTGTAGAACATCCGCCCCGAGCCCGCCCGCGTGCTGGCCGCCACCGGCACGCCGCCGGCCATGACGCGGGTGAAGGCCTCGGCCATCTCGGGCGTCACGAAGGAAGGCGCGAAGCCGGCCGAGACCAGCCCCTCGGCGCCCGCCGTCACGAAGGCATCCACCGCCGCGCCATCCGCGCCGCCATAGCAATAGACGATGTCCACGCGCGGCAGGCCCTCGCGCCCCGCCACGTCGAACTCGGTGGCCTTCCCCACCGGCCGCAGCGGGCGGCGATACCACGCGATCTTGTCGGCGTCCGCATGGCCCAGGCACCCGAAATCGGGGCTGCGGAAGGTCTGCAGCCGGCTCGTGCTGGTCTTGGTCACCTCGCGCGCCGCATGGATCTCGTCATTCAGCAGCACCAGCGCACCGAGCCCCCGCGCGCCCGGGTCCCCCGCCACGCGGCAGGCATTGGCCAGGTTCATCCCCGCATCGGAGGAGAGGCCGGAGGAAGGCCTCTGCGCGCCCACCACCACCACCGGAATGTCGAGCTTGAGGGTGAGCGAGAGGAAATAGGCCGTCTCCTCCAGGGAGGCCGTGCCGTGCGTGACGACGATGCCGTCGAGCTCCGGCATGTCCACCGCCGCCTGGTGGCAGGCCCGCACCAGTTCAAGCCACTGCGCGGGGCCGATGGCGGTGGAGGGAATGGCGGAAAATTTCACGGGACGCACATCGGCCACCTGCGCGACCTGTGGCCAATAATCGAGCAGCTGCTGCGCGTTCATGATGCGCCCATGCCGCCCGTAATCAATGATGTCGAAGGGATCTTCGCCGAGGGACGAGATGGTTCCTCCGGTGCCGATCAGAGCAATCCTGGGTCGCGTCATGCGCGGCGTGCCTCTATGATGGACGTGGTCAGGCGGGACACGCAAGAAAGATGCCCGTCGCCACGCCGCAGTTCGATGTTCCACACCTGCACGCTACGTCCAATCCGGATGGGGGTGCAGCGGCCACGGACGACATCGCCTTTTGGGACAGGGCGCAGGTGATTGGCGTTGACTTCGAGCCCCACAGCGGTGAAACCCGGCTCGCAGGCCATCATGGAGGCCACGCTGCCCAGCGTCTCCGCCAGCACGACCGAAACACCTCCATGGATCACACCGAAGGGCTGAACGTGTCGTTCATCGACCGGCAATTCACCAAGGATGTAATCAGGGCCAATCTCGGTCACACGGACGCCAAGATAGCCGTTCACTGTGCCTACGGCCCGCGCAGTGATATGCTCGATAGTGGTTGGCTGCCGCCAGATGCTCATTGTTTCATCATCCTTGATTTGCACCGGCCCTGAAATTCGTGCCTAGCCTTGCGTGCTGCGTAAACGATCTCTTTCCAAAACAGCAAAAATGGGGACAATTGAGGCGTGCACATTGTCCTCGACATCTCTCGCCTGCTGGGGCTCGCATGGCATGGGCAGCCGAGTGGCGTGGATCGTGTCGAGATCGCGCATGCCCGGCACTGGCGTGCCCTGCCCGAAAGTCGCGTCACCTTCGTCGCGCAGTCTCCCTGGGGGTGGTTCGCGGCCTTGCCCGATGGTTTCGCGCGCTCCCTGCTGACCGAGGCCGACGCGGTGGTGGCCCCGGGGAAGGAGGGCGGCCTCGCGCGGTTCCGGGCCATGGCGGCGGCGGCGCTGTCGCGGCGGCTCTGGGGCGGCGGGCGCTGGGCGCTGGCGCAGCGCCTGGGTCAGAAAAAGGACAGCATCTTCCTCGTCACCTCGCACCGCGCCGTTCACCAGGAAGGCGCCATCGCGGGTGTGGTGGCCGCCGGCGCGCGCTTCGTGCCCATGCTGCATGATCTGATCCCGCTCGGCTTTCCCGAGTATTGCCGCCCGCACTCCACGGTTCAACATGCCCAGCGCCTGCAGGTGATCTCCTCCCTCGCGGCGGGGGTCATCACGCCCACCCGGCACGTGGCGCTGCAATTCCACGCCCGCCTGCGCGAGGCCGGGCTCGCCCAGCCACCGGTGCAGGCGGTGGGCCTCGGCCTCGACCTTCCAAGCGCTTCTCCGCCCATGCCTGAGGCCCCCGCCGACCCCTATGTGGTGATGGTCGGCACCATCGAGCCGCGGAAGAACCACCTGCTCGCCTTGCAGATGTGGCGGCAATTCGCGCGGGAGGGGCAGCCAGGCACGCCCCGGCTTCGCATCATTGGCCGCCGCGGCTGGGACAATGAGGACGTGTTCCGCATGCTGGAGCGCGTGGATTTCGGCGGGCTGGTCGAGGAATGCGGCCGCCTGCCGGACCCCGAGGTGGCGCGGCTGATGCGCGGCGCCGCCGCCCTGCTCGCCCCCAGCTTCGCCGAGGGCTACGGCATCCCTGTTGCCGAAGCGCTGGCCTGCGGCACGCCCGTCATCGCCTCCGACATTCCGCCGGCGCGGGAGGTGGGCGGGAATGTGCCGGAGTTCTTCCATCCGCTCGACTTTCACGGCTGGTCCGACGCGGTGCGCGCGCTGTCCGAGCCAGGCAGCGCCCGCCGCCAGGCCCAGTTCCAGCGCCTGGCGCAGTGGCACCCGCCCAGCTGGAGCAGCCATTTCCGCGAAACCGAGCGTTTCCTGGACCGCCTGTGCGGCCGCGAGCCGCGCCCCGAAGTGCAAGAACGGGCGCTCGCCACGCTGTTACAGGAATAGCCGTGCGGTCGCGGGGGAACATGCGATGGGTAACGCAAGGTTCCGGCGTGCATTTTGGCCAGTCTGCAATCCACGTGGAGTTGACTTTGCGGGGCCATGTCCTCCATCCGGGTTGCGTGCATCGTGACATCATCTCCCGGCCCGACCGGCTCCGACCCGAGGCAAGGGCATGAGGGCGGTGCGTGCCGGCATGGCGGGGACGATGGCCGGCGGTGGCCCGCCCATCGCGATCGTGGGCGCGGCCTGCCGCCTGCCCGGCGCGCCGGACCTCGCGGCCTTCGCCCGTCTGCTGGACGCAGGGCTGGACGCCGTGACGGAGGTGCCGGCCGACCGCTTCGCCCATAGCCGTTTCTTGCATCCGCGCCCGGGCGAGGTGGGCCGCGCACCGCATTTCCGCGCCGGCACCATCGGCGACGTGGCGGGCTTCGACGCGCCGGCCTTCGGCATCTCCCCGCGCGAGGCGGACGAGACGGACCCGCAGCAGCGCCTGTTGCTGGTGTTGACGCGCCGCGCGCTGGAAGATGCCGGCTGGCCCGAGGACCGCGTTTCCGGCCAGCCCATCGGCGTCTATGTCGGCGGTTCCACCACCGACTACGGCAATCTCCACCAGGAGGACACGGGCGCGGGCGACCGCTACACCATGGCGGGCAGCGCGCTCTCCATCCTGTCCAACCGCATCGGCAACGTGTTTGACCTGCGCGGCCCGGCCATGACGGTGGACACGGCCTGTTCCTCCGCCCTCGTCGCCCTGCACGAGGCCTGCGAGGCGCTGCGCCATGGGCGCATCCCGGCCGCGGTGGTGGGCGGGGTGAACATGCTGCTCTCGCCCTTTCCCTTCGGCGGCTTCTGGCGCGCGGGCATGCTCAGTGCGCGCGGCCGTTGCCAGGCCTTCGGCGCGGGCGCGGATGGCTATGTGCGGGCCGAGGGCGGGGTGGTGCTGGTGCTCAAGCCGCTGGCCGCCGCGCTCGCCGATGGCGATGCGGTGCGCGGCGTCATCCTCGCCAGCGGGGTGAACGGGGCGGGGCGCACCAACGGCATCTCCCTGCCCGATGCGGGGGCGCAGGCGGCGCTGATCTCGGCGGTGCTGCGGGCGGGGCGCGTGAAGCCGGCGGGGCTCGGCTATTTCGAGGCGCATGGCACCGGCACCCCGGCGGGCGACCCCATCGAGGCCGCGGCCATCGCCCAGGCGCTGCCGGGCCGGCGGGGCGTGCTGCCCATCGGCTCGGTCAAGAGCAACATCGGCCACACCGAGGCTGCGGCGGGGTTGGTAGGCCTGCTGAAGGCGCTGGTGGTGCTGGAGACGGGGCGCATCCCCGCCACGCTGCATTGCGAGACGCCCAACCCCAACATCCCGTTCGACCGGCTGGGGCTGATGCCCGCCACACACCCCATGCCCTTCGCGGGCGGGGCGGTGGCGGTGAATTCCTTCGGCTTCGGCGGCACCAATGCCTGTGCGCTGCTGGGCGAAGCACCCCCATCCCCGGCGGCGCGTCAGGACACCGGGGAGAGGCCCCCGCTGGTCCTGTCGGCGCAAAGCCCCACCGCCCTGCGCCGGCTGGCGGGAGATTGGGCGGCGCTGCTGGCCAAGGCCACGCCGGCCCGCGCTGCGGCCACCCTTGCCAGCCTGGCGCGCGGCCAGGCCCGGCACCGGGCCCTGCGCGCGCACCGGCTTGTGCTGCGCGGCCCGCGCCCGGCCCGGGCACTCGCCAGCTTCGCGCGCGGCGAGGAGGTGGCGGGCGCCGCCACCGGCAAGGCCGGGCATGGGGCGGGGGTAGGCTTCCTCTTCACCGGCAATGGCGCCGCCTGGGCCCGCATGGGCGCGGCCGAGATGCGCGGCAGCGCCCCCTTCCGCGCGGCCGTGGAACGCGCCGATGCCGCGCTGGCCTCGCCCCTCGGCTGGTCCGTCGCCGCCCTGCTGGAACGCGGCGTGACGAAGGCGGAACTCGCCCGCACCGCCATCGCCCAGCCACTGCTGTTCACCATCCAGCACGCCATCGTCGCCGCCCTGGCCGAGGAGGGCATCAGCCCCGCCTTCTGCCTGGGCCATTCCGTGGGCGAGGTGGCGGCGGCCGAGGCGGCAGGGCTGCTCTCGCTGCGGCAGGCCGCCCGCCTCATCGCCGCGCGCAGCCGCCACCAGGAGGCGCGGCGCGGCGTGGGCCGCATGGCGGTGCTGGGCGCGACGCCGGAAGACGCGGCGCCCGTGCTGGCCGAATGTTCCGCCGGCGAGGACTGGCCCCTCGAGATCGCGGCGGTGAACACGCCCGCCTCGCTGACCGTGGCCGGGCCGGAACCCGCCCTGGCGCGCCTGGCCGAGGCCGCCGCCGCGCGGCGCTGGGCCTGGTTGGCGCTCGACCTCGACTATGCCTTCCATTCGGCCGCCATGGACCCGGTGCGGGCCGGGCTGCTGCGGGATTTGCGCGGGCTGCGCGGGCGGGAGGGGGGCGTGCCCCTGATCTCCACCGTGACGGGCCAGGTTCTGGAGCCTACCGAGTGCGACGCCGCCTATTGGTGGCGCAACCTGCGGGAGCCGGTGCGCTTTGCCGATGCCATGGCCACTGGGCTGGCGCGCAACCCCGCCTTGCTGGTCGAGATCGGTCCCCGCCCATTGCTCCAGGGCTATCTGCGCACCCTGCTGCGGGCGGCGGGGCGCGAAGTGCCCAGCATGGCCACGCTGCGCCCGCACCGCGCCCGCCAGGCGGACCCCTTCCCCGCGCTGGCCGACGCCGCCACGGCCCAGGGCGCCGACCCGCGCGGCGGCCACGCCTTCCAGGGCCCCGCCGAATTCCGCGCCCTGCCCGCCCTGCCGCTGGAGCCCCAGCCGCATTGGCTGCCGCGCAGCGTGGAAACTCGGCCCCTGCTCTACGCCCCGCAGGAGGGCGGGCTGCTCGGCCACCGCCACGGCGAGGCCGGGGAGGAATGGCGCAACACGCTCGACACCACCGCCGCCCCCTGGCTCGCGGACCACGCCTTGGGCCAGCAGCCCATCCTGCCCGCCGCCGCCATGGTGGAGATGGCGCTGGAGGCCGGGTTCCTGCGCCACCCCGCCACACCCTGGCTGGAGGTGACGGACTTCACCATCCTGCGCCCCCTGCCACTGGTGCCCGACGCGCTGCGCGAACTGCGCGCACGGCTGGACGAGGAGGGCGGCTTCCGCCTGGAATCCCGCCGCCGCCTGGGCACCGAGGCCTGGGCGCTGCACGCCACCGCCCGCCTTTCCGCCCTGCCGCCCCCGCCCGAGCCCGACAGCCAGGCCGAACCGGTCGGAGAATGGCAGGAAGGCGCCGCGCTCACCCGGGCCGCCGCGCGGCTTGGCCTGGATTACGGCCCGGCCTTCCGCCCCGTCACGCGCTTCGCCACTCGCCGCGAGACGGGCCAGGTGCGGCTGGAACTGGACCTGCCCGCCACCGCCCCGCCGGACGACGCCTTCCACCTGCACCCGGTGCGGCTGGACGGCGCGCTGCAAGGGCTGCTCGGCCTGCTGGGCGGCGCGGAGGATGGCCCCACGCGCGACGGCTTCCTGCCCGTGCGCTTCGGCCGCGTGCTGGCGCGGCGCGAAGGGGGCGTGGCCGTGGCGGCCGAAATCGCCATCACCGCGCCGGGCGAGCGGAGCGTGGCCGCCCGCATCACCCTGCGCGATGCGCTGGGCCGTGCCGTGGCCCGGCTGGAGGAGGCCACCTTCCAGCGCGTGCCGCTGGGCGAACGCGCCGCGCCCCCCCCGGTCTTCCACGGCGAATGGGTGGCGGCGCCGGTGCCACTGGGCTGGCCAGAGGCGGCCCCCGCGCTCGACCCCGCCACGCTCGACCTGCCGCCCCCCGGCCCCCAGCTGGAGGAGGCCGCGCTGCTGCTCTCCGCCCATGCGGCGGCGGCGGCGCAGGAAGCGGGGCTCGCCACCGCCGAGGGCCCGCTGGCCATGGCCTTGCGCGCCCATCTCGGCCAGGGCGCCCAGGAACTCCCCGCCTCCCACGCCATCTGGCAGCAGGTGATGCTGGAGGCGCCCGCCCTCGCCCAGGAACTCGCCACACTGGCCGAGGCGGCCGAGGCCCTGCCCGCCGCGCTGCTGGGGCTGCCCATGCCGCCCGCCCGGCTTTCGCCCGATGCGGAAAGCCTGCACCTGCTGGGCGCGGCCCTGGCCCATGGCGCGGCGCGACTGCTGGAGGGCTGGCCCGCCGCCCGCCCCTGCCGCGTGCTGTTGGCCGGCGCCACGGAAGGCCCGCTGCTGCCCGCGCTGCGGGCCGCCCTGCCGCGCGCCGCGCGCCTCATCGCCACCCATCTGCCCGGCCAGCGCCCACCCCCCGTGCCGCCGGGTGTGGAGCTGGCGGAATGGGACCCCGCCGGCCCCGACGCCCCGCCCGCCGAGGCGGAACTCGTGCTGGCCCTGGCCCTCTCGCCGCGCCGCGCGGGCGGGCAAGCCCTGGCCGAGGGGCTGCGCCGCGCCGCGGCCCCCGGTGGCGCCCTGCTGCTGGCCGAACCCCTGCCCGCCCTGTTCTGGGACATGACGGAGGGCCTGGCCGCCGAATGGTGGACCACACGCCGGCTGCTGGATGCCGCGGGCTGGAACGCCGCCCTGCTCGGCGCGGGGTGGGACCGGCCGCGCGTGCTGCCCTTGCCACCCCTGCCCTGGCCCGCCGCGCTGGTGGCCGCCGCCATGCCCGAGAGCGGCCAATTGCTGCCCGCGGCCATGGGCCGGCATTTCTCCCTCTGGCACGGCGCCGCGAAGCAGGAATGGGCCAATGCCCTGGCCGAGGCGCTGGCCGCCGCCGGCGCCCGCGTCACCCGTCTGCCCGACAGCCCCGCCCCCGCCGCGCTGCGGGGCGCCACCCTGCTGGCCTGGCCCGAGCCGGGGCCCGTGGGGCTGGCCGCCGTCGCGCAGCTCGCCGCCACGGCGGAGGGGGTGGCGGACGGTCTGCACCTCATCACCCGCGGCGGCACCACGCGGCCGGGTGCCGCGGGGCTGCTGGCGCTGGGGCGGGTGCTGGCCAATGAGATGTCGGCGCTCCGCCCGTGCCGGCATGACCTCGACCTGGGGCTCGACCCGCAAGCCGCCGCACGGCGCCTTGCCGCCGCCCTGCTCACGCCCCCCGATGCGGAGGCAGAACAGGTCCTGACCCAGGCCGGGCGCCTGGTGCCGCGCGTGGCGGCCGGCGTGCCCGCGCCGCCCCCGCCGCCCGGCCCGCTGCGTCTGGCCGTCGGCATGCCCGGGCAGCTCGGCACGCTGGCCTGGCAGCCGGCGCCGGAGGTGGCCGCCCACCCGCTCGGCCCCGGGGAGGTGCGGCTGGCGGTCCAGGCCGTGGGCCTCAACTTCCGCGACGTGATGTGGGCCCAGGGCCTGCTGCCGGAAGACATCCTCCGGGCCGGCTTCGCCGGGCCGGGCCTGGGCATGGAATTGGCGGGCGTGGTGGAGGCCGTGGGGCCTGGCTGCGCCCTGGCACCCGGCCAGGCCGTGCTGGGCGTCGCCCCCCGCGCGCTGGCCACCCGCGCCGTGACGCGGGAGGAGGCACTGGTGCCCCGCCCCGACTGGCTGGCGCCCGAGGAGGCGGCGGGGCTGCCCGTGGCCTTCCTGACCGCCGTGCATGCGCTGGAGGAACTCGGCCGCATCACCCCCGGCGACCGCGTGCTGATCCATGGCGGGGCCGGCGCGGTGGGGCTGGCCGCGCTGCAGGTGGCACTCGCCGCCGGCGCGCGCGTGGCCGCCACCGCCGGCACCGAGGCCCGCCGCGCCCTGCTGCGGGCGGCCGGCGCGGAGGTGGCGCTGGACAGCCGCTCCGTCGGCTTCGCCGAGGAATTGCGCGCCCATTGGGACGCACCGCCCGGCGAGGGCTGCGTGGATATCTGCCTGAACTCCCTCTCGGGCGAGGCGATGGAGCGCAGCCTGGCCCTGATGGCGCCCTTCGGCCGCTTCCTGGAACTGGGCAAGCGCGACTATGCCGAGGCGCGGCGGGCCCCTCTGCGGCCCTTGCGCCGCAACGTCACCTATTTCGCCGTGGATGTGGACGAGTTGGCCCGCGCGCGCCCCGCCCTGGCGCGCCGCCACCTGGAAAGCCTCATGCGGCGGCTGGAGGAGGGGATCTTTCGCCCCCTGCCCGTGCGCGTCCACGCGGCCGCCACGGTGGAGGACGCCTTTCGCCGCCTCCAGGCGGGGGGGCATGTGGGCAAGCTCGTCATCCGCCCGCCGGAGGAAGCCGCCGAGGCCAGCGCACAAGCCGGATGGACCCCCGGTGACGGCTGGGTGGTGGTGGTCGGCGGCACCTCGGGCTTCGGGCTGGAGGCGGCGCGCTGGCTGGCCGGGCAGGGGGCGCGGCGCCTGGCGCTGCTCTCGCGCCGGGGCGCGGCGGCGCCGGGGGCGGTGGCGGCGGCCGAACAACTCGGCCCCATGACGCGGCTGCTGGCCTGCGACGCCACCGATGCCGCTTCCCTTTCCGCCGCCCTGGACCAGTTGCGCGCGGAGGCCCCCATCACCGGCGTGGTCCATGCCGCGGCCGTGCTGTCGGACGGCGTGGCCGCCCGGCTCGACGCCCGCGCGGCCCAGGCGGTGTGGGACGCCAAGGTGACGGCGGCCGAACACCTCGACCATCTGACCGAGGCCGACGCGCCCGGCCTGTTCCTGCTGTTCTCCTCGGCCACCGTGCCCATCGGCAGCCCGGGCCAGGCGGCCTATGTGGCGGCGAATGCGGGGCTGGAGGCGCTGGCCCGCCGCCGCCATGCCCAGGGCCGCCCGGCGCTGGCCGTGCAATGGGGCCCCATCTCGGATGCCGGGATGCTGGCCGGCGAGGACGCCCGCGCCGAGGGCCTGGCTCGCCGCCTGGGGGCCGTGGCGCTGACGGCGCGTGAGGCGCTGGACCGCCTGCCCGCCCTGCTCGACGCCCAGGTGGCGGTGGCCGGCGTGGCGCGGCTGGACTGGCCCGCCGCCCGGCGCAGCCTCGCCCTGCTGGCCGAACCGCCCTTCCTGGCCCTGGCCGGCCAGGCGGGCGCGGAGAGCAATGCGGAGGAGATCTCCCTCCCTGCGCTGCGCGCCATGGGAGAAGATGCGGCCCGGGACGCCATACAGCGTTTGGTTGGCGTCGAAATCGGACGTATTCTGCGTCTGCCTGCGCATGGCATCGCCCTTGATGCGCCACTCGCCGGGCTTGGCCTCGACAGCCTGGGCGGGCTGGAGTTGCGGACGGCGCTGGAACGGCGCTTCTCGGTGTCCTTGCCGCTTCAGGGCGTGGGAGAGGGCTTGACGGTGCAGGGGGTGGCGCAATTGCTGCTGGATGGATTGAAGCCGGGCCGCGAGGCGGCGGAATGAGCGGCGGGCCCCCGCGCCGCCGTGGCCTTTCTCCGCAGGAGCGCGCGGCGCTGCTGGGCCGCATGCACACGCCGGGGCCCGCGCCCACCGGCACAAGCACCAGCGCGCGCGACTTCTCGACCCTGCCCGCCTCGCGCGAGGTGGCGGCGGTGCGGAACCTGTCGCGGCAGACCGGCATCAGCAGCCCCTATTTCCACAGCCATGACGGCATCGCGGGCGCGCGAACGCGCATCGCGGGGCGGGAGATGATCAATTTCTCGTCCTACAACTACCTCGGGCTGAACGGGGACGCGCGCATCCATGCGGCGGCGGCCGATGCCATCGCGCGCTATGGCGTCTCGGCCTCGGCCTCGCGCTATGTCTCGGGCGAACGGCCGGTGCATGCGGCGCTGGAGGCCGCGCTAGCCCGCCACCATGGGGTGGAGGATGCGGTGGCGATGGTCTCGGGCCATGCCACGAACGTCACCACCATCGGCCACCTGGTCGGCCCCGCCGACCTCATCCTGCACGACACGCTGATCCATAACAGCTCGGCCGAGGGCATGCGGCTGTCCGGTGCGCGGCGCGTGGCCTTCGCGCACAATGACGCCGCCGCCGCGGGCGCGGTGCTGGCGGCCGAGCGCGGGCGGCACAACCGCGCGCTGATCCTCATCGAGGGCCATTACTCCATGGACGGCACCGTGCCGGACCTGGCGGCCTTCGTGGCGCTGGCCCGCCGCCACGACGCCTGGCTGATGGTGGACGAGGCGCATTCGCTGGGCGTGCTGGGCGCGACCGGCCGCGGCGTGGCCGAGGCACAGGGCGTGGACCCGCGCGAGGTGGACATCTGGATGGGCACGCTGTCCAAGTCGCTGGCCTCCACCGGCGGCTATATCGCGGGCAGCCACGCGCTGGTGGACATGCTGCGGCACACGGCGCCGGGCTTCGTCTATTCGGTGGGGCTGCCGCCCCCGCTGGCTGCCGCGGCCGAGGCGGCGCTGGGCCTGATCGCGGCCGAGCCGTGGCGGGTGGCGAAACTCCAGGCCAATGCGCGCCGCTTCCGCGACCAGGCGCGGGGGGCAGGCTTCGACGCCGGGCAATCGGCCGGCTTCGGCATCGTGCCCATCGTGCTGGGGGATTCCTTCACGGCCATGCGCGTGGCGGACCGGCTGGTGGCGGCGGGCATCAACGTGCAGCCCATCTGCTTCCCCGTGGTGCCGGAGGGGCAGGCACGGCTGCGGTTCTTCCTCTCCTCCGAACACAGCGAGGCCGATCTCGACCGCACCATCGAGGCGCTGCGCGCCGCCGCACGGGAGGCGGCGTGAGGAATTGCGGGTCGCGCTGTTCACCCTGGAGGGCGCCGCCAGCGCGGAGGCCACGCTGCGTTTCGCGGAATCGCTCGGCCCGCGCCTTGTGCTGGTGGGGCACTCCTCCCCCTTCCGCGCCACCCGCGCGACCTGGCGCGCGCTGCGGCGCGGTGGCCCCGGCCTGCTGCCCTACCTGATGGTGAACCATGCCCTGCCCGTGCTGGGCGGGGCGCTGCGCAAGCCGCCCCGCCTCTCCACCCTCTGCGCCGCGCGCGGCATCCCGGCGCTGGGCCTGGGCGCGCCCGAAGCGATGCGGGCGGCGCTGCGGGCGACCGGTGCGGAGCTGCTGGTCTGCTTCCACCTCGACCGCATCCTGGACGCCGAGACGCTCACGCTGCCGCCACGCGGGGCGATCAACGTCCACCCTTCGCTGTTGCCGCGCCACCGCGGGCCCATCCCCGCCTTCCACGGGTTGGCCGAGGGCACGACGGGCGTCAGCATCCACCAGATGGCGCCGCGCATAGACGCGGGCGGCATCTGGGCGCAGCAGGCGGTGACATTGCCGCCCAGCACCAGCGCCTCGGCCGCCGCCCGCGCCCTGCACCTCGCCGCCCTGCCGTTGCTGGAGGGGGTGCTGGCGCGCATCGCCGCCGGCGAGGCCCCGCCCGCGCCGCCCGCGGCGCTCCCCTACCGCGGCTGGCCCAGCCCCGCCGCCCGGCGCGCAGCGGGCGTGAAGCTGTTGGGAAAGGGTGATGTGGCCGCCGCCTGGCGCGCCCCGGCGGGAGGCTGGGCGTGAAGCGCTTCCTTTTCCTGCAAGGCCCCATCAGCCCTTTCTTCGCCGACCTCGCGGCGGAGCTGCGCGCGCGCGGCCATGCCGCCCACCGGATCAACCTGTGCCTGGGTGACAAGCTGTTCTGGCGCGGCCCGGGGGCGGTGGACTTCACCGGGACCCTGGCCGACTGGCCGCGCTTCGTCAGCGACTTCCTGGACCGCGAGGCCATCACGGACCTGGTGCTGCTGGGCGAGCAGCGGGTCTATCACCGCATTGCCATCGGGGCGGCGCAGGCGCGCTCCATTCCGGTCGCGGCCACCGACTATGGCTATCTCCGGCCGGATCGCATCATCCTGGAGCGGGACGGGCACAACGCCATGTCCCATTTCCCGCGTGAGCCGGCGGAAGTGCTGCGCCTGGCCGAGGCCGCCCCGCCGCTCGCCCCGCCCACGCCCTTCCGCGACCGCTTCGCGCGCCAGGCCCGCTGGGACTGGGCCTTTCACATGGCCAACCTGCTGCCCTGGCCCTTCCGGCATTTCGAGACGCATCTGCTGAGCTCGCCCATCCCCCTCTACATGGGGACCGGGCTGCGGTTGACGCTGCGGCCGCTCGCGCGGCGGCTCGGCCAACGCCTGCTGGACCGGCTGCCGGCCGGGGCGCCCCTGTTCGTCTTCGCCATGCAGATGGAGATGGACTTCTCGCTCCGCGCCTATTCGCCTTTCCCGGACCAGGACACGCCGATGCGCGAGACGGTGGCGAGCTTCGCCGCCCATGCGCCCCGTCACGCGCATCTGGCCTTCAAGGTCCATCCGCTCGACCCCGGGCTGAAATGGTGGTCCCGGCGGGTGGCGCGCATGGCGCAGGCGGCAGGCGTCGCGGACCGGGTGCACTTCCTGGACGGCGTGCCGCTCGGCCCGGTGCTGGCGCGGTCGGCGGGAATGATCACGGTGAACAGCACGGCCGGCCTGAACGCGCTGGAAGCCGGAAAGCCGCTGCTGGCGCTGGGGGAGGCGGTGTATCGGGTGCCGGGCCTGACCCATGAATCGGGTCGCGACCGCTTCTGGACAGCCCCCGAGACACCCGACTGCGCCCTGTTCGCGGCCTTCCAGCGGGCCATCGCCCACCACTTGCACGTGGTGGGCGGGTATTACGATGACGAGGCGCTGCGACACGCCGTCCAGGGCGCGGCCGACCGGCTGGAGGCGGGGCTGCCACTGCTGGGGCCGTGATGGCTCAACCCGCCGAGGTGGCTTCCATCTGCCGCGCCGCCGCCTGGATGCGCCCCACCACCGCCGCCGCCCCGTTGCGGCGCGACATGCTGAGGGCCTCGTCGAGGCCGAGGCGGCCCAGGAATTCCGGGCCCGTCGCCATGATCTCGGCCGGCGTGCGGCCATCATAGACGCGCAGCAGCAGGGCCAGGATGCCTTGCACGAAGGCCGCGTCGCTGCCCGCGCGCAGGCGCAGCCGGCCCCCATCCGGGCGCGTGGTCAGCCACACGCGGGACTGGCAGCCGGAGACGCGGTTGGCCTCCACCATCTCCTCCGGGGCCAGCGGTTCCAGCTCTCGGCCGAGTTCCATCAGGTAGCGGTAGCGGTCTTCCCAGTCGTCGAAGAGGGCGAAGCCTTCCTCGAGCTCGGCGATGACCTCCTCCGCTGCACTCATGCGCTGGACTTGGCGAAGGCCACCAGGCGGTCGCTGGCCTCCACCCGGTCGATCTTCTCGATGGCGGCGTATTCGGCGGCGAGCCGCTCCAGCGCCTGCTCGTAGATCTGCCGTTCACTGAAGGACTGGTCGGGCTGGCCGGCATTGCGCTGCAGGTCGCGCACCACCTCCGCGATCTGGATGGGGTCGCCGGAGTTGATCTTGGCCTCGTATTCCTGGGCGCGGCGCGACCACATCGTGCGCTTGATGCGCGCGCGGCCCTTCAGCGTGTCAATCGCCTGCTCGAATTCCTTGGGCGTGAACAGCTTCCGCAGCCCGGCCGTGGGCACCTTGGCCACCGGCACGCGCAGCGTCATGCGGTTCTCCTCGAAGGTGACGACGACCATCTGCAACGCATGGCCCGCGGCCTCGATGGTCTCGATGCCCTGCACCATGCCCACGCCATGGGTGGGGTAGACCACATGGTCGCCGGCCTTCAGCTCGATCTTCGCGGCGGGCGGGCGCGGGGCGGGGTTCTGCCCCTCGGCGAAGCCCGGCCGGCCGGGGCTGCGGACAGCGAAGGAGGGCGGCATGTTCGGCCGCCCCGCCGCCGCGCGCGCGGCCATGGACCCGCTCCCGCGCGAGGGCGTGTCGGTCGGTGCGGCGATCACGATGGAGGGCCGGGGCGTCGCCGGGGCCTCCGCGGCCGGCTCGGAAGCGGGACGGTTGGTGTCGGGTGCGGTGCTGGACGCCTTGGACTTGGTCACGGGACGGGATGATACCTTGCTGTGGGATTCGGGTGGGCTCGGGGGCGGCGGGGCGGGCGCGTTCGAAACAGGGGCTGAGGCTTCCTTCGCGGGCTTCGCCCGGGGGGGTGGTTCCTTCGCGGCCGGGGCCGGGGTGGTCTTGGCGGCCGTCCTGGCCGATGCGGATTTCGCAGACGCGGACTTCATGGGTGCGGGCTTCACTGGCGCCGCCTCGGCCGTGGCGGCCTTCGGGGCGGAAGCCGCGGTGGCCTTCTTGCCGCGGGAAGGGGTGGCCATGGCGTTCGCTGCTCCTGCCGTTCGACGGATGTCACAGCGTGACCACCCTGCCCCTTACGCCCGGAATTCGCCCTCCGGCGCATCAGACCCAGGCATCCGCCGGCCCATCCTCTCGACCTATGGGGGAGTAGCACAAAAATGGGGCGTCGTCACGCGCGCGGCCGATGGGGCGGCCCATGGCACGACGGATGGCGTGGTTCAGGCAGCCTGGGCGTAGCGCAGGACCACCAGCGCGCCCTCATGCGCGGCTTGGCGCACCGGCACGCCCTCCACCGCGCCGGGCTGGGCGTCAAGCCAGGCCTGGTAGAGCCCCTCCAGCACGGGAACGATCCAGGCGCCGGCGGGGTCCTCCGGCAGGGAGACCAGCGGGGCCGCGGCGTGGCGCAGCACCATGGCCGCCTGCGCCTCATCCAGCGCGACCTCCACATAGCCCCATTCGGCCTCGGCCAGGGCGGCGTTCATCGCGGCCTCCAGCGCCGCGAGGCTCTCGCAGGGCGGCAGCGTCATCTCCCGCGCCATGCCCTCGCCCAGGGCACGCAGGAAGGTCTGGCGCGCCTCCTCCGGCAGGTGCGCGTGCGCGATGCCCATCAGGGCGCGGACGAAGCTCCGCCATTGCGGCGAAACACCCCGCCGCGCGAGGTAGGAAAGCGCCCCCTGGTCCGCCATCTGCAGCTTCGCCTTCACGCGTGCATTCCCGGTCTTCCTTGCGACAACTTCATCATATGCGTCCCGCGCGCCCGGGTCATCCATCATTGCGGCGCGCCGCGTTCTGTTCCAGCCTGAAATCCCAGGTTTCTCCAGGCTGGACCCCGCCATGCGCCCCCATCTCCGCCCCGTCCGGGCCTGCCGCGCATGATTTTCGCCTCCTTCGAGTTCCTGTTCCTGTTCCTGCCGGCCTTCCTGGTCGTCTATTTCCTGAGCCCCGCACGGGCACGCAACGCCATCATCCTGGCCTTCTCCTGGGCATTCTACGCCTGGTGGCGGGTGGACTTCCTGGCCCTGCTGGTGGGCGTCACCCTCTGGAGCTTCTGGCTGGCCCAGGCCATGGAAGGGCGGGGCGAGGCCGCCCGCACGCGGCTGCTGGTGCTGGGCCTCGTCGGGCAGCTCGGCGTGCTGGGCTGGTTCAAATACGCCAATTTCGGCGTGCAGACCTTCAATGACGCGGTCCTCGCCTTCGGCGGCACGCCCCTGCCCTGGGCGCAGATCATCCTGCCCGTGGGCCTGTCCTTCTACGTGCTGCAATCGGTCAGCTACCTGGTGGACGTGTACCGGCGCGACGTGCCGGTCAGCCGGGACTTCGTGGCTTATGCCGCCTACAAGGCCATGTTCAGCCAGCTCATCGCCGGGCCCATCGTGCGCTATGCCGAGGTGGACCAGGACCTGCGGCACCGCACGCATTCGCTGGAGAAGTTCGGCCTCGGCGCGCGCCGCTTCATGGTGGGCTTCGCCATGAAGGTGCTGGTGGCCGACACGCTGGCGCCCGTGGTGGACGCCGTCTTCGCCCTGCCCGCCCCCACCACCACCGAGGCCTGGGTGGGCGCCATCGCCTACACGCTGCAATTGTTCTTCGACTTCGCGGGCTATTCGGCCATGGCCATCGGCCTGGCCACCATGCTGGCCTTCCGCTTCCCCGAGAATTTCGACAACCCCTACCTCGCCGGCAACATCCAGGAATTCTGGCAGCGCTGGCACATGACGCTGAGCCGCTTCCTGCGCGACTACCTCTACATCTCGCTCGGCGGGAACCGGCGCGGGCCGGTGCGGACCTATGTGAACCTGCTGCTCACCATGGTGATCGGCGGGCTGTGGCATGGCGCGAACTGGACCTTCATCGCCTGGGGCTTCTGGCATGGCGGGCTGCTGGCGCTGCACCGCTTCTGGCGCGCGGCGGGCGGCGGGCCGCTGCCCTGGATCGCGGGCCATGCCCTGCTGATGCTGGCGGTCATCCTGGGCTGGGTCGCCTTCCGCGCGCCGGATTTCGCCACGGCCTTCGCCTTCTACGCCGCCATGTTCGGCGCGAACTGGGGCGGCATCTCCGACGCGCTGGCCTGGCAGGTGACGCCCGACCAGTGGTGGTTCCTCTGGCTGGCGCTGGGCCTGGTCTATCTGCCGCTGCTGGCCGGGCGCATGCCCTTCCTGCGCCTCTCGTCCGAGGGGCTCGACGGGGCCTCACGCCCGATCTGGATGTGGTGGCCCTTCCTGGCCTTCCTGCTCGGCCTCGTGCTGCTCTACAGCCGCGCCGCCGTGCCCTTCCTGTATTTCCAGTTCTGAGGGGGCGCCGATGAGAAGCTGGACCCGCACCCCGGCCACCGCCCTGGCCCTGCTGACCACGGCGCTGCTGGGCTGGGGCGTCTACCAGGGCGTGGCGGCCCTGCGCTCCGAGGCCGGGCAGGCGCGCCTGGCCCCCGCGCTGAACCTCGAGGCCTTCGTGGACGGGCGCACCACGGCGGCGGTGAACCACGTCCTCGCGCACCACCTCCCGGCCGACCCCTGGGTGCGCGCGGCGGGCGGGCTGTTCCGCTGGGGCCTCTTCAACTCCGGCGGGCCGGCGGTGCGGGTGGGCTGCGAGGGCTGGCTGTTCCTCACCGAGGAACTTCGCCCCTTCGACGGCGCCGCTTCCGCCATGGCGGCGCGCGTGGACGCGCTGCGCCGCATCCAGGCCAGGCTGGCCGCGCGCGGCATCGCGCTGGTGGTGGCGGTGGTGCCGGACAAGGCGCGGGTGCATCGGGACATGCTGTGCGGCGCGCCCCGCTCCGCCCAGGCCGAGGCGCGGCTGCCGGCGCTGGAGGCCGCGCTGTCCGGCCTGCCCCAGGCGCCCCTGCTGCCCGCGCTGTCGGCGCTCGCCGCGCGCGAACCCGCCTATTGGCGCACCGACACGCATTGGAACCAGCAGGGCGCCGCGGCCGCCGCGGCCGCCATCGCCGAGGCCACGCGCGCCCTGCCCTTCGAGCGCCGCCCCGGCATCGCCACCGCCCAGGCCCCCACCGAGACCGAGGCGCCGGCCGACCTGCTGCGCCTGATGGGCCTCGACCTCCTGCCCGACCCCTGGCGCCCCCGCCGCGACCGCCAGCACGAGGCCACCACCACCGTGCCGCCGGGCGAAGGCGGCGGGCTGCTGGACGAGGCGGTGCCGGAGGTGGTGCTGCTCGGTTCGTCCTATTCGCTGAACGCCAATTTCCACGGCGCCCTGCAACAGGCGCTGGGGGCGGCCGTGACCTCGCTGGCCCAGGCGGGGGGCGGCTTCCATGGCGCGGCGGCCGCCTTCTTCGGCGGCGCCACCTTTCGCGAGACCCCGCCACGCCTCGTCATCTGGGAATTCCCGGAGCGCGTCATGGGCCAGCCCATCACGCCGGCGGAGCGGGAATTCCTGGAGGGCTGGCGTTAGTGTCTGATTGCCGTTGGTGAGATCACCAAAGCCATGGATCAGCCCGACAGCGCCGCCCGCACCCCACTCAGGAAGGCGTCCGTGCTCATGGCGTGCTGCGGAAAGGCCGAGCGGTTGCTGGGCAGCAGGACCATGGCGCCCTCGAGCAGGCTCAACACCAGCAGCAAGGGCCGCTGGCGCTGGAAGGTGCGGGAGCGCAGATAGGCCAGCAGCGTCTCATAGGGCCCGACATTCGCCGTCTTCCAGTCCAGCGCCACCGGCCGGCCCAGCCCGGCCGAGAGCGCCGCAGCGAAGTTGAACTCCGGCGCCAGGTAGCTGCTGCCGATGGCCGCGACATCGGCGCGGTCCTCCTGCACCAGCGCCGCGCCGCCGCGGGAGATGGGGGCGTGGATCAGGAAGGGTTCCGCCGGGAAGTTCCGCCTTTCGGCGGCGGCCACGAAATCCAGCAGGTCATTGCGGCCCCGCACGCGCCGCTCGGGCGGGCCCAGCCGCTCGGCCGGGCCGGGGCTGGCGGGAAACCGGAACGCCGACTGGATGGCCGCGGCCATGACCCACGCCGCCAGCTCCGCGCCGGCCGGCGTCCAATGCGTGTCGGCCTTGAAGAAGAGGCGGGGTTCCGGCCTGGCGGCGGCCTCGCGCGCCATGGGCGTCATCAGGTCCGGCACCAGCCGCACGCCGCCCTGTGTCAAGGCGGCGCGGGTGGCCTCGTAGCGCCGCTGCGCCACCGGCGAGGGCGCCATGCCAGGCGGCAGCATGTTCCAATAGACCATGGCCTTGGACGGGATGAGGGCGATGACGGTCTCGACGCCGGCCGCGCGGAGCATCCCCACCGCTTCGGCCAGGATGTCGCAGACCCGGGGCAGGTTGGTGGTGTCGGCCTGCTGCACATTGTCCCAGGGCGCGAAAAGCCAGCCCTCCCGGCCCCGGATGGCAGAGAGGTGCTGCGCCCGCGCGGGGGGCGCGGCCAGGGCGGTGCCGGCCGCCAGGGCCGCAAGGCCACGGCGCATCAGGACAGGCGTGTGGGCATGGGTCATGGCGGCGTCTCCCTTCGTGACAGAGCCGGGCTGCCGCCCTACCGGGTGGCCGGCGCGGGGCTTTCCAGGGCGGCCCGCAGGGCAGTTTCCATTGCTGTGGAAAGTATAGCGTAACCATAGGGTGTCAAATGCAGCTGGTCGTAGGACACCAGGGAGGTCAGGCGCTGTCGGCCATCGAGCAGCACATCCGCGGCATCCAGCCAAAATAGCGTGCGCCCGTCATGGCAGGGGGCCAGCAGGTTGTTCACCTCCTGGTTGAGAACGCGCCCGGGATCATCGGGCTCGGTCCCGCGGGGCAGCAGCCCGACCAGCACCACATGCACGCCGGGGGCGCGGGACCGAACCTCCTCCACCACGCTCAATATGGCCTGGGCCGTGGGGGCGGCATGCCAGCCGAAGCCCGCATTGTTGGTGCCCACCAGCACCACCGCCACGCGCGGGCGCAGCGCGGCAGGCCAGCCGCCCTGGCGCAGACGCCACAGCAGCGTCTGGGTGGTATCGCCCGCGACGCCCATGTTGAGCGCCCGGCGGTGGCCGTAGAAGTGCTGGAACAGGGCGGGCGTCCAGCTCGCCACCAGGGAATCCCCCAGAAAGACCAGCTCCACCTCCTCCAGCCGCGTGGCCGAGAGCCGACGCGACAGGGCCCGGTTCAGCTCGGCCCACTGCGGCCAGGGGTGGGGCGCGGGCCGGGCGTCCGGTGGCAGGGTCCGCATGTCGAGCGGGCCAGGGCAGGAGGCCAGCGCGGGAGGCGCCAGCGCCGCCAGCCCAGCCAGGAGCAAAAGGGCGCCGGCGGCGCGAGCCCCCCTCACCAAACGGGCCGGGTGGCGCCCGAGGGCATCCGCACCAGTTCGGGCGCGCCGGCGCGATAGCTGCTCACCATCGGGTCGTTCACGTTGGGATAGACGGTGGGGGCACCGGCGAAGAGCGGCTCCAGGTCCGCGCGCGGCCGGTCGAGCCGGTAGCGCAGGTAGAAGAAGCCGGCCGTGTCCGCGAAATTGCCCACCCGCTCATACCGCGCGGCCGCCCCCAGGCGGAGGTTGGGCGTCATGGCGTATTCGAGGTTGGCGAAGATGCTGCCCGTTGGGCCGCTGCTGCGCTGCCCGCCGATATGCGTGTCGAAGACACCGGGCGCGGCCGCCGCCTGCGCCTCCAGCGCCGCCTGGTAGCCCCGATTGGTCGGGAAGACGGGGGCCAGCGCGGTGCGGAAGCTCTGCCACCCCACCGCGCCGATGCCGCGGAAGGTCCAGTCGCCCCATTGCGCGCGATACTCGCCCTGCAAGGAGCCGACGAAGGAACGCGCGGGGCTGAAATACCCGCCATGCCCGAAGGTGAAGCCGCCCGCGTTGCGCGAGTGGCCCGTGTGGCGCAGATCCACGCCCACCGTCACCTGCTGGCCCGGCTGGCGCAGCACGGCGTAGTAGACGCCGCCGAACACCTCCCACCGCGTGTTGTCCACCACGTTGGTGCCACGCAGCATGTGCGCCCCGCCGCCGCCATAGAAGCCCAGGCGGTCGCTGGTCGAATATTCCAGCGTGATGCGCCCGCCCGTGCGCGTCACCGCGCCCCAGAACGGCCCGGTGCCCGAGGATTGCTGGTAGCCCGCATAGGAGAGCATGGAACTTGTCTCGGGCGTGCGCTCGGCCGTCAGGCGCAGGCGCAGGCCTTCCGTGATGCGCGGCACCACCTCCAGCATCCCGGTGAAGGTGGGCCGGTGGAAGCCGAGCGGCGTGGAACCGACCTCCGCCCGCATGTTCTCGCGCAGCCAGGTCATCCGCAGGGCCACGCCGTCAATGTTGCCCTGCGGCCGGTTGAAGGCGGGGGCCACGAAATTGGGCTGGAGGAAGAGCGGGTTCGTGCCGAAGGATTGCTGCTCGCGGAAGCCCGAACCCAGCGTGCCGGAGCGCAGCGCCACCATGTCCGCCCCCAGCGTCAGCCTGCCGCCCAGGCCGGGCAGCGGGGCCGAGACCTCGGTCGGCGCCGTCAGCGTGGTCAGGCGGGAGGTGCCGCCCGAGCCGGGGCGGCTGTGGATCTGCACGCCGGTCTGGAGCCACACCGCCGCCTCGTCCCGCGCGCGGATCAGCTCCTGCGCGATCTGCGAAGTCAGCGAATCGGTCAGGCGCACGGCGCGCGCGGCGCCGGCACCGGGGCGCATGGCCTCGGCCGCCTCGGCGGCGGCGCCCACCTCGCCATCGGCGCGCAGGGCCGAAAGGCGCCGGGCGGCGGCGGCCTCCATCAGCCGCAGGGTCGCGGCCTGGTTGCCCTGGGCGCGGTTCAGCCGCGCCTCGGCCAGCGTCATCCGCAAGTCGCCCGGCGAGAAGAAGGCGCCTTCCACCAGCGCGGCATGGGCGGTGGCCCAGTCGCGCTGCTCCACCGCGATGTCCACCAGGGCGATGCGCGCCTCCTGGTTGCGCGGGTCCTCGCGCAGGATGTCCTCGACGATGCGTCGCGCCTCGGGCAGGCGGCGGCGGGCCATCAGCAGCCGCACCATGGCGAGGTTCTGGTTGCGCGCGGCGGGTGCCGCGCCGCGCTGCGCGTCGCGGGCGGTCAGCGCCGCCTCGGCCTCGGCGAAGCGGCCGCGCACGGTGGCGTCATCGGCCACGGCCATCGCCTCGAAATCCAGCACGGCGTTCAGCTCGCGCCGTTCCTCCGCCGTCAGGTTCTGGGCGCGCGTCAGGGGCGAGGTGATTTCCTGCGCCACCGCCGGGCGCTTGGCCTGGATCAGCGCGCCCGCGATCTGGATGCGCGACATCACGCTGGCATCGGGGTTGGCGCGCAGCGCGGCCTGCGCCGCCTCCACCGCCGCCTGGGGTTCGTCGAGCCGCGCCAGCGCGCGGATGATGGCCGGCGCCAGCAGCCCGCCCGGGTCGCGCTGGCCGGCGGCGGCGACCATCGCGCGGAGTGCATCCGGCCGGCGGGCGCGCACCGCGTCCTCCAGCTGCTGCGCCTCGAATTCGCGCCGCGTCAGCGCGGCGATGCGCGCCATGTCCGGGTTGCGGAGCCGCGCCGGCACGCGCTCGAACAGCGCCAGCGCATCGCCGAAGCGCTCGTCGTCGAAGGCCAGCAGGGCGGCCGCCATGGAGGATTCGGCATCGGTGCGCGCTTCCAGCCCGCGCTCCAGCCGGCGGGCTTCCTCCGCCTGGCCGAGCGTCTTGAGGCGCCGCACCAGGTCCACCGTGGGCCAGGGGTTGGCGGGGTTCAGCGCGATGGCGGCGCGCAACTGCTCCAGCGCCTGCTCGGGGTGGTCGAGGCGGCGTGCATTCTCCACCAGCGCGCCCGCATGGGCGACGCGGGCTGCCTGGTTGGGGGCGAGCCCCGTCTCCCGCCGCAGGCTCTCGGCCTCGGCGAAGCGGTTCTGGCGTTGCAGAGCGGTGTAGAGGCCCTGCAACGCATCCTCCTGCCGCGGGCGCAGGGCCAGCACGGCGCGGAAACGCTGCTCGGCCGCCGGCAGGTCGCCGCGCTGGAGGGCAATGCTGCCCAGGATCAGCTCGCCCTGGATGCGTTCCTCGCCGCGCTGCCGCGCCGCCACGCGGGCCAGCCGGTCGGCGCGGTCCAGGTCGTTGCGGGCCATGGCGCGCCAGGCCAGCACCGAGGCCGGCACCGGCGGCGGGCCCTGCCGCACGCCCACCTCGACCGGGTCGAGGCTGCCCACCGAACGCTCGAACTCCTCCTGCCGGTCGGGAGCGAAGGCGATGGCGCGGTCGAGGAATTCCCGCGCCTCGGCGAAGCGGTTCTGGATCTTGCGGATGACGGCGAGGCCCACCAACGCCTCGGCATCCTCCGGGTCCTCCAGCAAAGCGCGTTCGAACTGCACCTCGGCATCCGTGAGGCGCTGCTCGGTGATGCGGGCCCAGGCCAGGGCGCGGGCCTCCTGCCCCGGCGTCACCGCCGCGTCCTGGATGCGTTCCAGCTTGGCGTCCAGGTCGCCATCCTGGCCCGTGAACACCAGCAGGTAGGCGTTGATGCGCGCGGCCGTCTCGGGGTCGTCGCCGCTCCAGAGCAGGGCCTGGCGCCAGGGGCTGCGCGTGGCGTCGCGGATGCCCGGCCGCGCCGAGAGGAACTGCATGCGGTCAATGCCCTCCGACCGCGTGTCCTCGCGATAGGTCAGCAGCTCGGCCAGCAGCAAAGCGAGGCGGCTTTCATTGGGATCGGCCGAGACGCGTTCCTGCAATTCCGCCACGGCGGTGCGGTAGCCCTGCTCCGAGGTCGCGGCGAGCGCCTGGTAGTATTCATTGGCGATGGCCACCGGCACCGCCCGCCCGCCCGCCAGCTGGCGGTAGCGTTCCACCGCCTCGGCCTGGCGGCCGGCGGTGGCGAGCTGCCGTGCCGCGATCAGCGTCGCGGCGTCGTCGGAGAGCAGGCGCGCGACTTCCTCCGCCGTGGCCAGCCGCGGGTCGCCGGGAATGAGGCGGCGCATGTTCTCCAGGTGCCGCTGCACCGTGGCCGGCTGCGCGGCGAGTGCCGCGGCCTCGATGCTGGCCACCATCGCATCCACGTTGTCCGGCTCGACCAGCAGGATGCGGTCCAGCGTCTGCAAGGCGCGTTCGGGCTGGTTCTGCGAAAGCCAGTAGAGGGCCTGTTCGAACAGGGCGGCCGTGGCGCCCAGCGTGCCGGTCAGCCGGTTGTCCTCCGGCCGCTGCGCCTGGGCGCCCGCCACGGGCATGAGCAGCGCAAGGCCCAGCGCGGCCATGGCGCGGCGCATGCGGCGGCGGGGCGCGGCGCGGGTCATCGGCGGAAGGGCGCCGTGCTGTCGCGCAGCAGGAAGGCGAGGGGCGCGGCCCCGGGGCCCGGCACCAGCCAGATCGAATACATGCCGCCCGCCTCCAGCCCGTGCAGGCCGAATTCGGGCGAGGCGCGTTCGCCGCAGGCGGCCCGCACCTGGGCCTGCACCGGGTTCACGCTGCGCGCGCGGTTCTGCAGCGCGGGCACGTCGCTGAACACGGCCTGCCCGCCAGGCAGCAGCAGCAGGCCCGCCGCCGGGCAGTCGGGCAGGGCGTTGTAGAAGGCGATGCGGGCGCGGGCGCGGTTGAAGTCCGTGTCCTCGACCAGCGCCGTCACGGCCGGGTTGCCGCCCGGGCCGCGATGCACCAGCACCGTCACGAAGCTGCCCGGCGCCAGGGTCAGCGTGCCGGTGCCGCGCCGCGGCCCTTCCGTAAGTTCGAGGCGCAGCGTGCGGCCGGCCACGTTCTCCACCACCGTATAGGCCGTGACGCGCTGGTGCGGCAGCGCGACGCCGAGGCGCTGCGGCGGCAGGAAGTCCGGCCGCACCGCCACCTCGGCCGGCAACGTGTTCACCAGCCGCACATAGGCCGAGCCGGGCGGGGGCGCGGGCTCATAGACCTGGCCCTGGGCCCGCGCCTCGCCCGGTTGCGCCAGGGCCAGCCCCAGCGCGGCCAGGACAGCGGGAAGCAGGCGCCTCATGCCAGCACCGCCTGCCGCAGGCCATTGAGGAAGCTCTCGGCCGTGAGGCCCGATTGCCGCCAGTTCGGGTTGTTGATGGGCGTGGACATGTCGCTCTCGAGGTGGTTCCAGACGATGACGCGCGGGCGGCGCTGGCGGAACTCGCTGCCCCGCACATACTCCAGCAGCGCCGCGTAGGGGCCGATGTTGTTGGGCAGCCAGGACAGGCCCACCGCACGCTCCATCTGGTTGGACAGCACGGGCACGAAGTTGAAGCGCGGCTGCACGTTGCTCGTGCCCACCACCTGCATGTCCGAGGCATCCTCCTCCAGCAACGCGGCCGGGCCCGCGGTGGCGGGCAGCACGTTGCGGATGGGGCTTTCCTCGGGGCCGAAGGCGCCGCGCTGCTCGGGCGGCAGGTATTGCACCAGGTCCCCCACCGCCAGGCGCAGCATGCGGATGCTGCCCAGCCGCACCCCCGCCTGCGGCGGCGCCGGCAGGCGGAACTGCGCGCGCATGGCGCTGGCGAGCGCGACCGCGCTCACCTCGGCGCCCACCGGCGTCCAATGGGTGTCGCTGCGGAAGAAGACCGGCCAGTGCGGGTCGGTGGCCGAAGCCCGGCCCAACGCCTCCGCGAGGTCCGGCACCAGGGCCCCCGCCCCCCGCAGCGCGGTGACGAGGCTGGCGTAGCGCCGTTCCACCACCGGGGCCATGCGCCGCCCGGCCGGCAGGAAGCGGCGATAGATGCGCGCCTTCATCGGGATCAGGCAGTAGGCCACCTCGATATTGCCGCGCTTGAGCAGGGCGATCACATCCGTGTGCAGGCCGAGCACCTGGCGCATCGCCACCTCATCCAACTGGGTGAGGTTGTCCCAGAAGGGAAACAGCCAGCCCTGCTGCCCCGCGAGCACGAGGGAATCCCCGGTGCCCTGGGCCCAGGCGCTCTGGGCGCGCACCGCGCCGGCGGCCAGAACCAGGGCCGGCGCGGCCAGCAGGGCGCGGCGCGGCGTCACAGCGAACGCTCGCGCAGGCGGCGGGCCGCGCGGCGGCGCAGCACCCAGTAGAGCGGGGCCGCCAGCAGGACCAGCGCCAGGGTCGTCATCAGCACCAGCGTCCAGGGGTTGTTGCCCAGGTAGAATTCCGGCCAGAGCCAGGGCGGCAGCAAACCCACCGTGTAGGTCGGGCCGATGCGGAAGGCATCCACCCGCCCGCCCGAGAGCAGTGCCAGGTCCCCCTGCACGCGGGGCAGCTGCTCGCGGTCGCGCAGCGCCACGATCATCGCCTCCACCCCTTCCTGGCTGGACCCGGTCAGCGCCACCACCGAGCGGCCGGCGCGCAGCGGGCTCTGGAAGCCGATCAGCGCGCCCAGCGCCTCGCCGGGGTTGGCGAGCTGGGCGGAGACGCGCTCCATCAGCTCCTGCCGCTCGCCACCGAAGATGTGCCGGAAGGCGGGCAGCCCGTCATTGACGCGCACCGTCAGCCGGTTGCCCTCCATCTGGATGGGCCCATCGGCCAGCAGCCGCGCCAGGGCGGGCTGGCGGGAGAGTTCGCCGAACACCAGCAGGTCGCGTTCGGCCACCGCCTGCAACGCGTCGGGCCGGGCCACCTGCATGCCGATGGGCGGATAGCCCACGATGGCGGAGAGCTTGCCCATCAGGGTGAAGAGGGATTCCAGCTCAGCCGCCGTGGGGCGCTCCGGGATCACGGCCGCGGTCTGCGCGAAATCGGCGAGGCGCGTGAAGGGAAAGCCCGAGCTGACGAAATGCGCGAGGTTGGGCAGGGTGGCGAAGCGGTGCGCCCGCGTCAGGTCCAGCGTGCTGTCCGGGTCCACCGCCGCGCGGATGTCGCCCGGCACGGCCACGCAGTCGCCGCGGTGCAGCGGGCGCATGTCGAAGCGCAGTTGCAGCTCGTTCTGGCCGAACATCAGGTAGGTGGGCATGCCCACATTGGCCTGGCCGCGATCGGTCGAGAAGAATTGCTCGCGCACCCAGCTCAGCGGCCAGCCGGGATCGGAACCGGCCAGTGGCACAGAGCGCAGGAACACGTCATTGATGGCCACATCCATGCGCGAGACCGCGACATCCAGGATGGGCCCGGGCGGGGCACGGAAGCGGATATCGGCCTGCAAGGGCCGGCCGCGCCAGGTGTAGAGGTCGGGCGCGGTGCGGAAGGGCACGGCGATGGGGCCGGGCACATAGCCGAAGGCCTGAAGTTCCGACGGGTCCATCAGCTCGCCGAAGCGCACGGGGCGATCGGTGCGGACCCAGCGCGGCGCGTCATAGGGCAGGCGGGCGGGGATGTCCTGCGCGCTGACCAGGGCAAGCTCGCCCGTCAGCGCCTCGCGCCCCGCGCCGAGCGCGGTGGCGGCCGCCACCATCTCGATGCCCGTGCGCCCGGCCACGACCAGCAGCAGCCCGAGCGGATCATTGGGGTTGTCCACCACCGCGAGCGTGGGGCCATCGAGGCGCGGAATGGCGAGGCCCGGCACGCTGTCCAGCCCCGCCAGGAACACCACCGCATTGCCCTGCAACGGGATCTCGGACGCCACCGGGAAGGTGGCGCCGCGATAATCGGCCTGGATGGCGAACCAGGAGGAGACGATGGCGCCGGCACGGATCATGTCGTCCGAGGGGCTGCCCGGCATAATGATGGGCAGCACCAGCGGCTCCCGCAGCAGGCGCGGGTCGAAGAAGGGCTCGGGCAGGCGCGCGAGGTCGCGCACCGTGGGCAGGCGCTCCAGCGTCAGCGTCAGCGTGGAGTTGTTGGAGATGGAGGCCCAGAGCAGGCCCGAGACGGGGTCGTTGCACTCGATGGCGTAGCGGCCGGAGAAGCGGAAGTTCAGCCGGTTCGCGTCGGAGAAGAAGGCCGGGTTGATCGGGAATTCCAGCGGGCCGAAGGCCGGGCGCGCCCGCTCGGGCTGCACCGCGCCCACGAACTGCTCGTTCATGGTGATGGCGATCTGGCTCAGCTCCGGGATCAGCGCGGGCGAGGTGGCGCCTTCCAGCAGCAGCATCGCCTGCGTCACCACCTCGTCGCCGCGGACGCCGAACAGCACGCCCTGCAGGTCCGACACGCCGCGCAGCTGCATGGGACCCGCGAGGCCGAGCTGGCTCAGCGTGCGCGTCTCCTGCCGGATGCCGGTGGCGGGCGCGGCACCGAACAGGCCCGGCAGGCCGAAAGGCTGGGCGGCGGGCGGCGCATCGGCCGGTGCCAAGGGTGCCAGCGGCGGCAGCGCGAAGGGCTGGGCGGCGGGCGCCGCCGGCGCGGGCCGGGGCGCGTCCGACCGCGGCACGAGGGTGATAGGCGCTGGGGTGATGGGCGCTGCGGGCGGCGCCAACGCCGGCGCCGGCGGGGGGGCGAGGCTGGGCGCGGGGAGCGGCGCCGCCTGGGGACGGGCGGCACCGGGCGGCGGCGGCAAAGGCGCCAGCGGGGGCGGCGCGCCCTGGGCCAGCGCCAGGCCCGGCACGAGCAGAGCCAGCGCCACGGTGGCGGCAGCGGCGGCACGGCGCCAGAAGAAACGGCGGCGGGGCGGCGGGGCCTCTTGCTCCTCGTCCTCCTCCTCCAGGAGGGGGGCGGCGGGCGGCGCGGGCGCGCGGGCGGGCTTGGCCGCGGCGGCGCGCGGGCGCGAGAATTGCGATTCACCGGCGAAGAGTCCGCCGATGGTGAACACCACGTCGCGCAGCGAGCGCAGGGGCCGGTCCGCCGGCACGTCGTCCCAATCCACCCAGGCATCGGCCCGGCCCAGCACGATGCGCACGATGGCGCCTTCGTCACGCATGTCCTGGGGCGCGAAGCGCACTTGCAGCCGGCCCTCCTGCCAGCGCAGCACCTCGGCCGGCACGCGGGTGCGGTCCATACCGGTATCCACTTCAATCGTCACAAGCGCGTCATCCTCCACGCCATCGGGGCGTTCCAGGCGCAGGGCGGCACCGCCCAGGGAAAGGTCTTCGGTCACGCCCTCGACCCGGCGGCCATCGGGCAGGATGGCGCTGGCCAGCACCGTGGCGCGCACCCGCGCGCGTTCGCGCAGCTGCCGCCGTTCACGGCCCACCGCGATGCCGGCCAGAACCGAGATCAGGCACAACACCGCCCAGAACACGTTCAGCGCATAGGCCTGGAATTCCAGGCTGGCCGGCGGGTTGGTGGAGAGGCCATAGACCCCCAGCATCAGCCCCGTGATCAGTGCCAGCGCCAGGATCATGCTGGGGCCGACGGCACGGATGTCGAAATAGCCTTCCTCCAGCGTGCCGCCCTTGTCGGTCACGTTGAACTTGCCCCGCTTCGGGTCGAACAGCGTGGCGAGCATCACGGGCAGGAGATAGACGGTCAGCACCGTCTCATAGATCTCGGACCAGAAGGAATGGCGCGTCGTGGTCTGCATGCGCGAGGCGGTCACGATGGAGTGGATGATGTGCGGCCCCGCATAGGCCACGATCGCGAGCGGCGAGGCGGCGATCACATTCTCCTGGAAGATCAGGAAGGCGAGCGGCGCCGTGAGGAACACGAAGCGCGGCAGAGGGAAAAGGTAATGAATGGTTGACAAAAAATAACAAATTCGCTGCGGCAGGTTGAGCCCGCGGGCAAATAGCGGGTTCTCGATCCGCAGGATCTGGATCATCCCGCGCGCCCAGCGCATCCGCTGGCCGATGTGCAGCACGAGGCGCTCGGTCGCCAGGCCCGCCGCCAGCGGCACGCGGATATAGGCGGTGCGCCAACCGGCCTTCTGCATCTTGAGCGAGGCGTGGCAGTCCTCGGTCACTGTCTCGGTCGGCACGCCGCCGATGGCTTCCAGCGCCGCGCGCCGGATCACGGCGCAGGAACCGCAGAAGAAGGCCGCGCCCCAGAAGTCGTTGCCCTGCTGGATCAGGCCGTAAAAAAGCAACCCCTCGTTCGGCACCTTGCGGCCCACGACAAGATTCCGCTCGAAGGGGTCGGGGCTGTAGAAATGGTGCGGCGTCTGCACCATGGCCAGGCCCTTGTCGCGCAGCATCCATCCCATGGTGAGCTGGAGGAAGGCGCGCGTGGCCACATGGTCGCAGTCGAAGACCACGATGTATTCGCCGTCGGTCTGCGCCATGGCGTGGTTGATGTTGCCGGCCTTGGCGCCCTTGTTGTCGGGGCGGATGATGTAGTTGCACCCGGCCTCGGCGGCGAAGCGGCGGAACTCCTCGCGCCGCCCGTCATCCAGCAGGTGCACGCGCAGCTTGTCGGCGGGCCAGTCCATGGCCAGGGCCGCGAAGACGGTGGGGCGCACCACTTCCAGCGCCTCGTTGTAGGTGGGGATGAAGACATCCACGACCGGCCACTCGTCGGGGTCCTCCGGCATGGGGGCCGGCTTGCGCTCCAGCGGCCACAACAGCTGGATGTAGGACAGCACCAGCACCACCAGCGCATAGAGTTCCGCCAGCACAAGCCCGGTGCCCAGGAAGGTCTGCCAGAATCCGGTGAAGTCCAGCGTCTCGGTGACGCGCCAATGCAGGTAGCGCAGGGATACCAGCGCGGAGAGCACCGCCAGCATGATGGTGACGGTGCGGCCGGGCAGGCGGTTGAAGATGAGGAACACCAGGAAGCCCAGCAGGCCGAACACCGCCTGCTGCTCCGCCTCCATCGGCACCACGATGACCAGCAGCGCGAAGAGGCCGCCAAAAAGCGCCATCAGCGTGCCGAACAGCTTCGTGCGCGCCAGCGGCAGCCGGGCGAGCCATTCGGACCTGCGGGAGGGTGTGGCGCTCAACGCGCGCCCCAGCCGGCGCTGAAGGGGTCGGGCCCGCTGGGCAGCGCCGCCTCGATCCCGCGCGCGATCTCGCGCAGGTCCTCGGCCGCCTGGCTGCTGGGGGCGAGGTCCAGCACCAGGCGCTGCGCGGCCAGCGCCTCCGCCACCAGCTCGTCGCGCGCCACCGCGCCCAGCAGGCGGGGGCCGATATGCCGTGCCACCGTCTCGGCCGCCGCGCGGGAAAGGCGGGCATTGGGGTCCACCCCGTTCAGCACCACGCGCAGCCTTCCCGCGAACAGCGTCGCCATCGTGCCGGCGCCGAGGAAGCGGCCGCTCTCGATGTCCGGGATCAGGGCCGCGCTGGTGGCATCGGGCAGCAGCACGGTGCAGACCAGGCTCGCCATGGGCGCGATGATGTTGAGCGCGTGGGAAGCGCCCGGCGGCGTGTCCGCCACCACCAGCAGGTTCGGATCGCCCAGGATGGAGCGCATGGGCGCGGCCAACAGCTCCGGGTCGCGCTCCAGCGCATGGGCGAGGCCGAGCGTGCCCCGGATGTCGCCCGAGCCGTGCGGCAGCAGCATCACGCCCGATGCGGTCTGGCGCACCAGGTCGCGCCAGTCCGGCCGCTTGGGCAATTCCACCATGAAGCCGCCGGTATCGGTCAGCGGGACGCCGAAATGCAGGCGCAGCGTGTTCTGCGGGTCGAAATCCATGACGAGCACGCGGCGGCCCTGGCGGCGCAGCGCATCGGCGATATTCGCCGCGAGCGTCGTCTTGCCGACACCACCTTTGGGCGAGGCGAAACAGAGAAGGGGCATGGAGGCTCCGGGACTAGCGTGCGGGGGGTGCCTTGGCGGCACGCCCATCCTGCCGTGTGGCGAGCCCATCGGCTATCATGCGCATCACCTCCGCGAGCGGCGTGGCGACCTCAGCCGCGGGCAAGGGCTCGGACGGGGGTGGCGGCGGCGCGTCCTCCGCCGCCACCGCGCCGCGCAACAGGGCCAGCGTGCTGCGCGGCGCGGGCGCGGGCGGGGGCATGGCGGCGTCAGGCGCCGAGAGCGAGTCCAGCAGGGCGAAACCGCTGCCGGCCGGCAAGGGCGCGGGGACCGACAGCGGCGGCGGGGCCATGGCCTGGACCGGAGCAGGCGGCGGAGGCGGCGCGGGCGCGAGGTCCAGCAGCGGCGGCGGGGGCGCGGGGGGCGGCGCGATGGCGGGCGCGGCGACGGGGGGCGGGGCCGGCACGGGTTCCGGCTCGGACGCGGCCGCGGCCAGAGCGGCCCAGTCAATCATGGGCTCCACGGGAGCCGGCCCGGCAGCCACCTCGGCCATGGCGGGAGGCTCAGGCTCCGGGGGCGGCGGCGGTGGTGGGGCAGGGGCCGCGAGGGGCCCGAACGGCCCCGCCGCCGCGCCCAACGGCCCAAAGGGCCCCATGCCGGGACGCGGCGCGGACGTGGCATCAGCCTGGGGCGCCGCCTCCGGGGTGGGCATGGTCTCGGGGGGTGGCGGGGCCTCGGACTCACCACGCACGGGCTGGTTGCCGAAGCTGCGATACTTCAGCCCAGGGGTATTCAGGGCCGCGCGAATGCGGGCGACGTCATTCTCCATGGCCATGCTGGCTTTCGAACCTTCCGTGCACGTCCAACATGGACGGAAAATCGGCACGGGGAAACAGCAATTTTCGTCAACTGTGCACAAAAATATTTACACTGGGTTAGCATAGACCCGAATCCCTTGCAGCCAATGCAACCAATAGAGATAGCGACGCCGAATAATAATCGGGACCCGCATCATCTTCTTGCTGCATACAAGCCCAGATTGCCGACGATGAGCGAAGCACGCGGATCAGTTGCGCCACAGCGGAAATGCCAGACGAGGCCGGATAAGGCGAAACGACATCATTGGTGAGATCAGCCCAGGCGGGAAGATGGCGGTGCGTCCGGTCGGACCAGAAGCGCGCGGCGGCGGTCAGCGCGGGTTCCTCGGTCAGCCCCACCCAGGCGAAGTAGAGTGGCACCCGCACCGCATCGTAGGAAAAGCGGGGCGGCCAGCCGGAGGCGGGGCGGAGCCGCCCATGCTCCCGTGCCAGCTTCAGCCAGTCGGGCGGCAGGCCCCAGCGGCCGAAGCGCGCCCGGCGCATCAGCGCCAACCCATCCGCCGCCAGACGCAGCCAGGCGGGGTCCGGCACGGCGGCGGCCAGGGCGCGAATGGCCGGAAAAGCATAGTAGGAGGGATTCAGCACCACATGCGCCTGGTGTTCGAAGCCGCGCAGGCCAGGCATCAGCACCAGGTGGCCCCCCACCATCCGCACCAGTCGCCGCAGGATGTCGCGGGCCAGCGCCGCGCCCTGTGCCGCATGCCCCGCATCACCCCAGCGCGCGCCGGCTTCCAGCAGCGCCCAGGCGATGAACAGGTCGCCATCGGTCGCGTTGTTCGCGTCAGCCACCGGCGTGGCGGCCTGGGGGGCGTAGCGCCAGGAGAACAACTCATCCTGCGGCCGCTTCAGCACGCGCATGCTCCAGCCATGCAGGCGCTGGAAGCTGATGGGGTCATCGGCGCGGACGGCGCAGAGCATGGCCCAGCCCTGCCCCTCGGAGTGGGAGATACCGCCGTTGCCCGTGTCCACCACCCGCCCTTCGGGCCTCATGAACTGGTCGCGGAAGCGGAACCATTGCTGGCGCAGCGCGTCCTGCGGGCTGGCCACCGCGGGGCGGGCCGCGAGCAACAGCGGACCCGCGGCCAGGACGGCGCGCCGCTTGGCCAGGAAGCAGGTGGTCATGGGGGGTGTGAAACCTCCGGCAGGGCGCGGGGGCGCCGGCCGCCGTTCTTGCCCGCGCCCGCCTTGCCAATCGGTGAAGACCCCCGGCTTGCCAAGCCGCGCCGCGCACGCCCCTAATCAGGAAACTCTTCCGGAAGGATCACGACATGGCGCTTCGTCTCGTCACCTTTGCCCCGCACGGGGGCGGCCCGGCCCGCGCCGGCGCCCTGCTCAATGACGGCGAGGTGCTGGATTTCGCGGCCGCCGGCCTGCCCTATGCCGAGATGACGCAGGTGATCGAGGGCGGGGCCGAGGCGCTTTCCGCCATCCGCGCCGCCATGGCAAGCCCTGTGGCCACGGCCCGGCTGCCGCTGTCGGAGGTGGCGCTCTGCGCGCCCATTCCGCGCCCGGCGCGCAACGTCTTCTGCGTGGGCCGCAACTACATGGACCATGTGGCCGAGGGCGACCGGACCCGCGGCATCACCAACAGCGAATTGCCGAAATTCCCGCAATTCTTCACCAAGGCGCCGGAGACGGTCATCCCCCACGGCGCCACCATCCCGGACCATGGCGCCACCGGCGTGACCAAGTGGCTGGACTACGAGGCGGAACTGACCATCGTCGTCGGCACCGCCGGCACCAACATCGCACCCGAGGACGCGCTGAAGCACGTCTTCGGCTGGACCATCGCGAACGACGTGACGGGGCGCGATTTGCAGCGCCGCTACGGGCAGTGGTTCAAGGGCAAGTCGCTGGACGGCTCCTGCCCCATGGGCCCCTGGATCATCCCGGCCGACGAGCTGGACGCCTCCGACATCGCCATCCAGCTCTGGATCAATGGCGAGATGCGGCAGTCCTCGCGCACCAGCAAGATGATCTTCGACGTGGGGCAGATCATGCACCACCTCTCGCTCGGCTTCACGCTGCGCCCCGGCGACCTGATCATGACCGGCACGCCCGAGGGCGTGGGCTACGCCATGGACCCGCCCCAGGTGCTCAAGACCGGCGACGTGGTGAAGATCGCGGTCGAGGGGATCGGGGAGCTGGTGAACCCGGTGGGCTGACCGGGGATTCGCTACCCGGCGCACCGGGCGCCAGGGCGCCGAACACCATCTCCAGGTGGCCCTCCAGCAGGGCCTCGCGCGGGACGGGGTCCAGGCGCTCGAAGTTCAGCCGCCACATCGCGGCCATCAACGCGGGCGCCATGATCAGCATGGGCGCCCGCAGCAGGGCGCTGTCCCGGAACTCGCCCGCCGCCACGCCGCGCGCGAGCACCCGCTGGATCACCTCCTGCCCGCGCACCATGGACAGGCGGTGATAGGCCTCCAGAAGTTGCGGGAAGCGCGGCCCTTCGGTCAGAACCATTCGCATGATGAGCGGCATGTCGCTGTCCATCACGCCCCGGTGCGCCTCGACGATGAGGGCGCGGAGCATCTCGGTCGCCGTGCCGGGCGGGTCGGCCAGCGCGGCCTCGGCCCCGGCCAGCACGGGCGCGAGGCGCGACTGCACCACGGCCTCGAACAGCGCCTCCTTCGTCGGGAAATAGCGGAAGACGGTGCCCTTCGCGACGCCGGCGCGGCGCGCCACGTCCTCCATCCGCGCGGGGCCGAAGCCGCGTTCGGCGAACTCGGCCAGACCCGCCTCCAGGATTTCACCCGGCCGGGCCTCCTTCCGGCGGCGGCGCGGCTTTGCTGACCCTTCGGTCATTATCTCTTCCCTTTCCGCCTGCCTGATGATAGTGACCAAGGGGTCAATATCGTAAAGGAACATGGTGCGTGGCCCTCGATACCATCCGTGACGGCACCTTGCCGATGGAGGTGGCGCGTCCCCCCGCGCGCCGCCGCCGTTGGCTCGGCTGGCTGCTGGCGGCGCTGGCCGCGGGCGCCGTGGCCGTCATGGCCTGGCCGCGCACCGATCCCCCGCCCGCAGCCCCCGCTGCGGACAGCGGCCCACCCCCGGTGCTCGCCATCGGAAGGCTGGTGCCGCGCAGCCGTGTCATCACCATCGCTCCCCCCTTCGGCGGTGGTGATGCGCGGCTGGCGGAGCTTCTCGTGGCCGAGGGAGATACGGTGGAGGAGGGCGCCATCCTCGCCACGCTCGACAGCGCGCCCGGCCTCGCCGCCGCCCTGGCCGCCGCCGAGGCGCAGCGTGCCCAGCGCGAGGCGGCGCTGGCGCAGACCATGCTCGCCGTCGCCACCAGCCTGGCCGAGGCCGAAGCCGCCCTGGCCCGCGCCGAGGCCTCCATCCCCGTGCTGCGCCGCGACCTGGAGCGGGCGGAGGCCCTGGCCGCGCGCGGCGCCACCCCCGCCCAGACGCTGGACCAGCGGCGCCTGGCCCACGCCCAGGCCGAGCAGGATGCCGCCCGCGCCCGCGCCGCCCTGGCCCGCCACGCCGGCGGCCCCGACACCCAGCCGGACATCGTGCTGGCCAGGCGCAACCTCGACGCCGCCGCCGCCGAGCGCGACCGGGCCGCGGCCGACCTGGCCCGCGCCACCATCCGCGCCCCCAGCGCCGGCACGGTGCTGACCCTGCACGCCCGCCCCGGCGAACGGCCAGGCAATGCCGGGCTGATGACCTTCGCCC
The DNA here is from genome assembly GCA_035998215.1 of Roseococcus sp. Classification (GTDB taxonomy): domain Bacteria; phylum Pseudomonadota; class Alphaproteobacteria; order Acetobacterales; family Acetobacteraceae; genus Roseococcus. Next base: position 619,007 of record DASYHU010000033.1, on the reverse strand, counting down.
GCCTCGACGACATGATCGCGGAGATCGAGGTGCATGAGGACCGCGTGGCCCGCCTGCGCGCGGGGGCGGCCGTCACGCTGGTCTCGCCCGCGCTGGAGGCGCCGCTCGTCGGCACGCTGGATCATCTGGGCCGCGAGGTGCAGCGCCAGACCCTGACCGACCCCAGCCCCGCCGCCGCGACCGATGCCCGCGTGGTGCGTGCCGTGGTGGCGCTGGAGGGCGAGGCGGCGCGGCGGGCGGCGGCGCTGGTGAATCTTCAGGTCACGGCCCGGATCACGCCGTGATCGCGCTGGCCACCCGGCTGCTGGGGCGGCTGCCCATCGGCTGGCTGCAGCTCGCGCACCGGCGCGGGCGCTTCCTCGCCGCCATCCTGGGCGTGGGCTTCGCCAACCTGCTGGTCTTCATGCAGCTGGGCTTCATGGGCGCGCTGACCAGCACCGTGGGCCTTCCCTATGCCGCGCTGGACGCCGACATCCTGATCCAGGCGCCCGACGCGAATACGCTCACCGATGGCAGCCCCCTGCCGCGCCAGCGCATGCTGGACGCGCTGGCCGTGCCCGGCGTCATCGCCGCGGCGCCGGTGTTCATGGGCAAGCTGGAATGGCGCTCGGCCGATGGCTCGGCACGTTCGCTGGACGTGATGGGGGTGGACCCACGCCTGCCCTCGCTGCGCGCGCTGGAGGGACGGCGCGAGGTGTTGACGCTGCCCGGCGCCGCCTTCATCGACCGCGCCACGCGCAACGTGCCGCCCGAGGTCTTCGCCGCGCTCGACGCCGGCACGCCACAGCGCTTCGAGTTCCAGGGGCGCGGCCTGACGCTGCATGGCAGCTTCACCATCGGCGGCAGTTTCAGCGGCGATGGCTGGCTGGTGATGTCCGACCAGAGCTTTGTGAGCCTGTTCCGCAATCGCTCCCTGCACGCGCCGAACCTGGTCCTGGTGCGCGCCGCGCCGGGGAAGGATGCGGCGGCGCTGGCCGCGCGCATCAACGCGGTGCTGCCAAGCGCCGACGCCGTGGCGCGGCCCCTCGCCACCGCGCTGGCGCGCGACACGGCGTTCCAGACCACGCAGCGCCCTGTCGGCATCATCTTCGGCATGGGCGTGCTGATGGGCGCGCTGGTGGGCCTCATCATCGTCTACCAGGTGCTGTCCTCGGACGTGGCGGACCATCTGCGCGAATACGCGACCATGAAGGCCATGGGCTACCGGCAGGGCTTCTTCCTCGGCATCATCATGGAGCAGGCGGTGGTGCTGGCGAGCCTGGGCTTCATCCCGGGGAGCGTCATGGCCTACGGCCTCTACGCCCTGCTGACGGCGGTGACGGGCATTGACGTGCTGATGCCGCCGGAGCGGCTGCTGGGCGTCCTCGCCGGCACGGTGGTGATGTGCGTGGCCTCGGGCGCGCTGGCCACGCGGCGCCTGGCCCGCGCCGACCCCGCGGAGCTGTTCTGATGGAGCCCGCCATCACGGTGCGCGCCCTCGACCACCATTTCGGCGAGGGCGAGGCGCGGCGGCAGGTGCTGTTCGGCGTGGAGTTCGACATCGCGCGCGGCGCGCTGGTGGTGCTGATGGGCGCCTCCGGCTCGGGCAAGACCACGCTGCTGACGCTGCTGGGCGGGCTGCGCTCGGTGCAGGCGGGTTCGGTGCGCGTGCTGGGGCGGGAGATGGCCGGCGCCTCCGCCAGGGTGCTGGCCGAGGCGCGGCGCCGCATGGGCTTCATCTTCCAGGCCCACAACCTGCATGAGAGCCTGACAGCGGTGCAGAATGTGCGGCTTGCCCTCGACGTGCACGGCGCAGTGCCGGAGGCCGAGGCCGCCGCCGCCCGCGCGCTATCCCTGGTGGGGCTGGAGGACCGGCTGCACTACCACCCCGCGCGGCTTTCCGGCGGGCAGAAGCAGCGCGTGGCGGTGGCCCGCGCGCTGGCCGGCAGCCCCGAGATCATCTTCGCGGATGAACCCACCGCCGCGCTGGACGCGGAGAATGGCCTGGCCGTGGTGGCGCTGCTGAAGCGGCTGGGGGCGGCGCGCGGCACCACCACGCTGATGGTCACGCACGACAACCGCGTGCTGGACCTGGCCGACCGCATCCTGACCATGCGCGACGGGCGCCTCATGCCAGCCTGACGATGCCGGGTGCCACCTCCTCATGCGCCGCCATCACGGCGGGGTCGTGGCCGGGGATCACATGGTCGCCCAGCCTGGGCAGCAGGGCCAGCGCGTCCAGGTAGTCCTTCACGTTCACCACCACCGGGAAGGGGTTGCCGGTGCTGGCATTGGCCGTGAAGTGCATGGCGTCGGACGCCAGCACCACCCAGCCCTTCTTCGTGTGCACCCGGACCACCTGCAGCCCCGGCGCATGCCCGCCCACCTGGCGGACGGTGATGCCGGGCGCCACCTCCCCTTCCTGTTCGTGGAAGCGCACGCGGTCGGCGTAGAGCAGCCGGACGAAGCCCACCACATGCTCCACGTCGTAGGCGCGGCGCAGGAAGGGCTGGCACATGCAGGGGCCGGTGGCGTGCGCGATCTCGCAGGGCTGGGCGTGGAAGCGCGCGCGGGGGAATTTCCCGAAATTGCCGGCGTGGTCCCAGTGCAGGTGCGTGGAGACCACATCCTCCACCCGCGTGGCGTCCACGCCGATGGCGGCGAGGCTCTCGGCCGGGCAGCGCAGGAAATCATTGCCGCGCGCGGCGCAGGTGGCGGCGTCCGCGCCGCTGTCCACCACCACCGCGCGCCCATCCTTCACCGCGCACCAGATGAAGAAGTCCATCGGCATCGCGGCGTCATGCGGGTCCCCGCTGGCCGCGATGAAATTGTCGCGCGCCAGGCGGCGCGGATTGGTGGCGTAGCGGATGGCGTAGAGGTCCCAGGTCATTGGCGTTTTCTCCCTGGGCGGTGATGCTGGACAGGGCGGCGCGCCCCGTCCAGCCTTGCGGGCAGGAAGGAAACGAACATGCGCATGAAGGCCGCCGTGCTCTATGCCCAGGGGCTGCCGCGCCCCTATGCCGAGACCCATCCGCTTTCCGTCGAGGAGGTGGAACTCGCACCCCCCGGCCCCGGCGAGGTGCTGATCGAGATCGCGGCCGCGGGCCTTTGCCATTCGGACCTCTCCACCATCGAGAACCAGCGGCCGCGCCCGCTGCCCATCATCATCGGCCACGAAGGCGCGGGCATCGTGCGCGAATGCGGGCCCGGTGTCGCGGGCCTCAAGCCCGGTGACCATGTGGTGGCGCTGTTCGTCACCAGCTGCGGCGAGTGCCGGGACTGCGCGCGCGGCAAGCCCAATATCTGCGGCGCCTCCTTCGACGCGCGCGCCAAGGGCACGCTGATGTCCGGCGCGCGGCGCCTGTCACGCCTGGATGGAGCTGCGGTGAACCACAATTCCGGCCTGTCGCTCTTCGCGGAATACGCGGTGGTGATGCGCGACAGCCTGGTGAAGATTGACCAGGACATCCCGCTGGAGGACGCCGCCATCTTCGGCTGCGCGGTGATGACCGGCGCCGGCGCCGTGTTCAACACCGCGCGCCTTCGCCCGGGCGGCGAAGTCGCCATCGTCGGCTTGGGCGGCGTGGGGATGAGCGCGCTGCTCGGCGCCGTCGCCGCCGGGGCCGCGCGCATCGTGGCGGTGGACCGCAGCGCCGAGAAGCTGGCGCTGGCCCGGCAATGGGGCGCCACCGATGCCTTCCTGGCCGACGAAGACGGCGTGGCCGCGGTGCGCGAAGCGACGCGCGGCGGCCTGGACACCGTGATCGAGACGGCGGGCGTGATCCCCGCGCTGGAACTCGCGATGGCCATCACGGCGCGCGGCGGCGAGACCATCACAGCCGGCCTGCCCAACGTGAACGCCCGCCTGTCCGTGGCGCCGGCCGCGATGGTGAGCGAGGAGCGCAGCCTGCGCACCAGCTACATGGGAAGCTGCGTGCCCAAGCGGGACCTGCCGCTGATGCTGGACCTCTACCGGCGCGGCAAGCTGCCGGTGGACCGGCTGCGTTCGGGCTTCGTCACGCTGGAGGGAATGAACGAGGGCTTCGACCGGCTGGCGGAGGGGAGTGTGCTGCGGCAGATCTTGCGGCCGCATTCAGCGTAGGGCGCGCGCCACCCCGTCCAGTCCCTCCAGCGTCATCGGGAACATCCGCCCCTCCATCGCATCCTGGATCAGGTTGATGGAGGTGGTGTAGCCCCAATGCTTCTGCGGCGTGGGGTTGATCCAGGCCACACGGCGGAAGTGGCCGGTGATGCGTTGCAGCCAGACCTTCCCCGCCTCCTCGTTCCAATGCTCCACGCTGCCGCCCGGCTCCACGATTTCATAGGGCGCCATGGAGGCATCGCCCACGAAGACCACGCGCCAGTCGGGGCCATAGGTGCGGAGCATCTCCCAGGTCGTCACCGTCTGCTCGGCGCGGCGGCGGTTGGACTTCCAGAACCGCTCATAGGGGCAGTTGTGGAAGTAGAGGTGGACCAGGTGCTTGAACTCGGACTTGGCGGCGCTGAACAATTCCTCGGACGCCATCACGTGGTCGTCCATGGAGCCGCCGATGTCCAGCAGCAGCAGCACCTTCACCGCGTTGCGGCGTTCGGGCCGCATCTTGAGATCGAGCGTGCCGGCATTGCGCGCGGTGGCGCCGATGGTGCCGTCCACGTCGAGTTCGTTCGCCTCGCCCTGGCGCGCGAAGCGGCGCAGCTTGCGCAGCGCCAGCTTCATGGCGCGGGAGCCGAGGGCCGCGTCGTCGTCCAGGTCGCGGAACTCGCGCTTGTCCCAGACCTTCACGGCGCGGCGCTGGCGTGAGCCTTCCTGGCCGATGCGGACACCTTCCGGGTTGTAGCCCTCGGCGCCGAAGGGGCTGGTGCCGTTGGTGCCGATCATGCGGTTGCCGCCCTGGTGGCGCTTCTTCTGCTCGGCCAGGCGCTCCTTCAGGGTTTCCATCAGCTTCTCGAAGCCGCCCATGGCCTTGATCTTGGCCATCTCCTCGGCGGTGAACATGCGCTCGGCCAGCTTCTTCAGCCACTCCTCGGGCAGTTCGCGCTGGATCACCTCGCCCGTCAGGGTGGTGGGGGGTTCGAGGCCCTTGAACACCTCGCCGAAGACACGGTCGAAGCGGTCCAGGTGGCGTTCATCCTTCACCAGCGTGGTGCGCGCCAGGTAGTAGAAATCGTCAATGTCGTAGTCGGCCACGCCCGCCTTCATCGCGCCCATCAGCGCCAGCCATTCCGTGATGGAGGCGGGCAGCCCGGCTTTCCGCAATTCCAGGATGAAGGGCGCGAACATGGCCTATCTCCGCGCGCGGGAGAGGAAGGCCAACCGCTCGAACAGGTGCACGTCCTGCTCGTTCTTTAGCAGCGCGCCATAGAGCGGCGGGATGGCCACCTTCGCGTCATTGGACCGCAGCGCCTCGGCCGGCATGTCCTCGATCATCAGCAGCTTCAGCCAGTCCAGCAATTCGGAGGTGGCGGGCTTCTTCTTGAGTTCGTTCACCTCGCGGATCTGGAAGAAGACGTTCAGCGCCTCGCGCGCCAGATCGCTGCGCAGGTCGGGGTAGTGCGCCTGGAGGATGCGCTCCATCGTCTCGCGGTCGGGGAAGCGGATGAAGTGGAAGAAGCAGCGGCGCAGGAAGGCGTCCGGCAGCTCCTTCTCGTTGTTCGAGGTGATGATGACGATGGGCCGGTGCCGCGCCACCACCGTCTGCTTCGTCTCGTAGACATGGAACTGCATGCGGTCGAGTTCGAGCAGAAGGTCGTTCGGGAATTCAATGTCCGCCTTGTCAATTTCATCAATCAGCAGCACCACGGGCGTCTCGTGCTCGAAAGCTTCCCAGAGCTTGCCCTTGATGATGTAGTTGGAGATGTCGCGCACCCGCTCATCGCCCAATTGGCCATCGCGCAGCCGCGACACGGCGTCGTATTCGTAGAGCCCCTGCTGCGCCTTGGTGGTGGACTTGATGTGCCACTCGATCAGCGGGATGCCGAGGCTGCGCGCCACCTCCTGCGCCAGCACGGTCTTGCCCGTGCCGGGCTCGCCCTTCACCAGCAGGGGGCGTTGCAGCGCCACGGCGGCGTTGACGGCCACCTCCAGCTCGCGCGGGGCGATGTAGCGCTCGGTGCTCTGGAATTTTTGCAAGGCGGGGCGTCCTTCAGGCTTCGCCCCCATGTTCGCGCGTTCGCGCGCCGCCGCAAGGGTCAGGCCGCGAAGCGGGAAAAATCCACCGCCAGCCGCTCATAGATCGCCCGCTTGAACGGCACCGCCATGGCGGGAAGCTCGGCCAGATGCGCCCAGCGCCAGGCGTCGAATTCCGGGTGCGGGTCGAGGTCCAGGCGGATGTCCGCATCCTTCCCCAGGAAGCGCAGCGCGAACCATTTCTGCTTCTGGCCGCGCCACTTGCCGCCCAGCGCCTTGCCCAGCAATTCGGGCGGCAGGTCATAGGTCAGCCATTCGGGGTGTTCGGCCAGGACTTCGGCATGGGCGGTGCCCACCTCCTCCTCCAGCTCGCGGAAGACGGCCACGGCCGGGTCCTCGCCCTCGTCCATCCCGCCCTGCGGCAATTGCCAGCCGCCGGCCGCGCCCTCGGCATTGGGCATGTCAGCGCGGCGGGCGACGAGCACGAGGCCCTGCGGGTTGAACAGCACGGCGCCCACATTGGGGCGGTAGGGCAGGCTCACGGGTCAGTTCTCCGGACGGGGCGGCAACATCAGCGCCGAGGGCGGCACCAGCACAAGCCCCCGCGCGGCCACGGCCGCCGCCCAGGCGGAAACACGCTCCACCGCCACCGGCGTCGCCTCGCCCAGATAGCCCATGGCCGAGCCCCGTTCCCGCGCCGCGCGTTCCAACTGGGTCAGGCGCAGCTCGATCTCGGCGCGGGTGGAGGGCGCGTCCAGCACCACATCCACGCTGCGCCCCCAGACCAGGCGCGGCGCCGGCTGGCCGGGGCGGGGGTCTATGTAGAGAAAACCCGCCGCCTCCAACCCGCGCTGCATGGCCTCGAACTGGTCGGGCAGGGCGGCGAAGCGCTCGCCGCGCAGCGGGCCCAGCGCGCCCACCACCCCCACATGCCCGCCATGGCGCCGCAGCAGCCATTCCAGGCGCTGGGCATTCTCGGCGCGCGAAAGACCCGTCAGCAGGGCGCGCGGCCCAGGGTCGTTCAACGGGAAGCCGGTGGGTTCCAGCGGCAGGGCCAGCAGCGTCTCGAAACCGCGCAGCCGGGCCTGTTGCAGCAGCGGCCCCGGCTCATTCGCATAGGGGCTGAAGGCGAGGCCCACCGCCACGGGCAGGGACTGGATGGCCTGGACCGTGACCTCGACGCTCATCCCCAGGCCGCCGGCGATGATGGCGACGGGGATCCGCCCCTCGACGATGGGGGCGGGGCGCGCGAAGGCAAGGCGCGGCGGCGTGGCGGGCGGCGCGGCGGCGGAGGGAGGGGGCGGTGGCTCGGGTGCGGCCTCCGGCAGGGGCGCCGGGGCATCCGGCTCCGGCGGGGCCTCGGCCACCACCACCACCTCCTCCGCTGGCGGCGGGCCGAGCGCCACCAGCACCACCCCGCCGCCCAGCAGCAGCACCAGCACGGCGGCCCAGAACAGGCCCAGCAGGCGCCAACCCAATGGAGGGCGCGGCTTGGCGTCGGGCGCGTCAGCCATGGCGCGGCGGCGAAAGGGTCAGGGAACGCATGGGGTTGGATTCACCTGCTTGCGTGAAGATTTCCGCAACAGCGGCGGTGAAACACCCGGCGGTCGGCCGGCCGCATGCGGCAGACGCCCATGAATAGGGCGCGGCGCGAAGGCCCGGCCGCTAGGCCAGTATGTGTTGAGCTGGAATCATCGAAAACGCTGCATCCCGCTCTCAGCAAAGGCTGGAACGGGCTGCGTGAACGCATGTGAACGCAACATGCCCTAACGCTGCGCCCGACGCGGCGGGTTGGCCGCCAGGCCGCGCACCAGAACCAACCCCTGCTGCAGTTGGAAGTCGGTTTCCGGCCGGGTCAGGTCCAGTGTCGGGAAGCCCTCGGGCGGTTCGCGCTGGATGCGGTCGGTCAGGCCCGCCGGCAGGTTCAGCGGCGCCGGCTGCACGCTGGGGGGCGTTGTGGGCGTGGTCGTCTCGGCCCGCAGCGCGCGGCGCAGGTTGGATTCGCGGTCACGCTCGCGCTGGGGGGTGGCCTCGGCCGTGGTGGTGGAGGGGCGGCTGGCCAGCACCTCGACATCCGGCTCGATCCCCGTCGCCTGGATGGAGCGGCCGGAGGGCGTGTAGTAGCGCGCGGTGGTGATGCGGATGGCGCCATTGTTGCCGCCCAGCGGCATCACGGTCTGCACCGAGCCCTTGCCGAAGCTGCGTACACCCAGGATGACCGCGCGGCGATGATCCTGCAGGGCGCCGGCCACGATCTCGCTGGCCGAGGCGCTGCCGCCATTGATCAGCACCACCATGGGCAGCCCGTTCGCGATATCGCCGCTGCGCGCGTTCCAGCGCTGCGCGTCCTCAGGGCGGCGGGCGCGGGTGGAGACGATCTCGCCCTGGTCTAGGAAGCTGTCCGTCACCTGCACCGCCTGGTCCAGCAGCCCGCCCGGGTTGTTCCGCAAATCCAGGATCAGCCCGCGCAGGTTGTTGCCCGCCTGCTGCCGCAGCGTGGACAGGGCGCGGCGGACATTGGCTTCGGTCTGCTCGTTGAAGGAGGTGACGCGGATGTAGCCGATGTCGTTCCCCTCCATCCGGAAGCGGACGATCTGCGGCCGGATCACGTCGCGGACGATGGTCAGCTCGATGGCGGTGGGCGTGTTTTCGCGCCGGATGGTCAGGCGCAGCGAGGTCCCGCGCTCGCCCCGCATGGTGTCCACGGCCTCCTGCAAGGTCATGCCCTGGGTGGAATTGCCGTTGAGATGCGTGATGTTGTCGCCGGGCCGGATGCCCGCGCGCGCCGCCGGCGTGTCGTCAATCGGGGAGATGACACGGATGTAGCCGCCTTCCTGCGTCACCTCGATGCCCAGGCCGCCGAACTCGCCGCGGGTCTGCACCTGCATGTCGCGGAAGTTGCGGGGGTTGAGATAGGCGCTGTGCGGGTCGAGGCCGGTCAGCATGCCGTTGATGGCGTTCTCCACCAGGTCACGGTCCTGCACGGGCTCGACATATTCGGCGCGGACGCGGGCAAACACGTCGCCGAAGAGCTGCAACAGCCGATAGGTCTCGGCCCGTCCGCCATCCTGCTGCGCGATGGCGCCCACGAAGGGCCCGGCCAGGATGCCGGCCGCGAAGGCACCCGCGAGGGCGGTGGCAGTGCGCAGCTTCAACTTCATCGGGCAGGCCCCATTTCTTCCGTGAATACGACGGTCGTCGGGCAGGATATACCTCCGGGCCGATGGCGGAAACGGCGCAGTTGCCCGCCAGCGTCCGGCACAGCATGTGGCCCGGCGGGCCACGCGCACAACCCCGCCCATTTTCCGCCATGGCGCGGAGGACCGGAAACATTGTAAGGTTTTGTTGCCTGGGAGTTTACATCAATGCGTGATCTCGACCTGCTGCGGCTGGAGCGGCGCGTGGGTCAAATGCTTGTGCCGCTGGCGGAGACGCCCGGGGCCTCGGTCGGTGTGGCGCGGGATGGCATGCTGCTGCTGCGGCGGTCCGCGGGCCTGGCATCGCTGGAACTGCACGCGCCCATCGGCGTGCCCACCACCTTCCGCATCGCCTCCGTCTCCAAGCAGTTCACCTGCGCCGCCATCCTGATGCTGGCGCGTGACGGGCTGCTGCGGCTGGACGACGGCCTGGGCACCCACCTGCCCTGGCTGCCCGCGGCCCTTGGCGGCGTGACGCTCGACCAGGCCATGCGGAATTGCGGCGGGCTGCGCGACGTGCTGGAAATGGCGCGGCTGGGGGGTGCGGATCTCGCCACGCCGGTGACCGAGGCGGAGCTGGACGGGCTGATCGCCCGTCAGGAAGGGCTGAACTTCGCCCCCGGCACCCGCTTCCTCTATTCCAACACGGGCTTCCGCCTGCTGGGCCAGGTGGTGGAGCGCGTGGCCCGGCAATCGCTGGCGACCTTCCTGGAGCGGCGCATCTTCGGCCCGCTGGGCATGACACGCACCCGCCACACGCCGGACCTCTCGGTGCCCGTGCCGGGGCTGGCCACCGGCTACCTGCCCGATGGCGCGGGCGGCTGGCGCCGTGCGCCGCACGGCTTCCCGCTGGGCGGCGAGGGGGGCCTCGTCTCGGGCGTGGAGGATCTGGCGCTCTGGGCACGCTGCCTCTCGCTCGGCACCCTGCAATCCGAGCTCGAAGGGATGATCGAGGAGACGGCGCCCTTCGCCAATGGCGCCATGAACCGCTACGCCCGCGGGCTGGAGGTGGAGAATTGGCGCGGGCTGATGACCGTCAGCCATGGCGGGCTCTGGCCCGGCTACAAGACCGCCTTCCTGCGCGTGCCCGAGCGGCGGCTGACCGTCCTCGTCATCACGAACAACGGCGCGCTGGACCCGCACCACATGGCGCTGCAGGTGCTGGACGCGGCGCTGCAGGGCGACCCCGCCTTGCGCCCGCCGCCGCCCCATGTGCCGGCCGAAGGCATTGCCGGGACCTGGCTGTGCGCGGAGGCGGGCTTGTCGCTCGACATCGAGGCCGACCTGCTGGCACGCATGCACGGCGTGCCCTTCACCCTGATCCCGGGCGAGGATGGCCGCCTGATGGCCCGGCGCGGCGCCTTCCCCTTCCACGCCGCTCCCCCGCGCGACGGCGTGCTGGAGGTGGAGATGGATGCCGGGCAGGTGCTGCGCTTCCGCCGCGCCGAAGCCGTGCCCCTGCCCGCGCTGGACGGAGACTGGCATTGCGCGGAGCTCGGCGCGCGCTGGCGCATCGAGGGCGCGGCGCTGCACGCCCATGGCCCGCTGCGCAACGCCGGGCCATGGCGTGTTTCGGCGCTGTCGCCGCGGCATCTGCGTGTGCACATGCCCTCGGTGCTGTTCGAGGGCTGGGCGGATGCGGTGCTGGCCGAGGATGGGCGCAGCCTGACCGTGAACGCGGCGCGGGCCCGGGGACTCGTGTTCCGGCGCTGAACATGGAGCCGCGCGCCCCGCTTCCACGCCTGGTCTCGCGCGCCTGGCTGCCATGGCACCCGGCCTGGCTGCCATTGCGCGGGAACCGCGTGCGGGGTTCGCTCACGCTGCGCGCCACCACCTTCTTCGACCATGGCGCGACGAACAACCTGGTGGAGGTGGGGCCGGGCTTCCGCAACCGCGGCCTGCTGGTGCTGGTGGTGGGGCATGGCAACCACCTTTCCATCGGGCGCGACGTTTCCTGGGGCGGCGTCATCACCCTCTATGGCGACGGACTTTCGGTGGAGATCGGCGATCGCTGCGACGCCAAGGGCGTGCACGTCGTGGCGCATGGCGCGGATGTACGGATCGGCGCGGATGCCTTGCTTGCGCAAGGCATCCAAATCCGTTCCTCGGACGTGCACAAGCTGCATGACCGCGCGACGGGCGAGCGGCTGAACCCGCCGGCGCCGGTGATGCTGGGGCGACACGTCGGGGTGGCGGGCGACGCCTTCATCGGCAAGGGCGCGGTGGTGGCCGATGGCTGCGTGGTGGGTGCCCGGTCCCTGGTGACCGGCGAATTCACCGAGTCCGACTGCGTCCTGGCCGGAAGCCCCGCGCGCGTGATCCGGCACGGGGTGGTGTGGGAGCGATAGCGCCCGATCGTCGCGGCGCAGCCGCGGCGTGAATCGGTCGCGGAAACAACGCCCGATCGTCCCGCGCAGCGGGACGTGAATCGGTCGCCGATATCCCTTCAACCCTGCTTCGCGTAGGCCTCCAGCGCCGCCTGCACGCCGCCCTTGGCGTGCGGCACGCCCGCGATCTCCATGGCCATCTCCACCGCGCCCAGCGCGCCGATGACCATGGGCTCGTTCAGGTCGCCCAGGTGACCAATGCGGAAGACGCGGCCGCCGAGCTTGCCCAGCCCCCCGCCCAGCGAGACGTTGAAGCGTTCCAGCGCCACCCGCCGCAGTTCATCCGCGTTGTGGCCCTCAGGCATCAGCACGGCGGTCACGCTGTCCGACCAGCGCTCGGGGTTCTGGCAGAAGAGCTGCGGGCCGTTGTTGCCGGACCAGTGCTGCACCGCCGCGCGCACACCGGCGGCCAGGCGCGCGTGGCGGGCGAAGACGTTCTCCAGCCCCTCCTCCTCCAGCATCAGGCGCAGCGATTCCTGCAGGCCGTAGAAGAGCGTGATGGGCACGGTGCCGACAAAGCTCTTGTGGCGGCGGCCGAGCATCTCGGTCCAGTCGAAATAGTGGCGCGGATGGGTGCTGGCGCGGTGCGCGGCCAGCGCCTTCTCCGACGCCCCGTTGAAGCTGAAGCCCGTGGGCAGCATCAACCCCTTCTGGCTGCCGCCCACGCAGACATCCACGCCCCATTCGTCCATGCGGAAGTCGTAGGAACCGAGCGAGGAGATGGTGTCCGCCATCAGCAGCGCGGGGTGCTGCACGCGGTCCATGGCGGCGCGCACCTGCTCGATGGGCAGGCGCGTGCCGGCCGCCGTCTCGTTGTGGACGGCGCAGACGGCCTTGATGCGGTGTTGCGTGTCAGCGGCGAGGGCCGCCTCGATGGCCGCGATGTCGCAGCCGCGGCGCCAGTCGGCCGCCACCATCTGCACCTCGAAGCCGAGCGTGCCGCACATCTTGGCCCAGCTGTCGGAGAAGTAGCCCGTCTCCGGGATCAGCACGAGGTCGCCGGGGGAGAGGGTGTTGACCAGCGACGCCTCCCAGGCGCCATGGCCGGAAGCGGTGTAGAAGAAGACGTGTTGCTCGGTCTTGAGCACCTTCTTCACGCCCGCCACGCAGGCGTCATAGACGGCCAGGAAGTTCGGATCGTTGAAGTCCATGCTGGCCCGCGCGGTGGCGAGCAGGACGGAATCCGGGATGTTGGTCGGGCCGGGATTGGCGAAGAACAGGCGCCCGCGGGCCGTGGGGCGCGCGGGCTTCGAGGGGGTGCTTCCGTCCATGGGGGCGCTTCTTCCTGCGTGCGGCGTTCGGGCCAGTTAAGGACGGAACGCGGCGCTGTTCAACGCTCCAGCCGGATGCCGGTCTGGGCCACCACGGCGCGGTACTTCTCCAGCTCCGCGCGCAGGAAATCCCGCGTGACCTCGGGGGTGTTGGGGCCGGTCCAGGGCGCCACGCCGGCCTGGATGAGGCGCGCCTGGATGTCAGGCTCCGCCACGGTGGCGACCAGCGCGCGGTTGATCTGCGCCACGCGGTCGGCCGGCATGTTGGGCGGGCCGATGATCATGTTCCAAGTCGTCATCTCGAAGCCGGGGATGGCGGCCTCGTGCAGGGTGGGAATGTCGGGGAACGCGGGAAAGCGCTCGCGGCTGGTCACGGCGAGGCCCCGCACCATGCCGCCGCGCACATGCGCCGCCGCCGAGGCCAGCACCGCGATGCCGAACTGCCCCTGCCCCTGCTGGATGGCCGTCAGCATCAGCCCGCCGCTGCGGTAGGAGACGTGCAGGAAGCGCGCGCCGAGCTGCGCCGCCAGCATCTCCACGCCGAAATGCGGGATGGAGCCGACGCCCGAGGTTGCATAGGGGATTTCCTCGTTCCGCGAGGTGCGGAGGTGCGCGATCACCTCCTCCGCCGTGCGGCCGGGAATGCCGGGATGCGCCACCAGGATCATCGGCGCGGTGCCCACCATGCCCAGATGGGTGAAGTCGCGAATGGGATCGTAGCTTGTGCCGCCCTCCAGCGCCGCCGGCACCACGGCGTGGGAGGAGACCTCGATCAGCATGAGGTTGTGGCCATCGGCCGGCTGGCGGCGCAGCCATTCCGAGGCGACGGTGCCCGAAGCCCCCGGCCGGTTCTCCACCAGCACGCGCGCATTGTTGCCGAGGTTTGCCGCCACGCGGTCCGCGATGAGGCGCGAGGCGATGTCGGTCGAGCCACCCGGCGCGAAGCCCACCGACAGGGAGACCGGGCGTTCGGGAAATGCCTGCGCCGCCGCCACGAAGGGCGTGAGCAGGAGGGAACAGGCGAGGGCCGCGCGGCGCAGCAGCATGAAGTTTTCTCCCTTGGTGATTTTTTGTGCCCGCACCAAAGCGCGGGATGGTGGGCTGGGCAAGTCCGGTTGCTTTATGCTGCCGCCATGACGCCGCTTCGTTGCCTGATCCCGCTGTTGCTGCTGGCCGCCTGCGCCACGCCGCCCGCCGCCCCCGCCTGCCCGCCCGGCCTGCAACAGGCGACCGTGGCGGAGGCCTATTTCGGCCGCACCTCGCCCAATCGCGCTGAGATCACGGAGGAGGAATGGCGCGCCTTCCTGGCCGACACCGTCACCCCCGCCTTCCCGGACGGGCTGACGGCGCTGGACGGCGCGGGCCAATGGCGCAACGCCGAGGGGCGCATCCTGCTGGAGCGCAGCAAGGTGCTGGTGCTGGTGCTGCCCGGCACCGACCAGGCCGCCGCACGGGCGCGGCTGCTGCCCGTGGAAAATGCCTGGAAGGCCCGCTTCAGCCAGCAATCCGTGCTGACGGTGCTGCGCGGGGCCTGCGTGTCGTTCTGACGCGCAGGCCGCGTCCGATCGGCGGAGGCGCAGCCGAAGCCGTGAATCGGCCGCGCAGCCCGCGTCCGATCGTCCGAGGCGCAGCCGAGGGCGTGAATCGGCCGCGCAGCAAACCTGCTACGGACCGTTGATCCCCAGCCCCGCCGCCGTGTCCAGGATGCTCTGCCAGGTCTCGCGCGTCAGCGGCACGCCGCTCACCATGCGTTCGGCGCGGCGGGTCTTTTCCGGCTCGCCCGGCGCCAGCACGGGGGCGTCGGCGTCAATGGGCCGGCAGGACTTCACCCAGTCCAGGTAGTTCTGCGCGGCCTCGTGGAAGGCCGCCTCATCGGCGAAATGGCTGGGCGAGAGGTAGATGGACAGCATCCCGTTCGCGATGCGCCCGCGCTCCGTGATGGGGCCCGAGCAGCCGCCGCCCGTCAGCGCGCCCGCCAGCAACTCGCACATGAAGGCGAGGCCGGAACCTTTGTGGTCGCCAAAGGCGCGGATGGCGCCGGTGCCGCCCGAGGGGTTGCGCGGACCGACCTCGGGGTAGTCGCCATAGAGCGTGTGAGGGTCGCCGGACATCTTCCCATCGGCCGTCACCAGCGCGTTCTCGGGCAGCGCCTTGCCGCCGTTGCTCGCCACCAGCACCTTGCCCTCGGCCACGAAGGAGGTCGCGAAATCCAGGATCACAGGGCCGGAGGGCAGCGCGACGCCCACGCTGAAGGGCGCGGTGGAGAAGCGCCGTTCCGCGCCGCCGAAGGGTGCCACCAGCACGCTGCCCGCCACGTTCACGAAATGCACCGAGATCAGGCCCTGCGCCGCCGCCATCTCGGCATAGTCGCCGGTGCGGCCGATATGGCCGGCGTTGCGCAACCCCACGATGCAGCAGCCCTGGGCGAGGGCGCGGGCGATGCCGAATTCCGCCGCCTGCTGCGCCACCGTCTGGCCGAAGCCGAACTTGCCGTCCAGCAGGGCGAAGGCGCCGCCATCGGTCACCACCTCGACCTTCTGGCCCGCGACCACATGGCCCGCCTTCTGCCACTCGACGTAGCGCGGCACGCGCACCACGCCGTGGCTGTCGTGACCCGAGAGGTTCGCGCCGACCAGGTGGTTCGAGATGCGCGCCGCCTCGGTGGCGCTGCAGCCGGATGCTGCGAAGATGCGCGTGACGAAGCCTTCCAGCTCCTCCACCGGGATGTACATGTAGTCGGGCTCGGCCATGGGTTTCTCCTCCTGAGTCGGAGACTGCGCCCAGGCCTTGCGCGGGTCTAGACCACCCGTCCGCTCTCGGGGTCCAGCAGGTGCATGTGCGCCATGTCGGCCGTCAGGCGCAGGGGCGTGTTGGGGTGGGCGCTGAGCGTGGGGTCAATGCGCGCGCAGAGGTCCCGCGCCTCGCCCATGTGGAAATGCACCAGCGTCTCCATGCCCATGGGCTCGATCACCTCGGGCTGGATGGACAGGTCGGCATAGGTGCCGCGGCCCTCGCGCGGCTCGGTCAGGTGCTCGGGGCGCAGGCCGAGCAGCACGGCGCGGCCGGCAAGGGCCTTGTAGCGCGCCGTGCGGTCCTCCGGGACGGGCAGCGTGCTGCCATCGGCGAGGACGAGGTTCAGCGCGGCCGCGCCATTCTCCAGCCGCGCGGGGATGAAGTTCATCGCCGGGCTGCCGATGAAGCCCGCCACGAAGCGCGTGGCGGGGCGGTGATAGAGTTCCTGCGGGGGGCCCACCTGCTCGATGATGCCGTGGTTCATCACCACCACGCGGTCGGCCAGCGTCATGGCCTCCACCTGGTCATGCGTGACATAGACGGTGGTGGTCTTCACCGTCTGGTGCACCTTCTTGATCTCGGTGCGCATCTGCACGCGCAGCTTGGCGTCGAGGTTCGACAGAGGTTCGTCGAAAAGGAACACCTTGGGGTCGCGCACGATGGCGCGGCCCATGGCGACACGCTGCCGCTGCCCGCCCGACAGCGCCTTGGGCTTGCGGTCCAGCAGCACCGTGATGTCGAGGATGCGTGCGGCTTCCTTCACGCGGCGGTCAATCTCGGCCTTGGGGAATTTCCGCAGCAGCAGGCCGAAGGCCATGTTGTCGTAGACCGACATGTGCGGATAGAGCGCGTAGTTCTGGAACACCATCGCGATGTCGCGGTCGCGCGGCGGGATGTCGTTCACCACCGTGCCGCCGATCGCGATCTCGCCGGAGGTGATCTCCTCCAGCCCCGCGATCATGCGCAGCGTGGTGGACTTGCCGCACCCGGAGGGGCCGACGAGGACGCAGAACTCATGATCCGCGATCTCCAGGTCAATGCCCTTCACGGCCTGCACGTCGCCCTCATAGGCCTTGACGATCTTGCGAAGCGAAACCTCAGCCATGATCCATCCCTGTTTTTTCCGCCGGCCGATTCACGCCTCCGCGCCTCGCGGCGCTTCGGCGATCGGACGGCTAGCCCTTCGTGGCACCAGCCGTCAGGCCGGCGATGTAGTAGTCCATCAGGAACGCATAGATGACGACGGGCGGAAGTGCCGCCATCAAGGCACCCGCCATGATCTGCCCCCAGGCGAAGGTGTCCGCGCGCACCAGCTGCGACACCACGCCGATGGTCAGCGGCATCTGGTCCGGCGTGGTGACGAAGGCGGTGGGATAGACGAAGGCCGCCCAGGACACGGTGAAGGCGAAGATGGTGGCCGCGATGATGCCGGGGAGTGCCACGGGAATGAAGATCTTCCACAGCATCTGCGGCCAGGTGGCGCCGTCAATCAGCGCCGCCTCGTCAAGCTCCTTCGGGATGGAGGCGAAGTACCCGATCATGATCCAGGTGCAGAAGGGCACGGTCAGCGTCGGATAGACCAGCACCAGACCCCAGATGGAGTTCAGCAGCCCCAACCCGCCCACGATCTGGTAGAGCGGGATGAACAGCAGCGTGTCCGGCACCAGGTAGGTGAGGAACACGCCTGTGGCCAGCATCTGGCTGCCCCAGAAGCGCATCCGCGCCAGCGCGAAGGCCGCCAGCACCGAGACCACCATGGTCACCGCCACCACGCAGGCCGTGATGACGATGCTGTTCAGCATGAAGCGCTGGAACATCGGGCTGGTGACGATGTTCACATAGTTCTCGAGCGTGGGGCTGCGGACCAGCCAGGGGCTGCCCGTCATCCCCGCGATCTCGGCGCTGCCCTTCAGGCTCGTGATCAGCATGTAGAAGGGGGGCGCCAGGAAGATGATGGCCGCCACCGTCAGGCTGATATAGGCCACCCAGAGCGCCCAGCGCCGCTCGGCGCGCAGGCTGCCCGCCTTGTGATAGATGCCGGGCACGTCCCGGTTTGCTGCGGTCGCCGACATCACATCTGCTCCTTGTTGCGGCGAACCACGCTGCGCAGCACGAAGAAGGCACACAGCGCCAACACGGGGAACATGAACAGCGACACAGCCGCCCCGCGCGGTATGTTCCCCGAGAGGATGCCCACCTGGAAGGCGTAGGACGCGAAGACATGCGTCAAATCCCGCGGCCCGCCATTGGTCAGCACGCGCACGATGTCGTAGTTCGCGAAGGTCACGATCAGGCTGAACAGCACCGTGATGGAGATGATGTTCGCCATCATCGGCAGCGTGACGTAGCGCAGCCGCTGGAAGCCCGTGGCGCCATCAATGGCCGCGGCTTCGTAGAGCTGCTCCGGCACCGACTTCAGCGCGGCCAGGTACATGATCATGAAGAAGGGCGCGCCGATCCAGACGTTCACCATGATGATGGCGATGCGCGCCCACCAGTGGTGGCCGAGCCACGGCACCTCCGGCACCGAGATCACGGCCAGCAGCCAGTTGATCGAGGAGTAGGAGGGGTCGAACATCCACCACCAGCCCAGCGTGGACAGCGCGGGCGGGATCACCCAGGGCACCAGCAGCATGCCGCGCCACTTGCGCTGACCCTTGTCCGGGATGTCGTGCAGCATGTGCGCCAGCCAGAAGCCGATCATCGCCTTCAGCAGCACCGCCGTGATGGCGAAGAAGCAGGACTGGAACGCGACCATCCAGAAGGTCTCGCTTTCCAGCAGGATCTCGTAGTTCAGCGTGCCGACGAATTCCGTCATCCGCCGGTTCAGCATCGAGAGGTAGATGGCATAGACCGCCGGGTAGGCGACCAGCCCGATGATGATGACCAGCAACGGCGTGGTCATCAGCACCGCGATCGAGGATCGCCGCCGCGCGAAGCGCTGCAGGCTGTTGGGCGCGCCGCGGCGGAGGGCCGCGCCGGCCAGGCTGCCATCGGCTGCCATGCTCAATTCCCCTTGCTGCTGCGGAGGCGCGGGCGGGCCCTTCCCGCCCGCGCCATGGGGCACTCAGCCGCCGCGGCGGATGGTGTTCAGCTCGCGCTCCAGCCAGGCCAGCGCCTGGTCCACCGTCTCGCCGCCCTGGTTCACCCGGGCGACGACCTTGGTGTTCAGCGCCTGCTGGTAGGCCTGCACCGCGAATTCGGCGGGGGCCGGGGCCTGTGCCACGCTGGTGCGCGCGTTGTGATGCGCGCGCAGCGGATAGTTGTAGACGGTGCCGACGGGCGGCCCCTCGGTGGACCACACAGCGAAGTCACTCATGCTGGCGAAGGGCGGGATGTCATACCCGTTCGAGGTGTTCGTCTGCCGCTCGGCCGAGGTCCGTTCGCTCAGGAATTCCAGCAGTTGCTTCGCCGGCCCCTTGTTGCGGCTGAAGGACCAGATTCCCCAGAAATAGGGCAGGTAGGGCACGAAGCGGCCCTCGGGTCCGGCCGGCATCGGCACGGTCCAGCACTTCTCGGCCACCTGCGGCGCGTCGCGCTTGGCCACCGCCCAGGCCGAGGGCGGGTTGAAGATCAGCGCCGAGCGGCCCGAGATCAGCGCGCGGTTGTTCGCCCCGTCATCCCAGGCCCAGACGTCGTTCGGCAGGAAGCGCGCCAGGCGCACCATGTACTCGACGGCCGTCTTGAGCTTGGCATTGCCGCGCACCGTCACGCGTCCCTGCGCATCCATCATGGATGCCCCGAAGGAGGCGAAGATGGCGCCCACCGCATCCACCGCATCGGTGAAGCTGCCCATGGGCATGCCGAAGGGCACGCCCGCCGCGTGGCACTTCTCGGCCGCCGTCAGGAAGGTATCCCAGTTCCATGTGTCGGCACCTGGGCCCTGGCGGTTTTCGGCCGGCCACATGGCGCGGATGTCAATGCCGGCATGCTGCTCCATCAGGTCGAAGCGCACACAGGCAGGCTTCATCTGCGTGCCCGACACGGCCGGGATCGCGCGCCAGGTGCCGCGCACCTTGCCCAGGTATTCCGCCGCGTCGTTCACCGGGCCGTACTTCGCGATGAGGCGGCCCATCACATCGTCCACCGGCTCCAGCAGGTCGGCCTTCGCGGCCGGCTCCCAGGTGGGGAAGGAGAGCAGGTCATGCCCCGAGCGGCTCTGCGCCTGGGCCGCGATGGTCAGCAGGTTCTGGTTGCCGACCGAGGTGATGAAGTCCACCTGCACGTTCACGCGGTTCTGCTGGCCCCACTCGGCGCAGAGTTCGCGGATGGCGCCATTGCCGGCCGGAACCCAGTGGTCCCAGAAGCCGCAGCGCAGGGTGGTGGTAGGCTGGGCGAAGACGGCGGGCGCAGAGAGGGTGCCCGCAGCCATGACGGCCGCGCCCGTGCCCATCAGGGCACGGCGCGACAGATCCTTGTCTGCCATCTTGTACTCTCCTCCGGTATTTTTTGTCGCGGTCTTCGCCGCTGGACCGAAGCCTAGTCACGCCCGGACACGCATTGCAACGGCTTGCTGCAATTTCATGGTGCGACCAGGATGCGCGGCCATGAGCACCCTGTTTTCCGACGCGCTGGTCATCGGCGCGGGCATCGCCGGCGCGACCGCCGGCGCGCATCTCGTCGCCACCCACCGCGTGGCCCTGCTGGAGGCCGAGGAGGTCGCGGGCTACCACACCACCGGCCGCTCCGCCGCCATCTGGATCCTGAACTATGGCAGTGCCGATGCACGCATCCTGACCGGCGCGTCGCGCGCCTTCTTCGAAAGCCCCCCGGAGGGTTTCAGCGACGCCCCCCTGGCCACGACCCGCGCCATCCTGAACCTGGCCGATGCCGCACAGCTTCCCCACTTGGAGGAGACGCTGGCCGAGGGCGTGGGGCTGGAGCGCCTCAGCGTGGAGCAGGCCCGTGCCCTCGTCCCCGCCATCCGCGCCGACTACGCCGTGGCGGCGACCATCGAGCGGGATGCCTTCGACATTGACGTGGCCGCGCTGCACCAGGGCTTCCTGAAACAGATCAAGGCAGCGGGCGGCGTGCTGGCCCTGCGCCACCGCGCGGGGCGCATCTGGCGCGCGGACGGGCTGTGGCATGCCGAGGCCACCACGGGCGAAATCCACGCCGCCCCCGTTCTGGTCAACGCCGCCGGCGCCTGGGGCGATGTGGTGGCGCGGATCGCGGAGGTCGCGCCCATCGGCCTGCAGCCCAAGCGCCGCACCGCGCTCATCGTGGACCCGGGCGAATACGACAGCACGCATTGGCCGCTGGTGGGGGATGTCGGCCACAGCTGGTATGTGCGCCCCGAGGCACGGCGCAAGCTGATGGTCAGCCCCGCCGACGAGACCGACACCGAGCCCTGCGACGCCCAGCCCGACGAACTCGATGTCGCCATCGCCGTGGACCGGATGCAGCAGGCGCTGGACATTCCCGTGCATCGGGTGGAGCACCGGTGGGCAGGGCTTCGCACCTTCACGCCGGACCGTGGGCTGGCGATCGGAGAGGGCGCCGCGCCCGGCTTCTTCTGGCTCTGCGGTCAGGGCGGCTATGGCATCCAGACCGCGCCCGCCGCCGGCCGCCTGCTGGCCCACCTGGTGCGCGGCACGGAGCCAGAGCCCGACATCCGCGGCGCCATCCGCCCCACCGACCCGAGGCGCTTCGCATGACCGATTTCGCTGACGTTCAGGCCGCTGCCACGCGGCTGGCCGGTCGCATCCGCCGCACCCCCATGCTGCGCCATCGCGCGCTGGACGAAGCGGCGGGCGGCGTGGTGCTGGTGAAGCCCGAGCCGCTCCAGATCACGGCCAGCTTCAAGCTGCGCGGCGCCACCAATGCCGCGCTGCAATTGCCGGAGGGCGCGCGCGGCGTGGTGACGCATTCCTCCGGCAATCACGGCCAGGCGACGGCGGCGGCGGCCCATGCGCTGGGCCTGCGCGCGCTGATCGCCATGCCCGAGGACGCCGCGCAGGTGAAGGTGGACGCGACCCGCGCCTGGGGCGCCGAGATCCATCGCTTCGACCGCCACGGCACGGACCGCGAGGCGATGGTGGAGGAACTCGCCCAACGCCACGGCCTGCACGTCATCCCCCCCTATGACCACCCGCATGTCATCGCCGGCCAGGGCACGGCCATGCTGGAACTGATCGAGGATGCGCGGGCGGCGGGCCTCATGCCCGCGCAATTCGCCATCTGTACGGGCGGCGGCGGACTGCTGGCGGGCAGCGCGCTTTCCATCTCCGCGCTCCGCCCCGGGGCGCGCATCTTCGCGGTGGAACCCGAGGGGTGGGACGACACCACGCGCTCGCTCCGCGCCGGCCAGCGCCTGCCCAATGATTTGCGCGGCACGAACTATTGCGACGCGCTGCTGGCAAAGGAGCCGGGGGTGCTCACCTTCGCCATCAACCAGCGCCTCGTCACCGGCGGCCTGGTGGTGAGCGAGGCCGAGGTGCGCGCCGCCATGCGTTTCGCCTTCACGCACCTGAAGCTGGTGGTGGAGCCTGGCGGGGCGGTGGCGCTGGCGGCGCTGCTGGCCGGGAAACTGGCGACGCAAGGTGCCACCACGGCCATCATCCTCAGCGGCGGCAATGTGGATCCGGGCGTGTTCACGGAAGCACTCGCGGCATGAGCACGCGCATCGCCGCGCTGGACTTCCTGGGCGTGGCGGTGACGCCCAAGACCAACTGGTGCTTTCTCCTGTTGCGCACGGAGGGGGGCCTGACGGGCCTTGGCGAATGCACGCTGTCCGGGCAGGAGGCTCTGCTGGCGGCGGAGGCCGCGCGCCTCGCCACCGAGGTCACGGGCCAGGACGCACTGGCACGCAACCGCCTGGCGCGGCTGCTGCCGCACGCGCCGGGTGGGCTTGTGGCGCACACCGTGCTTTCGGCGTTCGAGCAGGCCTTGTGGGATGTCGCGGCGCAGGCGGCGGGCGCGCCGGTCCGTGTGCTGCTGGGTGGGGCGCTGCGCGACCGCGTGCCGCTTTATGCCAACATCAACCGGGGTGTCGCACCCCGTACGCCGGAGGGCTTCGCCGCCGCCGCGCGCCGCGCCGTGGAAGCGGGCTTCGGCGCCGTGAAGCTGGCGCCCTTCGACCCGATCATCTGGGAAGACGCGGAGGGCTGGCGCGCGGGCTACGCGGAAGGGCTGGCGCGCATCGCCGCCGTGCGCGAGGCCATCGGCCGTGATGTCGCGCTGATGGTGGATGCGCATTGGCGCTTCTCGCCGGGCGGGGCCGCCGCGCTCATTCGCGACGTGGCAACGCTCGACCTTTTCTGGGTGGAATGCCCCGTGGCCGAGGCCAACCACGCGGAAATCCGCCGCCTGCGCTCCATGGCCAATGACCGCGGCATGCGGCTGGCCGGCGCCGAGACGCTGTCGGGCCTGGCGGCCTATCGCCCGTTGGTGGAAGGCGGCCTCTACGACGTGCTGATGCCCGACATGAAGCATTGCGGCGGGCATGAGGAGATGCGGCGCATCGCCGCACTCGCGCTGACCGCCGGCATCGAGATCGCGCCGCACAACCCGACCGGGCCGGTGTGCCACGCGCATTCCCTGCACGCCTGCGCGACCATCCCGAACCTGCTGCCGCTGGAAGTGCAGTTCGGTGAGACGGAACGCTTCTTCACCCTCTGCGAAGGCGCCTCGCTCCGCTTCGACAGCGGCGCGGCGGCGGTGCCGCAAGCGCCCGGCCTCGGCGTGGCGCTGGACGAGGAAGGGGCACGCGCCACGCCCTGGGTGACGCAGCGCGTGCCCTGGCTCGACCCCCGGCTGGGGTGAGCGGGTCCGGGCCGGTGGCGCGGATGTCCTCCACACCCGCCCCCGGCATTTTCCTGGACCCGTTGCCGGCCGCTTTGGGCGGCTGATTCACGCCTGCGGCGATCAGACGCCTTTGCCGAGCGGCTGATTCACGCCTGCGGCGATCAGACGCTCAGTGCGCGGGCCGCCCGCGCTCGCCGCAGGCGTAGTTGTGCGCGTGGACCAGCCCGTCGTCGAAATCGTCGGGGTGATGGACCATCGGGCGCTCGGCCTCGCACTGCGCTTCCTGGCCTTGCGGGGTGTCGTTGCGGGTGTCGGGGTTCATCGGTCTTTCCTCCTGTGTCAGGCGTGGTGAAACTGGGCCGCCTCGGTGCTGTCCTTCATGGCGGTGGTGCTGGCAGTGCCGCCGCTGGCGGCCTGGGCGACGGCGTCGAAGTAGGACACGCCGACCTCGCGCTGGTGGCGCACGGCGGTGAAGCCTTCCGCCTCGGCCGCGAATTCGGCCTGTTGCAATTCGCTGTAGGCGCCCATGCCGCGCTCGGCATAGCCGCGGGCCAGCTTGAACATGGACAGGTTCAGGCTGTGGAAACCGGCCAGTGTCACGAACTGGAACTTGTAGCCCATGGCACCGATCTCGCGCTGGAACTTCGCCGCCGCCTCCACGCCCATCTTCCGCTGCCAGTTGAAGCTGGGTGAGCAGTTGTAGGCGAGCATCTTGCCGGGGAAGTGCTTGTGGATGGCCTCGGCGAAGTCGCGCGCATCCTGCAGGTCGGGGTCACTCGTCTCCCACCACAGCAGGTCGGCATAGGGCGCGTAGGCCAGGCTGCGCGCGATGGCGTAGGCCTTGCCCATGCCGGGGGTGATGCGATGGAAGCCCTCGGGCGTGCGCTCGCCGCTGATGAAGGGGCGGTCGCGCTCATCCACGTCGGAGGTGAGCAACTGCGCGCTCTCGGCATCGGTGCGGCAGAGCAGCACGGTGCTGACACCCTCCACATCCGCCGCCAGCCTGGCCGCGTTCAGCGTGCGGATGTGCTGGGAAATCGGCACCAGCACCTTGCCGCCGAGATGCCCGCACTTCTTCTCGCTGGCCAGCTGGTCCTCGAAATGCACGCCGGCGGCACCCGCCTCGATCATGGCCCGCATCAGCTCATAGGCGTTCAGCGCGCCGCCGAAGCCCGCTTCCGCATCGGCGATGATGGGGGCCATGTAGTGCGTGCCGTCATCACCCTTTCCGTCGAGGCGCTCCATCGTCGCGATCTGGTCGGCGCGGCGCAGTGCGTTGTTGATGCGGCGCACGACGCCCGGCACGCTGTCCACCGGATAGAGCGACTGGTCGGGATACATCTGCCCCGCGCTGTTCGCATCCGCCGCCACCTGCCAGCCCGAGAGGTAGATGGCCTTCAGCCCCGCCTTCACCTGCTGCAAGGCCTGCATGCCCGTCAGCGCGCCCAGCGTGTTCACATAGGGCTCGGTGCGGAGCAGGTGCCACAGCCGCCGCGCCCCCATCTCGGCGAGCGTGTGCTGCGTGCGGAAGCTGCCCGAGAGGCGCACCACATCGGCAGGCGTATAGTCGCGGCGCACGCCCTCGAACCGACCGGGGTCACGGCCGCCGCCGCCGTCGGGGGAGAAGGTCGGGGTCGGAATGGGACGCATCATGTCTCTCCGTGTGTGGCGTTCGCTGTGTGAATAATTGACATTGCGCCCGCCGAAATCACGGGCAAAATGGCGCCTCAAGCGGCAAGCCTGTGAACCGCACGACCGCCACAGCCGCAAATCAGTGAAGCCTGTGAAGGACGACCGCCCATGTCCCGCCCGCTGATCGGCCGCACGGCCCGCCGCCTCCGCATGGAACAGGGCCTGACCCAACAGGCGCTGGCGGCGCGGCTGGGCATTTCGGCCAGCTACCTGAACCTGATCGAGCACGACCAGCGCGCCGTCACCGCCACCGTCCTCATCAAGCTGACCGAGGCCTTGGGCGTGGACCTGGCCGCGCTGTCGGGCCACGCCGAACGGCAATTGGAGGCTGGGCTGCGCGAGGTGCTGTCGGACCCGCTGCTCGGCCTCGACGCCATGCCCGAGAACGAGGTCCAGGCCATCGCGGCCAGCGCGCCCAATGCCGCGCGCGGCGTGCTGGCGCTCTATCGCGCCTGGCGCGTGGCGCGCGAGGATGCTTCGGGCATCGCTTTGCCCTCTGGTCGCCGCCTGCTGCTGCCCAATGAGGAGGTCCGCGACTTCTTCCATGAACGCGGCAACCACTTTTCCCGCATCGAGACCTTCACGGAAGCCCTCGGCACCGAGTTGCAGGCCGCGCCGGCCGAGATGAACCACGCCATCGCGCAGCGCCTGCGGCAGAAGCACAACGTCACCGTCACCGTCACCGCGATGACCGAGGCCGACCGCCGCTATGACCCGCGCACGCGCGAGCTCTGGCTGGCGGAATCCCTGCCCCGTGAATCGCGCGGCTTCCGCATGGCCTTCCAGCTGATGCTGCTGGAGGCACGCGACGCGGTGGACGCCACGCTGGCCGATACGAAGCCCAGCACCAGCGAGGCGGAACAGCTCATCCGCATCGGGTTGCTGAACTACGCCGCCGCCGCTTTGCTCATGCCCTACGCGCCCTTCCTGCGCGCCGCGCGCGAATTGCGGCATGATGTGGAACGCCTGGCCGCGCGCTTCGGCACGAGCTACGAGCAGGTGGCGCAGCGCCTCTCCACCCTGCACCGCGAGGGCGCACGCGGCCTGCCCTTCTTCTTCCTGCGCGCCGACACGGCGGGCAACGTGACGAAGCGCTTTTCCGCGGCGGGTTTTCCGTTCGCGCGCTTCGGCGGAAGCTGTCCGAAATGGATCGTCCACCATGCCTTCGCCACGCCGGGCGTCACGCGCGTGCAGGCGGCCGAACTGCCGGATGGCGCGGCCTTCCTGTGCATCGCGCGCGCCATGCACGGCACCACCCCGAAATGGGGCGAGCCGCCGCCCACCCATGTGGTGGCCATCGGCTGCGACATCGCGCGGGCGGAGGAGGTGGTCTATGCGGACGGGCTGGACCTGGTGGCGGCGCGCGTGGGCATCGGCCTTTCCTGCCGGCTCTGCGACCGAGCGGATTGCCGCAGCCGCGCCTTTCCGCCATTGGAGCATCGCCTGCGCCTGGATGCGAACGAGGACAGCGCATCCCCCTGGCGCTTCGACCGCAAGGACGCCCCGCGTTGAAACTGCTGCTGCTGAACGGCAACACGGACGAGGCCATCACCCAGCGCCTCGCCACCGCCGCGCGCGCCATGTGCGCACATGAGATCACGCCCGTCACCGCGCCCTTCGGCGCGCGCTACATCGCCAGCCGCGCCGCCGTGGCGGTGGCGGGCCATGCGGTGCTGGAGGCGCTGGCACAGCACATCGGCCCCGACAATGCCGCGGGCTACGACGCCGCCATGATAGGCTGCTTCGGCGAACCCGGGCTGGACGCGGCGCGCGAGACCTTCCCGCTGCCCGTGCTGGGCATGGCCGATGCCTCCATACGCGCCGCCCTGCGAATGGCGCCGCGCGTGGCGGTGCTGACCGGCGGCGCGGCCTGGGTGCCGATGCTGGAGGAGTTCTTCCTGGTGCGCGGCCTGACGCGCGAACAGGTGCGCGTCGCCGCCATCACGCCCACAGGCGATGCCATCGCGCGCGACCCGGACGCCGCCGCCCTGCTGCTGGCCGAGACGGCGCGCGCCGAGATCGCGCAGGGCGCGGGCGTGGTGCTACTGGGCGGCGCGGGGCTGGTGGGGCTGGACGCGCTTCTGCAACCGCTGCTGCCCGTGCCGGTGCTGTGCGGGCTGCGCGCCACGCTCGACGCCCTGCCCGGCAGCCGCGCCCCGCGCGGAGGCGTGGCGCCGAGTGTCGGCCTCTCGCCCGCCCTCAGTCGCTGTCTGGCGGGATGACGTTGGTATCGAGGCCGCGCAACAGCACGTCGCGCATGGTCTCGATGCCCTTGAGGCGGATGTCATCCCAGGCCTCGGGGCTGTGGAAGGCGGCGTGCGGCATGATGACCAGGCGGCCGCGCAGCCATTCCTCGCGCGCGCGATAGGCGGCGAGCAGCGCGGGTTCCGGCACGGGCGGTTCCACCGGCAGCACGTCCAGCCCCGCGCCCGCGATGCGGCCCGAGCGCAGCCCGGCCTCCAGCGCGTCCAGGTCCAGGATGGGGCCGCGCGCGGTGTTGATGACGACGGCGTTCTCGGGCAGGGCCGCCAGTGCCGCCGCATCCACCAGGCCGCGCGTGTGGCGCGTCAGCGGGCAATGGATGGAGAGTACGTCGGATTGCGCCATCAGCGCGTGCAGGCTGTCGGCGCGCGCGATGCCCAGCGCGCGGTCGGCGCCGTTGGGCAGATGCGGGTCATAGAACGTCACGCGGAAGCCCAGCGCCTTGGCGCGCAGCGCGGCCGCGGTGCCGATGCGCCCCAGCCCCAGCACGCCGAAGCCCTGCACGTCGAAGCGGCGCACGATCCTGTTCGGCAGCACGCCCCAGGGGCAGGGCGGGCTGTCGCGCATGGCGTCGTGGTAGAGCACCATGCCGCGCCGGAGTGCCAGCGCCATGGTGATGGCGGTGTCCGCGACCTCGGCCGTGCCGTAGTCGGGCACGTTGCAGACCTTGATGCCGCGGCGCGCGCATTCGGCGCGGTCCACGCGGTCATAGCCCACGCCCATGCGGACCACGACCTTGAGCTTCGGGAACTTTTTCAATGCCTCGGCGGGGACGGCCAGGCGGAGGGTCATGAGGCCGTCGACCTCGGCGCAGAGGTCGTCGGGGAGTTCCAGCAGCGATTTTTTTGCGTTGCCTTGCAAGAGCCGGACGCCGTCGCCGCAGATGCGGCGTTCGAGGGCGGTGTCGGGGTAGAGGGATTCGGGTTCAAGGATGGTGGGCATTTGTTGATCCGGCATCATGATTGACTTACTCGTTACCAAGGGTTGTAATTTCGTTGATCAAATCAGGTTGAAAGGGTTAGGCATGGCCAAGCTTCGAACGCTAGCGATCGCATCTATTAATATTCAAATGCCACGCCCTCATTCACCTCAAAGGTACATGGATTTGATTCGCGAAGTGTTTGCAGTAAAGCAGCCGATTCGTACCTATGGAGAGACTTTTCTTGTTCTAGAGCGGATCGAAGTAAATAGCGAAGAGGGCGAGATATCTGGCAGCATTGGAAAATTTACGCGAATTGATACATCTAGTCCCTGGTTTGATCTTGAAAATTTCTCCGAGGCGGAAGATGAAAAAGTAAATCAAATTCGTATCCCCGAGTCACTTAGACCAAATTTCAAATCATTGAGTTTCATTTTCTTTGCAAAAGGGCACAAGTTGTTCTTCGAGCAAAAGGGTTACTATCTATCTGTCTCACCGCAACAAGTGAAACGGCTCCTAGATGGGCTTTTTAGGCTGGAACACGTTGTATCAAAGTTTGGAGCTGTGACTACCACCATCGTACAGTCGGAAGCTCAACTTGACTTAATGCTAAAAATACCACTCATTCGAAAAGTTACCATCGAATATGTGCGGCCCAATCCTGACGACCTTGGCTCCCTAGAAAAAGAAATGGAAGAAAGGCTAAATGAGGAAAACATTCTACGTGAGGTTCGAGAGTCTTTTGCGCAGCCTGGAAAGAGTATTGTCTTAAATCCTCAGTCACGCAGTCTCGCACAGCTAAGTCTTAGTAATGGTAAAGTAGTTGTTGAAGGCAAAAATGCTGCCGGGGCGCCTGTCGCGTTATCATCACAGGAAAAACCTGATTTGATTTTGGAGCGATACGACCCTGATCTGACGACTGAGTCGCAAGCCTTCTTTCGGGCTGTCAGAAGACGATGAAGCCATCCAAGCTCACCTTACTGCGGATCGATGCGCGAAAGGCTCGGAGACATACAAGGGACATCTTTCGACGATACTGGACCCTGTATGGCGGGATTCGAGCGGTATTTATATCTCCTTACTTTCTAGGTTCGCTCCTCATTTCTGTTGCTTGCGCCGGCTTCTTAATTCAATCAACTTGGTGGAATCTGCCGCTATCAATTCTACCAAATCTAATCGCTTTTACGCTTGGTGGGTATGCTCTTTTTGTTGCTTTCGGAAACGCCAAATTTCAAGAATTGATGGCTGGCGGCAGAAAAAAAGCAAGCCCGTATTTGATGGTAAGTACATTGTTTACGCATTATTTAGTGATCCAAACACTATCTCTTTGTTTATTGTTGATAATTGCATCGCGCCCTGTGTCTCTTTTGATTTACATTTTTTCAATTGAAGCGCTCCCTAGTTCGATTGATTTTTTCTTGCGAATTATCAAGTATTTAGCGTATTTTTTTTGCTTTTTGATTTTTACTTACGCTGTCTCCGGGATATTGGCCATTGCAATGGCCCTTTTGAGAATTTCTGGTTGGTTTGATGATTTCATTGCAAAGTCGCGGAAAATCAAGCCGCCGCCGGATACCAGCAGCTAAGCGGCATACGGGCGGCGGGGCTCGAACCCGCACGGCCCCAGGGGCCGAGGGCTTTTAAGGCCCTTCCGTCTACCATTCCGGCACGCCCGCGCAGCGCCGAACCGCAGATTACGCGGCGGCAACCCGGCCCGTAAAGCAGGCGCCGGCACGCAAGCCCGGCTTGCGCGCCGCCCCCCATCGGCGAACATGGCCGCAAGCATCGCCCAAGGAAACGCCCGCCATGTCCCAAGCCACCAAGACCGCCGGCCTGTTGCTCTTCCCCGGCCTCACCCAGCTCGACCTCACCGGGCCCTATGAGGTGCTGGCGAACCTCCCCGGCTGGAAGGTCGAGATCGTGGCGAAGCAGGCCGGCCCCGTCCGCACCGCCAAGGGCATGGTCATCCATGCCGAGCAGGGCTTCGACACCGCCCCGCAATACGACCTGTTTGCCATCCCCGGCGGCCCCGGCACCGATGACGCGCTGACCGATGCGGAAACGGTGGAGTTCGTCCGCCGCCAATGCGAGGGCGCCGAGAACGTGTTTGGCATCTGCACCGGCTCCTTGCTCATCGGCGCCACCGGGCTGCTGCGCGGCCGCCGCGCCGGCTCGCATTGGGCGGCGCGGCACCTGCTGGCCCGCTTCGGCGCCGAGGTGCGGGATGAGCGCATGACGAAGGACGGCAAGTTCTACACCGCCGGCGGCGTCACCTCCGGCATTGACATGGCGTTGCGCGTGGTGGCCGACATCGCGGGCGAGGATGCGGCGCAGCAGATCCAGCTGCAAATCGAATACGACCCCGAGCCCCCCTTCCGCAGCGGCACGCCCTTCACTGCACCCGCGCACATCCTCGCCCGCGCGCGTGCGGCCGGCGAGGCACGGCGCCCCATCCGTGAGGCGGCGGTGGAGGCGGCGGCGGCCCGCCTGGCCACCGGCACTCCTGGTTGAGTCGGGCTTGCCCCTTATAACTATTGCACTATCATGCATCCCATGGCGGAACGGCATGCGAAGCTTGCGGACGGCCTGCGCCTCATTCTGCTGCTGACCGGCACCCGCACCGGCCGCACGCTGAATGAGCTGGCCGAGGAAATGGGCGTCGGCCGGCGTACGGTCGAGCGCATGCTCGCCGCGATCAAGGAGGTCTGCGGCGGCCTGGAACAGGTGCCGACGGATGAGGCACAGAAGCGCTGGCGCCTGCCGGCTTCCACCCTCTCGCGCGTGAAGCCGCTGACGGCGGCCGAGGCGGCGGAGATGGACCTCGCCGCCCGCCGCCTGGCCGCCGAGGGGCTGGAGGAACGCGCCGCCCTGCTGCGCGGCGCGGCCGAGAAGCTGCGCGCCGCCATGGATGCCCGCGCCCTGCAACGCGCCGAGCCCGATGTGGAGGCCCTGCTGGCCGCCGAGGGCCTGGCCATGCGCCCCGGCCCCCGCGTGCATGTGCCCGAACGGCTGATCGCGACGCTGCGGGAGGCCATCCTGGCCAACCGCCGCATCCGCCTGGCCTACCGGCCCAGCCGGGGCGCGCTGCGCGAACATGTGGTGGAGCCCTATGGGCTGCTCTACGGCACACGGCCCTATTTGCTGGCCGCGCGGGTGGACAAGCCCGATGCGGCGGTGTGGCGGCTGGACCGCGTGCTCTCGGCAGAGCCGATGAACGAGGCCTTCACGCCGCGCCCCGGCTTCACCCTCCCCGCGCTGGCCGCGCAGAGCTTCGGCGTGTGGCGCGAGGCGCCACACCAGGTCGTGCTGCGCTTCACCGGAAGTGCCGCCGTGGAAGCCCGCCACTGGGCCTTTCACCCCACCCAGCGTTTCGAGGCCCAGCCCGACGGCACGCTGGTGCTGCGCTTCGAGGCGGGCGGGCTGGACGAGATGGCCTATCACTTCGCCACCTGGGGCGAGGCGGTGGAGGTGCTGGAACCCCCCGCCCTGCGCGAACGCCTGGCGGCGCTGGGCGCGGCCCTGGTCAGGCGCCACGGCGCGCCATGACCACGGCGGAAGCCGCCCAGGCCGCCGCGCGGGAAGACCGCGCGCTGGGCTGCTTCCTGGGCCTCGCGGTGGGAGATGCGGTGGGCACCACCGTCGAGTTCCGGCCACGCGGCAGCTTCCCGGCGCTGACGGACATGGTGGGCGGCGGGCCCTTCGGCCTGCGCGCCGGCCAATGGACGGATGACACCTCCATGGCACTCTGCCTCGCCGAAAGCCTTCTGGCCGAACCCTGCCTGGACGAGCTGGACCTGATGCGCCGCTTCCGCCGCTGGATGGAGGAGGGGGAGAACAGCGCCACCGGGCATTGCTTCGACATCGGCAGCACCACCCGCGCCGCCATCGAGCGCTTCATCCGCACGGGCAACCCCATCGCGGGCGAGACGGCGCCGGGTTCCGCCGGCAATGGCTCCATCATGCGGCTCGCGCCCCTGGCGCTGCGGCATTGGCGCCACCCCGATCAGGCGCGCGAACTGGCGGAGCGTCAAAGCCGCACCACCCATGGCGCGGCCGAGGCGGTGGCAGCCTGCGCCCTGCTCTCGGACATCCTGTGCGCGGCCATCACCCATGGGCCAGCCGCCGCCTTCCCGGAGGGAGGGCGTGCGGTGCGCCTCTGGCCGCCGCGTATCCAGGCCATCGCGCAGGGAAGCTGGCGCGGGCTGCGGGCGGAGGAATTGCGGTCCAGCGGCTATGTGGTCCACACCCTGACGGCGGCGCTGTGGTGCGCCACCCATGCGCGGAATTTCGAGGAGGCGGTGCTGATGGCCGCCAACCTGGGCGACGACGCGGACACGGTGGCGGCGGTCACGGGGCAGATCGCGGGCGCCATGCATGGGGAATCCGGGATTCCGCCGCGCTGGCGCGACATCCTGCATGACGGCGCGCGGCTGCGCGCGCTGGGCCTCGCCCTGCACGATGCCGCGCTGCGGGAGGCTTGACCCGGCCCCCCCGGGCTTGGCATCGAAGGGCATGCGCGTTGCCCTCCGCCTTGTTGCCCTGGCCGCCCTCGTCACCGGGGCGGCCGAGGGGCACGCCGAAACCGCCGCGGATGCGGGACGGAGTTTCGTGGTCGCGCAATCCTCGCTGGGGGGTGCGGGGTCACTGCCGCCCCCCACACCGCCGCGCGCCGCGACACCGGCCCAGCGCCCGCCCGCCCAAGGACAGGCGCGCCCCGCTCCCCCACAGCGGCCCGCCGCGCCCCAAGACCAGCGCCCGCAGGCGCAACGGCCGTCCGGCCAGGCCCAGCGGCCACCCACTCCGCGCCCGCCGGCGCAACGCCAGCCCCCCGCCGTGCAGCGCCCAGATGCCAACCGGCCCAACGCCGTGCGCCCGCCGCAGCGCCCTGCCACGGCGGCACCGGCCGCCGCCGCCGCTGCTGCTGCCGCCGCAGCCGCTGCGGCAGCAGCAGCCGCAGCGAATGCCGCGCCCCCCACCCCGCCGCCGCCGGAATGGCCCGCCCCCGGCACCGGCACCAGCACGGGCCTGCCCCTGCCGCGCTTTACCGCGCTCGCCTCCAACCAGGTGAATTTGCGGGTGGGGCCCGGGCTGCGCTTCCCGGTGGAGTGGCGCTACCAGCGCGCCGACCTGCCGGTGATGATCATCCGCGAGCATGAGGAGTGGCGCCGGGTCCGCGACCCGGACGGCACCGAGGGCTGGCTCGCCGCCTCCACCCTGCGGCCCGGGCGCCGCACCTTCATCGTGCGGCAGCCGCAACCTGGCGTGACAGCCGCCACCGCCTCGCCCACCACCGGCGAGGTGCTGCTGCGTCGCCGCCCGGAAGATGGCGGGGCCGCCGTGGCGCGGCTGCAGCCCGGCGTCATCGGCCGGCTGCGAAGCTGCGAGGCCGGCAGCGAATGGTGCGAGGTGCAGGTGCAGAACCGCCGCGGCTATGTCCGCCGCGCCGAGATCTTCGGCGTGCTGCCCGATGAGGAATTCCGCTGACCCGTTGACGCCGCGGCCCGGCCGTGCGGAGCATTCGCGGGTCCAGGAGAACACCGTTTCATGCTGACCATCTATGGCTGCTTCCGCTCCCGCGCCTCGCGCAACATCTGGCTGGCCTATGAGCTGGGGGTGGATTTCAAGCATATCCCCGTGATCCAGGCCGGGCGCCTGCCCGACCCGCTGGCGGCGGACGCGCCGATCAACACCAAGTCGCCGGAATTCCTGAAGGTGAACCCGAACGGCCTCATCCCCGCCATGGAGATGGACGGGCTGGTGCTGGCCGAATCCCTCGCCATCAACCTGTTCATGGCGAAGAAGTTCGGCGGCGACCTGGCCCCGCGCGACCTGAACGAGGACGCGCTGATGACCCAATGGGCCATCTGGGCCATGACCGAGGCCGAGATCCACACGATCCAGATCCTCTACCACAAGGTGATGTTCCCCGAGGCCCAGCGCGACCCCGCGCGGCTGGCCGAGGCCGTGGCCGCGCTGGCCCGCCCCTTCCGCGTGCTGGACGAGGCCCTGGCCGCCACCGGCTACCTCGTGGGTGGCCGCTTCACCGTGGCCGACCTGAACATGGCGGAAGTCGTCCGCTACGCGCAGCCGGTGCCCGAGCTGTTCGAGGCCGCGCCGCGCGTGAAGGCCTGGCTCGCCGCCTGCCAGGCGCGCCCCGCCTTCCAGAAGATGGTGGCGGGCCGCAACGCCGAGCCCGCGTGATGCGATGAGGGCCGCCGCCCGCCTGCTGGCCGTCCTGGCCCTGCTGGCGGGCGGCGCCTGGGCGCTGGACCGCGCCTTCCCGCCCGACCTGCTGCGCTACGAGTTGCGCGCGCGCGAGGTGCCGGCGCGCGATGGCCGCCTGCTGGCGGTCTGGCCCGCGCCGGGGGGCGTGTGGCGCATGCACACGCGCGCGGCCGACGCACCGCCGCATCTGCTCGAGATGCTCATCGCGGCCGAGGACGGCCGCTTCCACCACCATCCGGGCGTGGACCCTCTGGCCATCGGGCGCGCGGCGGCGCAATGGGCGCGGGCGGGCCGGGTGGTCTCGGGCGGCTCCACGCTCGCCATGCAGGCGGCGCGGCTGCTGGAGCCGCGGCCGCGCACCCTCCGCAGCAAGGCGATCGAAGCGGCGCGCGCGCTGCAACTGCAATGGCGGTATGGCCGCGCGGGCGTGCTGGACATCTGGCTGACCCTGGCGCCGCAGGGCGGCAATATCGAGGGGCTGCGCGCGGGCGCGCTGGCCTGGTTCGGCCGGCCGCTGTCCGCGCTGGACCCCGCGGAATCCGCCCTGCTGGTGGCGCTGGCCCGCCGCCCGGAAGCCACCCGCCCCGACCGTTTCCCGGACGCCGCCCGCGCGGCGCGCGACGCCGTGCTGCTGGCCCGCGCGCGCGGCGTGGCGAGCGAGGCCGAGATCGCGCTGGCGGGCGCGGTGCCCACCCAACGCCACGCCCTGCCGCGCCACGCGCCGCACTTCACCCGTGACGCGGCGGCGTCCCCGACGCTGGACCTCGACTTGCAGCGCTCCATCGAGGCGCTGGCCGCGCGCGCGCTGCACGGGCTGCCGCCGCGGGTCTCGCTGGCCATCATGGTGACGGACATCACCAGCGGCGAAACCCGCGCCGCCTTCGGTGGCGACTGGATGGCGGAGGGAAGGGCGGGCGCGCTGGACCTGACGCGCGCCGTGCGGTCCCCGGGCTCCGCGCTGAAGCCGCTCGTCTATGCGCTGGCCTTCGAGGCCGGCGTGGTGCGCCCCGACACGCTGCTGGAGGATTTGCCCCGCCGCTTCGGCACCTACGCCCCCGAGAACTTCGACCGCGAATTCCAGGGACGGCTGCGCGTGGCCGATGCGCTGCGGCAAAGCCTGAACCAGCCCGCCGTGGCCCTGTTGCAGGAGGTGGGGCCCATGCGCCTCGTCACCGCCATGAAGGCGGGCGGGGCCCTGCCGCGCCTGCCGCCGGGCGCGGAACCGGCGCTGCCGCTGGCGCTGGGCGGGGTGGGGGTGACGCTGCGCGAGATGGTGGGGCTCTACACCCTGCTGGGCCGCGAGGGCGGTGGCGCCATCGAGGCGCGGGCGGCGCGCATGGCCGCGCGGCTGCTGGTGCAGCCCCTGCCCGGCGGCGGCCCCCCCGGCATCGCCTGGAAGACGGGCACGAGCTGGGGCGGGCGTGACGCCTGGGCGATGGGCCTGGACGGGCGGCATGTGGTCGGCGTCTGGGTGGGGCGGCCCGATGGCACGCCCATGCCGGGGGCCACGGGCGCGCGGCTGGCGCTGCCGCTGCTGGCGCAGGCCTTCGCCCGGCTGCCCCCGGCGCCGCTGGAGCCCTGGCCGCTGCGCCCCGGCCCGGTGGTGGCCGCCGCCGCGCCGCGCACCGACCCGGTGCGGCTGTTGTTCCCACCACCCGGCGCCACCCTGCCCGAGGCCGGGCGCGTGGTGCTGCGCGCCGCCGGCGGTCAGCGCCCGCTGACCTTCCTGGTGGATGGCGCGCCGCTGGCGCTGGACCGCGCGCGGCGGGAGGTGGGCTGGGTGCCGCCAGGGCCAGGCTTCTACCGGATCACCGTGCTGGACGCCCAGGGCAGCAGCGCGGGAGTGGAGTTGCGGGTGCGATGAGTGATGGCGGAGCCGTGCGGGGATGAGTCGCGAACTTCGCGCCGCCCTGCTCTATGTGCTGCTGGCCTTCGGCCTGGGCTTCGTGCTCGGCCCGGTGCGGGAGCTGTTCCTGGCCCCGGCGCTGGGGCGCGTGGGTGCGCTGCTGGTGGAACTGCCGCTGCTGCTGGCCGCCTGCTGGTGGCTGGCCCCGCGCGTGATGCGCCAGGTGCCGCCCGGGGTGGGGCGGCTGCGCGCGGGTTTCGCCGCGCTGGCCCTGCTGCTCTTCCTGGAATTCACGCTGGGCATCGTGCTGCGCGGCTGGGACCTTGCGCAATGGATGCAGGGCTTCTGGACGGCGCATGGCGCGGTGACGCTGGCGGGATACTGGCTCTTCGCGCTCATCCCCTATTGGCGCGGGGTGGGCGCGCGGGGCCCTGGTTGAAGGCGGGATTCAGCGTTCGGCGGTGCCGCCTCGACGCATCCCGCCTTGGGCCAACG
The DNA here is from genome assembly GCA_035998215.1 of Roseococcus sp. Taxonomy (GTDB): domain Bacteria; phylum Pseudomonadota; class Alphaproteobacteria; order Acetobacterales; family Acetobacteraceae; genus Roseococcus. The sequence goes on along the minus strand of DASYHU010000033.1, from coordinate 582,068 downwards.
CCGCCAGCAGCGAGGCGCGCAGGGCGGCATCGCGCGTCGCCAGCTCGGCAAAGTCGCCATCGGTGCCGGGGCGCAGCAGGCCCGTGCAGGCGGCGGGCAGCACTGCCGGCGGGTCCTCGGCCAGGGTGGCGAGGATCTCCGCATCGGCGCAAGGCGGGGCATCGGGGGGAAACAGCCACACCATCTGCCCGCGCTGCGTCCAGTCGAAGCCCGGCTGGTCGAACAGCGTGGCGATCAGGGCCGGGTCACGCGTCCGCACCAGGCCGATGGCGGCGGGTGCCCCCTGGCGGCGCAGGGACCAGGGCGCGGCCAGGCGGCGCGGCGCCTGGGTGGCCTCGGCGAGGAAGAGGGTCTCGGCCACCCCGCCCAGCGCCGCGGCCAGCGCCGCCACCGTGGCCGCCGGCGGCCCGGCCTCGCCATCCGCGCGGCGCGGCCAGAGCAGGTGGTCACACCGCCAGCCCGGCAGGCCCAGGGGCCGCCAGCCGGGGTCGGGGGCGTGTTCCGCGAGGGTGACGGCTTTCATTCCCTATTGCGCCCGCCCCGCGCTGGGCACGGCCGAGCCGCTGTTGGGCCGGGGCCCGCCCAAGGGGGCATTGTCGCGGTATTCGCGGGCGGAGATTTCCTCGACGATCCGGCGCACCACCTCCTCGCCCAGCTCGATGGCCTCGGTGGTGAGGACCTTGCCGGCCCAGTAGCCGCTGGCGCCGCCCACCAGGCAGCCCAGCAGCCCGCCCACCGCGGTGCCGCCGCCGGGCTTCACCAGCGTGCCGCCCGCGGCACCCGCCGCGCCCACCACCTTGCACCCCGCCCAGGCCCCGGCCCAGCCGCCGGTAACGATGGCGAGCTGCCGGAAGGGCCGGTCCGACACCACCACCGAATAGGTGTCGGCCGCCACGCCCACCACCATCAGCAGCCGGCCCGCATGGCGGAAATAGCGCGCGCCGTGATACAGCGCCCCGCCCCCCGGCCCGGCCGGCGCGTGGTTGCCCAGGCCGAATTGCTGCGCCACGCCCTTCTGGTTCCAGTGGAAATCCACCCGTCCGGTCGCGACGTTGTGGCCATAGTCCAGCCGCAGGTGCCGCCGCCCGGTCGCGTCCTGGATGAAAAGGGTGGAGGTGGTGCCGCCCCGCGGGCGCCAGCCGCGCGGCGTCAGCTCGACGGCCAGGCCCTTGGTGCCTGGCACCGGGATGCGGACCATCGCCGCCATGCCCGCGCCCACGGGGACCGAGCCGGTGATCTCGCCGCCGGCGTCAATGATCGCGCCCGCGGCCTCCCATTCCACCAAGGTGTCCATCGCGGCCTCCGTCAGCGGGAAGGATAGCGCCTCATGGGTTCAGCGGCAGCCCTGGCGGTCCATATGCCCCTGCGCCATGGAAATCCGCATGCGCGCCTGTTCCTGCATGGAGGACATCTGCGCGGCGGCGGTCGCGCCCGTCATGTTGGCGGCCAAGCCCGCGGCCTCGGCGGTGTGGCCGGCGAGCGTGGCGCAGCCGCAGCCGATGAAGACGGGCACGGCGGCGCGCAGGCGGGTGGACATCTCCTCGCCCCGCGCGCGGCCCTCCAGAAGGCCGGGCGGGGGCAGGGCGGCGAGGCGCGCGGCATCGCGCAGCGCGTCCACGCCGGCGCCGAAATCGCAGCGGGGGCGGGGCAGGCCGGATTGCGCCATGAGCAGCGGCGCAACCAGCAGCAGGATCAGGCCACGCCGCATCGTGCCCAGGCCTGTTCCATGTGGGGTGGGAGGGGCGCCGTGGCGGCACGGGGCGGGTCCAGCGGCAGGGACAGCGCGCGCGCCAGCAGGTGCAGGGCGCCCGCGCCGCCGCCATAGCGCGTATCGCCCAGGATGGGGCAGCCCAGATGCGCCATGTGGACGCGCAGCTGGTGGGTGCGGCCGGTCCGGGGCGTGAGTTCGACGGCCGTCATGTCACCGGCGCGGCCCAGCACGCGGTAGGCGGTTTGCGCGGGTTGGCCCGCCGGGTCCACCAGCATGCGCCAGCCCTCCGCCCTGGTGCTGCGCTTGAGCAGAGGGGCGTTGACTTCGCCGGCCGGCGCGGGCGGGGCGCCGCGCAGCACGGCCCAATAGGTCTTTCGCGCGCGGCCTTGGGCGAACAGCGCGCCCAGCGCAGCCAGCGCGGGCTTGGTGCGGCCGAGGGCGAGGCAGCCCGCCGTGTCCTGGTCCAGCCGGTGCGCGGGCTGGGGGAGGTGCCGCTTGCCCTGGCGCAGCAGCGGCAACCAATCCTCCAGCGAAGCACCACCACGCGGGCCGGCATGCACGGCCAGGCCCGCGGGCTTGTCGAGGATCATCACCTCGGCATCCTGGTGGAGGATGCGCGCGAGGGGCTCCTGGCTATTCAGCCGCGGCCGCCGCGGGTTCCACCACGCGCGGCTGCCCGCGCATCCAGGCGAAGTAGAGGTCCCGCGCCTTGGTGGCCACCGGCCCGATGGGCAGGTCGCGGCCATTGTAGCGGGTGCAGGGCTGCACCTTGCCGTAGTTGCCGGTGGAGAAGATTTCGTCGGCCGTCTCCAGCTCCTCCGGGCGCACGGCGCGTTCCTCGACCGGGATGCCCGCCTCGGTGAGCAGCTTGATGACGCGCTGGCGGGTGATGCCGTTCAGGAAGGTGTGGTTCACGGCGGGCGTGATGGCCACGCCATCCTTCACGAACCAGAGGTTCGAGCTGGCGAATTCCGCGATGTTCCCCGCCACGTCGCTCATCACCGCCATGTTTGCGCCCCGCTCCACCGCCCAGGCCGTGGCGCGGGAGCCGTTGGGGTAGAGGCAGGCGGCCTTGGCATCGGTCGGCGCCATGTCGGTGGCGGGGCGCCGGAAGGGCGTCAGCATGGCCGAGAAGCCGGCCCATTCGGGCATGGGCGTGTCATAGAGGGAAAGAATGAAGTCCGTGCTGTCCGGATCGGGCCGCGCGGCCCCCAGCCCCTTGCGGATGAAGAACATGGGCCGGACGTAGAGCGTGGCGCCCGCACCCATGCGCCGGATGCCTTCCTCGCAGAGTTCCTGGATGCGCTCGGCCGTCACCGTCGGCTTCATGCCCATGACCAGGGCGGAGCGGATGGCACGGGCGCAGTGGCGGTCGAGGTCCGGCGCCCAGCCCTCGATGGCGCGCGCGCCGTCGAAGATCACGGAACCGAGCCAGAAGGCATGGTCCATGGGGCCCAGGATCTTGGGCTCCTCGGTGAACCATTGCCCATTGTACCAGAACACGCCCGCCATGGTGGCCTCCTTCGCAAGGCATGAGATTGCCACGGCGACGGGCCGGCTTGAACCCCCGTTGTGGCGTGCCCCTGTTGTAGGCGGATGGGGCGCGGTCTAGCTTTCCCGCCATTGCGAATTGAGGGAGGTACCCAGCAAATGACGATCCATTTCGTCGTGCATGACGAGGGGGATTCCGTGGGGGTCGTTGTGGTGGAGGGGCTCAAGGCCTCCAACCGCATCAGCGGCTGGATCATGGACCAGGACAAGATGATCGACTTCGACGCGAAGTCGGACATTCCCATCGGCCACAAGCTCGCCGTGAAGCCCATCAAGGCCGGCGACGCCATCATCAAGTATGGCGTGGACATCGGGAAGGCCATCGCGGACATCGCCCCGGGCGAGCATCTGCACGTGCACAACGTCAAGACGAAGCGCTGGTGAGGGCACTGCCATGGGCATCAATCTGAAGGACGCCAGCTTCGAAGGCTGGCGCCGCGAGAACGGCCGGATGGGCGTGCGCAACTATGTGCTGATCCTGCCGGTGGACGACATCTCCAACGCCGCGGCCGAAGGCGTGGCCCGCAACATCCAGGGCTGCCTCGCCATTCCGCACGCCTATGGGCGGCTGCAGTTCGGCGCGGACCTCGACCTGCACTTCCGCACCATCATCGGCACGGGCTGCAACCCCAACGTGGCGGCCGTCGTCGTCATCGGGATCGAGCCGGGCTGGACGGGCAAGGTGGCCGAGGGCATCGCCGCGACAGGCAAGCCCGTCGAGGCCTTCTCGATCGAGCAGAATGGCGACATCAACACCATCGCCGCCGCCTCCCGCGCCGCCTACCGCATGGTGCGGCACGCGACGGGGCTGAAGCGCACGCGCGCGCCGCTGCAGGAGCTCTGGGTCTCGACCAAGTGCGGCGAGAGCGACACGACCTCGGGCCTCGCCTCCTGCCCCACCGTGGGCAACAGCTTCGACAAGCTGTGGGAGAACGGGAACACGCTGGTGTTCGGCGAGACCTCGGAGATCACGGGTGGTGAGCACCTGGTGGCCGCGCGCTGCCGCACGCCTGAAATCCGCGCCGAGTTCATGCGGATGTTCGACCGCTACCAGGCGGTGATCGAGGCCAACAAGACCTCCGACCTGAGCGAAAGCCAGCCCACCAAGGGCAACATCGAGGGTGGGCTGACCACCATCGAGGAAAAGGCGCTCGGCAACATCCAGAAGATCGGCAAGAAGTGCACGGTCGATGGCGTGCTGGACAAGGCCGAGATGCCGACGCATCCGGGCCTCTGGTTCATGGATTCGTCCTCTGCCGCCGCTGAGATGGTGACGCTCTGCGCGGCCTCGGGCTTCGCGGTGCACACCTTCCCGACGGGCCAAGGCAACGTGATCGGCAACCCCATCGTGCCGGTCATCAAGCTGACGGCGAACCCGCGCACCATGCGCACCATGTCCGAACACGTGGACGTGGACGTGACCGGCCTGCTGCAGAAGACCATGAACATGGACGATGCGGGCGAGGCGCTGCTGGACTGCATCCTGCGCACGGCCGATGGCCAGGCGACGGCCGCGGAAATCCTGGGCCACCGGGAATTCAGCCTGACGCGGCTCTACGAGAGCGCGTGAACGAGAAGGGGCGGCGCCTTCCAGCGCCGCCCCTCATTCTCCTGCCCCTGGGCTGATGCCCGGAGCGATCAGCCCTTGGCGACCTTCACGGCATTCTTCGCCGCGCCCACCATCAGCCCGACCTCATTGGCGATGGTCACGAGCTTGAAGCCCATCTTGATCATCCGGTTCGCGTATTCCGGCGTGCCATTGTGCAGGCCGGCCGCGATGCCGCGCTTGGATGTCTCCTTCAGCAGCTTCTCGTAGATGTTCAGGATGAAGGGGTCCTCCACATCCAGCTTCGGCGTCAGGCCGTAGCTGAACGACAGATCGCTCGGCCCGATGTAGATGCCATCAATGCCCGGCACGTCGAGGATGGCCTCGATGTTCTCGATGGCCTGCTTCGTCTCGATCATGGGAATGACGAGGATGTCGTCATTGGCCGTCTGCTGGTAGGCGCCCGCGCTGCCATAGGCGCCCGCGCGGATCGGCCCGTTCGAGCGCGTGCCGCCCGGCGGATACTTGGAATACTGCACCAGCGCCGCGGCCTCGGCCGGGGTGTTCACCATGGGGCAGATCACGCCATAGGCGCCGGCATCCAGCACCTTGCCCACGATGCCCGGCTCGTTCCACGGCACGCGCACCATGGGCGTGGCGCCGGAGCCCGAGGCCGCGATGCCCTGGAAGCACGCCACGCAGGAGAGGTAGTCCTGCACGCCGTGCTGCATGTCCACCGTGACGCTGTCCCAGCCGCACTGGCTGTACATCTCGGCGGAGAAGGCGTTGGGAATGGCCAGCCAGCCATTCACCACCGCCTTGCCGGCCTTCCACGCTTCCTTGACCTTGTTGGGCATCGCGCGCTTCCTCTCCCGCGTTTCGCGATGGAGGCTAGAGCGGTTTCCACAGGCGTGGAACCCGCTCCAGCTTCTCTCGCCGGAGCATCTTCACGCGCCCGCAAACCGGCGCGATCTGCTCCGAGCGCGGCGCCGGTCTCCATCAATCCCCGGGACGGATGCCCGCATCGCGCATCACCACGCGGAACTTCTCCAGCTCCGCATCACGGAAGGCGCGGAAGGCCGCGGCGTCCCGATAGACGATGGGCGTGGCCAGACGGCGGAAACCCTCGATGACAGAGGGCTGCTGCAAGGCCCGCTGGCAGGCCGCATCCACCCGCGCGATGATCTCGGGCGACGTGCCCGGCGGCGCGAAAAGGCCGGACCAGATGCTGTAGACCAGATCCGTCCCCTGTTCGCGCAGCGTCGGCGTATCGGGAAATTCCGGCGAGCGCCGCTCCGCGAAGATCGCGATGGGGTGCAGGTTGTTCGCGCGCAGCGTGCCCGGCTGGTCGGCGAAGATGCCCACATCCTGGCGCAGCAGGCTCACCACCGCCTCGGCATTGCCGCGATAGGGGATGTGCGTCATCTCGGCACCCATCGCCCGCGCCAGCGCCACCGTCGCGATATGCGGCATGGAACCAGGCCCGGTCGAGGCGAAGTTGAAGCGCCCCTGCGCCTCCCGCGCGCGGGAGGCCACCTCCGCCAGCGTGCGCGGCCCGCCGGGCGCGGACATCAGCACCACCGGCGTGTCCGCCAGCTGGCAGATCGGCACCAGGTCATGCGGGCGATAGGGCATGTCCGTGCGGAAATTCGGCTGGATGGCCATGGCGCCGATGGGCGAGAGCAGCAGCGTCTGGCCATCCGGCCGGGCGCGCGCCACCTCCGCCGCGCCGATCACGCCGGCCGCACCCGCGGAATTCTTCACCACCACGGGCGCGCCCAGGCTTTGCGAGAGCTCGGGCGCGAGGAAACGCGCCATCAGGTCGGACGGGCCACCGGCCACGAAGTTCACGACGAGGGTGATGGGGGCCTGCGCCCGCGCGGGCAGCGCGAGCAGCACGAACAGGCCGAGAAAGGCCAGCACACGCATGATGTTTCCTCCGGTTTATTTTTGTCCGGACAGGTTAGGCAGCTTCCGCAAGCCGGGACAACCATTCCCGCACGCCGGCTTCGGGCGCATGATGGAGGGGCCATGAACACCCTCGCCCCCCGCCCCGTGGATCACGTCATCGCCGCCGCGCAGGAGTTCCTGGGCGAGCGCATCACGCGCAACGACGCCATCCGCCAGCAGCACAGCCGTGGCGAGGACACCACGCCACCCACCCTGCCCGATGCCGTGGTCTTCGCGGAAACCACGGAGGAGGTGAGCCGCCTGCTCACCCTCTGCCACGCGCACGCCGTGCCGGTCACGCCCTTCGGCGCGGGCACGTCGCTGGAAGGCCATGTGAACCCGGTGCGGGGCGGCATCAGCCTCGACCTCTCCCGCATGAACGCGATCGAGGAAGTCAACGCCGCGGACATGGACTGCCTCGTCGGCCCCGGCGTCACCCGCCAGCAGTTGAACGAGCATCTGCGCGACCAGGGGCTGTTCTTCCCGGTGGACCCGGGCAGCCACTGCACCATCGGCGGCATGTGCGCCACCCGCGCCTCGGGCACAAATGCGGTGCGCTACGGCACCATCCGCGAGAACGTGCTGGGGCTGGAGGTGGTGCTGGCCGATGGCCGCGTGATCACCACCGGCGGGCGGACGCGCAAGGCGGCCAATGGCTATGACCTGACCAGGCTGTTCATCGGCAGCGAGGGGACGTTGGGCATCATCACCCGCATCCGCCTCAGGCTGCACGGCATTCCGGAGGCCACCAGCGCCGCCGTCTGCCAGTTCCCGGACCTGGCTTCCGCCGTGAACACCGTCATCGCCACCATGCAGCTTGGTGTGCCCGTCGCGCGGATCGAGCTGCTGGACGAGGTGCAGATGGCCGCCTGCATCGCCTATTCGAAGCTGGAGGGGCTGGCGCCCGTGCCCACCCTCTTCCTCGAATTCCACGGCACGGAGGCGGGCGTGGCCGAGCAGGCGCAAAGCGTGGAAGCCCTGGCCACCGACCATGGCGGCTCCGGCTTCGCCTGGGCGCGCGACGCGGCAGAGCGCAACAAGCTGTGGAAGGCCAGGCACGACGCCTACTGGGCCGGCATCGCCTACCGGCCGGGCAAGAAGGGCATCACCACCGATGTCTGCGTGCCCATCTCGCGCCTCGCGGAAGCGCTGCTCGGCGCCAAGGCGGATATCGAGGCGAGTGGCTTCGAGGCGCCCATCGTCGGCCATGTCGGCGACGGCAATTTCCACACCATCATCCTGGTGGAGGAAGGCAATGCCGAGGACATGGAACGCGCCTGGGCGCTGGACCGGCAGATCGTGCGCCGCGCGCTGGCCCTGGGCGGCACCTGTTCGGGCGAGCATGGCGTGGGCCTTGGCAAGCGCGAATTCCTGCTGGACGAGCACGGCGCGGGCGCGCTGGACGTGATGCGCGCGCTGAAAGCGACCATGGACCCCAAGGGCATCCTAAACCCGGGCAAGATGTTCCTCGATACGAATACGTGACCTCGGCACCCTTCGTCCTGCCCCTGCTGGCGCTGACGCTGGGGCATGTGTTCTCCAACGCCGTCCGCACCCTGCCCGCCGTGGCGGCGGATGTGCTGGCGGCCGACCTCGCCATCACGCCCGAGACGCTGGCCGCCATCACCGGCGCCTTCCCCGCGGCCTTCGCGCTGGCCATGGTGCCGGTGGGCGTGGCGCTGGACCGCTACGGGGTGCGGCCGGTTGCGCTGTGGCTGCTGGCCATCGCCGGCGTGGGGGCGGCGCTTGCGGCGCTGGCCCCCTCGGCAGGCACCATGCTGCTGGCGCAGATCGTCCTGGGCATGGGCTGCTCGGGCATGCTGATGGCGCCGATGACGCATGCCGCCCAGGTGCTGGACCAGAAACGCTTCGGGCTGTGGTCGGGGCTGATCCAGGGCATCGGCAATTCGGGGATGATCCTCTCAGCGTCGCCGCTCGCCTGGCTGGTGGAGGTGGCGGGGTGGCGCGCGGGGTTCTGGGCCTGCCTCGGCCTGGGCGCCCTGGCCTTCGCGGCGGTGGCGCTGACGCTGCGGCCGCGCCCGCCCTTGCCTCAGCCTGGCCGCACCATCCTGGGCGATACGCGGGCCGTGCTGGGCTTCGCCAGTTCGGCACGGCTGATGGGCATCTTCGCGCTGGCCTTCGTCTCCTTCGGCGCGGTGCTGGGGCTGCGCGGCCTCTGGGGCGGGCCTTGGCTGATGGAGGTGAAGGGCATGGCCCGCATCCCGGCCGGGCATGTGCTGCTGCTGGGCACCTTCATGCTGGTGCTGGGGCCGGCGCTGGCGGGGTGGGTGTCCTCGCGCCTCGGGCGGCTGCCGGCCCTTCTCGCGGCGGGGCACCTGGGGGCGGCTCTGTGCATCCTGGGGTTGCTGGCTGGTGGGCCGCTGGGCTCGCCGGCCTGGATGGATGCCGGGCTGATGGCGGTCTTTGGCCTGGCGATCAGCTTCCAGGTGCTGTGCTTCGCCATGCTGCGCGCGCGCGTGCGGGCGGAGGAAAGCGGGCGCGCCCTCTCCGCCATGAACATCTATTTCTTCGGGGGTGCCGCGGTGCTGCAGGCCTTGAGCGGCCTGGCCTTCGCGGCGGGCGGCGTGGGCGCCGCCCTGCTCACCTTCGCGGTGGCCCTGGTGGTGGGCACCGCGTTGTTCTGGCGGTGGAAGTAGGAAAGGGCGCTTGCTGCAGCCTTGCCTCCGCCGATCGGACGCTACAGCGTGATCACCATTCGTTGATCACGCTGTGGGCATTGCCGGGCGGCTGATTCACGTCTTTGGCGATTCCACCAAAGCCGATCGGACGCTAGGCGCCCTTCTTCACCATCGCCTGCATCTCCTCCAGCGCCTCGGCGAAGCGGCGGTTCAGCACCTCCAGCGCCTCGCCATTGGACTTCTGGATGAGGTCCGCCAATTCCTTCATCGAGGCCACGGCGCGCTCGTAATTCGCCTTCATCAGCTCCGCCTGCTGGGCGGCCTTGGTGGCGGGGTTGCCGTCCATGACGGTCAGGCCGCGCATGGCCTCGCTCATCTCCGCCATGGTCTGCTGCATCAGCTCCATGTTGCGGCGGGCGACGGCCTGGGCGCCTTCCATGGCCACGCGATTGGCGGCGGCCATGGCTTCGAGGTTGCGGCGCTGGGCATCGGCCAGGGCCTGGAAGTCCATCATGTTCGGCATCTTCATGTTGCTAAACATGCGCATCATGTCTTCGGGGTTGAAGCCTTGGCCCGACATCGTTGATCTCCCGGAGGGTGGTTCCTCCGACCCTACAGGGGCGGCCGTTGCGGGGTCAAACGCCGTTTCTGTTGCAGTCGCAACGGTTTCCGCAGCCTCCTCCAGGGCGGCCTGCAGCGCGCGCGGCAAGGGTTCCGCCGAGGGGGGCTCAGACGGGTCGGGTTCCGGGGGGGGCGTCGGGTTCGGGGTCAATTCCTGGGCTACCTTCAACGCCGGCCTCTGGGCCTGTTTCGGGGGTCTCGTGGTCGGTGTGCGTGCCATGCGGCCCTGCCTCCTCGCGCCCAAGGCCGAGGCTCCGTGCCGCCTTGTCGGCCTGATCAAGTGCGCGGTCCAACGCGGCCATGGTGGCCGAGAGGTCCTCGCTCTCATCCTTTTCCCAGGCCCGCAGCGTGGCCAGCCAGACCACGCCCAGGCCATGAGCCCTGAGCGCACCCTTGGGCCCCGTGGCCTCCAGCCCCGCCGCCTCCAGCATCCAGCGCATGGTGCGCGGCTGCTCGGTGGCAAGCCAGAGCGCGAGCAACGGATCCCGCGGCAAGTCACGCATCAGCCGAACGACGCCGGCGCGGTTGGGTTGCAGGAAATCCAGCCGGCGCATCAGCACGTCGAACAGCCGGTCGCGCGCGGTGGAAGTGTCATCCTCCATCGTGCCCTCGATCACGGCCGCATCCACCGCCGCCGCATGCGCGCGCAGCATCGCCATGGGCGAGGCGAAGCGCCCGCGCAGCTCGGCGAGGGTGATGCCGGCTTCCGCCGCCACGGCGCGCATGGTCAGCGCGGACCATCCCCCCCCGGCGAGGACACGCCAGAAGGCCTGGAGGGCGGGGTCGTTCACATCGGGGGCGCTGGTGGTGCTCATCCCTGGCACATTGGCGCAACGGCGTCCCGTGGGAAGGGGATCATGCGGCGGTGACGCGCAGAATCCGCCCATCGCCCCGGTCGGTCAGCAGCCACAGCGCGCCATCGGGGGCGAAGATCGTGTGGCGGATGCGGTCCTCGTCCCAGAAAAGCCGCTCCTCCTCGCCTGGCCTGTCGCCCTGCATGGGCAGGCGCAGCAGTCCCATGGGGTTGAGGCAGCCCAGGAACAGGCTGCCACGCCAGGGAGCGGGGGCGTTGGCGGGGGCGAAACCCATGCCGGAGGGGCTGATGGCCGGGTTCCAGTGGCGCAGGGGCGGTTCGAAGCCAGGTCCCTCGGTGCGCCCGCCGGAAATGGCGGGGCCCCAGTATTCGCGCCCGAAGGTCACTTCCGGCCAGCCATAGTTCAGCCCGGGACGGATCATGTTCAACTCGTCGCCGCCGCGCGGGCCGAACTCGGCCGAGAACAACGTGCCCGTGGCCGGGTTGAAGGCGATGCCCTGGGGGTTGCGGTGGCCATAGGACCAGATCTCGCCGCGCGCGCCCTGGCGGCCGACGAAGGGGTTGTCGCGCGGGATGCGCCCGTCGCGGGTCAGGCGGATGATCTTGCCCGCCAGGTCATCCAGGCGTTGGGAGCGCTGGCGGTCCACGTTGCGGTCGCCGGTGGTCAGGAAGATGTGCGCGCCATCCGGGCTGAAGGCCAGGCGCCCGCCGAAATGATGCCGCCCACGGGATTGCGCCGGCGTGCAGTCCAGCACCGGCGTCACATCCCGCAGCGCGCCATCCACCAGCCGCGCGCGCGAGAGGCGCGTCAGCGCGCCGCCCTGCACCAGCGTGGCCGTGACGAAGAACACCTCCTGCGTGCGCGCGAAATCCGGCGCGGGCTGGATGTCCAGCAGCCCGCCCTGGTTCGCGGCTTCCACTGGCGGCACGCCTTCCAGCGGCGCTGAGACGCGCCCCTCGGGCGAAACCAGCCGCGCGCGGCCAGGCCTTTCACTGACCAGCAGGCTTCCGTCGGGCAGGAAGCCGCCACCCCAGGGGTGTTCCAACCCCTCGGCCAGGGTGGTGGCGCGGAATTGCCCGTCGCGGGCGCGAAAGCCTTGGGCACCGGCAGGCAAGGCCAGCAGCAGGGCAGGGGCTGCGAGAAGGGTGCGGCGTTCCATCGTCATGCCCCCGCATGTGGGGCCACCCGGCCCCGGCTCAAGCGCCACCCCCTTTCGCCTCCGCCGGGAAGTGCGGTAAGGCGCGGGCATGCCCGGCCGAACGGCGCCATGAGCGTCCCGCACCCCCGGCCCGCCCTGGGCCCCACCGGGCCATTGCCGCGCTTCGGCCGGCGCCGGCCGGAGGCGCGCCGGAGCCCCCTGCCACCCACGCCACCGCCGCCCCGCCCGGAAGGTGCCCGCCATGGCCGGTGGGCGCTGCCCCGCCCCTCGGCCCGCACGGTGCTGGCCTGGCTGCTGGGCTCCCTGCTGCTGCACGGGCTGATCCTGGCGGTGCTGCTGGCCTGGCCCGACCCGCGGCCGCAGCCGCCGGCGGAACTTCCCGCGCCATCCTTCGACATCGTGTTCGACGGCGCCACGCCGGAAGCGGCCTCGGGCGAGGCCCCGCCAGGCGAGGAGGTGGCGCCAAGCGGCGGTGCCGAACCCACCCCGCCGCCTCCCCAGGCCGAGGTGCCGCCGGCCCCACCCGTGCCGGAGCCGCCCGCCCCACCACCGCCTGCCCCCGCCCCGGCGCCCAGCCCGGTGGCGCCTCCGGCCGCGCCGCCACCGCCGGTCGTCGCGGCTCCGGCGCCCCCAGCGCCGCCGTTGCGTGCGGAAATTCCGTCCTTGCCCGCGCCGCCCCCCGCCCCGCCGCGCCCCGAGGCACCGCCCGCCGAGGCCTCCCCCATACCCCTGCCCGAGGCCGAGGAATTCCTGGCCCCGCCCACGGAACTGCGCCTGTCCGAACGCTTCGCCCTGCCCCTGCCGCCGGCCCAGACCCCGCCCGCGCCCACCCGCCCGCTGCCCGGCATCATGCTGCCGCAAGGCGCGCAACTGGGCGGCGGCGCGCCCTCGCCCGCGGGCCGGCCGCAGGGCAGGGGGCTCGACCTCTCGGTGGACCCGCGCTTCGCCGAGGGCGATGCCCGCACCGACCCCTCTGTGCGCGTCCAGGGTGCCCAGGTAGGCGCCAATTGGCGCGCCGCCTTCCGCCGTTGGCTCGAACAGAACATTCGCTACCCGCAGGATGCCGCGATGCGCGGCGAGGACGGCACGGTGCGCGTGCAAATCCTGGCCAACCCGGACGGCACGGTGCGGGGGGTGCGGATGATGCTGCCCTCCACCTCGCCCTCGCTCAACTACGCCACCACCTTCCCCTTCCAGGGCGCGCGGATCCCGGCCTTTCCCCCGCCCGCCGACCCCAATGGGGTGACGGTGGACCTCACCGTGAACTATGTGCTGCGCCGGCGATGACCCCCGAGACCCTGCTCCAGGCCCTGGCCGATTTCGGCATCGAGGCCCGCACCCTCCACCACCCGCCCGTCTTCACCGTGGCGGAATCCCAGGCACTGCGGGGTGAATTGCCCGGCGCGCATTCCAAGAACCTGTTCCTGCGCGCGGCGAAAGGGGAAGGCTTCTTCCTGGCCGTGCTGGAGGAACACCGCCAGGTCAGCGTGAATGCCCTGGCCCGCGCCGCCGGCTGGCCCAAGGTGCGGATGGGCAGCGCCGACGAACTCCGCGCGACGCTTGGGGTGGAACCTGGCAGCGTCACGCCCCTCGCCCTGGTGAACGCGGCCCCGGGCAGCCTCAGCGTGGTGCTGGACGCGGCGTTGGCCCATGCGCCCGGCCTCGCCTGGTTCCACCCGCTGGTGAACACGGCCAGCACCGGGCTGCGCGCGCCCGACCTGCTGCGCTTCCTCGCCGCGCGCGGCCATGAGGTGCGGGTGCTCGACCTGGACACGCCGCCCTTGGCGTGAGGCCGCGCCATCCCTTATCTGCAGGGATGGCCGCACCCGCTCCCGTCTTCGACACGCCCGACCCCAGCTTCGCCGACCTCCTCGCGCAGCGCCCCGCCCTCTCGCTGGACCCCATGGCGGGGCTGATGCTGGAGGAGGTGCCGCTGGCACGCATCGCCGCCGCGCATGGCACACCCGTCTGGGCCTATTCCGCCGCCACGCTGCGCCGGCGGGCGGGCATGCTGAAGGCCGCGCTGTTCAATGCGGGGCTGGAGGCCAGCGTGCATTTCGCCACCAAGGCCAACCCCTCGCTCGCGGTGGTGAACCTGCTGGCCGGTGAAGGCCTGGGCGCGGACGTGGTCAGCGAGGGCGAACTCCATGCCGCGCTGGCCGCGGGCGTCCCCGCCTCCGGCATCGTCTTCTCGGGCGTGGGCAAGACGCGCGCCGAGATGCGCCGCGCGCTGGAAGAGGACATCCTCCAGCTCAACATCGAAAGCGCCGAGGAAGCCGCCATCCTGAGCGAGGTGGCCGTCTCCATGGGCCGCCGCGCCCGCTGCGCGCTGCGCGTGAACCCCGATGTGGACGCGCGCACCCACGCCAAGATCACCACCGGCCTCACGCAGAACAAGTTCGGCGTGCCCATCGCCATGGCGCCCGATCTCTACGCGCGGATGTGCGCGATGCCGGGCCTCGATCCGGTGGGCATAGCGGTGCATATCGGCAGCCAGATCACGCAGGGCGTCGCGTCCTATGCCGCCGCCTACCAGCGCCTGGGCGAGTTGGTGCGGGAATTGCGCGCGGCGGGCCACCAGGTGCTGCGGGTGGATTGCGGCGGGGGCCTCGGCATTTCCTATCGCGACGAGACGCCGGCCTCGCCCGACGCCCTGGCCGGCGCCATCCGTGCCGGGCTGGGCGGGCTGGATGTCCGCATCATGCTGGAACCGGGGCGCTGGATCTGCGGGCCGGCCGGCGTGCTGCTGGCCTCGGTCGTCATCGAGAAGCACTCGACTGACCGCCGCTTCGTCATCCTGGACGCCGCCATGAACGAATTGCTCCGGCCCGCCATGTATGACGCCTGGCACGGCATCCTGCCCGTGGCCGCCGCGGCCTTCCATGCGCCCGTCTCACCTGCGGATGTGGTGGGCCCTGTCTGTGAAAGCAGCGACACCTTCGCGCGCGACCGCGCCCTGCCGGCGCTGCCCCCTGAATCCCTCGTCGCATTTCTCGATGCCGGGGCCTATGGTGCCTCGATGAGCAGCACCTACAACGCGCGCCCCCTGGCCGCCGAGGTGATGGTGGACGGCGCCCGGTTCGCCCTGATCCGCGAAAGGCAGGACCACGCCGCCCTGCTGCACGGGCAGCGCCTGCCCGACTGGACCGGCTGAGCATGGCCCCACCCCCCGCCCTGCACCGCAAGCGCGCCCTGGCGCGGGCGGCGCTGTGGTGGGAAGGGGCATGGCCGGCACTCTGGCCGACACTGGGTGTGCTGGGGCTTTTCGGCGTCTTTGCCCTGCTCGGTGTGCCGGCCCTGTTGCCGGGCTGGTTGCATGCGCTGGTGCTGCTGTGTTTCGTGCTGGCCTTGGTGCCAACGCTGCGGCATGCCGCGCGCGGGCTCCGTGCTCCGACGCCCGCCGCGGCCGACCGGCGGCTGGAGGCCGCCTCCGGCCTGAAGCACCGCCCCCTGGCCGCCCTGCAGGACCGTCCCGCCACCACGGGCGCGGAGGGTGAAGCGCTCTGGGCTGCGCACCAGGCACGCATGGGCGCCCTCATCACCCGTTTGCGTGTCGGCCTGCCGCGTCCCGGGCTGGCCGCACGGGACCGGATGGCGCTGCGTGGTGGCCTGCTGGTGGCCCTGGGCGCCGCGCTGGGCGTGGCTGGGGCCGATGCGCCCGCCTTGCTGGCCCGCGGCCTGACACCGCAGCTGATGGGCAGCGCGCCGGCCGCGCCGCTGCGCGTCGAAGCCTGGATTACGCCACCGGCCTATACCGGCGCCCCGCCCATCTTTCTCGACACGCAGGGCGGGCAGGTGGTGGCGCCGCTGGGCAGCCGCTTCCAGGCGGCGGTCTCGGGCGGGACGGGCGTGCCGGAGCTTTCGGGCCTGCCCGGTGCGGCCTTTGCCCCGCTGGGCGGCGGCAGCCATGGCACCCAGGCCGTGCTGGAGGTGCCCGGTCGCGTCACCCTGCGGCAGGGTGGACGGGAAGTGGCCACTTGGGACATCGGCGTGCGCGCCGATGCACCGCCACGCGTGTTCTTCACCGAGACACCCGCCCGCGCTCCGCGCGGGCTTGCGCTCCGGCTGCCCTGGGCGGCGGAGGATGACTGGGGGGTGGTGGGCCTCCAGGCCAGGCTGCACCTGGCCGTGCGGCCGGACGAGGCGCCCATCACCCTCGACATCCCGCTGCCCTCGGCCGCGCCGCGCGAAGCCACGGGCCTGTCCCAGCCCGATTTCTCGGCGCATCCCTGGGCGGGGCTGGAGGTGCGGCTCAGCCTGGAGGCGCGCGACGGCGCCGGCCAGGCCGGACAGTCCGAAACCGTGCTGCTGACCCTGCCCGAGCGCAGCTTCAGCCACCCCGTGGCCCGTGCGCTGATCGAACTTCGCCGGGTGCTCTCCCAGGATCCAGGCGCGCGGCTGGAGGTCATGCGCGGCCTGGACGCCCTGGCCGCGGACCCCGAGGCCTTCGAGCACGACTTCGCCACCTATCTGGGCTTACGCGTGGCACGTTCCTTCCTCCACCGCGACCGCCGCCCCGCCGCCGTGGCCGAAGCCCAGGCCGTGATGTGGGAAACCGCCCTGGCGTTGGAGGAGGGCCGGGACAGCCGCACCGCGCGCGCCCTGGCCGAGGCACAGCGGGCGCTCCGTGAAGCGATGCAGGAAGCCGAGCGCAATCCCGAGGACGAGGCCGCCCGCCAAGCCGTGCAGGAGCGCATCCAGGAACTGCGCGAGGCCATTCGCCAGCACCTCGAAGCCTTGGCCGAACGCTTGCGCCAGGAAAACGCCGAGGCCCTGCCCTATGACCCCCAGCAGCGCATGCTGGACCAGCGCGACATGGAACGCCGCACCCAGCGCATGGAGCAGGCGACGCGCGAGAACCGCATGGAGGACGCCCAGCGCGAACTCTCGGACCTGGAGGAGATGCTCCGCGCCCTCCAGGAAGGCCGCATGGCCCGTGGCGAAAGCCCCGAGCGCCAACGCCAGCGCGAGCGCGGCCAGCAGCAGGTGGGCGCCGTGCAGGACATGGTGCGCCGCCAGGCCGAGATGCTCGACCAGGGCCAGCGCCGCGCCGAGCAGGAGGACCAGCGCCGCGCCCAGGAACGCCGCCTGCAATCCCCCTGGGCCCAGCGCCCGGGCCAGCCGGGCCAGCCACCCCCAGACGCACGCCAGCAGGCCGAAGCTGAAGCCCGCGAACAATCAGAAGCCGAGGCCCGCGTTCAGCGGGCCCTTCGCCGCGCCCTGGGCGAGCTGATGCAGCAATTCGGCGACCTGACGGGCGAGGTGCCCGAGGCCCTGGGGCAGGCCGACCAGGCCATGCGGGAGGCCGCGGAGGCTTTGGGCGCCGCCCGTGATGCCCGCGCCGCCCAGCAGGAGGCGATCCGTCGCCTGCAGGAGGGCAGCCGCCAGATGGCCCAGCAGATGCAGCGGCAATTCGGCCAAGGCCAGGGGCAAGGTGAGGGCCAGGGAGACGGCGAGGGCGGCCCCGATGCCAATGGCGAGTTCGGCCAGGGCCAGGATGGACCGGGCAATGAATTGGGCATGGGCGAGGGGCGCGACCCGCTGGGACGCCCGCGCGAGGCCGCCGGCCAGGCCGAGCATGGCAGCGACACCCGCGTGCCCGATGAGGCGGAACTTCTCCGCACCCGCCGCCTGCAGGAGGAACTCCGCCGCCGCGGCGCCGAGCGCGAGCGGCCGGTGGAGGAGCTGGACTACATCGAAAGGCTGTTGCGGCGGTTCTGATCGGCCTGCCGCAAGGCCCGTGCCCGTTCCAGCCGCGTCATCGCAATGCCATAGCGCTTGCCGCCATAGACGATGACGCCCGCCACCACGAGGATGAAGGCCACGAAGCCGCCAATTGGCACCCCGTAGGCGATGGCCGCCCAGGTCAGGCCGGTTGCGGCGGCGAACAGAGCCAGCATCGCCAGGAAAGCGCCACGGATGGCCCGTTGTTCTGCCTGCCAGAGAGGGTCGTCCGGATCGAGCATCATGGGCCCCAGATGGGGCCGGGGGCCCTCAATGGAAGGTGTGTAGCCCCACGACTGGTACGCCCAGCCCGGGCAATAGCCCCACCACCTGGCAGCCGGCAGCCAGCCCAGCGGCCACGCCGGTGGCGCTGTCCTCCACCACAAGGCAATCCGCGGGGGGCAAGCCGCAGGCGGCGGCGGCATGGGTGTAGAGGTCGGGCGCCGGCTTGGGGCGCGGCACGTCCTGGAAGCTGAAGACGCGGCCCTCGAAGAAGGGGGCGAGGCCCAGCACCATCATCTTCATGGCCAATTCCTCCCGCCCGGAATTGGAACAGACGGCCATGGGCACGCCCCGGGCGGCCAGTGCCGCCACAGCCTCGACGGCGCCGGGCATGGGCTGCACCCGTCGGGCCAGTTCGGCGGTGATACGCGTG
Organism: Roseococcus sp.; assembly: GCA_035998215.1. Taxonomy (GTDB): domain Bacteria; phylum Pseudomonadota; class Alphaproteobacteria; order Acetobacterales; family Acetobacteraceae; genus Roseococcus. Next base: position 563,697 of record DASYHU010000033.1, on the reverse strand, counting down.
GCCACGGTTTCCGGCCAATGCGGGGGCACGAAGGGCACGCGGGCCGCGATGCGTGGCATCATGTCGGGCAGGGAAAGGCCGAGAAACTCGCGCTCGGCCTCATGTGGTGTCAGTGCCCAGCCGAGTGCGGTGATCTCCTCCGCCACGAGGGTGTTGGCAATGCTTTCGCTGTCCGCCAGCACGCCGTCGCAGTCGAAGAGGACCGCGCGGAAAGGGGGCAGCATCAGGCGGAGACGGGCACGCCGGCGGGCTTGGCCGGCGCTTCGGCCCGGGCGCGGGCATGCGGGCAATCGCCATGCTGTTTCGGGCATTGCCGCGCGCCGGCAAAACTGCACAGGGCCCGGCCGCTGTTGCGGGTGCGCATCACCAGGTCCGACAGTGCCGTGATGAAGGCGAGGTCGCTGTTCTGCGCCGGCACGCGGAAATAGCCGGGAATTCCCAGTTTCTCGGCCTCCTCGCGGTATTCCACGTCCAGTTCCACCAGGGTTTCCGAATGTTCGGAGACGAAGGCGATGGGGCAGATCAGGATGGCCGTGCGCTCATGCGCGGCGCGCTCGATCTCGTCCTCGGTGGAGGGGCCGATCCATTTCTGCGGCGTCACGCGCGACTGATAGCAGACCACGCTGTCCAGATCAGGCATGTCGAGCTGCTCCAGCACGGCCTCGACCGTCTGTTCCACCTGCCACTGGTAGGGGTCGCCGGCCTTCACGATGCTCTCGGGCAGGCCATGGGCGGAGAACAGCACGCGCAGCGGCACGCCGAGTGGCAGGGCGTTGCGCGCATCTTCGATGGCTTGCCGCACCAGCCGCGCGGTGGCGGCTGCGAAACCTTCGTCGGAATGGAAGCAGCAGAGGGTGGTGGTGGGCAGCGACAGGCCGATCTTCGCCGCCGCCTCATTCCAGGCGGTGATGGAACTGCCCGTCGTGGTGGTGGAGAATTGCGGGTAGAGGGGCACCAGCAGCACCTCCTCCGCGCCCCATTCCTTCACCGCGCGGGCACATTCGTCGGACATCGGGTGCCAGTAGCGCATGCAGACGAAGGATTTGTATTCGGCCGAGGGGTCGCGCGCGGCCAGCAGCGCGTCCAGCGCCTCGCCCTGGGCGATGGTCAGTTCCAGCAGCGGGGATTTCCCGCCGAGCACGGCGTAGTTCTCCATGGCGGGCGCGGTGCGCCGCCAGGCGATCAGCTTGCCGAGCCAGGGGCGAATGAAGCCCGGCACGCGCAGGATGGCGGGGTCGGTGAAGAGGTTGACCAGGAAGGGGCGCACGCTCTCGGGCGCGTCAGGCCCCCCGAGATTGAACAAAACCACCGCCACGCGCCGCGCCATACCTGAGTTCCCCGGTTACCTGCCCCCGACATGCCCTCGATTGGCGTCGAATCAACCCGCGCGTAGCACGTCCATGAGTTGCGCGACATGCTCGGGCGGCGTGGGCGGCACGATTCCATGGCCCAGGTTGAAGATGAAGGGCCGGCCGCGCATGGCGGCCAGGATGGCGCGCGCCTCTTCCGCCAGCGCCGGGCCGCCGGCCACGACGGCCTGCGGGTCCAGATTGCCTTGCAGCGCCATCTGTGCCGGCACATGGGCGGCGGCCCATTTCGGGTCCATGCCCGTGTCCATGGCGACGGCCTGGATGGGCATGGCGGCCGCGTATTCCTGCAGGAGCGGGCCGGCCAGGCGCGGGAAGCCGATCAGCGGAATGTCCGGACGCGCGGCCCGAAGCGCCGTCGCCAGCCGCACGGAGGGTTCGATCACCCAGCGCCGGAACCCGCTGGGCGAGAGCAGCCCGGCCCAACTGTCGAACAGCATCAGTGCCTCGGCCCCCGCATCGGCCTGGGCGAGCAGGTAGGTGAGGGTGGCGGCCTCCAGCTTCGCCATCACGGCGGCGAAAAGCTCCGGTTCGCGGAAGGCCATGCGGCGGGCCTCGGCGAATTCCCCGCCGCCGCGGCCCTCCACCATATAGCAGGCCACCGTCCAGGGGCTGCCCGCAAAGCCGATGAGGGCGGTGTTCGGGTGGTCGGCCTCCAGCCCGGCGCGCACGCGGCGCACCGTCTCCATGATGGGGGCGGCGCGTTCCGCCACGCCGTCGAGGTCCAGGGCATCGAGCCCCGCCTGGTCCCGCACGGGGTCGAGCAGCGGGCCCTCCCCTTCGGCGAAGCGCAGGCCCTGCCCCATGGCCCAGGGCACCATCAGGATGTCGGAGAAGAGGATGGCCGCGTCGAAACCATAGCGCCGGATGGGCTGCAGCGTCACCTCGGCCGCCAGTTCCGGCGTGGTGCAGAGCTTGATGAAGCCGCCCGCCTGGCCCCGCACCTCGCGGTACTCGGGCAGGTAACGGCCGGCCTGGCGCATCAGCCACACGGGGGGCGGCCAGACGGCTTCGCCAGCGAGGGTCCGGAGGAAGGGCTTTGTCGTCATGCCCGAACCATCACACCAAAAGGAAAAGAGAAGAAGAGGCGGTGGTGGTTGTAGGGCCTGTGAATCACGGGGAGGCAGCCTGTCCCGGAAATATCCACAGCTTTTCGCCGGGGCTGGACAGCGCCGCGACTCGCGTACCCGCCTGCCCCCGGCGGCGCCATCCTCCGCGCGCACACCCATGGCCCTGGAATTGCCCCCTGTGCCGACTGCTGTCCGATTCATCCCCGCTGTGGATGTCCGCGACGCTGGCGGGGGCGGTTCATCCCCGTTATCCCCTGGGTGTCCAGGAACGGTCCACAGATCCATGCCCATCCGGAACACCAACCTGCACCTCGTCTCCGACAGCACGGGGGAGACGCTGAACAGCATCGCCCGTGCGGCGCTGGCGCGGTTCGACCAGCCGGGGGTGATCCAGCACCGCTGGTTTCTCGTGCGCTCCCGCCTCAACCTCGACCGCGTGATCGAGGGCATCGAGCATGAGCCCGGCCCCGTGATGTTCACCCTGGTGGACCGCAGCCTGCGCCTCGCTCTGGAGGAGACCTGTTCGCGCCTGGGTATCCCCGCGCTCTCGGTGCTCGACCCCGTGATGGAGATGCTCCAGATGGAGATCGGCACCACGGCCAAGGAAAAGCGTGCCGCCCAGTATGTGATGGATGCCGATTATTTCCGCCGCATTGACGCCATGCACTATGTGCTGAGCCATGATGACGGCCAGGGCACCGCCGGCATCATGAACGCGGATGTGGTGCTGGTGGGCGTCTCACGCTCTTCCAAGACGCCGACCTGCTTCTATTTGGCCAACCGCGGCATCAAGGCGGCCAATGTGCCGCTGGTGCCCGGTGCCCCCCTCCCGCCCGAGCTGGACACCGCCCCCTGCCCCATCGTGGGCCTGACGATTGACCCGCTCTCCCTTCTGGAAATCCGGCGGCATCGGCTGCGGATCCTGGGCGCCGAGGGCGTGCGCATGGGCGAGAACGACTATGTGGACGCCGATGCGGTGAAGGCGGAAATCCTGGCCGCGCGGCGGCTCTGTACCGCCAAGGGCTGGCCGGTGATTGATGTGACCCGCCGTTCCATCGAGGAAACGGCCGCCACCGTCATCCAGCAGATGGAATTGTGGCACCAGCGCCAGGGCACGGCGCGGGCCTTGCAGCCGCATGATCCGGCCGCGCCCATCCTGGGGGCGAAGCGATGAGGCTCATTCTCGCATCGCAAAGCGCCTCGCGCCGGGCGCTGCTGGAAGCGGCGGGCCTCACTTTCGAGGCACTGCCCGCCGCGGTGGACGAAGGCATGCTGAAGGAATCCGCCCGTGCTGAAGGCATGGCGGTGGCCGAGGCCGCCACCCTGCTGGCCGACGCCAAGGCCGCGCGCATCGCCCGCAAGCACCCGGAGGCTGTCATCATCGGCGCTGACCAGATCCTGGTCTGCGAGGGGGAATGGTTCGACAAGCCCGAGGATGTGGAGGCCGCGCGCCACCACCTGCACCGGCTTCGCAACAAGCTGCATGAGCTGGTGACGGCCGTGGTGGTCTGGCGTGAGGGGGAGCGCGCCTGGCACCATGTGGCCCGCCCGCGCCTCGTCATGCGCGACTTCTCGGATGCCTTCCTCGACAGCTACCTGGTGCGCGAAGCGGAATTCGTCACCCAGAGCGTGGGGGCCTATCGGCTGGAGGGCCTCGGCCTCCAGCTCATGCGCGACATCAAGGGCGAGCACACGGCCATATTGGGCCTGCCCATGCTTCCCCTGCTGGCCTATCTGCGCGACAGCGGCGTCATCCCCGCCTGAGGTTCCACAGCATCGGGCTCGGCGCCTGGAGCACGCCCGAGAGTTCGCGGCGGAAGGCAGTGCGCAGGCGGAACAGGCCGGTGGGGGCGAAGGGGACGGACTCCCAGGCGGCTTCCTGCAGCTTGGTCATCGCCGCCTCCTGTCCCGCGCGGTCGGGCGCGGCGAGCCAGGCCTGCACCTGTTCCTCGATGGCGGGGTCTTCCGGCCAGCCGAACCACGCGCCCGCGCCATGCGCACGGATGATGGGGCTGAGGCCGGGGTTCGCGATGCCGGGCGAGGGAAAGTTCGTGTTGTGCAGGCTCCAGCCGCCCTGGGTGGGCGGCGCGCGGTTGGCGCGGCGCGCGACGATGGTGGCCCAGTCGCTCTCCACCGCCTCAATGGTGACACCCAGGCGGCGCATGAGGTCCACCGTCAGGCGACCCTGCTGGGTGACGGCGGGGAAGTCGCTCGGGTTGATGTGGACGAGGGTTTCGCCGCGGTAGCCCGCTTCGCGCAGGGCCTCGCGCGCGCGGTCCATGGCGGCGGCGTTGCGGGGTGCCGGCGCGAATTCGCGGATACCGGGCAGGCTGCACGGGAACATGGCGTGGCATTCCTGCCAGTCGCCCGGGAGCGCCACGGCCGACATGAAGTCGCTCTGCACGATTAGGTCGCGGATGGCGCGGCGCACGCGCACATCGTTGAACGGGGCGTGCAGGTGGTTGAAGCGCAGGAAGCCTAGGAAGCCCAGCGGGTCATAGACCTGGGTGCGGGTGTTGCGGTCGCGGTCCAGCACCGGCACCAGGTCGGGCAGGGGATATTCGATCCAGTCAATTTCGCCGGTGCGGAGCGCGGCCGCCGCGGTGCCGCCATCGGGGATCCAGACCATCTCCAGCCGGTCGAAATGCACGCGCTTGCCGCCCGAGGACACTTCCGCGGGTTCATCGCGCGGGATGTAGCGTTCGTTCCGCGCATACGCCCCGAAGGCGCCGGCGTTGAACTCGCCGGGCAGGAAGCGCCAGGGGCCGGAGCCAATGATCTCCGTCACCGCGCGGTCGGCCGGGGTGGCGGCGATGCGCGCGGGCATGATGAAGCAGGGAATGGTCATGATCTTCGCCAACCCGTCCAGCAGGCTGGGGAAGGGGCGGTGCAGGCGGAAGGTGATGCGCTTGTCGTCCGGGGCGGAGAGCTCCGCCGTCGCCTGCATCAGCACCTGGCCGAAGCCGTCACGGACCGCCCAGCGGCGGATGGAGGCCACGCAGTCGCGCGCCAGCACGGGTTCGCCGTCATGGAAGCGCAGGCCCTCGCGCAGCGTGATGGTCCAGGTGCGCTGGTCCGCGGACACCTCGTGGCCGGCGGCCATCTGCGGCTGGGGGCGAAGCTGCGCGTCCACGCCATAGAGCGTGTCGAAGACGCAGTTGCCATGCGTCGAGGTGATGGTGGTCAGGTTGAACACCGGGTCCAGCGCGGCGAGGCCGGCCTGCGGCATGAAACGCAGGGTGCGGGCGCGGGTATTCTGCGCGATGGCCGGGGCGGCGAAGGGGGTCGCCGCGGCGGACCCGATGAATTGGCGACGGTTCACGCATTTCCTCCATGCGGCGCGGGCAGCACGCAGGAAGGGGGTCGCGCGGCGGGATGCCGTGCCTCGTCCACCGCTCCCTTCGCCGGTCCGAACCGGATCAGGTTCCAAGGCTCGCGGGATGCATCCCGCCTCTCAGCCCTGCATCAGGGCTCACCCAGGTGACGCGCGCAGCTTTGCGCCGGTTGGGAGCGCGCGACAAGAGGCTTGCATGACGTTCGACATCGAACTAAATAGTAAGACATCGAACGAAGAGAGCCACCCATGTCCCCCACCCGCCGCCACTTCCTCGCCGCCTCCGGCGCCACGCTGCTGACCCTCCAGGCCGGCATGGTCCGCAGCCAGCCCTTGGTCGGGCCGCTCGCCCCCGCTCCCTTGGCCCCCCCTCCCTTGGCCCCTTGGGCGGTGTCCGGCGCCACCGCCGCCGACCCGCGCCTGGCTGCCATGGCCTGGGCCGTGCTCGCCCCCAACCCGCACAACCGCCAGCCCTGGGCGCTGCGCCTGGTGGGCGAAAACGACGCCCTGCTCCTCTGCGACCTCGACCGCCGCCTACCCGAAACCGATCCCTTCGACCGGCAGATCGTGATCGGCCTGGGCTGCTTTCTCGAATTGTTCCGCATGGCGGCGGCCGAGCGCGGGCTGAACGCCGCGCTGACGCCTTTCCCGGAGGGCGAGCCCACGCCGCGCCTGGACGCGCGGCCCATCGCGCACATCACCCTGCGGCCGGGCGGCGCGAAGGACCCGCTGTTCGCCGCCGTGCCCCGGCGGCGCAGCGCCAAGCAGCCTTATGATCTGACGCGGCCGCTGCCCGAGGGCACCCGTGCGCGCCTCGCATCGGCGCTGCTGGAACCAGGGCGGCTGGGCGTCGCCAGCGGCGACGTGGCCGCCATCCGAGACCTGACCTGGCGCGCCTGGCTCATCGAGGCGAACACGCCCGCAGCCTGGGGCGAGAGCGTGGAGCTCACCCGCCTCGGTTCGGCGGCGGTGGCGGCCCAGCCGGATGGCATCTCCCTCTGGGGTCCACAATTCGACGCGATGCTGGCGCGCGGCGAACTCAGCCACGCGGCGATGCGCGCCGGCCAACCGGGCCATGCCTTCGCCCTGCGGCAATACGAGGCGATGCTCTCGGCCACCAACGCCTATGCCTGGCTGACCACGCCCGGCAACAGCCGTGCCGAGCAACTGGCCGCCGGCCGCGACTGGCTGCGGCTGAATCTCGCGGCGACCGTGGCAGGTCTGGCCATGCAGCCCGTCAGCCAGGCCCTGCAGGAGTTTCCTGAGATGGCCGGGCCCTACGCCGAGGCCCCGCGCCTGTTGAATGCCACTGGCACGGTGCAGATGCTGGGCCGCCTCGGCTTCGCCACACGGCCGGCACCCCCCACCCCCCGCTGGCCCGCGGAATCGCGTATCCTGGCGGGGTGAGCACCCAGGACCCCGCCCTCTTCGCCCTGCTGAACGAGATCGGCATCATCGAGCAGCTGGCGCGCAACCGCTTCGAACGCGCGCAGCCCGACGGGCTGCGCCTGCCCCATTTCACCGTGCTGAACCACCTGGTGCGGCTGGGCGATGGCAAGACGCCGGGCCAGCTCGCCCGCGCCTTCCAGCTCACCAAGGCCACCATGACCAATACCCTGCAAAGGCTGGAGGCCCGGGGCTTCATCCGCCTGGAACCCGACCCGGAGGATGCCCGTGCCAAGCGCGTCTTCCTCACGGCCGAGGGCCGCGCCCGGCGCGAGGAGGCGGTGGCCTTCACCGCCACCAACCTCGCGGTGCTCGCACAGCGCGCCGATATCCGCGCCGATACCCTGCTGCCCCCGCTGCGCGCGCTGCGCACCGCGCTGGACCGGGATCCGCAGCGGGACTGAAACAAGCATTCTCATGCACGCAATAGTGGCAGAGCCTGCCTGACGCTTGATAGGCTGCCCCGACGGCCCCGGGATGAGGGCCGCACGGGAGAATGTCCATGACCTTGCCTCGCCACAGTGTTTCGCGCCGGGGGGCGCTTGCGCTGCCCGCCCTGTTGGGCCTGCCCGCCCTCGCTTCAGCCGCGACACCGCCCGTCGGCACACAGGCGCCCGCCTGGTATCGCTTCCGCATCGGCGGCTTCGAGGCAACGGTGATTTCCGATGGCCACCTGCCCCTCGGCAAGCCCTCCGACGGCTTCCCCAACGCGCCCCCGCAGGAAATGGGCCGGGTGTTGCAGGAGGCCTTCCTGCCCTCCGAGACGGTGGTGCTGGAACAGAACCTGCTCGTGGTGAACACGGGACAGCAGCTGGTGCTCTTCGACACCGGCATGGGCGAGAGCATGGGCGATGCCAGCCGCATGTTCGGCCCCACCACCGGCCGCATGGTCGCGAACCTCCGCGCCGCCGGGATAGACCCCGCGCGCATTGACATGGTGGTGCTGACCCACGCCCATTGCGACCATTGCTGGGGCCTGGTGGACGCCCAGGGCAACCGCGTCTTCCCCAACGCCCAGGTGGCCCTGCACGAGGCGGACCTGGCCTATTGGACCAACGACGCCAACAAGCGCGGCCCGGCCTTCATGGAGGTCTTCATCGAGGGCGCGAAGCGCAACCTCAACGCCTATCGGGACCGCATGGTGATGCTGCGCGACGAACAGCCCGTGCTGCCCGGCATCATCGCGCTGCACACGCCGGGGCATACGGTGGGGCATACCACCTTCGCCATCTCCAGCGGCGGGCAGACGGTGGTGAACTGGGGCGACCTGGCGCACCACCACGCCATCATGCTGCGGCATCCGGGCTGGGAATTCGCCTATGACACGGACGCCGCGCAATCGGCGCGCAGCCGCAGCCGCATGCTGGACCGGCTGGCGACGGACCGGCACGGGGTGCTGTCCTATCACTTTCCCTGGCCTGGCCTCGGCAACATCGCGCGGCAAGGCCAGGCCTACGCCTGGGTGCCGGCGCCGATGAACGTGACGGGGGTGGGATAGGCGTAACCCGGCGGCCTATCGCAGGAAGTTGATGGAAATCCCCGGCGCCGGCATCCCCGGCCGCGCCGGGCGGTCCAGGCTGGGCAGCACGATCACGCGCACGCCGGCCTGCCGGTCGCCCTGGCCGCGGGTGAAACCGCGCGTGCGGGCCTCGGCACGGATGCGGTCGCGCTCCACACCCATGCGCGAAAGCTCCTCCGCCACCGCACGCGCGCGGCGGGCGGCCAGGCGGCCCGCGGTCTGGGCGCCGCCCTCGTCGCCGGCGGCATAGCCCAGCACGCAGATGTTGCGCTGATGGTCTTCCCGCGCCGCTTCGGCAAGCGGCGCCAGGGCCTCGGCCGCGCCCGCGGGCAGGCGGTCGGCATTGCGGGCGAAGCGCAGGCTGGCGGTGTCGGATTCCAGATCCTCCACGCCCACGCAGCTGAAGTCGCGCGGCTGGGCGTTGGCCGGGGTGGCAATCGGCCCGGCCAGCAGCAGCAGGGCCAGCGCCAGCCGCAGCCTCATGTGGGGACCAGCAACCCGGCCTCGCGCAGGCGGGAGAGAAGGGCGGGCGCGTCGGCGGTGGGGTGCGCGCCGCGCAGCTCGGCCTCGGTCACGTCGGGGCGGGCCAGCAGCCATTGCGCGGCCTCGGCCTCGGGCGGCGTCAGCGGCATCACGCCCGCGCCGGTCTTGAGCACCCAGTCGGCGCCGCGCCGCACCGGCTTGGCACCGCCGGCCACCACACGGAAGGCGCCACCCTCCTCTGCCGCCGCCGCCGCACCGGTGGAGGGTGCGGCCAGGCCGCGCCAGGCCAGCAGGTCATTGCCGCCGCGCTGGAAGCGGTAGTTGGCCACGAAGCCTTCCAGCACCTCCATCACCTTGGGGTCCTTGGCGAGTTCCGCGATCCGCGCGCCCAACTGCCCCGCGCGCTGCGTCAGCGCGAACTTGGCGGAGGCCGAGCCATCCTGGCGCGGCAAGGGCTGGCGGAAGATCGGCTCGTAGAGGATGCGCTCCATCAGGATGTTCAGGATGTCCATGCCCACCGGGGCGTGCGCGCCATAGGCGACATGGACGCTGCTGGGCGCCTCGGCCAGGGCGTCATGATACCAGCCGCGCGGCAGGTACAGCAGGTCGCCGGTCTTGATCGTGACCTTGGCGCGCAGCTTGCCCTTGGCCTTCTCATGGTGCTCCTGCGGCTGGCCGCGGAACAGCGGGTGGGCGATGGGCCATTCGGCCCGCCCCTCCCAGATGTTCCAGGCCTTCTCGCCCTCCACCTGCACGGCCCAGACGTCATGCGTGTCATAATGGGCGTGGAAGGCCTTGTGGCTCTGCCAGGAGATGTAGACGTTCGCCTGCGCCTTCCCGAGCCCCGCGCCCTCGATCGCCTCGCTGACCGAAGCCAGGCCCGGCGTCAGGCTGTCCACGTCGTTCATCACGACCGAGGCGCCCTTGGCCACCCATTCGCGCACCTTGGCGGCGACGGGCTGGAGCAGCTGCTGCGGGATGTCGCGGGCGGTGGCCGGGGCGCAATAGGCCTCGGCCGGGATGGAGCCGCTGTCCAGAACGAGCTTCAGGCTCTGGCTGGTCCAGATATGCGTCATGTCCAGCAGCCGGTTGATCTGACGCCAGGACAGCACCGAGGCGAACTTCGCCGGGTCCCCGCGCAGGTGCAGCGGCTGCTTGTCGTGATATTCAGCGAAGAACTGCTCCACGCTCATCGGCGCCAGCAGCTGGGCGAGGGTCATGGTCATGCGCGGACGATAGACCATTCGTCAGGCATCGCGCCATGCCACCCCGCGAAGGGTTGCAGCCCGGGCGCCGGCGGCCAAGATCAGGGTTTGTTACCGGCCAACCGGCCGCAAGAACGGGCCAATCGCGCCCAGGAAGGAATGCATATGCCAGAAGCGCCGCACACCCCGGACCCGGTGCGCGAGGAGGTTTTCCACGCCGCGCTGGGGGTGCTGCATGGCGCACCCCGCGGCGCCCAGGCCCTGCTGCGCCCGCTCTTCGAGGGCATTCCCACCGCCGAGCTCGCCACCCGCTCGCCCGAGGCGCTGGCGGCCGCCGCCGCCTCCCTGGCCGGGCTGGCCGCCCAGCGTGCGCCGGGCGAAATCCGGCTGCGCCTCTTTCCGCCCGGCGGCGGGCGCGGCCCGCATGCGGTGGTCGAGATCGTCAATGACGACATGCCGTTTCTGGTGGACAGCGTGCTGGCCTCGCTGAACCGCTCCGGCCGGGTGGTGCGGGAATTCCTGCACCCCATCCTGGCCGTGGCGCGCGACGGCGCCGGCGCCCTGCAATCCCTGGGCGAGGGCACGGCGCGCGAAAGCCTCATGCGCGTCACCATCGCCGGCACGCCCGCCCATATGCTGCCCGGCATCGAGCCGAGCGACTGGGCGGAGGTGGAGGCCGCGCTGCGCCGCACCTTGGCCGACACCCAGCTCGCCGTGCGGGATTTCCCTTCCATGCTCGCCCTGATGGACCAGGCGGCCGAGGAGGTGCGCGGCGATGGCGAGGCGGCGGAATTCCTGGGCTGGCTGCGCGACGAGAACTTTGTGCTGCTGGGCCACCGCCGCCTGATGCTGGAGGGCGAAGGGGCGCGGATGGTGGCCGAGGAGAATCTCGGCCTGCTGCGCGACATGACGCTGCCTGTCTTTGACGCGCTCCGCGGCCTGCCCGAACTGCCGGAGGCCATCCGGACCTCGCTGCTCGGCGCCCAGGCGGTGCGGGTGGCCAAGGCCAACATGCGCTCCACCGTCCACCGCCCGCAGCATGCCGATGTGGTGGCGACGCGCATCCAGGATGCGTCCGGCCGCGTGCTGGGCGTGCGGCTCTTCGTGGGGCTGTTCGCCGCCGCGGCCTACAACCGCAACCCCCGCTCCATCCCGCTGCTGCGGGGCAAGGTGGAGCGCATCCTCGATGCCTCCGGCATCCGGCCCGACAGCCATGACGGCCGCGCGCTGCGCAACGCGCTGGACACCTGGCCGCGCGACGAACTCTTCCAGGCCAGCGAGGAGGCGGTGCTGGAGGGGGCGCGCGTGGCACTCGACCTCGCCATCCGGCCGCGTCCGGCGCTGTTCACGCGGCGCGACCCCTTCGGGCGCTTCGTCTCCATCATCGCCTGGCTGCCGCGCGAGGGCTTCGACACGAAGCAGCGCGAGAAGGTGGGTGGCATCCTGGCCCGCGCGCATGGCGGGCGGCTCTCCGCCTTCCACATCGCGCTGGGGGATTCGCCGCTGGCGCGCATCCACTACATCGTGGGCACGGACCCCGCCCATGCGGTGATGCCCGACCATGCCGCGCTGGAAGCCGCCGTCACCCAGGCCGTGCGCGCCTTCCCCGACCGCCTGGCCGAGGCGCTGAGCGAGGAGCTGGGCGAGGCCCGCGCCGCCACGCTGCTCGGCCGCTGGGGCGATGCCTTCCCGGCGGCGTATCGGGAGGGCGTGACGGCCGCCCAGGCCCTGGCCGACCTGCACTTGGCCGAGGCGGCGCTGGAGGCCCAGCGCCCGCGCGCGGAGTTGCACCATTTGCCCGGCGAAGGGCCGCGCCGCCTGACGTTGCGCCTCGCCAGCCCCGGCCATGCGCTGGCGTTGGCGGATGTGCTGCCCTTGTTCGAGAGCCTCGACCTGCGCGCCATCGAGGAACAGCCGTACCGGTTGGCCCCGCGCGGCGCGGAGGGGCTGGTGCTGCACATCTTCCAGCTCGAGGCCGGCGCCGATTGCGACGAGGCCCGCTTTGCGCCCCTGCTGGACGCGCTCTCGGCCCTGCTGGAAGGCCAGGCGGAGACGGATGGCTTCAACCGCCTGGTGCTGCGCGCCGGCCTGTCCTGGCGGGAATGCTGGGTGCTGCGCGCCATGTTCCGCTGGTTGAAGCAGGTGGGCTTCGCCTTCTCGCAGGGCTCGGTGGAGACGGCGCTGGTGGCGAACCCTGAGGCGGCGCGGCTGCTGCTGGAGCTCTTCGCCGCGCGCTTCGACCCCGAGGCGGGACGCGACGAGGCCGCCCTGGAGACCCGCTGGAACGCCCTGCTGGACGCGGTGGCGGACCCCGATTGCGACCGCATCCTCGTGCGGCTGCGGCACATGCTGGACGGCATGCTGCGGACCAATTTCTACCAGGGCAAAGCCTATCTCGCCTTCAAGCTGGACAGCGCGGCGGCGGGCGACATGCCCCAGCCGCGGCCCTGGCGGGAAATCTTCGTGCATTCGCCGTCCATGGAGGGCTGCCACCTCCGCGCCGGCCCCGTGGCGCGGGGCGGCATCCGTTGGTCCGACCGGCGCGAGGATTTCCGCAGCGAGGTGCTGGACCTGATGAAGGCGCAGCGCCTGAAGAACGTCGTCATCGTGCCCACCGGCGCCAAGGGCGGCTTTGTGCTCAAGGGCGCGGTCCCGGCGGACCGGGAAGGCTTCATGGCCACCGGCATCGCCGCCTATTCCACCCTGATCCGCGGCATGCTGGACGTGACCGACAACCTGCACGGCACGGAGGTGGTGCCGCCGCCCAGCGTGGTGCGGCGTGATGGCGACGACCCCTACATCGTCGCCGCCGCCGACAAGGGCACGGCCACCTTCAGCGACATCGCCAACGGGCTTTCCGCCGAATACGGCTTCTGGCTGGGCGATGCCTTCGCCTCCGGCGGTTCCGCCGGCTACGACCACAAGGGCATGGGCATCACGGCGCGCGGCGCCTGGGTGATGGTGGAACGCCATTTCCAGGAGGCGCTGGGCCGCTCCATCCACGACGCGCCCTTCACCTGCGCGGGTGTCGGCGACATGTCGGGCGACGTGTTCGGCAATGGGTTGCTGGTGTCGCGCCAGACCAGGCTGGTGGCGGCCTTCGACCACCGGCACATCTTCCTCGACCCGGACCCCGACCCGGCGCGCAGCTTCGAGGAACGCGAGCGCCTGTTCCGCCTGCCGCGCTCCTCCTGGGCCGACTACGACACGTCGCTCATCTCCACGGGCGGCGGGGTGTTTCCGCGCGGGGCACGGAGCATTCCGCTCTCCCTCCAGGCGCAGCGCCTGCTGGGGCTGAAGATGGACCGCGCGGAGCCCGCCCAGGTCATGCAGGCCATCCTGCGGATGGAGGTGGACCTGCTCTATTTCGGCGGCATCGGCACCTATGTGAAGGCCAGCACCGAGACCCAGGCCCAGGCCGGCGACCGCGCCAATGACGCGCTGCGCGTGGATGGGCGGGAACTCCGCGCGCGCGTGCTGGGCGAGGGCGCCAATCTCGGCATCACCCAGGCGGGCCGCATCGAGGCGGCACATGCGGGCGTGCGGCTGAACACGGACGCGCTGGACAATTCCGCTGGCGTCAGCACCTCCGACCACGAGGTGAACATCAAGATCCTGCTGGCGGCGGCCGAGGCGGAAGGCGGCCTGACCCGCCGCAGCCGCGACGCCCTGCTGGCCGAGATGACGGATGAGGTCGCGGCCATGGTGCTGCGCGACAACGCGCTGCAATCGGTGGCCGTCTCGCTGGAGGCGCTGTCGGGCGCGGCCGGCCTGCCCGGCCAGGCCACGCTGATGGCGCGGCTGGAGGCGGAAGGGCTGCTGGACCGCCACCAGGCCGTGCTGCCCGGCGCCGAGGCCATGGCGGCGCGCGAGGCGGAGGGCGCGGCGCTGACGCGGCCCGAGATCGCCGCCCTGCTGCCGGTAGCGAAGCTCTGGCTGACCGACGCGCTCGCGGATAGCACCTTGCCGGACGAGCCGGTATTCGCGCCCTTGCTGGAGGAATATTTCCCTACCCCCCTGCGCGCCCCGCCTTTCGCGGAATTCCTGGCGGGCCACAAGCTGCGCCGCGACCTGACGGCCACCGCGCTCGCCAACCAAGTGGCGAACCGGCTGGGCTGCGCGGCACTCGGGCGCCTGACCGCCGAGGCCGACCCGGTCTCCGTGGTGGGCGCGGCCTGGCTGGCGAGCGAGCTCTACGGCCTCGAAGCCCGCTTCGAGGAAGCCGAAACCACCGAACCGGGCCCGCGCCTCGACGCCCAGCGCGCCCTGCGCGACCTGCTGGAAGCGGCCACGGTGGAATTACTGGAGGGCGGGGACATCGCGGAGCGCCTCGCCGCGCTGCGCGAGGGCGTGGGCGCGCTGATCGCCGCCGAGACCGCCCTGCCCGACGATGCGCAATGCCGCACCGACCTGCCTTCGGGACTTGCGTCCTTCGTGGCGGCGGCGCCGCGCCTCGCCTCCGCGCCCAGCATCGTGACCCTGGCGGCGCGGGCTGGGGTCTCGCCCGGCGAGGCCGCCCAGGCCTGGGCCGAGGCGGGGCACCGCTTCGCCTTCGAACCGCTGCGCGAGGCGCTGCGGCGCCTTCGCATCGGCGGGCCGTTTGGCGACAGGGCGCGGGCCGCGCTGCTGGCCGATTTGCGCGCCACGCAGTCACGGCTGGCGGCGGCCATCCTGGCTGGCCAGCCGGTGGAGGGGCCGCAGGCCGTGGCGCTGGCGCGCGAGGCGGCGCGGCAGGCGGATCTCGCTTCGGCCACGGTGGCGGCGCGGGCGCTGGCCGCGCTGGCCTGACCGGGTTCAGGGCGTCCAGACGATCTCCTCGCCCGCCCGGGCGAGGGCGTAGTCCCACACCCGCCGGTCGAGGCGGGTGACGCGGTCCAGTTCCAGCTGCGTCTCGGGCGGGATGGGCTCGTCCGGGACGGCGTAGAGGCCCGGTACCTCCTGGTCATGGCCGTTGGTGCGGGGCAGGTGCGCGGGACCGGACCAGCCCATGCGGGCGCAGAGCGCGGCGTGGAAGGGGTCCAGCGCGCCCGTGAAGCCCACCAGGTCGAAGCTGGAGAGGTTGCGGCAGGCGGCCTCGACGATCTCCTCCTCCGCCAGGGGCGCGCGGTTCTTCCAGGCCCAGCGGGTGTAGAGGCCCGGCGCGCGCGCCCGGCAATCCCCCGCCAGTTGCCGCGCCAGGGCGTTGTCGAAGGCTTCCAGCACCTCCAGGTGGTCCGACCGCAGGAAGTCGCGCAGGCCCAGCTCCTGGGCCAGCTGCACCCCCTCATTCTTATGCGCGACCGATGGCCAATGGCGGCGCCAATGCTGCCAGAGGGACACGACCCGTGCGCGCGGCTCCCGCAGCACCGTGACGGTCACCCGGGGCGTGGGCGTCAGCGCCACGTGCTCGAAGCGATAATGGCCGGAGAAGAAGCGGTAGCGCGCGATGTCCTCCGCCGGCAGCACCTCCAGGCGGTTGAGGCGCATGGGGCAGATCTCCTCTGGTGCATGGTGCCGGGACAGGGCCTCATGCAGCGTGGTGCCGCCGGTGCGGGGCAGATGGAGGAAGACGAGAATGGCAGGATGGGGGCGAAGCGGGGCCGGGGCGGTCATGCATTCTTCCGCTTGGGTGGGAGGGCACATTCGGCAGAGGCTCCACGCCGCGTCAACTCGGGGGCGGGCGGCATGAACCGGCGCGAATGGGCCTGGGCGAGCTATGACTGGGCCAACAGCGCCTTTCCGACCGTCATCTCAACGTTCGTCATCGCGGCCTACTTCACCCAGGGCATCGCGCCCGATCCCGTCTCGGGCCAGGTGATGTGGGGCTGGATGCAGGCGCTGGTGGGCCTGGGCATCGCCGTCTTGTCGCCGCTGATGGGCGCCATCGCCGATGCCGGCGGGCGCAGGCGGGCGCTGCTGGCCATGACCACGCTGTTGATGGCCTTCTTCACCGGCGGCATCTGGTTCGCGCAGCCTGACCCTGCCTTCGCACTCTGGGCGCTGGCCTGCGTGGCGCTGGCCACCCTGGCCTTCGAGGTGGGCACCGTCTTCTACAACGCCATGCTGCCCGACGTGGCGAGCCGCGCGCGGATCGGCCGCGTCTCGGGCATCGGCTGGGGGCTGGGCTATGCGGGGGGGCTGGCCTGCCTGGTGGCCTGCCTGGTGCTGCTGGTGCAGCCGGACCCGCCCTTCCTGCCGCTCGACCGCGGGGCGGCCGAGCATGTGCGGGCGACGGCGCTGCTGGTGGCCGTCTGGATCCTGGTCTTCGCCTGGCCGGTGCTGGCCTGGGTGCCGGACCGCCCTGGGGCGCGCCGCGGCTGGGGCGAGGCGGCGCAAGCGGGGCTGGCGGACCTGCTGGCGCTGGTCCGCCGCCTGCCCACGCGCCCGCCCGTGCTGCGCTTCCTGCTGGCGCGCCTGTTCTACACGGACGGGCTGAACGTGCTGTTCGTCTTTGGCGCGGTCTTCGCGGCGGGCGTCTTCGGGATGGGCTTCGAGGAGATTCTCCTCTTCGGCATCGCGCTGAACGTCACAGGCGGCATGGGTGCCGTGGCGGGCGGCTGGGTGGAGGAGCGTATCGGGGCCAAGACCACCATCCTGCTGTCGCTTCTGGCGCTGATGGCGGTGGGTGGCGCGATGCTGATGGTGGAGAGCAAGGCGGTGTTCTGGGTGCTGGGCGTCAGCCTGGGGCTGTTCTTCGGCCCGGCCCAGGCGGGCTCACGCAGCCTGATGGCGCAATTGGCCCCGCCCGCCGAGATGGCGGCGCATTTCGGGCTGTTCGCCCTCTCGGGCCGCGCCACCAGCTTCCTGGGCCCCGCCGCGCTGGCCATCGTGACCGAGGCCACCGGCAGCCAGCGCTGGGGCATGGCGGTGGTGCTGGTGCTTCTGGGCGTTGGGCTGGCCCTGCTGCTGACGGTGCGCGCCCCGGCGTCCGGGGGCTGAACAGGGCGCGATCCGCGAAGGCGGTATTGCCGGAGCGGTGAATCCGCCCCCCTCGGCGAAGCCTGAAGATGCTCCGCGCTTGCGGAGCATCTTCAGGGCCAGGGCCCCAGTCGGCCGGGCAGCTCCACGCCCACCACGGCCCATTGCAGTGCCAGCGGGTCCGTCAGCCGCAGCGTCAGCCGGACAGCCTGGTGCGGCGCTTCGGGCGAGGCCAGGCTCACCTGCCACAGCCCGGGTGTGATGGGCCAGGCCTGGCGCATCGCCCGGCCAAACCCCGTATTCCCCTCGGGAGGCAGATGGTGGGCCAGAACCCGCGCCAACCCCTCGGGCGAGGCGAGCCGGTCCGCCAGGGAGGATCTCAGCTCCTCCAGGAAGGCTGGCGGCGGGCCGGTGAGGCGCGCGGACGCCATCTCGGTCAGCCGGGCCTCGATACCGGGGCGCAGCAGCGACCAGTCCACTTGCGAGGCGATGGTGGCGGGATCGGCGCGCTGGACCGCGACCGCGAACTGCACCGCCGAGGCGATGGGCGAGCCCAGGTAGGCGCACACCAGCGCCAGCGCGGCCAAGGCCGTGCGGCGCCAACCCCATAGCCCGCGCGGCCGCAGGCGCTGGAGGAGACGCCAGGGCCGATGCGGCCCTGCGGAACCCGCGGCGGCGGTAGCGGTCGCGGCGGGGCCGGGCAGCGCACAGGCGGCGCTGGGCGTGGGGCTGGTGGGCCGGTGCGGCCCGGCGCGGACGGCCACGCGCCGGTCGTAGTCATTCCAGACCTCGTCCCAAAGACTACCTTGCCGACGGAGATTCGCGCTCATGCCTCCAGGCCCGCCCTGGGCAGGCGGCGCGAAGGGACAGCCCGGAAGGGGCTGGCAGGCAGGTGGGCCCTGTCGGTCATGCGCGTCTCTCCGGCGGAACAATGTCTCTTGCCGTGAGATTTAGCGGGAGGATTCTGACCGATTCGTTAACGCCGCCTCGCCTCGGGAATGGAGGCCATCATCCAGGCTTCCAGCTCCGCGAAGACACGGCCAAGCGCGGCATTCATGGCGGCCGCCTGGGCCAGGCCTGCTTCTTCCGCCGTGCTGGCCGCCAGGGGGGCGGTGGCGGTGAAGCTGCGCTGGGCCAGCACCTGGACATCGCCCAGGGCGCCCGTCTCCCGCAGCAGCAGGGCGGCCACCCCGGCGCGGGCCTGCCCTTGGGCGGGCAGCGCTTCCAGCGCGGTCAGTTCCGCCTCCAGCACCAGCGGCGTCGCCAGTCGCGTGCCGGGCGCCGCCACCGCGGAAAATCCACCGCCGGCGATGAGCCATTGCCGCAGCGCGGCCTCGGCCAGTTCTGCGGGCGGGGCCAGCCATTCCTCATAGAAGGCGATGTCCAGCGTGCCATTGGCGGCGATGCGCCGCAGCCCGCGCACCTCCTGCCCCGCGGCGGGGCGCATCGTTCGCAGCAGCAGCACCTGGCCGGTCGTGGGCGGGCGCGGCAGGCCGGGCGGGCGCTCGGGCGAAAGGCCGTGGCGGCGCGTGGGCACGAAGGGGCGGTCGGGCAGCACCGAACACCCGCCCAGGCCGATCAGCCCCAGCAGCGCGCCCCGGCGCGGGGTGGAGAGGTGGCGCGTCATCGGGGCGGCGGCGCGCCAAGGAGGGTCTGGGATGGCGAGCGGCGCAAGGCTTCCGTGGTCTCCCGTAGATTGGCCGTGGTGGCACGCAGGTCGCGCAGGATGGGGGCGAGTTCGGCCTGCAGGTCGGTGGTCGTGCCGCGCGCGGCACGCAGCGTGGCCTGGATCTGCGTGATCGTGGCCGGCAGGCGCTGGGTGGTTTCCTGCAGCGCCGCCGTCGTCCGCGTCAGCGCGGCCAGGGTCGCACGCAGTTCCTCGCCTTCCAGGATGTTGCGCGTGGCGGTGGTGGTGGCACGCAGTTCCCGCATCAGGCCAGGAACGTCGCTGGCGGTCACCACGTTGCGTGCCTCACGGACCAATTCCTGCAATTCAGCCATGGCGGGACCCACATCCACACCCTGCGCCACGCGGCGCAGGTCCGTCAGCAACCCATCGAGGTTGGAGACGAAGGCGACGATGTCCACATCCTGGATCTGGCGCATCACCAGTTCCAGGGTGGATTGCGCCTGCGCCACGGTGGAAGGGGTGGCGGGAATGAAGTCGAAGCGTGGCGTCCAGGGCAGCGTGGGCACCGGGGAACGCGAGGGGTCCATGAAATCCAGCTCGATGTAGACCACGCCCGTGATGCCCTGGCTGGCCAGCCGCGCGCGCAGCCCATGGGCCACCGCATCCCCGATGCTGGGAATCTCGCCCACCCGGTCCAGCCCGACGGCGAAGCGCACCACGACGAGTTGGAAGGCGCCGGCGAAGGGCTGCCCTTCGGGCCGGCGATATTCCGCGGAGGCGAGGCGGATTTCCGTCACGCGGCCGATGGCAACGCCGCGGTAGCGCACGGCCGAGCCTACCTCCAGCCCCTGCACGCTTTCGCGCAGATAGGTCTCGAACAGCGCGTCCTGCGAGCGGATGCGGTCGCGCGTCAGGAACAGCACGAAGCCGACCGCCAGCACGAGGCCGGTGATGACCAGCAGGCCGACGGAGAACTGGGTGCGGCGGGACTGGGGCATGCGTCAGACCCCCGCCCGCGCCTCGCGCCGGAAGAAGGCGCGGACGGTGGGGTGCTCGCTCTCGTCGCGAAGATGCTTGGGGTTGCCCTCGGCGATGAGGCCGCGCGCCTCCTTGTCCAGCATGATGCAGCGGTCCCCTATGGCCAGGATGGATTGCAGTTCGTGCGTCACCACCACGAAGGTGGTGCCGGTCTCGCGGGCCAGCGAGAGAATGAGTTCGTCCAGCCCCGCCGAGGTGATGGGGTCGAGCCCCGCGCTGGGTTCGTCCAGGAACAGGATTTCCGGGTCCAGCGCCATGGCCCGCGCGATTCCGGCGCGCTTGAGCATGCCGCCCGAGATTTCCGCCGGCAGCCTGTCCGCCGCGTCGGTGAGGCCTACGAGGCCGAGCTTGGCCATGGCGATCATGCGCCGGGCGGCCTCGGGCAGCTTGGTGTGGGCCTCGATGGGCAGCATCACGTTCTCGGCCAGGGTCAGGCTGCCCAGCAGCGCGCCCGACTGCCACATGACGCCGATGCGGCGCAGCAGGGCGCGGCGGGCGGCGCCTTCGAGCTTGGCCATCTCCTCGCCCAGCACCGTCATCGTGCCGGCGGAGGGGGGCATCAGGCCGATCAGCAGCTTCAGCAGGGTGGATTTCCCGCAGCCCGAGCCGCCGAGGATGATGAAGACCTCGCCCCGGCGGACCTCGAAGGTCACGTCCTGGAAGACGGTGTTGGTGCCGAAGCGCATGGCGACGCCCTCGGCGGTGATGACGGCGGGGGCGGCCATCACCAGCCCAGCCGGAAGAAGAGCACGGCGAAGATGCCGTCCAGCACCACCAGCGCCACGATGCCGCCCACCACGGCGGCGGTGGCGGCATCGCCCACGGCGCGCGGGCCGCGCCCGGCCGAAAGCCCCGCCTGGCAACCGATGTAGCCGATGGCCAGCCCGAACATGGCGGCCTTGCCGAGGCCGCCCACGATGTCGCCCAGCGACATCCACTGCACCAGCTGGTTCATCACCGCCGTGGGCGGGAAGCCCAGCAGGGCCATGACGAAGCCCATGCCGATGAGGCCCGTCACATCCATCACCAGGGCCAGCACGGGCATGACCAGCATGGCCGCCAGCACCCGAGGCAGCACCAGCCAAGCCATTGGGTCGAGGCCCATGGTCCGCAGCGCGTCCACCTCCTCGTTCACCCGCATGGTGCCGAGTTCGGCCGCATAAGCCGAGCCGGTGCGCCCGGCCAGGATGACACCGGCCAGCAAGGGGCCCAGTTCGCGGGTGAGCGAGATGCCGACCAGCTGCGGAATGAAGATCTCCGCCCCGAACTGCCGCATGGGGATGGAGGATTGGAACGCCAGGATCACGCCGATCAGCACGCCCAGCAGCATGCAGAGGCCGAAGGCGCGGGTGCCGGCCTCGTCCAGGTGGCGCAGCACCTCCACCCAGCGCAGGCGCCAGGGGCGGGGGGCGAGGGCGGCGGCGGTCATGGTCGCTTCACCCAGGAAGGTCAGGCGGCCGCGCAGGTTGCGCACCATGCCCAGCACGGTGGCGCCGAGGCTGGTGATGGGGCGGAAGGGGGCGGCGGGCTTGGGCGGACGGGGCTCACCCAGGCCGGAGCGGAAGCGGCGCAGCACGCCGGCGGCCGTCGCGTCCTCCGGCTCGCGCCATTCGGCCTCCTGGCCCGCCACGGAGACCAGCAGCGCCGCCCCCGCGGAGTCGAGCGCCGTCACGCCGCTTGCGTCCAGCAAGATGCGGGAGTGGCCTTGGCTGGCCTTATGCGCCTCATTCCAAAGGCGTGCGGCTTCCGTGGCGCTGAGGCTTCCGGTGAAGCGGAGCCTGGTGGCGCCGCCCGTGCTGTCGGCCTCGAAACTCATTCGCAGATGCAAATGGGGCGTGAGGGGCGGCGGATCAAGCTTTGACACCACACAGGGCATGCATCAACACGGCGCTGGCGGCGGCCACGTTCAGGCTTTCCACCAATCCGCTGCCCGAAAGCGTGACGCGCGCCTCGCAACAGGCCAGCACGTCGGGCGAGGGGCCGCTCTCCTCATTGCCCAACACCAGCGCGATGGGCTTGCGGCGGGGCAGCGCCTCGGGCGGCTGGCCGCCGGCCGCGACGGCCGCCGTGACAAGCAATTGGCCCGAGAGGCGGCGCAGCAGGCTGGGCAGGTGTTCGGCACGGAAGATGGCCAGGTGCTCCAGCCCGCCCTCCGAGGTGCGGTAGGCGGCATCCGAGAGGTCCGCTTGGCGCGCGTCATCGGAGAGGATCATGGCCTTGGCCCCGAAGAAGGCCGCGCCCCGCGCGATGGCGCCCAGGTTGTGCGGGTTGCCGATGCCGTCCAGCACCGGCAGCACCGGCCCCGCGAACAGGATGGCGGGCGGCGGGTTGGGCATGGGGATGGCGCGGCGCGGCTCGGCCAGAGCCACGATGCCGCCATGGTGTTCGGTGCCCGCGATGCGGGTGAGCTCGTCGTCCAGTACCTCCCGATAAGCCTTGTGGTGGCGCGCGAGATAGCGACACAGCGGACCGGCCACGGGGCGGCGCTCGGCCAGGTAGTGCAGGCGGATGACCGCTTCCGGCCGGCGCAGGAACAGGGCGCGCACCGCGTTCACCCCGCAGATGCGGGCGGGCTCCGGCCGGCGGGGACGGGGCGCTTCGCCCCAGCCTTCAGGAATTTGCGAGGGCATGAAGTTGGTCCAGCACCGGCTTGGGCACCGCGAGGCCCTGGGTGGCGGCCTGGGCGCGCAGGATTTCGCGCCGGGCGCCGGGCAGGCGGACGCCTTCATCCTCCAGCATGGCGGTGATGAGGGTCTCCACGCGGTCGAGATAGGCGGCGTGGCCGGCCAGAGCGCCCGGGTCCACCGCCAGCAGGGCATGGCCCAGGCGGGGCGGGTTGGAGGAGGGGGCGAAGAAGCTGTCGGCCTCGAAGCCGAAGGCGGCGGCGCCCAGCGAGACACAGAGCAACTCCACCACCAGCGCCAACGCCGCCCCCTTGGTGCCGCCCATGGCCAGCATCGCACCGTCCAGCGCGGCCTTGGCGTCGGTGGTGGGGTTGCCCCCGGCGTCCAGCGCCCAGCCTTCGGGGATGGGGCGGCCTTCCTTGGCGGCCACCATGATCTTGCCGCGCGCCACCTCGGACAAGGCCAGGTCCACCACCAGGGGCGGCCCCATGCGGCGGGGGAAGGCGGCGCCGACGGGGTTGGTGCCCAGCAGCGGGCGGCGGCCGCCTGGCACAGGCATGGCGTAGGGCGAGTTGGTGAAGGCGAGCGCGACCAGTCCGCGCTCCGCGAGGCGCCGCACAGGCAGGGCCATGGCGCCGGCATGGTGGCTGTTGGTGACGGCGACGAAGCTGACGCCATGGGCGGTGGCGCGGGCTTCCGCCTCGGCTTCGGCCAGGGCCAGGGCGGGGTAGGCCAGACCGTTGCCGGCATCCACCAGGGCCACGCCGCCGCGTTCGGCGGTGATGCGCGGGATGGCGGCGCCGTCCGCGCGGCCCTCGCGCAGGAAGCCCGCATACATGGTCACGCGGGAGAGGCCGTGGCCGCCCTGGCCCTCGGCTTCGGCACCGACCAGGGCCGCGGCGGTGAGGCGGGCCATCTCGGGGTTTGCCCCCGCGGCGGAGAGCGCGCGGGCGGCGAGGGTCTCGGCTTCGCCGAGGCTCAGGCGTGGCTGGTCATTCATGCGCTTCCTTGAAGCGCGGATGGGCCGCCGCGTCCATCACGGCGGCCCGCCCGTGGTCCGTCAGGCGTCCACGCGGATATTCGCCTCGCGCACCAGCTGCGCCCAGCGGTCCACCTCCTGGGCCATGAAGCCCTTGGAGCGGTCGGGGTCCCAGCCCAGCACGTCGAAGCCGCCTTCCTCGGCGCGGCGGCGGGTCTCGGCGTGCTGGATGGCGGCCTGGGTGGCGCGGCTGATCTCCGCGAAGGCGGGCGCGGGCACGGCGGCGTTGGTCAGCACCGCGGTCCAGTTGGTCATGGTCAGCTCGGGCGCGCCGGCCTCGGCCACGGTGGGCACGTCGGGGATGAGGCGGTGGCGTTCCGTGCCCGTGGTGGCCAGCGCCCGCAGGCGGCCGCCCTGGATCTGCCCCAGGCATTCCGGCAGGTTCGACACCATCAGGTCGAGGTTGCCGCCGGCGAGGTCCGTCACCGAGGGGGCGCCGCCGCGATAGGGCACATGGGTGATGTTGGTGCCGGCACGGGCGGCGCGGCGGAACAGCTCCAGCCCCAGATGCGGCGGTGAGCCGTTGCCGGAGGAGCCGCCATTCATGGTGCGGCTGCGCGCCTGCTCCATCAGTTCGGCCAGGGTGCGGGCGGGGTTGTTGGCGTTCACCACCACCACCAGCGGCAGCGAGCCCAGCACTGAGATGGGCGCGAAGTCCCGCATCAGGTTGTAGGGCGCGTTGGGGAAGAGCGAGACATTGACCGTGTGGGTCATGGTGATGGCCAGCAGCGTGTGGCCATCGGGCGGCGACTTCGCGGCGGCGTCGGCGCCGATCAGTGCGTTGCCGCCGGCGCGGTTCTCGACCACCACAGGGCGGCCCCAGGTGTCCGACAGTCGCTGGGCCACGAGGCGGGCCATGATGTCCGTCAGGCCCGCCGGCGGGAAGGGCACGATGTAGCGGACATTGCGTTCCGGGAAGGCTTGGCTTTGGGCCTGGGCGGCGAAGGGCAGGGCAGCGAGCGGCAGCGCCGACAGCGCCGCGCGGCGGGTCAGGGACATGAATTCCTCCATTCACGGCGCTTGCTGCGCCGCGTTGACCGTGAGCATGGCAGCGGGGCGCGGGGGCGCCAAGCCCAAACACTTCCCGTCGGCCCGCCCTGGGTGGAGGATGTGGGCCGGAGGATGATCCATGACCGTGCCCTTTCCCCTGCCAGACGCCAGCCCCGCCGAACTCGGCCTCGACCCGGGGCGGCTGGAGGCGCTCTGTGCCCGTATCGAGGCCGATATCGCGGCTGGCCACCACCCGGGCGCGCAACTTGCCATCGCGCGGCATGGGCGGCTGGCCTTGCACCGCAGCTTTGGTGAGGCACGCCCTGGCGTGAAGGCGACGGCGGAGACGCTGTGGCTGCTCTACTCCAACACGAAGGTGTTGACCGCCGCGGCGCTCTGGCTGCTGGCCGAGCGCGGCGTGCTACGCCTGAGCGACACCGTGGCCGAGCACCTGCCGGGCTTCGAGACAGGCGGCAAGGGCGCCATCACCTTCATCGAATTGCTGACGCACCAGGCGGGCTTCCCCAGCGCCGAGGTGCCGCCCGAAGCCTGGGAAGACCCCGCCAGGCTGCGCGAGGTGGTGTGCGGCTTCAGCCTGGAATGGGCGCCGGGCAGCCAGGTGCGCTACCACCCGGCCGCCGCCCACTGGGTGGCGGCGGCGGTCATCCGCGCGGTCACGGGCGAGGATCACCGCGCCTTCTTGCGCCGGAACATCATCGAGCCGCTGCGGTTGGAGCGGGAGCTGTTCGTGGGCCTGCCCGAGGCGGAGGCGCCGCGCGTCGCGGACATGCGCGACGTGGATGGCAGCGTTCGGATGCCCGAGGGCAGCCAGGCCCACCGCGCCGCCGGCATCCCGGGGGGCGGCGGCTATGGCACGGCGCGCGCCATGGCGGCCTTCTACCAGGCATTGCTGGGCGGGGGCGCCTTGGCGGGGCGGCGCATCCTGGCGCCAAGGACGATAGAATACGCCGTGCGCAACCACACGGCCGACAGGCCCGACGAGTACAATGGCATGCCGATGCACCGTGGGCTGGGGCCGCATCTGCGCGGGACAACGCCGGCCATTCGCGGGCTGGGGGCCATCGCGCACCCCTCCACCTTCGGCCATGGCGGCGTGGGCTCGTCCTATTGCTGGGCGGACCCGGCCTCGGGGGTGAGCTTCGCCTTCCTCTCCAACACGCGGCAAAGCGAGGAATTCCATGGGCCGCGCATGGACACGCTCAGCACCATGGCCCATGCGGCCATCATTTCGTGAGGAGGCGGACGATCCCGTCGAGCTGGTCGAGATCCTTGTAGGACAGGACCACCTGCCCCCCCCGCGGTCCGTGCTTGATGGCGACCTTGAGGCCCAGATGCGCGATGAGCTTCTGCTCGATCGCGCGGGTGTCGGCGTCGGAGCGGGGCGCGCGGGGTGCGGGCGGGAGGTTGCGGCTGGCGGCCAGCGCCTCGGCCTGGCGGACGTTCAGCCCGCGGTCCACCACCTGAAGGGCCAGGCCCACCGGATCCTTGGCGGTGAGAAGGGCCCGGGCGTGGCCGGCGGTCAGGGCGCCCTCGCGCAGCAATTCGCGCACGCGGTCGGGCAATTGCAGCAGGCGCAGCGTGTTGGCGATGTGCGGGCGACTCTTGCCGACGGCGCGGGCCAGGGCATCCTGCGTCAGGCCAAATTGCTCGACGAGGCGGCCATAGCCCTCGGCCTCCTCCAGCGCGTTCAGGTCCTGGCGCTGGAGGTTTTCCACGAGGCCGGCGGCCATGGCCTCGCGGTCCGAAAGGTCCCGCACCAGGGCCGGCACTTCGTGCAGGCCGGCGGCCTGGGCGGCGCGCCAGCGGCGCTCACCGCCGATGATTTCAAAGCGCTGGCCACGGCTGGATTTCAGGGGCCGCACCAGGATGGGTTGCAACACCCCATGTTCGCGGATGGAGCCGGCGAGTTCCGCAAGCGCGGCTTCGTCCATGGCCTCGCGCGGCTGGAAGGCGCCGGGCTCGATCGAGGCGATGGGGATGGTGCGCAGGCCCGGGGCGTTGCCGCCCGTGCTGGCCGCCGCGGCGTCACCCAACAGGGCCGAGAGGCCACGGCCCAAGGCGGGGGGCTTGCTCATGCGGTGGCCTCTTGGCGGAGCCGCGCGCGGTGGCGGCGGAGGAATTCGGCGGCAAGGCGGGTGTAGGCGTCGGCGCCGGGCGAGCGCGGGTCATAGAGCGTCACCGGCAGGCCGTGCGACGGCGCCTCGGAGACGCGGACATTGCGCGGGATGACCGTCTCATAGACCTGCTGCTTGAAGAAGCCGCGAACATCATTCTCCACCGCCTCGGAGAGATTGTTGCGGCGGTCCAGCATGGTCAGCACGATGCCTTCGAGTCGCAGCGCGGGGTTGAAGCCGCCGCGCACGCGTTCCAGCGTCTGCATGATCTGGGACATGCCCTCCAGCGCGTAGAATTCGGCCTGGAGGGGAACCATGACCGCCTCGGCCGCCACAAGTGCGTTGAGGGTGAGAAGGCCGAGCGAAGGGGGGCAGTCGAGCAGCACCCAGTCCACACCGCGCAGCCGTTCTGCGCCGGCTTCGATGGCCGTCTTCAGGCGGGACTCGCGGCGCGACAGGTCGGCCAGTTCCAGCTCGGCGCCGGCCAGGTCCTGGTCGGCGGGCACCAAGTGCAGGTTCTTCACGGCGGTGGGGCGAACGACCTCGGCCAGCGGGCGGCCATCAATCAGCAGCGCGTAGCTGCCCGCGCCACGATCCGCGCGCGCGACACCAAGCCCCGTGGAGGCATTGCCCTGCGGATCGAGATCAATCAACAGCACCTTCTGTCGCGCGGCGAGGGCGGCGGCCAGGTTCACGGCGGTCGTGGTCTTGCCCACGCCACCCTTCTGGTTGGCGAGGGCAAGGATGCGGGGCGGCGGGGTGTCAGACGACTTCAGGGCGAATCTCGCTCAGCCGGAAAATGGTGGCGGCGGCGTCCGTCCGGCTCGCGAACCGCTCGACCCGCATAAACCAATGTGGCGCGGCGGCCGTCAACTCCGCTTCGGCAGTTCTGCCCTTGGGAAAGACCGCAACGCCGCCTGGGGCCAGCAGGCGCGCGGCATGCGGCAGCAAATCCGTCAGTGGCGCCAGGGCGCGGGCGGTGATGGCGGCCAGCCGCGGCAGCTGTGCGGCCTCGATCCGGCGGGGATGGACGCGCACATGTGGGAGGCCAAGCTGGCGCGCCGCCTCGATCAGAAAGGCGGATTTGCGGCGGTCGGATTCAACGAGATGTGTTTCTTGTTCACGTCCGATGGCGAGGACAAGGCCTGGGAGCCCACCACCGGAGCCGAGATCAGCCAGCGGCCCCTTGGGCAGCAGCGGGACCAATTGCCATCCATCGAGGATGTGGCGGTGCCACAGCGCGTCTTCTGGTGCTGCCGCCACGAGGTTGATGCGGCTGTTCCAGTCCAGCAGCAGTCTAAGATAGGCGCGTAGCCGCCCCTCTGTTTCACGTGAAACGGGGTGTTCGGGGGGTGGCTCAGGCTGTTTCACGTGAAACACGCAGTTGGCGGCGGAGGTGGATGGCAAGTGCGGCCAGGGCGGCGGGTGTGACGCCGGGGAGGCGGCCGGCACTGCCCAGGGTTGCGGGCCGGGCGCGATGCAGGCGGTCTCGCATTTCGTTGGAAAGGCCGGCGATGGCGGCGAAGTCAATGTCGGGCGGGATCGCTAGGGCGTCTTCCCGTTCCAGCATGGCGCGTTCGGCCGCGTGGCGGTCGAGGTAGGGGGCGTAGAGAGCCTCGGCCTCCAAATAGGCGCGGGCGCGTGGCGGAAGGTCGGCCAGCCAGGGGAACAACGCCTCTATGGCGGCCTCTGCCGCAGCGGGCAGCGCCATCACGTCCAAGAGGCTGCGCCAGCGGCCGTCCTGATTGATGGGGATGCCGGCGGCCAGATACTGTGCGGGTGTCGCACCCTCTGCGCGTGCTCGCGCCAGGGCGTCCTCCACTGACCGCGCAAAGGCCTGATGGGCGGCGGCGCGTGCCGGGCCGATGCAGCCCCAGGCCAAGCCATGGGCGGTCAGGCGCATTCCCGCATTGTCCGCCCGCAGGCTGAGTCGATACTCGGACCGGGCGGTCAGCATGCGATAGGGTTCGCTGGCGCCGTGCAGTGTCAAGTCGTCCACCAGCACGCCCAGATAGGCCTCGGCCCGCGTCAGGGTCGCCGGCGTATCTCCGCCGCCCGCGCGATGTGCGGCATTCACGCCTGCCAGCAGCCCTTGGGCCGCGGCCTCCTCGTAGCCCGTGGTGCCGTTGATCTGCCCGGCCAGGAACAGGCGCGGCAGGGCGCGGCATTCCAGAGTGGGCCACAGCGCGCGCGGGTCCACATGGTCGTATTCGATGGCGTAGCCGGGGCGCAGAATGGTGGCGCGCTCCAGGCCGGGAATACTGGCGACAAGCGCCGCCTGGACCTCCTCCGGCAGGCTGGTGGAAATACCGTTGGGATAGACGGTGGGGTCGTCCAGCCCCTCCGGCTCCAGGAAGATCTGGTGGCGCGGCTTGTCGGCGAAGCGCACCACCTTGTCCTCGACCGAGGGGCAATAGCGTGGCCCAACCCCCTCGATCCGCCCGCCATAGACGGCCGAAAGATGCAGGCTGCCGCGAATGATCTCGTGCGTGCGGGCGGTGGTGTGGGTGATGCCGCATTCCACCTGCGGGTTGGCGATGCGTTCCGTCAGCCAGGACAGAGGCTCCGGCTCCGTATCGCCGGGTTGGGATTCCAGCGCGGCCCAGTCAATGGTGCGGCCATCCAGCCGTGGCGGCGTGCCGGTCTTGAGGCGCGCCAAGGGCAGCCCCAGGCGCTCCAGCGCGAGGGCAAGCCCGACCGCGGGTGCCTCGTCCACCCGCCCCGCCGGGATGCGTTTCTCACCGATATGGATCATGCCGCGCAGGAAGGTGCCGGTCGTGATGACCAGCGCGCCGCAGCCAATGCGGCGGCCTGAGGCGGTCAGCACGCCCGTCAGCGCGCCATCTTCCAGCAGCAGGTCTTCGGCCGGGTCGCCCAGGACGGTCAGGCCGGGCGTTTCCGCCAGCAGCGTGGCCACGGCCTGGCGATAGAGCTTGCGGTCCGCTTGGGCGCGTGGCCCGCGCACGGCTGGGCCCTTGCTGCGGTTCAGCAGCTTGAAGTGGATGCCCGCGGCATCGGCGGCGCGGCCCATGATGCCGTCCAGCGCGTCCACCTCGCGCACCAGATGCCCCTTGCCGATGCCGCCGATGGCCGGGTTGCAGGACATCTCGCCCAGGCGGGCCGGGTCGTGGGTCAGCAGCAGGGTGCGTGCGCCGCAGCGCGAAGCGGCCGCCGCCGCCTCGCAGCCGGCATGGCCGCCGCCAACCACCACCACATCATAGCGAATGTCGAACATGCGGGGGCTATAGCACCGCTACTTGCCGATGCAGAACTCGCCGAACACCAGGTCCAGCACCTGCTCCACATCCACCCGCCCGGTCAGGCGCGACAACCCGCGCAAGGCGCCGCGCAGCGCCTCTGCGCGTAGTTCCGGCATGGGGGCGGCGGGCAGTCGGTCGAGCCACTCCACTGCCTCACCCAGTGCGGCGCGATGGCGCGGACGTGTGAGGCCGGCCGCTTCGGAGAGCCCCGCCTTCTCCCGAACAGCCCCCTCCAGCGCCGCGCGCAGGGCCGGCAGCCCCTCGCCCGTGCGGGCCGAGACCACCATGGCGCCCACCAATGGCGCCCCTCCGAGATCGGCCTTCGTGGCGACCAACAGCGCCTCCGGCCCTTGCAGCGCCAAGGTCGCCGCATCCGGGGCGGCGTCGCTTGCGAAGGCCAGCAGACGCAGGTCCGCCGCCTCGGCGCGAGCCAGCGCGCGGCGCACCCCTTCCGCCTCGATCTCATCCGCCGTCTCCCGCAGGCCGGCGGTATCAGCCAGCGTCACGGGCACACCGCCCAGCGCGAGGCGTACCTCCACCACGTCGCGCGTGGTGCCGGCGCGGGCGGAGACGATGGCGGCCTCGCGCTCCGCCAGCGCGTTCAGCAGTGAGGATTTTCCCGCATTCGGCGCGCCCAGGATGGCCACGGCCACGCCCTCGCGCAGCCTTTCGCCGCGTGGCGCCTCGGCCAGCAGGGCCGCCATCTCCTCCCGCAGGGCCATGGCATCCGCCGTCACCTGGGCATCGAGGTCTGAGGGCAGATCCTCCTCCTCGAACTCGATGAAGGCTTCCTGGCGCGCCAGCAGCCGGGTCAGGCGCGCAGCCCATTCCTCATGGCGCGCGGCCAGCCCGCCTTCCGCCTGGCGCAGGGCCTGGCGCCGCTGCGCCTCGGTCTCGGCCGCGATGAGGTCCGCGATGCCCTCTGCCGCCGTCAGGTCCAGCTTGCCGTTCAGGAAGGCGCGGCGCGTGAATTCGCCCGGCTCGGCCGGGTGCAGGCCCAGCGCCACCAGGGCATCCGCCACCGCGGCCACCACCGCCGGCCCGCCATGCAGGTGCAGCTCGGCGCTGTCCTCGCCGGTGTAGGAGGCGGGGCCTGGAAACCAGAGCACCAGCGCCTGGTCCAGCACCACGCCGCCATGCCGCAGCCGCCGCAGGCTGGCCATGCGGGGTGCTGGCAGCCGGCCCCCCAGGGCTTCCAGGGCGGTTCCTGCCGCCGGCCCCGAGACGCGCATCACCGCCACCGCTGCCCGCCCCGCCCCGGAGGCGAGCGCGAAGACCGTTCTCACGACTTGGGCGGCGGCACGTCCTTCTCGGTCAGCATCAGCCGCGTGGCGCGCCCGCCCGCCACAAGATGCGCCGAGAGGATCTCATCCACATCCGCCTCCGTCTGGGGGCGATACCACACGCCCTCAGGATAGATGACGACCGCCGGGCCGAACTCACAGCGGTCCAGGCAGCCCGCCATGTTCACCCGCACGCGCTTGAGGCCCAATTCCTTTGCGCGCACCTTCATGTAGTCGCGCAGCTTCTCGCTGCCCGCGGATGCGCAGCTGCCGCGCCGATGCCCGTCCGGGCGGCGGTTGCAGCAGACGAAGACATGCGCGTCGAAGTAGAGCGGAGGGTCGGCCTCGGCCATGGCAGGCTCCTGAATTCCCCTTTGCATGTAGCGGCGCCATGGCCCCGCGCCCAGGGGCTTGAAAACCCCCGCTTGACGCGCGCCCCCGGGGGGTGCTGCATCCCTCCCGTCACTGCAATCTTGGGAAACATGCCTCAGCTCTCGCTGATGACACCGCTGGGTGAACTCACCCTCTCGGAGGAGGACGGCGCCCTGGTCGCCCTCGACTGGGGGCGGGGGCGGGACCAGGCAGCGACACCGCTGCTGCGCGAGGCAAGGGACCAGTTGCAGGATTACTTTGATGGGCGCCGCCTGCATTTCCAGCTTCCGCTGGCGCCGCACGGCACCCCCTACCAGCGCCGGGTCTGGGCCGCGCTGACCCGCATCCCGCCCGGCGAAACCCGCAGCTATGCCGACATCGCGCGCGAGGTGGCCTCCGTGCCCCGCGCGGTCGGCCAGGCCAATGGCGCCAACCCCATCCCCATCCTCATCCCCTGTCACCGTGTCGTGGCGGCGGATGGGAAGCTGGGGGGCTATTCCGGCCTTGATGGCCCCAACACCAAGCGCTTCCTCCTCGACCATGAGGCGCGCCATCTCAATCCAGGAGCTTCCGCCCCGTGAACCACAGCATCCGCATCCATGAGCATGGCGGCCCCGAGCAACTGGTGTGGGAGGAAGTGCCGCTCCCCGCGCCCAAGCCCGGCGAGGCGCTGGTGCGCCACAAGGCCGTGGGCCTCAACTTCATTGACGTCTACTTCCGCACCGGCCTCTACAAGCTGCCCAGCCTGCCCGCCACCATCGGCATGGAAGGCGCGGGCGTGGTCGAGGCCATCGGCGAGGGTGTGACGGAGGTCGCCGTGGGCGACCGCGTGGCCTATGCCTCCGGCCCCGTCGGCGCCTATGCCGAGGCGCGCACCATCAAGGCCGACCGCCTGGTGAAGATGCCCGACGCCATCGGCTTCGAGGACGCGGCGGCCATGATGCTCCAGGGCATGACGGCGCAATACCTGCTGCGCACCACCTACCGCGTGAAGGCCGGCGAGACGATCCTGGTGCATGCGGCCGCCGGCGGCGTGGGCCTCATCATGTGCCAATGGGCCAAGCACCTGGGCGCCACCGTCATCGGCACCGTCAGCACCGAGGCCAAGGCCGAGCTCGCCCGCGCGCATGGCGCGGACCATGTCGTGCTGACGGGCGAGGACCTGCCCGCGGCGGTGAAGAAGATCACCGGCGGCGCCATGCTGCCCGTGGTCTATGACAGCGTGGGCCGCGACACCTTCATGCCCTCGCTCGATTGCCTGGCGCCGCTCGGCTACATGGTCAGCTACGGCAACGCCTCGGGCCCTGTGCCGCCGATTGATATCGGCGTGCTGGCCGCCAAGGGTTCCCTCTACCTGACGCGCCCGACGCTGGCCTCCTACACCGCCAAGCGCGAGGACCTGGTGGCCGTGGCGAACGATCTCTTCGACGTGGTGGCCAAGGGCGCGGTGAAGATGAACGTGAACCAGCGCTACCCGCTGAAGGAGGCCGCCCAGGCACACCGCGACCTCGAGGCCCGCAAGACCACCGGCAGCACCGTCCTGCTGCCCTGATCCGGGTCAGGCCTCGGAGCGTTTCGCGGCGCGCCGCAGCACGGCGCAGAGGCGCGAGAAGCTCAGCCAAAAGGCGCCATGGCCCGGTGCGTCATCGGCGCGGCCATTCACCAGCGGCTCGCCCCGCCGGAGCAGACCCAGCCGTGATTCGACGCGGCCGCGCATGTTCTCCAGGAATGCATCGGTCGCGGAGAGGTACTGCTCCAGCACCTCCGCCGTGATCTCGATCTCGGCATTGGACCGGCCGGCCGTGGTGAAGCGCTTCAGCGCGCGCGTCTCGGCCAGCAGGGTCAGGTGCAGCTTGTGCAGGTCCGTCAGGTGGCGGGTCAGGCGCGTTCGGGCCTCCCGCACCTCTTCCGCCGTGGTGTCGCCGGTCATGGTATCCTCCAGGCAGCCAGCCTGGAGGGCATAGGTTTAGATCGGGTAAAGCCTTACCGGATCACCTCGAAATACCCTGTCTCCTCGTCCATTCGCCCATGTTCGTCCGTGCGGAAATCATAGCGCGAGACGATGCCCAGCACCCGCCCCTCCTCCACCACCGGCAGGTGGCGGAAGCCGCCATCATTCATCAGGCGCAGGGCCTCGATGGCACGGTCCTGCGCGCGGAGCGTGGTGGGGGCCTTGGTCATCACCTGGCCGAGTGCGGTGCGGGCCGGGTCCATCTCGCGCGCCAGGCACAGCACGGCGTCACGCCCGGTGAAGATTCCGGCCAGCTTGCCATCCTCCACCACCAGCACCGCGCCCACGCGGCGGCGGTGCATGGCGATGCAGGCTTCCTGCACGGTGGCGCCTGGCGGCATGGCCAGCGGGTCTTGGTGGCGGACCATTTCCGCCATGGTGCGCGTCTTCATGTCATGCCCCTCCCGAATGGCTGTATCCGGAAGGGTAACATGACTGGCGCGTGAAGGTTCTTGCGTTGCCGCAAGACCTCCACCGCTTTTCAATTCCGACGCATGTAGCGCCGGGGCCGCGTCAGAGCGCGGCGAGCACCGCTTCGGCGCTGCTGACCTCGAAGGCGCCCGGCGCCTCCACGGCCACATGCGTCACCACGCCGTCCTTCGCCACCAGGGCGAAGCGCTGTGCGCGCACGCCCAGGCCGCGGGCCGTCAGGTCGAATTCGAGGCCCATCGCCTTGGTGAAGGCGGCGCTGCCATCGGCCAGCATGGCCACGTTCTCGCCCACGCCCTGGTCCTTGCCCCAGGCGCCCATGACGAAGACGTCGTTGACCGCCATGCAGGCCACGGTGTCCACGCCCTTGCCCTTGATGGCGGCGATGTGGGTCACGAAGCCCGGCAGGTGCTTGGCCGAGCAGGTGGGGGTGAAGGCGCCCGGCACCCCGAACAGCACCACGGTCTTGCCGCCGAAAAGCTCCTCGGTCGTCACTTCCTTCGGGCCTTCGGCGGTCGCCATCATCAGCTTGGCCGAGGGGATGCTGTCACCGACTTTGATCGTCATGGGGAATTCCTCCTGTGCGGGCAGTCCGTTTAGAACAGAACCGGCATCAAGAGAATGCGGCCCCCGCCCGCCGCTTGCAGCTTGCCCTGCCCCGCGCCATGTCTGTGTCATGGCACAGCAGGACCCTCTCGACCCCGTTGGCGGCGACACCCTCTCCGGGCAGTTGCTCGTCGCCATGCCCTCCATGCGCGACAGCCGCTTCGCCCGCAGCGTGATCTGCATCTGCGCCCATTCGCCCGAGGGGGCGATGGGCCTCATCCTCAACCGCCCCATCCAGAAGCTCAGCTTCGACGCCCTGCTGCGCCAGGTGGGGGTGGAGGCGGTGCCGCCGCAGCGCGACATCCGCCTGCTGAATGGCGGCCCGGTGGATGAGGGCCGCGGCTTCGTGCTGCACACGAATGAGTGGCGCGAGGAAGGCTCCCTGCCCGTCGAGGGCGGCTTCGCCATCACCGCGAATGTGGACATCCTGAAGGCCATCGCCGAGGGCAGTGGCCCGCGCCAATGCGTGCTGGCGCTGGGCTATGCCGGCTGGGGCCCGGGGCAGCTCGACGCCGAGATCGCCGAGAACGCCTGGCTCATCGCGCCCCCGGACGAGGCGCTGCTGTTCGACAGCGAGCTCAAGACCAAGTGGGACCGCGCCATGTCGAAGCTGCGCGTGGACCCCAGCCGCATCGTGGGCGCGGCGGGGCACGCGTAGCCTCGCCACTCACCACTTCAGGCTGCGCAACGCCCCCACGGGCCGCACGCCCTCTTCCTCCGCCACGCGCGCCAGCACTTCCGGCGCGGGGTCGTCGCCATGGGCATTGGCCGTGAGGCCCGTCATGGCCCAGAGGCTGTCCATCCCCGCCGCGGCTGCACCCGCCAGGTCGGTGTGTGGGGTGTCGCCCACGGCCAGCACGCGGGCGCGGTCGGTCATCTCCAGCGCCTCCATGACGGGGCCATAGACGGCGGGGTCGGGCTTGCCCACCTCGAAGACATCGCCGCCCCAGCCCAGGTAGATGTCGGCGAGCGCGCCGGCGCAGATCAGCTTTTCGCCGCCCACCATCACGGCGCGGTCGGGGTTCACGCAGACCATGGGGAGTTTCGCCGCGAAGCAGCGTTCCAGGGCGGCGCGATAGGCCTCGACGGAATGGGAGCCACGGTCGGGGTCGGGGCCGGTGTTGAGCAGGAAGTCGGCTTCCTCGGGTGTCGCGACCAGTTCCGCCGCGCCATCTTCGGCCACCGAGAGGTCGCGCTCCGGGCCGATATGGAAGGCGCGGGGGCCGAACTTCTGGAACCAGCCCTCCGGCCGGTGCTTCAGCCAGCGCCAGGAGACCTCGCCCGAGGAGATGATGCCGTCATAGAGCCCGCGCTCCAGCCCCATCTTGTCCAGCATGCCCTGGATGAACCAGGCGCGGCGCGGGGCGTTGGTCAGGAAGACGACGCGCTTGCCCTGTTGCCGCAGCATGGCGAGGCATTCCGCGACACCGGGGTAAAGCGCGCGCCCGTCATGCACCACGCCCCAGAGGTCCAGCACATAGCCGTCATACTGGTCGGCCAGGGGGGCCAAGCCTTCATAGATCTTGATCGTCACGCATCCACTCCCACGGCATCGGCCACCCGCGCGAAACCGTCGCGTGCCAGCAGCCCCGCCAATTCCCGCTTGATCCGTCCCACCAGGGCGGGGCCGCCATAGGCGAAGCCGGTATAGAGTTGCACCAGCGAGGCCCCGGCGCGGATCTTCGCATAGGCCTGTTCGCCGCTGGCGACACCACCCGCGCCCACCAGCACCAGCCGCGTGCCCGCGATACGCCGCACGGCCCGCAGCACCTCGGTGGAGCGCTGGAACAGGGGGGCGCCGGACAGCCCGCCCGCCTCGCCCTTCGCCGCGCCGCGCAGCGTCTCCGGCCGGGCGATGGTGGTGTTGGAGATGATGAGGCCCGCGACACCCGCCGCCACGCAGACCTCCACCAGCGGCCCCAGCGCGTCATCCGCGAGGTCCGGCGCCAGCTTCACCAGCACGGGCTTGCCCAAGCTGGGTGGCGCCACGGCGGCCAGGATGGAGGCCAGCCGCGCCTCCCCCTGCAAATCCCGCAGGCCGGGCGTGTTGGGCGAGGAGATGTTGATGGTGACATAGTCTGCCAGTGGCGCCACAGCGCGGCAGAGGGCGGGGTAGTCGCGCTCCGGGTCCGCGCCCTCCTTGTTCACGCCCACATTGGCGCCCAGCACGCCGGGCAGCGGGCGCGGCAGGGCGCGCAGCCGGTCCAGATAGGCGTCCAGCCCGCCATTGTTGAAGCCCATGCGGTTGATGACGGCCGCGTCCTCGGTCAGGCGGAACAGGCGCGGGCGCGGGTTGCCGGCCTGGGGGCGGGGGGTGACGGTGCCGGCCTCGACGAAGCCGAACCCCAGGCGCAGCAGCGGCAGCACCGCCACCGCATCCTTGTCGAAGCCGGCGGCCAGCCCGAGGGGGTTGCGGAAATCGAGGCCCAGGGCCTGGACCGCCAGTGACGGCGCATCGGGCGTGGAATCCGCGCCCGCCAACCCGGCCGCCAGCCCGCGCAGGGCCAGGCCATGGGCGGTCTCGGCATCGAGCAGCCGGAGCGCGGGGGTCAGGGCGGAGGCGAGGGCAGGTGTCATATCGCGGGGCAGATACCCCAGTTCCGTCCGTTGACACAGGGGCGGCCGGGCCGGACATGCTGTCCTTCACACGGCTGTAAGGAACGGGATGTGAAGGGGCCGGTCATGCTCATGACCGGGATCGCGATGTTCGGCGTGCTCGACGCCAACAGCAAGATCCTGTCGGCGGAGTACAGCGCGGCCCAGGCCATCTTCCTGCGCCATGTCACCCTGCTGGTGCTGCTGCTGGGGCTGCGCGCCCTGTGGCGGGAGGCGGGCGGGTCGCTCCGCACGCGGCACCCCTTCCTGCACGGCCTCAGGGCCGTGGCCATGCTGTTCTCGGGCCTGCTGTTCTTCCTGGCCTTCCGGCACCTGCCGCTGGCGCTGGGCTACCTGGTCTTCTTCACCGCGCCCTTCCTGACGCTGGTCATGGCCGCGCTGTTCCTGCGCGAGGAGGTGCCGAGGGCGGCCTGGATCTGGTCTGGCGTGGGGTTCGGGGGCGTCATCATCGCGCTGGTGCCGCAGATCGGCGGGGGGGCGAGCCTGCTGGGTCTGGGCTACGCGCTGCTGGGCACGATCTGCTATGCCACCAACATCACCATCAATCGCGGGCTGCGGGCCGAGGCGGGGCTGGCGCGGCTGATCTTCTGGCCCTCGCTGCTGGGGCTGCTGGCCATGGCGCCCTTCGCCTGGGGCGCCTGGGTGCCGCCCGACATGGAGGGCTGGGCGCGGCTGACCGCCAATGGCGTGATCGCCGGCGCGGCGACGCTGCTGCTGGCGCTGGCCTTCCGCCATGCCTCGCCGGCACGGCTGGCGCCCTTCGAGTTCATCGCCCTGCCCTGGTCGGTGGTGCTGGACTATGCGGTGTTCGGCAACACGCCGGGGCTGGCGGTCATCCTGGGCGGGGCCGTGGTGGTGCTGGCCTGCCTGATGAGCGAGCGGGCGGTGATCGCGGCGGCGCGAAGGCCGTCACGTCAGGGAACATCCGCCGGGAAGGCGTGACGGCCTTCCGCGTCCAAGGGCACATGCAGCGCCCGCCGCACGGCCGAGAGCGGCAGGGGCGCGTAGAGATGCGGGAACAGGCCGGGGCGCGAACTGCCGGAGGCCGGCTCCCAGCGCAGTGCCTCGCCCAGGGGGGCGCATTCGGCTTCGATCATCCAGAGATCCGCTTCGCCCGCGCGGTGCTTGGCGGCGGTGGCGCGCAGTTGCGCGGCGGTGGAGAAGTGCAGGAAGCCGTCGCGCCGGTCATCGGCGCTGCCGCGGTATTCGCCGAGTGCCTCGGCCTCGCGCCAATCGGCGCCACGGATCAGGGTGTAGATGAAGCGTTCCATCCGCAGCGCGTAGCTCAATCCGCCTCCGCGTAGAAGCACAGCCCCCCGGTCGCCAGCCGGGGCACGCGGCCCATGGCCCAGCGCGGCAGGCGTTCCTCCACATGCCACAGCACGGCGCCGCCCGTCGCATCCGGCAGGGTGCCGGCCATGGCGCGGCGGGCGATGCGGCGGCAGACGGCCAGCGCCGGGTCCCCCTCGGGCGGTGAGAGGAACCGGGCATGCTCCGGGTGGCGCGGGTGGCGCGTGGGGAACTGGAAGGGCGCGCGCAGCACCGCCAGCAGCGCGCGGGCGGTGCTGGAGGGGTGCTCGCCCCCGGCGAAGCGCAGCGCGGCCTCCGGGCAGGCCAAGGCGAGGCGCGCGCGGGTCAGGGCCAGGGCGGCCAGCGCTTCGATGGCACGCGCGGGGCGGCCACCGGCCTCGGCGTAGAGGATGCGGGCCAGCAGGGCCTCGGCGGCCTCGGTCGCGGTCATGGCGGCGGGGGCGGCGCTCATCGGCCATACCCCCCGTCGCGGCGGAGGTCTTCCAGCTTTTCCTCGATGCGGAGCAGCTGTTCGCTCAGCCGCTGGTCCACGTCGCGGATGAGCGAGAGGGGCACATAGGTCCGCGCCACCTCCAGCTTGAATTCGGTCAGTTCCTGGCGGGTGCGGGCCAGGCCGTCCATCTCGCGCCGGTCGCCATGCTCGATCCGGCGGTCGAGGTCGCGCTTGATGCCAAGGACCAGCCACAGCAGCAGGACCGAGACCGGCGCCTCGGCCAGGCGAAGCAGCATGTGCGGCTCCAGTTCGAGGATGTTCATGACATCTCCTTGCGGTGGGCGCGGGGCCGCCCCACAACGGGGCTTGCCCCGGAGAGGGGGGGTATGGAGGGGCGATGTGGAACGAGCCGTATCTCGAGACCTGCTGCCGCTCGGCACTGCACCGGCTGACGCTGGTGCGGCAGCATGGCCGCCCGCCCGGCCTGGCGGACGAACCCTGCCTACGGCGGCTTTCGACGATGGGCCTGGCGGAGCTGGGGCCTGACGGGCGCTTCGCGATCACGCCCGCGGGGCGGGAGCGCCATGCGGCGGAAATCTTGAAAAAGGCACCGGCTTAACCCCGCCAGCTCGGCCCGCGGGGCTGGGGCGGCAGGGCCGGCATCCGCACCGGCTCGGCCAGGATGGCGCCGGCCACGGCGTCCAGCGCGTCGTCCCGGGCGCCCTTCGCGTCCGGACGCCATTCCGCCATCTCGCGCGCGAAGGCCGAGGTCATCACGCCCTCATGCGCGTAGAGGCGGCGGGCGGCCAGCAACGGGTCGAAGGCGGCGAGGATGCGCTCGGCCTTGGGGCGGTGGCTGGCGTGTTCCAGCACCTGGCAGGCGGCGCCGGCGCGCGCCATCTCGCGCTTGAGCAGGGCGGGCAGGAAGCGGCCCAGCCCGTTGGTCTCGACGCGCACCACGGGCAGGTGCAGGTCCCGCGCCAGGGCCGCCACCTGGCGGCATTGCTGCGTGGCGGGGTCGTCGGCGGCATCGGCGCGCTGCGTGATCCACTCCACGCGATGGATGAAGTGGTGGTTCTCCCCATCCATGTAGGTGGCCGCGAGAACGGAGCCGTCGCCGCCTTTCTCCCGCCCGAAGGCCGGGTCCCAGAAGCCGCCACCCGACACCAGGCGCCGCCCGAGCAGCCAGAGCTGCGGGCGGCCCTGCGCCTCGTTGTATTCGGTGTTCTCCGCGTAGCGCAGCAGCAGCGCGGGATCGAGCCGCGCGGCCGCGGCGGGCACGGGTTGCAGCAGCATCTGCCGGGCGAAGTGCATGGGCCCCACGCGCCGGCGGATGGCCGCGATGGCGGGTTCGGCGAAGCGCTCGGGCCAGGCGCTGCGGCCCTCGGCGTCCAGGATGGGCACCTCCAGCCGCGCATAGCCGCGCAGGAAGTCGTCGCCGGGGCGATAGAGACTCTCCTCCGTATGTGGCGTGCCGACGTAGAGGATGGCGCCGCCTGGCGTCAGGATGAACTCCGTCTCCGCCAGGCGTTCGCGCAGCTCGTGGCGCTTGCCGGGCGTGTCGCAATTGCCCGGCACCTCCACGTCGTCGCAGATGATGAGGTCCGCGCGCGCACCGGTGATGTTGCCCTGCAGGCCCTGCGCGAACATCGAGGGGTCGCGCAGGGCGGAACGCCGGGCCACGGTGAAGCGGTCCGTGGCCCAGGCCTCGCCATCCCCGGGCAGCAGCGGGCGGCAGAGCGGGTGGCGTTCCAGCACGCGCCGCACATGCGCCACCATGCGCGCGGCGAGCGACTGTTCGGCCGCCAGCACCATGATCCGCAGTTCCGGGTTGCGATAGAGCGACCATGCGCAGAGCAGCCCCACCAGCGTGGACTTGCCGCAGCCGCGAAAGGCCATCAGCAGCATGCGGTTCGACGGCTTCTCCTCCAGCCAGAGCAGGATGCGGCGGTGGACCGCGGGCGTCGTCATCCCCTGGGCGCGGTTCCACATCCAGGTGAATTCCAGCAGGTCAGCCGGCTTCTCCATCGCGTGCGGTGTCCTCCCCCGTCTCGCTGTCCTGGTCCATCTGGTGGCGGGCTTCGTGCAGCAGGCTTTCGGTGTCCGCCTCCGTCGTTTCGACGGGCGTGTCGGCGAGCTTGATGATCTGCTCGATATGCGACAGCGCGGTCTTGGCGGCGGCGTGGCGCGCGGCGAAGGCTTTCGCGTCCTCCGGTTCGTCCGGACGGGGGGAGCGGAGGAAGGCCAGGTAATCCGCCGTCACCTCGGCCACCGCATCCTCCAGCCGTACCGGCAGGCTTGGCTTGCGGCGGCGCCTCACGATTTCACCGCGCGCACCCGCACCGTGCCCGCGTTCAGCGTGACGCTGCCGCCGGAGCGGTTCCACATGGTCACCGTCACCACATCCTGCGCGCCGATCTGCGCGAGGAAGACGATGGCGGAGGTGGAGAGGCTGTAGGCCGCCTGCGCGAAATCCCCGGGCCGCGCGCCCGGCACGGGCACGTTCACCTGGGCCGTGCTGCCGGCGGCGAAGGTGGCGCCTTCATAGCCCTGTTCCGCGCGCAGCTCCCGCACGCCATGCGGCAGGCCTGGCAGGCCGTAGAGCAGCGCCGGCGCCTGCGACGGGTCGCAGCACAGGCGCATGGCGCGCACCTCGTAGTCGGCCGCGATACGCGCCACGCCGATGATGGCATAGCCCACCGAGGGTTCGAGGCGCACGACCTGCAGCCGCGTCAGGTTCGCGTCATTCATGTCGGCCGAGCCCTGCCACCACCGCGCGGTGGCGTTCCACGCGAGCGACTGGCCGGAGGCGCGCACCAGCGGCCCAGCCGCATCGGTCAGGAGGTTCATGGAGGCGTCAAAACACTGGATGACGAGGCGCGGGTTGTCACCGTCAACCGCCAGCGCGAATTCCTTGGTGCGCCGCGTGTCCACGACGAAGCCAAGGCCCCGCCCGCCTTGCAGCGTCACGCCCTCCGCCCCCAGCGCATAGGCATCGAGGCCCGGGAAGGCGAATTGCGCGAGCGTGGTCGGCGTGCCGCCGACATTGGAGGAAATGCAGGCCAGGCGGTCGAAGCCCGTCTGTGTGGCGGTCCAGCGATAGGCCGCGGCGCGCAGGCTGGGCACCGAGGCGACCTCCCGCGTGAACTCCCGGTGTGCGGCCGCCTGGTGCAGCGCGCGCACCACGCCGCCGACGCGCGTCGCACCCGGCGCGTAGTCAATGTCCACCTGGTAGGCCTGGCTGGCCCAGGCAACCTCATAGACATGGTCCTGCGCGGAACTGGTGTGGCGGCCCGCGAAGGGCGAGCAGCCCTCCATCCGCATCCCATAGGCCAGCACGGCACGGCTGCTGACCGTCGAGAGGAAGGGCACGCCCAGGATCGGCCGGCTCTCGGCCTGCAGCTCGAAGTTCGGGCCGAAGAAGACATGGCGGTTGTGCGCGACATAGGCGCCCGGCTCGGCCGAGAAGCGCACGCCGAAGCGGTCCTTGTCCGGATGGAGCGAGGAGGCGATGGCGAAATGCCCGCCGAAGTAGCGCACCGAGGTGTTCCACGCCGCCGCCGTGACGGTGTGCGCGTCCAGGCCGATCTTGTTGTTCACGATGCGCCCGAGGAAGAGCTGGCTGTCCTCGAAGCCGCGCTCCACGCCCTGGGTGCGGATGCCGATGGTGAAGCCTTCGACCAGGCGCACCTCCACCGTGCTGGCGTCGAGGTTGCGGATGAGGATGCCGATATCGTCCTCATTCTCCCAGTCGCTGATGGTGGCGCGCAGCACGCGCAGCCCCTCGTAGAGCTTGGTGGCGTTGCGCGTGGCCGCGCCGTCGCCGAGCGTCAGCGCAGGCTGGCCCGAGGGACCGGCGTAGATGATGCTGCCATACATGGTCAGGCCCACGGCGGGGCCAGGCAGCACCAGCGGCATGGTGGTGCGGAAGCTGCCCTCGCCGATGACGAGGTGGCGCGAGGCCGCGGCGGCCGCGTTCATCGCCGCCTGAAGCGCCGGGCCGTCATCGGTCACGCCATCGCCCGTCGCGCCGAAATCGCGCGCGGTGAGCGCCTCGGCCAGCTTGTCCTCCACGCTGCGCGGCACGGCCTGCGGGAAGACGGCGGAGATGGTGCCGGTGCGCGGAAAGGCGGTGACATTGCCCAGCGCGTCGAAGCCCAGCAGGCGGTCGGCGCGGGCGGCGCGCGGCGGCAGGACGAGGCCGGTGGGCGTCTCGTCCAGCGCCACGCGCAGGCCGGAGCCGACCTCGTCTCGTACCTCCTGCAGCCCGGCCACCTGCCGGTCCAGCTCGTCATTGAGCGTGACGGCGCGCAGCAATCCATTGGGCTGGAAGTCGGTCGTGCGCTCGATGGCGATGCGCCGGACAAGAGCGATGCGCGTGCCCGTGGCGGGCGGAGTGGCGAAGACCACCGTGCCGCCCTCCGACGCCCCCGCACCCTGCACCGCGAAGCCCGAGGCAA
Organism: Roseococcus sp.; assembly: GCA_035998215.1. GTDB lineage: Bacteria > Pseudomonadota > Alphaproteobacteria > Acetobacterales > Acetobacteraceae > Roseococcus. The sequence goes on along the minus strand of DASYHU010000033.1, from coordinate 520,139 downwards.
GGGCGATGCCATCGGCCAGCACGCGAAGGTTCTGCGCGGCGAAGATGGGGAAGGGGTAGGTGAAGGCGGTCTGCACCCCATCCGCCACGTAATGCACGCGCGGCGCGATGTCGCCGATGCGGATATGCTCTGACATGACGTGGCTCCTCAATCGAGCAGGCTGCGGACGGAATTCCCGAAGCTGGGCAAGGCGCGCAGCAGCGAGGAGACCGTGGTCAACGAGCCATCGGGGTTGAGCAGGGACGCGCGGCCCGAGGCGAGCCGCGCGCGGAAGAGTTCATCGCTGTCCCGCTGGCCGGCGGCGGCATCGGCACGCAGCCCCGCCTGCACGGCGGCGGCGGAACCGTCATCCGCGGACAGCCCGCCGGCGGCGAGGCGCGCGCGGGTGGAGGCAAGCGTGCGCGCCAGCCTCTCCCCGCGCAGACGTGCCTCGGCCTGCTGCTGGAGCTGGAGCTGTTCCTGCCGCGCCGCCTCGGCCTGCTGCTGGATCTCCACCTGCGCGCGTTGCTGGGCGCGCGCCTGGGACTGCTGCTGCTGCTGGGCGAAGACGCCGAAGCCGGTCGAGGCGAGGGTCGCGAGGGGGGCAAGGGCGGCCATCAGGCGTTCGTCCTCATGTCGGTGGTGACGGAGAGCAGGGTGAAGGCCAGCGGCGCATCGCCCGTGATGCGCCACAAGGGCCGCAGCGCATCGCGTGACCAGCCGAGGGCCGCGATCCGCGCATCGCCCGTGAAGCGCGGCGGCGGCGCATCGAGCAGCGGCGTGTCGAAGCGGCGGAAGGGCACGGGCCTGGGTCCGCGCCCGAGGTCGAGCTGGAGCGATTGCGTGTCCAGCAGACGGAAGCCCACGCCCACCAGCCGCAGCGGGATGGCCGCGCCGATCGCGTTGCCGAGGTCGGGCGGCAGCGGCTCCACCTCATGCGCGTAGCGCAGGCCGATCTGCACCGAGGCTGCGCCAGGGCTGATGGTGACGGCGCCACCCGAGACCAGCGCATCCTCGCGCGGGGCGCCATCGGCCAGCACGCCTGCCACACGGCCGGAGAGATGGCCAAGCCCGCTCCAGACCGTCAGCGGCACGTTGTTCGCGCCTTCCAGCGCGGCGTCCAGCATCAACGCGTTGTCGAAGCGTTCCAGGCGCAGGCTGCCGTCGCGCTCCACCAGGCAGAAGACGCGGCCTTCCACCTCGGCCACCGCACGGAAGGCGCCCTGGGTTTCCTGTCGCGTCCAGGCCGTTACCTGCTCCGCGCGGAACAAGGTGAGCGTTGCGATCGAGCCATCCTCCATCGCAACGTGCAGCAGGCGGTGCGCCTGGTCATAGGCCATGGCGACGGGTTGCTGGATGAGGTGCGCGGCCACCAGCGCCAGGTCGTTCGCCTGGTAGGCCTGTTGCACGTCGGTATAGGCGAATTCGTGGATGGAGCGGCCGCTGCGCGCGGCGAAGATGGTGCTGCCATCCACATCCACCGGCTGGACGACGCGCGTGGCGCTGCTGCCGATGCGCGTCTGCCGGTTGAGCTGGATGGAGGAGGGCGTCAGCGGATCCCCCGTCACCATCCATTCGCCGCCCGTGGTGAACACCTGCAGGTGGCGACCCGAGAAGACCGCGCGGATGGCGTTCACCTGATCCGACACGAGGCCGAACTCGATGCCCTCGTCGTCCAGGCCGGTGCCGCGGTCGAAGTTGAAGATCTGCCCGGAGCGCGACAGCCACAGACGGTTCGGCAGGTCACGCGAGCCGCCGAGGACCAGCCGGTCCTGGTGGAAGCAGCAGCTGACGGGCCAGCCGCGCACGGGGCTGAAGGCCGCCTCTTCCCAGTCGGCACTGGCATTGGTGTCGGGCAGCGGTTCCGTGGGGTTCCAGCTTGCCTGCAAGGGGCTGGGCACCGCGACCACGGTGCCCGCCTGGCCGCGGAAGCGCAGGGTGGTGCCGACATGTCCCGCCTCGAAGACCGGCGCCGAGGCGGTGAGCGTGACCAGCCCCGAGACGGCGCTCGGCGCCAGCGTGATTGGGGGCGGCGCGAAGCGGTAGCCCGGGATGGCCACCCACTCCCACCCGGAGACGAGCCAGGTGGTGTGGCTGGTGCGTGTGACCCGCTGCGGCGGCATCTCCGGGTGGCAGACGAGCAGCGTGTCGGCCGATTGCGTGAAGCCGAGCTGCGGCAGCATCGCTTCGGTCCAGGGGCCTGTGCCCTGTGCCACCAGCACATCGCCGAGATAGACCTGGAAGGCCTGGTGCAGCAGCACCATCAGGTAGGCCTGCTCGGTGTTGAACTCGAAGGCGACCAGGCGCGCGGGACCGGGCAGCGTGGCAATGTGGCGCAGGCCGGGCCGGCGCGTGATGCCGCCCGTGGGCTGGATGAAGACGTTGCGCAGGCGCTTGGCGCCATTCGCATAGGCGCGCAGGTCGGCGCGGCCCAGCATCTCGGGCGAAAGCTCGCCCGCGGTGAAGTTGGTCTTGACCTGTCGCAGCTCGGCCATGGCGTCACCCCCGCGCCTGGATCAGCGGGAAGCCCTGGATGGCGCGCGGCGTGGCCTGCTGGCTGTCGGCGCGGCGGGCCTGGCGCAGCTCCGCCTCGGCCTGGCCGAACAGCATTTGCGCGCGCGTGGTGCTCTCGGTCAGCGGGATGCAGAACTCGGCCGAGAGGCGCGCGACCAGCGCGGAGGCGAAGAAGCCTGGGAAGGCGCTCTCCGCCGGGCGGAAGATGTAGGTCAGCGTCACCTGCTCCGCGTCGCAATGCAGGCGGTCTTCCAGCAGGCGGTATTCCAGCCCGCGCCCGCTGCCCGGCGCGCCGGCCGAGAGTGCGCGCAGGAAGCCCGTGGGAAGCTGGAAGGCGTATCGGAAATCCGCCGTGGGCGTGGCCGAGAGGCGCGGGAGGGTGGATTGCCCGGTGGCGAAGCTCCAGGGATGGGAGGAGAGCAGCGCGTCGCGCACGCCCTCATAGAGCCCGGCCGCCACCTCGGCCTCGCCCGTGCCTTCGTCGAAGCTGGCGATGGTCTGCGCGCCCAGGCGCAGCAGGGCGCGCGAGCAGAGTTCGAGGGCGGTCAGCGCCATCGCGTGTCACTCCGTTGACGTGGGGGGATTGCTGCCGGCCCGGTGCGGGGCCGGCAGCGGTTCAGCCTGTGCTCAGGCCACTTCGCGGCAGCGCATGCGCACCACGCCGCTGTCATCCACCAGCACGGCGCCCTGGCTCATCATGCTGTTCACGAAATGCGCCGCGCGGTCGCCATGCCAGGTCACGTCGGTGACGATCTCCTGCGCGGAGGCGTGGGCCACGCTGGTGCGGTGGTAGAAGTAGCAGAAGCGCAGCTCACCCACCTGGGTCAGCCCGCTGTGCGGAATCCAGGTGGCACCCAGCCAGCGTTTGGCCTGGCTGCCCTTCCACGGCAGGTCGTCCTCGCCCACAAAGGCGGAGTTGGCGAATTCGCTGATGGTGAGCAGCTCGCTCCACTGCTTCCAGCCGACGATGGCATAGCGCTGGCTGTCGTCGGGCACGTCGGCCTCGCCCATCATCTCGAAGGCCAGCAGGATCTTGGCGCGCGTCAGCCCGTCATTGTCCGTCTGGCCGGACTGGGTGCCGACGGCCTCCTGCGTGGCGCTGTCGAGCGCGGCGATGATCAGCTCATCCGTCTTGCGGCCCAGCGCATAGGCGCCGGCATTGGCCAGCACCTGCATCTCGTTGATGTTGGTCTTGAGGTCGTCGAGCTTGTCGATCCACTCGCCCGCATAATGGTCCTGCAGGAAGCACTCGACGGCGGAGTAGGTGAGGTTCATCACCGGCACCACGCCGTTGCGCGACTTGGACGTGGCGACGCCGCGGCCCACGCGCTGGAACACCGTGCTGGCGCCCTTCACGTTGGACTTGCTGCGCACGGTGGGGCGCAGCTTGCTGCCCTGGCGCTGGTAGGCCTCGTGCACCTCGGCCTCGAACTGCTTGATGAAGGCCTGGTCAATGGTCTGGGTCACAGGGTGTCTCCTGTCGGGAATGGCGGGAAGGGCGTGGCGCGTGTTGGCCTCGTGGGGCACGCGGTTGCGCCCGCGCCGCGCGCGTCCGCCGGGGTTCCGGGCACACGTTCTGCGCGGCGAAAGGGGTGCGCCCGCCGCGGCGCATGGGCGCACGGCGGGCGCGGGCTGCCCGCGCTCACCCTCTCAGAGGGAGCGGCGGGCGGCCAAGGGCGGGGCGGTGCCCGGGCGTTCAGGCCCGAGGGGGCGGCACACGGCCCCGCCGATCCAGCGTCTGATCGGCTTCGGTGAGATCACCGAAGCCGTGAATCAGCCGCTCAACTCCAGCGTCTGGTTGGCTTCGGTGAGATCACCGAAACCGTGAATCAGCCGCCGACCAGGCGGCGGAAGCCCTCGGAGACGCGCTTCACGATTTCCGGCTCGCGCGCGCGCCAGTAGCGCGGGTCGCGCATCATCCGGCGCAGCTCGCCCTCATCCTCGGCCGAGGGCACTTCGGCGTCGCGGGCCATCTGCGGTTCGCGGCCCTGCATCATGCGCTCCAGCGCCATGATGCCCTCCTCGGTGGTGGAGAGCGCCTCGAAGACCGGCGGTGGCAGGTTGGCGCGGCCCCAGGCGGAGAGCTGCGCGGCGACGCGGCGGAAACGCTCCGGCCCGCCATAGCGGGCGTGCAGTTTCTCGAGCTGGCGCTGCGCCTCGAACTGCTGCGCGGCCTCCGCGATCAGCGGCAGCAGGCGTTCGGCCGCCAGGTCATAGACCAGCTGCACCTGCGCGCGGGAGAAGCCGGCCTCGTAGAGACGGCGGTTCACCTCGATGTCGGGCGAGGTGAGTTCGTGCCGGATCTCGATCTCGTAGAGGTCCGGCGCATCCGGAATGTCATGCGCTTCGCGCCAGCGGCGGATGTCGTCCGGGTCCGCGTCGGGGCCGGGCGGCATGAGGCGTTGGGACAGGCGGCGCTCCAGCTCGCGGTAGCTTCTCAGCAGCGTGTCCACGCGCAGTTCGCCGCGCTCCGTGTCCCAGAACTTCTCGGGAATCTCGTCCGGGCGGGTCCTGGTGCCCGAGGCGGGGGTGCCCGAGGCGGGGGCATTGGCGGCGGGGGCCGCGATGGCGGCGTCCAGCAGGCTGTCTTGCATGGCGGGCTTCACTCCACGGGGGTCGGGACGAGGATTTCGGCGGGCGCGCCCAGGGTGCGGGCCAGCCAGCGCGCGGTGGCGGCGGCGTCCACCTGCTCACGCGCCTCATTGCCCATCTTCGAGACGGCCTCGAGGAAGAGCAGCGTGTTCGCCGCATCGGCGCGGCCCTGCACGCGGGCCAGCGGGCTTTCGTAGCGCAGCGCCACGCGGCCATTGTCCAGCAGCACGGGCGGCACCTCCCCGCGCCGGGCCAGGATGGACAGGCAGCGCGCCACCAGCGGCGTGAGCAGTTCCGACTGCAGGCGACCATAGGTGGCGCCGAGCAGGCGGGATGTCTCGGCGCTGCGTTCCAGCACCTCGGTCGCCGTCATGCGGGCGTCGCGCGGGTTGCCCAGGCGGTCCACCAGCAGCGCCTGGCGGATGCGTTGCCGCAGGTCGTTCAGCATGAGCTGCGACACGTCGAAATTGCCGGGTGCCGCCAGCGGCGTGAGGCCCGCGCTGCCTGGCGCGCGCGGGATGATGGCGCCGGGCACGAGCTGCACCGTCGCGGGGTTCAGAACCCCGTCATCCTCCGCCTGCCAGATGCCGGTGACGGCGATGGAGGCGTTCTTGAGGACCAGCTCCACCACGCGATTGGCGGTGCGGATGTCGGGCAGCGCCTTCACCACCGGGCCGCGGCCGTAGACTTCGCCCGGCGCCTTCAGCCAGCGGAAGGCGATATAGGGCGGATCACTGAAGCCGCCCTGGGCCAGCAGCGTGGCGTCGTTGCCCGTACCGGGGTCCAGCACGGCGGCATAGCGGTGGCCGAAGCGGTCGGGCCACACCGCCTCCACCACGCGCAGCGGCGGGTGGCCTTCGCCATCCTTGATGCGCTCCAGCGCGGGGGGCAGTTCCGCGAAGGGAAAGCGGCGGCGGATCTCGGCCAGTGTCAGCGCGCTTTCGCGATAGACGCGGTCGAGCCGGCCGGAGGGACCCTCCTCCAGCACCGCGTGGCGCACCGGCACGGCGGTGAAGCGCAGTGCGGAGGTCTCGCCGGGCGGCGCTTCCTCCACCAGCAGCACGCCGGTGCCGGTGATGACCAGGTCCAGGAAGGCCTGGTGCATCTCGACCGCGAAGTTGGAGCGATCCAGGTGCGATTGCAGCACGGTGGCCGTGCCTTCCAGCGCATAAGCCGCCGCCTGGCCGCCGGGCGTCTCGGCCATATCGCGCGCGGGGGCGAGGCCGAACCAGCGCGACCAGGGCGGTGTCAGCTCCGCCAGCAGCGAGGCCGCGAGCTGTTCCGCCGCATCGGCGGCGGTGGCGTCATACAGGGCGGTGGCCTCATGCGGCTTGGGCAGCACATGGGCGTAGGCATCGGTCCAGATGGCTTCGAGGGTGCGGCGCTGGTTCAGCGCCTCGCGCTGGCGGTCGAGGATGTCGCGGGGGGTCATGGCCATCACTCGCCCAACAGGGATTTGCGCGTGACCGCGAGCGGCAGCGGCGCCAACACCCCGCGGGGGGAGGTGGCGATGGTGCCCGACAGGCCTTGCCGCGCGCGCTGCCGTGCCTCGATGCGCGCCTGCTCGGCCGTGGCATCGGCGATGGCGGGGCTGACCGGCTCGGGGGCGGGCGGCGGCGTGGGCGCGGGCACCACGATGGGCCTTGGGGCACGGAACAAGCCTCCCATGCGCGCGGTTCTCCTGTCGGTCTGGGTTGGGAACCTCCTGGCCGCCCGCGCGAAAAAAGACGGCGGGCCATCCGGGGGGGGGGATGGCCCGCCGCAAGGCGGGGGAGGAGGGAGGGATGCCCGCGGACGCAATTCGCCCGTTGGCCTGAACTCTTTAGCGGGCTGACATGCCGCTCGTCAAGTATTTTTTCCTATTTTGGTCGCGAGCGGACAGCGCGCGATACAACCCGTAGGGGGTCCAGGCGAAGGGGGCGTGCGGCCCCAGTACGGCCCGGCAGACCGAGACGCAGTTCAACGGCAAGACCCCGCGCGTGGGGCCGAGCGTGGTTTCGTCGAGCGGAAACGGCCCCACCGGAACCATTCCCGCGCGACGGTAGAAAGCTGGCGCGTCAAAGCCGGACGGCACGTCGAGGCGCGCCACCAGCAGCCGTCCGGTCAGCGCTTCCAGCACCATCCATCCCCGCGCATCCTCGATGGCAGCGAAGCAGTGTCGGAAGCCTGGGCGCAGCCAGCGTTGCCAGGCGTGGTCGGCGCGGCCGGCGAAGATGATCCAGGCGTGCTGCTGGGCGTGGCGCCGATGCGCGGGCTTCACGGGCGCAGGGGCGCGAAGGGCAGCACCTCCGCCTCCTCTTCCATGCGGGGCGTTCCAGCCACGATGCCCTTGACACGAAGCGGGAATTCCAGGCGCGACAGGGCTTCCCGCCACAGCCGCGCATCGCCGCGCTCATTGGCGTGCCGGGAGCTCGGGGGCATGCCGCGCTCGCCCCAGATGCGGAGGATGCGCGCGTGGCAAAGCTCGATGCGTCGTTGGCGATAGAGCCGGTCCAGGCATTTCACCACGTCGTCAGGGTCGCAGGGCCGCAGCGCCGCGCCCTTGCCGGCGCTGATGCGCGCGCCGTCGCGCCGGGCGGTCAGGGCGGCCATGGTCCAGAACCAGGCCTCCTCCGCGGAGCGGAAAGGCTCGGCCTTGGCGAGGCTGGCGAAGACGGGCGAATGCCCGGGGCGGGGGGATGCGGACATGAGTGACTCATCCTTCTTGGAGGGAGGCTTGGGGGGTGCAGCGCCAAACAGCATGCACACCCATGGTTGTGACTCACTCATGCGTCAGAAAGCAAGATTTTCCTATTGCATCCGGACCAGCGACCTAACATGTTTTGCATATGCGACACGATGACATCTGGCGCGCGCTCGATTCGCTCGCCGCCGAGAACGGGCTCTCGCCCTCGGGGCTCGCGCGTCGCGCAGGGCTCGATCCCACGGCCTTCAATCCCTCCAAGCGGGTGGGACCTGACGGGCGGGCCCGATGGCCCTCCACGGAGAGCATCGCCAAGGTCCTGGCCGCGACGGGCGCAGGAATAGAGGCCTTCTCCAGCCTCGTCTCCGGCAGCGCCACCCTGCCCAGCCAGTCACGCGGCGGGCGGGGGGTGGTGCGCCGCGTGCCGCTGATCGGCCTCGCCCAGGCGGGCAGCGACGGATATTTCGACGATGGCGGCTTCCCGGTGGGCGGCAGCTGGGACGAGATCAGCCTGCCGGAGATCGGTGACCCCAATGCCTATGCGCTGGAGATCTCGGGCGATTCCATGTCGCCGGTGTTCCGTGACGGGGATGTGGTCATCGTCTCGCCCGCCGCCCCCATCCGGCGCGGTGACCGGGTGGTTCTGCGAACCCGTGCGGGCGAGGTGATGGCGAAGGAGCTGCGCCGCCAAAGTGCCAAGCGCATCGAGGTGGCAAGCCTGAACCCGGCCCACCCGGACTACAGCTTCGACCTGCAGGACGTGGCCTGGATGCACCGCATCCTCTGGAGCAGCCAATAGGCCGGCTGGCGCTCGTTCAGGCCGCCTGCACCACCTCCAGGTCGCGCTGCGCGACGCAGGCCAGGTATCGCCCGGGCCGCTTGGCATCGGGCAGGGTCTGCAGGCCGGTATCGGCATAGACGCGCAGACTTTCGGGGCCGATGTCCACGAAGGCGGGCCGCGCGCCGTGCCGCTCACACAGGTCCCGAAAACGCCAGATGGCGGAAACGGCGTCGCGGGCCTCGCCTGCCGGGTCGCCATGCGCGATCCAGACCTGACCATGCCGGCTGAAGGCGAGGCCCGCACGCCCCGCCTCGCCCCAGAGAACCGCATCAGCGGTCGCGGGGGGGCGCGCGCCGAAGGAGGCGAGGCGCTGCCGCGCTTCGGCGTTCCACGCCAGGGCCTCGATGCGTGCGGGGCGCAGCAGTTGCACCACGCCGGCCAGCAGCAGCACGGCCGTGATGCCGACCGTGAAGCGCAGCTGCGGCGTGGCATCCTCCATCAGCACGATCTGCCACCAGCTCTCGCCCTGGAGCTGGCCGGCATTGGCCAGCAGCGCCAGCGTCAGGCCGCAGATGGAGGTGGCGGCCAGCGGCAGCAGGATCTCGTTGGACAGCGGTTCCCGCCGCAGCCGGCTGCCGCGGTAGAAGGCTGTGCGCATGGTGGCCAGCAGCACGGCCACCACCAGGAAGATGCCCCAGGTCCACCAGGCTTCCTCGCGCAGCCAGCCGATCAGCGCGCCGTTCAACAGCAGGATCAGCGCACCCCACCAGGCGATGGCCAGCCGACGCGCCAGGCCGAAGGCCATGACGATCAGCAGCGAGCCCACGACCGAGGCCGCGAATTGTGATGCCACCGCCGCCTCGTAGCCCGCCCATTCCTTCAGCACCGTGGCCGAGGTCGGCAGCCCGCCCAGGAAGATCAGCACCGCGCCGCAGATCGCGACCAGCCCCGCCAGCGCCGGCACTTCCAGCGGCATCGCGCCACGGCCGATGGCGCCGAAGCGCGACAGCCAGTCGCTGCGCTGCGTCACCTCGAAACCCGCGAAGAGCGTCCCCGCGATGAAGAGCGGCACGATGTAGTAGTAGAGGCGGAACACCAGCAACGCGCCCACCACCTCCGCCGCGCCCATGTAGGGTGCGAGGCCCAGCAGGATGGCGCCGTCGAAGACGCCGAGGCCCCCTGGCACATTGGCCGCGATGCCTGCGGTATAGGCCGCGAGGTAGAGTCCCACGAAATGCAGGAAGGTGAGCCCTGGTGCGGCCGGCAGCAGCACGTAGAAGATGGCGGCTGTCACCGCCACGTCCACCGTGGCGAGCGTGGTCTGCACCATGGCCATCCGCACGCCCGGCAGCTCGACCACATGGCCGAAGACGCGGATGGTGCGGCGGAACTTGCTCAGCAGCACATAGCCCAGCACCACGGCGAAGAGCGGCACGGAGAGAAGCTGCAGCCCCCAGCGCGGGATGTGCTCGCCCGCCCAGGGCAGCACCTCCGGCTCGAACAGCAGCACCATGCCGCCCAGCGCCATCCCTCCCAGCCCGAAGGTGAGCGAGGTGAAGCCGATGATCTTGCCGATCTCGATGGGCGAGTAGCCCCAGGCCGAATAGAGCCGGTAGCGCACCGCGGCACCGGAGACCGCCGCGAAGCCGATATTGTGCGCCAGCGAATAGCCGCAGAAGGAGGCCAGCAGCGCCCGCGTCCAGGAGGAGGGGCGGCCCGCATAGCGCGCCCCCAGCCAGTCATAGATGGTCAGCACGCCATAGGCCGCGACCGTCAGCCCCGCCGCGGCCAGCAGGCCGGACATCGGCAGTTCCGCCAGCGCCTGGCGCACATCCGCCACCGAGAGGTTGCGGAATTCGCGCTGCACCACCCAGATGGCGCCCACCAGCACCACCAGCCCGAAGACGGTGGCGCCATGGCGGCGCACGAACGGCCAGAGCCTCTTCACCGCACGCACATCAGGCCGGCGCGGCCTCGCGGGCGAGGGCCGTCTCGATCAGGGCGCAGGCCTCGTCCACGCCCATGATGGCGACGGTGCCGCCGAAGCGCGGCCCCTCGCTCTTGCCCAGAAGCACCTCATAGAGCGCCTGGAACCAGGCGCGGCCCACGCCGAGCGAGCCATCCTTTTTGTTGACCACCGCGAAGGGCTCGCGCCGGCCGGCGTCGTAGACGGCGTTCTGGATGGCGGCCTCGCGCTCCGGCCCGGCGGGCAGGGCGTCGAATTCGGCCGCACGTTCGCGCAGCAGGCGGACCAGCTCGCGCATCGCCACGGCTTCCTCTGGCGTGGCGGGGCGGAAGTGGCGCTTGGGCGCCACCCAGTCACGCCAATAGGCGCAGGCGTTGCGGACCAGGCGGTCCAGCATGGGTTCATGCTCGGGCGCCGCGTCGGGGTAGTATTTCCGGATGAAGGCCCAGAGCCGCGCGGGGTCGTCGGTGTTGGCGATGCCGGCCAGGTTCAGCAGCGTGGCGTAGGAGATGGGCGGCAGCTTTTCCGCCGGCGCCACGCCGGCATGGATGTGCCAGGCGGGGTTGGCGGCATCGGGCGCGGCGCGCAGCTTCTCCACACCCGCCATCCAGTCATCCACCGCGCGCGGGATCACCTCCTTGTGCAGGCGCTTGGCGCTGCCGGGCGAGCCGAACATGAACCAGGCGAGGCTCTCCGGCGGGCCGTATTCCAGCCATTGCTCGATGGTGAGGCCGTTGCCCTTGCTCTTGCTGATCTTCTGGCCGTTCTCGTCGTTGAACAGCTCATAGGTGAAGGTGACGGGCGGCTCGCCGCCCAGGACGCGGCAGATGGCGGAACTCAGCCGCACGCTGTCGATCAGGTCCTTGCCGGACATCTCGTAGTCCACGCCCAGCGCGTACCAGCGCAGCGCCCAGTCGGCCTTCCACTGCGCCTTGCAGGCGCCGCCGGTGACGGGGGTTTCGAAGCGCTCGCCGCTGTCGGGGTCGGTCCAGACGATGGTGCCGGCCTCGGGCCGTGTCTCCTCCACCGGCACCTGCATGACGATGCCGGTGCGCGGATGGATGGGCAGGAAGGGCGAATAAGTGGCGCGGCGTTCCGCGCCCAGCGTGGGCAGGATCACCTGCCGCACCTCCTCGTGCAGGGAGAGCATCCGCAGAAGCGCGGCGTCGAAGCGGCCCGAGGCGTAGTAGTCGGTGGAGGAGGCGAATTCGTATTGGAAGCCGAAGGCGTCCAGGAAGGCGCGCAGCCGCGCGTTGTTGTGGGCGCCGAAGCTCGGGTGGGTGCCGAAGGGGTCGGGGATGCGCGTCAGCGGCTGGCCGAGATGCCGCCCCAGCAATTCCTTGTTGGGAACATTGTCCGGCACCTTCCGAAGCCCGTCCATGTCGTCGCTGAAGGCGATGAGGCGGGTGGGCAGGCCGGTCATCGCCTCGAAGGCGCGGCGGACCCAGGTGGTGCGGGCCACCTCGCCGAAGGTGCCGATATGGGGCAGCCCGGAGGGGCCATAGCCCGTCTCCAGCAGCGCCTCGCGTTTGCCCGCCGCGGCCAGGCGGTCGGCGAGCTTCGCCGCCTCCTCGAAGGGCCAGGCGCGGACGGAACGGAGGGCAGGGTCGGACATGGGCCTTGGGATGGCAGGGGGCGGGGCGCCGGTCAATGCGGAAGGGGCGGGCTTTGCACAATCCCGCGCCACCTTGCCGAGCAGGGGCGCAGCGGGCGCATGCTGCGTGGCGTGGACCCCTGCCCGCCCCCCTGCCCTCCCCCCTGGCGCGTCCACGCTTCCCGGCGGAAACAGGCGGCAAGGAGGTGCCCGCCATGCCGGAATTCGACCCCGATGCCTATGCCCGCCAAGCCGCCGCCGCAGTGGCGTTGCCGCTGCACGAGAGGCACCTGCCGGGCGTGGTGATGAACCTCGCCCTGGCCGCGCGCATGGCCGGGCTGGTGGCGCAGATGCCCCTGACCCCGGCGGACGAGGCCGCGCCCGTCTTCACCGCGGGCCGGACCCCGCCCAAGTGAGCGCCGCCGCCCTTGCCGCCGACATCCGCGCGGGCCGGCGCCGCGCCGTGGAGGTGGTGGAGGCGCATCTCGCCGACATCGCCGCCCGGGACGCGCGCTTCAACGCCTTCACCGAAGTCACCGCCGCCCGCGCCCGCGCCGAGGCCGTGGCGGTGGATGCGGCCGTGGCGGCAGGCCGGGACCCCGGCCCCCTGGCCGGCGTGCCGGTGGCCGTGAAGAACCTGTTCGACCTGGAAGGCGTGGTGACGCTGGCGGGCGCGAAGATCGAGCGCGACAGCCCACCCGCCCGCACCGATGCCTTTCTTGTGCGGAAGCTGCGCGAAGCGGGCGCCGTGATGCTCGGCGCGCTGAACATGGACGAATACGCCTATGGCTTCACCACCGAGAACGCGCATTTCGGCCCCTGCCACAACCCGCATGACCTGAGTCGAATCGCGGGCGGGTCCTCCGGGGGCAGCGCGGCGGCGGTGGCGGCGGGGTTGGTGCCCATCACGCTGGGCAGCGATACCAATGGCTCCATCCGGGTGCCTTCGTCACTGTGCGGCATCTGGGGGCTGAAGCCGACCTATGGGCGGCTGTCGCGGCGCGGCGCCTTCCTGTTCGTGGGCGCGCTGGACCATCTGGGCCCCTTCGCCCGCGACATGACGGACCTGGCGCTCGCCTACAACGCTTTGCAAGGCGACGACATGGATGACCATGCCCAGGCCTGGCGCGGCGTGGAGCCGGTGTCGCTGGAGGGCGGCGCGGAGGACCTGCGAATCGGCATCCTGGACGACCACTTCGCCCGCAACGGCCACGCCGAGGCCTTTGCAGCCGTCGCCGCCGTGGCCCGCGCGCTGGGCGCCGCGCGTCATGTGACCCTGCCTGATGCCGCCATCGGCCGGGCGGCGGCCTTCCTCATCACCATGGCCGAGGGGGCGAACCTGCACCTGCCCAACCTCCGCGCCCGGCCCGACGACTTCGACCCCGGCACGCGCGACCGTTTCCTGGCCGGCGCCCTGCTGCCCGCCACCTGGGTGCAGCAGGCGCAGCGCGCGCGGGCGGCCTGTCGCGCGAAGGCCCTGGCGCTGTTCGAGGAATTCGACGTGCTGATCGCCCCCGCCACCCCCTATGTGGCGCCCCCCATCGGCCAGGAGATGATCGAGGTGGACGGGCAGAGCATCCCGGTGCGGCCCAACCTCGGCATCTACACCCAGCCCATCTCCTGCATCGGCCTGCCCGTCATCGCGGCCCCCGTGGCGGGGGTGCCCACACCGGGCAACCTTCCCATCGGCGTGCAGCTGATCGGCGCGCCCTGGGCCGAGGACAAGCTATTCCGCCTGGCCGCCCATCTGGAACGCATCGGCGCCTGCCGCGCCCCCACCCCAAGGAGTGCCCATGCCTGAGATCAACAACCCCGAGGCCCTGGCCGAACTCACCACCGCTTTCCGCCGCTATGAGGTGGCGCTGACCACCAATGACGTGGCGGTGCTGGACGAGCTGTTCTGGGTCAGCCCCTACACCGTCCGCTACGGGCCCGGCGAGAACCTGCACGGCCATGCCGAGATCGCGGCCTTCCGCGCCGCCCGCCCCGGCCCCTTCGGGCGCGAATTGCTGCGGACGGTGCTGACCACCTATGGGCGCGACTTCGGCACCGCCAACACCACCTTCCGCCGCGAGGGAAGCAACCAGATCGGCCGGCAGTCGCAAAGCTGGGTGCGCATGCCCGAGGGGTGGCGCGTGGTGGCCGCCCATGTCTCCTTGCTGCCGCCCGGTGTGGGATGATGGGCGCGGGGGAAGTGTAACGAACCCTGGCATTGGCCCTGGGTGGCGCCCAAATCCCGTCCGCAAGGAATTGGGAGAAGCACATGGGCAGGAAAGGCATCGCGGCCTGCGCCGTGGCCGCCTTGGGGCTGGGGGCATGCGCCATTCCGCCCCCCAGCGGGCCGAGCATCACGGCGCTGCCGCCCGCGGGGAAGGATTTCGCGCAGTTCCAGCGCGAGGATTTCGCCTGCCAGCAGACCGCCTTCCAGGCCATCGGCGGCGGCGCGCCGCAGGTGGCGGCGAACCAGGCGGCCTTGGGTTCGGCCGTGGTCGGCACGGCGCTGGGCGCCACGGCCGGCGCGCTGCTGGGCGCGGCCACGGGCAATGCCGGCGCGGGCGCGGCGGTGGGGGCCGGGGTGGGGCTGCTGGGCGGTTCGGCCGTGGGCGCCAGCCAGGCCCAGGCTGGCGGCATGGGGCTGCAGCGGCGCTACGACGTGGTCTATGCCCAATGCATGGCGGCGGCCGGCAACACCATCCAGGAACCGCGCGCCGTGGTGACCGTGGTCGAGCCTGCGCCCTATTACTACGCCCCGCGCCCGCATTGGCGCTGGCGCGGCTATTACGGCTACGGCTATGGCGGCTGGGGCTGGTGAGGCCGGCGCTGCCGATCAGACGCTAACCCTTGACCAGCCGCATGGCGAAGAACCCGTCCATGCCGCCTTCCGGCCCCTGATCGGGCCGGGTCCGCAGCGCGCCCTGGGGGGTGAGGCACTCGTCCAGACCCGGCAATTCCTCGGGGCGGATGGGGTCAAGGCGCATCCCTTCCGGCAGGGCGGACAGATGCGCCTCGCCCTCCTCGGCCTGGAGCGAGCAGGTGGCGAACACCAGCCGCCCGCCCGGCCGCAGCAAGCGCGCGGCGGCGTGCAGCAGGCGGCGCTGCTCCTGCGCCAGCTTCGCCACATCCTTGGGGCGGCGCAGATGCGGCAGGTCCGGGTGGCGACGGATGGTGCCGGTGGCGGTGCAGGGGGCGTCCAGCAGCACGGCGTCGAGCGGCCCGGTCGGCTGCCAGCGGGCGGCGTCCTCGCAGACCAGTTCGGGGGCGATGCGCAGCCGCAGCATGTTCTCGCGCAGCCTGCCCATGCGGGCGCTGTCGCGTTCCACCGCCACCACGCGGGCGCCGGTCAGGGCCAGTTGCGCCGTCTTGCCGCCGGGGGCGGCGCAGAGGTCGGCCACGAATTCCCCCTCGCGCGCGGCCAGCAGGCGGGCCGGCAGGGCGGCGGCCATGTCCTGCGCCCAGAAATCGCCTTCCGCGAAGCCAGGCAGTTCCGTGATTCGCGTGCCGGCGGGCAGCCGGGCCGTGCCGGTGGGCAGCAAGGTGGCGCCCTCAGGCAAGGCGGCGCCGGGGCGCAGGCTGAGGTCGAGTGGCGCCTCCTCCCGATGCGCGGCCGCGATGGCGCGCACCGCTTCGCCGTGCGCGGCGTGCCAGGCGGCCCAGAGCCAGGCCGGCGTGTCCAGCCGCTCGGCGTCCAGCCCTTCCAGCGCGGCGGGCCCGGCCTCGGCCAGGCGGCGCAGCACGGCGTTGACCAACCCCGCCAGCGGGCGCGGCGCCAATGACACGGCCGATGCCACGGCGGCGTGCGCCGGCGTGCCCAGCAGCAGCAATTCCGCCGCGCCGATCCTGAGCGCGCGCAAGGCGGGGGCGGGGGGCGCGCGGCGCAGCCAGGGTTCCATGGCGGCGTCCAGGCTGCCCAGGCGGCGCAGCACGGCGGCGGCGATGCGGTGGCCGGCGGCCTTGTCGCGGGCGTCCATGGGGGGCACGCCGTCCAGCGCCTCCTCCAGGGGGCGCTGGGCTTCCAGGACAGTTTCCAGCAGGTGGGCGGCGGCGCGGCGGGCGGGTGAGGCGGACATCGGCCGGTTTATGGCTGCCCTGCCCCGGCCGTGCTAGACGCCCCAGCCATGATGGACCTGATCACGGAATGGGTGGGGGCCGCGGGCTATGCCGGCGTGGCCGCGCTGATGTTCCTCGAAAACCTGTTCCCGCCCATCCCGTCGGAGCTGATCATGCCCTTCGCGGGCTTCGCCGCCGCGCGCGGGGAATTGACGCTGACGGGCGTGGTCCTGGCCGGCGTGCTCGGCACCCTTCTGGGCAACGCCTTCTGGTTCGAGGCGGCCCGGGCCTTCGGGGCCGAGCGCAGCAAGCGCCTCGTGGCCCGCTTCGGCGGCCGCGTGGGCGTCACGCGCGAGGACCTGGACGCGGCCGAGGCCGCCCTGCGCCGCTGGGGCCCGATGGCCGTGTTTTTCGGGCGGATGATGCCCGGTATTCGCACCGTCATCTCCATCCCCGCGGGGCTGATCGAGATGCCGCGGCTTGTTTTCTATGCCTGGACCACGGCGGGCACCTTCCTCTGGGTGGGGGCCCTGGCCCTGCTCGGCTTCATGCTGGAGGAAGCCTATACCCAGATCGAGGAGAACATCGGTGGCGCCGGCAAGATCTTCGTGGCCGGCGCCGTGGTCCTGGTGCTGCTGCTGGGCTGGCGCGCCTGGAAGCGGCGGGGCGGTTAGCCCCCTCAGGCGGCGGCCGGCCGCCGCAGCAGCGCCACCGCGACCGCCAGCCCGGCCAGTGTGCCGATCAGCCCCGCGGCGCTCAGCGCGAAGTCGAGGCCGAACGCCGCCGGCACCGGCCCGGCCAGCAGCACGCCCGCCGCCCCCAGCCCCGCGCCCAGCGCCGCCCCACCCCAGACCTGCACCGGGTAGCGGTCCGTCATCAGCCGCAGGGCTGCCGCGGGGCAGACCAGCAGGGCGATGACCAGGATGCTGCCCACCGCCTCGAAGGCCGCGACCGCGGCGGCGGCAATCATCAGGTTCAGCAGGATTTCCCAGCGGCCCATGCGCAGGCCCATGCTGCGGGCGAAGTCCGGGTCGAAGCACAGCAGCTTCAGCGGGCGCCAGAAGGCGGTCACGAACAGGCAGGCCGCCAGCGCCACGCCCGCCATCAGGCCGAGCTGGCGCGGCAGCCCGGCCAGCGCCGTGGGGTCGAGCAGGGAGGCGAGACCGGTCGCGTCCAGCCAGACCAGCGTCTCCAGCTGGCCGAACAGCACGCAATCAATGTCAATGTCGGCGTTGCGCGCGCCGGTCACCTCCAGCAACACCAGTCCCGTGGCGAAGAAGCCGGTGAAGACGAGGCCGGTGGCGGCACCCGGCTCCATCCGCGCCACCCGTTTCACCCAGGTGATGGCGAGGGTCGCCAGCAGCGCCGCCGCCAGCGCGCCCAGCAGCATGGGCCAGGCGCTGCGCAGCCCCGTGAGCGCGAAGCCCGCGATGATGCCCGGCAGCACGGCGTGGGAGAGCGCGTCGCCCAGCAGGCTTTCCCGCCGCAGCACCAGGAAGCTGCCCAGCAGCCCACAGGTGCCGCCGGCCAGCATGGCGGCCAGCAAGGCCGCGAAGTCGAGGCGCAGGAAGTCGGTCATGCGCGGCGCAGCCTGGAAAGCCCGAGGGCGCCGCTGAAGATCACGAGCCCGCCCAGCACCACCGCCGCACCGGTGGGGATGCTGGCGAAGCGGGTGGAGACCAGCGCGCCCCCCGCCCCGGCCAGCGCCCCGAACAGGGCGGCCAGGGCCAGCATGCCCGGCAGGCGCGCGGCCAGCAGGCGCGCGGACGCGGCCGGCACCACCAGCAGCGCCACCACGAGGATGAGCCCCACCGCTGGCAGCCCCGCCACGCAGACCGCCAGCAGCAGGCCCAGCAGCGTCAGGTCCAGCGCCCGCACCGGCAGGCCCTGGGCGCGGGCAAAGCTCTCGTCGAAGCACAGCGCCCGCAGCGGCTGGAACAGCGCTGCCGTGACCGCCACGCAGCCCAGCGCCAGGCTCCCGGCCAGCAGGGCGTCGGACTCCGTCAACGTCGCCGCCTGGCCCAGGATGAAGCTGGACAGCCCCGCCTGGGCCACGCCCGGCAGGGTCTGGGCGATGGAAAGCCCGACCGTGCCCAGCGCGTAGAAGGACGACAGCACCACCGCGATGGCCGCATCGGGCCGGATGCGGCCGGACGCCGTCAGCCGCCGCAGCGCCAGCAGGCCCAGCACGCCGGTCACCGCGGCCCCCAGCAGGAGGGGGGCCAGTTCCCGGCTCTGGCCACCCAGCAGGGCGACCACCATGGCGGCCAGCACCACGCCCGGCAGGGCGGCATGGCCGATGGCATCCGCCAGCAGGGCGCGGCCGCGCAGCAGCGCGAAGCTGCCCACCACCCCCGCTGCCACGCCCAGGGCCGCGCAGCCCAGCAGCACCACCAGGGTGTTGTGGCCGATCACGCCGCCGCCTCGGTGGGGGTGCGGCCGGGCAGGCCGCCAAAGGCGCGGGCGATGGCGGGTTCGGTGAAGGCCTCGGCCACCGGGCCGGAGGCAACGACACGCCCGGCCAGGATCAGCACCTGGTCGAAATGCGCCTGCACCAGCGAAAGGTCATGATGGACCATCAGCACCGACTTCCCAGCCCGGACAAGGCCATGCAGCACGGCGAGGATGGTCTGTTCCGTCACCACATCCACGGCGGCGAGCGGTTCGTCCATCAGGAAGAGGTCCGCCTCCTGCGCCAGGGCCCGCGCCAGGAACACCCGCTGCTGCTGCCCGCCCGAGAGCCGGCCGATCTGCCGGTCAGCGAAATCCGCCATGCCGACGGCGGCCAGCGCGGCCCGCGCCGCCTCGCGCTCGGCGCGCGGCAGCCGGCCGAACCAGCGGGTGCGCGGCAGCCGTGCCATGGCCACCACGTCCAGCGCGCTGGCCGGAAAGTCCCAGTCCACGCTGGCGCGTTGCGGCAGGTAGGCCAGCCGCGGCCGCGCCTGTTCGAGCGGCAGGCCGAAGAAGCGCACCTGGCCCTCGTCGGCCGGGATCAGGCCCAGCGCCGCCTTGAGCAGGGTGGATTTCCCCGCGCCATTGGGGCCGAGGATGGCCGTCAGCCCAGGCGCTGCCGTCCAATTCACGCCGGTCAGCGCGGGCCGCTCGCCATAGCGGACGGTGAGGCCGGTGATGTCGAGCGGCGGGGCGCTCACAGCCGGTCGTTCAGGCCGCGGGCGGGTGGGTTGCCCCCGAGCGCGCGCGCAATGGTGGTGATGTTGTGGTCCATCATGCCCTCATAGGTGCCGGTATAGGTGCCTGGGCGGCCCATCGCGTCTGAATACAACGTTCCGCCCAGGACCACACGCTGGCCGCGCGCGCGCGCGCCTTCGATGAGGGCGCGCACGGCCCGGTCCGGCACCGAGGACTCGGTGAAGACGGCGGGAATCCGGCGCTCCACGATCAGGTTCACCATGGCCTCGATGTTGGCGAGGCTCGCCTCGGCCTCGGTCGAGAGGCCCTGGATGCTCTCGACCTGGATCTCGTAGCGGGCGCCGAAATAGGCGAAGGCGTCATGCGCCGTGAGCAGCACGCGGGAGGCGGCGGGGATGGGGGCCAGGACCTCCCGCGCATAGGCGTCCAGGCGGGCGAGGCGCTGGCGGGTGGCCTCGACGCCCGGGCCGAAATCCTGCCCCGGGCGCAGGCGGGACAGGACGCGCGCCACGGGCGGCGCGCACTCGGCCCAGAGGGTAGGGTCCATCCAGACATGCGGGTCGGCGGCGTCGGGATAGTCCTCATTGGGGCGGAGGCGTTCGCGCGGCAGGGCCTCGGCCACGGCCAGCACGTGGTCGCCCTGGGCGGCGGCACGTGCCAGCACCTCGGTCATCCGGCCCTCCAGGCGGTGGCCGTTGTAGAAGACCGCATCCGCGCGCAGCAGGCGGGAGACATCGCTGCGGGTGGGGCGGAACAGGTGGGGGTCCACGCCCTCGCCGATCAATGTCTCGACGTTGAAGCCCTCGCCGGCCACGCCGCGCACCAGGTCGCCCACCATGCCGGTGGTGGCGAGCAGGGTGGGTCGGGCGGCGCGCTGGGCCAGGGCGGGGGTGGCGAGCAGCGTGCCGGCAGCGAACAGCGCCCGGCGCCCAATACCTGTATAGCTGTTCATGTCTTCATTTATCCCTGTAAAATCAAACTGTTAGGGAAGGATGTTGCGTCGGCGCGCGGAAAGGTCAAGGCTGGTCGCGCGTTGGAGGCGCGGTTGGCATGAAGGCGAGGCTGCGCATCAATGAGGATGAGGTGGTCGAGCTCGCGGAGATGTTCCGCCTGATGAGCGACCCCACGCGCCTCAAGATCATCCTGGCCTGCCTGGACGAGCCGGCCTCGGTGGGCGCCATGGCGGAGCGGCTGGACATCTCGGCCAGCCTGGTCTCGCACCACCTGCGCCTGTTGCGCGCGGCGCGGCTTCTGCAGGCCGACCGCCGCGGGCGGATGGTGTTCTACGTGGTGGGCGACCCGCACATCCGCTCGATGCTGACCGACATGGCGGACCACGTGGCCGAGGAGGTCGAGGGCGAGATCGAACCGGGCTGACGCAAACCGCGCCAAACCCGCCCATAAGCGCATGCTGACCCTTGCCGCGCCTTGGGCCGGAGACTATGGTCCGGCCGCCCTGCCGGGTATGGGACCTTCGGGAATGATGCCGCGGGCAGGCGCGCAAAAAGGCGGCCATGGGGCTGCCGGACAGCGCCCCCAGCAGGGTCTGTCTCCAGGTTCGAGGGCAAGGTGCGGCGCGTGATTGGGCGTATCGGACGAATCATCATGATGGCGGCGGTGCTTCTGGCGGGCGCCGGCAACGCATTCGCGCAAACGGCCCCGGCGACGGAGCCGATGGTCGGCGCCCCGGTGCCGTGGGGCATGGGGCTTCAGGCCTCGGGCGGCCCGATCAAGGACGCCATCGGCGACTTCAACGCGCTGGTGTTCAACATCATCGTGGTCATCACGATCTTCGTGGCGCTGCTGCTGGCCTGGTGCATCTGGCGGTACAACGCCAAGCGCAACCCGGTGCCGTCGCAGACCAGCCACAACACCTTCCTGGAAATCGCCTGGACCGTGATCCCGGTGCTGATCCTGGTCGTGATCGCGGTGCCTTCCTTCCGGCTGATCTACTACCAGGACCGCGCCCGCGACGCCGACTTCACGATCAACGTGACCGGCCACCAGTGGTACTGGAACTACCGGATGCCGGACCACGGCAACTTCGCCTTCGACAGCCGTCCCGTCTTCGACGAGGACCTGACGCCGGGCCAGTTCCGCAACCTGGAAGTGGATGAGCCGCTGCTGATCCCGGTGGGCGCCACGGTGCGCGTGCTGACCTCGGGCGCCGACGTGATCCACAGCTTCTTCATCCCTTCGCTGGGTGTGCAGCGCTACAACATCCCCGGCCGCACGCTGGAGACCTGGATGCGCGCCGACCGC
Organism: Roseococcus sp.; assembly: GCA_035998215.1. Classification (GTDB taxonomy): domain Bacteria; phylum Pseudomonadota; class Alphaproteobacteria; order Acetobacterales; family Acetobacteraceae; genus Roseococcus. Next base: position 498,571 of record DASYHU010000033.1, on the reverse strand, counting down.
CCCGGCACCTTCTATGGCCAGTGCAACCAGATCTGCGGCACGAACCATTGGTTCATGCCGATCGTGATCCGCGCGGTGCCCCAGGAGGAGTTCAACGCCTGGGTCGAGAGCGCCCGCACGCGCTTCGCCCACACTATTCCGGGGAACAACGCGCCGGCCCTTGCGGGCCCCGCGGCCGACCCCATCCGTATCGCAGCGGCCCAGCAGTGACCGCAGGCTGAGAAGAAAGAGAAAGGCGACCGGACAATGGCATACGCTGCGGACGCGCATGGTCATGACGACCACAAGCCGAGCTTTGTGAATCGCTGGCTGTTCAGCACGAACCACAAGGACATCGGCACCCTCTACATCATCTTCTCGCTCTTCGCCGCGCTGGTCGGCGTGGGGCTGTCCTTCCTGATGCGCCTTGAACTGCAGTCCCCTGGCCTGCAGATCTTCGCTGATGGGCAGATGTGGAACGCCTATGTCTCGGCCCACGGGCTGATCATGGTGTTCTTCGTGATCATGCCCGCGCTGATCGGCGGCTTCGGCAACTGGTTCGTGCCCATCATGATCGGCGCGCCGGACATGGCCTTCCCGCGCCTGAACAACATCAGCTTCTGGCTGTTGGTGCCGGCCTTCCTGCTGCTGGGCGGCAGCCTCTTCGTGGGCGGTGGCGCTGGCGCGGGCTGGACGATCTACCCGCCCCTGTCGGATGACACCTACCAGTCCGGCCCGGCCATGGACATGGCGCTGTTCGCGCTGCACCTGGCGGGTGCCAGCTCCATCCTGGGCGCGGCCAACTTCATCACGACCATCTTCAACATGCGCGCCCCGGGCATGACGCTGCACAAGATGCCGCTGTTCGTGTGGTCCATGCTGGTGACGGCCTTCCTGCTGCTGCTGGCCGTGCCCGTGCTGGGCGGCGCCATCACCATGCTGATCACGGACCGCAACTTCGGCACGGCCTTCTTCGACCCGGCCGGCGGCGGTGACCCGGTGCTGTTCCAGCACCTGTTCTGGTTCTTCGGCCACCCCGAAGTGTACATCATGATCCTGCCGGCCTTCGGCATCGTCAGCCACGTCATCTCCACCTTCAGCAAGAAGCCGGTGTTCGGCTATCTCGGCATGGCCTACGCCATGGTGGCCATCGGCGTGGTGGGGTTCGTGGTGTGGGCACACCACATGTACACCTCGGGCATTGACGTGGACACGCGCGCCTACTTCATGGCCGCTACCATGGTCATCGCGGTGCCGACGGGCATCAAGATCTTCTCTTGGATCGCCACTATGTGGGGCGGGTCCATCAAGATGGACACGCCGATGCTGTTCTCGGTGGGCTTCATCTTCCTATTCACGGTGGGCGGCGTGACGGGCGTGGTGCTCGCCAATGCCGGCATCACGCAGATCCTGCACAACACCTACTATGTGGTGGCGCACTTCCACTACGTGCTGAGCCTGGGCGCGGTGTTCGGCATCTATGCCGGCATCTACTACTGGATCGGCAAGATGAGCGGCCGCCAGTACCCCGAGCGCCTGGGCAAGATCCACTTCTGGCTGACCTTCGTGGGCGTGAACCTGACCTTCTTCCCCATGCACTTCCTGGGCAACCAGGGCATGCCGCGCCGCTATCCGGATTATCCGGATGCCATGACGGGGTGGAACATGGTCGCCTCCGTGGGATCCTACATCGCGATCGCGAGCTTCCTGTTCTTCTTCTACGTCATGTGGGTCACGCTGCGCCGTGGCGAGCAGGCGGCGCCCAACTACTGGGGCGAGGGTGCGACCACCCTGGAATGGCAGGTCAGCAGCCCGCCGCCCTTCCACACGTTTGACGAACTGCCCCGCATCCGCTGAGCGGGTGACGTAAGATCGGGACCCCGCCATGAGCGATGCGACCATGAGCCGAACGGGGGGGGCGCAAGCCCCCCTCGCCATATCAGCGCCCGTTGCCGACGGCCTCATGGGCTCCGAGGTGCGGGACTGGATCACGCTGCTCAAGCCGCGCGTGCTGTCGCTCGTCGTGTATTCGGGCGTGGCGGGGCTGCTGGTGGCGCCCGGCGTGGGCGAAATGCCGCTGGTGCTGGCGCTGGCGGCCATTCTCTGCATCACGGTCGCCGCCGGTGCCGCAGGCGCCATCAACATGTGGTATGACCGCGACATTGACGCGGTGATGCGGCGCACCCAGAAGCGGCCCATCCCCTCTGGCCGCATCAGCGCCGATGGCGCCCTGGCCTATGGCGTTCTGCTGGCGGTCGGGTCGGTGACGCTGATGGGGCTGGCGACCAACTGGCTGGCCGCCGCGGTGCTGGCCGGATCCATCCTGTTCTACGTCGTCATCTACACCATGTGGCTGAAGCGCCGCACGCCGCAGAACATCGTCATTGGTGGGGCCGCGGGCGCTTTCCCGCCGCTCATCGGCTGGGTGGCGGTCACGGGCAGCGTCGAGGCCCTGCCGCTGGTGCTCTTCGCCATCATCTTCATGTGGACCCCGCCGCATTTCTGGGCGCTGTCGCTCTGGGCGCACCAGGACTACCAGCGCGCGGGCGTGCCGATGCTGCCGGTGGTCGCGGGCGCGCGGGAGACGCGGCGCCAGGTGGTCCTCTACACCGTGCTGCTTGTGCCGCTGACGCTGGTGCCGTGGCTCATGGGCTTCAACTCCTGGGCCTACGGGCTGGCGGCGGCAGTGCTGGGCGCCAACTTCCTGCGCCATGCCTGGGCCGTCTGGCGCGACGCGCAAGATGCGGCGGGCGTGTCTCAGACGCAGGACATGCCGGCGAAACGCTGCTTCAAATACAGCATTTCCTATCTCTTCCTGCTGCTCGGCGCCCTGGTGGTGGACCGGCTGTGGCTGGTCGCATGACCGCGCCGCTCGACCGCCCCATGACCAAGGAGGAGCGCGCGGTCTTCGACCGCCGCCGCCGTGCGCGGAACTGGGCCATCCTGGCTGCCCTCATGGCACTGGTGGTACTGTTCTTCTTCATCTCGACCGCGAGGCTGCTCCGCTGATGCGAATCGAACGCCCCGACCCGGCCACCCTGGCCCGCAAGAACAAGCGCCTGGCCCTGGCCTCCTTCGGCTTTGTCACCTTCATGGTGGGCGTCTCCTTCGCCGCCGTGCCGCTCTATGACCTGTTCTGCCGGGTCACGGGCTTCGGCGGCACGCCCATGATCGGCCAGGCCGCGCCGGCCGCCCCGGGCGAGGCCACCATCACGGTGCGCTTCAACGCCAACACCCAGCCCAACCTGCCCTGGCAGTTCGCCGCCGAGACGCGCGCCATGACGCTGCGCGTGGGCGAGGAGGGCCTGGCCTTCTACACCGCCCGCAACACCACGGACCGGCCCACCACCGGCATCTCCACCTACAACGTGACGCCGGAGATCGTGGGCCGCTACTTCCACAAGACCGCGTGCTTCTGCTTTGAGGAACAGACCCTCGAACCCGGCCAGCACGCGGACATGCCGCTGACCTTCTGGGTGGATCCGCGCATCGCCGAGGACCCGGCCACGCGGGACATCCGCACCATCACCGTGAGCTACACCTTCTTCCGCAGCCTGCATGACGCCGAGCGCGCCGGTGCCCTGGCGAATGCCGGGCCGCATGTCGGGCCCCAAGGCGGGGCGAGGACCACCACCACCCGCTAACGCCCGGCCGCGGACTTGATCTTCCGCGACTTTTCCGGGATTGATGCGGACCATCCAGCGCGGGAACAAACCCGCCGAACGGGTCAGGATTGAGCGATGGCAAGCACCGGCCAGGGCGGCAGCCCTTACAAGCACCCCTACCATCTGGTGGACCCTTCGCCGTGGCCGCTGCTGTCGGCCTTCGCCGCCGGCCTGCTGGTCACGGGCATCATCCTCCAGGCCCATTACGGCATGATGTGGCCGCTGGTGCTTGGCGCGGTGGGCACGCTGGCTTGCATGTTCGGCTGGTGGCGCGACGTTCTCAAGGAAAGCATGACGCCCGGCATGCACACCTCCGTGGTGCGGCTGGGCATGCGCTACGGCATGATCCTGTTCATCGCCTCCGAGGTGATGTTCTTCGTCGCCTTCTTCTGGGCCTATTTCCACTTCGCCCTGTATCCGGAGCATGTCTCGGGCGCCACGCAGGCCATCTGGCCGCCCCAGGGCATCAAGACCTTCGACCCGTTCCATCTGCCCTTCCTCAACACCATGATCCTGCTGCTCTCGGGCTGCACGGTGACCTGGGCGCACCACGCGCTCCTGAACAATGACCGGAAGGGTCTGATCGTCGGCCTGGCGCTGACGGTCCTGCTGGGCATCGTCTTCAGCGGGCTGCAGGCCTGGGAATACATGGTCGCGCCCTTCCCCTTCCGGGATGGCGGCGTCTATCCCTCCACCTTCTATCTCGCCACCGGCTTCCACGGCTTCCACGTGATCGTGGGCACCATCTTCCTCGCGGTGTGCCTGTTCCGCGCCATTGCCGGCCACTTCACGCCGGAGAAGCATTTCGGCTTCGAGGCGGCCGCCTGGTACTGGCACTTCGTGGACGTGGTGTGGCTCTTCCTCTTCGTCTCCATCTACTGGTGGGGCGCGGGCGAGATCGCGCATCATTGATCGGCGCCTCGCGCACAACATGGACGGCGCGCCTGCCTCGGCGCGCCGTTTTCCGTTCATGAGCGGGCGTCCCTGGCAGCGGCTGATCCTGCCCTCCTTCCTCGCGCTGCCGGTGCTGGCCTTGCTGCTGGGCTTGGGCAGCTGGCAGGTGCAGCGCCTGGCGTGGAAGAACGGGCTGCTGGCCGAACTCGCCGCCGCCCAGGCGGCCGCGCCCATCCCGGCCCCCGCAACGCCCGAACCCTTCGCCCACATCACCGCCACCGGCCGTTTCCGCCCCGGAGCCGAGGCGCTGCTCGGCCTGGAGGTGCGCGGCCCCGTGCTGGGCGCCAGCCTCATCGCGGTCCTGGACCGCGAGGGCGCGCCCCCGCTGCTGGTCGAACGCGGCTGGGTGCCCATCGAGGGCGGCACCATCGAACGGCCTGAAGGCCAGGTCACCGTCACCGGCTTTGCCCGCCCCAGCGAGCGCCGCAGCCCCTTCGCCGCCGCCGATGACGTGGCAGGCCGGCGGTTCCTCACCTTCGACGCGCCCGCCATCGCCGCCGCGCTGGGCGCGCCGGAGGCGCCGCCCTACGCCCTGACCGTCATCCGCCCTGGCGCTCCGCGCGGGCCTTCTGGCTTCGGCGCCGCGCCGCCGCCCTCGCGCGGGCCGTTGCCGGATGCCTCCACGGGGTTCCCCGCGCCCAACAACCCCCATTTGGGCTATGCGCTGACCTGGTTCGGGCTGGCCGCGGCCTGGGTCGCCATCTTCGCCCTCTGGGCCTTCCGTCGCATGAGGTCCCCATGAACGCCGCCTACCAGCGCCTGACCGCCCGCGCCGCCCGCCTCGCCGCCCTGGGCGAAGCGCAGTCCATCCTGCACTGGGATGCCAGCACCATGATGCCGCGTGGCGGCGGTGCGGCGCGCGGCGAGCAGCTTGCCGCGCTGGCCGGCCTCGCCCACGAGATGATGACGGCGCCCGAGGTGGCCGAGGATCTGGCCGCTGCCGAGGCTTCAGGCGCGTGGGACAGTGCCAACCTCGCCCTGATGCGCCGCGCCCATCGCCGCGCCACCGCCCTGCCCACCGCCTTGGTCGAGGCCAGCACCCGCGCCAATGCCGCCTGCGAGAAGGTCTGGCGGGACGCCAAGGCGGCCTCCGACTTCGCCCTGGTCCGCCCCTTCCTGGAGGAGGTGCTGCGCCTCCAGCGCGAGACCGCCCAGGCCTATGCCGCCGCCACCGGCCTCAGCCCCTATGACGCGCTGATGGAGGGCTACCAGCCCGGTGTCACGGCGGCGGAGGTGGAGCCCGTCTTCACCGCCTACGAGGCCTGGCTGCGCGAGGCCCTGCCGCGCGCGGAGGAACTCCAGGCCCAGCGCGGCGCGCCCATCCCCCTGCAGGGCCCATTTCCAGTGGCAGCCCAGCGCGACCTCTGCCGGCGCCTGTCCTTGCGTGTGGGGTTGGAGGCGGAGCATTCCCGCCTCGACGAAAGCCTGCACCCCTTCTGCGGCGGCACGCCCACCGATGTCCGAATCACCACCTTCTACAGCGAGGCGGACCCCGCCAAGGCGCTACTGGGCGTGCTGCATGAAACGGGCCATGCGCTGTACGAACGTGGCCTCCCTGCCGCCCATGCCCGCCAGCCGGTGGGCGAGAGCGCGGGCATGGCTGCCCATGAATCGCAAAGCCTGATCGTGGAGATGCAGGCCTGCCGGTCCGACGCCTTCCTGGCCTTCCTGGGGCGGGAGATGCGCAAGGCCTTCGGTGGTGACGCCGCGCCCTATGCGGCGGGCAACCTCGCGAAGTTGTGGCGCCGCGTCTCACGCGGTTTCATCCGCGTGGACGCGGACGAGATGACCTATCCCGCCCATGTCATCCTGCGCTTCCGGTTGGAACGCGCCATGATCGGCGGCGAGTTGGCCGTGGCCGACCTACCCGGTGCCTGGGCCGAGGGGCTGCGGTCCCTGCTCGGCATCACGCCGCCTGACGACGCGCGCGGTTGCCTGCAGGACATCCACTGGCATGACGGCGCCTTCGGCTATTTCCCGAGCTACACCTTGGGCGCCATGGCCGCCGCGCAGCTCATGAAGGCGGCGCGCAAGGCCGAGCCAGGGCTGGAGGCCGCGCTGGAACAGGGCGACCTGTCACCGCTGCTGCGCTTTCTGCGGACGAATGTGCATGCCCATGGCGCGCGGCTGGGCTTCCAGGACCTGCTGCGGGCCGCCACGGGCAAGCCGCTCGACCCCACCGATTTCACCGAGCACCTGACTGCGCGCTATCTGTAGCGGCTGATCCGCGCAGGCGGACCCGCCACAGCGGTGAATCCGTCGCTTGCATCAGCGGCGCGGCGACGCCTCAGCCCGCGTTGCGGACTTCCACCAGGGTGAACAGGGAGATGGGGGGGCAGGCCTCCATCCGCTCGATCTGCGTCTCGGGCGCGAAGATGTCGGACAGCTTGAAGTCCGGGTGCCAGCCCAGGATGCGCGCCAGCGGGGCCGTGGTGCGCTCCAGCCACCAGCGGAACCCGTCATCGGCCGCGAAGTGGTTCACGAACAGCAATTGCCCACCGGGGCGCACCACCCGCGACATCTCGGCGAAGAGCTTCTTTGCGTCCGGCACCACGGAGGCCGTGTACATGGCCACCGCGATGTCGAAGCTGTCATCGGCGAAGGCCATGGACTCCGCGTCCATCTCCATCAGCCCATGGACAGCGGTGAGCTTCTCCTCCGCCACGCGCTTCTGCGCCTTCAGCAGCATGTCGCGCGAGAGGTCTATGCCCACCACCTCCAACTCGGGCCGGTAGTCGGGCAGGGCCAGGCCCGTGCCGACGCCCACTTCCAGCACCCGCCGCCCCACGGTGTGGGACAGGCGGTTCACCGCGGCCACGGCGGTGCGGCGACCGGGCGCGGACACACCACCGAACACCACGTCATAGATGCCGGCCCATCGGCGATAGGCATCGCGGACGGAGGCGGTATCAAGAGCGGCGCGGGGGTGGGCGCGATCGCCTTCGGACATTCCCAAGCTGGACATCGTGGCGCAGGCGCCTTCTGGTGGAGTGTGGGGGTTAACCTGCCCCGTCCCGCAGCGCAAGGCGGAGATGACGGCGGCGTTTCATTCCTGAGAAGGATTCCAGACAGGCTCGGGCGGCGTCCAGAGCACGGGGTCGCGCATCGCGGCCGCGATGCGGGCCGCCAGCGCCTCCATCATGGCCTTCCCCTTCTCGGCCGTGGCGGCGCGTGGGTCGCCGCGCACGCCGGTGCGTGGTGCGCGCTCGGCGAAGGAATAGAAGCGGGAGAAGCCGGCCGGGGGCTGCACGCCTTCATTGTTGGCGCCGGCGGCCTCCTCCAGCCGGTCCATCCGCACCTGGGCGGGGTCGAGCGCCATCCACAGCGCCGTCTCGCCCTCGCAGGCATGCATGATGCGCGGCTGGGTGGTCAGGATGGCGGCGATCTCGGCGGGTGCCGCCTGCGGCCAGGTGGTGGTCACGACGGGCATGCCGAACTCATGCGCCAGCTCCCGCACCGAAACGCCCAGCGGCTCGATGTTGCCGCCATGGCCGTTGACGATCAGCAGGCGCTGGAAGCCCTGAGCCTTCAGGCTGCGGACCACGCAGCGCAGCACGGCGTGGAAGGTCGCGTAGTCCAGCGTGATGGTGCCGCCGAAAGGCAGGTGGTGTTCGGAAAGCCCGGTCCAGAGCGGGGGCAGCACCAGGGCCGGCACGTCCGTCGCGCTTTCGGCCGCCGCCACGGCCACCTGGTGGGCGATGAAGCTGTCGGTCCAGACCGGCAGATGCGGCCCGTGCTGCTCCAGGCTGCCGATGGGCAGGATGGGCAGCGCGCCCTCAGCCGCGCGGGCCTTCAACTCGGGGCCGGTGAGCTTCTCCCAGCGGACTTCCATGGCGTGCGTTCCTCTTGCGATCCCGCCGCAAGCTGACATGTCCGGGCGGGATGATCGAGCCGGCGTCATGATCGAAGTGGTATGGTTCAAGCGGGATCTGCGCGTGGCCGACCATGCGGCGCTGGCGGCTGCGCGCGGGCCGGTGCTGCCCATGTATGTGGTGGAATCGGAATACTGGCGCGGCGAAGATGCCTCGCCCCGGCAATGGCGCTTCACGCGCGACGCCTTGCATGACCTGCGCGCGGCCCTGGCCGGCATCGGCCTGCCGCTGGTGGTGCGGGTGGGCGATGTGGTGGCGGTGCTGGCCGACCTCCATGCGCGCCACGGAATCCGCGCGCTGCACAGCCATGAGGAGACGGGCAACCTCTGGACCTATGCGCGCGACCGCGCCGTGGGCCGCTTCTGTCGCGCCCAGGGCATCACCTGGACCGAGCACAAGCAATTCGCCGTCTTCCGCCGCTTGGAGAGCCGGGACCGCTGGGCCGCCCGCGCCGCCGCGCACCATGCCGTGCCGCTGATCCCGGTCCCGCGCGGGCTGGCTCCCGTGCCCGAGGTGCCGGAAGGCGCCATCCCCGACCAGCCCCGTGCCTGGAAACCCGAGGACGGGCTGCTCCGCCCCCAACCCGCTGGCCGCGCCGCTGCGCTGTCCCTGCTGGACAGTTTTCTCGCCGGGCGCGGGGCGGATTACCGGCGCGGCATGTCCTCACCCCGCACGGCCCCGCGCGCCTGTTCCCGCCTGTCGCCGCACCTGGCCATGGGCAGCGTCTCGCTGCGGGAAGTGATGCAGCGCCTGGCCAGCGCCCAGGCCGCGCTGGCCGCGATGGACCCGCGCGAACGGCCCATCCCGCTCGGCGCCGCGCAATCCCTGGCGTCGCGGCTGCATTGGCATTGCCACTTCATCCAGAAGCTGGAAAGCGAGCCGGAGCTGGAACGCCGCGCCGTCCACCCCGCCGCCGAGGCCGCCCGCCGCCCCACCGCGCCCGACGACCCCCTGCTGCTCGCCTGGGCCGAGGGCCGCACCGGCCTGCCCTTCCTCGATGCCTGCATGCGGAGCCTGATCGCCACCGGCTGGTTGAACTTCCGGATGCGCGCGATGGTGCAGGCCGTCGCCAGCTATCACCTGAACCTGGACTGGGCCGCCAGTGGGGCACGCCTGGCGCGCCTGTTCACCGATTACGAACCCGGCATCCATTGGCCCCAGGTGCAGATGCAGTCCGGCGCCACGGGCATCAACACGCCGCGCATCTACAACCCGGTGAAGCAGGGGCTGGACCAGGACCCGGAGGCGGAATTCATCGCCCGCTGGGTGCCGGAACTGGCCGCCCTGCCCCCCGCGCTTCGCCACATGCCCTGGAAGCTGGACACGCCGCCCGCCGGCTACCCGGCGCCCGTGGTGGACGTCACCGCTGCCATGCGCTCGGCGCGCGAGCGGCTGACGGCGCTGCGCGCCACCCCGGGCTTCGAGGCCGCGGCGCGCGGCGTCTATCGCAAGCACGGCAGCCGCGCCCGCCGCTTCGGCCAGGACCACCCCGCCAGCGAACGCGCCAAGGCCGCCGCCCGCGCCGCGAAGGAAGGCCGGCAGCTTCGGCTGGATGTGTGAGGGCTGGTTTTCCTGGACCCGCCTGCCCATTTGAGCGATGATCCTGCTCAAAGGAGCCAGTCCATGTCCTATGCCACGATCTACCACGCGCCCGTGACGGCCCGCATCGGCCGCATCCGCGAGGGCGTGGCCGCGACCGAGGCCAAGGAATGGCTGGACCTGCCCGACCTCGGCCGCAACGCCACCCTCAAGGCGCTGGACCTGGCCGTGGCCACCTTCAACCGGAAGGTGAAGGAGCGCGCCAACCTCTCCCCCGCCGAGAGCGAGCGCGTGCTGGGCCTGGCCCGGCTGGTGGGCCAGGTGGAGGCCATGGTGCGCGAGGCCGGCGGCCCGGCGGATTTCGACGCCCGCGCCTGGCTCTCCCGCTGGCTGCAGGAGCCCCTGCCCGCGCTGGGCCATACCCGCCCGCTGGATTTTCTCAACACCATGGAGGGGCAGCGCCTGGTCTCCGAGACCCTGGCGAAGGCGGTCAGCGGCGCCTACGCGTGAGCGTGACCGCCTGGCGCATCGCCAGCGACACGCGGGGCTGGGCGGCGGATGACCTTTCGGGGGCTGGCGCCGAGGCCACAGGCGGGCGCTGGAACCCGCCGGGGCAGCCGGTGGTCTATGCGTCCATGAGCCGCGCGCTGGCCTGCCTGGAGACGGTGGTGCACCTCAACGCGGGCGGGCTGCCGCTGAACCGCTATTTGGTGGAACTGACCATCCCCGACGCGCTGTGGCGCGCCGCCCGGCGCGAAACACCGGAGACCCTGCCCGTGGGCTGGGACGCCGAGCCGGCCAGCGCCACCAGCGAACGCCTGGGCGGGGAGTGGCTGGCGGGCGGGGCGAGCGCGCTGCTGCTGGTGCCCTCGGTGGTGGTGCCGGAGGAGTGGAACCTGCTGCTGAACCCGCGCCATGCGGGGGCGGCGGGGGTGAAGGCGCGGAAGATCCGGAAGTGGCTGTATGACCCGCGGCTGCGAAGGGCTTGAGTGGGCGCGGTTGCTCCGGTATCCATGTGCCCCAGGCGCGGGCGTAGTTCAGAGGTAGAACGTCAGCTTCCCAAGCTGAATGTCGTGGGTTCGATTCCCATCGCCCGCTCCACTCCTCCCGGTCGGCCTCACCCCTCCGCCATCGCCACCGCCTCTCCCAAATCCACGCTCAACAGCCGCGACACCCCGCGCTCCTGCATCGTCACGCCGAACAGCCGGTGCATCCGCGCCATGGTCAGCGCGTGGTGGGTGATGATGAGGAAGCGCGTCCCCCCCGCCACGCGCGTCTCGCCATCCGCCGCGTCGCCATCCCCTTCCGGCGGGCGTGACATCACGTCCAGCAGATCGCACAGCCGCTCCACATTCGCATCGTCCAGCGGCGCGTCCACCTCGTCCAGCACGCAGACGGGCGCGGGGTGGCAGCGGAACACGGCGAAAATCAAGGACAGCGCCGTCAGCGCCTGCTCCCCGCCCGACAGCAGCGACAGCGCGGACAGCTTCTTCCCCGGCGGCTCCGCATAGATTTCGAGGCCACCTTCCAGCGGGTCCTCGCTCCCCACCAGCGCCAGATGCGCCCGCCCGCCGCCGAACAGCCGCGTGAACAGCGCGCGGAACTCCCGGTCCACCTGGTCGAAGGTGGCGCGCAGCCGTTCCCGCGCCTCGCGGTTCAGGTGGCCGATCGAGCCGCGCAGCTTCGCGATGGCGGCGCCAATCTCCTCGCGCTCGCGCAGCAGGGTGGCGATGCGGGCATCCAGCTCCTCCAGCTCCACCTCGGCGCGGAGGTTCACCGGCCCCATCTCCTCACGCTCGCGCGCCAGGCGCTCGGCCTTGCGGCGGGCGCGGTCCTCGGCCGCGTCCGAGAGGTCCTCGGGCGGGTCGGGCAGGGCCGGGTCCTCGCCCAGCCGTTCGGTGATGCGCTCGGCCAGGGCCGCACCCGCCCGCAGCGCGGCCTCCCGCGCGGCCTCGGCCCGCAAGGCCGCCTCTCGCGCGGAGGCCAGCGCCGTATCAGCCGCGCGCCGCGCCTCCTCCGCCGTGCGGGCGCGGGCGCTGGCGGCCTCCAGCGCGGCGACGGCCTGCGCATGGGCGGTTTCGGCGGCGGCCAGCCGCGTGGCGGCCTCCTCCGTCAGTCGGGCCGCCTCCTCCGGGCGGCGGGCCAGGGCTTCGCGCCGGGCTGCGGCGTCGGCCACGCGGGCGGTCAGCGCCTCGCGGCGTGTGGTGGCTTCCGACAGGCGCTGCGCCCAGGCGGCGCGTTCGGCCAGCGCCGCCTCTCGCCTTGCGGCCAGGCCCTCGCGCTCGGCGCGCAGCCCGGCGGCGCGGCCGCGCGCCTCGGCCTCGCGGCCGCGCACCTCCGACAGCGCCAGCCGCGCCGTCTCCACAGCCGCGCGCGCTTCGGCCAGATCCGGCAGGGCGGCACGGGCGGCGCGGGCGGTGGCCAGCGCGGCCTCGGCCTCCGTCAATTCCGCGCCCAGCCGTTCCTCTTGCGGCGCCAGCGCGGCCAGTTGCGCGGCGGCGGCGGCCTGGCGTTCGGTGAGGCGCTGCAATTCGGTGCGGCGGCTGGCCAGCTCGCCCTCGGCGGTGGCGCGGGCGCGGCGGGCGGCCTGCTCGGCGGTTTCGGCGCGTGCGGCGGCCGCGGCCTCCTCGGCGGCGCCGCGGGGGGCGGGGAGCGCAGCCAGCGCCAACTCAGCCTCGCGCAGGGCGGAATCGGCCTCCTCCCGCTCGGCCCTGACGCGCCCGGCCTGGGCCTCGGTCTCGGCCAGCCGGCGTTCGGCGGCGTCCAAGTTGGCCATGAGGCGCGCGGCCCGCGTCTCGGCCTCGCGCGCCTGAGTCTCCGCCACGTTGCGGGCGCGGCGGGCGGTTTCTTCGGCGGCTTGCGCGGCGCGGTCGGCGGCGACCGCCTCGGCGCGGGCGGCCTCGGCGGCGCGGGCGGCGGGGGCTGCCTCGGCCAGCTTCGCCTCGGCCTGGCGCAGCCGGGCCAGCGCCTGCAGCCGTGCCGCCCCGGCCTGGGCGCCGCCGGGCGCCAGCACATAGCCATCCCAGCGCCACAGCCCGCCCCCGCGCGAGACCAGGGCCTGACCGGGGCGCAGCGCCGCCTGGTGCGGCGCGCCATCCTCCGCCAGCCCGATCTGTGAAAGCGCACGGGCCAGCTCCGCCGGCGCCTCCACCAGCGAGGCCAGGGAGGTGATGCCGGACGGCAAGCCCGGTGCCTCGGCCAGCGGCGGCAGGGTGCGCCAGAAGCGGCTACGCCCGCTGCCGCGCCCGCCCTCCAGCCCCTCGCCCAGCGCGGCACCCAGGGCCGCCTCCAACCCCGCGGGGACGCGCAGGGTGCGGGCAATGGGGTTGGCCTCGGCCGTGTCGCTCGTGGCGGCTTCCAGCCCCTGCAACTCGGCCTTCAGGCGGGATTCGGCGGCCAAGGCGGCGGTTTCGGCGGCACGCGCCTCGGTGGCGCGGCGGGTGGCGGCCTCACGGGCGGGCAGGGCCTGGGCCAGGGCGGCCTCGGCCTCGCGCAGCTTGGCAGCGGCGGTTTCGGCGGCTTCGCGGGCCTGGGCCGCCTCGGCGGCATCGGGGCGGGCGGCGGCGAGGCGCGCCTGCTCGGCCCGGGCCGCCTCGTCGCGCGCGCGGGCGGACTGGGCGCGTTGCGCGGCGGCGGCGCGGGCGCGTTCGGCGGCGGCGCGCTCGATCTCGGCGGCGCGAGCGGCACGGCTCGCTTCGGCGGCCTGTTCGGCGGCGTGGCGGCGGGCGCGTTCGGCAGCCTCCAGCGCGGCGCGCGCCTCGGCCAGCGCGGCTTCGGCGGCGGCCAGCGCCTCGGCGGCGGCAAGGCGGACGGGTTCAGGGACGGATTGCGCCTCGGCCGCCCGGCGCTGGGCCTCGAGTTGCGCCCGCTGCTCGGCGAGGCGCCGCGCCCGCTGCTCCGCGAAGGCCAGTTCGGAGGCGAGCTGGTTGGCCCGCGCGGCCAGTTGCGCCGCGGCCTCCGTCGCTTCCTGCAAGCGGGCCTCGGTGGTCGCGACCTCGGCGGCGAAGGCGTCCGCACCTGCTTCCGCCTCGGCGATGCGGGCGGGCAACTGGCCCTCGGCGCCAGCCAGCCCCGCGGCCTCGCGGCCCGCGCGGGTCTCGGCGGCGCGGGCATCCTCCTCCAGCTTTTCCGCATCGGCCACGTCGGCGCGGAGCTGGGCGAGGCTGGCCTCCGCCTCGCGCAGCGCCTCGGCCGCGCGGGCGGATTCGGCGGCGAGGTTTTCGGCCTCGACGCGCCGGCGTTCGAGCAAGGTGCGGGCGAGGCCTTCCTCGGCGCGCGGCGCCTCGACGGCGGCGGAAAGCGCTTCGGCGGCGCGGCCGGCCTGGCTGGCCTCGGCCTCGGCCCGGCGCAGGGCATCGCTGCGCGCCTCCAGCGCAGCGCTGGCCTGCTGGATCGCGGCCTCGGCGCGGGCGACGAGCAGGGCGAACCAATCTCCCTCCGCATCGCGCACCAGGCCCGACAGGTTGCGGTAGCGCGCCGCCTGCCGTGCCTGCTTTTTCAGGGATTCCTGCTGTGTGGTGAGGCTGCCCAGCAGGTCCTCGCTGCGGGCCAGGTTGTTCTCCGCCTGGCGCAGCTTCAGCTCCGCCTCGTGACGGCGGGCGCGCAGGCCGGCGATGCCCGCGGCCTCCTCCAGCACGGAGCGCCGTTCCTCGGGCTTGGCGCCGATCAGCAGCGCGACCCGCCCCTGGCTGACCATGCCCGAGGCGCGCGGGCCCGAGGCGAGGTCCGCGAACATGGTGTTCACGTCGCGCGCCCGCACCTCGCGGCCATTGATGCGGTAGGAACTGCCCGAGCCGCGCTCGATGCGGCGGATCACCTCCAGCTCGGCCGCGCGGTCCATGGGCGGGGGGGCCACGCCCAGCGCATCCTCCATCCGCAGCACCACCTCCGCGAGGTTGCGGGCGGGGCGCGTGGCGGTGCCGGCGAAGATCACATCGTCCATCTCGCCGCCGCGCAGGGACCGCGCGTTGCTCTCGCCCATGGCCCAGCGCAGCGCCTCGACCACGTTGGACTTGCCGCAGCCATTGGGGCCGACAATGCCCGTCAGCCCGGGCAGGACGGGAACCTGCACGGGCTCGGCGAAGCTCTTGAAGCCGGCGATGGAGATGCCGGTGAGGGTGGCGGAGAGGCGCCGCCGCCCCTCCTCCACCGCTTCCGGCTCAGGCGTATCGGGTGTGGTCTCGCTCACGTGCGCGGGGCGCTGCGAACCTGCCGTTCGAACTCCGCGAAGGACAGGCCGCCCGTGTGCAGCCGCCCGTTGAAGGTGAAGCTGGGCGTGGCGCGGATCTGGTATTGCTGCTCCGCCGCCAGGCGCTGGGACAGGATGCCGCGGTGGAATTCCTGGTCGGTGGCGACGGCGTTGAAGGCCTCGCGGTCCATGCCGGCGAGCGCGGCGATGCGCGCCAGCTCCTCCGCCTGGCGGCCCTGGGCGAAGGCCCAGCGCGATTGGGTCTGGAACAGTGCGGTCAGGAAGGCCTCGTAGCGGTCGGCCGGCATGGCGCGCGCCACGGCCGAGGCCAGCAGCGCGATGCCGTCCAGCGGGAAGTCCCGCCACACCATGCGGACCTGCCCCGTCTCGACCAGCTGGCGGCGCACCTGGGGCCAGGTGTCATTGTGGAAATTCGCGCAGTGGCCGCAGGTGAGGGAGAAGAATTCCTGCACCACCACGGGGGCGTTGGCCTCACCCGTGCTGCGCTCGGTGAGGCGCGGGTCGGTGGGGGTGGGGGTTTGGGCCCGAGAGGTCTGGGCAAAGGCCGGCGTGGCGAGGACGCCGCCGCCCAGCACGCCCAGATGACGACGCGAAATCCGCATGGAACCAAGTCTCCTGATGCTTTGGGCGGAGTTTACCCGCCGCCGTGCCGCCACACAAAGCGTCGGCGCCGGCTGTTACCCTTTGGCAAAGACGCCCTGCGCCATGCGCTCCAGCGCGGCGCGCAACTCGCCCTCCGGCAGGGCATGGAGGCGCGCCGCGGTGTCCTGGGGCAGTTCGGCCGGCGGGGACGCGGGCTTGCGGGCGGGCAGGGCGCGCGGCGCGCGCTGGCGGAAGGACAGGCGGCTGACCGCCACGCGGCCCAGATGGGCGTTCACCCGGTCCATCACCACCGGCCCCAGCAGGCTGAGTTCCATGGCCGCCGGCCCGGTGCAGGCCAGGGTCAGCGTGCCGGCCGAGAGCTTCACCGGCTCGGCCATCGCGGCCAGTTCGGGGCCCATGATGGCGGGCCAGTCGGCGATGATCTGCGCGGCGGCGGCGCTGCGGCGGCGGAAGGCCGGGCGCGCCAGGCGCGGGATCAGCGCGCCCAGCTCGTGCGGGCCGCGATATGCGGGCGCCGGGCTGGACAGCGGCGCGGGCCCACCCTCCTTCTTCGTCATGATGAAAGCCTCCGCCCAGGACCTGCTGGATTGGTATGACCGTGGCGCCCGCCGCCTGCCCTGGCGCGGCACCGCCGACCCATACCGCATCTGGATCAGCGAGGTCATGCTGCAACAGACCACGGTGGCCGCGGTGGGGCCGCGCTATGCCCGTTTCCTGGCGCGCTTCCCAGATGTGGCGGCGCTGGCCCGGGCGGAATGGGCGGAACTGGCCGAGGAATGGGCGGGCCTGGGCTACTACGCCCGCGCCCGCAACCTGCACGCCGCCGCCCGCGCCATCGTGGCGGGTGGCATGCCTGCGACGGTGGAGGGCTGGCGCGCCCTGCCCGGCATCGGGCCCTACACGGCGGCGGCCATCGGCGCCATCGCGCTGGGAGCGCCGGTGGTGCCGATGGATGGCAATGTGGAGCGCGTGGTGGCCCGGCTGCACGCCGTGGAAGCCCCCTTGCCGGGCGCGCGGACCGAACTGGCGCGGCTGGGGCAGCTCTTCACCGCCCAACCCGCCATGCGCGCCCGGCCTGGCGATTTCGCGCAGGCGCTGTTCGACCTGGGCGCCACCATCTGCACGCCGCGCAACCCCGCCTGCGCCCTCTGCCCCTGGCGAGAGGCCTGCCGGGGATTCGCGCTGGGCCTGGCGCCCAGCCTGCCGCGCAAGGCGCCGAAAGCCGCGCGGACGGAGCTGCATGGGGTGCATTTCGCGCTGCTGGACGGGCAGGGCCGCCTGCTGCTGCACCGCCGGCCGGAGAGCGGGCTGCTGGGCGGCATGCTGGCGCTGCCCGGCACGCCCTGGCGCGCCACGCCCTGGACCGCCGAGGAGGCCTCGCCCCACGCCCCCCTGGCCGGGGTGAACTGGCGCCCCCTGCCCGGCGCGGCGCGGCACGGCTTCACCCACCGCGACCTGACCATGACGCTCTGGGCCGCCCGCGCGCCGTGCCTGCTCGACAGTACAGACAGCCTGCCGCTGGAGGAGGCGCCCCGCCACCTCCCCAGCGCCATGAAGAAGCTGCTGGCGCTGCTGGACCCGGGATTCACGGCCCCTTAACCGGCCGCCGGCAGGATGCCCACGCGGCAGGACGCCGCGGACGGGGATCATCTTGGCCAAGCGCGGCAAGGACAAGGGCGGCACGATCGTCATCAAGAAGATCGAGGAAGGCGGCCATGGGCACCATGGCGGCGCCTGGAAGGTCGCCTACGCCGATTTCGTGACCGCCATGATGGCCTTCTTCCTGCTGATGTGGCTGCTGAACGCGACAACCGAGGAACAGCGCCGCGGCCTCGCGGATTTCTTCAACCCGTCCAATGCCCTGGCCACCGGGCAATCCGGCATCGGCATGCCCTTCGGCGGGATGACGCCGCACAGCGTGGGCCAGATGACGGCCGACACGGGCTCCGTCCGCATCGAGCGCGGGCCCCGCCCCACCCAATCCGACGCGGAGGAGGACCAGGAGGAGGTCATCCCTCCCATCGCCGACCAGTCCAACCCCAACGCCCCGCCCGGCGAGGAGAACAGCGCGCCCCCCCGCCGTGTGGCGGAGGGTGAGGCCGGAAGCATCGAAGGCACGGCGGAACCCGGCGCCGGCCCAATTACGGAGCTGGGCACCCCCGGCACGGATGGCGCCGTCCCCATGGGCGAGGCCGCCGCCGCCGCGCGCGAACGCCAGATCGCCGCCGTCGAGGCTGAGCAGGTGTCGCTGGAGGAAGCGGCCGACGCCCTGCGCGCCGCCTTCACCGCCGACCCGGCGCTGGCGGAGCTGGCGCGGCAGATGCTGGTCGAGATCGTGCCCGAGGGGCTGCGCATCCAAATGCTGGAGAGCGACGGCACGCCCATGTTCGGCACCGGCGGCGCCACCCCCAACGACCGCACGCGCCGCGCCATCCGGGCCGTGGCGGAGGCGGTGGCGGCCCTGCCCAACCCGCTGACCGTGACGGGCCACACCGACAGCACGCCCTTCCGTGGCGGCACCCGCACCAACTGGGACCTCTCGGCCGACCGCGCCAACGCGACCCGCCGCCTGCTGATGGAAGGCGGCGTGGCCGAGGCGCGGCTGCGCGGCGTGATCGGCATGGCCGACCGCGAGCCCCTGCTCCCCGAGGACCCCCGCGCGGCCGGCAACCGCCGCGTGTCCATCACCCTTCTGCGCCAGGCGGAGATGCCGCGATGACCACGATCGGTGGCTTTGTCTTCCTGCTCATCATGGTGTTCGGCGGCTACCTGATCGCCGGCGGCAAGTTCGACATCATCATCAAGGCCCTGCCCTTCGAGATGATGATGATCGGCGGGGCGGCCATCGGCGCCTTCCTGATGGCCAATTCGATGCACGACGTGAAGCACACGCTGGGTGGCATCGGGAAGATCATCAAGGGCGGCAAGTTCAAGAAGCAGGACTACACGGACCTGCTTTCGCTTCTCTACTTCTTCGTGCGCCTCGCGCAGACCAAGGGCGCGATGGCGCTGGAGCCGCATATCGAGAAACCCAGCGAAAGCGCCGCCTTCGCCAAGTTCCCGCGCATCCTGGCCGACCACCACGCCACGGACCTGATCTGCGACTACCTCCGCATGGTGGGCATGAACGCCGACGATCCGCACCAGATCGAGGACACGATGGCGCGGGAACTGAAGAAGATCAAAGAAGAGGAACTCCATTCCTCCCACGCCTTGCAGAACGTGGCCGATGCCTTTCCGGCGCTGGGCATCGTCGCCGCGGTGCTGGGCGTCATCAAGACCATGGCCTCCATTGACCAGCCGCCCTCGGTGCTGGGCAAGATGATCGGCGGCGCGCTGGTCGGCACCTTCCTCGGCGTGCTGCTGGCCTATGGCCTGACCGGCCCCATGGCCGCCCGGCTGAAGGGCGTGGTGGAGGAGGAGGCGCATTACTACGAGGTGATCCGCGCCGTCATCGTCGCCCACCTGCACGGCAATGCGCCGCAGGTCTCGGTGGAGACGGGGCGCAAGGCCGCCCCCACCCAGTTCATGCCGAGCTTCGCGGAAATGGATGCCGCCCTGCAGGAACTCAGCATCGCTTGACGGAAGGGCGGGCTGCGCCTCCCCTTCCGGCCATGGACCTGCCCGAACATTTCCGCGCCCAGGCGCATTCCCCCTTCCATGACCTGCTCGGCATCGAGATCACCCTCTGGGAGGAGGGGCTGGCGCGGCTGCGCTGCATCCCCGGCCCCATGCACGGCAACCGTTCCGGCATCGTGCATGGCGGGGTGATGCTGGCCCTGCTGGACCAGGCCAATGCCTTCGCCGGCCTGTTCTGCCCCGCGCCGGGGCGCAAGCGCCATGCCGTGACGCTCGACCTCGACACGCGATTCACCGGCCAGGGGCGGCTGGGCGTGCCGCTCATCGCGGAGGGGCGGCTGGTCACGGCCGGGCGCAACGTCTTCTTCGCCCGCGGCGAGGTGCGGGACGAGGGGGGCACGCTGGTGGCCTTCGGCGCTTCCACCCATCGCTACCGTTCCGGCAGTCACGCGCTGGAAGGCGTGCCCGCGACCGGGGCTGACGGTCCCGCTTGACGCTGGGGGCCAAGTTATGCGGATTGTCATGGACATCCCTCCATGACGGACGCGAGCCCATGATGCCGAGCCTTCCCAAGCGCGCCCTTCTCACCGGCGGTGGCGCCGCCCTGGCCGCCGCCGCCCTGCCCGGCGCGCAGGAGGCGCAGGCGCAGACGCCGCGCAGCGCGCTGGTGATCGCGGCCCAGATTGACGACCTGGTGGCGCTGGACCCGCACCACTCCTTCGAGGTGACGGGCAGCGACCTGCTGAAGAACGTCTATGACCAGCTCTTCGTCCTGGACCCCACCAAGGACACGGCCGAGCTGCAGCCCGGCATCGCCGAGAGCTTCACCGTCAGCGAGGACGGCAGGACCTACACCTTCCGCATCCGCCAGGGCGTGCGCTTCCATTCGGGCAATGCGCTGACCGCGGCCGACGTGGTGTATTCGCTGCGCCGCCCGCTGATGATCAACCGCACGCCGGCCTTCATGTTCCGCAGCGTGGGCCTGACGCGCGACAATGTGGAGCAGAACGTCCGCCAGACCGGTGATTTCGAGGTGCAGGTCACCTTCAACCGGGCCTATGCGCCGACGCTCATCCAGAACCTGTTCACGGCCAATATCGCCTCGGTGCTGGACAGCCGGCTGGTGCAGCAGAATGCCGGCGACGACATGGGCAACGCCTGGCTGAACCGCAATTCCGCGGCCTCCGGCGCCTATCGCCTGGTGCGCTACCAGCCCAATGAGAGCTACACGCTGGAGCGCAACGACAACTGGTGGCGCGGCCGCGCCAACCTGCAGCGCGTCATCGTCCGCCATGTGCCCGAGGCCGCCACGCAGCGCCTGCTGCTGGAGCGCGGCGACGTGGACGTGGCGCGCAACCTGACGCCCACCGACATCGCGGCCCTGCGCGGCCGGCCGAACATTTCCCTGGCCGAGTTCCCGCGCGGCACCATCCAGTATTTCAGTGCCAACGTGACCTTCCCGCTGCTGTCCAACCCCAAGGTGGTGGAGGCGCTGAAGTACCTGGTGGATTATGACGGCATCGCGAACAACCTGCTGCCGGGCCAGGTCTTCCCGCACCAGAGCTTCATCCCCCGCGCCATCCTGGGCGCCATTGACACGCGGCCCTACACCTATGACCCCGACCGCGCCCGCCGCCTGCTCACCGAGGCCGGGCACGCGAACGGCATCGCGCTGACCATTGATACCGCGAACAGCTTCCCCTCATTGGACGTCGCGCAGACGCTGCAGGCCAGCATGGCCCGCGGCGGCGTGCGGCTGGAGGTGCTGCCGGCCACCGGCGCCCAGGTGCTGGCCAAGTTCCGTGCGCGGAACCACCAGCTTTTCATCGGCATCTGGGGCCTGGGCTATCCGGACCCGCACTACAACGCGGACAGCTTCACCAGCAACCCGCCGGGCGCGGACAACCCGGGCAAGCTCTCCTGGCGCAATGGCTGGGACATTCCCGAGCTGACCCGCCGCACCGAGGCCGCGATGACCGAGCGCGACCAGAACGCCCGCGCCGCCATCTACCGCCAGATCCAGGAGGAGTTCATGAACACCTCCCCCTTCGCGATCTTCGCGCAGCAGCAGGTGCAGGTGGCCCATCGTTCCAACCTGCGCGGCTACATGGCGAGCTCGCCGGGGCTGTCGGCCATCTACTGGCTCGCGAACAAGGGCTGATTCCATGAGTGCCTCCATGGGCGGGGCCGGCGCGCTGCGAGGCGCCCGCCGGGGGGGCGAATTCGTCCTCCAGGTGGCGCTGACGCTGCTGGGCCTGCTGGCCGTCACCTTCTTCATCGGCCGGGTCGTGCCCATTGATCCGGTGCTGGCCGTGGTGGGCGACCAGGCGCCGCGCGACGTCTATGAGGCGGTGCGCGCGGAGCTGGGGCTGGACCAGCCGCTGTGGTGGCAGTTCTGGCTCTATGTGCAGAAGATGGCGGTGGGGGATTTCGGCACGTCGCTGGTGACGAACCGGCCCGTGCTGGACGACATCGCCCGCGTGTTCCCGGCGACGCTGGAACTTGCCACCATCGCGACCATCATCGGCGTGGTGCTGGGCGTGCCCATGGGCATCGCGGGCGCGGTCTATCAGGACCGCTGGCCGGACCAGCTGGTGCGCGTGATCGGCCTTGTCGGTTATTCGGTGCCCATCTTCTGGCTGGGCATCATGGGGCTGCTGGTGTTCTACGGCATCCTGGGCTGGGTTTCCGGCCCCGGGCGGCTGGGCGTCTTCTTCGAGGACATCGTGGACCCGGTGACGGGCGTCATCCTGATTGACGCCGCCATCGCGGGCGAATGGGAGGTGTTCTGGAACGCCGTCAGCCATGTGGTGCTGCCGGCGGCGGTGCTGGGGTATTTCTCCATCGCCTACATCGCGCGCATGACGCGGTCTTTCATGCTGGACCAGCTCAGCCAGGAATATGTCATCACCGCCCGCGCCAAGGGGCTGTCCGAGGCGCGCATCATCTGGGTGCATGCGCTGAAGAACATCTCCGTCCAGCTCATCACCGTGATCGCGCTGTCCTATGCGCGGCTGCTGGAGGGCGCGGTGCTGACCGAGACGGTCTTCGCCTGGCCTGGCCTCGGCCGCTACCTCACCACCGCGCTGCTGGCGGCCGACATGAACGCGGTGCTGGGCGGCACGCTGGTGGTGGGCGCGGTCTTCGTGGGGCTGAACCTGCTGTCCGATGCGCTCTACAAACTCATGGACCCGAGGGCGAGATGAGCACTTGGCGCGCACAACTTCTCACGGACACGCCGGCCTCGCGCAATCAGGCGCGGCTTGGGCAGTTCTATCGCGGCTGGTTGCAGTTCAAGCGAAACAAGCTGGCCGTGCTGGGCCTGTTGATCGTGCTGCTGCTGATCGTCGTGGCCGCCTTCGCGCCCTGGATCGCGACGCATGACCCCTATGCGCAGGATCTTGCGCGGCGCCTGCTGCCGCCGGGCGCGCAGGGCCATTGGCTCGGCACCGACGAGTTCGGACGCGACACCTTCTCGCGCCTCGTCTATGGCGCGCGCATCACGCTGATGATCGTGGTGCTGGTGGCCGCCATCGCCGCGCCCATCGGGCTGCTGGTGGGCACGGCGGCCGGCTATCTCGGCGGCTGGGTGGATGCCGTGCTCATGCGCGTCACCGACGTGTTCCTGGCCTTCCCCAGCCTGATCCTGGCGCTGGCCTTCGTGGCCGCGCTGGGGCCGGGTATCGAGAACGCCATCATCGCCATCGCGCTGACCGCTTGGCCGCCCTATGCGCGCATCGCCCGCGCCGAGACCATCACCATCCGCAACAGCGACTACATCGCGGTGGCGCGGATGCAGGGGGCGCGGACGGCGCGCATCCTCTGGGCCTACATCATGCCGCTCTGCGTCGCGTCGCTGGTGGTGCGGGTCACGCTGGACATGGCGGGCATCATCCTGACCGCCGCGGGCCTCGGCTTCCTCGGCCTCGGCGCGCAGCCGCCCATGGCGGAATGGGGTGCCATGATCTCGGCCGGGCGGCGCTATGTGCTGGACCAGTGGTGGGTCGCCACCATCCCGGGCATCGCCATCATCGTGGTCAGCCTCGCCTTCAACCTGCTGGGCGACGGGCTGCGCGACGTTCTGGACCCGCGCAAGTCATGAGCAAGCCGTTGCTGGAGGTGGAAGACCTCCGCGTCACCTTCCCCACGCCGACCGGGCCGTTCCGGGCGGTGCGCGGCGTGTCCTTCTCGCTGGGGCGGGAGCGCCTGGGCATCGTGGGCGAGAGCGGTTCCGGCAAGTCCGTCACCGGGCGTTCGATCCTGCGCCTGCTGCCGCCGCACGCGAAGCTGGAGGCGAGGCGCCTCAGCTTCGACGGCAAGGACCTGCTGACGGCTTCGTCAGGCGAGATGCGCGCCCTGCGCGGCAGCCGCATCTCGCTGGTCATGCAGGACCCGAAATACTCGCTGAACCCCGTGATGCGCGTGGGCGAGCAGATCGCGGAGGCGGTGCGCGACAAGGGCGCCGGCGCCCGCCGCCGCGCCATGGAAATGCTGGAGGCCGTCCGCATCCGCGACCCGGAGCGCGTCTTCAACCTCTACCCGCACGAGGTCTCGGGCGGCATGGGCCAGCGCATCATGATCGCGATGATGCTGGCGCCGGAGCCTGATCTGCTGATCGCGGACGAACCCACCTCCGCGCTCGACGTCACGGTGCAGATGCAGGTGCTGGCCATCCTGGATGACCTGGTGGCGAAGCGCGGCATGGGGCTGATCTTCATCAGCCATGACCTCGACCTCGTCGCCTCCTTCTGCGACCGCGTGCTGGTCATGTATGGCGGCCGCGTGATGGAGGAACGTCATGCGCGTGACCTCCGCCAGGCCACCCACCCCTACACCCAGGGCCTGCTGGACAGCCTGCCCCGCATTGACGACGACCGCGCCGAGCTGCCCACGCTTCAGCGCGACCCCGCCTGGCTGAAGGACTGACCGCATGATCCAGGTGCGGAACCTCAACGTCACCTTCGGGCAGGGCGCGCAGGCCGTGCGGGCGGTGCGTGACGTGAATTTCTCGGTGGCCGAGGGCGAAAGCTTCGGCCTGGTCGGCGAAAGCGGCAGCGGCAAATCCACCGCGCTGCGCGTGCTGGCAGGTTTGAACCCGAACTGGACGGGCGAGGCCGCGGTGGCCGGCGTGTCCGTGGGCCAGCGCGACACTCGCCTGCCGCGCCTGGTGCAGATGGTGTTCCAGGACCCCTATGCCTCGCTGCACCCGCGCCACACCGTGGACCGCGCGCTGAGCGAGCCGCTGGAAATCCAGGGCATCGGCGATGTGGGGCCGCGCGTGGAACGCGCGCTGTCCGATGTGGGCCTCGGCCCCGCCTTCCGCTTCCGCTACCCGAACCAGCTTTCGGGCGGGCAGCGGCAGCGTGTCGCCATCGCGCGCGCCTTGATGCTGGAGCCCAAGGTGCTGCTGCTGGATGAGCCGACCTCGGCGCTGGACGTCTCGGTGCAGGCGGAAATCCTGAACCTGCTGCGGCGGCTGCGGCGCGCCCACAACCTGACCATGCTTCTGGTGAGCCACAACCTCGCCGTCATCGCGCATATGTGCGACCGGCTTGCGGTGATGAACCGTGGCGCGATCGTGGAAGAAATGGACGTGGCCACGCTGCGCCGCCAGGAGCCGCGCGAGGCCTATACGCGCCAGCTTCTCCTCGCCAGCCGGGGCTATGACCGTGAGGTGGCGGCCAACATCGTCACCTATGACTGATGTCCCCAGGCGCCGGGCCCGTCCTCCGGGCGCTTTGCTCGCGGCATAGGCCGCGGCGCCTGTCCGGCGCTCGGCCCTAGGGGCCGGTTCCTGTGTCGCGCGCCACATACCGCGCCAGCCCCATCAACGCGGGCTGGTCATGGATGATGACATGCACCGGGATGCGGGAGAGATAGGCCTGCATCTTGGGCTTGTCGCGGAAGCGGTTCAGGAAGGCTTCCACGGGCAGCAGGTCGAACAATTTCTGCGCCGCGCCGCCGGCCAGATACACGCCGCCCCGCGCGCCCAGCAGCAGGGCCGCGTCGCCGCAGAAGCCGCCCAGCGCGCGCCAGAACACGCCCACCGCCTCCTGCGCCAATATGTCGCCGCCGCGTGCGGCATCGGCGATCGTGGCGGCGTTCTTCGGGCTGCGCTGGCCGCCGCGCATTTCGGCCAGGGCGGCGTAGAGGCGCGGCAGGCCGCTGCCGGAGAGCAGGTCCTCGTTCGAGACCGGCCCATGGGTGCCGCGCAGATGGGCCAGCAGCGCATCCTCCAGCGCATCGCCGGGGGCGAAGGCGCTGTGCCCGGCCTCGGTGGCCAGCGCCTGGCCGCCGGCCATCGCCGCCATGCCAAGGCCCGTGCCGGGCGCCACCACCAGCAGCGGCGTGCCGGGCACGGCCTTGCCCGCGTGGAGCGTGCGGAGATCCTCCGGGGCGAGGGCGGGCAGGGACCAGGCGGTGGCCTCCAGGTCGTTCAAAAACTCCACCTGGCCGATGCCGAGTTCGCGGCCCAGCGCCTCGCGGTCCAGCACCCAGGGCGCATTGGTCAGGCGGATGGGCCCGGCCTCGATGGGCGCGGCCAGGGCGCAGACCAGCCGCGTGGGCGCGCCGCCAAGCCCGAGGCGGTGCAGCGCCTGGCGGATGGCAGGGGCGGGCCCGTCATGCTCCTTCACGCGCAGCGCAATGATGCGGCCATGCCGGCCGCCCTCGGCCAGGGCAAAGCGGGCATTGGTGCCCCCCAGATCGGCGATGAGGGTATGGGTCATGCCGCCACCCTGCCCCAGGGCGCGCCGCGACCCAAGGGGCGACGTTGCGGAGAGGCATCATCATGGGGCTGTCATGAATCCTGCATGGGCACGCATTGCTCGTGCCGGAAAGGAGGGGTTGAACACGCGGCACCCCGCCGCGCCCCGCGAGGCATTCCATGACCCAGCCCCAGCACGACGCATTCGTGGACATCGAGGCCGGCGACGAGCCATTGTCCAACCTCTCCACCAACCCGGTCTTCACCGAGATCGCGGCCCAGCGCATGTCGCGTCGCGGCTGGATGGCAGGCGGCATGGCGGCCTTCATGACCGGCTTCCTGCCGGTGGGTTCCGCCGAAGCCACCCCCGCCGCCGCGCAGCCCAGCATCGGTTTCCAGCCCGTGCCCGTCGCGGTGCATGACCGCGTGACGCTTCCGCCCGGCTACTCCGCGCAGGTGCTGGTCCCGCAGGGGACGATGCTGGATGGCAGCGCCGGCCGCCCCCTGCTCGAGATGTCGGGCGAGGAGCAGGGCCGCGCCATCGGCGCGCACCATGACGGGATGCACTTCTTTCCCATCGAGGGCCGCGAACCCGACCAGGGCAGCAGCACCGAAGGCCTGCTGGTTCTGAACCACGAATATGTCGAGCCGCGCTTCATGCATGCCCGCGCCGCCGGCCTCAGCCTCGGCACCGGCCGCATGCCGCTGGAGGATGGCGCCCGCAACCCTGACGAGGCGCTGAAGGAGATGAACGCGCATGGCGTCTCCATCGTGCGCGTGGCCCGCGGCACCGATGGCGCCTGGAAGGTGGTGGCGGACCCGCGCAACCGTCGCGTCACCGCCGGAACGCCCATGGAGATCGCGGGCCCGGCGCGCGGCCATGCCCTGCTGCGCACGAAATACAGCCCGGATGGCACGCGCACCCGCGGCACCCTCAACAATTGCGCGCATGGCGTGACGCCCTGGAACACCTACCTCACCTGCGAGGAGAACTGGGCCGGCTACTTCGTGAACCGCACCGAGGCGGGCCAAAGGCCGCGGGAACAGGCGCGCTACGGCGTGCCGGTCCAGCAGTCCCGCTACAACTGGGACCAGGTGCGGGGCGGGGCGGATGAATTCGTGCGCTTCGACGCCACCATCCAGGGCGCCGATGCCACGGCCGACTACCGCCATGAGCCCAACGGCTTCGGCTGGGTGGTGGAGATCAACCCCTTCGACCCCGCCAGCCTTCCGGTGAAGCGCACAGCGCTCGGCCGCTTCGCGCATGAGGGCGTGGTCTTTGGCCCGGTGGCCGAGGGCCGGCCGGTGGTGGCCTATTCCGGCGACGACAGCACCTTCGAGTACATCTACAAGTTCGTGAGCCGCGCGCCCTTCCACCGCGCCACCGCCAATGGTGCCCTGCTGGACGAGGGCACGCTCTACGCCGCGAAGTTCAACAGCGACGGCACGGGCGAATGGCTGCCCCTGGTGCATGGCGTGGGCCCGCTCACCGCCGCCAACGGCTTCGCCGACCAGGGCGAGGTGCTGGTCAACACGCGCCTGGCCGCCGATGCGCTGGGCGCCACCAAGATGGACCGCCCGGAATGGGGCGCCGTGGATCCGGTGGATGGCCGCATCTACTTCACCCTGACCAACAACGGCCGCCGCACCGAGGCCCAGGTGGACGCCGTCAACCCCCGCCCGCGCAACGCCTTCGGCCAGATCATCCGTTGGCGCGAGGAGGGCGATGACCACGCCGCCACCCGCTTCGCCTGGGACCTCTTCGTGATCGCGGGGCCGGAGGGCGACAGCCGTGTGGCCGGCGACGCGGCGCTGACCGCGGACAACAGCTTCGCCTGCCCCGACGGGCTGTGGTTCGACGCCGACCGCCGCCTCTGGATCCAGACCGACATCGGCGAGAATGACCAGCTGCGCGGCGCGCTGGCGCCCTTCGGCAACAACGCCATGCTCTGCGCCAACCCGGTGACCGGCGAAATCCGCCGCTTCCTCACGGGGCCTGTGGGCCAGGAGATCACGGGCGTCGTCACCACGCCGGACCGCCGCACCATGTTCGTGAACGTGCAGCACCCGGGCGCCACCACCCCGGCAGCCGACTTCGCCGCCGGCCGCATCAACAGCACCTGGCCGGATGGCGAGGGGCGGCTGCCGCGCTCGGCCACCATCGTGATCACGAAGAATGACGGCGGCATCATCGGCACCTGAGGGGCCGGCGGGGGGCGCCGTCGCCCCCCGCACTGTCCCTCAGAACAGCAGGCCCTTCTTCAGCAGGCCGTGCACGCCCTTTTCGCCGTTCACGGTCTGCGTCACGTGGAAATCCACGGCCAGGGAGCAGAACTGGTAGGCATCGGCCGCGCTGAGATTGGTGCGGCTGGTGATGAAGCCGATCATCTCGCGCAGCGCGCGCTTCATCGCCTCGTCCAGGTCCTCGTGCATGCCCATGGAGATGAAGTGGGTGGCGGTTTCGGCGCGGGGATACTTCAGCTCCATCCCCTTCTCGACCGTCAGGCGGAAATGGCCGGTCAGGCACATTTCCAGGGCGTTGATGCACACCTCGCCATCACCCTGCACGCCATGGCCGTCGCCGGCGCTGAACAGGGCGCCGGGGGCATGGACGGGGAGGAACAGCGTCGCGCCCTCGCCGATTTCCTTGTTGTCGAGGTTGCCGCCATGGGCGCGCGGCTCCTTGGTGGAGATCGCGCCCCATTCGGCCGGGGGGGCCACGCCCATCACGCCGAAGAAGGGCGAGAGCGGCAGGGTCACGCCGGGGCCGACCGGCACATGGCCCGTGCGCTTCTCGCGGTCCACCGGGATGTGCAGCATGCGCTTGTAGGGGAAATCCTCGGGCAGAGTGCCACCCAGGGGGCGGAAGCCGCAGAAGCCCCAGTCATTGCCCAGCTCGATCTTTTCGATGTCCACGCGCAGCACGTCGCCCGGCATCGCGCCCTTCACGGCCACGGGGCCGGTGAGGATGTGCGGGCCGAGGCGCGGCGGGTTGCTGGCATGGATGGCGGCCAGATGCGCCGGCACCTTCAGCCCCGAGGCCGGGTCGGGCATCACCTCCGGCCCGCCGGAGACGCATTCGAGGATGACGAGATCCCCGCTCTCCACCTCGATCAGCGGCTTGTAGCTGGCGTCGAAGGTGCCCCAGCGGATGGTTTCGGGCGTGGCGGACAGGCGATGGGTGGCGGGCATGCGCGGCTCTCCAGGGTTCCATCACCCTGTTGCCGAGACGCGCGCGCGGGGTCAATCCGCGCGCGCACCGAGGTTCAGGTGAACTGCGCCGGGCGGGGCACGTAGAGATAGCCCTCCCCATCCCGGATGATGCGGCCGAAGCCAGGCCAGGGCACATGCACGCCGCCCATCAGGATGCCCTCGCTCGCCAGCATGTCGAGCGTGCGGACGCGGCTTTCCACGCCCATGGCCGCGTCCACGTCCACCCCCACGCGCCAGCGCGGCCGCGCGAGCTGGATGACCATCTGGTGCGCGATGTCGCCCCAGATCAGCATGGTCTGGTTTTGCGAGGTCAGGCGGAAGCTGACATGGCCGGGGGTATGGCCGGGCGCGGGCTCCATGAAGACGCCGGGAATGACCTCCAGGCCCGCGCGCATCTCGACGGTGCGGATGCGGTTCGGATAGGGGGCGATGGCGCGGCGTGCGGCCTGGATGAAGCGCTGCCCCTGCGGCACGCGGCTTTCCATGCCGGGATCGGTCCAGAACTGGTGGTCCACCTGCGTGACCACGACCTCGGCATTGGGGAAGTTGCGCGTGGTGCCGTCATAGCTGAGGCCTAGCGCATGCTCAGGGTGGATATGCGTGAGCAGCACCGTGTCCACCTGCTCGGGCGAGTAGCCGGCGGCGCGCAGCGCATCCAGCGTCTGGCCGGTGGTGGGGATGAAGCTGGAATGCCCGCCGCAATCAATCAGCGCCAGGTTCCGCCCGGTGTTGAGCAGATAGGCGCCGACCGGCTGGTGCAGTCCGCCCGTGTCGCTGCGGAAGGCGCGTTCGCGCAGCGGGGCGATCTGCTCCGGCGTGCTGTCGGGGAAGAAGCGCTGGATGAAGTCGGGCTGCCCCTGCATGGCGCCGTCCAGCAACGTCGTCACCTCCACATCGCCCACCTTCATGCGGTGGAAGCGGGGCGGCATGGTGCCCTGCTGCGGTGGCACGCCGCGGGCCGGCTGGGACTGCTGCGCGGCGGCGGGGATGGCGGTGCCGGTGGCGAGGCCGGCGGCGCCGAACAGCGCGGCACGGCGGGCGAAGGAAAGCAGTTTCGGATCCATGGGCCCGTCTCCCGTTTCGTCTCGCGGGGGAATAGGGTGGAGGCCTGAACATGTCAGCCGGTTCATGTTCTCAGATACAAATCGTTACAGGGGAACGCCCTATGAAGGCCATCGCCTACAGCCAATGCCTGCCCGTGACCGACACCAACGCCTTGCAGGACATGGACTTGCCGGACCCCGCAGCGCCCACCGGCCGGGATGTGCTGATCGAGGTGCGCGCCGTCTCGGTCAACCCGGTGGATGCGAAGCAACGCGCCAAGTCCGACCCCAAGAACACGCCGCGCATCCTGGGCTTCGACGGCGCCGGGGTGGTGCGCGCCATCGGCCCTGATGCCGTGCTGTTCCAGCCAGGCGACCAGGTCTTCTGGGCCGGCGCCATCAACCGCCCGGGCAGCAATGCCGAGCTGCAACTGGTGGATGAGCGCGTGGTGGGCCGCATGCCCGCAAGCCTCACCTTCGCGGAGGCCGCCGCCATGCCGCTGACCACCATCACCGCCTGGGAGGGGCTGTTCGATAGGCTCCGCATCGCGCGCGACACGGAGCCGACGGGCGAGGCGGTGCTGATCGTGGGTGGCGCGGGGGGCGTCGGCTCCATCGCCATCCAGCTCGCGCGGAAGCTGACGGGGATGACGGTCATCACCACCGCCTCGCGCCCTGAGACACGGGATTGGTGCCTCGATCTCGGCGCGCACCACGTCATTGACCACCGTGAGGACATGGCGGCGCAGGTGAAGGCGCTGAAGCTGCGCGTGTCGCGCATCTTCTCCACCACCGGCACGGCCGCGAACTGGGCCATGCTCTGCGCCATCCTGGCCCCGCAGGGGATGATCTGCGCCATTGACGAGGGCAGCGCGCTGGACATGAGCCTGCTGCGCGCCAAGTCGGCCGGGTTCCACTGGGAGGGCATGTTCGCCCGCACGCTCTTCCAGACGCCGGATATGGAGGCCCAGCACCGCCTGCTGAGCGAGGCGGCGGCCCTGCTGGACGCCGGAACGCTGCGGACCACGCTGACGCGCCATCTCGGCGCCATCACCGCGGAAAACCTCCGCGCCGGGCATGCGCTGGTGGAGGGCGGCACCATGATCGGCAAGGCGGTCGCGGAAGGCTGGGTGTGACGCTTCCTGTCGAGGAGGCGCTGCCCGCCCTGCGCCAGGCGCTGCGCGAGGGGTCGAGCGCCGTGCTGGTCGCCCCCCCCGGCGCGGGCAAGACCACGCTGGTGCCCCTGGTGCTCCGCGAGGAGCCTTGGGCCGCGGGCGGCAAGATCCTGGTGCTGGAACCGCGCCGCGTCGCCGCCCGCGCCGCCGCCCGCCGCATGTCGGAGATGCTGGGCGAAAGCCTGGGCCAGACCGTGGGCATCACCACACGGCTGGACCGCGCGACCTCGGCCGCCACGCGCGTCGAGGTGGTGACGGAAGGCCTGCTGGTGCGGCGCCTGCAATCCGACCCCGGGCTGGAGGGCGTGGCCGCCGTCATCTTCGACGAGGCGCATGAGCGGCATCTGGACACCGACCTGGGCCTCGCCTTGTGTCTCGACATCCAGCGCGGGCTGCGGCCGGAATTGCGGCTGCTGGCCATGTCCGCGACGCTGGACGCCCAGGGCTTCGCGGGCCTGCTGGGTGGGCCGCTGGTGGAAAGCGCCGGCCGTGCCTTTCCGGTGCGCGTGGAGCACCACCGCCGCGACCTGACCGACCCGCGCGACCTGCCCGAGGCCATGGCGCAATCCATCCGCGCCGCCATGGCGCGCGAGCCGGGCGATGTGCTGGCCTTCCTGCCCGGCTGGGGCGAAATCCGCCGCACCGCCGAACGACTTTCGGGCCTGGACGCGGATGTGCTGCCCCTGCATGGCGAGCTCCCCCCCGCCGAGCAGGACCGCGCGCTGACGCCAGGCCCCCGGCGGCGCGTGGTGCTGGCCACCTCCATCGCGGAAACTTCGCTGACGGTGCCCGGCGTGCGCATCGTGGTGGATGGCGGCTTCCGCCGCACGCCCCGGCTGGATGGCGCGACGGGGCTGACGCGCCTGGTTACCGCGCGCATCAGCCGCGCCGCGGCCGAACAGCGCGCCGGCCGCGCCGGCCGCACCGAGCCTGGTGTGGCCATCCGCCTCTGGAGCGAGGCGCTGCACCGCGGCTTGCCGCTGCAGGACCGGCCGGAAATCCTGGAGGCGGAGCTGTCCTCCCTGGTGCTGGATTGCGCGGCCTGGGGTGTCGCGCCGCGCGAGCTTCCCTTCCTGGACCCGCCGCCCGAGGGCCAGGTCGCCGCCGCCCGTGCGCTGCTGGCCAGCCTGGACGCGCTGGACGAAGCGGGCCGCATCACCACCACAGGCAAGCGCATGGCCCGCATGGGCACGCATCCGCGTCTGGCGCGCATGATGTGCGCCGTGGCCGATGAGGGCGAGGCCGCGCTGGCCGCCGACCTGGCCGCGCTGTTGGAGGAGCGCGACCCGCTGCGGGGCCGCGAGCCGCCTGCCGACATCACCTTGCGCCTCGACGCCCTGCACGGCCATGGGCGCGAGGAGGCG
This sequence comes from Roseococcus sp., assembly GCA_035998215.1. Taxonomy (GTDB): domain Bacteria; phylum Pseudomonadota; class Alphaproteobacteria; order Acetobacterales; family Acetobacteraceae; genus Roseococcus. Next base: position 465,670 of record DASYHU010000033.1, on the reverse strand, counting down.
GACGGCATCGCGCTGCGCGCCATCCGCCGCACCGCCGCCCTGCACCGCCGGCGCCTGGGCGTGCATGGCAACACGCCCCCCGAGGGCGATGCCGGCGCGCTGCTGGCCGCTGGCTTCCCCGACCGTATTGCATTGAAGCGTGGCACCATGGACGGCGCCTTCCGCATGGCCTCCGGCCAGGGCGCGCGGCTTTCGGTCGCGGACCCGCTGGCGAAGCAGACGCTGCTGGCCGTAGCCGATCTGGAACTCAAGGGCACCGAGGCGCGCATCCGCATGGCGGCACCCGTCAGCCGTGCCGTGCTGGAGGCGCGTTTCCCCGAACGTTTCCGCACCGTGGAGGGCGCCGCCTTCGATGCGCGCGCCGGCGCCGTGCTGGCCCGCAAGCGGCTCATGTTCGGCCCGTTGGTGCTGGAGGAATCGCCCCTGCCGGGTGCCGACCCCGCGGTGATCGCGGAAGCCCTGGCCGTCGCGGCGGCGGAACGCGGCTTCCGCGACCTGGACTGGGGCGAATCGGGCCGGCAGTTGCGCGCCCGCATCGCGCGGATGCACGCGCTGGAGGGTGTGCCTTGGCCGGATGTGTCCGACGCCGCGCTGGCCGCCACCGCGCGGGAGTGGCTGGCGCCGTACTGCGCCGGCATGTCCAAGCTCTCGGAATTGAAGGGCGTGGATGTGCAGCATGCGCTGCTGCCGGGTGATTTGCGCCGCAAGCTCGATGCGGCCCTGCCCGCGCGCATCGCCCTGCCTGGGGGCCGAAGCGCGGCGGTGGACTACACCGCCGAGACGCCCACGCTGGAGGCCCGCGCCCAGCATTTGTTCGGCTTGAAGGACATGCCGCAACTGGCGGGGGGGCGGGTGAAGCTGCAGGTGGCTCTGCTGTCACCCGCCGGGCGGCCTGTGGCCATCACGGCCGACCTGGCGGGGTTCTGGGCCTCGGGCTGGGCCGATGTCCGCAAGGACATGCGCGGCCGCTACCCGAAGCATGACTGGCCGGAGAACCCGGCCAGCGGGTAGGGCCTCAGCCCGGCTGGATCTTTTCGTCGCGGTTCTCCCCGCGGGTCTTCCACAGCGAGAACAGCACGCCGCCAAGGATCAGCGCCAGCGTCACGCCCAGCGAGATGGCCGGGTCCATCTTGCCCACCAGGCTGTTCCAGAAAATCTTGAGGCCGATGAACACCAGCACCATGGCCAGCGCGTACTTCAGGTATTCGAAGCGGTGCACCATGGCGGCCAGCGCGAAGTAGAGCGCCCGCAGGCCCAGGATGGCCATGATGTTGGCCGTGTAGACGATGAAGGTGTCGGTCGTGATGGCGAAGATGGCCGGCACGCTGTCCACCGCGAAGATCAGGTCCGCGATGTTGATGACCACGAGGGCCACGAACAGCGGCGTGGCCGCGCGCACCAGCTTGCCCGTCTTTTCGTCCACCTCGCGCACGAAGAACTTCTCGCCGTGCAGTTCCTTCGTCACGCGCATGCGCTTGTTGAGGAACTTCACCACCGGGTTCTTCGACACGTCGGGATCGGATTCCGGCACGACCAGCATCTTGATGCCGGTCGCGATCAGGAAGGCGCCGAAGAAGTAGAGGATCCAGCCATAGTTCTGCACCAGGGCCGCACCGACCGCGATCATCAGCCCGCGCAGCACGATCACGGCGATGATGCCCCAGACCAGCGCGCGATACTGGTATTTCCGCGGGATGGCGAAGTAGCCGAAGATCAGGCTGATGACGAAGACGTTGTCGATGGACAGCGCCTTTTCGATGAAGAAGCCGGTGAAATAGGCCATGCCGGCGTGGCTGCCGTCGCTGGTGGTGATGACGCCGGCCTCATAGGCCCACCAGATGCCGCCGCCGTAGAGGATCGCGAAGCCGATGTAGAAGACGGAGAGCAGCAGGCTCTGCTGGATGCCCATCTCCTTGTTGTCGCGATTGAGCACGCCGAGGTCGAAGGCCAGCAGAAGCAGGACAATGGCGATGAAGCCCGTCCACATCCACACAGGCTTACCCAGCCATTCGAGGGCGAAGAATTCCATAGGTTCGGACCCCAGGCACGGGCCCACCATGCGGGACCGCGGCCAATGTTGGTGGAATGATCCGACATCACGGAGGGCGGCTGGCCGGGCAGGGACCCTGGACAACCGCCGGCCGCCAGAGGGGCCCGGATCGGCGCGAGACATGCCGCAGCCGTGATCGTTTTGCAAGAGCTATATTGCGCGCCCTTCATGTGCATGGTCCCAGGGCATTGCCTCTGGGAGGCGGCCTCCCCACATCGTGCTGAACCGGCGAACCGGTGTTTGCGCTCAAGCCGCGCGCGGACTAGGTTCCGCCCCACAGAGTTCCGATAGGGATCGAGGCGCGACGATGGGTACCTTCAGCATCTGGCATTGGTTGGTTGTTCTTCTGGTCGTCCTGCTGCTGTTCGGCAGCGGCAAGATCAGCGGCCTGATGGGCGACCTCGCCACCGGCATCAAGTCGTTCAAGAAGAACATCAAGGACGACGACAAGCCCGCTGACGCCGCCATGACGGCCGAGAGCGCGCCGCCGGCCGCGCCGACGGGCAACATCCCGGGGCCGCAGCCCGCCGCGGCGACGCACACCGAGGCGCAGCAGCCCGCCGGCGGCCGCCCCGCTGCCTGATGCGACGCGCGCCGGCCCGCCCGGCGCGCCCCTCGCCCCGATGAACCCTCTTCCTGCCGAGGCGGTGGAAGCGATCCGCGCCGCCGGTCGTCGCATGGACCAGCGCGGCTGGGTCCCGGCCACGGCCGGCAACATCTCGTTGCGCCTGGCGGATGGCCGCATCGCCATCACCCGTTCGGGTTTCCACAAGGGCTTCATCCCGGAGGACGGGGTGATGGCGGTGGATGTGCACGGGCGGCCGGAGGCGTCCAACCTCCGCCCTTCGGCCGAGACGGGCCTGCACTGCGGCATCTATCGCCGCTTTCCCGCCGCCCGCGCCGCGCTGCATGGCCATTCCGTGCCGGCCACGGTGTTGTCCCGCCGCGGCGGCGACCACCTGGAACTGGCGGGGTATGAGCTGCTGAAGGCCTTCCCGGGCCTGCCGACGCATGAGGCCCGTATCCGCCTGCCCATTCTGGACAACGACCAGGACATTACGCGGCTCCAGGCCCGCGTGGAGCAGGTCTGGGATGCAACGCCCGATGCGCCGCCGGGCTACCTCCTGCGCGGCCATGGCGTATATGTCTGGGCTGAGGACATGCCGGGCGCGCTGCTGCGCCTGGAAGCCCTGGAATTCATGCTGGCCTGCGAGCTGGAAGCCGCGCGCCTGACCTGACCACCCTGCAAGGGAGTGACCCGCCATGAGCCGCCTCACCATCTGGGACGCCGCCACCAAGGCCGAGCTCCAGCGCACCGAGAACCCGGACGAGATCGCCGCCGCCCTGCGCGAGGTGGGCGTGCGCTTCGAGCGCTGGCCGGTGGCCGACCTGCCGCCAAAGGCCCCGGCGGAGGCCGTGCTGGCCGCCTATAAGCCGCATCTCGACGCCTTCCTGGCCGAGACCAAGGCCGGCACCGCCGATGTCATCCAGCTCACCCCCGACCACCCGATGAAGGACGCGCTCCGGGACAAGTTCCTGAAGGAGCACATCCACACCGAGGACGAGGTCCGCTTCTTCCACGAGGGCGCAGGCAACTTCGTGCTGCACGTCAATGGTCGCGTCTATGACGCCCACTGCACCCGCGGCGACCTGATCAGCGTGCCGGCCAATACCCAGCACTGGTTCGACAGCGGCGACGCGCCGGACTTCACCGTGCTGCGCGTCTTCACCGAGACCAGTGGCTGGACGCCCCACTATACCGGCACGGACATGGCGGAGCGTTTCCCCGTCCAGGTGGGCTGATGCCGCCCACCCACATCCTGACGGATATCGAGGGCACAACCACCGCCATCGCCTTCGTCCACCAGCGCCTGTTCCCCTATGCGGCCGAGGCGCTGGAAGGGTTCCTGGCCCGCCACGCCGCGCGCGCGGATGTGGCCACCATCCTTCGCGACGTGCCGGGGGAGGACAAGCTCGCCACCTTGCGCGGCTGGATGGCGGAGGACGCCAAGGTGACGCCGCTCAAGGCGCTGCAAGGCCTGATCTGGCGCCAGGGCTATGCCGAGGGCGCGCTGCGCGGGCATCTCTGGCCCGATGTGGCGCCCGCCCTGCGGGAATGGCAGGCTTCCGGTCTCCGGCTGGCCGTCTATTCCTCCGGCAGCGAGGAAGCGCAGCGGCTGCTGTTCCGCCATTCCGAGGCCGGTGACCTTGAGGGCCTCTTCGAAGGTTTCTTCGACACACGCATGGGCGCCAAGCGCGAAGCCGCCAGCTATGCGCGCATTGCCGGTGCCTGGCGGGCCTTGCCGGGCGCCATCCTGTTTCTCTCCGATGTGGCGGAGGAACTGGACGCGGCGCGGGAGGCGGGGTTGTCCACCTGCCAACTCGTCCGCCCGGAGGATGGCACGCGCCCTTCCGGCCGCCACCCCATCGCCGCGGATTTCATCGGTGTGACACCTTGCCTCCAGCGCTCGAAGAGCGTTGCCCGGCGCTGATTTTGTCTCTACCGGCGGCTCTGGCCCCGCACCCTGCTGCAAGGAACCCGGTGGATGCTGACAACCTTTGCCGTCCGTGATGGGGCCCTGCTGCGGGGCGAAGACGCGGCACCTCTTCAAGAGGCCGTCTGGATCGACCTGCTGGACCCCACGCCTGAGGAGGAGCGCCTGGTCGAGGCGGCGGTGGGCTTCGAACTCCCCTCGCGCGAGGAGATGCAGGAGATCGAAAGCTCCTCGCGCATGTATCGGGAGGGGGATGTACTGTTCCTCACCGCGAACTTCCTGCATGGCGTGGAGGGGCACGACTACGAGTCCACCCCCATCTCCTTCGTGCTGGCCCCCTCGGTGCTGGTCACCGTGCGCCATGCCACGCCCAAGGCCTTCACGGCCTTCACCGCCCGCTGCCAGAAGGCGCCCGAGGTGCTGCTGGGCAGCGCGGATGCCGTGCTGCTGCACCTGTTCGGCCAGATCGTGGACCGGCTGGCGGACATCCTGGAACGCATCGGCCTCGACATTGACCGCGCCAACCAGGACGCCTTTCGCGCCGCCCGCAGCGCCAAGAAGGTGACGCAGAAGGACCAGGACCTGCGCTCGGTGCTGCTGACGCTCGGCCTGGTGGGGGACCTGACGGCGCGGACCACGGACACGCTGCTTGGCCTCACGCGCATCCTCACCTTCCTGACCGCCGAGAAATCCACGGTGCGGAAGGAGAACCAGCACCTGATCAAGACGCTGGTGCGCGATGTGCGAAGCCTGGTCGAGCACGGCAATTCCATGAACCACAAGGCGACCTTCCTGCTCGACGCCGTGCTTGGCATCATCAATGTCGAGCAGATGAACATCATCAAGACCTTCACGGTGGTGAGCGTGGCGCTGATGCCGCCCACCCTCATCGCCAGCATCTACGGCATGAACTTCCACCATATGCCCGAGCTGGAATGGCCCATCGGCTATCCGCTGGCGGTGGTGGCCATGATCCTGAGCGCGCTGGGGCCCGTGCTCTACTTCAAGCGCAAGGGCTGGCTGTAGCCGGCGTGCCGTTCGGCTTTCCTGACGCCCCGTTCGGGTTTGCGAACGGTCGTTGACGGCTCACGCGCGGCCGTGCCGCGCATTTCCGCGCTTTCCGCCAGGGCATGCGGTTGGCACGGCTGTTGCAGCGGTGGCCGCCGTGAACTGGATCCTCGCCCTCATCCCCTGCCTGGCGTTGCTGGCCGTTCCGGCGGTAGCGCTCGGCCTGCGCGCGCGACCCGCGCTCGCCCCGGCGCTGGCGCTGCTGCCGGCGACGCTCTTCGGCCTCATCCTGCTGCTGCCGCTGGGCGCCACGTTCCGCGTGGAGTGGCTGCCGGCCTTCGGCATCGGCTTCGGCTTCCGCCTGGATGGGCTGTCGCAGCTGATGGCGCTGCTCATCACCGGCATCGGCACCGGCATCTTCCTGTTCTCGGGCAGCTACATGGCCAGCTACCCGAAGATGCACCGCTTCCTGGCGGTGCTGACGCTGTTCATGGCGGCGATGCTGGGCGCGGTGCTGGCCGACGACCTGATCGTGCTGTTCATCTTCTGGGAGCTGACCAGCCTCGCCTCCTTCATGCTGATCGGCTTCGAGGCGCACAAGCCCGCCGCCCGTCGTGCGGCGCAGCAGGGGCTGCTGGTGACGGTCTCGGGCGGGCTTGCGATGCTGGCGGGCCTTCTGCTGCTGGGCAGCGCGGCCGGCACCTTCACCATCTCGGAAATTCTGGCCAACCGCGCCGTGCTGGCCACGCACGAGTTCACGCCCTGGATCATCGTGCTGGTGGCGCTGGGCTGCTTCGCCAAGTCGGCGCAATGGCCGCTGCACATGTGGCTGCCGAACGCCATGGCCGCGCCCACCCCCGTCTCGGCCTATCTGCATTCGGCCACGATGGTGAAGCTGGGCGTCTACCTGCTCGCGCGGCTGAACCCGGCCTTCCAGGAATGGGCGCTGTGGCAGGGGCTGCTGACCGGCGCGGGCACGCTGACCATGCTGACCGGCGCGCTGCTGGCCCTGCGTGAGCGTGACCTGAAGCGCAAGCTCGCCTGGTCCACCGTGGTGGCGCTGGGCACGCTGGTGACGTTAATCGGTCTGGAGGAGCCGCTGGCGGCCACCGCGGCCGTGGTCTTCCTGCTGGTTCACGCCCTCTACAAGGCGAGCCTGTTCCTCGTGGCCGGCATCCTCGACAAGAAGGCCGGCACGCGTGACGCGCTGATGCTGCGCGGCCTCGGCCGCCACATGCCGCTGACCGCCGTCGCGGCACTCCTGGCCGCCCTCTCCATGGCCGGCGCGCCTGGCTTCATCGGCTACATGGCCAAGGACCTTCTGTTCACTGTGCAGCTGGGCGTGCCGGGGCTGCTGCCCGTGGTGGCACTGCTGGTCAATGCGGCCATGGTGGTGGTGGCGGGCGTGGTGGCGGTGCGGCCCTTCTTCGGCAAGCCGATGGAAATGGAGCGCGAGGCCAAGGACCCGGGCTTCACCATGCTGGCCGCGCCGCTGACGCTGGCCATCCTGGGCCTCGTCTTCGGCCTGGCGCCCGCGCTGATCTCGGTGAACCTGGTGGAGCCCGCGGCGGCCGCCATCCTGGGCGAGCCCACGGGCGTCGCGCTGGGCGACAAGCAGTCCACCGAGATCGTCTACTACCTCTCGCTGGTGGTGCTGGGCCTGGGCGTCATCGCCTTCCTCGCCTGGACGCGGTTGCAGCCGCGCCTGGCGGCGCAGACCTGGCTCGACGACTACGGGCCGGATGCCGCCTATGGCCGCATCCTGCGCGGCGTGTCCGTGATCTCGGGCGCGGTGACGCGCCGCGTGCAGACCGGCAGCCTGCGCTTCTACGTCGGCGCCACCGTGGTGCTGATGTTCGGCGGCACGCTGGCGCTGCTGCTGGCGGGCGGCGGCCTTGGCCTGCCCTCGGCCGACCCGCTGCCCCTGCCGCACCAGGCGGTGCTGGTGGGCCTGGTCATCGCGGGGGCGGTGGCGGCCTGCCGCCTGCAGATGCTCTTCGCGCAGGTGATGGCGGCCGCGGTGGTGGGCTTCGGCGTGGGCATCCTGTTCCTGACGCTGGGCGCGGCCGACCTTGCCTTCACGCAGTTCACCGTCGAGACCATCGCCATCGTGCTGCTGGTGGCCATCCTCGCGCGGCTGCCCTTCCGTGAGCTGGACGCACGCCGGCGCGAGGAGCATCGCCGCGACGGCGCCATCGCCATCGGCGCGGGCGTGGTGGGCTTCCTGACGCTGCTGGCTGTTCTGTCGGTGCCCTTCGACACGCAGATGCCCGACTGGATGGGCGCCGCCGCGTGGCCGGAAGCCAAGGGCCGCAACGTCGTCAACGTCATCCTGGTGGATTTCCGCGCGCTGGACACGCTGGGCGAGATCGCGGTGCTGCTGATCGCGGCGCTGGCGGCCACGGTGCTGCTGCGCCGCGCGCGGGGGAAGTGAGCCATGAAGACCAGCTTCATCATGAACGCCTCGGCGCGCTACGTGCTGTGGGCCTGTGTCCTCCTCTCCTTGTTCGTGCTGCTGCGCGGCCACAATGAGCCCGGCGGCGGCTTCATCGGCGGGCTGATCGGCGCGCTGGGCTTCGTGTTCCACGCGCTGGCGCGTGGGGCGGGCGCCACGCGCGCGGTGTTGCGGCTACAGCCGCTGACCTGGGCGGGCATCGGCCTGCTCCTCGGCATCCTGGCGGGGATGCCGGCGCTGCTGCTGTTCGGGGAACCCTTCCTCACCCAGCAATGGATCCCCGGCACGCCGATGGGCACGACCGTGCTGTTCGACCTGGGCGTCTATCTCGTCGTGCTGGGCTTCTCGCTCGCCTTCGTCCTGCCCTTCATGGAGGCCTGAGCCCATGGAATTCCTCCTGGCGGTCCTCTTCGGCGTGCTGTTGGCCGCCGCCCTCTACCTGCTGATGGCGCGTTCCCTCGCGCGGGCCATCCTGGGCGTGCTGTTGCTCGGCAATGCGGCGAACATCGCCATCATCGCCAGCGGTCGCGTTCTGGGCTCGGGCCCGCCGCTCGTGGCATCCGGGGCCAATGCGCTCGCGGCCGGCGCCTCAAACCCGCTGCCGCAGGCGCTGGTGCTGACGGCCATCGTCATCTCCTTCGGCCTCACCGCCTATGTGATGGTGCTGAGCTGGGCGGTCTGGCGCGGCAAGGGCACGGTGGACACGGAGGCGCTGCGCGTCGCCGAGCCGCGCGGCCTGCCCGCCGCCGATGCGCGTGAAGCCGCCGCGGCCGAGACCCTGGCCGCCGACCTGCTTCCCACCCGCACGGGAGCGCGCTGATGGCCACCCGCGCCGACTGGCTGCTCGCGCTGCCGCTTCTTCTTCCGCTCCTGGCCTGTGCCGCGACCGCCGCGCTGCAATCCCGCCGCGACCTTCAGCGCGGCATCACGGCGATCACGGCCGTGGGCCTGCTGTTGGTCTCGGCGGCCCTCGTGGCCGAAGTTGTCTCGCAGGGCGTCATCGCTTCGCAGATGGGCGACTGGCCGGCCCCCTTCGGCATCACGTTGGTCGCGGATCTCTTTGCCGCCTCCATGGTCGCGATCACGGCGCTGATGTATGCCGCGACGGCGCTCTACGCGCGCGGCGACGCCGACGTGCTGGACAATGAGGCGCTGTGGCACCCGCTGCTGGCGGCGCTGGCGCTGGGTGTCGGCGGGGCCTTCCTGGCGGGTGACCTGTTCAACCTCTACGTCTGGTTCGAGGTGATGCTCATCGCCTCCTTCGGCCTGATCGTGCTGGGCGGCGGGCGCGAGCAGCTGGACGGCGCAGTGAAGTATGCCGTGCTGAACCTGCTGGCGACGACGGTGTTCCTCATGTCGACCGGCATGATGTACGGGCTGACCGGCACGCTGAACCTGGCCGACATGGCGCGCCGCATCCCCGAGATCGAGAACCAGGGCGCCGTGGCCGCGGTGGCCTTCCTGATGCTGGCCGCCTTCGGCGCCAAGGCCGCGGTGTTCCCGCTGTTCTTCTGGCTGCCCGCTTCCTACCACACGGCGATTGCGCCGGTGGCCGCCATCTTTGCGGCGCTGCTGACCAAGGTGGGCGTCTACGCGCTGATCCGCATCGTCACACTGCTGCTGCCCGAGGGCCATTCCTGGGTGGCGCCGCTGATGTGGTTCCTGGCCGCCGGCACCATGGTGGTAGGTGTGCTGGGTGCCGCGGCGCACTGGGAAATCCGTCGCATCCTGTCGTTCCACATCATCAGCCAGATCGGCTACATGATCGTGGGCATCGCCATCGCGACGCCCTTGGCGCTGGCGGGTGCGGTTCTCTACATGCTGCACCACATCGTCGTGAAGGCGAACCTGTTCCTGGTGGCGGGCGTGATCCGCCGCGCGGGCGGCACCTTCTCGCTCGCCACGCTGGGCGGGCTGTGGCGCCGCGACCCCTGGCTGGGGCTGCTCTTCGCCATCCCCGCGCTGTCGCTCGCCGGCATCCCGCCCCTTTCGGGCTTCTGGGCCAAGCTCTTCGTGCTGAAGTCGGGCTTCGACGCGGGCTGGTATGTGCTGGCGGCCATCGCGCTCGCCACCGGCATCCTCACCCTCTACTCGATGCTCAAGATCTGGCTGGAGGCCTTCTGGAAGGAAGTGCCCGAAGGCACGCCGGAGCTGCCGCCCATCACCGGCGCCACGCGCTGGCTGCTGCTGGCGCCGGTGGCCGGGCTTGGCCTCGTCACCATCACCATCGGGCTCTGGACCGAGCCTTTCGCCGCCTTCGCGCTGGCCGCGGGCGAACAGCTCGCCAGCCGCGAGGCCTACATCACCGCCGTGATGGGAGTGATCCGGCCATGAGCGACAAGGCCCCGACCGCGCGCCCCTGGAACATCCTGGCCTGGATCTGGCTGCTGGTCCTCTTCCTGCGGGAGCTGGCTCTTTCCGCGTGGGACGTGATCCGTGCGACGCTTGCCCCCAATGTGCGCGCGCGCTCCGGCGTCGTGGCGGTGCCGCTGCGCCTGCGCTCCCCGGCGGGCATCACATTGCTGGCCGACATGGTCACGCTGACGCCCGGCACCACCGCGCTGCATGTCTCGGAGGACCGCAGCATTCTCTACGTGCATGTCATGGACATCGAGAGCCCCGAGGCCGTCCGCGCCAGCATCGCGGACCGGCTGGAGCGCCCGACGATGCGGGTGCTGCGATGAGCTTCCTGACCGTCGCCCTCATCTTCTCCGCGCTGATGGTCGCGGTGGCCGTGGGCCTGACCGGCTGGCGCATGCTGCACGGCCCGGGCATCGCGGACCGTGCGGTGGCCATGGACCTTCTCGGCCTGCTGGCCGTGGCCGCCACCGCGCTGGTGGCGCTGGGCGGGGGTTACCTCGCGCTGCTCGACATCGCGCTGGGGCTGGGCCTGGTGGGCTTCATCGGCGCCGTGGGCGTCGCCACCTTCATCAAGCGCGCATCCGAACCGCCGGAGGACCAGGATGTCTGAGATCGTCGCGGCAATCCTGCTACTGTCGGGCGCCACCATCTCATTGATCGCGGCCATCGGCGTGGCGCGCCTGCCCGATGCCTTCCTGCGGATGCACGCCGCCACCAAGGCCGGCGTGGTCGGCGCGGGGCTGACGCTGCTGGGCGTCGCCTTTGCCTTTGACACGGGCGAGGCCTGGTTCCGTGTCACGCTGATCGTCCTCTTCCTGCTGGTGACCGTGCCCATCTCCTCCCACGCGCTCGGCCGCGCGGCCTATGTGGGCGGCGCGCCCATGTGGTCGGGCACCGTGATGGATGAGTTGAAGGGCGTGCTGCCGCGTCACGCGATTGACGCGGACCCCGAGGCGCAGCGCGCCATCGCCATGCCGGTGGGCGCGGCCGGCCCCGAGGCTGGCGTCCAACCCGCGCCGCAGGCCGCAGCGGCGCCGCGGCGCATGCTGCTGGCCCTGGCCGACGGGGCGGGCGCGGCCGCCGCGCTGCGCGCCTCGCTGGAAGTGACCGCCGGCCCGCGCACCGAGGTGACGCTGCTGAGCCTGCTCTGCACGCCCAGCCTCAACCAGACTGGCCCCATGCCGGTGGGTGGCGCGCATTTCGGCCGGCGCCTTGTGGAGGCGCGCTTCGCCAAGGCGCGCGAGGCCGCGGCCTCACTGGCCACGCAGATGGAAACCTTCTGCCAGACCCAGGGCTACCATTTCCGCATGCGCCACGAGGAGGGCGATGCCGGCGCGCTCTTGGGTCAGGCCGCGGCCCATCACGACCTGACGGTGCTGCCGCGCGGCACCTGGTTCGACCATGCCCAGGCGCTGGAGGAGGGCTATGCCGCCCAGCGGTCCGCACGCGTGGCGCTGCCTGGATTGCTGCTGGCCACGCCCGACTTCACCATGCCAGGCGCGCTGCATTTCCTGCACGAGGGAGACCTGGCCTCCAGCGAGGCGCTGAAGCGCTTCCTCGGCCTCTCCTTCCTCACGCACTTGCCGCTCACCATCACGGGGCTCGACCTCGATGGCGCGGAGGCGGCGCTGGACGAGGCCGTGGCCCTGGCGGCCGCGCGCGAGCGCCCGGTGCATCGCGGCCCCGCGCTGCTCCATCCGGATCGCCCGGTGCCGCTGCCGGCCTTCACGGGCGGCGCGCTGGCCATCATCCCCGCGCGCTCCTCCTCCGGGCGCACGGCGTGGCGCAGCCTGCGCGAGATGGAGGCCTCGGTCCTTCTCGCCTGATTTCGCGGGCAGTCGGGGTGGCAGGGCGCCCCTGCCTGCCCCCATATGCGCCGCATGCCGCTTCGCCACTCCCGTGCCTGGAACGCGCTGCCGATCGCGCTCAGCCTGCCGCTCCTGGCCGGGCTGGCGGCCTTCGCCGCGGCGCTGATCGTGGCGCAGGTGGCCACGCGCTCGCTGGAGCGCGAATTCGCGCGGGAGGCGGCGCGGCTGGGCGCGGTCTACCTCGATGGCATCTCCGCGGCCTTGATCGAGCCCCTGCGCGCGGGCGACCCCCGTGCCATCGAAGCCGTGTTGCTGCGCGCGCTCGGCTTCCAGGAAGGTGTGCGGGAGCAAAGGCTGGTGGTGGTGCCCGCCCCCGGTGCCGCGCCCATCGTGGTGGGCGCGCGCGAGGACCCGGCCCTGCCTGCCCCCTTCACCCAGGGCCGTGACGGCGCCTGGGAGGTGTCGCCCGATGGCCGCACCGCCTGGGCGCAGCGCACCCTGCTGGTGGAGGGCGCACCCCCCGCCCAGGTTGCCGCGCAACTCGACTTCGCGCGGTCATTGGAACGGCGCGCGCAGCTGGGGCCGCTGCTGCTGGGGCTGGAGGGCATGCTCGCCGCCCTGGCCGGCATGCTGGTGGCGCTGTTGACGCGCCGGGCCCTGGCCCCCCTGCTGGCCGTGACCGAGGCGCTGGACCGCGCCGGCGCCGGCGATTTCCGCCCCAGCCCCGCCGCCCAGCGCCCGCCCGCCGGCACCGAGGCGGCGCGACTGATCGAGGCGGTGGACCTGATGGCCGCCCGCCTGGCCGAGCGTGAACGCCTGGCCGCGCGCCTCGCCGAACGTGCCCAGGCGGCCGAACTGGGCGACCTGGCCGCCACCGTGGCGCATGAGGTCCGCAACCCGCTGGCCGGCATGCTGACGGCACTGGGCTCCGCCCGCCGCTTCGGCGAGAGCCGCGCGGCGCGGGAGGAGGCGCTGGACCTCGTGGAACGCGGCCTGCGGCAAATCCAGCAGGTGGTGCAGGCGACGCTCGACGCGCATCGCGGCACCCTCGCCCCCCGGCCGCTGACGCGTGAGGACCTGGAGGATGTGGTGCGCTTCGTCCGCCCCGAGGCCGAGCGGCGCGGCCTGCGCCTGGAACTGTCCGGAGAACTTCCCGAACCCTTCCCCGCCGATGCGCTGCCCGTGCGCCAGGCCCTGCTGAACCTCTTGCTGAACGCGGTGGCCGCCACAGGGGCGGGCGGCATGGTCTCGCTGGGGGTGTGGCGCGAGGCGGATGGCACGCTGCGCCTGGAAGTGGCCGATGAGGGCGGCGGCCTGCCCGAGCCGGCCCTGCGCCAGATCGAGGGGGGCGCGCGCAGCGGGCCGGGACTCGGGCTGTCGGTGGTGATGGCGCAGCTGGCGCGCCTCGATGGCCGCATCGAGGTGGATTCCCGCCCCGGCGAGGCCACGCACATCGCCCTCTTCCTTCCGCCGGCCGCCGAGGGCGCGGCGGCATGAGCGGCCACGTGGTCATCATCGAGGATGACGAGGTGCTGGGCGGCGCCCTGGTGCAGCGGCTGCGGCTGGAAGGCTTCGTGCCGCGCTGGGGGCGCACCCTGGCGGAGGGCGAGGCCCTGCTGGCGCGCGGCCCCCGCCCCCTCTGCGTGCTGTGCGACATGCGCCTGCCCGATGGCTCGGGCGAGGCGCTGCTGCTGCGCCTGATGCCCAGCCTGGGCGCCACCCCCGTCATCGCGATGACGGCCTATGGCGGGGTGGAGCAGGCGGTGCGGCTGGTGCGCGCCGGTGCGGACGACTACCTGACGAAGCCATTCGAGATGGAGGCCGTGCTGGCCCGTCTTTCGGCGCTGGGGCCGCTCGCCGAAGCGCCTGCTCCCGCCGGCACGGTGGGCTGGCAGTCGCCCCCCATGCAGGCGCTGGAGAGTCACCTTGCGCGGCTCGCGCCCGCCCTGGCCCCGGTGCTGCTGCTGGGCGAGAGCGGGGCGGGCAAGGAGGTGGCGGCGCGCCGCCTGCACGCCATGGGCCCCCGCGCCGAGGCGCCCTTCGTGGCGCTGAACTGCGCCGCCATCCCGCGCGACCTGCTGGAAAGCGAGGTCTTCGGCCATGAGCGCGGGGCCTTCACCGGCGCGGCCGAGCGCCGGCTGGGTGCCGCCGAGCGCGCCGGCGCCGGCACCCTGCTGCTGGACGAGGTGGCGGAGCTGGAGCCCGCCCTCCAGGCCAAGCTGCTGCGCCTGCTGGAGGACCGCCGCTTCCTGCGCGTCGGTGGTGCGAGGGAAATCCCGATGGAGGCGCGCGTCGTCGCCGCCACCAACGCGGACCTGGCCGCCCGCGTGGCGGAGGGGCGCTTCCGCGGCGACCTCTACTACCGCCTGGCCGTGGTCGAGTTGCATGTGCCGCCGCTGCGCGAACGCGCCGAGGACATCCTGCCCCTCGCCCGCGCCCTGCTGGCCGAGAGCGGCCGGCAGGCGGGCCGCGCGGGCCTCTCCCTCACGCCTGAGGCGGAGGCCGCGCTCGCCTCCCATCCCTGGCCTGGCAATGTGCGGGAACTCCGCAACCGCATCGAGCGCGCGGCCCTGTTGGCCCCTGCCGCCGCGCTGACGCCGGCCGACCTGTTTCCCGGCGCCGTGGCGCCCCCCGCGCCGCAGACCCTGGCCGAGGCGCGTGACGCGGCCGAACGCGCGCATATCCAACGCATCCTGGCACGCTGCGGGGGCCGCATGGCCGATGCCGCGCGCCTGCTGGGCATTTCGCGCACCACGCTGTGGGAACGCGCGAAGCGCCTGGGCCTTTCCCCTCAAGAGGATTGAACCTTTCCATGGAAATCGCGCTCTGGCTGCTGGGCGGCCTGGTCTTGCTGGTGCTCGGCGGCGAATTGCTGGTGCGCGGCGCTGTGCAGATCGCCGCGCGCCTCGGCATCTCGCCGCTGCTGGTGGGGTTGACGGTGGTGGCCTTCGGCACCTCCACGCCCGAGCTCGTCACCAGCGTGCAGGCCTCGCTGGCCGGTTCGCCCGGCATCGCGCTGGGCAACATCGTGGGCTCCAACATTGCCAATGTGCTGCTGATCCTGGGCGTCTCGGCGCTGATCTGCCCGATCGCGGTGAATTCCCGCGCGCTGGCGCGGGACGGTGGGCTGGGCTTCCTGGCCGCGCTCGCGCTGTTGGCCGTGGGCCTGTTCTGGACGCTGGACCGGGCCATGGGCGTGCTGCTGCTGCTCGCCCTCGTCGGATACATCGTCTTCGCCTACCAGCAGGAGCGCGTGACGGAGGGGGCCGACCACGGCGCGGCCTATGACAAGGCCGAGGCCTTCGCCGCGGCCCATCCGCCGGCCTTCTCGTTGTCGCGCGCGCTGGGGGGGCTGCCCGGTTCGATCCTGCTGCTGGTGGCGGGCCTGGGGCTGATCGTCACCGGGGGCAGTGTGCTGGTGGACGCCGCGGTGACGCTGGCCCGCGCCTGGTCCGTCTCGGAGGAGGTGATCGGGCTGACCATCATCGCCGTCGGCACCTCCCTCCCGGAACTGGTCACCTCGGTCGTCGCGGCCGTGCGCCGGCAGGCGGACGTGGCGCTCGGCAACGTCCTGGGGTCCAACATCTACAACATCCTGGGCATCGCGGGCGCCACGGCCCTGATCGCACCGACCGATGTGCCCGCCTCCATCGCCACCTTCGACACCCCCATCATGGTCGCCGCGTCGTTGCTGGTGCTGGTGGTGGCCCGCACGGGCTGGCGGGTGGGCCGGCGCGAGGGCGGGGTTCTGCTGGCCTGCTACGTGGCCTATGTCTGGAGCGCCTGGCCCGCCTGAGCCAGGCTGGAGGACCGCCGCTTGGGGCGCACGCTGGCCCACCCCGCCCGCATCATCCCGCTGGGCTTCCTGGCGGCGATCCTGCTGGGCACCGCGCTGCTGATGCTGCCCGTCTCCCGCGCCGGGCCGGGGGGCGCGCCCTTCATCACGGCGCTGTTCACCGCGACCTCGGCCGTGTGCATCACAGGGCTCGCGGTGGTGGACACGGCCACCTACTGGTCGGGCTTTGGCCGCGGCGTGATCCTGGTGCTGTTCCAGCTGGGCGGCTTCGGAATCATGAGCGGCGCCACGCTTCTGGGGCTGCTGGTGGCGCGGCGGCTGCGGCTCGGCACGCGGCTGATCGCGCAGCACGAGACGCGCAGCCTGGGCCTCGGCGATGTGAAGCGGGTGCTGCAACTGGTGCTGGGCATCACCGTGGTGGTGCAGGCCGCGGCGACGCTGGCCTTGGCGCTGCGCTGGCATCTGGGCTACGGCATGGGCTGGCGGGACGCGCTGTGGCACGGGCTGTTCCACGCCGTCTCGGCCTTCAACAATGCGGGCTTCTCCACCTTCAGCGACAGCATGGTGGGCTTCGCGCGAGACCCGCTGGTGCTGGCGCCCGTCGGGCTTGCGGTGTTCATTGGCGCCATCGGCTTCCCCGTGGTGGCGGACCTGCTGCGCGATCCCTGGCGGCCCGCGCGCTGGTCGCTGCACGCGAAGCTGACGCTGGTCGGCACGGCCATCCTGTTCGGTGGCGGCTTCCTCGCCGTGCTGGCCCTTGAGTGGGACAACGCCGCCACTCTGGGCGCGCTGGAATGGCCGCACCGGGTGGTCAATGCCGCCTTCCACTCTGCCATGCTGCGCTCCGGCGGGCTGAACAGCGTGGATGTGGGGCTGATGCGCGACGAGACGCTGACCGTCAGCTACGCGCTGATGTTCGTGGGCGGCGGCAGCGCCGGCACGGGCGGTGGCGTGCGCGTCACCACGCTGGTGGTGCTGGCGCTGGTGGTCTGGGCCGTGGCGCGGGGCGAGCCGGATGCCAACATCCATGGCCGCCGCATCCCCGTCGAGGTCCAGCGCCAGGCGCTGGCGGTGACGATGCTGGCGCTCGGGCTTTGCGCCGGCGGCACGCTCGCCCTGCAAAGCCTGACGGATTTCCCGCTGCGCGACGTGATGTTCGAGGTGATCTCGGCCACCGCCACTGTCGGCCTCTCCACCGGCATCACGCCCGACCTGCCGCCGGCCGCGCAATTCGTGCTGTCGGTGTTGATGTTCACGGGCCGGGTGGGCACCGTGACCGTCGTGACGGCGCTCGCCCTGCAGCGCCGCCTGAACCCCTATCGCTATCCCGAGGAGCGCCCGATCGTTGGCTAGGATCATTCCGCATGGCGATATCGTCGTCATCGGCCTGGGCCGCTTCGGCGGCGCCGTGGCCGCCGAACTCGCCAAGCTCGGCCATGACGTGCTGGGCGTGGACGAGAATGCCGAGCTGGTCCAGGCCTGGTCCGACCGGCTGACCCATGTGGTCCAGGCCGACTGCACCAGCAGCGAGACCCTGCGGCGCCTGGGCATCGCGGAGTTCAGCCATGCCGTGGTCGCCATCGGCACCGACCTGGAAGCGAGCGTGCTGACCGTGCTGGCTTTGAGCGAACTGGGCGTGCCCGACATCTGGGCCAAGGCGCTCGGCCCCAAGCATGGGCGCATCCTCGAACGCACCGGCGCGCACCACGTCGTCTATCCCGAGGCCGAGATGGGTGAGCGGGTGGCGCATCTCGTGGTCGGCGGCAAGATGATGGACTTCATGGAGTTCGACGACGGCTTCGCCATCGGCAAGACCCGCGCCCCGCCCGAGGCCATCGGCAAGACGCTGACCGAATGTGCGCTGCGCCGGAAGCATGGCGTGACGGTGGTGGGGGTGAAGCGCCCGCGCGAGGAATTCACCAACGCCACCCCCGACACGCTGATCCAGGCCGGCGACCTGCTGATCGTCTCCGGGCCGACGGACAAGGTGGAGGCCTTCGCGCGCATCACCTGACTTGCGAAGGCGCGCGGCGCGCCACATCCTGGGAGGGTTCCAGGAGACGCCCCCATGCTCACACGCCGCAATGCCCTCGGGATGGGCCTGGCCGCGCTCGCCGCGCCCGCCGCGGCACAGGGCGCATTTCCCGAAAGGCCGCTCCGCTGGATCGTGGGCTATCCGCCCGGCGGCCCGTCGGACGCCTTCGCCCGGCTGATCGGCGCGCAGATGGCGCCCCGGCTCGGGCAGGCCGTGGTCATCGAGAACCGGGTGGGCGGCGGCGCCGTGCTGGCCAGCGAGACAGCGGCCCGCGCCGCGCCCAATGGCTACACCTGGCTGCACGTGGACAACGGCATCCTGACCTACAACCCGGCGCTCTACGCCCGGCTGCCCTACAACCCGGACACGGATTTCACGGGCGTGGGCTTCATCGGGCGCTTCCCCCTCTACATCGTGGTGCGGCGCGAGGGAGGGCCGGCCAGCTTCGCCGAATTCCTGGCCGCCGCCCGGACGCGGGCGCCCACCTATGGCTCACCCGCCGTCGCCTCGCCGCACCACCTGGCCATGGAGATGGTGCGCCGCCGCACCGGCCTGGACGCCACCCATGTGCCCTATCGCGGCGGGCCCGCCGCCATGCAGGACCTGATGGGCGGCAGCGTGGACAGCGTGATGATCGATACCGCCACCGGCCTGCCCTTCATCCGCGACGGGCGGGTGCGGGCGCTCGCCGTGCTGAGCGAGGCGCGCAGCCCCCAGGCGCCCGACGTGCCCACGATGCGGGAGCTGGGCCATGACGCCGTCGCCTTCGGCTGGCAGGGCATGAGCGTGCCCGCGGGCACCCCATCCCCCATCATCGAGCGCCTGTCGCGCGACATGATCGCGGCCATCCAGTCCGAGCCCATCACCCAGCGCATGCAGGATCTGGGCATCCAGTACCAACCCTGGACACCCGCCGAGTTCAACGCCTTCGTCGCCGCCGAGAACGCGCAATGGCGGCCGTTGATCCGGGAACTGGGCATCCGCCTCGACAGTTGAGAGCCGTCATGAACATCACCCGCCGCGCCACTCTGGGCGCTTTCCTCGCCACGCCCTTCCTGGTCCGCGCCGCCCGCGCGCAGGATGGCCACACCCCCATCCTGATGGTCCATGGCAATGGCGACCATGCGGCGCTGTGGCTGACCACGCTGTGGCGCTTCGAGGCCAATGGCTGGCCGCGCGACCGCCTGCTGGCGGTGAACATGCCCGACCCCGTGGCGCGCGCGAATGACGCCGTGGCGCAGGCGCACCGCAGCTCCAGCGCCGAGCAGACCGAGCGCCTGGCCGCCATGGTGGCCGAGTTCCGCGGCCGCACGGGGGCGGAGAAGATCGCGCTGATCGGCAATTCGCGCGGCGGCTATCCCATCCGGGACTTCGTGGTGCACCAGGGCGGGCACCGCCAGGTCAGCCACGCCATTCTCTGCGGCACGCCCAACCGCGGCGTCTTCGACTGGGAGTTCAACCCGGGCAGCGAGTTCAACGCGCGCAGCCCCTTCCTGCAACGGCTGAACGGGGGTGCCACGGATGTGGTGGAGGGCACCGCCTTCATGACCATCCGCTCCGACAACGACCTCTTCGCCCAGCCCGATGGCCGCTTCGTGGGGCGCGCGGGGACGCCCACCGGCATCACCCAGGATGGGCCGGCGCTGCGGGGCGCCAACAACATCCTGCTGCCCGGCCTGGATCACCGCGAGGTGGCCTATCACTGGCGCGCCTTCCGCGAGCAGTTCCGCTTCATCGTGGGGCGGGAGCCCGCGCGGCTGGACGTGCCGGCCGAGGCGCGGCCGGTGCTGAACGGGCTGGTGACAGGCCTCTCCGGCGTCGCCACCAACCGCCCCGTGTCCGGCGCGGTGGTGGAGGTGTTCCGCACCGACCCCGCGACCGGCGCCCGCATGGGCGAGGCGCTGCACCGCCGCGAAACGGGCGCCGATGGCGCCTGGGGCCCCGTCACGGTGGACAGCGCCTGGACGTTGGAAATCGTGCTCGCGGCGCCCGGCCACCCCATCGCGCATTACTTCCGCTCGCCCTTCCCGCGCAGCACCGATGTGCTGCACCTCCGCCCGCCCGCCGCGCTGAACGAGGCCGACCGCGCCGCCGCCTGCGTGGTGCGGATGACACGCCCGCGCGGCTATTACGGCTGGCCGCGCGACGTGGTGCTGCTGGACGGGCGCGAGGCGGCCGAGCGGCGCGAGGGCGTGGCGAGCCTGGCCGTCACCACCGCCCGCCTGCCGGCCGAGCGCGCCGGCACGCCCATCCATGGGCTGTTCAACCTGGAGCGCGTGGCCGGCCGTGTTCTGCCGCTGGCCGAGAACCGCGTGGCCCTGCTGGAAATGACCTGGTGACGCGCTGGGTCGTCTTCGACGTGGGCGGCGTGCTGGTGGACGAGGCGCGGGTGTGGCGCGGCTGGGCCGAACTGGTGGGCCTCTCCGAACACGCCTTCCGCGCGGCACTGAGCGCCGGCATCCGGGCTGGCAAGGGCATCGGCGGCACGGTGCGGGAGCTGGCGCCGGGCCTCGACATCCGCGCCCACCGGCAACGCCTGGCCGAGCTGGAAATCCCGCGCGAGGAGGACCTCTACCCCGATGTGCGCCAGGCGCTCTCGGAGCTGCGGGGCGCGGGCTTCGCCATCGGCATCGCCGGCAACCAGCCGCATGGCGTGGCCGAGGCCTTGGCGGGGCTGGACCTGGGGGCGGATTTCGTGGCGACCTCGGCGCAATGGGGGGTGTCCAAGCCCGATGCCGGCTTCTTCGCCAGGGTGCGGGAGGCGGCCGGCGCGCCCACTGAGCGCATCGTCTATGTGGGCGACCGGCTGGACAATGACGTGGCCCCGGCCCGCGCCGCGGGCATGCGCCCCCTCTTCCTGCCGCGCGGCCCCTGGGGCGAGGCGCATGACGCCACCCCCCATGTGGCCGAGCGGGTGGAGAGCCTGCTGGAAATCCGGGCGGCACTGGGCTGAGCCGCCTGCCATCCGGGCATGTTCAGGCTTGCAACCCGTGGCCGGGCGCGGCATCCCTGCTGTTGCAACCCGCGCCGGCGCCAACATGTCCGGTGCCCAGAATGGTCGGAGGCGGAAGATGCGGACTCGCTACAGGATCGAACGGCGCGCCCTTCTCGGTGGCGGTGCCGCACTCACGCTGGCCGCTGTGCCCGGCGCCCGGGTGGGCGTGGCGCAAGGCCTCGACCGCGTGGTCTTCCACACGGACTGGCGCGCCCAGGCCGAGCATGGCGGTTTCTACAAGGCGGTGGCCGACGGCATCTATCGCCGCCACGGCATCGAGTGCGAGATCCGCATGGGCGGGCCGCAGCAGAACCCCGCGCAATTGCTCCTCGCCGGACGCGTGGACGCCATCATGGGCAATGGGTTCCAGGCCCTGAACTTCGTGCGGGAAAACATCCCCTTCCTCTGCGTCGGCGCCGTCTTCCAGAAGGACCCGCAGATCCTCATGACGCATGAGGGCAACGGGATCACCCGCTTCGAGGACATGCGCGGCCGCCCGGTGCTGATCGGCGCCGCGGGCCGCGTCACCTTCTGGCCCTTCCTCAAGGCGCGGTTCGGCTTCACCGATGACCAGATCCGCCCCTACACCTTCAACATCCAGCCATTCCTGGCCGACCGCATGGCCATCCAGCAGGGCTTCCTGAGTTCCGAGCCCTTCAGCGCCATCCAGGCCGGCGTGCGCCCGCGCGTCTTCCTCATCGCCGATGCGGGGTATGAGAACTACAACAACACCGTGCTGGTCAGCCGCCGCATGGTGGACCAGCGGGGCGAGGTGCTGCAGCGCTTCATGACCGCCAGCATCGAGGGCTGGGCCGGCTACATGGCGGGCCGCGACAATGCGGCGGCCGATGCCGCCATCATGCGCGACAACCCCGAGATGAACGCCGAGCGCATCGCCTATGCCATCCGCGTGATGAACGAGATGGGCATCGTGATGAGCGGCGACGCCCAGCGCCTGGGCATCGGCGCCATGACCGATGCGCGTTGGGAGAGCTTTTACAATTCCTGCCGCGATGCCGGGCTCTATCCGGCCGGGATGGACTTCAGGCGCGCCTATGACCTGCGCTTCGTGAACCAGCGGGTGGGCCTGACCTGAGCGCCCTTCCTCTCGTCTCGCTGCGGGGCGTGGCCAAGCGCTACGGCACCGGGACGCTGGCCGTGCAGGATGTGAACATGGACCTGGCGCGCGGGGATTTCCTCGCGCTGCTCGGGCCGTCGGGCTGCGGCAAGTCCACGCTGCTGCGGATGATCGCCGGCCTGATCCCATCCTCCTCTGGCGAGATCGCCTTCCCCGCCGACCCCGAGGCACGGCGCGGCATCGGCTTCGTCTTCCAGGAGCCGACGCTGATGCCCTGGGCCACCGCCGCGCGCAACGTCGCGCTGCCGCTGGAACTGGCTGGTATGCCGAAGCGCGAGGCCCATGCCCGCGCCGTCGAGATGCTGGCGCGCGTGGAACTGGCGGGCTTCGAGGACGCCTATCCCCGCGCGCTGTCGGGCGGCATGAAGATGCGCGTCTCCATCGCCCGCGCGCTGGTGACGAAGCCGCGGCTGCTGCTGATGGACGAGCCCTTCGCGGCCCTGGACGAGATCACCCGCTTCCGCCTGAACAATGACCTGCTGAACCTCTGGCGGGATGAACGCTTCACCGTGGTCTTCGTCACCCATTCCGTCTTCGAGAGCGTATTTCTCGCCGAGCGCATCATGGTCATGGCGCCCCGCCCCGGCCGCGTGGTGCGGGAGTTGCGCGTGCCCGCCGAGGATCATGACACACCGGAGTTCCGCACCTCGGCCAGCTATGCCGCGCATTGCCGGGAGGTGAGCCACGCGCTCGCCGCCGCCATGGAGGTTGCGTGATGTGCGCCACCGATTCACGCCTCCGGGCCGCCGCCCTCCGGCGATCGGAGGCGGCGTGATGGGCGCCCAGCAGGCCTTGCGCTGGTTCGCCCCCGCGGTGCTGGGCTTCCTGGCGCTCGCCGCCTGGGAATGGGTGGTCTGGGCGCGGGAGATCCCGCCCTACATCCTGCCCGGCCCGGTGCAGATCGCGCAGACCCTGGCGCGTGACTGGGATTCGCTCTCCGTCTCCCTGCTGGTGACGGTGCAGATCACCTTCGCGGCCCTCGCCGTCGCGGCCTCGCTGGGGCTGTTGCTCGCCATCCTCTTCGCGCAGTCCCGCGTGATCGAGATGAGCCTCTTTCCGTACGCGGTGGTGTTGCAGGTCACGCCCATCGTCGCCATCGCGCCGCTCATCATCATCTGGGTGGATGATGTGCGCGCGGCGCTGCTGATCTGCGCCTGGATCGTGGCTTTCTTCCCCATCCTCTCCAACACCACGGTCGGGCTGCAAAGCACCGACCGGAACCTGCTGGACCTGTTCCGCCTCTATGGCGCCTCGCGCTGGCAGGTGCTGTGGCGGCTGAAGCTGCCTTCCGCCATGCCGTATTTCCTGGCGGGGCTGCGGATTTCGGGCGGGTTGGCGTTGATCGGCGCCATCGTCGCGGAATTCGTGGCGGGCACGGGGGGCACGGCCTCGGGGCTTGCGTATCGCATCCTGGAATCCGGCTACCAGTTGCAGATCCCGCGCATGTTCGCCGCACTTGTGCTCGTCTCCGGCACGGGCATCGCCATCTTCATGGCGCTGTCGCTGCTGTCCCACCTCCTTCTGCGGCGCTGGCACGAGAGCGCCGATACGGGTGAACACCGATGATGCAGGGATTGCGGGCCGCGCTGGCCGGGGCAGGGGCGCACTACTGGCTGCGCGATGCGCGCGTGCCGGCCTCCCTGGTGGAGGGCGCGCCGGGTGCCCCGGACGCGCAGGACCTGCTGCGGCTGGATGTGCGGGTGGAGGAGGGGCGCATCGCCGCACTGGCCCCTCTCGGCACCGCGACCGAGGGGCCATCGCTTGACGGCGGCCAGCTCTGGCCTGGCCTGGTGGACGGGCACACCCATCTCGACAAGGGCCATATCTGGCCGCGCCGCCCCAACCCGACTGGGGATTTTGTGGGCGCACTCGAAAGCGTCATGGCCGACCGCGACGCGAACTGGTCGGCGCGCGACATTGCCGCCCGCGCGGATTTCGCGCTGCGCTGCGCCTACGCCCACGGCACGGTCGCCATCCGCACCCACCTCGACAGCTACATGCCGCACGCTCCCATCGCGTGGGAGGCCTTCCGCCGCCTGCGCGAGTCCTGGGCCGGGCGCATTGCCCTGCAGATGTCCTCCATCTGCCCGCTGGACCGCTTCGCCGGCCCGGAGGGCGAGGAACTGGCCGATATCGTGGCACGCACGGGCGGGGTGCTGGGCATGGTCACGCGGCTGACGGGCGGCGTGCATGACGACCTGCCGCCCGACTTCCAGCCCATGCTGGACCACTTCTTCGCGCTGGCCGAGGCGCGCGGCCTCGACCTCGACCTGCACGTGGACGAGAGCGGCGAGACCGGCGCGCGCGCCCTGCGGGAAATCGCGCTGACGGCGCTGCGCCGCGGCTTCAAGGGGCGCATCCAGTGCGGGCATTGCTGTTCGCTCTCGCTCCAGCCGGAGGCGTATGCGCGCGAGACCATCGCCCGCGTGGCCGAGGCCGGCATCAGCATCATCGTGCTGCCCATGTGCAACATGTACCTCCAGGACCGCGTGGCGGGCCGCACGCCGCGTTGGCGCGGGGTGACGCTGGTGCATGAGATGCGGGCCGCGGGCATCAACGTCTCGGTCGCGTCCGACAACACGCGCGACCCCTTCTACGCCTATGGCGACCTCGACATGGTGGAGGTGATGCGCGAGGCCACGCGCATCCTGCACCTCGATCACCCGCCCGCGGGCTGGGCGGCGGCGGCGGGCGCCAACCCGGCGCGCGCCATCGGGGTTGCAGCGGGGGTGATTCGCGTGGGCGCGGTGGCTGACCTCATCGCCTTCCGCGCGCGCGGCCTGACGGAGTGGCTCAGCCGCCCGCAATCCGACCGCATCGTGCTGCGCGCCGGCCGCGTGCTGGACGCGACGCCGCCCGATTACCGGGAACTGGACGAGGCGCTCGGCCTACCAGGCTGACAGCCGCGCCTTGACCTTCGCCAGGAAGCGCATGCGGTCCGGTGCTTCGCGCGTGTCCATGCGGGTCAAGTAGAGCCAATCCATCGGGCAGCCCTTGGCGCAGAGCCGCCGGATGCCGCCCGCGATCACCCGCCGGTCCGGCCACAGCAGGAACAGCAGCAGCCACAGCGGCGAGCCATAGGTCGTCACCACCCCCATCCGTCGGATGTTGCCCAGCGCGGGCTGGATGGCGCCCTCGCTGAAGGTGAAGGTGACGCCCGGCACCCAGACCCGGTCGAACCAGCCCTTGAGCATGGCGGGCATCCCATACCACCAGGTGGGATAGACCAGCAGCAGGGCCTCGGCGCGGCGCAGCTGCGCGATCTCGTGCTCGATGCCGGCCTGGTTCGCGCTTTCGTCATTGTAGACGCCGCGTTCCTCGGCGCTCAGCACCGGGTTGAAGCCCTCGGCGTAGAGGTCGCGCAGCTCCACCTCATGCCCGCGGGCGCGCAGGGCTTCCAGGGCCGTGTCGCGCAGGGCTGCGGAAAAGCTGTCGGCGCGCGGGTGGCAATAGACCATCAGGACGCGCATCAGTCGGCCTCGTCCTCGGATGCCGGGAACAGGTAGACCTTGCCTGGCCGATCGGGCGTCCAGTCCGGGTCATCCCAGGCCAGCATCTTGCCGGGGTTGAGCAGCCCCAGCGGGTCCGCCTGCCGCTTGAAGGTGAGCTGCGCGGCGTCCACCTGCTTCATGCCGCCTTCCTCCAGCGTGAAGGCGTGCGGGTTGAAGATGGGCGCGCCCGCGTCTTCGTGGATGCGGATGATCTCATCCAGGCGCTCTTCCGTGGTGAAGCGCACCAGCTGCAACCCGAAGCAGCACACGCGCCCGCCGAGGCGCACATATTCGAGGTGGATGGGCACCTCGTCGCCGAACTCCCGCTCCATCCGCGCGATCAGCGAAAGGTGGTCCGGCGCGGGGAACAGCGTCTGGAGGTAGGTGATGGACTTGTCCACCTTCAGCGCCTGGAGCGTGGTGTGGTTCCAGGTGAACTCATAGGCGGGAACCGGCGCGTCCTCGGTGCGGATGCGCGCCACCTCGCGGCCCCGATGCCGTGCGAGCAGCGGCGCCAGCGCGTCGAGATAGGGCGGCGCGACCATCGCCAGCACCACCGCCTCGCTGTCACCCAGCGCCGGGAAGCCCTTGAAGTATTGCTGGGCGATGGGGGCGGCCAGTACGCAGACCAGCTTCTTCACCACGCCGTCCATGGCCGCCAGCGCATCGCCGAAGCGGGCCGCGTCCATCAGCGTGGGGAAGGCCAGCGTCAGGTCCAGCCAGTCCTCGGCGGGCGCCAGCGGCATCTCCACCTCGGTGATGATGCCGGTGGTGCCATAGGCGTGGTTGGCGAGATCGAGCTCCGCCCCGCGCAGTTCCAGCACGCGGGGCGCGGCTTCCATCGTCACCACGCGCAGCCCCAGCACGTTCCCCGGCTCGCGCAGGATGCCCCATGTGCAGGACCCGATGCCCGAGGACCCGCCCCCGATGAAGCCGCCGATGGTGGCGGTGCGCTTGGTGGAGGGGTGGAAGCGCAGCTCTCCGCCCACGGCCGCACGGGTGTGGCGGTCCATGTCCATGATCTTCGCGCCGGCCTGGGCGCGCACCAGGCCGGGCCTGGCCCAGAGCACGGCATCCATGGCCGACATGTCCAGCACCACGCCGCCCAGCAGCGGCATCGCCTGGCCGTAGTTGCCGGTGCCCGCGCCGCGCGTGGTGACGGGGATGCGCCGCGCATGGCACTCGGCCAGCAGGCGCACCACCTCGGCCTCGTCGCGCGGCACCGCCACCACATCGGCCCGCGCCCCATTCAGCTGGCGCTTCAGCACGGGGCTGTACCAGAAGAAGTCGCGGCTCTTCTGGCGCACCAAAGCGGGGTCGGTGATCCAGTCCAGGCCTGGCAGGGCGGCCATCAGGCCCGTGATGTCATGGGTCATGGTAATCCCTCCGGGGTCTGTTCGAGCCAGGCGGCGATGTCGCAGCGGCGCACCGCCTCCAGCAGGGAGACGAGGCGCGTCGCGCAGTGGTCCAGGATCGCGGCGCCGGCCTCGGGTGTCGCGGCGGCGGCATCGCCCACCGCGCCGGCCGGGTGCAGGTCCTGCGCCTGCCAGGCGGGTGCCGCGCCGCTGCCGGGGGCGAGCGGCGCCTCCAGCCCCACCCAGGCCGAGCGGAAATCCCGCGCCTGTTCCATCCGCACCCACGCGGGCTCCAGCGCCAGCATCAGGCTCGTCTCGACGAAGCCGGCATGGATGCCGAAGCGGTCTTCCTCCGCGCCCACCAGCCCGGGCGGGTTGCCCATGCGCCCAGGGTTGGCGGCGACAGCGAACAGCCCCGCCTCGATCCGCAGGCGTCGCGCCAGGATTTCCATGATCTGCTGGTTGCCGCCATGGGTGTTCAGCAGCACCAGCCGCTTCACGCCCGCACGCGCCACCCCGCGCCCGATCTCGGTCCAGAGCGCCAGCAGCGTCTCGGGCGAACCCGTCAGCGAGCCCGGAAACCGCCCATGCTCGACCGAGCAGCCGATGGCCTGGGCAGGCAGCACCAGCAACGGGAAATCATCCGGCAGCCGGGCCAGCGCCGCGTCCAGCACGCCTTCGTTGATGCGCGTGTCCACGGACAGCGGCAGATGCGGCCCGTGCTGTTCGGTGGCGGCCAGGGGCAGCACGGCCACCGTGTCCGCGGGCAGGGTGGCGAAGTCGGTCCAGGCCAGGTCGGCCCAGCGGCGTGAAGGCGGGCGGCGTGAAGGTGTGTGGCGGGAGGGCATGCCCCCGCTTACCGCGGATCAACCAGGGCGTGCCAGTTCCCGCGCGCCCTCTGGTGCCACAAGGCCGAGCCAGCCCAGCACCCACAGGATCAGCAGCCCGTCGCCCCGGAGCAGCGCGGCCTCGGTGTTGGCATGGATGGCGCCCACCAGCAGCAGGACCAGCACCCAATAACCCAGCGCGCGCCGCGGTCCCGCCAGCCGCCACAGCGCCACCACGAGCGTCAGCGCCGCCGCCGTCGCCAGCGCCGCCAGGCCCACCCAGCCCAGTTGCAGCACCACCTCCCGCCAGCCGCTGTGCGAATCCGGCGCGGGCCATTGCAGGTCGAGCCAGATGAGTTCGGCCGGCGTCAGCCCCGCGATCCAGAAGGCGGCGAAGCCATGGCCCAGCCAGGGGCGCTGCGCGATGGCGCGGTCCACGCTGGCCCAGATATCGGTGCGGCCGGTCAGTGTCTCCTCCTTGCCCAGCAGGTCGAAGAAGCCCTCCGTGCCGAAGGCGCCGGCGAAGCCCAGCGCGGCGGCGGCGAACCCGCCCACCCCCAGCAGCAGCAGTGCCAGCCAGGCGCCACCGGCCCGCGCGGCCAGCCAGGCCAAGGTCAGCCCCAGCGCCAGCACCGAGAGCACCAGCGCGGTGGAGGACCGCGCCAGCACCAGCATCACCAGCAGCAGCAGGGCGATGGCCATGTGGCGCCCCGTCACCCGCCCGGCCGAGAGCATCAGGAAGCCCAGCGCCAGCATTCCGTGCAGCAGCGCCGTGCCGAAGCCGTTCTTCTGGAGGAAGACGCCGCGAATGGCGTTGCTGTAGAAGCCTTCGTCGAAGCCGATGGCGGGCCGTAGCACGGCTTCCAGCAACCCCAGCACGACGGTCAGCAGCACCACGCCCAGGATGAGGCGCATCGCCCGGTGCAGGCCCAGCTCGCTGAACAGCAGGAAGAGGAACAGCATCTGCGCCGCGATGGCGATGCTGCGGCGCAGGCTTTGCCCCGGCGCCTGCGACCACAGGATGGACGCGCCCGCCAGGGCGAAGAGCAGCAGGAAGGGCCAGGCCGCGAAGGCCAGCCGCGCCACCCGCCCCGGATGGCGCAGGGCGAAGCCCAGGCCCAGCAGGAGCACCGCCGCCTGGATGGCGGTGTTCACCGGGTTGGAGCCGGAAAGGATGGCCGCCGGGTCCGGCGGTGCCAGCGAAATCCGCGCGCCGAGGTAGTTGAACAGCGCCACGACCATGACAGCCAGCACCAGCCGGCCCGGCCCTGCGGCCCCCGCGGTGGTGAAGGGGGCCGGGGGTGCGAGGGCCGTGCTCACCCCGCCAATTCCGCGCGCCAGCGGCGCCGCCATTCCCGCATGTGCTGTCCCAAGGTCACGCCGGCCTTCCGCATAGCGGGTGGGGCCGGACGAAATCAAATCCCGCGCGGCTGGCGGCGCGATGCCGCTGCGCTACAAGAGGTTGCATGGGCGTCCAAACCCTTCTCCTGACCGGGGCCAGTGGCTTCATCGGCGGTGCCATCCTCCGCCGGCTGCGGGCGCGCGCGGATGTGGCGGTGCGCGCTGCCTCCCGCCAGGCGCCGCCGGGCGGCACGCGGCTGGAGCTGAACGATCCGGCCACGCTGCCCCCCGCGCTGGCGGGCGTGGACGCCGTCATCCATTGCGCGGTGGGCAATGCCGCCACCACCATCGCCGGCACGCGCCACCTGCTGGCGGCTGCCCGCGCGGCGGGGGTGCGGCGCTTCGTGCATCTCAGCTCCGTCAGCGTCTATGCCGCGACCGAGGGCGCCCTGGCCGAGGACAGCCCGCGCGTCACATCCGAAGGCGCCGGCTACGCCCATTGGAAGGCGGCGGCCGAACGGGAATGCGAGGCCGCCGGCATCGAGGCGGTGCTGCTGCGCCCCGCCATCGTCCATGGCGCGGGCTCCGTGCTGTGGGTGGGCAAGATGGGCGCGCGGCTGCGCAACGGCCTGGTGGGCGAGATGGGCGCGGCGGGCGAGGGCTGGTGCAACCCCGTGCATGTGGACGACGTGGCGGCCGCCGCCGAGGCGGCGCTGACCGGGCGGCCCGGCGCCTACAACATCAGCGGCGCGGCGCCCCTCACCTGGAACGCCTATTTCGCCGGGCTGGCGGCGGCGATGGGCATCGAGCCGCCACGCCTTACGCCCGCGCGGGTCGCGCGCCAGGCCTGGCTGTCCCTGCCGCTGAAGGCCCTGGCGCGCGCGGCCCCGGCGCTGCGCCCGCGTCTGCCGGCCCTGGTGGAGGCCCCGGCGCGCGGCGAGCTGGCGCTGTTCCGCCAGCGCGTCACCTACCCGATCCAGGCCGCCGCCGAGGGGCTGGGCTGGCGCCCCAGCATCAGCGTCGAACAGGGATGGGCCGAGGGCGCGGCCTGGCTCCGCGCCGCATGAGCACGCCCGTCGCCAGCATCGTCATCACCACGCACAGCCGGCCGCTGCTGCTAGAGGCCGCGCTGCGCTCCTGCCTTGCCCATGCGACGACGCGCGGCCTGGATTTCGAGGTGGTGGTGGCGGACAACAGCCCGGACGGCCATGCGGCCGCGGTGCTGGCGCGCCTGGACTCCCATGTGCCCCTGCGCGCGGTGCCCTGTTCGCCGCCCAACATCTCGGTCGCCCGCAATGCCGGGCTGCGCGCCGCCCGCGCGCCCCTGGTGGCCTTCCTGGACGATGACCAGGAGGTGGAGCCCGGCTGGCTCGACGCGCTGGTGGACACGCTGGAGCGCACAGGCGCGGATGTGGCGCTGGGCGCCGTGCGGCCCAGCCTCCCGCCCGGTGTGCCCCCCGCGCCATGGGACCCCGAAAGCCGCCAGTACAGCCGTCTCAGCGCCATGCCGGACGCGGCCCAGGTGATTGCGGGGGGTCCCGCCCGCACGCGCGACTTCGTGGTGGCCACGTGCAACACCCTATGGCGTGCGTCCACCTGCTTCGCCGATCCGGCGCCCTTCGACCCTGGCTTCGGCGCCAGCGGCGGCGAGGACCTGGATCTGTTCCTGCGCCTGGAGGGCGCGGGCCGGCGCTTCGTCTGGTGCCCTGGCGCCGTGGCGTGGGAGAAGGTGCCGCCCAGCCGCCTCGCGCTGCGCTACGCGCTGCTGCGCGCCTATTCCGGCGGGCAAGTCTTCGCCGCCCTGTCGCGGCGCCATGGTGGTGCCGGCACCACCTGGCGGGGGGCGGTGCAATTCCTGGCCATGGGGCTGCTGGCCCTGCTGCTCTGGCCCTTTCCCGCCGCGCGGGGCCGCTTCGGCCGGGCCGCGCTGGCGGCGGCGGGTGGGCTGGGCAAGCTCACCTGGTGGCGGCGCGTGGCGCTCTACCATGCCGAGGCGGCGCAACGCGCGGGGGGCGCATGAACTTCGTCGTCATCGGCTGCGGCTTCGTGGCCGACTACTACATGGCCTCGTGCCCCGACCATGCCGGGCTTCGCCTGCTGGGCGCCTTCGACCGCAACCCGGCGCGGCTGGAGGCCTTCGCGCGCTTCCACGGCACCCGCGCCTATCCCAGCCTGGAGGCGGTGCTGGCGGACCCGGAGGTGGCGCTGGTGGTGAACCTCACCAACCCGCGCAGCCATGTGGAGGTCAGCCGCGCCGCGCTGCTGGCGGGCAAGCATGTCTATTCGGAGAAGCCCCTGGCGCTGACCATGGGCGAGGCCGAGGAACTCGTCGCGCTGGCTGCCGAGCGCGGCCTCGCCCTGGCCGCCGCCCCCTGCAACCACCTGGCCCCCCCGGTGCAGGAGATGGCCGCGCTGGTCGAGGCCGGGCGCCTCGGCCGCCCCCTCATGGCCCAGGCCGAGATGGATGACGGGCTGATCCCCTTCCAGGGCCATGAGGCCTGGCGCAGTGCCTCCGGCGCGCCCTGGCCGGCGGCCGACGAGTTCGAGATGGGCTGCGTGCTGGAACATGCCGGCTACCAGATCGGCCCGCTGGTCACGCTCTTCGGCCCGGTGCGCGAGGTGGTGGCCATGCCCGCGCAATTGCTGCCCGAGAAGGGCGAGGGGCTCGGCCCCATGAACCCCGACTTCTCGGTGGGCGTGCTGCGCTTCGACCATGGCGTGGTCGCGCGCCTCAGCCTGTCCATCATCGCGCCCCACAACCGGCTGCTGCGGGTGGTGGGCACGGAGGGCTTCGCCACCATCCCCGATGTCTGGGACAACCGGGCCAGGCTGCGCCTCAGCCCCACCGGCAAGGGGTTCTGGCACCGGGCCGCGCGCAAGCTGGAACTGAAGCTGGGCGCCTTCCTGCCCGGCGTCACCCTGGGCCGGGCGTTGCCGGTGGCCTATCGCCCGCGCCCCAAGGGCCGCCCGCCCATGGACTACCTGCGCGGCGTGGCGCAACTGGCCGCCCAGGTCGAACACGGGGCCGCGCCGCTGATGGGGCCGGACCTCGCCCTGCACGTGACCGAGGTGACGCTGGCGCTGCAATCCCAAGAGGCGGCCGGCCGTATCCAGGCCATGCGGACCGGCCTGACCGCCGGGCCGAGGGAGCCACGCCTTGCCCGCTGACGTGCCGCGCATCGGCATCCTCACCTGTTCCTTCGCCGGTGACTTTCACCTGTGCCGCACGTTGGCGCGCAGCGTGGAGCGCTTCGCCGCGCCGGACGTCCTGCACCGCATTGTGGTGCCGCGCCGTGACCTGGCCCTGTTCGAGACGCTCTCTGGCCCACGCACCGAGGTCATCGCGCAGGAGACGCTGCTGCCGCGCGGCTTCCTCAACCTGCCCCGCCCGCCGGGCGCCATCCGCCGCGCCATCCCGGCGCTGCGCCGCGAAATCTACCTGACGCCGGTCGGCCTCGTGCGCGGCTGGATCATGCAGCAGATCGTGAAGTTCGCCGCCGCGGCCGCCATGCCCTGCGACGTCGTGATCCATGCCGACAGCGACACCTGCCTGATCCGCCCGCTCGACCCCGCGGCCCTTGTGCCGGGGGGGCGGGTGCGCCTCTACGCCCTGCCCGGCGAGGGCCGGCTGGACACCCACCTGCCCTGGCACGCCGCCGCCGCCGAGCTGCTGGGCCTGCCGCCCTGCGACTATTTCGGCGCGGACTACATCGGCTCGCTCATCACCTGGAACCCGGAGAGCGTGCGCGCCCTGCTGGCGCGTGTGGAGTCGGTGGCGGGCATGCCCTGGACGCGCGCGCTGGCGCGGCGCTGGCAATTCTCGGAATACATCCTCTACGGTGCCTATGCCGGGCGGTCGGGCCTGTGCCCGATGCCGCACGCGCCCTCCGCGCGCTCGCTCTGCCACAGCTCCTGGGGGCATGACGTGCACTCGCCGGAGGGCGTGGCGCGCTTCGTGGCGGCGCTGGAGCCGCACCACCTGGGCGCCGATGTGCAATCCACCGAAGGGCTGGACGCGCCGGCGCGGGAGGCGATCTTCGCCGCCTTGGAGGCGCGGGCGGCGGAGCTTTAGGTCGCCAGCGCCGCGAGCGGCCCCGGCAGCACCCGCCGCCGGCCGGTGAAGGCGATGCCGGGCAGCGCCCCGCCCGCCGCCAGGATTTCGTCGCGCCGGGCGCGGGCGGCGCGCAGCGTCGTCACCTCGCCCCGCACCACCAGCAGGTTCGCGTCCATCAGCCCGGCCAGCCGGCGCGCGGCATAGCCTGGGCCATCCGCGCCCACCACCAGGATCGCATCGAATTCGCGCTTCAGCAGGGCCAGCATGCGCGCCGCCTCGGCCTCGCCGGCGCGCGGGTCGGTCAACTGGCTGTGCTGGGATTCATAGGCCACCCAGAGGCGCTCATGCGCGGTGGGGAAGGCCAGGACATGGCCCTCGACGCGCTCCACCGCCTCGGGCGTGCCGCCCAGGGCGCGCAGATGCGCGGCGCCATCGGTCTGCAGGTCCAGCAGCAGCACCGTGCGCCCGCGGCGCTGGGCGAGTTCCTCGGCCAGCGCCCGGGCCAGCAGGCCGCGCGCGTCATCCCCCTCGCCCGCCAGGTGCAGCACGGGCCGGGGCCCCAGCTGGTCCAGCAGCAGGGCGGCCAGCTCGGCCAGCGGCGCCTCCTCATCCGGCCGCGCGAAGCTGGCCAGCACGGGCAGGCGCAGGTTGGTTGTCGCCTCGCCCGGGGTGGCGGGCGTGGCGCGCAGCAGGGTCAGCAGCACGAGGCCGGCACCGGCGAGCGTAAAGCCCGCCACCAGCCCGGCGGCGGCGAAGAGCAGGCGCCCGCTGCGGCCCTCGAAGGGCGCGGTGGGCGGCTGCACCAGCTGCACGGCGGCGGCGCCCCCGCGCCGCGCGCTTTCCTCCAGCCGCACGCCCGCCTCGCGCGCGGCCAGGCTGCGGGTGATGCCGTCCAGCCCGTCGCGCCGGCGGAACAGGTCGCGCAGAACCGCATCGGCGCCGCGCAGCGTGGTGGCGCGCGCCTCGGCCTCGCCGCGCTGCACGCGTACCTCCTCCAGCTGGCGCGTCAGGCTGTCGAGTTCGATGCGCGCGGCGATGACGCGCGCTTCCAGCGCATCCCGGTTGGGGTTGCGGATCTCGCGGCGGGTGGCGAAGGCCGCGCGCTCGTTGCGCTCCAGCGTCTGCCGGACATTGGCGATGCGTTGGTCCAGCTCCCGCAGCTCCGGCGCGCCGGGGGCGTAGTGGGTGGCGATGTGCCGGCGTTCCTGCAACAGCCGGGCGAGGGTGTTCCGCGCCTCGTCATTGGGGGCGAGGTTGGTGGCCTCGCTGCCGGCGAAGACGCGCTCGGGCTCCGCCGCCAGCTGTTCCTGCGCGGAGGCCAACTGCGCCGCCGCCGCCGCCCGTTGCTCCCGCAGGGTGTTCTCGCGCACCAGCAGCGCATCGAGCCGCGCATTGGCCAGTGCGATGTCCTGCCCCAGCTCCATCACGCCGAAGCGGGACTGGGCCTCCTGGATCTCGCGCTCGATCCCGCGCAGCTCTTCGCGCTGGCGCGCCAGGTCGGAGGTGAGAAGCTGCGCGCCGCCCTCATGCCCGGTTTCCGCGCGCTGGCGCAGATAGGCCTCCAGCACCGCCTCCAGCACCAGCGTGGCCTGCGCGCGATCGGTCGCGCGGTAGCGGAGGCGCAGGATATTGGTGGAGGGCTCGGTGTCCGCGCGCAGCGCGCGGCCGAGGATGGTGGTGGCCGCCTCGACCTGTTCCTCCGGCGTCAACGCCCGCTCCCAGGGGCGGGGGTCGGCCAGGCCGGGGGCGATCGCGGCCGGCCCGAGGCGTTCCACCGCGCGGCGGGCCACGGGGCGGCTGGTGGCGATCTCCATCTCGGAGCGTACGACGCGCAATTGCTCCACCGTCTGCACCGTGGGGCCGAGGCCGGAGAGGTCGGCCGCGCCCACGCTCTCGCGCGTCACCTGGATGAGCATGCTGGTCTCGGCCTCGAAGACCGGCTGGCGCGTCAGGGCCAGCGCCATGCCCACCCCGATGGGCAGCGCCAGGGCCAGCAGCAGCACCCAGCGCCGCAGCCAGAGCGTGACCAGCAGCTGCGCGGGCGTGAGGCGGCGCAGCGCCAGCACATCCGCGCGCTCCGCCTCCAGCGGGGCAGCGGCGCGGGGGCGGGCGACGGGGGCGGAGACCGCGAGCGACATCAGGCCCCCGTGGTAGCGCAGCTTGGCCGCGGGGGGGAGGTTTCGCGCGCCACCTCGCGCCACAGCAGCGCGCCCAGCGCCGCCTGGCCCGCCGCCAGCACCACCAGGCTGCCCGGCCCGCCCAGCCACAGGATCATGGGCACCAGTGCCACCACGACCGGCCCCGCGACGATGCCGATGCGCAGCGCCAGCTCCCGGAAGCGCGAGGCCGCCTGCAACTGCCCCGCGGCGATCTCCGTCACCGCCTGCAGGCCGATCACCAGCGTCCAGAGCGCGACCAGCGGCCCGATCCCGTCATAGCGCCCCTGGAGCAGGTGCAGGCTGATCATGTCCCACGCGCCCCCGAGCAGCAGGGCATAGGCCAGCACCGCGCCCAGCAATGCGAGGGTGGCGATGATGGCCTGGCGGCGGATGCGATGCGCCTCGCCCGCCGCGCGAAGCTGCGCGAAACCGGGGATGAGGGTGCGGTTCACACCCACCAGCAGCAGCGCGGCGGGCGTCAGCAGCATGCGCGCGGCATTGACCTCGGCCACCGCGGCCAGCCCGGCCAGCAGGCCCAGGATGTAAAAATGCGCTTGGTTCTGCGCCAGCGTCACCGCGACCCCGCCGACCGACCAGCGGCCCTGGTCCCATACCGTCCGCAGACCATCGCCCATGCCGCGCAGCCCCTGCCGCAGCGGCAGCCTTGCCGTGATGGCCGCGACCACTGCCGTCACCGCGCAGGCCGCGCCATGGCCCGCCAGCGCCGCGACGGGCACCGCCAGCCCCAGAGCGAGGCCGGCCAGGGCGAAGCCGGCCCAGAGCACCGCGTTCAGCCCGTCCAGCGCCAGCGCCGCCTGCGGCCGCAGCAGCGCCAGGCGATGGACCCGCAGGAAATCCTGCGCGACGGCCGCCGGGATGACGAGCAGCGTCACCGCCACGAAGGGCGTGGCCCAGCCCGCCGCCACCAGCGCGCCCAGCGCCAGCAGGCAGGCGAGCGAGACGCCGCCCGCCTGCGCCAGCAGCAGGGCGGCGGCGAAGGCGGGGCGCGCGGCCTCGGGCCGCCCGTGCTGGGCCACGATGAACTGGCTGCCGAACATGCCGCCGGCGAAGCTGTTGGCCACCACCACCGCCATGTAGCCCAGCGCGTAGAGGCCGAATTCCTCCTTGGTGCCGAGGCGCAGCACGGCTAGCGCCACCGCGAAATTGGCAAGGCTGATCACCGCCTGGTCCGCGATGCCGGCCAGGGTGCGCCCGCGCGGACCCGTCAGGAAGCGCGGCAGGGCGGGCATGGGGAAGGAAGGACCGTGGGTTGCACCCATCCCCTCTACAGTCCGGCGCGGCGCGGGGCCACCGCCGCTTGCCGCGCGGGGCGCGCCCCCACATCCTGCGCGCCATGTCCGCACCGCGCCTGAGCGTCGTCGTCCCCTGCCATGACCGCATGGACCTGCTGGCGCGCACGCTGCACGCCCTGGCCCCGCAGCGCCTTCCGGATGGCGTGGCATGGGAGGTGGTGGTGGCGGACAACCATCCGGATGCCCTGGCCCGCCCGCTGGTGGAGGGCTTCGCCGCACCCGTCCCCTTCCGCCATGTCGTCGCCGCGCCCCACCGCAACATCGCCGCCGCGCGCAACCGGGGGGTGGCGGCGGCGCGCGGCGCGTTCATCGCCTTCGTGGATGATGACGAGGCGCCGGAGGAAGGCTGCCTCGCCGCGCACCTGGCCGCGCTGGAGCGCACCGGCGCCGATGCCAGCTTCGGCCCGAAATTCCCGGTGTTCGAAGGCGGCGCGGCGCCGGACTGGGACCCGGCGGGCGACTATTTCCGCACCGACCTGGCCCTGCCCGCCGGCACGCGGCTGAACCCGCTGGACTGGTGGCATGCCGGCGGGCGGGGCGTGGGCACCGGCAATTCCATGCTGCGCCGCGCCACCTGCCTGGTGGGCGAAACCCCGTTCAACGAAACGCTGGGCCGGGCGGGCGGCGAGGACACGCTGCTGTTCTTCACGCTGGCCAAGCAGGGGCGCCACTTCATCTGGACGCCCGAGGCGCGGGTCGTGGAGGTGAACCAGCGCGGCCGACTGACGCCCGACTACATGCGCGCGCGCCTGGCCCGCAGCGCGCGGCATTCGGCGCTGTTCCGCGCGGCGGTCAGTGACCGGAAATGGGCCGCCTGGGCCATGGCCTGGGGCATCGGCGCGGCGCAGTTGGCGGTGCATGCGCCGCTGTATCTGCTGAAGCGCCGAGGCCCGCCGTCGGCCTGGATGCGCCACCGCTTCGGCATCGCGAAGGGGTTGGGCAAGCTGGGCCTGGGGGCGGACCTGGACTTCGTGCGGGAATAGGCCCCGCTCAGGGCATCTGCACCTCGATGCCCTGGTAGAAGTAGTTCTGCGCGCGGATCTGGTCATCGGTCAGGCGCTGACCGGCGGGGATCACCAGCGTGCCGTCCTGCCGCGTGATCGGCCCCTCGAAGGGGTGCAGCGTGCCGGCGGCCAGCGCGTCGCGGACGCGCTCGGCCTCGCTCGCTTCCTCGGGCGTCATGTTGGTGAAGGGCGCCAGGCGGAACATGCCGGAGTTCAGCCCGCCCCAGGTGTCGCTGGGCTGCCAGTTGCCGTCCAGCACCGCGCGAGCGCGCGTCACGTAGTAGTCGCCCCAGTTGTTCACGCTGCTGGTGAGGTGCGCGCGGGGGGCGAAGCGCGTCATGTCGGACGCCTGGCCGAAGCCGAAGACATTGCCGCGCTGTTCCGCCAGTTGCAGCGGCGCGGGGCTGTCGGTGTGCTGGCAGATCACGTCGCAGCCCTGGTCAATGAGGGCGCGGGCGGCATCGGCCTCGCGGCCCGGGTTGAACCAGGCGCCGGCCCAGACCACGCGGATGCGCATCTGCGGGTCCACGGACCAGGCGCCGCGCATGACGGTGTTGATGGCGTGGATCACTTCCGGCACCGGGAAGGAGGCGACGTAACCGATGGTCTTGCTGCGCGACTTGCGCGCCGCGATCACGCCCTGGACGTAGCGGCCCTCATAGAAACGGGCATTGTAGATGGCGAGGTTGCGGGCGGTGGCGGTGCCCGTCGCACTCTCCCAGAAGACATTGGGGTTCTGCGCGGCCACCCGCTGCGTCGCCTGGAAATAGGAGAAGCTGGTCGTGAAGATGAGGCGCGAGCCGGTGCGGACCAGCTGCGTCGCCACGCGGTCGAAATCGGGCGGGGCCACGGCCTCGACCTGGGTGGCGCGGACGCGGTCGCCCAGCACCTCCAGCATGCGGCGGCGGCCCTGGTCGTGCATGGTGGACCAGCCGAAATCGCCCACCGGGCCGATCAGGATGAAGCCCACGTTCAGCGGGGCCTGGGCGGCGGCGGGGGAGGCGGCGGCAGCGGCGAGCGCGCCACCGCCAAGCAGGATGTTGCGGCGGGACAGGGTCATGGGGCGAGGGTCTCCTTCGCCGGCGCCACTACACATTCGTGACGTCCCTGTCATCAACGATCGGGCACGAAGGGCTGGCCCAGGGCGGCCGGCCCGGCCCCACCGCCGCGCAGCCGCATGACCAGCACCAGCACCAGGATGGTAACCAGGTAGGGCATGGCCGCCAGCAACTGCGTGGGCAATGGCACCCCGGCCGATTGCGCGTGGAGTTGCAGGATGGTGGCGCCCCCGAACAGATAGGCCCCCACCGCCGCGCGCCAGGGCAGCCAGGAGGCGAAGACCACGATGGCCAGCGCGATCCAGCCGCGGCCCGCCGTCATGCCCGAGGTCCAGAAGGGCGTATAGACCAGCGAGAGATAGGCCCCCGCCAGCCCCGCGCATGCGCCGCCGAACAGCACGGCCAGGAAGCGCACCCGCAGCACATGGTGGCCCAGCGCATGGGCCGAGGCATGGTTCTCGCCGCAGGCGCGCAGCACCAAGCCCGCCCGGGTGCGGAACAGGAACCAGGAGACGCCGGCCACCAGCGCGAAGGCGGCATAGACGAAGGGGTCCTGCGCGAAGAGCACGGGGCCGAGGAAGGGGATGTCCGACAGATAGGGGATCTCGATGGCCCCGATCCCCTCGCGCTGCACCCCCACGAAGGGTGCCCCCACCACGCCCGAAAGGCCCAGCCCGAAGATGGCCAGCGCCAGCCCCGCCGCCACCTGGTTGGTGGCGAGGCCGAGCGTGAGGGCCGCGAACAGCGCCGCCATGGCCATGCCCGCCAGCACCGCCGCCAGCACGCCGAAGGCGCTCGATCCCGTGGTGATGGCCGCCGCGATGCCCACGGCCGCGCCCATGATCATCATGCCCTCGACGCCCAGGTTCAGCACGCCCGAGCGTTCCACCACCAGTTCGCCGATGGCGGCGATGAGCAGGGGCGTGGAGGCGGTGATGACGGTCAGGAGGATGGCTTCGAAAAGGGTCATGCCGCCTGCTCCCGCACCCAGCGCACGCGATAGAGCAGCAGCGTGTCGCAGCCCAGAACATAGAACAGCAGCAGGCCCTGGAAGACGCGCGTCACGTCGAGCGGCATCTGCATCATGATCTGCGCGTTCTCGCCGCCGATGAAGGTGATGGCCAGGAACACGCCCGCCACCAGGCAGCCCACCGGGTTCAGCCTTCCCAGGAAGGCCACGATGATGGCGGTGAAGCCATAGCCCGGCGAAAGCCCCGGTTGCAGCATCCTGACCGTGCCCGCCGCCTCCAGCACGCCCGCCAGCCCCGCGAGGCCGCCCGCGATGGCGAAGACCGTCCAGGTCAGGCGCTTCGCGTCGAAGCCCGCGAAGCGCGCCGCGCGCGGCGCCTCGCCCACCAGCGTGATCTCGAAACCCTTCAGCGTGCGCGCCACCAGCAGCGCCGCCAGCACCGCCACCAGCAGCATGATGGGCGTGCCGAGGTTCAGCCGCCCGCCCTCCATCAGCAGCGGGATGGTGGCCTCGGGCGCGAAGACCACGGTCTGGGGCATGTTGAAGCCCTGAGGGTCACGCCAGGGGCCGCGCACCAGCCAGTCGAGCAGAAGCTCCGCCACATAGACCAGCATCAGGCTCGTCAGGATTTCGTTGGCGCCGAAGCGCGTCTTGAGCAGGGCCGGAATCAGCGCGAACAGCGCGCCGCCCAGCGCACCCATCACCAACATGGCCGGCAGCACCCAGGCGCCGGCCCCCAGGCCATGGGTGGAGACGGCCAGCCACCCGCCCGCCATGGCGCCCATGAGGAACTGCCCCTCCGCGCCGATATTCCAGTTGTTCGAGCGGTAGCAGAGCGCCAGTCCCACCGCGATCAACACCAGCGGCGTGGCCTTCACCGCCACCTCCTGCAAGCCCCAGAGGTCGGAGACGGGCATCACGAAATAGACGAACAGCGCCTCCAGCGGGTCGCGTCCCATGGCCAGGAAGACCAGCACGGCCGAGACCAGCGTCAGCGCCACCGCCAGCAGCGGCGAGGCGAGCGTCAGCGCCCAGGGCGTCTCCGCCCGGCGTTCCAGGACAAGGCGCCTCATGCCGCACCTCCCATCCGCAGGCCGATGGCTTCGCGCGTCAGCCCCGCCACGGGCTCGGCGGGGGAAAGCGTGCCGTGGAACAGCACCGCGATGCGGTCCGCCATCTCCAGCAATTCGTCGAGGTCCTGGCTGATGACCAGCACGGCCGAACCCTCCCGCGCCAGGTCCAGCAGCGCCTGGCGGATGAGGCTGGCCGCCCCCGCATCCACGCCCCAGGTCGGTTGTGAAACCACCAGCAGGCCGGGCTTTCGCAGCACCTCCCGACCCACCACGAATTTCTGGAGATTGCCGCCCGACAGCGCCCGCGCCTCCGGGTCACGCGGGCTTTTCCGCACGTCGAAGGCGCGCGTCACCGCATCCACCCAGCCCAGCATGCGCCCGCGGTCCAGCAACCCATGGCGCACCATGCCGCTGGCCGCATGGCCGGAGACCAGTGCGTTGTCGGACAATGTCAGGCGTGGCGCCGCGGCATGGCCCAGCCGTTCCTCCGGCACGAAGGCGGCGCCCCTGCGGCGGCGGGCATTGATGTCGGCGCGGCCCACCGCCTCGCCGTCGAGGAGGATCTGTTCGGCGCGCGGTGCCAGCACCTCGCCCGAGAGGGCCGCGAACAGCGCCTCCTGCCCATTGCCGGCGACGCCCGCGATGCCCAGCACTTCTCCCTTTCGCAGGTCGAGCGAAACCTCGCGCAGCCCCACCCCATGCGGGTCATCCGGCGCCACGGACAGGCCGCGCACGGACAGCCGCACCGGCCCCTCGGGCGGGGCCGCGGCGTGGCGCAGCGCGGCCACCTCGCCCCCCACCATCATCCGCGCGAGGCTGGCCGCGGTTTCGGCGCGCGGGTCGGTGCGCGCCACCACCCGGCCATGGCGCAGGATGGTGGCGGCCTCGCACAGCCGCCGCACCTCCTCCAGCTTGTGGGAGATGTAGAGCACGGCCCGCCCCTCGGCACGGATGCGGTCAAGGGTCGCGAAGAGGCCCTCCGCCTCCTGCGGGGTCAGCACCGAGGTCGGTTCGTCCAGGATCAGCAGGCGCGGGTCCTGCATGAGGCAGCGCACGATCTCGATGCGCTGGCGTTCGCCCACCGAAAGCCGCCACACCTCGCGCGCGGGTTCCAGCGGCAGCCCATAGGCGCGGGAGAGCTCCCCGAGACGGGCGGCGATGCGCGGCACGGGCTCGGCGGCGTCCAGCGCCAGCGCCACGTTTTCCGCCACGGTCAGGTTGTCGAACAGCGAGAAGTGCTGGAACACCATGCCGATGCCCAAGCGCCGCGCGGCGCGCGGTTCGCGCAGATGGACCGCGCGGCCTTCCCAGGCGATGTGCCCGGCTTCCGGCTGCAACAGCCCATAGAGCATCTTCACCAGCGTGGACTTGCCCGCGCCATTCTCGCCCAGCAGCGCATGCGCCTCGCCGGGCATGACGCGCAGGTCCACATGGTCATTGGCCAACAGCGCGCCGAAGCGCTTCACGATGCCCGTGGCGTCCAGGAGGGGGGTGGTCATCGGCCGTGCAGCGCGGCCCAGA
Source organism: Roseococcus sp. (assembly GCA_035998215.1). Taxonomy (GTDB): domain Bacteria; phylum Pseudomonadota; class Alphaproteobacteria; order Acetobacterales; family Acetobacteraceae; genus Roseococcus. The sequence goes on along the minus strand of DASYHU010000033.1, from coordinate 423,363 downwards.
GCTTCTCCGGCGTGGCCGGCATGGTGACCTCGGCGCCCACCGCGTCACGGATGGCGGCCATGATGGCCTGGGGGGCGGCGATGCAGCCCGCCTGGCCGGTGCCCTTCACGCCCAGCCCGTTGGCTTTCGTCGGCGCATCCTCGCGCAGCGTGATGTCCAGCGCCGGTAGGTCCGAGGCGCGGGGCAGGCAGTAGTCCATCAGCCCCGCCGTCAGGAGCTGGCCGCTCTCCGCGTCATAGCGGATGGCCTCCAGCAGCGCCTGGCCGATGCCCTGCACCACGCCGCCCTGCACCTGGCCCAGCGCCAGCATCGGGTTCAGCAGACGGCCGTAATCATCCACGGCGGTGTAGGCGCAGAGGGTGCATTCGCCCGTCTCCGGGTCCACCTCCACCTCGGCGGCGTGGGCGCCGTTGGGGAAGGTGCAGAGGTCCAGCGCATGGCGCGCCTCGCCCTCCAGCGGCGGTTCCTCGGCGGCGAGTTCGGCGAGCGTCACACTCTGCCCGTCGGCCAGGGCGAAGCGGCCGCCGGCATAGTGCAGCGTGTCCGGTGCGGTCTGCAGCAGGCGTGCGGCGCGGCTGCGCGCCTCGGCCAGCAGGTTGTGCGCGGCCAGGCGCATGGCCTCGCCGCCCATGTGCAGGCTGCGCGCGCCGCCATGCCCGTTGCCGAAGGCCACGAGGTCGGTATCGGCCTGGACGTAGCGGATGCGCTCCATCGGCAGGTCGAGCTGCTGGGCCACATATTGCGGGAAGCTCGTTTCATGCCCCTGCCCGTTGGACTGGGTGCCGATGGCGAGCGTGACCTCGCCCTCCGCGTCCACCGTCAGCTTCGCCCATTCCCCGAAGGCGCCGCGCGCGGTTTCCAGGAAGGCCGTGAGCCCGAAGCCGCGCCGCCTGCCCCGTGCTTCGCTGGCCGCGCGGCGGGCGGGGAAGCCCGCGCGGTCGGCCAGTTCGGCGCATTCGTCAAGGCGCGCGGCGAAGTTGCCGTCGCGCAGTTCCATGCCCAACGCGGAGCGATAGGGAAATTCACCGATCATGTTGCGCGCCCGAAGTTCGGCCGCGTCCTGGCCCGTGGCGCGCGCCGCGTGCTCGATCAGCGTCTCGATGATGTAGTTGGCCTCGGGCTTGCCCGCGCCGCGATAGGCCTCCATGGGCGCGGTGTTGGTGAAGGCGCCGCGCACCGTCATGTGGATAGCGGGAATGGCATAGACGCCGCCCATGGCGGTGGCGGCCGCATTGGTGGGGCAATGCGGGCCGTTGGCCGAGAGATAGGCCCCCATTTCCGCCACGCCCACGAAATCCAGCGCGAGGAACCGCCCCTCCGCATCCAGCGCCAGCCGCCCGCGCCCATGCAGCCCGCGCCCATGGGCCGAGGCCCCGTAATCCTCGCCTATACGCGCCGTCCAGCGCACCGGCGCACCCAGCTCGCGTGCGGCGTGCAGCAGGCACACATGCTCGGGGAAGGCCACATTCTTCACGCCGAAGCCGCCCCCCACATCGGGCACGACCAGGTGCAACGCCTCGGGCGGCAGCTTCATGGCGGCGCAGAGCTGGTTGCGCATGGAGTGCACGTTCTGCCCGTTCACGATCAGGCTGAGCCGCGACGCCTCCGGCACCGCCATGGCCGCGCGCGGTTCGATGGGCGCGCAGGTGACGCGCTGGTTGGGAATCTCAGCCTCGACCACATGCGCCGCCCGCGCGAAGGCCGCCTCCACCGCCGCGCGATCGCCCTTGTGCCAGAGGAAGGCCAGGTTGCCCGGCGCCTCTTCGTGCAGGTTGGGCGCGCCCGGCGCCAGCGCCGCGTCGTGGTCCGTGACCACGGGCAGCATGTCGTATTCCGCGAGGATGAGTTCGGCCGCATCCTCGGCCTGGTGCGCCGTCTCGGCCACCACGCAGGCCACCGCCTCGCCCACATGGCGCACACGGTCCAGCGCGAGCGGCGGGTGTTCCGGCTTCACCAGCGGACTTTCGGCCGCCAGCACCGAGGAGCAGGGCAGGCCGCCGATACCCGCCTTCGCCAGCATGGCGCCCGTCAGCACCAGCCGCACGCCAGGGGCGGCACGTGCCGCCGCCACGTCCAGCGCCACCAGCCACGCATGGGCGTGCGGGCTGCGCAGGAAGATGGCGTGCAGCGCGCCTGGCTGCGCCAGGTCATCCACATAGCGCCCCTCGCCCTTGAGGAAGCGCGCATCCTCGACGCGACGGACGGACTGGCCGAACAGGCTGATGGCGTTCATGGGGCGAAACTAGCCCCTGATCGGCTTCGGTGGAATCACCGAAGCCGCGCAGCCGCCGCCAAGGCGGGGCGGTTGCTGCCGCCCGCGCCCACTTCGCCTCAGGCGGCGCGCATCTGGGTCAGCAGGGTGCTCAACTCGCCCCGCAGCCCCTCGCCCTGCTGGGCGATGTCGTCGGTGGTGGCGGCCAGGCTGGTCAGCGCGCCCTCGGCGGCCTGGGCGCCCTGGCCCACCTCGTCCATGCGGGCGGCCACGCGGTCGGTGCCGTTGGCGGCCTCGGCCACGTTGCGGGCGATCTCCCGCGTGGCGGCCCCCTGTTCCTCCACCGCGGCGGCGATGGCGTTGGCGACCTCGTTGATCTCGGCCACCACCGCGCCGATGCCCTGGATGGAGCGCACCGCCCCTTCCGCAGCACCCTGGATGGCGCTGATCTGCGCCGCGATATCGCCGGTGGCGCGGCCGGTCTGGGCGGCCAGGCTCTTCACCTCGCTCGCCACCACGGCGAAGCCCTTGCCGGCCTCGCCGGCGCGCGCCGCCTCGATGGTCGCGTTCAGCGCCAAAAGGTTCGTCTGCCCCGCGATGTCGCTGATGAGGCGCACCACCTCGCCGATCTTGGTGGCGGCTTCCGTCAGGGCCGCCATGGTGGCGTCGGTGGCGCGCGTCTCCTCCATGGCGCGGCCGGCCACGCGGGCGGCCTCGGCCACCTGGCGCGTGATCTCGCTGACCGAGGCGGAGAGCTCCTCGGCCGCGGCGGCCACGGTTTGCACATTGCGGCTGGCCTGGTCGGCGTCCTGGTTCACCGCATCGGCGAGGCGCGCGGTCTGGCCCGCCCCGGCGCGCAGCTCCGCCGTAGCGCCGCGCAGCACCTCCACGCGGTCCGCCATGGTGTCGAGCGCGGCGCCCAGCGCCGTCTCGATCTGCTGGGCCACCGAGGCACGGGCCCGGCGGGCCTCCTCGGCGGCGGCGGTGCGCTGGGCGGCCGCAGCCTCCTCCAGGCTGCGGGCGCGCAGGGCTTCCTGGCGCAGCCCATCCAGGCCCCGGGCGAGGGCGCCATACTCATCCGTGCGGTCGGTGGCAGGCACGGGGGCGTCATATTCACCGGCAGCCAGGCGGGCGGTGGCGGATTGCAGGCTGGCAAGCGGCGCCAGCACGCGGCGCAGCACCACCCAGACCGCGACGGCGAGGAACAGCAAGGTGCCACCCAAGACGGCCATGGCGGCAATGGCGCTGGCGCGCGCCTGCGCGATCAGCGTATCCGCACGTTCCTGCGTGACCTCGCTGGCGGCGTCGCGCACCAGCAGCAGGGTGCCGATCTGCGGCGTCGTGCGCTCGATGAAGGCCGGGGCTGCCATGCGATCGGCCGAGGGTTCGGCCTGCGCCGTGCTCAGTGCCCGGAATTCGTTGAAATATCCGGCCCTTGCCGCCCCCACCGCGGCAGCGAGGCGCGGGTTGGAGCGCGTTTCGGGCTCGGCCTCCAGCAGGCGCCAGGCGGCATCCACCGCCGAGCGCGATTGCGCGACGGTGGTCGCGTTCTGCGGCGTCAGGCCCCGGTTCGCGGCGATGGCGCCGGCCACCGTGCTGCGTTCCTGCCCCGAGGCGTCACGGGCCAGCCAGCTGGCCTGCTTCAGCATGTTCAGCCGCGCGATCAGCGGGTCATGTTCGCCGGCGGCGGCGAGCAGCGAGGACCAGATGCCCTGCTGCGCCGCCACGAAGCGCGAGATTTCCCGGTGCAGCCCGCCGCGCGCGAACTCGGCGTCGCGCGCCTCGGCGGCGAGCGCCATCTGCGCGTCCGCGCGGCGGCGCAGGGCCTCCAGCGGGGCGGCCATGCTCTCCAGCTCCTGCATCATGCGGACGGTCTCGGGCAGCCGGGCCTCGCGCAGATGGACCAGCGCCTCCGCCAGCTTGGCCTGGAACACGCCGCGGTGCCGCGCGATCACGCCACGCGCCGCCTCGCCGGCGGGGGCCGCGGCGGCCAGCGCCGAATTGCTCTGGGCGCGTTCCAGCAGCAGCTCGAACAGGCCCTCGTTCAGGCGCGCGGCGGCCTTGTTCATCTCGCTGGCCGCCCGGTACTCCTCCCAGGCGGTCCAGGAGGAACGCAAGGAGGATGTGGCCGGGATCAGCGCGAGGATGGCCAGAACGAGACTGACCCCCAGGATGGGTGTGCGGACGGAGCCGAGCAATTTGCTCATAGCGAAAACCTCGTAGTGATTTCCGTGCAAACTGCCCCCCTGTCTCTGAATCGGCGCTTAACGTCGGGCGGGCGCCTCCGGCTCGCCGCCCAGGTCGAACAGGCCGCGCAGGAAGCCCGGCGTCAGCGCGGCCAGCGGGTTCACCGTGATGCTGGGGTCCTCCGGCGGGCCCTGGGCGCGGAAGGTGGCGGCGAAGACCCCGCCGCCCCGCTCGGGGCTGAACAGGCGGCCGACCAGGGGCAGGTTGCCCAGCAGCGTGTTGAACACATAGGCGGGGACGATGGTGCCCTCCATGTCCAGCACCGCGCGTTCGCGCAGCAGCCGTCCCTGCGCCGTGAGGCCGAGCGAGGCCGAGAAGGCCCGCGCCTCGTTCACCCGCAGCACGTCCGGCTCCAGCACGAAGGGCACCACGGCGCGCGTGAAGACGAGGCCGTTGCCTCCCTGCATGGCCTCCAGCACCCCGAACAGCGTCATGGCCTGCAGCAGCTTGCCCAGCGCCGGGGCGTCGCGCACCACGAAATTGTCGAGTTCGGCCGTGCCGGAGAGGGGCGCGCCGGGCCGTGTCTCGGTGTACTGCCCTGTGAGCGCCAGCCGACCGCCCCGGATGGAGGTGGTGATGCCCAGCGCGCGCAGCACCGCGCCGCCATCTTCCGCCACCGCCCGCACCTGGCGGACATTGCCGCGCCCGGGCGTCAGTGCCGCTTCGAAGGCCCCGCCGCCGCGGGCGGTGCGGCCGCGCAGCGTGGCCTGGCGAAGCACGCCGGCCGCGTCCATACGGCCGGTGGCCTGCATGGCGAAGATTTCGCGTTGTGGGCCGACCAGCACCTGGTCGAAGCGCAGGTCCAGGTTCACCGGCGGCTGTCGCGCCTCGGTGCCGCTTGCGCGCTCAGCCGCCGGTGACGGCGAGCCCAGCACGGAGCGCAGGTCAAGCAACGGCCCGCGCAGCGTGATGTTCCAGGGGTCGCCGGGCCGTGCCCCGGCCCGCGCATCGCCCACCAGGCGGGAGGCGCCGAACACCGTCTCCTGCAGCTCCACCCGCTCGATGCGGTTGGCGCGGGCCACGGCGCGGGCGCGCAGCGCGAGCTCCAGCGCCTCGATCCGGATGCCCTCGATGCTGGTGAGCTGGTCATTGTTGAGGCGCAGGGTCGCCTCGGCCTGGCCGGGGCTGCCCTCGGGTTTCTCCCAGCCCAGCGGCGGGAAGGCCAGCACCGCGTCGCGCAGGTTGCCGGTCAGCGCGTAGCTCGCCTGGCCGTTGCGCCGGCGTTCGCCCCGCGCCTCGATGGCCACGGGCCCGCGCAGCAGCGCGCCCGCGTCGAGGCCCAGCGCCGCCAGTTGCGCCGCCGTGGGCCGGGCCGTCAGCGTCTCGCGCGAGACCACCTGCGTGGCCGGCCCGGCGCGATAGTCCAGTTCCACGCCGAAGCGCACCGCCACGCCGGCCAGCGTGCCATTGCCGCTGCCGCGCAGCCCCTGCATGTCGGTGGTGAGTTCCGCGGTGGCGCCCTCCAGGTCCCGCCCCAGCAGCAGCGAGGCGACGCGCCCCTGGGTCAGCCGGGCTTCGGCGCGCAGCCGGATCTGCTCGGTGCGGAGGTCCGCCAGCAGCGGGAAGTCCAGTTGCAGCCGCCCGCTGAACTGTCCTGCCCGCACGTCCAGCGGAAAGGGCCGGCGGTCGAACAGGGCCAGGCGCGGGTGGCGCAGCACCGTGACCAACCCCGTGAGAGGCCCGGAGAGGTTGAAGGACATCTCGGCCGTGTCCGGCTGCCCGGGTGGCGCGAAGGCGAAGCGCAGCGTGCCCTCGGCCGCCTGGACGCCGCCCGCCTCGGCAGCCAGCGCCCCCCCGCGTGTCTCGACCACCACGCCATCCCGCGCGAAGCGCGCGCGGCCTGAGACGCCCGCGACGGGGGGCATGGGGCGCAGATAGTGGATGGTGGCGCCTTCCACGGCCGCCTCGCCATCCAGCGCCTCCAGCCGCGCCTCCCCCAGGGATTCATTGGCCGAGACGCCGATGCGCCAGCGCCCCTCGGTGACGGTGCCTTCCGTGATGTTGGTCGTGATCCAGTCGCGCGCGCCCGGGGCCAAGCCCGCGGGCCAGAGCCGTGGCAGTTCCGCGAAGCGGGCATCGTTCAGGTTGAGGGTGACCTCGCTGGCCCAGCGCCCTTCGGACAGGCGCGCGGCACCCGTGGCCGCGAGGCGCGTGGCCGCGCCGCCATCCCCGGGTGCTGCGAGGTGAAGGTGCAGCGCCTCCAGCGTGACCGCGCCAGGGCCGAGCGAGGCGCTGACCGCGGCCTCCGTCACCTGGAGGGCACCGAGGCCTGGCGGCGTGACCTCGGCCTGTGCCAGCACCAGGTCCGCGCGGCCGCCGACCACGGCCCAGCGCGTCAGGTCGGGTGCGGTGGTCACATCCAGCAGCAGCCCCGCCTCGTGCAGCACGCCATGGTTCAGCGCCTGCCGCGCGGCCTCCCGCGCTTCGGGCGCGAGCTCGGCCGGCCAGAGGCGCGGGATGGCGGTGATGTCGAGCTCGCCGAGGGTCAGCCGCGCCCTTCCCGCCCAGCCCGGCGGGTGGCGCTGGAGTTCCGCGCTGGCCTCGATCGGCTGGCCCGCGGTGCCGGGCAGGCGGAGAATGGCGCGTTCGAGGATGAGGGAGTCGGGCGTTGCGAAGGCCTCGGCTTCCAGGTCCTCGAAAGGAAGCTCAAGCCCCGGCGCGGGCCGCAGCATTCCCCCTGCCGCCGCTTGCAGCGCGACGCCCAGGCCCTGCACCTGCCATTCGCCATCCATGGAAAGGCTCGCCTGCACCGCCACCGGCGCGTCCAGCATGGTGAGTGGCGCGAGGAAGGGCAGGGCGGCGGCCAGTTCGGGTGGGCGCAGAACGGGCAGGTCGAGGCGCAGATGCACCTGGGTCGGTTCGCCCTCGGCCTGGGCGGAGACATGGACGGGCAGGCGCTTCGTGACGCCATCCGCGCCGACCGTCTCCAGCATGGCCTCGCCATCGGCCTCCAGCCCGCCCTCGCCGCCGCGCAGCAGGGTCAGGTGGATCTCGCGCAAATGGAAAGTGGCGCCGAGTGTCACGTCGCGCAGGCTCACGCGCCCGCCCAGGACGCGGACGCGGCGCAGCAGGGTGTGGGCGGCGCGTTCCTCCGGCGGCCGCATCAGATCGGCCAGGAGCTGGGGCAGGGCGGAGGGCGTGCTGTCCGCGGCCGCCGGTTCCGTGCCGGGCTGGGGCGTCAGGTCGAGGCCCAGCCGGCCATCCGGCTCCCGCCGCAGACCGAGGGCGGGGGCGACGAGGTCCACCGTGGCGGGGGCGAGGGTGCCGCGCAGCAGGGGGGCGAGGGCGAAGGTGATGGCGGCATCGGGCAGCGCGCCGGCCACCACGCCCTCGGCATCGGTCAGCCTGGCGCCGGAGACGCGCACCTCCACGGGGGCCGAGCCGCCATGGAAACCTTCCCAGGCGATGGCCGCGCGGCCGATGGACAGGCGCAGCTCACCCCCCTCGGCATTGGCCGCGCGCTCGATCTGCCGGGCGAGGAAGGCCGATTCCAACGGGCCGGAGGAGAGCCGCCAGGCCAGCGCGCCCAGCGCCAGCCCTGCCAGCAGCGGCAGGAACAGGAGGAGGGAGAGGCCCCAACGAAGGGCTTGACCAGGCTTCACCCTGCGCGTTCCCCTGCCCACCCATGAACCGTCCCCTGCACGACCCCGAAGGAATCGCGCGGCTGCGCGCACGTCTGGCCGAGGGGGATGCCGCGCAGCAGGCGTTGGGCGGCCGTGCCGAGGCGGGCCCCGTGCTGGAGGTCCTGGGCGCGCACAGCCCTTTCCTTTCGGACCTGGCCTTCCGTGAGGCGCCCACGCTGCACCGCCTGCTGGACCGTGGCGCGGACGCCGCCATGCAGGCGGTGCTGGAGCCGCTTTCCAACGCCGATGTCGCCTCCCCGCGCGAGGGGGTGGCCAGCCTGCTGCGCCGGGCCAAGCGCCAGGGGGCCCTGGTGGCCGGTGTCGCGGACCTGATGGGCATATGGCCGCTGGACCGCGTGACCGGCGCCCTGTCCGACCTGGCGGACGAGACCATCGAATTCGCCATCGCCCACCTGTTGCTGGATGGCGCGCGGCGCGGCCAGATCCGGCTGCCGCGCAGCAAGGGCGACAAGAAGCAGGTCACGAAGGGCTCGGGCCTGATCGTGCTGGGCATGGGCAAGCTCGGCGCGCGCGAGCTGAACTACTCCTCGGATGTTGATCTCCTGCTGCTGCACGACCCGGATTCGCCTTCCTACCACGAGGAACATGGGCCCGCGCCCTACATCCGCATCGCGCGCGACCTCGTTCGCCTGATGGAGGAACGCACGGGCGAGGGCTACGTTTTCCGCACCGACCTGAGGTTGCGCCCCGACGCCACGCCGCTCTGTGTCTCGGTGCCCGTCGCGCTCAGCTATTATGAGAGCCTGGGCCAGAACTGGGAACGCGCCGCCATGATCAAGGCGCGCTGCGTGGCCGGGGACCGCGCGCCCGCCGAAGCCTTCCTGCGCGAACTGCGCCCCTTCATCTGGCGGCGCCACCTGGATTTCGCGGCGGTGGCGGACATCCATTCCATCAAGCGGCAGATCCATGTCCACAAGGGTGACCGCGGCGCGGGCGGCGAGATCGCGGTGGCGGGCCATGACGTGAAGCTCGGCCGGGGTGGCATCCGCGAGATCGAGTTCAGCGTGCAGGTGCTGCAATTGATCTGGGGCGGGCGCGACCCGGCGCTGCGCGACCAGACCACGCTGGGCGCGCTGGCCGCACTCGCCGCCGCCGGCAAGATGGACCGGCGCGCGGCGGCCGACCTCGCGGACGCCTATGTCTTCCTGCGCAACACCGAGCACCGCTTGCAGATGGTGGAGGACCGCCAGACCCACCGCCTGCCCGAGGCGCCGGAGGAGCTGGACCGCATCGGCCGCTTCATGGGCTTCGCGGACGGCGCGGCATTCGGCGCGGCGCTGACCGCGCACCAGCGTCGGGTGGAACAGCACTACAGCCGCATGTTCGAGGCCGCGCCGCCGCTCTCCACCGAGGGCGGCAGCCTTGTCTTCACCGGCGTGGAGGACGACCCGGCCACGCTCGAGAACCTCCGCGCCATGGGCTACCGCGAGGTGTCCTCCATCGCCGCCATGATCCGCTCCTGGCACCATGGCCGCCCGCGCGCCACCCGCACCGAGCGCGCCCGCGAATTGCTGACCGAGATCATGCCCGCGCTGCTGGCCGCCTTTGCCCGCCAGCGTGAGCCGGATGCGGCGCTGATCCGCTTCGGGGAATTGCTGGGGCGGCTTTCGGCGGGGGTGCAGTTCCTCTCGCTGCTGCACCGCAATCCGCCGCTGATGGGGCGGCTGGCCGGGCTGCTCGGTGCCGCGCCCCAATTGGCCGACCACCTGGCGCGGCGGCCCTCGGCGCTGGATGGGCTGCTGGCCGGCAGCCACGCCGCGCCGGGTGAGAAGCCGCTGGCCGCCCTGCCCGCCTTGGTGCGCGAGGCGCGGGACCTGGAGGAGGTGCTGGAGGCCACCCGCCGCCTGGTGACCGAACGCATGTTCGAGGTAGATGCGGCCAGCCTCGAGGGGCGGATGGACGCCGATGCTTCGGCGCTGGCGCGCAGCGAGGTGGCCGATGCCGCCATCGCCGCCCTGCTGCCGGCCGTGGAGCGCGACTTCGCCCGTCGCTTCGGGCGCGTGGCCGGCGGGGGCATGGCGGTGCTGGCCGTGGGCAAGCTGGGCGGGCGCGAGATGCTGCCGGCGAGCGACCTCGACCTGATCCTGATCTATGACCACGCGCCCGAGGCAGAGGCCAGCGAGGGTGGCGCCAAGGCGCTGGCCCCTTCGGAATACTTCATCCGCCTCGCGCACCAGGTGGTGGCGGCGCTGACCTCGCCGGGGAAGGAGGGGCGGGTCTTCGAGGTGGACATGCGGCTGCGCCCCTCGGGCAACAAGGGCCCGGTGGCGGTGCGGCTTTCCGCCTTCCAGCGCTATCACGCGGAGGAGGCCTGGACCTGGGAACGCATGGCGCTGACCCGCGCCCGTGTCGTGGCCGGTCCGGCCGAGCTGTGCAAGGCCGTGCAGGCCGCGCGAGACGCGGCTTTGACCCAACCACGCGACCCCGCCGCCGCCCTGGCCGATGCGGCGAACATGCGCGCGCGGATGCTGCGTGACATCCCGGGCGATGGGCCCTGGGACATCAAGTCCATGCCTGGGGGGCTGGTTGAGGTGGAGTTCATCGCCCAGGCGCTGACCGTGGCCCATGCCCCCGAACGCCCCCGCCTGCTGCGCGGCACAACGCGCGAGGTGCTGGCGGCGCTGGGCCGCGCCGGATACCTGGAGGAGCGCGAGGCCGCCACCCTGATCCAGGCCGAGCGCCTGTGGCGCACCCTGCTGGGCGTGATGCGCCTGACGGTGGGGCGCTGGAAGGACCCTACCCTGCCGATCACGATCGAGGATGCCCTGCGCGAGGCCGCGGCCACGCTGGTGCACCACACTGTGCCGGACCTGGCCGCGCTGCGCGAGGTGATGCGCGACCACGCGGCCGCCGTGCGCGCGAGCTTCGAGCGGCGGGTGGGCAAGCTCTCGCCTTGAGCGGCTGATTCACGCCTTCGACAAGGTTGCCGAAGGCGATCAGACGCTATCACGTTGACCGGCTGATTCACGCCTTCGGCAAAGTTGCCGAAGGCGATCAGACGTTACCGCCGTGCCCGGCTGATCCCGTCCGCCAGCAGGTTGCAGGCCAGCACCGTCAGCATGATGGCGAGGCCGGGCCAGAGCGCGGCCAGCGGCGCCTGGAACACCAGCTCCTGCGCGTTCGCCAGCATGTTGCCCCAGGACGGCGCGGGCGGCGCGATGCCCAGGCCCAGGAAGCTCAAAACGCTTTCCGCCAGCACCGCGCCGCCCACGGCCAGCGCGGTGGCGATGGCGATGGGGGCGGCGAGGCTCGGGAGGACATGGCGCAGCAGCACGCGGCGTTCGGAAACCCCCAGCGCGCGCGCCGCCCGCACGAAGTCCCGCGCCAGCAGCGACAGCGCCGAGGCGCGCACCAGCCGCGCCACGCCCACCCAGCCGAAGGCGGCCAGTAGCCCCGCGATGCGGACCATGTCGGCCGTGGCTTCGCCGCGCGGCAAGCCGATGATGGCAGGGTCCAGCGCGGCCAGGATCACCAGTAGCGGCAAGGCGGGCAGGGCGAGGATGCCATCGGCCAGGCGCATCAGCACCGCATCCAGCCAGCCCCCGCGCCAGGCGGCCAGCAGACCCACCACGGTGCCGATGGTGGTGGCCGCCAGCGCCGCCGCCAGCCCCACTGTCAGCGAGACGCGCGCCCCATGCAGCAGCCGCAGCAGCACGTCGCGCCCAAGGTCATCGGTGCCCAGAGGATGTTCGGCCGAGGGCGGGGCGAAGCGGTTGAACAGGTCCGGCGCGAAGGCGTCATGGCCGAGCCACCAGCCGCCCAGCGGCGCGGCCAATGCCGCGACCGCGAGCACCGTCAGCAGGGCGAGGCCCGCCCGCATCATGCGCCCGATCGCCGCAGGGCGCAGCCCGGAGGCGTGAATCGGTCGCGCATCATGCGATGCGTGGATCGAGCCAGCGCTGCGCGAGGTCTGCCCCCAGCGTCGCCAGCATCGTCACCACCGCCACCAGCAGCAGGGCCAGCAGGGCCAGGTTGAAGTCGCTGCCCATCACCGCGTCATAGATGAGTTTGCCCATGCCGGGGCGGGCGAAGACCGTCTCGGTGATGAGTGCGCCGGAGACCATGGCGCCGGCATCCAGCGCCGCGATGGTCAGCAGCGGCACCGCGGCGTTGGGCAGGGCGTGGCGGGCCAGCACGCGGGCTTCGGAAGCCCCTTTGGCCCGGGCGGTGCGGATATGGGGTTCGTCCAGCGCGGCGCGCAGCGCGGCCGCCGAATGCCGCGCATAGGCCGCGAGGTTGGCGAAAGCGAGCGTCGCCACCGGCAGCACCAGGAAGCGCCAGCCGGTATCGGCCCCGCCCGCTGGCAGCCAGCCCAACTGCACCGCGAAGAGGATGATCAGCAGGATGCCCAGCCAGAAGGAGGGCGTGGCCTGCGCCACCAGCGCCACGCCCTGCACGAGTGGCGCCATCCGCGGTCGCGCCGCCGCCAGCGCGCCCAGCCCCACGCCCAGCGTGATGGCGATGCCGATGGCCAGCGCCAGCAATTCCAGCGAGGAGAGCAGCGCGGGCCACAACAGCTGCGCCACCGGCTGAGCGAAGAGGCGCGAATGGCCGAAATTCCCTTCCATCACCGCGCCGGCCCAGGCGAGGTAGCGCGCCATCAAGGGCTGATCGAGGCCATGCAGCGCACGCAGCCGGGCCGCGTCCTCACTGGTCAGGCGCGGGTCGCCGGCGATGGCCATCTCGATCGGGTCGCCCGGCATCAGCCCGATCAGCAGGAAGGCGCAGAGCGAGAGGATGACGGTCATCACCGCGATCTGCGCGAGGCGCGACAGGATGAGGCGCGTCATGGCCGCACGCCCCAGGCTTCCGCCCAGAGCGTCGAGGGGTTCAGGTGCCCCGTGGGCCGCACGCCGGCCAGCCATTGCGGCCAGACATGCGCGTCCTGCCGGAACCACAGCGGCAGGGCGGGCAACTCCTCCGCATAGATGGCCTGCAGCCGGTGCCACAGCGCGCGGCGGCGCTCCCGGTCCAGCTCCTGCGGCAGGGCTTCGAGCAGCGCGTCCATCTCGGCATTGCGGAAGCCGGGGTAGTTCTGGCCGGACCAGTTGCGCTCGGCGGTCGGGATTTCGGTGCTGTGGAGCGAACTGCGCGGCACGCCCTCGGGTGCGGAGACCCAGGCGAAGAGCACCGCGCCGGTGAAGCGGCGGCGCGAGAGGGTCTCGCCGAACAGCACGCGGGGCGGCTCGTTGCGGATGCGCGCCTCCACCCCCACCGCGCGCCACTGCGCCTGGATGACCTGCTGCGTGGCTTCCCGAGAACGATTGCCGGCGGTGGTCATGAGTTCGATGGACAGGCGCTCCCCGGCCGCGTTGCGGCGGATGCCGCCCGGGCCCATGGTCCAACCGGCCTCCTCCAGCAGGGCGGCGGCGCGGGCGGGGTCGTGGGGGTAGCGGCGCACATTCGCGTCATGCGGCCAGTCGAGCGGGTTCACGCTGGTGTGCGCCACGGTCTGCCGGCCCTCGAACAGGCGCGCCACGATCTGCTCGCGGTCGAGCGCGTGCAGCAGGGCCTGGCGCACGCGGCGGTCGTCCAGCGGCGGCTGGTCGATGCGCAGGTCCATGTGCTCGTAGATCAGGCCGGGGCGGTATTCCACGCGGAAGCGCGTGCCGGTGCGGCGCGCCAGGGCGCTGGCCTGTTCCACCGGCAGGCCCAGCTCCCCCGCGATCATGTCCACCTGGCCGGCGAGAAGCTGGGCCTCCAGCGCCGGCGTGTTCTCCACGGTGCGGATGGTGATGCGCCGGAAATGCGGCGCGGGGCCGGACCAGTGCGGGTTGCGCTCCAGCGTGATGGCGCTGCCGGGCTGCACCTGCGCCACGCGGAAGGGTCCGTTCCACAGGCCGGGGTTGGTCGGCTCCGTGTCGTAGAGGGTGCGGGTGCGGTAGGTGCGTGGGTCCTGCTCCCATCGGGCGCGTTCCAGATGCGCGGGCAGGGGGGCGAAATCGCCCAGGCTGCCGAATTCGAAGGTGACGCGGTCGAAGCGCAGGGTGAAGCGGCGTTCGTCCTCCGCGATGAACGCATAGGCGCTGCGATAGAATTCGGCGGGGCCTATGCCGGTGGCGCCTTCGCGGCCTGCGTCATAGGTGAAGCGCAGGTCGGCCGTGGTGATGGGCGTGCCGTCGCCCCAGCGCAGCCCTTCGCGCAGCACCCAGGTGACGCGCAGGCCGGGGCGGCCATCGGGGGTGGTCTCCCGCACCGCCAGCCCGTTCTCCAGCGTGGGGATGGCCTCGCAGAGCAGGCAGATCAGGCGCCAGTCCGGGTCATAGGCCGTGACAGGCCGGCGCGCGAAACCCAGCACATAGGATTTCGCCACCATGCTCTCGATGTTGGGATGGAGCGTGGAAGGGTATTGCGTGATGCCGATGGTCAGCGCGTCACGCGGCTGGGCCTGGGCGGGGAGGGCCAGGAGAAGAAGGCAGATCAGGAAACGGACGGCCATCCACTGCTCCTTGCGGAGGCCGCGCCGGGCTGGCGCGGCCGCGCGCAGGCTAGCCGCCCTTCCCCTTGAACGCCAAAGCCTCTTCCAGGCTGCCCACGCCGCCATGCGCGCGCGACCAGGCCACGGGGTCTTCCAGGAACTTCCGCACGCCGGAGAGCGAGGCTTCCGGGAAATAGGAACGCTCCCGGCACACCTCCAGCACATCCCACCAGGTGGCCAGGTGGTGCAGCGAGAGGTCCATGGCCTTCATCTGCTCGAAGCTGCCGGGGAACACGCCATAATAGAACACCACGAAGGTGTGGGCGCATTTCGCGCCGGCCTCGCGCAGGGCCTCGGCGAAGCGGATCTTGCTGGCGCCATCGGTGGTGAGGTCCTCGACCAGCAGCGTCTCGCGGCCCACGGGCACATCGCCCTCGATCAGCGCGTTGCGGCCGAAGCCCTTGGCCTTCTTTCGGACATAGGCCATGGGCAGGTTCATGCGGTCGCTGATCCAGGCCGCGAAGGGGATGCCGGCCGTCTCGCCGCCCGCGATGCTCTCGATGGTCTCGAAGCCCACGGCGCGGTTGATCTTCTCCACGCCCAGGTCGCAGATGCGGGTGCGGGCGCGCGGGTAGGAGATGATCTTGCGGCAGTCGATATAGACGGGGCTCTTCCAGCCCGAGGTCAGGGTATAGGGTTCCTCGGGGCGGAAATTCACCGCCTTGATTTCCAGCAGGATGCGCGCGGTGGTCAGGGCCGCGTCGCGATCGAACTCCGAGGCGTGGTGCGTCGTCATGGGAACCCTCATCGTGCTGCGTTCCAGTAACCCTGGCGCGCGGGCGCGACAATGACCGAAGCGCCGATCTGGGTGCTGGAGGACCCGCGCGCGGGCACGGCGGCCCAGGCGCTGGGCATCGCGGAGCGGCTGGGGCTGCCCTTCCGGGCGGTGCCGCTGCGCTGGAGCGCCTGGGCGCGGCTGCCCTGGCCGGTGCCCACGCTGCTGGGGCTGGCGGATCGCACGGGTTTCGCCCCGCCCTGGCCGAGGCTGGTCATTTCCGCTGGGCGCCGGGCCGCGCCGGTGTCGCGCTGGCTGCGGGCGCGGGGGGCGCGGACCGTCCATGCCATGCGCCCGGGCTTCGGCGCGGGCGATTTCGACCTGCTGGTGATCGGCGCGCATGACCGGCCGCGCCCGGCGCCCAACCTGCTGGAAATCCACGGTGCCACCCACCGGATCACCCCCGCGAAGCTGGGCGCCGCCGCCAAGGCCTTTCCCGAACTGGCGGCGCTGCCCCGCCCGCGTGTCGGCCTGCTTCTCGGCGGCCCGGTGCGGGCGGAGGGCATGGACCCCGGCACCGCCGCCCGCATCGCCACCCAGGCCGCCGGGCTTGGCAATTCCGTGCTGGCCACCACCTCCCGCCGGACGGGATTGGCCGCCGTGGCCGCCCTGGCCGGGGCGCTGAAGGGCCAGCCCCACCACCTGTATCCTTTCGGGGGGGGTGGAGCGAACCCACTGCATGGAATCCTGGCTTTGTCGGATGTGCTGGTGGTGACCGGCGACAGCATCTCGATGCTTTCGGAGGCGCTGATGACCCCTGCCCCGCTGTTCATCGCCGACCCGGGCGGGCTCGGCCCGCGCCATCGCGCGGTGGCCGATAGCCTTGTCGCCGCGGGGCTGGCCGCGCCACTGGGCGGCCCCATGCCCCCGCCGCGCGCCGCCCTGGACGAGACCGGCCGCGTCGCCGCCGAAATCCGGGCGCGCGGATGGGTGTGACCCTCGCTTTGCCCTGGCAGGACCGCCAGGGCCGGTTTTCGGCGCTGCGGGCGGTGGTGCTGGCTGGGCTTTGCCTGCCGCTGCTGCCCCTGCTCTGGCCCTGGGCCACCGGCACGCTGGGGCCGGAGCCCATCGAGGAGGCCATGCACGAGACCGGCCGCTGGGCCATCCGCTTCCTGCTGCTGACACTGGTGGTGACGCCGCTGGGCCGCATCCTGGCCTGGCCGCGGCTGTTCCAGGTGCGGCGCATGCTCGGGCTCGGCGCGCTGGCCTGGGCGGTGCTGCACCTCGGCCTCTATGTGGTCGAGCAGGATGTCGTCCTGGCCCGGGTGGTCAGCGAAATCGCGAAGCGCACCTACCTGCTGATCGGCTTCGCGGCGCTGTGCGGGCTGGCGGTGCTGGGCTGGACCAGCACGGATGGCTGGATGCGGCGGCTGGGGCGGGGCTGGAAGCGGCTGCACCGCCTGGTGTTTCCCATCGCGGTGCTGGCGCTGCTGCACGCCTTCATCCAGGCCAAGTCCGATGTGTCCCAGGCTGTGCTGCTGAGCGCGCTGTTCCTTTGGCTGCTGGGTTGGCGGGCGCTGCCGGCGCGCTGGCAGGGGCACCTGGCGGCGTTGGTGGGGCTGTCGGTCGCGGCCATGCTGGGGGCCGCGCTGGTGGAATATCTTTGGTATGCCCTGGCCACCAACCTGCCGGCCGCGCGGGTGGCGGCGGCCAACCTGGACCTCACCTTCGGCCCGCGCCCGGCCGTGCTGGCGGGGATGATCGGCCTCGGCGTCGTCGCGCTCTTGGGGGTGTGGCGGCTTGTGGGGGCGCGGCGCGCGGCGTAGGGATTTTGCCATCGGAGGAAGGACATCCCATGGCCCGCACGCACCGCATCGCCGTCATTCCGGGCGATGGCATCGGCAAGGAAACCACGCCCGAGGGGCTGCGCGTCCTGGACGCCGCCGCCCGCCGCTTCGGCTTCGAGCTGAAGCTGACGGAATATGACTGGTCCTGCGAGACCTACCTCAAGACCGGCAAGATGATGCCCGATGACGGGCTGGACCAGCTGCGCGACAGCGACAGCGTCTTCCTGGGCGCCGTGGGCTGGCCCGGCGTGCCGGACCACACCTCGCTTTGGGGCCTGCTGATCCCGATTCGCCGTGGCTTCGACCAGTATGTGTCGCTGCGCCCCTGCAAGCTGCTGCCCGGCGTGAAGACCCCGCTGGCCAGCCGCGAGCCGCACGAGATTGATTTCTACGTGGTGCGCGAGAACACCGAGGGCGAATACTCCAGCGTCGGCGGCCGTATGTTCCCCGGCACCGACCGCGAGTTCGTCAGCCAGCAATCCATCCTGACCCGCACCGGCACTGACCGCATCATCAAATATGCCTTCGAACTGGCCATGACCCGGCCGCGCAAGAAGGTGACCAGCGCCACCAAGTCCAACGGCATCACCTTCACCATGCCCTATTGGGATGAGCGCTTCGCGGAGATGGCGAAGAACTACCCCGGGGTGACGACGGACCAGTTCCACATTGACATCCTCTGCGCGCATTTCGTGCAGCATCCGGACTGGTTCGACGTGGTGGTGGGCTCCAACCTGTTCGGGGACATTCTTTCCGACCTGGGGCCGGCGGTGGCGGGGTCCATCGGGGTCGCGGCCAGCGCCAACATCAACCCGGAAAAGGCCTTCCCCTCGATGTTCGAGCCGGTGCACGGCAGCGCGCCTGACATTGCCGGCAAATGGATCGCGAACCCGATTGGGCAGATCTGGTCCGGCGCCATGATGCTGGAGCACTTGGGCGAGACCGCCGCCGCCCGCGCCATCACCGATTCGATCGAGAAGCTGCTGGCCGAGGGCGGCCCCCGCACCCGTGACCTGGGCGGCCAGGCTGGCACCGTGGATGTGGGCAAGGCCATCGCGGAGGCGGTGTCCCGCGCTTGATTCTGGGGGGGCGAAAAGCCCCCCCCTCCCGCACCCGCGAACAACACTTGAACAGGCGTTCAGACGTCGGTATCGTACTCTGACATTGCGAGTGATTCGCAATTGGAGGGTTTCATGGGCCGCGACTACAGCCATATCGCCCGGCGCTGCGAACGGGCGGTCATCACCGCCTATCGCGAATTGCGCGATGTCGGGCAGAACGACATGGCGGCCTTCCAGGCCTGCACCACGCTTTATCGCGTGCACCACCCGGAAGCCTCGGTGGCCGAGGCGCGGCGGCTGGTGGCCGAATGGGTGGACCACCACGTGACCCGTGCCGAATCCGGCCCCACCCCGGGTTGCGAGTGCGCGGCCGAATAGCCGTGCGTCACACCGGCAGCGCGCCCCGCATGCGAAGCCAGGGCATGTGGCTGCCATCCCGCCGCCAGGCGATCACCTCATAGATCTCGGCCTCCCGCCCCGGCACTTCCATGCCCGGGGTGCCGATGGGCATGGCCGGCACCGAAAGCCCCACGAACCCCGCCGGACGCTCCGCCAGGAAGCGGCGGATGGCGTGGGCGGGCACATGCCCCTCCAGCCCCACTCCCATCACCCGCCCCGCGTGGCAGGAGAGCAGGTCCGACGGCGTGCCGAGCGCGCGGCGGAAGGGCCCCACGCTCGGCACCACGCGGTCCGTCACGGCGAAGCCCTCCTGCCGCAGATGCGCGACCCATCCCTCGCAGCAGCCACAATAGGGGTCGCGCCAGACCTCGACCCGCGGCCCCTGGGCGGCGGCTGGAAAGGCGGGCAGGGCGAGCGCGCCCAGAAGAAGATGGCGGCGGATCATTGGCATTCCTCCTTCAGCGTCCCACCCAGCGGGGGGCGCGCTTCTCGATGAAGGCGCGCGGGCCTTCCTGGAAATCCTCGGTTTCGCGGATGGCGCGGCTGGCCTCCCCGCTCAGCGCCCAGAGGGCGTCATCGCCCAGGTCGTAAGCCTGGCGGGCGATGGCCAGGCTTTCCCGCACGGCGATGGGCGCATTGACCGTGATGCGCGCGGCCAGCGCCAGCGCCGCCGCCATCACTTGCTCCGCCGGTACGGCGGCGTTGACGAGGCCCAGCATGGCCGCGCGCGCGCCGGTAATGGGCTCGCCCGTCGCGATCATCTCGAAGGCGATGGCGCGCGGCAGGGCGCGCGGCAGTCGGAAGACGCCGCCGGCGGCCGCCACCAGGCTGCGCTTCACCTCCGGCAGGCCAAAGGTCGCGCCCTCGGCCACCACCGCCATGTCGCAGGCCAGCAGCAATTCCAGGCCACCCGCCAGCGCATGGCCCTGCGCGGCCGCGATCCATGGCTTTTTCCGGGATGCGCGGACGAAGCCCGCAAATCCGCCGCGCTCCGTGTAGAGTTCTGCCCCGTGCCCGGCCGCCACCTCCTTCAGGTCGGCCCCGGCGCAGAAGGCGTGCGGGCCGGCGCCGGTCAGGATGGCGACGCGGATGTCGCCCTCCGCCTCCACCCGCGCCACGGCGGCCTCCAGCGCCTGGGCCAGGGCGCCGTTCACGGCGTTGCGCGCCTCGGGCCGGTTCAGCGTGACGAGCGCCACATAGGGGGCCACGGTCTCGAACAGGACGGCGTCGGGCATGTCGGGCGTTTCCCTTGCTACAGGAAGGACCAGTCCTCCTGGGCCAGGCCGGCCAGGATGGCGGCCAGGTTGGCGCGCAGCCGGTCAAAGCCGGCGTGGCGCTCGATCCGCGCCTCGTCCATGTAGAGGCCGCGGGCGATCTCGATCTGGATGGCGTGCACCCGCTCGCGCGGACGGCCGTAGTGGCGGGTGATGTAGCCGCCGGCATAGGGATCGTTGCGGCGCACCCGGTAGCCCTGGCGTTGCAGCGCCGCCTCGATCAGCCGTGTGGCGCGGGGCGCGCAGGCGGTGCCATGGGCGTCGCCCAGGATGATGTCCGGCTGGTCGGCGCCGGGTGCCGGGTGGCTCGGCATCGAGTGGCAATCCACCAGCAGGCAGGCGCCGAATTGCACCCGCGTTTCTGCGATCAGGTCGCCCAGGGCGGCGTGAAAGGGTTCCCAGCAATTCCGCACCCGGCTTTCCGCCTCGCCGAAGGAGAGGCGGCGGCGGTAGATGGCCTCGCCCGAGGCCACCACGCGGGCGATGGTGCCGAGCCCTGCGCCCACGCGGGGGCTCGCGCTGTTCACCCAGGCGGGCAAGGGGGCGTCGAACATGCCCGGGTCCAGCTCCCACGGCTCGCGGTTCGCATCGCACCAGGCGCGGGGGAAGCGGGCGGCCAGCAGTGGCGCGCCGAGCTTGGGGGCGGCGGCGAAGAGTTCCTCCACGAAGGCATCCTCGCTGCGGCGGAGCGATTGCGCGTCCAGCCGCGCGGCGGCGAGGAATTCCAGCGGGTAGTCGCGCCCCGAATGTGGCGAGGTGAAGACCAGCGGGCAGAGGGCCGTCGCGGGTCGGGTCAGGTCATAGGCGGTGAAGGGGGCGTGCTGGTCCATTGGTCCTTCCTACACCACCACGCGGGCGCGCCGCTGTCACCCGCCGGCTTCCGGGGGGCCGTGCATTCGTGCCACGCTGTGGTCAAATCAGGAGGAAATCGCCATGCCCGATGGCATCACCGAGAAACCCGCGCCGACGGGGCCGGAGCTGGTCCAGCTCGCCTCGCAGCTGTCGGAACTGTTGAAGCTCCGCACCCTGCCCTTCGGCATGAAGCTGATGCGCGACGCGGCCGAGCTGGAAGCCGTCCAGGGCCTGCGCCGGCCGCCGGCGGGCAAGCGCTTTTCCACCTGCCAGCTGGTCACGCAGGCGCGGATCGCGGGCTTCACGCTGGGCATCACCCACGACAACGTGCCGGAATTCTCCAATTGCGGCGGGGTGATCGGGCTGAACCAGCCCTCCGACCTGTATCTGTCGGGCCGCAAGATGGAGGGCGTGTGGTTCGAGAACCTGGAGGCCTCGGCCGCGCACCAGGCGCAGATGCCGCGCGTGCCGCCCGAATACCATGCGCTGGTGGTCTCGCCCCTGCGCTCGGGCCGGCTGAACCCACCGGATGTCTGCCTGTTCTATGCGAACCCCGCGCAGATGATCCTGTTCATCAACGGGCTGCAATGGCGCAACTACCGCCGGTATGACTTCTCGATCACGGGCGAGAGCGCCTGCGCGGATTCCTGGGGCCGGGCGCTGCGCGACCGGACGGTGTGCCTCTCCATCCCCTGCTATGCCGAGCGCCGCTATGGCGGCGTCGCCGATGACGAGATGCTGATGGCCTGCCCCCCCGCCGATTTCGCGCGCGGTATCGAGGGGCTGATCGGCCTGTCCAAGGCCGGGCTGCGCTATCCCATCATGCCCTACGGCCCGCAATCCGACCCCGCGGCGGGCATGGACAAGAGCTACGCGGGGAAGTCGTAGAGCTTCGCCGGGTTGTCCACGAGGACGCGCTGGCGCGTGGCCTCGTCGGGCAGCCAATCGTCCAGCCAGTCGAGCAGCATGCCGTCATCGAGCATCTGCTCCGGTGTCGCGAATTGCGTGTGCGGCCAGTCGGTGCCCCAGACGCAGCGTTCCGGCGCCGTGCGGAGGAAGCGGCGCGCCAGCGGTGCCAGGTCGTCATAGGGCGGCCGGCTGGCGCGGTAGCCGCAGAGCTTCACCCAGGCGCGGCCGGTGTCGAGCAGCCTGCAGGCGGCATCCATGGCGGGGCTGTGCGCGCCATCGGCGGCGCGCGCGCCGGCCAGGTGGTCCAGCACCACCGGCACCGGCAGCCCGGCGAGGCGCGGGGCCAGTTCCACCAGCGCCTCGGCTTTCAGGAAAAGCTGGATGTGCCAGCCCAATGGGGCGATGCGCCGCGCCAGGGCTTCGAGCTGTTCCAGCGGCGCGCCATTGCCGCTGACGGCATTGAAGCGCACGCCCACCGCGCCGGCATCGGCCATGGCCTGCAAGGGCGCGTCATCATCCACGACCACGATGGCGCGGCTGTCGGCACGGCCGAGTTGTTCCACCGCGTCCAGCGTCACCGCATTGTCGGTGCCATAGACGCTGGCCTGCACGATGACGCGGCGCGTGAGCCCCAGCGTGTTCGCCATGTCGAGGTAGTGCGCCACCGAAGCGGGCGGCGGCGTGTAGGGCCGCGCCTCGCTCAACGGAAAGCGGTCATAGGGGCCGAAGATGTGGAAGTGGCTGTCGCAGGCGCCCACGGGCGCGCGGCGGCGCGGCGGGTTGGTGTGGGCATTCGCGGGGGCGCAGGTGAAGGAGAGGTTCATGTGGCGTCGGAATCCGCGGAGTGGAACACCGGGGCGGTGAATCCGCCGCCCGGCACGGCACCAGATTGCGGCCCGCGCGCCCCCGGCGCAATCTTGCGCCGCAACGAGCCAGGGGAGCGAGACGGCATGAGCAAGGTGGCGGTGGTGACGGGGGCGAGCACGGGCATCGGGCGCGCGGCGGCGCTCGCTTTGTTGAAGGCGGGCTATCGCGTGGCGCTGGTCGCGCGCCGCCAGGCGGATCTGGAGGAGACGGCGCAGATGGCCGGCGCCAATGCTGGCAACGCCATGCCCGTGGCCACCAACGTGGCCGACCCCGACAGCGTGGCGGCGGTGTTCACCAAGGTGAAGGCGGAATGGGGCCGCTGCGACCTGCTGTTCAACAATGCCGGCATGGGCGTGCAAGGCTTCCTGCTGGAAGACCTGCCCGTGGAGAAGTGGCAGGAGGTGGTGAACGTCAACCTCAACGGCAGCTTCTACTGCGCGCAGCAGGCCTTCCGCATGATGAAGGAGCAGTCGCCGCAGGGCGGGCGCATCATCAACAACGGTTCGATCAGCGCGCAT
This sequence comes from Roseococcus sp., assembly GCA_035998215.1. Taxonomy (GTDB): domain Bacteria; phylum Pseudomonadota; class Alphaproteobacteria; order Acetobacterales; family Acetobacteraceae; genus Roseococcus. The sequence continues at coordinate 400,340 of DASYHU010000033.1, read as the reverse complement.
GCGCCACGGCCGGACAGCATCGCCTACACCGCCACCAAGCACGCCATCACGGGGCTGACGAAGTCGCTGGCGCTGGACGGGCGGAAATACAATATCTGCGCGGGCCAGGTGGATATCGGCAACGCCGCCACGAACATGACCCAGCGCATGACCAAGGGCGTGAAGCAGCCCAATGGCGAGATGATGGTGGAACCCACCATGGACGTGCAGAACGTGGCCAACGCCATCGTCTACATGGACAGCCTGACCCTGGATGCGAATGTGCTCTTCATGACCATCAAGGCGACGAAGATGCCGTTCGAGGGGCGGGGGTAAGTCAGACGCGGAAGGCGGCGCCCAGCACGCCGCCATTCACCACCATCCGCCCGATGGCGTCCTGGATGAAGGCGTCCAGCGCCGCGTTCACGCGCGGCAGGTCAGGCGGTGGTGGCAGGCGGGGCAGCAAGGTCGCCATGCGCGCCGCTTCCTCCCGCGCCAGGTCGCGTGTGGCGGCGATGGCGGATTGCAAGGCACCGCTCGCATGCAGCGGCGCCAGTACGCCGTAGGCGAGCACCAGCGCGCCCGGCCAATGCGCCATGTGGCGATACATGCTCGCCAGGATGGGCTGTTCCGCGGTGCTGCCCATGGCGTTCAGCGCCCGCACCATCTCCGCCGCGTGTGGTGGCATCTCATGCAGCGCCAGCAGGGCGGGCAACGGAATGGCTGCTTCATCAGGGAAAAGCGGCGGGCGCGGCGTGCCGCTGGCCGCGAAGCCCGGCGCCGTGCTCTCGCGCAGCAGCGTCAGCGCGGCCAGGGCCATGGGGTTGCTGCGGTCATAGGCCGCGATCACGTCGCGCACCGGCGCGGGGTCCAGGCCGATGCAGGCCCAGGCCGCCGCCGGCACGTTCGGCGCTTCGGGAAGCGGGCGCTCGGCGCGCAACACCGAAGCCGCCGCCGCCACATGCCCACCCACATAGAGCGGCTTCAGGCTGGCCCAGGCCCAGGGCAGCGCGCCCTCGAACACCGCCAGGTGCCGCCAGATCAGATTGACCACGCCAATGCGATAGGTGGCGCGGATGTCGGCGAAGATCTCCGCGATCTCGCCGGTGGTGTCCGCTTCCAGGATGGCGGGGACGGGGTCGCTCATCGCCCGGTGAAGACGCCCTGGCGTTTCTCCAGCATGGCGTTCACCGCCTCCTTGTGGTCCTGGGTTTCATGCGCGATGGCCTGGAAGGCCGCCGACATTTCCAGCAGCGAGGCCAGCGACATGTGCTGTCCCTCGCGCAGCAGGCGCTTGGTCATCCGCAGCACCTGGGGCGGGTTCTTCGCCACGCGCGCGGCCAGTTCGCGCGCCGCACCCATCAGTTCGCCATGCGGCACCACGCGGCTGACGAGGCGCGCGGCCAGCGCCTGCTCGGCGTTCAGCGGGTCGCCGGTGAAGGACATTTCCGCCGCCATCGCCATGCCCACCGCGCGCGGCAACAGCCAGGCGCCGCCATCCCCGGGCACGATGCCCACGCGCACGAAGCTTTCCGCGAAGATGGCCTTCTCGCTCGCCACGCGCATGTCGCACATGCAGGCGAGATCGAGCCCCGCGCCGATGGCCGCGCCGTTCACGGCGGCGATGGTGGGCAGGTCCAGCTCCCAAAGTGCCAAGGGAATGCGCTGGATGCCGCGGCGGTAGTTCTCGCGCATCACGGCCGGGCTGTCGGCGGCCATGATGCCCTTGCGGTCACGCATGCCCTTGAGGTCGCCGCCCGAGCAGAAGGCGGGGTCCGCGCCCGTCAGGATCACGCAGCGCACGCTGTCATCGCGCGCGATGCGGCGGCAGGCCTCCTCCACCTCGGCGCAATCCTCGAAGGAGGAGATGGCGTTGCGCCGGTCCGGCGCGTTCAGCGTGAGGGTGACGACCGGGCCGTCCTGCTCGATCTTGAGGAAATTCGTCATGCCAAGTTCCTTCAGGCGTCGCGTGCGGTCAGGTCGGGCCAGAGGTTCGCACCACCCCGCGCGAGGGCAAGCTTGCCGATCTCTCCGGCCCAGGCGCGGTCGGTGCCGCCCTCCTCGCGCCAGGCCCAGAGGCGGCGGGTGAAGTGGTGCAGCTCATGGTCTTCGGTGATGCCGATGGCGGCGAAGACCTGGTGCGCGGTGGCGGCGCCGAAGGTCGCGGCCTCACCCGCCACGACCTTGGCGCAGCCGATCTCGAAGCCCGCCTCCGCGAGCCCGCGCGCATCCACCGCGCGGGCGGCATTGCTGACGGCCACCTGCACGGCGGCCACCTCGCCCGCCATGGCGGCCAATTGCTGCTGCACCGCCTGGAACTTGCCGATGGGCCGGCCGAACTGCTTGCGCGTGTTCGCCCAGTCCACCGCCAGCGCCAGGATGCGTTCCAGCGCGCCCGCGATCTGCGCGGCGCGGATCAGCGCCAGGCCCTGCCGCAGCGCGCGCGGCCCGTGGCTATTGGGCAGGATGCCGGCGGCGCTGCGCTGGCCCAGCGCCAGGTCATCGCGCGGCTCACGCCCGATATTGGCGCCGGGGCTGGCGCCCTCGACCGGGTGCAGCGTCAGCCGCGCGCCATCGAGCTTCACGGCATGCGCCGCGTGGCGGCCGAAGGGCGCGCCCTTTTCGCCCAGCGCCAGCACGCCATCGGGCACCTCGACGCCCGCCGCCGAGAGCAGGGCCGCGCCGAGCATGGTCTCGGCCATGGGCACCGGCGCGCCATGCTTGCCCAGCACCTGCCAGAGCGCCGCCGCATCGCCCCAGGAAAGGCCGACGCCGCCCGCCTCCTCCGGCACCAGGGCCAGGGCGAGGCCCTGTTCACTCAACCCATCCCAGAGGGCTTGCGGGAAGGTGCCCGCCTCGACCTCGCGCAGCGGCGCCACGCCGCCCGCATCGGCCACCAGCCGTTCGACCTGCTCGACAAGGATGCCGCGAAGTTCGCTCATGGTCAGCGGAGCCCCATGTCGCGCGCGATGATCCCGCGCAGGATTTCGCGCGTGCCGCCGCGCAGGCTGAAGGTGGGCGTCAGTTGCGTCAGCGCCGCCAGCAGGGCGCGCAGTTCGGCGGGGCTGTCCTCGGGGTCGAGCAGGCCGCGCAGATGCTCGGGCAGGGCCTGTTCGAAGACATTGCCCACATCCTTCACCAGCGCCGCTTCCACCGCCGGGTCCTCGCCGCGCTCCAGCATGCCGCCCACCGAAAGCGACATGCCGCGCAGCGCGGACAGTCGCGCCACCATGCGGCCCACCGTGACCTCCGCGCCCGGAACCGGGTGGGCGGCCAGCGCGTCCAGGCCCTGCGACAGCGCGGGGTAGGAGGAGAGGTAGCGGTCCGGCCCGCTGCGCTCGAAGGCCAGTTCGCTGGTGGCCTGCGCCCAGCCCGCGCCTTCCTGGCCGACCAGGTCGTCTTCCTTCAGCATCACGTCGTCGAAGGTGACTTCGTTGAAGCTGTCGGCCCCCGCCAGGTCGCGGATGGGCCGGATGGAAATGCCGGACAGTGTCAGGTCCACCAGGAACTGCGAGAGGCCCGCGTGACGCGATCCGCCCTCCGGCGCCGGGGAGGTCCGCACCAGCGCGATCATGTAGTCGGACTTGTGCGCGAAGGTCGTCCAGATCTTGCGGCCGTTCAGCTTCCAGCCGCCGGGCACGCGCTCGGCCTTGGTGCGGAGGTTGGCCAGATCGCTGCCCGCATCGGGTTCGCTCAGGCCGATGCAGAAGGCGAGTTCGCCGCGCGCGATGCCGGGCAGGATGCGCCGGCGCTGCTCCTCGGTGCCCAGCCGGAGAATGAGCGGGCCGGATTGCCGGTCGCCGATCCAGTGCGCGCCCACGGGGGCGCCGGCGGCCAGCATCTCCTCCAGCACCACCACGCGTTCCAGGCCGGAGCGTTCACGCCCGCCATAGGCCATGGGCCAGGTCATCCCGATCCAGCCGCGGGCGCCGACTTCCCGGGAAAAATCGCGGTCGAAGCCCATCCAGGAACGGGCGCGGATTTCGGGGGTCCAGGCGCGGCTGGCCTCGGCCAGGAAGGCGCGCAGCTCGGCGCGCAGGGCCTCGGCGCCCGGTGGCGTGTCCGGCAGGTCGAAACGCATGTTGTCTCCTCCGCGAAGAAGCGTAACGGCCCTGCGTTGCCAGGGCGACCCCCCACACCTAGTTTGCAGGGAAGCCTTGGGGAGACATGTTCATGGACCAATTCGGCATCGGCCAGCCTGTGCGCCGCAAGGAGGATGTGCGGCTCCTGACGGGGGCGGGCACCTACACCGATGACATCAACCGCGAGGGCCAGGCCTGGGCGGTGGTGCTGCGCAGCCCGCACGCCAATGCGCGCATCCTCTCCATGGACACCGAGGCCGCGAAATCCGCCCCCGGCGTGCTGGCGGTGCTGACCGGCCAGGACGCGGATGCCGATGGGCTGGGCCTGTTTCCCGTGCAGGTCGAGGTGCCGGGGCTGGACGGCAAGCCCGCCTGGTGCCCCCCGCGCAAGGTGCTGCAGACGGAGTTCGTCCGCTTCGTGGGCGACCCGGTGGTGCTGGTGGTGGCCGAGACGCGCGCCCAGGCGCAGGACGCGGCCGAGCTGGTCATGGTGGACTACGACATCCTGCCCTCGGTCACCGACACCGCCGCCGCTGCCGCGCCGGATGCACCGGTGATCTGGGAGCAGCTGGGTTCCAATGTCTGCGTGTATTGGTCGAACAAGAAGGAAGCCCAGGCGGAGGAAGCCTTCGCCAAGGCCGATCGCGTGGTCAGCGTGGAACTGGTCAACAACCGCCTGGTCGGCAACCCGATGGAGCCGCGCGTCGCACTCGGCGAATATGACGCGGCCGCCGACCACTACACGCTGCACAGCCCCACCCAGGGCGTGGTGCGCGTGCGCGAGGGCCTGGCGCAGTACATCTTCAAGATCCCCAAGGAGAAGATGCGCGTCATCAGCCCCGATGTGGGCGGCGGCTTCGGCCTGCGCGGGAAACTCTTTCCCGAAAGTGCGATGGTGCTCTGGGCGTCCAGGCGCCTGGGCCGCCCGGTGAAGTGGCGCGCGGACCGCACCGAGACCTTCATGTGCGACCCGCATGGCCGCGACCACGTCACCCATGCCGAAATGGCCTTCGACGCGGAGGGAAAAATCCTCGGCATGAAGGTCGAGACCATCGCGGCGATGGGCGGCTACCTGTTTGATTTCGGCCCGCGCATCCCCACCATCGCGGGCGGACGCATCCAGGGCACGGTCTATGACATGCAGGCCGTCAGCACGCGGGTGAAGTGCGTCTTCACCAACACCGCGCCCACCGACGCCTATCGCGGCGCCGGCCGTCCGGAGACGGCCTATGTGATCGAGCGCCTGCTGGACCAGGGCGCGCTGGCCTTCGGCATCAGCCGCGAGGAGATCCGCGCGCGCAACTACGTGAAGCCCGAGCAGATTCCCTATGTGAACTGCGCCGGCAACGAGATCGACAGCGGGCGCTTCGAGGAGACCCAGCAGCAGGCGCTGGCCCTGATGGATTGGGAGGGCTTCGCCGCCCGCCAGGCCGAAAGCCGCGCGCGCGGCAAGCTGCGCGGGCGCGGGCTCGGCTTCTTCATCGAGGCCTCGGGCGGGCAGCCGGCCGAATGGGCGCGCGTGCGCATCAACGAGCAGGGCGAGGCGCTGGTCCATGTCGGCACCTTCAGCCATGGCCAGGGGCATGAGACGGCCTTCGCGCAGGTGCTGCACGCGCGGCTTGGTATTCCCTTCGACAAGGTGCGGCTGATCCAGGGCGATTCCGACGTGGTGCCGGCGGGTGGCGGCACGGGTGGGTCGCGTTCGTCGCAGATGGGGGGCGTGGCCGTCGCGCGCGCCTCGGAACTGGTGCTGGCCAAGGCCAAGCGCCTCGCCGCGCTGATCCTGGAGGCGGCCGAGGCCGATATCGAGCATGAGGGCGAGGTCTTCCGCATCGCCGGCACCGACCGCACCATCACCTGGGCCGACATCGCCCAGGCCGAGATCCCGGGCGAGACGCCGGGGCTGGACGAGGAACTCCTCTACAAGCGCAACACCGAGTGCAACTTCCCCAATGGCTGCCATGTGGCCGAGGTGGAGGTGGACACCGACACGGGCGAGGTCGCCGTCGTGCGCTACGCCGCGGTGGATGATGTGGGTGTGCCGCTGAACCCGCTGCTGGTGCATGGGCAATGCCATGGCGGCATCGTCTCGGGCATCGGCCAGGCGCTTTATGAGCACGCGCGCTATGACAGCGAGAGTGGCCAGTTCCTGACGGCCACCTTCCAGGACTATTGCATGCCGCGTGCCGCCGATCTGCCGGACCTGGAGGTGGACCTGAACGTGGTGCCCTGCCCCTCCAACGACCTCGGCGTGAAGGGCGCGGGCGAGGGCGGCTCCTGCGGCGCGCCGCCGGCCGTGGTCAGCGCGGTGTGCGACGCGCTGGGTGTCGCGCATATCGACATGCCGGTGACGCCGGAGAAGGTCTGGGCCGTGCTCAGCCAGCAGCGGATGGCGGCGGAATAAGCGCCAGCGCGCCTTCCACCCCCAGCGCCGTGGCGTCCCAGAGCGGGCGCCCGGCCACTTCCGGCCCCAGCGCGGCCACGGGGCAGTTGGTGCACCAGCCCAGCAGCACGTCGCAATGCGGGGCCAGTTCCTCGCACTGCGCGCGCAGCTGATCGAGCGGCACCGAGGCGTAGGAGAGGTTGTCGGTCAGCCCCAGATGGCTTTCCGCACCGACCACCCAGCCGCGCGCGGCAAAGGCGTCCAGCAGGCGTGCCTGGTAGGCCTGCGAATAGGGTGTCACCAAGCCGAGACGCACCGGCCCCCACTCGCGCAGCCGAGCCTCCAGCACCAGGGCCGAGGTCGTGGCCGGGACCCCTGTGGCGGCGGTGATGCGCGAAACGAGGTCCCGGTCATGCTCCAGCCCGATGATCCCGCCCTTGCTGCCATTCCAGACGATGACATCGGGCTTCGCGTGCGACAGCAATTCCGCCGCCCTCAGCATCCCCTCCAGGTCGTAGCGATCCGGAAAGCGGTCCACCGCGCCATGCACCGCAATCCGGGAAAAGATGGGCAGCACGTCGGGCCGCGCGCGCAGCATGGCCTGTGTCACCGCCTCCACCACCGTGTTGCCGGAGGGGGTGATGGTGGCCAGCACGCGCGGCCCCGGCAGGATCATCCCCGCGTAAGTGCCACGATGGCCGAGCGCGGCGGCTGCCCGGCCACGAATTCCGGCCAGCGCGTGGCGGGGCGGGCGAAGCTGGACCCCTGCTCGGCGCCGGGGCGGCGGACGGCGGCGAAGATGGTGCCGCCATCGGGGCTGGCCACGGCACCACCCACATCGGCCGCGCGCGGGGCGCCGTAGATGGCGTTCGTCCGCCCGCCCTCGCTCAGCCAGAGCGGCCGGGCGCTGGCACCCACCACGCCGTCGCCCAGCCCGCCCAGCAGCACGCGGCCGCGGGCATCGGCGCTGACGCTGCCCAGCCTTCCCAGGCCCTGGCCGCCCACGCGGCCCACGGCCATGGAATCCGCACCTGGGTCGCCGCCATCCGGCGTCAGGGACAGCGCGCCGAACGCGCCGCAGGCCAGCAGGCGGTTGGCGCGGGCATCCCAGTCCAGCCCCTGTGGGCGGTCCATGGCGGTCGCACCCGCCTGGCGCGCGGCCTCGGGCGGGTTGGCATGGGCGGCGGAGGGCAAGGGCAGCCAGGTCAGGCGCCCACCCTGCATCCGCGCGGCGAAGAGCGTGCCGAGTGCCAGCGCGTCGGGCGAAGCCGGCCCCTCGGAGACGAAGCGGAACAGGTAGCCCCCCGCCCCCTGCTCGGCCAGGAAGACCACGGCGCGGCCGTCGCGGCTGGCGGCGGCGGCGGCATCGGCCTTGGGGAAGCGGCCAAGGGCCGTCTGCTTCACCGGGATGGATTGCGGGTCCAGCGCGTCCAGCTCCACCGCCCAGCCATAGGCCTCGCCACGGCCGAAATCAGGCAGGCGGCCGGCCCAGGGGGCGGGGTCGCCTTCCGTCAGCAGCAGGGTGCCCCAGGGGGTGGCGGCGCCGCCCGTCGGCGCCAGGAGGCCGCGCACCGCGCCGCCCAGGATTTCCGCGCCCGGCCCGCTGGTGGAGCACAGGTTGGCCGCCGTCAGCCGCCGCGCCTGGAAGCCGCCATCCACGATGATCCAGCGGCCGCCCTGCTGTTCCAGGTTCAGCAGGCTGGCACCCTGCATGCGGGCGGCGACCTCGGGCCGGTCCACCCCGCCGGGGAAGGCCATGGCAGGGTTCACGGTGGGGTGGGCCACGGCCAGCACGGCGCGGCGCACGCCATCGGCGGCCGGGGGCGGCACCACCAGGGCGGCGATTCGCGCATCCCAGCCGAACTGCGTGCCGGCGCCTTCGGCGTCCAGCCGCGCGGGGTCGAAGGGTGGCGCGTCGAAGGTGACGCGGTCGCCCCAGCGGATCAGCGTGGCGCGGCGCCAGCCGGGGGCCGTGCTGTCGTCCTGCGCGACCGGCGGCAGCGCTTGCGCGAGGGCGGCGGCCGGCAGCAGGGCCGGCGTGGCGAGCAGGGTGCGGCGAAGGATCAAGCGGTGGCTTCCTCGATGACGGGGGGGATATGGGCGCGCACCGGCGGCAATTCACCCGTCCAGGCCTCCACCCGCACCAGGCAGGATTGCGCCGACAGGCCCTGGGTGAGGCTGGAGGTCGCCACATCCGCGGTCAGCACATTGGGGTTGCCATGGACGCAGAGGCTGCCGGGCACGCCGGGTTCCAGCGGGTCGAACCAGGCGCCGGTGGCCAGCAGCACCACGCCGCGCAGCAGCCGGTCGTCCAGCCGTAGCCCAGCGAGGCAGGCGCCGCGCGCATTGAACACGCGCAGCACCTGGCCATCCGCCAGGCCGCGCGCGGCGGCGTCGCCGGGGTGCATCAGGATGGGCTCGCGCCCCTGGATCTTGTCGCGCGCGGCGATGGGCCCGGGGTCGAGCTGGGAGTGCAGCCGCGTGGGGGGCTGGTAGCTCAGCAGATGGAGTTCATCCTCCGCCGCGCCGCCCAGCCATTCGCGGGGCGTGATCCAGGTCGGCAGGCCGGGGCAGTCGGGCAGGGCGAAGCTGGCGATGGTCTCGCTGAACAGCTCGACCTTGCCGGAGGGGGTGTCGAGCGGGTGCTCCTCCGGGTCGGCGCGGAAATCCGCGAATTGCGTGTATTCCTCGCCGGGGGGCAGTTCGGGCAACTCGACATGGCCGGCTGCCCAGAAGGCTTCGAAATCGGGCGCGTCGAAGCCCACGCGCCCGCAGGCGGTGCGCCACTTGTCGTAGAGGAAGCGCAGCCAGGCGCCCTCGTCGCGCTGCTCGGTGAAGCGGTCGCGGAAACCCCCGGCATCGGCGATGTCGGCCAGCATGTCGTGATCGTTGCGTGCCTGGCCCTGGGGCGGGATGGCCTGGTGCATGGCGCGCACGAAGCGGTCGCGCGAGGAATGGCCGATGTCGTTGCGTTCCAGCGTGGTGGTGGCGGGCAGCACGATGTCGGCGTGGCGGGCCACGGCGGTCCACCAGGGTTCGCTGACCACGATGGTCTCGGGGTGGCTCCAGGCGCGCAGCAGGCGATTGAGGTCCTGGTGGTGATGGAAGGGGTTGCCGCCCGCCCACCACACCATCCGGATATCGGGCAGCGGCAGGTCGCGGCCATTATAGGCGAGCGTGCCGCCGGGCCGTTCCAGCAACTCGGTGATGCGCCCCACCGGGATGAAGTGCGGCACGGGGTTGCGCGTGGCCGGCAAGCTGATGGAGGGCATCTCCTTCCGCGGATTGCCGATGCCGCCTGAACTGCCATAGCCGAAGGCCACGCCCTGCCCCGGCTTGCCGATATTCCCCAGCGCCGCGGCCAGCGCCACCAGCGCCCAATAGGGCTGCTCGCCATAATCGGCGCGTTGCAGGGACCAGGCGGCCGTCAGCATGGTCGGGTTGTCCAGGCAGCGCTGCGCCAGGTCGCGGATGGTGGCGGCGGGCACGCCGGTGATGCCCTCGGCCCATTCGGGCGTGCGGTCATCCAGCGTTGCACGCAGCCTGTCCCAGCCGACGCAATGGGTGGCGAGGAAGCCGCGATCCTCGCGGCCCAGGGCCACGATGTGGTGCAGCATGGCCAGCATCAGTGCCGCATCGGTGCCGGGGCGGATGGGCACCCATTCGGCGTTCAGCGCATCCTCCGTGTCGCCGCGATAGGGCGAGATGTTCACCATCCGCACGCCCGCCGCCGCCGCGCGCCGCATGTTCGGCCCATAGGTCATGGCCGCGCCGCCCGAGGTGACATAGCCATTCTTCGCCGCCAGCCCGCCGAAGCACAGCATCAACTTCGCGTGGCGGGCGATGGCGGCCCAATCGGTCATGCGGCCCAGCACCACTTCGTTGGTGCCCATGATATGCGGCACCAGGGCCTGGGCCGTGGCGTAGGAATAGGCGTTCACGCTGTAGGTGTAGCCGCCGCCCAGGCCCAGGAAGCGCTGCAACTGGCTCTTGGCGTGGTGGAACCGGCCCGCGCTGGACCAGCCATAGGACCCGCCATAGATCGCGGCATCGCCATGCTCGGCGCGGACGCGGGCGGTTTCCTCGGCCAGCAGCCGCGTCACGCGGTCCCAGGAGACGGGCACAAAGGCGTCGCCGCCCCGCAGCGCGCCGCGCCGGCGGCCTTCCAGCCAGCCCTTGCGGACATAGGGCCGGTCCACCCGGGAGGGGCTGTGGACCGTCTCCGGCATGCTCTCGATGAGGGTCGCCGGCACCGGGTCCTGCGCGAAGGGGCGCACGCCGACCAGCCGCCCATTCTCGGTGACGGCGTCGAAGAAACCCCAATGGGCGGCGTGCGGCTTGATCTCGGTCATCGCGGGCAGGGCTCCGGCTGATGGGCGGTGAAGGCGTTAAGCGAACGGCGGATGGATGCGTCAAGCGATGCCGTGACGCGCTGCCAGGAGTGAGCCTACACTGTCACGAACCGAGGCCAAGGCAGGAACACATCCCATGACTCCCCCGCGCAACTCCACCGCCATCCGTGACGTCGCCAGCGTGCTGCACCCCTACACCGACGCCCGCGCGCACCAGAAGAACGGCCCGCTGGTCATCACCCGCGGCGAAGGGGTGCGCGTCTTCGACGACCAGGGGAAGAGCTACATCGAGACGGTGGCGGGGCTTTGGTGCGCCGCGCTCGGCTTCCACAATGAACGCCTGGTGGAAGCGGCGACGAAGCAGATGCGCCAGCTTCCCTTCTACCATGGCTTCACCGGCCGCACGCACGAACCCCAGGTGGACCTGGCGGAGATGCTGCTGGAACGCGCCCCGGTGCCGATGAGCAAGGTGTTCTTCGCCAATTCGGGCTCCGAGGCGAATGACAGCGCCGTCAAGATGATCTGGTACTTCAACAACGCCATCGGCCGGCCGCAGAAGAAGAAGATCATCAGCCGCCTCAAGGGCTATCATGGCGTGACCATCGCCTCGGCCTCGCTGACCGGGCTGCCCTATAATCACAAGTTCTTCGACCTGCCGATCGCGGGCATCCACCACGCCGGCACGCCGCACCACTACCACAACGCCCACCCGGGCGAATCGGAGGAGGAATTCGCGACCCGCCTGGCCGAGGAGCTGGACGCGATGATCATGGCCGAGGGCCCCGAGACGGTTGCCGCCTTCTTCGCCGAGCCCATCATGGGCGCGGGCGGCGTCATCATCCCGCCGGCGACCTATTTCGAGAAGATCCAGGCCGTTTTGCGCAAGCACGACGTGCTGCTGGTGGCGGACGAGGTGATCTGCGGCTTCGGCCGCACCGGCGAATACTGGGGCAGCCAGAGCCTCGGCATGCGGCCGGACATCCTGACCTGCGCCAAGGCGCTCTCCTCCAGCTACCTGCCCATCTCGGCCGTGATGGTGAATGAGCGGGTGTTCGAGGGCCTGGCCGATGGCAGCGCGGGCCTTGGCACCTTCGGCCATGGCTTCACCTATTCGGGGCACCCCGTCGCCGCCGCCGTCGCGGTCGAGACGCTCAAGATCTATGACGAGATTGACATCGTGGGCCATGTGAAGCGCGTCGGTCCCACCATGCAGCAGGGGCTGCGCGCGCTCTCCGGCCACCCGCTGGTGGGCGAGGTGCGCGGCATGGGCCTGATCGGCGCGGTCGAACTGGTGGCCGACAAGGCGACGCACACGAATTTCGACCCCGCGTTGAAGATCGCCCCGCGCCTGGTGAAGATCGCGGAAAGCCATGGGCTGATCCTGCGCAGCCTGCCCAATGACAGCATCGCCTTCTCGCCGCCGCTGGTCATCACCGAGGCCGAGATCACCGACATGGTGTCGCGCTTCGGTGCCGCGCTGGATGAGCTGTCGGTGACGCTGCGGCGGGAATCCCTCGCCACCGTGTGAGATGGCGGCGTCTTAACCCCCCGCTAAGGAGGAGGGGCCATGCTCGTCCTCCTTGAAGGGACGCGCATGAGCCTCTCCAGACTGCACATCGTGGACGACGACCCCACGATCCGCGAGATCGCCCGCCGCGTCGCCGAGGCGGCGGGCTTCGAGGCGCTGGGCTTCGACGCCCCGGCCGACTTCCTGGCCGCCGCCGCCAGCGACCCGCCGGAACTGGTCCTGCTCGACCTCGCGATTGGCGAGCAGGATGGGATCGGCGTGCTGGAAGCGCTGGCCAAGCTGAACAGTCGCTGCGCCATCATCGTGCTGAGTGGCCTGGAGGACCGCCTGGTGGGCGCCGCCGTCCGCATTGGCCGCTCGCTCGGGCTGCAGATGCTGGAGCCGCTGGCCAAGCCCTTCCAACTGCATGATTTGCGCGCCCGCCTCTCCGCGGCGGCCGCCATGGTCCTGCCCATTCGCGAATCCGATGTGCGGGATGCGCTGGCCAGCCACCAGCTCGTGCCACGCTACCAGCCCAAGGTGCGGCTGAGCGATGGCGCGCCGGTGGGGTGTGAGGCGTTGGTGCGCTGGCAGCACCCTTCGCGCGGACTGCTGGCCCCCAGCCATTTCCTGCCCCTGGTCGAGGCCGGGCCCAGCATCACGCCGCTGACCTACCAGATGATCGAGCGCGCCATGACCGACCTGGCCGCCTGGCGCCAGCGGCACCCCGGGCTTTCGGTGGCGGTGAACGTCTCGGCCCGCTCCCTGGACGACGCCGAATTCGCCGACCGGGTGTGGGAGATCCTGGCCCGCACCGGCGCGGACCCTTCCAGCCTCACTCTCGAAATCACCGAGACGGCGGCCATGGCCGATACGGCCGCCGTCGCCGCCATGCTGACGCGGCTGCGCATCCGCAAGGTAAACCTTTCGCTGGATGATTTCGGCACGGGCTTTTCCTCCCTGGTGGAACTGCACCGGATGCCCTTCTCGGAGCTGAAGGTGGACCGCGCCTTTGTCGGCACCATGGAGACCGATCGCGACGCGCGGGTGATCGTGAAGGCCATCATCGGCCTGGCGCACACGCTGGGCCTCATCACCGTGGCCGAGGGCGTGGAGACCGAGGCCGCGATGGACATGCTGCGCGAGATGGGCTGCGACGTGGCGCAGGGCTATGGCATCGGCAAGCCCATGACGGCCGAGGCCTTCCAGGAATGGCTGGACGCCCGGGCGGGCATCGCGGCCCCGTCCTTGGCCCCCCCCCCTGGCCCGCGCGGGCTAGCCCATGGCAGCCGATGAGCCCGTGCTCGATCCCTCCGCGCTCGCGGCGCTGGAGGAGGTGGTCGGTGCGGCCGCCTCGGCCGAGATCGCGCGCCTGTTCCGAGAGGATTCCGAAAGCCGGGTCGCGCGCGGCAGCGCGGCGCTGGCGGTCGGGGACCTGGCGGCCGTGGCGCGGGAATTCCATGCGCTGAAATCTTCGGCGGCCACCCTTGGGGCGCGGCGCCTTTCCGCCCTGGCGGCGAGGCTGGAGGCCGCCGGGTTGGCCGGCGACGTGATCGTCGCCCGGCAGGTGGGCTCGGGGCTGGACGCGACCCTGCGCGCCACGTTGGACGCGCTGGCGGGCAGCCGCGCCGCAGCCTAGAGCATGCCGCGTTCACCTACGTTCACGCAGCCTGCTCCAGGCTGTGTCGAGGGCGGGATTCAGCGTTTTCGGTGATTCCACCTCAACGCATCCCGCCCTGAGGCCGTCTCAGACCAGCCGCGCTTGCGCCACCGCCGCGCCCACGAACCCCGCAAACAGCGGGTGCGGCGCGAAGGGCTTGGACTTCAGCTCCGGGTGGAACTGCACGCCGATGAACCACGGGTGGTCCGGGTATTCCACGATCTCGGGCAGCACCCCGTCGGGCGACATGCCGGAGAAGCGCAGCCCCGCCGCCTCCAGCCGCTCGCGGTAGCCGACGTTCACCTCGTAGCGGTGGCGGTGGCGTTCCTCGATGCGGCTTTCGCCATAGACGCGCGCGACCAGTGAATCCTCGGCCAGAACGGCCGGGAAGGCGCCCAGCCGCATGGTCCCGCCCATGTCGCCGCCGGCCTCGCGCACCTCGCGCTGGTTGCCGCGGACCCACTCGGTCAGCAGGCCCACCACCGGCTCGGCGCAGGGGCCGAATTCGGTGGAGGAGGCGCCCTTGATGTCCAACAGGTTCCGCGCCGCCTCGATCACGGCCATCTGCATGCCGAAGCAGATGCCGAGGAAGGGGATCTTCCGCTCGCGCGCGAAGCGCACGGCCGCGATCTTGCCGCCCGTGCCACGTTCGCCGAAGCCGCCAGGGACCAGGATGCCGTGCACGCCCGCCAGGCGGCTCACCACGCGGTCTTCCTCGCGCTCGAAGATTTCGCTGTCCACCCAATCGAGCTTCACGCGCATGTTGTGCGCGATGCCGCCATGGGCCAGCGCCTCGTTGAGCGACTTGTAGGCGTCGAGCAGCCCCGTGTACTTGCCCACCACCGCGATGGTGACCTCGCCCTCGGGGGCGGTGATGCGCTCGGTGATGCGCTGCCAGCCCGACAGGTCCGGCTCGCCATAGATGGACAGGTTGAAGTGGCGCAGCACTTCGCGGTCCAGCCCCTCCGCATGGTAGCTCAGCGGCACGGAATAGATGCTGGCGGCGTCATAGGCGGGGATGACGCTCTCGGGCCGCACATTGCAGAACAGCGCGATCTTGCGGCGCTCATTCTCCGGAATCTTGCGGTCGCAGCGGCAGAGCAGGATGTGCGGCTGGATGCCGAGGCCGAGCAGCTCCTTCACGGAATGCTGGGTGGGCTTCGTCTTCAGCTCGCCGGCCGAGGGGATGTAGGGCACCAGCGTCAGGTGGATGAACAGGCTGCGCGTTGGCCCCAATTCATTCGCGAGCTGCCGGATGGCCTCCAGGAAGGGCAGGCTCTCGATGTCGCCCACCGTGCCGCCCACCTCGACCAGCACGAAGTCGTAGTTGTCCGTGTCGGCCAGGACCGCGGCCTTGATGGCGTCGGTGATGTGGGGAATGACCTGGACGGTGGCGCCCAGGTAGTCGCCCCGGCGTTCCTTCGCGATCACCTCGGAGTAGAGGCGCCCGGTGGTCCAGTTGTCCGCCTTGTTGGCATGGACGCCGGTGAAGCGTTCGTAATGCCCGAGGTCGAGGTCGGTTTCCGCCCCGTCATCGGTCACGAAGACCTCGCCATGCTGGTACGGGGACATCGTCCCCGGGTCCACGTTGAGATAGGGGTCGAGCTTGCGCAGCCGCACGCGATAGCCGCGTGACTGCAACAGGGCCCCGAGGGAAGCCGCCGCGATGCCCTTGCCAAGCGAGGAGACCACGCCGCCGGTGATGAATACGAACCGCGCCATGGGGGGTCGTGATAACCGCAACCGGGCCGGTGTTACAGCCCCCCGGTTGCGCCGGGCACCTATGTTCGCGCGGCAGCGCTCAGTTTGTCGGAACGGTGGGCACCGCGGGCACGGCAGGAAGGGTGGTGGCCGGCGGCGCGTCCAGGATGGAACGGTTCAGCGCCGTGCCGCGGTCCAGCAGGGCCAGGGTCAGCGCCAGCACGAAGAACAGCGTGCCCAGGATGGCGGTGGTACGCGTCAGCAGGTTCGCCGTGCCGCGGCCGCCCATGATCGAGCCCATGCCGCCCCCGCTGGAGCCGCCGATGCCCAGGCCACCCCCTTCGCTGCGCTGCACGAGGATGACCCCGATCAGCGCCAGGGTGACCAGCAGGAACAGGATGAGCAGGATGGTCGTCATGATTCGCGCCTCCTACAGCCTTGGGGCCCGGAACGCCAGAGGTGCCGGCTGATTTATGCCATGAAATGCAGTTGCGGGAAAATACGCGACACCAGATTACCTGCCGCGTAAATAGATAATTGCCAGGATGATGAGGGGTTTCCTTTGGCCTTCCGTCCGGTTCACCATATGCCGGCAGGCCCGCGCGCGCCTGGCGCTGGGGTGCAATCAAAGATGAATTCAGGGCCGAACGCCCACCCGATCGCTGCCGATCTTCTGCTGGAGATGGAACTCGCCCCGGGCGGGAACTCCGCCGCGGCGCTTGTGGACGCCCTGCGCGCTGCCGCCGCGCAGGCGGGGTTCAGCCTGGACGTGCCGGCCCTGCACGCCGCCATCGAGGCGCCAGGCCCGGTCCAGCTCGTGCTCGCGCGGGCCCAGGACAGGCTTCTGCTGCTGACCATCCAGCCAAGCCGACAAGGCCGCCTGGCCCTGGCCACCTGGCTGCCTACGACCGGACGGCGCGTGGACCTCGACATCCAGCTGCTCCAGGGGGTCATGGATCAGCTTCCCGCCGCCGTCTCCATCAAGGATTCCGAACGCCGCTACCGTTTCGTGAACCGCTGCTGGGAGGCCAGCCTCTCCTTGCGGCGGGCCGACGTGCTGGGCCGCCGCTTCGAGGAGCTGGACGGGGCCTGCCTTTCCCCCGAGATCTTCGCCCGCTTGGCGGAGGACATGCGCCGTGACGAAGAGGCGCTGATCGAGGGCCGGGCCACCGAGACCGAGAGCGAGCAGTCCTTCACCTCGCCCCAGGGCGGCCCGCGCACCATGCTGGTCAGCAAGGTCCCGTTGCGTGGCCTGCATGATCCCCGGCCGGGTGTCCTCTCCGTGACGGTCGAGATCACGGCACGCCGGCAGGCGGAACAGGATTTGCGCGCGGCGACGGCGCAGCTGTCGGAGCGCAGCGCGGCACTCTCGGCTGCGCGGGAGCGCGCGGAGCGCGCGCGCCGCGACGCCGAGGCCGCCGCCCGCACCAAGGCCCGTTTCCTGGCCATGATGTCACACGAACTGCGGACGCCCATGACCGGCGTCCTGGGCATGCTGGACCTGATGGAAGATGGCGGCGCCGAGACCGAGGCGCGCGACCGGCTGCAGGCGCTGCGTGGCTCGGCCGAGGCCCTGATGCGCGTGCTGGACGACATATTGGATTACTCCTTGATCGAATCCGGCCATTTCGAGCTGCATGACACGCCCTTCGACCCGGCAGCGCTGCTGCGCGAGGTCGCGGGGCAATTCGCTGCCCTCGCCGGCCGGCAGGGGCTGTTCCTGCATGTCGAGGTGGCGCCGGGCCTGCCGCCGCAGGTGCTGGGCGACGCGCAGCGGCTGCGCCAGGTGCTGGGCCACCTGCTCAGCAACGCGGTGAAGTTCACCCAGCGGGGCGGCATCACGGCGCGCATGGGCACGGAGGCGGGGCCGGATGGCGCGCCGCTGCTGGTGCTGAACGTCCTGGACACCGGGCCCGGCATCCCGCCCGAACGTCGGGCGGAGCTGTTCCAGCCCTACACCCCGCTGGAGGAGGTGACCTCGCGCCGGGCGGGTGGCACGGGGCTTGGCCTCGTCATCTGTCGCCAGCTGGCCCATGCCATGCGCGGCGAGGTGGCCTGCGACGAAGCCCCGGGCGGGGGGGCGCTGTTTCGCTTCTCGCTGCCATTGCGCCCGGCCCCGCCCCGTCGGGCGGACCCCCGGCCACGCCTTTCGCCCGCGCGGGTGCTGGTGGTGGATGACGTGGCGCTGAACCGCAAGGTCGTCGCGGCCATCCTGGAGCGCGACGGCCACAAGGTGGTGCTGGCCGCGACGGGCGAGGAGGCGGTGGCACATGTGGCCGCTGGCCCGCGCTTCGACCTGGTGCTGATGGACCTGCACATGCCAGGCATGGACGGCATTGCCGCCACCGCGGCCATCCGGGCCCTGCCGGACGAGGTGGGGCGGGTGCCGGTGCATGCGCTGACGGCCGATGTCTTCGCGCGGACCAGCCCGGAATATGCCATGGCTGGCTTTACCGGCTTCCTGACCAAGCCGCTGGACTGGGCAGCCATCCGCCAGGCCATCGCCGCGGCCCAGGCCGGCACGGCCACGCCCGAGGTCCCGTCCACCGCCGATGGCGCCCCCGTGCTGGACCCTGCCCAGTTGGCCGGCATGTTCGAGGGGCTTCCGCGCGATGAAGTGGACCATATGTACCAGGAATTCCTCAAAAGCTTGACGGAGGCATTGGCGCGCCTGCGTGAGCATCGTGACCGTGATGACGGCGTCGCCCTGGCGCAGGAGGCCCATTCCCTGAAGGGCTTGGCGAGCAATTTCGGCGCCGTGCGCCTCGCGAAGGCGGCCGCCATGTTGCAGACCCGCCTCGATGCGGCCGCCGTGGTCGGGGCCTTGCCCCTGGCCCCGCTAGAGGCCGCGTGCAACGACACCGCCGAGGCCATCCGGACGGGCGTCCACCTGCGCCTGCTCGACGCGGCCTTCCCGCCCTCGTGCCCGAATGGAGGCGAGGCCGGCCGATGACCGAAGACCACGGCCTCGCCGCGCGCCGCTTGGTCCGGGCCGCGCGGTCCGCGACCCTCGCCACCCAACTCGACGGCCAACCCTTTGCGAGCCTGGTCACCCCGGCCTGCGCGCCTGATCTCGCGCCCCTGCTCTGGCTGTCCCGCCTGTCGGAGCACACGCGCCACCTGGAGCGCGAGCCCCGGTGTTCTCTGCTTTTTACCGGGCCGGGCGAGGGGCCCAATCCGCAGACCGCCCCGCGCGTGACGCTGACGGGCCTGGCGGAGCGGGTGGAGGACCCGGCGTTGAAGGCGCGCTGGCTGGCCCGCCACCCCTATGCCGCCCTCTACGCCGACTTCGCGGATTTCGGCCTGTGGCGGATCGCGCCACAGGGGGCGCTGATGGTGGAGGGCTTCGCCCGCGCCCACCGGCTGCGCGCCGCCGCCCTGCTGCCCGACCCGGCCCATGTGGCGGCGCTGCTGGCGGCCGAGCCCGACATCATCGCGCATGTGAACGAGGACCATGCCGATGCCATCGCGGCGATCGCCCTGCATCTGCCCGGGGGCGGGCCGGGCGCGTGGAAGCTCGGGGCGGTTGATACCGAAGGTTGTGACCTTGCGGATGGCGAGCGGGTGCTTCGCCTGGAATTTCAAACAGGTGCGACCGACGCGGATTCCGTCCGGCGGGAACTGGTACTTGCCGCGCGCGCGGCCCGTGCTGCATCGCACCAATGACGTTTGGACAATGATTTGGGCAAGCCCTGGAAATGAACGGCTTTTCAGGATTGACGCTTTTCCTGCCTCGGCCCTATCTCCCCGCCCAGATCATGATCGCATGGCTTCCCACAGAAGGCGTGACCGGTCTGCTGGGCGCCCCCGAAGGAGGCTTATTTCATGAGTGATCATCCGCTGTCTGGAACCGGTGTCACGACGGGTCACCCCGTCCATGCCAACCTCACCGCGCCGGGCCTGGTGCAGCACGCGCTGGTTCGGGGCGAGGGCCGGCTCTCGGCGGATGGCGCCTTCATGGCGCTGACGGGTCAGCACACCGGCCGTTCCGTGCAGGACAAGTTCGTGGTGGACGACCCCGAGGTCACGAACGAGATCTGGTGGGGCAAGATCAACCAGAAAATGGCGCCCGAGAAGTTCCAGGGGCTTGTCGCCAAGGTGCGCGGCTGGCTGGGCGAGCGCCCGGTGCTCTTCACCCAGGACCTCTATGCCGGGGCCGACCCCGCGCACCGCATCCGCGTGCGACTGGTCACGACCAATGCCTGGCACGCGCTGTTCGCGCGCAACATGTTCATCCGCCCGCTGCGCCGCGACCTGCCGGAGTTCGAGCCGGACTTCACCATCCTGCACGCCCCGGAATACGAGGCGGACCCTGAGGCGGATGGCTGCCGCAGCAGCACCTGCATCGCCCTGTCCTTCGCGGCCAAGACCATCCTGATCGCGGGCACGAGCTATGCCGGCGAGATCAAGAAGAGCATCTTCACCGTCATGAACTGGCTGCTGCCGGCGCGCGGCGTGCTGCCCATGCACTGCTCGGCCAATGTGGGCCGGCATGGCGATGTGGCGCTGTTCTTCGGCCTCTCCGGTACCGGCAAGACCACGCTCTCCTCCGATCCCGAGCGCTCGCTCATCGGCGATGACGAGCATGGCTGGTCGGACAAGGGCGTGTTCAACTTCGAGGGCGGTTGCTACGCCAAGGTCATCAAGCTGTCGCGCGATGCGGAGCCGCAGATCTGGGACGCCTCCCACCGCTTCGGCACGGTGCTGGAGAACGTGGTGGCCGATGAGCGCGGCAACCTCGACCTCGACGACAACCGCTACACCGAGAACACGCGCTCCTGCTACCCGATCAACTACATCCCGGGCCTGGCGCCGGGCGGCCAGGCCGGGCTGCCGAAGAATGTGGTGATGCTGACGGCCGATGCCTTCGGCGTGCTGCCGCCGATTTCGAAGCTGACCCCGGCCCAGGCGATGTACCACTTCCTCTCGGGCTACACGGCCCGTGTGGCCGGCACCGAGAAGGGGCTGGGCAAAGAGCCGCAGGCCACCTTCTCCACCTGCTTCGGCGCGCCCTTCCTGCCGCGCAACCCCGAGGTCTATGGCCGCATGCTCGAGGAGCGCATCCAGCGCGACGGCGCCGATTGCTGGCTGGTGAACACCGGCTGGACCGGCGGCGCCTATGGCGTGGGCAAGCGCATGAGCATCCAGCACACCCGCGCCCTGCTGCGTGCCGCGCTGGATGGTTCGCTGGCCAAGGTGGAGTTCGTGCAGGACCCGTTCTTCGGCCTGATGATTCCGAAGAGCGTCCCCGGCATCCCGGCCGAGGTGCTGAACCCGCGCGAGAGCTGGGCCGACAAGGCGGCCTATGACCGCACCGCGGCGGAACTGGTGGCGCGGTTCGAGAAGAACTTCGAGACCTTCGCCGGCGCCGTCAGCGAGGATGTGAAGGCCGCCGCCATCAAGGCCGCGGCCTGAACGGATGGGGGAGGCGGGAGCCTCCCCCCATCCGCAGGTAGGGTTAAGCCTCAAATACTACATAAGTAATCGGCAATTACGAACATATATCCAGCGGCGATTGCGGTCTCCGCCGCCTGGTAAATCAGCGGCCGTGGATGCTATTAGGCAGGTCACTGAACCAGCTGCCAGGGTAGAGCGATCTGGAAGGCGTAGGGGCGTCAAATGCTGAGTGCCGCGAATTATGTTTGCGACCACTGTCCTGCCGCCGACTGTAATTCGATCTCCTAAACTGATTTGCCGCTGCCCTACGATACCGACTTGCCGGGAGGTGGTGGTTATCCAGCCAACCTCCACCTCAATCATGACCGCTGAATTTTCCTCGATGAGGATCGTCCTTGCGTTAAATTCGCGCGTCTCGTGTCGTTGGGCGGACCCTGATTGTACGCTGAAGGTCAAAAGAAGTGTAGCCAAAGAAAGTACACGTTTCATTATTGCTTCCTTTGTTATATTAATAATGAAAATTTGCTACGAATTTTTTTCTGATCTGTAAAGGGGGCGTCTAATGCCGGATGGCAGCGGGTTCGGGCGCGGGCCGCAGGCCCGCAACGTGCTGGGCGGGACGCTGGTCCCGTGCAGCATGGACCCGCTGACCGGATGGTATCGCGACGGCTGCTGCCGGACGGACGAACACGACCACGGCAGCCACACCGTCTGCGCCGTGATGACGGCGGAGTTCCTGGAATTCTCGCGCGGGGTGGGCAATGACCTGTCCACGCCACGCCCGGAATATCGCTTTCCAGGGCTGAAGCCCGGCGACCAATGGTGCCTCTGCGCCATGCGCTGGGAACAGGCGCGTCAGGCGGGCGTGGCGCCGCGCGTGGTGCTGGCCGCGACCAACATCGCGGCATTGCGGTATTGCGCGCTGGAAGACCTCCAGGCGCACGCCTCGGCCTGAGGCCTACTCGGCCGCCGCCACCACCCGCCGGCCGCGCTTCTGCTCCTGCCACAGCGCCATCGCGACCGCGAGGCCCATGAACCCTGCGGCCGCGACGAAGATCGCCTGGGGCTGGCCATTGTCCAGCAGGGCGCCGAACAGCAGCGGCCCCGCGATGCCGCCGATGTTGAAGCCGGTGGTGACGATGCCGAACACCGCCCCCGCCTGCCCTGGGGGTGCGGCCGCGCGCACCAGCATGTCGCGCGAGGGCATGATCATGCCCGTGAGGAAACCTGAGGCCGCCATCACCAGTGTCAGCGGCACCACGCCCATGGGCACCAGCCCGGCCACCAGGATCAGCACCGCCGCCGCGCCGAAGCCCGCGGCCGCCACCAGCCCGTGCCGGCGCGTGCGGTCCGCGATGAAGCCGCCGGCCAGCACGCCCACGGCGCTTAGCGCCAGCCAGGCCGTCAGCGCGATGTTGGCCGAGGCCAGCGACAAGCCGCTGAACGCCCCCCAGGCCGAGACCGCGAAGCTCTGCACCCCGCCCGCCGAGAGGCTGATCAGCACGAAGAACACCGTCAGCGTCAGCACGGCCGCGCTGAACACGCTGGGCGCGCCGGGTGCGGCCTTGGGGCGCGGCGGCGCGGGCCGTTCGGACAGCGCCGGGCGGATCAAGGGCAGGGCCAGCAGCGGCCCCAGCAGCCCCGCCGCCACCAGCGCGCCGCCCAGCCCGAAGACCCAGGCCGTGCCCAGCATGAAGGCGGGGGCAACCGCGCCGCCCAGGTAGCCCGCGAAGGTGTGGATGGAGAAGGCGCGGCCCACATGGTCTTCCGCCACCTCGCGGCCCAGAATGGCGTAGTCGGCCGGGTGATAGACGCTGTTGGCGAGCCCCAGCAGCGCCGAGGCCGCCAGCAGCCAGGAGTATTCCTGGAAAATGCCGGCGAGCGCCAGGGCGAAGCCGCCCAGCATCATCCCCGTCACCAGCACGCGGTGTGGCCCCCAGCGGTCCACCAGGAAGCCCATGGGCGCCTGGGTGAAGAAGGAGACGATGTTGAACACGGTGAGCGCGAGGCCGAGCTCCAGGAAGCTCACCCCCATCGCGTCGCGCAGCAGCGGGAACAGGGGCGGCAGGGCCAGAATGTGCAGATGGCTGACGAAATGCGCGCCGGAGATGGCGAAGAGCGTGCGGCGCTCGGCCGGGGAAAAGGCCGCCATGTCAGTGGGCCTCGGCCCAGGAGCGGCCATGGCCCACTTCCACCAGCAGCGGCACGCGCAGTTGCGCCACGTTCTCCATGACGGATTTCAGGGTGGCGGCGGTGGCCTCCACCTCGTCCTCCGGCACCTCCAGCACCAGTTCGTCATGCACCTGCAGCAGCATGCGGGCGGAAAGCCCGGCATCCCGCAACGCCTGGGGCACGCGCACCATGGCGCGCTTGATGACCTCGGCGGCCCCGCCCTGGAAGGGGGCGTTGATGGCCTGGCGCTCGGCGCCGCCACGGCGCACCGGGTCCTTGGACTTGATGTCGGCGATCCAGAGCCGCCGTCCGAAGGGGCTCAGCACATGGCCATGGATACGGGCCTCGTCCTTGAGGCGCTCCATCTCGGCGCGGATGCCCGGGTATTGCGCGAAATAGGCGTCAATGATGCCGCGCGCCTCGCCCGGGCCGATGCCGAGGCGCGCGCCCAGCCCGAAGGCCGACATGCCGTAGATGATGCCGAAATTGATCGTCTTGGCGCGGCGGCGCGCCTCCTTGTCCACCTTGCCCGGTTCGAGGTGGAAGATTTCCGCGGCGGTGCGGCTGTGGATGTCCTCGCCATTGGCGAAGGCCTCGCGCAGCGTCGGCACATCGGCCAGGTGCGCCAGCAGTCGCAGTTCGATCTGGCTGTAGTCGGCGCTCATCAGCACATGGCCGGGCTCGGCCACGAAGGCGCGGCGGATGCGCGCGCCCTCCTCGGTGCGGATGGGAATGTTCTGGAGATTGGGCTCGGTGGAGGAAAGCCGCCCCGTGCTGGTGATGGCCATGGAGAAGTCGGTGTGCACCCGCCCATCCGCCGCCAGCGCCGCCGCCAGCCCTTCCACATAGGTGGATTTCAGCTTGGCCAGCTGCCGCCAGTCCAGCACCGTGCGCGCCAGCTCGACCCCCTGCGCGGCCAATTCCTCCAGCACCGAGGCATCGGTCGAATAGGCGCCGGTCTTGCCCTTCTTGCCGCCCTTGAGGCCCATTTCCTGGAACAGGATTTCGCCCAGCTGCTTGGGCGAGCCGACATTGAAGGCGCGGCCGGCCAGGCGGTGGCACTCGGCCTCCAGCACGACCAGGCGCTCGGCGAAATCCTGGCCGATGCGGGCGAGTTCGGCGCCATCCACCTTGATGCCGGCGGTCTCCATGGCGGCCAGCACCGGGATCATGCGGCGCTCCACCTGCTCGTAGAGGGCCAGCGCCTTCTCGGCGCGCAGGCGTGGGCGCAGCGCGTGCCACAGCCGCAGCGTGACATCGGCATCCTCGGCGGCATAGGCGGTGGCGCGGTCCAGCGGCACCTGCGCGAAGCTGATGCGCGCGCGGCCCGTGCCCGTGACCTCGTCATAGGAGATGGGCTTGTGGCCGAGATGGAGCTGCGACAGCTCATCCATCCCGTGCCCGTGCAGCCCCGCCTCCAGCGCGTAGGAGATCATCATGGTGTCGTCGAGCGGCGCCACCGTCATCCCGCCATTGGCCGGGTTTGCCAGCACCTCGATGTCGTATTTCGCGTTGTGCAGCACCTTGAGCACGCCGGGGTCGGCCAGGAGCGGCCGAAGCGCGTCCACGGCCTCGGCCTGCGGCAATTGCGCGGGCGTCTCGGTCAGCATGTCCGGCGCGGCGTGGCCGAGCGGGATATAGGCCGCGCGCCCCGGTGCCACGGCCAGGCAGATGCCCACCAGCCGGGCCGCCAGCGCGTCCAGGCTGGTGGTCTCGGTGTCCAGCGCCACCACGCCGGCCGCGCGGGCCTCGGCCACCCAGGCGTCCAGCGTCGCGCGGTCGGTGATGGTGGTGTAGGGGCCGAAGGGCGCGGCTTCCGCCGGCGTCTCGGCGGTTTCCGCCACGGGCCGCGGGCGGTGTGGCGCGCCTCCATCCCCCTCGCCCAGCCGGGCCAGCAAGGAACGAAAATTGTTCTCGCGCAGGAAGGCCAGCAGGCGTGCGGGCTCGGGCGCGCGGGCGCGCATGTCCTCCACCGGGCAGGGCAGGGGGGCGTTGGCGTCGAGCTGCACGAGCTTGCGCGAGATGCGCGCGGCCTCGGCATGGGTCTGCAGCACCTCGCGCCGCTTGGGCTGCTTGATCTCGCCGGCGCGGGCCAGCAGCGTCTCCAGGTCGCCATATTCGGTGATGAGCTGGGCGGCGGTCTTGATGCCGATGCCGGGCACGCCGGGCACATTGTCGGTGGCATCACCGGCGAGCGCCTGGACCTCGACCACCTTCTCAGGTGCCACGCCGAACTTCTCCAGCACCTCCGGCGCGCGGATGGGCTTCTGCTTGATGGGATCCAGCATCACCACGCGCTCGCGGATCAGCTGCATCAGGTCCTTGTCGGAGGAGACGATGGTGACGCGCCCGCCCTCGGCCTCGAATTCACGGGCGTAGCTGGCGATCAGGTCATCGGCCTCATAGCCCGGCAGTTCCACGCGGCAGACGCCGAAGGCGTCGGTGGCGTCGCGGATCAGGGCGAATTGCGGGACCAGTTCTTCCGGCGGCTCCGGGCGATGTGCCTTGTAGGCGGGGTAGATTGCGTTGCGGAAGGTTTCGCGCGCGCTGTCGAACACCACGGCGATGTGGCTGGCCGCGTGCTGGTTGAGGAACTTCTCCAGCATCTGCGCGAAGCCGAACACGGCGTTCACGGGCGTGCCGTCCGGACGCGTCATGGGCGGCAGGGCGTGGTAGGCGCGGAAGATATAGCCGCTGCCATCCACCAGGATCAGGTGGCGGTCCTCGGCGGGAAGGGCGGGGCGCGTCGCCTCCGCCTCAATGGGCGTGGTCGTCACCCGCCCCGTCCTTCAGCCGGTAGGTGCGGGAGCAATAGGGGCAGGTCACCTGCTCGTGCTCGATGCGCATGAAGATGGAGGGGTGGCCCAGCGTGCCCCCGCCGCCATCGCAGCGCACCTGGCGGGTTTCCACCATGATGACCTCCTGCGGGGTGACGCCCTCGGTCAGGACGGGGGTATAGCCGGTGATCTGCGGGTCGCGCATCGAAGGTTGGTCCTGGCGTTTGGTTCCCCCGAACATACCCAAGCGGCGGAGGATGGACCAGACGGAACCTCCCCCATATGGCTGTGGCATGGGTCGTCTCCTCCTGCCATTGCTTCTGGTCCTGGCCGCCTGCGTGCCTGCCGACAGGCCCCCGCCGGTCGTGGCCGCGCCTGCCATCGCGCCGTTCGAGGCCGGGCCGCTGCCCTGGGCGCCGCACCCGGCCTATCTGCTGGACGTCTCGCCGCCCCGGCCCCAGCCCGCCGGCCCGCGCCCCGAGGCGGACCTCATCATGGACGACGGCGCCCGCCTGCCGTTGCGCGCCTGGCGGCCCGAGGGCGCGCCGCGCTTCGTGCTGCTGGCACTGCATGGGCTGGGTGACCATGGCGGCAATTTCCTGCTGGAGAGCGGCCCGCAACTCGCGGCCGGCGGGGCGCTGGTCTATGCCTATGACCAGCGCGGCTTCGGCTGGACCGCCACGCGCGGGCTCTGGGCGGGGCGGGACCGCATGGTGGCTGATGCCCGCGCCGCCGTCGGCCTGCTGCGCGAACGCCATCCGGGCGTTCCCTTCTTTCTGCTGGGCGAAAGCCTGGGCGGGGCGGTGGCGCTGCTGGCCAACCCCGAGGGGATTTCGGGGCTGATCCTCTCCTCCCCCGCCATCTGGGGCGGTGACTACTTCCCCTGGTTCCTGCGCCCGCCCCTGGCGTTGGGGGCCGCGCTGCTGGGGCCGCTCGCCTCGCCCGCCGTGGCCGGGGGCATCGCGGCCAGCGACAATGCCGCCGCCCTTCGCCGCTTCGCGAATGACCCGCTGACGCTGAGCCACATCCGGCTGGACATGCTGGAGGGGCTGGTGGCCCTGATGGACGATGCCGTGGCCGCGCTGCCGGGCTGCTGCCGCGCGGTGCCCACCCTGGTGCTGGTCGGCGGCAAGGATCGCGTGATCCCTACCCCCGCCGCCCGCCGCGCCCTGCGTGACGCCCAGGTGCCGCGCGTGGCCTTCTACCCCGAGGGCTGGCACCTGCTGCTGCGCGACGCGGTGCGCGAGCAGGTGGCGCGGGACCTGCTCGCCTTCATGGCCGCCCCCGCCACGCCCCTGCCGGCCGAGGCGACCGGCAGGGAATGGCTGGAAGGCGCCCCTTAGGAATCCACCCGGATATCCGCCCGCCGGATCACCTCGCCCCAGCGGCGGAATTCCTCCTGCTGGAAGCGGCTGAGTTCTTCCGGCGTGCCCCCGATGGGCTCGACGCCGCTGGTGTTCAGCACCGCCAGCGTGGCCTCCTCGCGCAGGGCCTCGTTCAGGATGCGGTTCACCCGCGCGGTGATGGGTGCCGGCATGCCCGCCGGGCCGAACATCGCCCACCAGCCCTCGGCGCTGATGTCCGCGAAGCCGCCCTCGGCGAAGGTGGGCACCTGCGGCAGCAGGGCCGAGCGTTCCGCCCCTGTGATGCCCAGCGCCACCATCGTGCCCTGCTGCACGTGCGAGCGGACGAACTGCGTGTGGTAGAACATGCCGTCCAGCCGCCCGGAGACGAGGTCCGTCACCGCCTGGCCACCATCGCGATAGGGCACGTGGTTCATCGGGATGCCGCTGAGGTTGGCCAGCAGCGCCTGGTTCAGATGCCCCGTGGTGCCCGTGCCGGAGGAGCCGATGTTCATCGTGCGCTGCCGCGCCAGCGCCAGGAAATCCGACAGGTTCCGCACGCCGAGCGAGGGCGGCACCACCAGCAGGATCTTGGTCTTGGAATGCGCCAGGATGGGCGTGAAGTCGCGCACGGGGTCATAGGCCAGGCCCCGCATCAAATGCGGGTTCACCGCATGGGTGCCGATGACGCCCAGCAGCAGCGTGTGCCCGTCGGGCGCGGCCTGCGCCACGGCCGCGGCGCCGATGGTCCCGCCCGCGCCGGCGCGGTTCTCGACCACCACCACATGCCCGTCCAGCCCGCGCGAGAGATGCTGGCTGATCAGCCGCCCCACGATGTCCGTGCTGGTGCCGGCCGCGAAGGGCACGATGAGGCGAATGGGGCGCTGCGGCCAGGCGCCCTGCGCGCGGGCGGGTGCCGCGATGACGGCCGGGGCGGCGAGCCCCGCGCCCAGCAGCGCGCGGCGGGTGGTGCGGTTCATGTGATGTTTTCCTCCTGGCAGATTTTCGTGAGTTCGTAGCCCGGCGCGGGCCGCCCGGCCACCAGGGGCATGCAGGCGGTGGGGAAGTCCGGGGTGAAGCGGGCGCCTTCGTCGGCCAGGGTGCCCAGCACGCGGTCGAGATGCGCCATGGCGCCGGGCAGCAGGTCGTGCAGCACCATCAGCACCGGCGCCTCGGCCGCGCGGGCCATGGCGAGGGCGCGGTCGGGCCAGCCCTCGGCATCATCCCAGTCACGCGGGACGGCATTCCACAGCACGATGGAATAGGCATTGGGCACCAGGTGGTTCAGCGCCGCGCGGTTCAACAGGTGCGGGCCGATCCGCCCGCCCCCGCCATTGGGGCGGAACAGGCGCTGGACGTTCAGCCCATGCAGCAGCGCCTCGGCACCCGTGATCTCCGCCACCGCCTCGGCGGCGGGGCGCAGGCCCAGCGGCGCGCCATGGTGCAGGGTGTGGTTGCCGATGCGATGCCCCTCGGCCAGGGCGCGTTCGGCCAGCGCGCGGCGGGCCGGGTCGCGCAGCTTGGCGCCGATGGGAAAGAAGGTGGCCTGAAGGCCGCGCCGCGCCAGCACCTCCAGCACCCGTGGCGTCGCCTCGGGTTCAGGACCGTTGTCGAAGGTGAGGCAGATGGGCTGCACCGGCGCTACCGCCGCCAGACCCCGCGGACGACCTCGGCCAGGCCCTGGTGGCGCGGGCCTTCGTCGAGGCGGACGGCGCCCTCGGTCACTTCCAGGGTTTGCAGCGCGCCGAACTCGGCCTCGGCGATGGCGCGGGACCAGAGCAGCTCCGGCAGCTTCGGCCCACCGGAACGCCGCCCCTCCTGCGCGGGGGAAAAGCATTCCAGCACCAGCAGCCCGCCGGGTTTCAGCGCGCGCAGGCAGCCTTGGGCGGCGGCGTGGCGGTCGGCCGGCGGCAGATGCAGGTAGATCCAGGCGATGACGTCGAAGCTGGCCTCCGGGTAGTCCCAGGCGGCGGCATCGGCCACGCGCGCATCAAGGGCCACGCCACGGCGCGTGGCCAAAGCGCGGGCCTTCTCAACGCCGACGCTTGACCAGTCCAGCGTCGTCACGGCCAGGCCCTGTGCGGCCAGGGAGACCCCGTTGCGGCCTTCGCCATCGCCCAGGCAGAGCGCGGACATGCCCGGCCGCCAGCGCCAGGACTGCGCGCGGAGATAGTCATTCGGCGCCTCCCCGAACTGGAAGCCGCCGCCGCGATAGCGCTCGTCCCAGGCGAGGGAAGTGCTCATCCGCCGGAAGGCTTGCGCGGCGTCGGCCGCCAGTCGGGCGGGGCCAGCTCGAAGCCCGCGAAGTCGAAGGCCGGGCAGACGGTGCAGCCCGCCAGCGTCCAGCGTCCGAGGGAGGTGGCGCTCTGCCAGACGCCGCGCGGCACCATCACGAAGGGGCGCTGCCCCGCGCCCAGGTCAGGCCCCAGATGATGCGCCGAGGCGTCATGGCCGTTGGGCGACATGCTCAGCACCAGCGGCGCCCCGCCATACCAGTGCCAGCCCTCGTCGGCGTCCACGCGGTGCCAGTGGCTGACATCGCCGGGGCCGAGCAGGTAGTAGATGGCGGTGCCGGCGCCCCGCCCGCCGCCGGGCGGGCTGTCGCGCCAGATCTCCTTGTAGAAGCCGCCCTCGGGGTGGGGCAGCATCTCCAGCGCGGCCGCGATGTCACGCGCGTCGAGGTTGGGGTCGGTGAGCAACATCAGCCGGGCTTCGTCTCGGCGAAGATGGGGTTCTGCATCTGCGCCTCGTAGAAGGCCGCGAGCTTCGGGTGGCCCGGGCGCCAGGGCTCATGCGCGTAGCGGAAATCGAGGTAGCCCAGCGCGCAGACCACGCCGACCTTGCCGATATCAAGCGGCCCCGAGAGGTCCATGCCCTCCAGCGCGTCCACCGCCCGCGTCATGGCGGCCTTGAAACGGGCATCGGCGGCCTGGCGGCCTTCATCCTGCGGCAGCATGGAAGCGCCACGGCGCGGCACCGCGGCGTCCAGGATGCCATCGGCCAGCACGGCCATGGCCAGCGCCTGCCAGCGCGCGGGGCCGGGGGCGGGGAACAGCTTGGCACCCGAGCCGATGTGGTCGAGATACTCGCAGATCACCGGGCTGTCGTTCAGCGCCAGCCCGTCATCGGTGACGAAGGAGGGCACCTTGCACAGCGGGTTGTCCGCCAGCAGCGAGGCCGGGTTCTGCGCCGGGTTGGCGGGGACGTGCTCCATGGTCAGCCCATGGTGCTTGGCCACGGCCACGCATTTGCGGACATAGGGGCTGGTGCCGGAAAAGTGCAATTTCATGAAGACGTTTCCTGTTGCTTCAGCGGAAATTGTCCTTCGCCGCGCGCCGGGCCGCAAGCTCCGCCACATCCTTCGCGCGCAGGAAGGGGTTGAAGGCGTGCTCCTCCGCCATGGTGGTCGGCACGGTCGGCTGGCCCGCCTCGCGCAGCGCCTTGGCCTTCGCGGCGAAGTCCAGCAGCGCCTTGTTGTCCGGCTCCACGCTCAGCGCGAACTTGATGTTGGACAGCGTGTATTCATGCCCGCAGCAGACCAGCGTCTCGCCGGGCAGGGCCCCCAGCGCCTGCAACGCGCCGTGCATGTCGGCCGGCGTGCCTTCCAGCAGGCGGCCGCAGCCGGCGGCGAACATCGTGTCGCCCGACAGCACGGCGGGGCCGTCCGGGAAATGCCAGGCGATGGCGCCCAGCGTGTGGCCCGGGCTGTCCAGGATATGCGCGGTGCTGTTCCCCAGCGCGAAGCTGTCGCCCGGTTTCAGCGCCACGTCGAGCTTCGGCAGCCGGTGCGCGTCGGCGGCGGCGCCGGCCACCTTCGCGCCGAAGCGCGCCTGCACCTCCGGAATGCCGGCCACATGGTCGCCGTGGTGGTGGGTGATGAGCAGCCAGTCCAGCCGCCCGCCTTCCTTTTCCACGAAGGCGATGACGGGCGCGGCCTCGGCCGCGTCGGCCACCGCGGTCATGCCGGTGGCCTCGTCGCGCAGGAACCAGGCGTAGTTGTCGTCGAGAATGGCGATGGGCTTCACGGTCAAAGCCATGGCGGCCTCCCTCTGGCGGTGTCGGCGCCCTATATCCCGCGCATGAGTGGCGAGGTCCATGGCCTGACGGAATTCTACGCCAGCCCCCCGGGCCAGGTGGCGGCGCGGCTGATCCGCGCGCGGCTTTCGGCCCTGTGGCCTGACTGCACGGGCCTCGACGTGCTGGGGCTGGGTTGGGCCGTGCCCTACATGGGGCTTTGGGCCGGGCAGCGCGGCCGGCGCATCAGCCTGGTCCCCGCCTGCTTCGACGCCGCGCGCGGCACCGCGCTGACCGAGGACCATGACCTGCCGCTGCCGGACCGCAGCCTGGACCGCATCCTGCTGATCCATGGGCTGGAGGCCAGCGAGCATGTTCGCCCGCTGCTGCGCGAATGCTGGCGCGTGCTGCGTGATGATGGGCGCCTTCTGGTGGTGGCCCCCAACCGGCTGGGCCCCTGGGCGTTGTTCGACCACACGCCCTTCGGCCAGGGCCGCCCCTATTCGCGCGGGCAGCTCAGCCGGCTTCTGGAGTCCCGCATGTTCCACGTGCTGCGCCGCGAGGAAGCCCTCTTTGTCCCGCCCTTCCCCTGGCGCTTCGCCCTCGGCGGCGCGCGGCTGTGGGAAAGCGTGGGCCGTGTCACGGCGCGGCGCCTCGCCGGCGTGGCCCTGGTCGAGGCCGAGAAGGACCTCTTCTCCGCCCTGCCTGCTGGCGCCGTCACCGTGGGCCGCCGCGTGGTGCAGCCCGTGCCGGCACGCTACGCGGTGGAGCCGCCGCCTTCGGACGACAATTCCAGCGCGCGGGCATAGACGCGCTTGCGGGGGAGGCCCGTGGCGGCGGCCACTGCGGCGGCGGCGTCGCGCACCGACATCCGTGCCATGGCGTCGCGCAGCGTGGCGTCCAGCGCCTCGGCGGCCGTCTCGGCCGGTGGGGGCGCGGGGCCGACGCAGACCACCACCTCGCCCCGCGCCTCGTGTTCCGCGTAATGCGCCGCGAGTTCCCCCAGCGTGCCGCGCCGCACCTCCTCGAAGCGCTTTGTCAGTTCGCGCGCCAGGGCGGCTGGGCGGCCGTGGCCCAGCCCCTGGGCCAACGCCGCCAGCGCCTCGGCCGCGCGGTGCGGCGCCTCGTAGAAGATCAGCGTGGCGGACAGCCCCGCCGCCTCCAGTGCCGCCAGCCGCGCGATCTCGGCCGCGCGCGCGGCCGCCTTGGGCGGCAGGAAGCCATGGAACAGGAAGGGGTGCGGCGGCAGGCCGGACAGCGTCAGCGCCATCAGCGCCGCGTTCGGCCCCGGGATGGCGGTGACCGGCACCCCCGCCGCGATGGCGGCCCGTGCCAGCCTGTAGCCGGGGTCGCTGACCAGGGGCGTGCCGGCGTCGCTCACCAGCGCCAGCGCCTCGCCCGCCTGCATCCGCGCGACCAGGCGGGGGGCCATCTCGGCCTCATTGTGGTCGTGCAGCGCGATCATTGTCGCGGAAATGCTATGCCGGGCCAGCAGCCTGGACGTTACCCTGGTATCCTCGCACAAGACGGCGGCCGCCTGTTCCAGGGCCGCCCGCGCGCGGGGCGGGAAATCGTCCAGGTTGCCGATCGGGGTGGCGACGAGTGTCAATCCACCGGAAGGGGGGGAGTTCAATGAGGTTTCGTATTCCATGGCAGGCGGCCCTCGCGGCCCTCTTCCTTCCGCTGATCGGCTGCGCCCCGCAAGCCCAGGTCTCGGCCCCCGGCCGTTTCGTCGCCCCCGCAACGCCCCTCGCCCTGCCCCAGTCGGCGCCGGAGCCGGTGCGCCGCGTGGGCCTGCTGCTGCCGCTGACCGGGGGCAACGCGGCCCTGGGCCAGGCCATGCTGAATGCCGCGCAACTTGCCCTCTTCGACCAGGGCGACCGGCGGATCGAGCTGCTGCCCCGCGATACGCGCAGCACCGCCTCCGGCGCGGCCGAGGCGGCGCGCGATGCCGAAAACGAGGGCGCGCTGGCCCTCGCCGGGCCGCTGACCCTGGGCGAGACGGCCGCCGTGGCCCGCACCACCCGCGTGCCGGTCTTCGCCTTCACCTCCGACGAGGCGCAGGCCGGCGGGCGGGTCTGGGTGCTGGGCATCACCCCCACCCAGCAGGCCCGCCGCGTGATGAGCGCGGCCAACGAGCAGGGCGCCCAGCGCTTCGGCCTGCTGGCGTCCAACGACGCCTTCGGCCAGCGCCTGGCCACCGCCATGCGCGAGACGGCGCGCCAGGCCGGCTGGCCCGCGCCCGTCATCCAGCTGGTGCCGCAGCGCACGGAGGAATTCGCGGCCCAGGCGGAGGCGCTGCGCGCGGCCAATGTGGAGGCGGTGCTGGTGGCCTTCGCCGGGGCCGGCGCCCGCGCCGCCGCGCAATCCCTGGCCGAGGGCGGCAGCCGGCCCTTGATCCTGGGCACCATCCTCTGGGCGGCGGAGGCCAATTTGGGCGATGAACCCGCCCTGGCAGGCGCTCTCTTCCCCGGGCCGGACCCCTCGGGCCGCAACCGCTTCGACCAGCAGTTCGAGGCGGCCTTCGAAGCCCGCGCCTCCCGCCTCGCCGGCCCCGCCTATGATGCGGTGGCGCTGGCCGCGCGCACGGCGCGCGAGGGCGCGCCGCCGGTCGGCAGCGCCTTCCTGGGCGCGGATGGGCCGATCCAGCTCGATGCCGGAGGCGTCACGCGCCGGGGCCTTGCGGTCTTCGCGCTGCAGCCGGGCGGGCCGCCGCGGCTGGTCTCGCCCGCCCCCGTGCCGGGCGGCGCCGGAAGCTGACGCCCGCCCGCCTCCTGGCCGCCACGCTGCTGACCGGGGCCGCGCCGGTGCTGGCGCTGCTCGCCCTCATGGCGACGGGGGCGGTCACGCCACGGGCTGGCGCCCTGGCCATGTTGTTCTGCCTATGTGCCTCGCTCGCGGTGGCCTGGCTGTGGATTTCGGCCGTGACGCGGCTCGCGGCCGCGCTGCGCCGGGCGGCGGAAGAGGAGGGGCCGCTCCGCCACGAGATGCCCCCCCTGCCGCCCCTGCCGGCCCTGGTGGAAATCGAGGAAGGCCTGGCGCGGCTGGTGCGGTCGCTGGAGGTCCGCGCCGCCCTGGTCGGCCAGTTGCGCGCGGCTGACGAAGCCATCGTGGAGGCCCTGCCCGACCCCCTGCTGGTGCTGGGCCCCGACCGCGCGCCGCTGCGCGCCAACCAGGCCGCCCGCCGCCTGTTCGGCATCGCGGGCGCGGAGGGCGTGACCCGGCAGGGCGACGTGCTGGCCCTGTTGCGCCACCCGCTGCTGGCCGGCGCCGTGGACCGGGCGCTGACCGAGGCGCGGCCGCAATCCCTGGACCTGACCCTGCCCGGCCAGGCCACGCGGGAGTTGTCGGCGCAGGTGATCCCGATGACCCCGCCGCTCGCCGATGGCGGGCGGCTGGTGGTGGTGCTGACCGACCGCACCGCCGCCCGCGCGGTGGAGCGCATGCGCGTGGATTTCGTCGCCAATGCCAGCCACGAGCTGCGAACGCCCCTGGCCAGCCTGATGGGCTTCATCGAGACCCTGCGCGGCCCCGCCGCCGACGACCCGCCGGCGCAGCAGCGCTTCCTGGGCATCATGGCCGACCAGGCCGAACGGATGCGCCGCCTGGTGGATGACCTTCTGGGCCTCTCTCGCGTCGAGGCCACGGAACACCTGCCCCCGCAGGGCCGCGCCGATGTGCTGGCGGTGCTGCGCGCCGAGGCGGCGGCGGCCGAACCCCTCTTCGCCGCGCGCCGCGTGCGGTTGCGCCTGGATCTGCCGGAAGGGACGCTGCCGGCCGATCCCGCCGATGCGGACCAGATCGCCCAGGTGGCGCGCAACCTGCTGGACAACGCCCTGCGCCATGCGAAGGAGGAGGTGGTGATGCAGGCCGCCCCCGCCCGCCATGCCGGCCGCACGGGCGTGGCCTTCCAGGTGCGCGATGACGGCCCCGGCATCCCGCCCGAGCACATCCCGCGCCTGACGGAGCGCTTCTACCGCGTGGATTCCGGGCGGGCGCGCGCCGCGGGCAATACCGGGCTCGGCCTTGCCATCGTGAAGCACATCCTGAACCGGCACCGCGGCACGCTGGTCATCGAAAGTCCGCCGGGGCAGGGCGCCACCTTCCGGGTGTGGCTGCCCGGCCCGGGGTGAGCGTCAGAGGGAGGTTCCGCCCACCGTCAGCCCCATCATCTTCAGCGTCGGCTGGCCCACGCCCACCGGCACGCCCTGGCCCTGCTTGCCGCAGGTGCCGATGCCGGGGTCCATGCCCGTGTCATTGCCGATCATGCTGATCTTGGTCAGCGCGTCCGGGCCGTTGCCGATGAGGGTGGCGCCCTTCACCGGCGCGCCGATCCTCCCATCCTCGATGCGATAGGCCTCGCTCATGGAGAAGACGAACTTGCCGCTGGTGATGTCCACCTGGCCGCCGCCGAAATTCACCGCGTAGATGCCGCGCTTCACGCTGCGGATGATCTCCTCCGGCGCGTGGTTGCCGTTCAGCATCAGCGTGTTGGTCATGCGCGGCATGGGGCTGTGCGCGTAGGATTGCCGGCGGCCATTGCCGGTGGGCGCCACGCCCATGAGGCGCGCGTTCTGCCGGTCCTGGATGAAGCCGCGCAGGTAGCCGTCCTCGATCATGACCATGCGGCCCGAGGGCGTGCCCTCGTCATCCACGGTCAGCGAGCCGCGTCGGTCGGGGATGGTGCCGTCATCCACCACGGTCACGCCGGGGGCGGCGATGCGCGTGCCGACCAGCCCGGCGAAGGCGCTGGTCTTCTTGCGGTTGAAGTCGCCCTCCAGCCCGTGCCCGATGGCTTCGTGCAGAAGGATGCCGGGCCAGCCGGGGCCGAGCACCACCTCGGTCTCGCCGGCCGGGGCGGGCTGGCTTTCCAGGTTCACCAGCGCCTGGCGCAGGGCTTCCGCCACGCCGCGCTGCCAGCCGCCATTCTCCAGCACGCGCGCATAGGCGAAGCGGCCGCCGGTGCCGAAGCTGCCCGTCTCCCGCCGCCCGTCCTGCTCCACCACCAGGCTGACGCCGAAGCGCACCAGCGGGCGGATGTCGGCCACGCGCTGCCCGTCGGGGCGGAGGATCTGCACCGCCTGCCATTCCCCGGTGAGCGAGGCCATCACCTGCACCACGCGGCGGTCCAGCGCGCGGGCATGCGCGTCGAGTTCCAGCAGCAGCGCGGTCTTTTCCGCGAAGCCCATGGCGGTCAGCGGGTTGGCGGGCTCGTAGAGGCGCGTGTTGGTGGCGCGCGGCGCCACGTCCAGCGTACCGGAGCGCCCCTGCCGCACCGCCTTCACCGTCTCGGCCGCGCGGGCGAGGGCCGCGTCGGTGATCTCGCCCGAATGGGCATAGCCCGCCGCCTCGCCCTGCACGGCGCGCAGGCCGAACCCGCGCGAGGTGTCGTAGCTGGCCGAGCGGATGCGGCCATCCTCCAGGCTGATCGCCTCGCTTTCGCGGTATTCGAGGAAGAGTTCGCCATCCTCGCAGCCCAGCGTCGCCTCCCGCAGGCGCGCCAGCGCGGCGGCGGGGTCCAGCTCGGCGTGGAACAGGCGGTCGGTGATGGAAAGCGGGGCGTCGAGGGGCATGGCGATTCCGTTCAGGGGATGAGGGAGGCGTGCGGGAAGCGCAGCAGCGCGCGCGTTCCCTCGCCTTCGGCGCTGTCGAGGATGAGGCTGCCGCCCTGCGCTTCCGTCAGCACGCGGCAGAGATAAAGGCCAAGCCCCGCACCCGGGTAGCGGCGGGCGAGCTGGCTGTCGATCTGCGTGAAGGGTTCGAACACGCGCGAGAGGTCATCGGCCGCGATGCCGATGCCGGTGTCGCGCACCTCGATCTCCAGCCCCTTCTCGCCGACGCGCGCGGCGAGCGTGATGCGGCCGCCCGCCGGCGTGAACTTCACCGCATTGGTGACGAGGTTGAGCAACACCTGGCGCAGCCGCTGTTCATCCGCGCGCAGCCGCGGCAGCGGGCCCATCGGCAGGAGGCTGAGCGTCAGCCGCCCGGCCTCCGCCGTCGGCCGCATCATGCGTTCCACCCCCTCCAGCAGCGGCGGCAGGGAGAGGGTTTCCAGCATCACGGGCAGATGGCCGGATTCGGCGCGGGTCACGTCCAGGATGTCGTGGATCAGCGTCAGCAGGTGGCGCCCGGCCTCCTGGATGGCACGGGCGAATTCCTGCGTCTGCTCGCGCGGGGCATCCCCGCTCAGCACCTCGGAGAAGCCAATGACGGCATTGAGCGGCGTGCGAAGCTCATGGCTCATGGTGGCCAGGAAGCGGGACTTCGCGAGGCTCGCCGCCTCGGCCGCCGTGCGTGCGCGTTCCAGCTCGTCGCGGATGCGGCGGTCGTCGGTCACGTCGGTGTAGGTCAGCACGAAGCCGCCATCCGGCGTGGGGTCGGAGACGATCTCCAGGATGGTGCCGTCGGGCCGTCGCCGGACCTGGCGCCGGGACGCCTCGCGCGGATGGACGATGATGGACACGGCGATGCGCTCGGCCTCCTCGCCCTCGCCATATTCGCCGCGGGCGAGCAGCGTCCGCGCGAGATCCTGCACGGTCATGCCGGGCGCCAGCAGCCCGGGCGGGAGGCCCAACATGCGCGACACCATGGGGTTGGCGGCCACCAGCAGCCCCTCGCCGTCAAACAGCACGATGCCGTGGCGGATGTTGTCCAGCATCACGCCCAGGATGGTGGCCCTGCGGTCGGCCTCCGCCTGGGCCTGGGCCAGCGCCGTGACATCCGTGATGGAGACGACATAGCCGCCATCGGGCGTGGGGTGGGAGGCGTTGTTCAGCACCCGCCCGTCGGCCGTCACGCGCTGGTGGAACTGCGGCACGCTGCGGTCCTGCTCGATCAGGTGGTGCAGCAGCGCCTCGGCCACGGCACCCGTACCGAAATTGCCGGCCTCGAACTGCCGCTGGAGGATGTCCTCCATGCGGCGTCCGCGCATGTCGTCCAGGTCAGGCAGGCCAAGCGCATGGGTGGCCAGGTCGTTCAGCGCGACCAGGCGGCGGTCCTTGTCGTAGAGCAGGATGCCCAGGCTGATATTGTCCAGCATGGTCTGCATGATGCCGGCGCGGTGCTCTGCCTCGGCTTCCGCGCGCGCCAGGGCCGTCACGTCGGCTATGGAGATGACGAAGCCGCCATCGGGCGTGGGGTCGGAGGCGATGTCGAAGCGCCGCCCGTCGGGCAGGGTGCGCTGCATGCGTTGCGGCTTGCTGCGGTCCAGCTCGAGGAAGCCACGCTCGGTCCGGCCGCCGCCCTCGTCATCGGCATACATGCCGCGCGCGCGCTGGGCGGCCAGCACCTCGGCCTGGGAGATGCCCGGCTTTTGCAGGAGGTCCGCCACGCCCATCAGCTCCCCGGCCAGGGCGTTGGCGGCCACCAGGCGGTGATCTGCGTCATACAGCACGATGCCGTGGCGGTTGTTGTCGAGCATGGCCTGGAGCACGCCCGCGCGCCGCTGCGCCTCCTCCTGCGCCTGCACCAGCGCCGTGACATCGGCCACCGACACCGCGAAGCCGCCGTCATGCGTGGGCTCGGACTGCACATCCAGCACCCGGCCATCCGGGTGGCGGCGCTGGTAGCGCAGGGATTTCGTGCGATCGAGCCCGGCATATTGCGCGATGAAGGCGGCCTGCGCCGCGAGATCGCCGGGGAAATGGTCCTCGGCCTGGTGCCGCAGGACCTCGGTGATGGTCAGGCCGATCAGGTCGCGCTCATCGGCATAGCCGGCCAGCTCGGCCGCGATGCGGTTGGCGGCCACCGCGCGGTGCTCGGAATCATAGAGGGTGATGGTGTGCCGCGTGGCGTTCAGCGCCGCGGCCAGCACGCCTGCCCTGCGCTGCGCCTCCTCGCGCGCCTCGTACAGCTCGGTCACGTCGGCGATGGTGACGACATAGCCGCCGCCCGGCACCGGGTCCGATGCCACGTCCAGCACCCGCCCATCCTTCCCGCGGCGCTGGTAGCGACTGGGCTTGCTGCGATCAATGACGTCGAAGGCCTGGCTGGGTGGCAGGTCCGGCGGGCCGCCCTGGACGCGCCGCGTATGCGCGATCACCTCCGCATGTGTCAGGCCGATGAGCGGCTGCGCGTTCGGCAAGCCGGAAAGCTGCGCCCCCATGTCGTTGCAGGCGACCACGCGGCCCTGCGCGTCGAAGAGCGTGATGCTGTGGCGCGAGGCATTGAGCGTGGCGTTCAGCACATTGGCCCGCGCCTGGGACTCCTCCTGGGCGCGCACGCGCTCGGTCACGTCGGTCAGCGTCAGCACGAAGCCACCGCCAGGGACGGGGTTCGTCCGCAGCTCGACCACGGTGCCGTCCGGCCGGTGGCGCTGCCAGGCCTGTGGGGCGGCGAAGTCCCGCGCGGCCAGTTGACGCAGCGCCTCCTCCGCCTCGGCGGGCGGGCCGAATTCGCCCTGCGCGGCCTGCAGCTCCGCCATCTCGGCACGGGTCATGCCGGGGTGCAGCAGGCCCTCGATCCCGTTCAGCCGGGCGCAGAGTGTATTGGCCACCAGCAGCCGGTGCTGTGCGTCGAACATCGCGATGCCGTGGCGCATGTTCTCCAGCATCACCTGCATCATCACGTTGCGCTGGGAAACCTCGGCCTGGGCCTCCGTCAGCGCCGTGATGTCGGTGAAGGTGCGGACGCAGCCGCCGCCCGGCGTCACATCGGTGCGGACCTCGACCACGGTGCCGTCGGGCCGCTGGCGCGTGTAGGTGCCATCGCCCTTCCAGGGCTCGGGCGTGCGGCGTCGGCGGTATTCCTCCCGGCTGAGATTGGGGCCGTGCTCCCCGCGCTCGGCCTGGATGTCGCGCAGCGTGTCGAAATGCACGCCGGGCTTCAACGCCTCGACCGGAAGCCCCGCCAGGGTGGCGCCCAGGGTATTGGCCACCCGGACATAGCCTTGCTGGTCATAGAGGATGACGCCATGGCGCATGCTGTCGAGCACGGTCTGCAGCATGGCAGCGCGGGACGTGGCCTCGGCCTCGGCGCGGGCCAGGGCCGTGACATCGCTGAAGCTGCGGACGAAGCCCCCGCCCGGCAAGGCATCGGTGATGACCTCGACCACCGTGCCATCCGGGCCGGGCCGCCGGTACTGATGCGGGCCGAACAGGGGTGCGTTCAGCCATTCCTCCAGCGTGGTCTGCCGCTTGGCCAGCTGCGGGTCCCGCGGCTGGTGCCCGCCGCCCATCTCGTACTGGCGCCGCCGCAGTTCCGAGATGTGGGTGCCGCGCGCGAAGTGCTCCGGGGCCAGGCCACAGAATTGCGCCGCCAACCGGTTGGCCAGGATGACGCGCGACTGGGCGTCGAACATGACGATGCCGTGGCGCGTGGCTTCCAGCGTGGTCGCCAGCAGCTGTTCGCGCGCCAGGATCTCTGCCTGGGCCGCGTTCAGTTCCGACACGTCGGCCACGACGACGACGTGGCCGCCATCGGGCAAGGGCACGCTGCGGTGCGCGGTGGTGCGGCCATTGACGACACGCTCGAAGCTGACGTGCTGCGTCACGCGCAAGAGGCGCGTGGCCACCTGTTCCTCCGGGTCGCCGGGGCCGAATTCACCCGCCAGGGCGCGGCGCATCATGATGTCGCGCAGCTTCTCGCCCACGCGGACCTGGGTATTGCCATAGACCTTGTGGTAGGCGGGGTTGACGTAGCGCAGCACCCGGTCGGGGCCGAACACGGCCACGCCCAGGGGCAGCGCCTCCAGCAGCGCGTCCTGCAAGGCAATGCGGCGCTGCGATTCCTCGGCGGCCGCCCGCTCCTTCGTGATGTCCATCACTTCCGACAGCCAGCCGCCATCGGGCAGCATCTGGTTGCGGAAACGGATGGTCTGGCCGTTGGGGCGCCGTCGCTCCCAGGCGGGCGAATTCTGCCAGCCGGGGTCCTTCATCCGCTCGCGCAGAATCTCCTGCCAGTTCGGCGGATGCTCGCCGCGGCGGCCCTGGGCCTCGTTCAATTCGAGGAAATGCGCGCCGGGAAGGGCCTCGCTGGGTTGCAGGCCGACCAGGGCCGGGAAGGCGGTGTTGCTGAAGCGCAGCCGCTGCTCGCCGTCATAGACCGCGATGCCGCTGGAGAGGCGCTGGAGCACGGCGTTGAGGTCGCGCAGCTCCCGCTGGGCGCTGTCGAGAGCCTGCGCCAGCTCGGTCGTCTCGGGCAGGGCGATGACGCAGCCGCCGGGCGTGAGGGGCACCTGCACCCATTCCATGCGCCGCCGCCCCCCGGCGGTTCGCAGGCGCACACCGCGTCCGGTGGGGGAATCCAGCATCCGGGCGGCCAGCTCGGTCGGGTTGCCGGCGCCGAACAGGCCGGCGAAGGCCAGGACTTGCAGCACCTCGGCGCGCGTCATGCCAGGGCGCAGCACCTCCGGGCCGGTGTCTGCCAGCCCGTGCAGGGCGGGGTTGGCGAGGATCAGCCGGTCATTTTCGTCGAAGGCCAGCAGCGCGACCGGCATGGCGGCCAGGATGGCCGATCGGGGGTCGCGAAGGGCCTCGGCGTTCATCGGGGTGGCGCCCGCAGCCCGTGCCAGGCGCAAAGCCCCGCCGCGAGCACGCCCACCGCCACCGTCTGGTGCAGCGTGCCGAGCGAGACGGGAACCACATGGACCAAGGTCAGCACCCCCAGCGCGTATTGAGCCACCACGGAAGCGGCCATCACCAGCGCCGCGCTGCGCGCGAAACCGGGAGGCAAGTGACGCCAAGCTGCCACGCCAACCCCCACCGCCGCCAGTCCCGTCAGCGTGGCCAGCAGCCTGTGGTTGAATTGCACCGCGGCGAGATTCTCGGTCAGGTTGAGCCAGGCGGGGGCGAGATCGAGATAGCCGGCGGGGATGAGCGCACCATCCATCAAGGGGAATGTGTTATAGGTGAAGCCCGCCCGGGTCCCCGCCACGAAGCCGCCCGCCAGCATGGTGGCGGCGGCCAGCCAGAAGGCCCATTGCACCTGCCGGCGCACCTTGCCGCGCCGGGCCTC
This sequence comes from Roseococcus sp., assembly GCA_035998215.1. GTDB lineage: Bacteria > Pseudomonadota > Alphaproteobacteria > Acetobacterales > Acetobacteraceae > Roseococcus. The sequence continues at coordinate 358,020 of DASYHU010000033.1, read as the reverse complement.
GTCCGCCGCGGGAAGTGCGGCCGGCGACGGCCGCAGCAGGCCGAGCGCGGTCCAGAGCAGCAGCCCGAACAGCAGGAAGGCCATGGAGAGGTGCAGCACCAGCCGGTAGGGCGAGACGGCCGTACGATCGGCCTGGAAGCCCGAGGCCACCATGAACCAGCCAATGGCCCCCTGCAGCCCGCCCAGCGCGAACAGCAGCCACAGCCGTGGCATCAAGGCGCGCGGAATGGCACCGCGCCACCACAGCCAGAGGAAGGGCAGCAGGTAGGCCAGGCCGATCAGCCGCCCCCAGAAGCGGTGCAGCCATTCCAGCCAGAAGATCTGCTTGAATCCCTCCATGCCGAAGCCTGCGTTCAGCAGCGCGTATTGCGGCACGGTGCGGTAGAGGTCGTAGAGGCGCTGCCACTCGGCCTCGGAGAGCGGCGGCAGGGTGCCCGAGAGCGGCGCCCATTCCATGATGGACAGGCCCGAGCCCGTCAGCCGCGTGGCCCCCCCGATCGCCACCATGATCCAGACCAGCCCGGCCACGGATAGCAACCAATAGGCCACGGTCTCGGGGCGCAGGCGGGATTGGGCGGCGGCGGGCGGCGTGTCGAATGGCATGCGTGCGATATAGGGCGTCCCGCCGCGTTGGCGAACCCGTGCCGCCGCGGGGTTGTGGGGGGACGGGGCGGCTGGTAACCGCCCCCGCATGTTCGCCTTCAGGCTTCCATGACCCGCGCGGGCTGGCTGCGCCTGCTGCTGCTGGTGGGTGGGCTTGCCCTGGCCGGCGTGCTGTTGCGCGAGTGGGGCGCGCTGCCCGGGACGGAATGGGCGGACCGCAACCTGCGCGGGCAGGGGTTGTCAGGAGACATCATCTTCGTGCTGCTCGGCGCCGCGCTGACGGCGGTGGGGTTGCCGCGCCAGGGCGTGGCCTTCCTCGGCGGCTATGCCTTCGGAGCCGCGCTGGGGACGGCGCTGGCCCTGGCCGCGCAGTTGCTGGGCTGCCTGCTGGCCTATGGCTGGGCCCGGGCGGTGGGGCGCGGCTGGGCCGAGCGCCGCCTGTCCGGCCGCTTCGGCCCCCGCCTGCGTCCGCTGGTCGAAGTGATGCGCGACAACCCCTTCGGCACCACCCTCGCGCTGCGGCTGTTCCCGGCGGGCAGCAACTTGGCCATGAACGCCTTGGCCGGGCTGACAGGGGTGGCGGTGGTGCCGTTCCTGGCGGCCTCCGCCCTGGGCTACCTGCCGCAGACCGTGGTCTTCGCCCTGCTGGGCAAGGGCATCCGGGTGGACGGCGCCTGGCAGATGGGGCTGTCGGCCGTGCTGCTGCTGTTGAGCGTGGTGCTGGGAATCTGGCTCATGCGGCGCCATCGCGCGGGGCGGGTGGTGGAGGAATAGAGCGCGATCCGCGAAGGCGGCAACGCCGGAGCGGTGAATCGCTCTCTCAACTCAGCTCAGGTCATCTCCCGCGCGCCCGGCACGCGCTTGCGCCGCCGGATCAGCCACATGACGCCCAGCATGTCGTCAATGCCGACCCAGAGCCGGTCGAAGAACCCGTATTTGGACACGCCCGCCTGGCGCGGCCGGTCGCGCACATCCACGAAGACGACGCCCCGCCCCTCGCGCTTCACCAGCGCGGGCAGGAAGCGGTGCAGCCCGTCGAATTGCGGCAGGGCGAGGAACACGTCACGGGGCAGCAGCGCGAAGCCGCAGCCGGCATCGCGCGTTGCATCGCCCAGCATGCGCTTGCGCACGCCATTGGCCAGGCGCGACTGCCAACGCTTGAAGGCCGTGTCCTTGCGGCCCAGGCGCTGCGCCATCACCAGAACCGGCGCGCCCGCCGCGTCGTGGGCCTCCAGCAATCGGGGGACATAGGCGGGGTCGTTCTGCCCATCGCCATCCATCAGGGTGATGAGGGCGCCGCGCGCCGCCCGGGCGCCGGCCCGCAGCGCCTCGGCCTTGCCGGCATTGGCGTCCAGGCTCAACAGTCGCAGATGTGGGCGCGTACCGGCCAGGGCGAGGATCTCCTCCACGGTGGCATCGGTCGAACCGTCATTCACGTAGAGAATTTCGAACGGCGCGACCCCGGTGAGAGCGGCCTCGATCTCGGCCACCAGGGGCGCGATGTTGCCCGCCTCGTTGCGGACCGGGATCAGGATGGTGACGCGGGGCGTCATGGCGCGCGCCGCCACAGCACCATCTGGCGCCAATGTCCGCCATTCATGTTGCGGCCCTCCACCACCGTCAGGCGTTCGGCGCGGACGCCCAGTTCCTCCAGCCGTGCCAGGAAGGCCACTTCCTGCGCGGGCTGGCCGCGGCGGCCGGGGGCGGCGTCCACGAAGGCGAGGCGGCAGCCCTCCAGCGCCAGGAAATCCGCCGCTTCCCGCCCGCCGGTCAGCAGCGCGTCGGTGCGCGTCAGGAAGGGGAAGCTCGGCTCGCGGTAGCCGCCCGAGGCGATCGCGGGGTCGGGGCAATGGGCATGGGTCCGAAGCGCCTCGGCCATGCGCGGCGAGAGCCACAGGCTGTCCATTTGCGCCAGCATGGGCCAGGTGCCGAGCCAGGTGAATAGCGCGGCGGCCACCACCACGGGCACCGTGGCCACCGCCGAGCGATGCGCCACCGCGACCGCCAGCGCGCCCAGCCCCACGCCGCCCAGCAGCGCCAGGATGGAGAGGGGCGGCAGCCAGCTCTCGTAGAACCAGAAGGCCCCGCCGCCGGCCAGCAGCAACGCCAGCGGCAGCAGCCATAGCCCCTGCAGCGTCAGCCGTGACCACCAGCCGCGCGCCAGCACGCCCACCTCCGTCACGGCCAGTGCCACAAGCGCGGCCAGGGCCGGGTAGGTGGGCAGGACGTAGTGGGGCAGCTTGGTGGCGACGATCTCGAAGATCAGCCAGATGGGCAGGATAAGGCAGAGCAGCACCACCACCTCGCGCCGCCGCCGCTCGGCCCAGATCCAGGGCAGCAGGGCGGCCAGCAGGGAGGCCGCCGGCCAGAAGGTGACCCAGACCAAGGCCAGGTAGAAGCCGGGCGGGCCGCCATGGCCCTGGTGGGCATCGGCCACCTTGCCCAGCGCGTTCCACCCCAGCGCCGTCTCGAAGAAGGCGCCCTCGGTGCGGATGGTGATGGCGATGTACCAGGGCAGGGCGATGGCCAGCAGCAGCAGCACCCCCGGCCAGGGCCGCAGGGCATTCAGCCAGCGCACCCCGCGCGCCGGCAGGCACAGCGCGACGGCTCCCACCGCGACCACCAGCAGCCCTATCGGCCCCTTGATCATGCTGCTGACGCCGAGCGCGCCCCAGAACAGCCAGGGCAGCCAGGTGGCGCGCAGCCGCGCGGGGTCCAGGAAGGCGCGGAGCAGCACGCCCGTCGCCGCCATGACGGTGGCGAACAGGGCGGCATCCGTCTTGGCGATGCGCGCCTCCACCCCCAGCAGCAGCGTCACCCCCATCAGCGCGCCCGCCAGCAGCGCCGCCCGCCGCCCGATGAGCGGCAGGAAGGCCCACCAGGTCAGCACCGTGCCGGTGATGGCGCCGAGCAGCGAGGGGAGGCGATAGACCCCGATGGGCGCCGCATCGCCCTGGCCGCTGAGATGCACCGCGGCCGCCTGCAGCCAATAGATGCCGGCGGGCTGCTTGTGGCGCGGCTCGTCCTGGTTGCGGATGTCAATATAGTCCCCGCTGGCCACCATCTGGCGTGTGGCCAGCGTGTAGCGGCCCTCGTCGCGGTCGGTGGGGGGAAGGGTGGCATAGCCCGGCAGGAAGGCACCCGCCGCCACCAGCCCCACGAGGAGGGCGGCGCGCAGGGGCGCGCGGCTGGCCCAGGCGATCAGGTTCAGCGCGGCCGCGAGAGTGGCCGCCAGGAGTCGTTCCAGCATCCGGTCATCAAGCGCGGCCTGAGAGGGAGAGGGCCCGCGGCATCCTTCCAAGGCGAGGGAGGGGCCGCATGGGTGCGCCAGACGGTCCGTCGGTGGTCCTAGCGCGGTGTTGGCCGCGCGGGAAGGGATGTGCGCGGGAGTTGACTCTGGCCCACCCTCCCGCCTATCTGCCGCATCCCGGTGCGAGGGCTCCCTTCGCGCTGCCCTGTTTCCGTTTGCCGAGTGGGTCCCGTGCCATGAAAATCCGCAACAGCCTGAAGTCCGCCAAGTTGCGGGACAAGAACTGCGTGGTCGTGCGTCGCCGCGGTCGCCTCTATGTCCTGAACAAGAAGAACCCGCGGATGAAGGCCCGCCAGGGCTGAATTCGCACGGCCCACGGGCCATGCGCTGACAAGACAGCGCCGCTGGGGAAGCCTGGCGGCGCTTTCTTGTGTGCAACCATCCCCTCCGGTCGCGGTTCTCCTGGCATCGGGATTCACCGGACAGGAGACCCAACATGCGAACTCTTTGGATCGCCGGCCTCGGGGCCGTTCTCATCAGTGGCGGCGTGGCCGCGCAGGGCATGACCACGCTGCACGGCGCCGCCGTGGACCGTCATGGCGCCGCCATGCCCCGCGTCACGGACAGCCCCTTCCAGCGCCAGCCGGGCGACGCGCCGGACACCGCGCTGCGTGCCCAGGATCCCCGCCTGAACCAGGGCCGCCTGCCCACCGCCCAGGGCACCCAGGCCGCCCCGGTGCCGTCGGCGCTGCAGGCCTCGCCCGCCCAGCCCACGCCCGACCGTACGCTCAGCCAACAGGACCCGCGGCTGCGGCAGGATCGCGGGACGGCACGCCAGAACGTGACGGGCGGTTCCGGTGCGGGGATGCGTGGCGAATCCATGCCGCGCCGCCAGGCGTCAGGCACGGTCGGTACCTATGGCCGCGCCGACGCCCCCCGCAACCCTGCGGACCGCGCCTATATGGGCGGCGGCATGATCCTGGAAAATGGCCGCCCTGTGCCGCTGCCGGGTGATCCCCCGGGCATGGCGTCCGATTTCCGCGCCGATGCTGTGCCCCAGTCCACCGCCACGGGCCGCACCGGTGGCCTGGGCATGGGCGACATGACGACGGACGGGCCGCGCGGCCCGCAAACCAATGTTGGCCAGACGGGCGTCCGCGACCAAGGCATGGTCGGCACGCCGCAAGGCGCCTTCCCGGCGAATCCCGGGACTCCGGGTGGCCGGGTGCCCACCGGCAACTGATCCAGGCCCCGGCCTGGGCTCCCGGCCGGGGAAGGCAGGAGACATTTGGCCGCGCGCCCGGATGAGGCGCGCGGCCTTTCGCTGTCCGCCCTCCCTTTGAGCGGCGCTGAACCAGTGATGATGCGGTTGCGCCTTGCGGCGGGCGGGGTGCGACGACATGTTGCGGCTGGACGTTTCGCGGACAGCCAGCATGATCAGCCTGCCAGAGCCCAAGCCCGAGATCCTCGCGCGCCGCGCCTCCATCCTGGCCGACCTCGCGCGGCTGCTGCCCGCCGATGCCGTGATCGGTGAGGACATCCGCCTGCGCCCCTATGAGACGGACGGGCTCTCCGCCTATCGCCAGATGCCGCTGGCCGTGGTGCTGCCGCGCACCACCCAGGAGGTGGCGGAGGTGCTGCGCTACTGCCACGCCAATGAAATCCGCGTGGTACCCCGCGGGGCGGGCACCAGCCTCTCGGGCGGCGCCCTGCCGCTGGCCGATGCGGTGGTCATCGGCCTCATGCGCATGAACCGCATCCGCGAGATCAATTTCGAGGACCGCTACGCCGTGGTCGAGGCGGGCGTCACCAATATCGGCATCACCAAGGCCGTGGAGGGCGAGGGTTTCTTCTACGCGCCCGACCCCTCCAGCCAGCTCGCCTGCATGATCGGCGGCAACGTCATGATGAACAGCGGCGGCGCGCATTGCCTGAAATACGGCGTGACGGCGAACAACCTGCTGGGCGTCACCTTCGTCACCATCGAGGGCGAGGTGGTGGAGATCGGCGGCGCGCACCTGGACGCCGCGGGCTATGACTGGCTGGGCCTCATCACGGGCAGCGAGGGGCAGCTCGGCCTCGTCACCGAGGTCACGGTGCGCATCCTGCGCGGCCCCGAGGGCGCGCGCGCCATGCTGGCTGCCTTCGACAGCGTGGAGGTGGCGGGCCAGGCGGTGGACGCCATCATCGGCGCGGGCGTGATTCCCGTGGCGCTGGAGTTCATGGACAAGCCCTGCATCCATGCCTGCGAGGCCTTCGCCCATGCCGGCTACCCTCTGGATGCCGAGGCCATGCTCATCATCGAGGTGGAAGGCAGCGTGGCCGAGCAGGACATGCTTCTGGGCCGCATCCGCGACATCTGCGCGCGGTTCAAGCCCATCTCCATGAAGGTGGCGGAAAGCGCGGAGCAGTCGCTGGCCATCTGGAAGGGCCGCAAGGGCGCCTTCGGGGCGGTGGGGCGCATCAGCCCGGATTATCTCTGCATGGACGGGACCATCCCGACCGGCGAACTGCCCTTCGTGCTGAAGCGTATCGGCGAGCTCAGCGCGCAATACGGGCTGGGCGTGGCCAACGTGTTCCACGCGGGCGACGGGAACCTGCACCCGCTCATCATGTTCGACGCGAACGACCCGGAGAGCTTCCGCAAGGCCGAGGCCTTCGGCGCCGACATCCTGAAGCTCTGCGTGGAAGTCGGCGGCTGCCTGACCGGCGAGCATGGCGTGGGCGTGGAAAAGCGCGACCTGATGACGGCGCAGTTCACCGCCCGCGAACTGGATTTGCAGCGCGACATCAAGTCCGCCTTCGACCCCGGCTGGCTGCTGAACACCGCCAAGGTCTTTCCGCTGGAAGGCAATGCGAGGATCGCGGCGTGATCACGCCGGCCGATGAAGCGGGCGTGGCCGAGGCCGTCCGCGCCGCCCATGCGGCGCGCGAGCCGCTTGCCATCGAGGGGCGCGGCACCAAGCGCGCCATGCTGCGGCCGGTCCAGGCCGCCCGCACCCTCTCCACGCGCGCGCTGACCGGCATCACCCTCTATCGCCCGACCGAGCTGGTGATCTCCGCCCGCGCCGGCACGCCCATTCCCGAGATCGAAGCGGCGCTGGCCGAACACAACCAGCAGCTCATCGCCGAGCCGCCGGACCTGCGCGCGCTGTTCGGCACTGGGGAACCCGCCACGCTGGGCGGCGTGGTGGGCGCCAATCTCAGCGGGCCGCGGCGCATCACCTGGGGCGCGATGCGCGACCATGTGCTGGGCATCCGCGCCGTGAACGGGGCGGGCGAGGTCTTTCGGTCCGGCGGGCGGGTGCTGAAGAACGTGACGGGGCTTGATCTGTGCAAGCTGCTGACCGGCGCGCATGGCACGCTGGGCGTGCTGACCGAGATCACGCTGAAGGTTCTGCCGCGTGGAGAATCCTCCGGCAGCCTGGTGCTGCGGGTGGCGGATGTCGCGGCCGGCGTGCGCGCCTTGAGTGCCGCGCTCGGCACCCCCTATGGCGTGAGCGGCGCGGCGCTGCTGCCGGATGGCCATGGTGCGCTGCAAGGCTGCCTCGCCATCGCCCGCATCGAGGATTTCGCGGAAAGCGTCACCTACCGGCTGGACCGGCTGCGGACGGAACTGGCCGCGCAGGGCGAGGCGGCGCTGCTGGGCCGCGAGGCGTCGGAGGCGCTGTGGCGCGACATCCGTGACGCCGCGCCGCTCCATGCCGCGCCGGAGGAGGCGGTGTGGCGCCTCTCGCTCCCACCCTCGCGCGCGCCCGCCGCCTGCGCGGAACTGCGCGCGGCCTTTGGCGCCAAGCTGCTGCTGGACTGGGGTGGCGGCCTGGTCTGGGTGGCCGGCCCCGCGACCGAGGCCGCGCACGGCGCCGTGATGCAGGCCGCCGCCGGCGGCAGCTTCACCCTGTTCCGCGGCCCCGACGCGCTGCGCGCCGCCGTGCCCGTCCTTCCCGCCGAGCCCCTGCCCCTCGCCGCCATCGGCGCGCGGGTGAAGGCGGTGCTCGACCCCGCCGGCATTCTCAACCCCGGGCGCCTGCGCGCCTGAGCCCTCAAGGAGACGAGCATGGGTTCCCTGGCTGATGGCGTGGCGCTGCTGGCGCTGGTCCTGGTGAGCGCGATCTATGTCGCGGCCTTCGTGGACGAGGTGGACCCGGACTGGTCGGCGCGCTCGTTGAAGGAGCGTGTGCTGGCCATGCCGGCGCTGACGGGCGTGCTGCTGGCCGTCTGGATCATGGCCTTGCTGGGCGGCGCGGGCTGGCCCGGGCAGCTCGCCGCCTGGGTGGCGGGCTGGAGCTTCGCCGCCGTTCTCACCGTGGCGGCCGTGGCCGGCGCCGTGGTGGCGCTGGCGGGGCTGGGCCTGCTGCTGAAGCTGCGCTTCGCGGGGCCGGGCCTCGCGCTGCCGCGCCAGGTGGCGGCAGCGCAACTCGGCCTCGCGCTGCTGGTGCTGGGCGCGGGCGTGGCGCAGGCGGCGGTCGGGAGCCACTGAGCCTTGCAGACCAGCTTCACCGCCGAGCAGCTTCGCGACCCCGACACCGCGGAGAGCAACAAGATCCTCCGCAGCTGCGTGCATTGCGGCATGTGCACCGCCACATGCCCCACCTTCCTGCTGCTGGGCGATGAGCTGGACAGCCCCCGGGGCCGCATCTACCTCATCAAGGACATGCTGGAGAACAACCGGCCCGCCACCGAGCTGGAAGCCCGGCATGTGGACCGCTGCCTCTCTTGCCTGTCCTGCATGACGACCTGCCCTTCGGGCGTGCACTACATGCACCTGGTGGACCATGCGCGCCGCCACATCGAGGAGACCTACACCAGGCCCTTCCCCGAGCGCATGTTGCGGCGTGTGCTGGGGGCGGTGCTGCCGCGGCCTGGCCTGTTCCGCGCGGCGCTGACGGCGGCGCGGCTGGCGCGGCCGCTGGCGGGGCTGGTGCCCGGCCAGTCGCTGACGGCGCAGCGGCTGCGCGCCATGCTGAAGCTGGCGCCGGCCAGCCTGCCGCCGAAAAGCGCCGCGCAGGAGGCGCAGGTGCACCGCGCCGAAGCTGTGCGCCGTGGCCGTGTCGGCCTGCTGACCGGCTGCGCCCAGAAAGTGCTGAACCCCACCATCAACGAGGCCACCATCCGCCTTTTGACGCGCATGGGACTCGATGTCGTCATCACGCCGGGCCAGGGCTGCTGCGGCGCGCTGACGCACCACATGGGCCAGCACGACCTCGCCATGGCTGCCGCCCGCGCCAACATCACGGCCTGGGAGGCGGAGATGGCGGGCGAGGGGCTGGACGCCATCGTGGTGAACACCTCGGGCTGCGGCACCACCCTCAAGGACTACGGCTTCATGTTCCGCACGGAGCCCGAGGCCGAGGCCGCCGCGCGCGTCTCGGCACTCGCCATGGACGTGACCGAGGTGTTGGAGAAATTCGCCTACGCGCCCACGCGCGAAGCCCCCGGGCTGACGGTGGCCTACCATTCCGCCTGCTCGCTCCAGCACGGGCAGAAGATCACGGCGCTGCCCAAGCAGTTGCTGACCCGTGCGGGCTTCACGGTGAAGGAACCGGCCGAGGGCCACATCTGTTGCGGCAGCGCCGGCACCTACAACCTGATGCAGCCTGAGATCGCGGGGCAGTTGCGCGCGCGCAAGCTCGAGAACATCCAGCGCACCCGCGCGGACCTCATCGCCGCGGGCAATATCGGCTGCATGACGCAGCTGGGCGGGGATGCGTTGCCCGTGGTGCACACCGTCGAACTGCTCGACTGGATGGCGGGCGGGCCGAAGCCCACGGCACTCTGAGCGCCCCGCCGGGGCATGGACGGCGGCCACGCGGCGGTTCAATCTCCCGTGAATACGATCACGGGAGAGAAACATGTTCCGCCGGTCCCTGCTTGCGGCCCCTGCGCTGCTGGCATTGCCCGCCCATGCCCAGGGCAACTACCCCGAGCGCGCCATCAACGTCGTGGTGGGCTTCCTGCCCGGTGGCTCCACCGACACGGGCGCGCGGCTGCTGGCCGAGCGGATGGCGCCGCGCCTCGGCCCCCAAGCCCGCATGATCGTGGAGAACCGGCCCGGCGCGGGCGGTTCCGTGGGCGCCGAATATGTCACGCGTCAGCCGGCCGATGGCTATCTCCTGACGCTCTCCACCGCCTCGGGCCACGCGACCAACCCCGCCGCGCTGCCGGCCACCGTGCGCTACAACCCGGTGGAGGACTTCACCCATATCGCCGTCATCGGCGGCGGGCCGCTGGTGGTGGCGGTGCCGCGCGCCTCGCCCTATCGCACCGTGGCGGAGCTCATCGCCGGCGCGCGCGCGGCCAACCCGCCCATGCTCTGGGGCAGTTCCGGCGTGGGCGGCATCGGCCACCTGACGGGCGAGGCCTTCGCGCATCGCGCCGGCATCCGGGGCGAATATGTGCCCTATCGCGGCGGCGCGGCCGTGCTGGAGGCGATGATGAAGAACGAGCTGGGCTTCTCCTTCGAGGTGATGGCCAGCGCCCTGCCGCATCTGCGCGATGGCTCCTCCCGCCCGCTCGCCGTCACCAGCCGCACGCGCCATCCGGCCCTGCCCGACGTGCCCTCGCTGCACGAGACGGGCATGGAGGGCTTCGACATCATCACCTGGAACGTGCTGCAAGGCCCGCGTGGCATGGCGGCCCCCATCGTGGAGCGGCTGAACCGCGCGGCCGTGGAGGCCCTGGCCGAGCCCGAGCTGCGCCGGCGCATGGTGCAGGCCGGCATTGACCCAGCCGACCCCGCCACGCCCGAACAGACGCGCGCCTTCGTGGCGGCGGAGCTGGAGAAGTTCCGCGGCATCGTGCGCGATGCGAACCTGCAGCTGGGGCGAAGTTAGATCCTTTGCCGAACGGCTGATCCATGCCTTCGGTGAGCCCACCGAAGGCGACCAGCCCCTAACCCCGCCCCACCGTCTTCCGCGCCAGCGCCACCAGCAGTTCCAGCGTGGGCGCGGAGACGCCCGCCGCGCGGGCCAGTTGCAGCGGCACTTCCAGCAGCGCGTCGAATTCCAGCGCGCGCCCCGCCTCGAAATCCTGCAGGATGGAAGGGCGATGCGCGAGCGTGACCGAGCGCAGCACGTTCTTCTCGATGTCGGCGCCCAGCGGATGGCCCAGCGCGGCGGCGATCGCCATGCCCTCCTGCATCACGGCCCGCGCGGCGGCCATCACCACGGGGTCGCTGTAGGTGGTCCGCATGTCCTGCCGGGTGATGAGCGTGATGGGCCCGTTGGTCAGGTTGTTGAGCAGCTTGGTCCAGATCTCGGTGCGGATGGCGGGGCTGACCACGCCGCCCATGCCGCCCGCCTCCAGCGCCGCCGCCAGGGCCTTCAGCCGCGGCGTGGCCTCGCCCGAAAGCTCCCCCATGATGAGGCGGTTGGCGGCTGTCTGCACCTGCACCACACCGGGTTCCGTCACGGTGCAGGCCGACCAGACCACGCCGCCCACGGCGCGCTCCAGCCCCACCGTGGCACGCGTGGCGCGGCCGGGGTCCAGCACCTCCGGCGCGTCCTCCCACCACCAGGGAATGCCGTTCAGCACGAAGACCACGGGCGTGTCGGGGCGCAGCAACGGGCCGATGGCGGCGGCGATGCCCGGCACGGCGGGCGCCTTCACCGTCACCACCACCGCATCCTGCGGGCCGAGGGCGGCGGCATCGGCCTCGGCGCGGGGGTGGGCGGTGAACGCCTCCTCCGGCGTGCGGACGGTGATGCCGCGGGCGCGGATGGCCTCCAGCTGCGCGCCGCGCGCCAACACGCTGACTTCCGCCTGGCCGCCGCGGGCGAAGCGGGCGGCGATGTGGCTGCCGATCGCGCCGGGGCCAAGGATGCAGACCTTCATGGCGCGCTCTCCATCGCGCTGAGCATGGCCTGGCCCGCCTGCACCAGGCGTTCGACGATGCGGGCCCCATGCGCCGCGTTGGCTCCGCGCGGGTCGGCGGCCTGGGTGCCGCCGGGCGCAATCTCGTCCAGGTTCAGCGGCACGCCGAATTCCGCGCCGCCGGCGGCCAGCGTGCCGAAGCCACTGACGGGCAGGCCGAGGAAGGGGGGCTGCGGCGCACGGGGCGCGAGGCGTCCCGGCGCGCAGAGATCGGGCCGCAGGTGCAGCGCCACCGAGGCCACCGGGTCCCCGCCATGGCCCAGCGCGGCGGGCTCGCCGCCCAGCGCCTGCTGCCAGCCGCCGGCATTCTTCCAAAGGTGCAGCACGGGCGCGATCAACCCGCGCGAGACACGCAGGCCACGCTGCGCCTCCTCGACGGCCGGGATGTTCCCGCCATGCCCGTTGATGATCAGGATGCGCGTGGCCCCGCCCTCGGCCAGCGCGTCCAGCACCTCGCGCAGCAGGGCCGTCAGCGTGGCGGTGGAAAGGGCGATCCCGCCCGGCACGCCGCGGAAGAAGTCCGCGCCGCCGAAGGGGATGGGCGGGGCCACCAGCGCGCGGCCATGGGCTTGCGCGATGCGCAGCGCGATCGCCTCGGCCAGCAGGTAGTCGCCCATGGGCAGGGCTGGGCCGTGGGTTTCCAGGCTGCCCAGCGGCAGCAGCACGGCATGGCCTTCCGCGAGGCGGCGCGCGACCTCGGGCGCCGGAAGTTCCGCGAGCCTCATCGGAGCATGTCCACGGCGATGCGGCTCAGCGCCTGCACGCCGAGCGCGATGCAGCGCTCATCCGGCTGGTAGTTCGCGTTGTGCAGACGGTCGTCGCGGCCAGGCGCGCCTGCGCCGATACCCAGGTGGAAGGCGGGCGCGCGTTCGGCGAAGGCGGCGAAATCCTCCGCACCCATGCTGGGCTGGCCCTCATGCACCACCTCGCCGAAATGCGCGCGCAGGCTGGCGATGGCGGGGTCCAGCACGCGGTCGTCATTCACCAGCGAGGCCACCATGCGCCTGTATTCGACCGTCGCCTCCAGCCGCAGGGCGGCGGCGGAGTGTTCCACCAGGCGGCGGATGGCGGCCTCGGCCACGTCGCGCGCCTCGGCATGCAGGGTGCGGACGGTGCCCTTCAGGTGCACGCGCTCGGGGATGATGTTGTAGGTCGTGCCGCCCTGGAACATGCCCACCGTCACCACGCAGGGGTGCAGCGGCTTCTGCTCCCGGCTCACGACCGTCTGCAACTGCGAGACGATCTGCGCCGCGCCCACGATGGGGTCCACCGCCGCGTAGGGGTGCGCCGCATGGCCCGACTTGCCGCGCAGGTGGATGTCGAAGCGGTCGGAGGCCGCGAGCGAGGGTCCGCGCACGAAGCCGAAGGTGCCCACCGGCTTGTCCGGGTGGTTGTGGAAGCCGATGGCCATGTCCACGCCATCCGCCGCGCCATCGGCGATCATGGCGGGGGCACCTTCCAGCACCTCCTCGGCCGGCTGGAAGATGAGCACGATGCGGCCCGCCAGGTTCTCGCGCAGGCCGTTCAGGATTTCGGCGGCCCCCAGCAGCGTGACCGTGTGAATGTCATGCCCGCAGGCGTGCATCTTCCCCGCGACGGTGCTGGCGAAGGGCTGCCCCGTCTCCTCATGGATGGGCAGCGCGTCCATGTCGGCGCGCAGCGCGAGCGTGGGGCCGGGCCGCGCGCCCTCGATCACGCCCAGCACGCCGGTGCGGCCCACGCCCGTGCGATGCTGGATGCCCATGCGCGCGAGTTCGGCGGCGACGATGCCGGCCGTCCGCACCTCCTCGAAGGCCAGCTCGGGATGGGCGTGGAGGTCGCGGCGCATCTCGATCAGGCGCGGCTCCAGGGCGGCGGCCTGTTCGCGGATGCGCTGTTCGGGGTTGTTGGAGAGCATGTCCCGGTCTCTTTGACGTAATGTCGCATGGTCCTCGCTGGTGCCGCCCTTGTCCACATGGGCGGCCCGGCGCCGTCCCGCGGATAGCTGTAAAGTAATTTAGGAATAAATTCGTTTTAATAATTTGCGTTGGGCGGCCTCCACGTGATTTCGCCATAAGTTCCCATCCTGGAAACGAGTGCAGAGCAGGGAGGTATAGGTGGACCGTAGGATCAATACGAGGGATGTATTGTCCGGACTAATTTTACTTGGTTTAGGTCTAGCTGGGCTGTATTTCAATCAGGAACATGCCATCGGTAGCGCAAGGCGCATGGGTCCAGGCTATATGCCCATGCTGGCGTTTGTCGGACTGACCGGTATTGGTGCATTCGTGACTATTGCGGCATTTTTTACGGGGCCGAACCCGGTCGGCAACTGGTCGCGCCGCAATTTGGCCAGCCTGTTCGGGGCCATCATTGTATCGGCCGTCGTCTATCTCGTTTCGCCGGCCATCCATCCATTCTTCGGGGTCGGCTATAACGCGGTCGGCGTCGCGATCGTGGCGGGCATGCTGGTGCTGACGCTCGCGCCCGACCTGCGGTTCATCGCGCTGATCTCGGCCTCCGTGGCCGTGTTCGGTCTGCTGCTGGAGCAGATCGGCTTCTTCGCGGCGCTGACGGGCACCATCCTGCTGTCCTGCGCGGCGGAGCGTGAGCACTTCCGCAAGCCGCTCGGCGTGCTGGGCCTCATCGTCTTCATGCTGGCCCTGTGCTGGTGGGTCTTCATCCTTCAGCTCGACATCCGCGTCCACCTCTGGCCGACGTTCTGAGAGCTCCCCCCACATGCAATTCCTCATCGAGAACCTGGCGCACGGGTTCACCATCGCCTTTGCGGGCCAGAACCTCCTCTTCGCCCTGCTGGGGGCCTTCATCGGCACCGCCATCGGCGTGCTGCCGGGCATCGGGCCGGTCGCGACCATCTCGCTGCTGCTGCCCATCACCTTCGGCATCCCGCCGGAGACGGCCATCATCATGCTGGCCGGCATCTTCTACGGGGCGCAGTATGGCGGCTCCACCACCGCAATCCTGCTGAACCTGCCGGGCGAGGTCAGCTCCGTCGTCACCACGCTCGAGGGCTACAAGATGGCCCAGAACGGGCGGGCGGGGGCCGCGCTGGCCACGGCGGCCATCGCCTCCTTCCTGGGCGGCACGGTCGGCACGCTTCTGGTCGCGGCCTCCGGCCCCGCGCTCTCGGCCGTGGCCCTGTCCTTCGGCCCGGCCGAGTACTTCTCCCTCATGCTGCTGGGCCTCATCGTCGCCAGCGTGCTGGCGCAGGGCTCGCCCATCAAGGCGGTCGGCATGGTGATCCTGGGCGTGGGGCTCGGCATGGTCGGCACCGACGTGCAGACCGGGCAGCAGCGCTTCACCTTCGGCATCGCGGAGCTCTCGGACGGCATCAGCTTCGTGGCCATCGCGATGGGCATGTTCGGCATCGCCGAGATCGTGCTGAACCTGGAGCGGCCCGAGGCGCGGTCCCTGCTCAAGACCAAGGTGGGTTCCCTGTGGCTGAACCGCGAGGAGTGGAAGCGCGGCACCCCCTCGGCCGTGCGCGGCACGCTGCTGGGGTCGGTGCTGGGCATCCTGCCGGGCGGCGGCGCGGCGCTCGCCTCCTTCGGCTCCTTCATGATGGAGCGGAAGATGTCGAAGGGCCGGCACCTCTTCGGCAAGGGCGCCATCGAGGGCGTCGCGGGGCCGGAAGCGGCCAACAACGCCGCCTCGCAGACCGCCTTCATCCCGCTGCTGACGCTGGGCATTCCGTCCAACGCGGTGATGGCGCTGATGGTGGGCGCGCTGATCATCCAGGGCATCCAGCCCGGCCCGCAGATGATGGTGCAGCAGCCGGACCTGTTCTGGGGGCTGATCGCCTCCATGTGGATCGGCAACGTCATGCTGCTGGTCATCAACCTGCCCATGATCGGCCTATGGGTGAAGCTGCTCCAGGTGCCCTACAAATTCCTCTTTCCGGCCATCCTGGTGTTCTGCTGCATCGGCACCTACTCGATCAGCAACAACGTCTTCGACGTCTACATGACCATCGCCTTCGCCGTGTTCGGCTATATCTGCGCCAAGCTGCAGCTGGAGGCGGCGCCGCTGCTCATCGGCTTCGTGCTTGGCCCGATGATGGAGGAGCACCTGCGTCGCGCCATGCTGCTCTCGCGCGGCGACTGGTTCGTCTTCATGGAGCGCCCCATCAGCGCGACCATGCTGGCGATCGGCCTGGTGGCGTTGATCATGATGCTGCTGCCCGCGGTGCGGCGGGGCAAGGACAAGGCGCTGGCCGAGTAGGCGGGCGCGACCGCTTCCGCAATTCGCGCCGCGGGGGGTAACCTCCGCGGCGTTTCTCATGGGCGGGAGTTCGGCATGGATCTGCAACTGACGGGCAAGGTGGCGCTGGTGACCGGCGCCTCGGCGGGGCTGGGCCGCGCCATCGCGAAGGAACTGGCGGCGGAGGGCTGCAAGCTGGCCTTGCTGGCGCGGCGGCGCCCGCTGCTGGAGGAGCTCGCCGCCGAACTGCCCGCGAGTGCCGAGCCGCTGATCATCGCGCAGGACTTCACCGCCAAGGATGCCGGCGAGAAGGTGCGCGCCGCGATGGAGGCGCGCTTCGGCCGCTGCGACATCCTGGTGAACAACGCCGGCAGCAGCCGCCCGCAGACCGATCTCGGCAGCGACGAGGTCTGGATGGAGGCGATGGAGATCAACTTCCACGCCGGCCGCCGCATCACCCACGCGCTGGTGCCGATGATGCAGGCGAACCAATGGGGCCGCATCATCAACCTGACCGGCCAGGACGAGCCCTTCATGGTGAACGCCGCCAATGCCCCCAATGGCGCGGTGCACATCTGGGCCAAGGCGCTGTCGCGTGTCCTGGGGAAGGACGGCATCACGGTGAACAGCCTGCCGCCCGGGCGCATCCGCTCGGAGCAGATAGACCAGCGCATCATGCCCACCGAGGAAGCCCGCCGCGCCTGGGCCGAGCGCGAGGTGCCCGTGGGCTATATCGGCGAGGCGCGTGACATGGCCGTCATCGCGACCTTCCTGTGCTCACCGCTCGCGCGGTACATCACCGGGCAGGTCATCCATGTGGATGGGGGCACGCGGCGCTTCTCCCACTGAGGGCGGCGGCTCGAGCGGCGCGTGGGTACGAAGTTCCACCAGCCTGGCCAGCCGCTCCAGCCGCCGGTCCGGCAACCCCATGGCGCGCAGATGGCTCGCGGTGTTGAGCAGGTATTCGCGGTTCGGCCCCGCCTGGCCATGGCCGCGCGCGATGGCGGCCACGGTGCTGTCCTCGCAGGGGCGGGCATAGGAGGGGTGGCGGCGGTCGGCCACATAGGCGATGCCGCGCACCTGCCGGCCGGAGGCCAGGCTCAGCGGCAGCAGGCGGCGCTCATAGACATAGAAGCCGTTCGGGTTCTCCCGCGCGTCCAGGTAGTCCAGCACCGCCGCCGCATGTGACGCCACCACGCGGAAGGCGACGCCCCGGCAGGCCCCGCCCCGGTCCAGCCCCAGCACCAGGCCCGGCGCTTCCGGCGTGCCGCGGTACATGCGCGACCACAGGCAGAACCTGCGATGATAGCCCCGCAGCAGCGCGGGCTCCGCGCCCTGGTGCTCGAACCCAGGCCGCCAGATGAGCGAACCATAGGCGAAGACATAGAGATGCCCATCGGCATCCAACGGCAGGTGTTGCACCCGGGCGCGGCCTTTGCTTGTCGGACAGGAGCGGGTTAAGCCCAAACCCATGGCAGGAAAATGGTGGGTGCGCGCCGCTGTCGCGCCGGTGCTGATGGTGGGCCTGGTTGCGGGGGCCTGGCACCTCGCGACCTCGCGCCTGGAGACGGAATTCAATGCCTGGCGCCAGGCGCGGGAGGCCGAGGGCTGGCGCATCCGCCACGCCCCGCCCACACGCGGGGGCTTTCCCTTCCAGGCGGAACTATACCTGCGCGACGTGGTGGTGGACGCGCCCTCGCGCCTGGGCTGGCAGGCGGGGCATGTGGCCCTGCGCCTGGGTGTCATGCCCTGGGGCGTGCTGCGCGCGGATTTCGCGGGGGCGCAGGCGCTGCGCCATGCCGGCGGGGTGACGCCGGTCCACGCCGAGGGGCTGCGCCTCTCCGCCCGCCTGCCCTATGCGGGGATGGATGTGGCCGCGGACCACCTGGCCCTGCCGGGCATGGCGGCTGAGACGGTCTCGGGGCGGATCGAGGGCGGGCGGCTGGAGCTGGCGGCCGCGCGCGTCGAGGCTGCGGGCCTGCCGCCGGTGGAGCAGGCCGGGATCGAGGCGCGGGTGAACATCCCGCTGCAAGGCACGGCCGCGCAGTGGCAGGCGGCGGGCGGGCAGCTGCGCGTGGACCGGCTGGAATTCCGCAGCGGCCGCGTGGAGGCGCAGTTCTCCGGACAGTTCAACCTGGACCGTGCCCTCCAGCCGGAGGGCTATGGCGGTCTTTCCGTGACCCATGCGGCCGAGGCGGTGGGCACGCTCTCCGAAGCCGGGCTGGTGTCGCCCGACATGGTGGGGCCGCTGCGCGCGCTGGTGATGCTGACCTCGCGCATCCCGCCCGAGGGCGGCCCGCCGCGCCTGGATGTGCCCATCGAGCTGCGGAACCGGCGGCTGATGGCGGCGCGCATGCCGCTCGTCTCTTTCCCCGCGCTGGACTGGCGATGATGATCCCTGATTGGGTGGAGGAATTCCTCGCCGCCATCCGGCGCGGCGTGGCCGAGGGTGCCATGGACGCCTTCGAGGGCCGCTTCGCCGAGGATGCCGAGTATTACACCTCGCCCCAGCTTCCGCCGCTGCGCGGCCGCGCGGCCATCCTGGCGCATCTGGAAAAGCAGATCGGGGGGCAGCGCGACATGCGCGGCATGACGGAGGTGCTGAACATCACCGGCATGACGGCGCTGGTGCGCTGGCGCGCCAGCTACGTGCTGCGCGCGGATGGCAGCACGCAGCATTATGACGCCCTCATCCTGTATGATTTCGCCGCCCCGGGCGTCTGCCAGCGCCGCCGTTCCTGGGCTGTGCAATGGGCCGAGACGCCATTGCCCTGACGGCGCAACGGTTCCATCCTCCGCGCCAAGCAAGGGAATGATGGAGGAAAGCGTGGCTTCTGTGCCAGTGGCGGGCGGGCGTTTCGTGATCATCGGCGGCGGCAGCCTGGTGGGGTCCGCCACCGCGGCGGAGCTGCTGGATGCGGGTGCCGCCGAGGTGCGCCTCTTCGACAATTTCTCCATGGGCGCCGAGACGGCGGTGGCGCATCTGCGCGACAATCCACGCCTGTCCGTGGTGCGCGGCGACGTGATGCGCATGGCCGACCTGCTGGCCGCGATGGAGGGCATGGACGGCGCCCTGCTGCTGGCCGCCTACATGACGCTGAACATGGACCGCGACCCCTGGGGCGGCCTGGATGTGAACATCCGCGGCGTGCAGAACGCGCTGGAGGCCGCTTCGGCGCGCGGGGTGAAGAAGGTGGTCTTCGCCTCGTCCAACGCGGTGTACGGCTACGGGCCGGGCATCCAGGGCGAGCTGGTGGAGGGCACGCCCTTCCACAGCGAGGGCGCGCCGCCGGCCGCCATCCTCTATGGCGCCACCAAGATCATCGGCGAGCAGCTCTGCCGCACCTACACGAGGAAGCGCGGCCTGCCGCATGTCGTGCTGCGCTATTCCACCGTCTATGGCGAGCGGCAGCACCACCGCGCCGCCAACGCCCTCTACATCATCGAGACGCTGGAGAAGCTGGCGAAGGGCGAGCCGCCCGAGATCTTCGGCGATGGTAGCGAGACGAAGCACTTCGTCTATGTGGGAGATCTCGCGCGCGCCAACCGCATGGCCTTCGAAAGTGCCGCCAGCGACGTGGCGGTGAACTGCTCCGGCCCCGCGCCCATCACGACGAAGGAGTTGGTGGAACTGGTCACCGAACTGGCCGGCGGCGGCCCCGCCCCGCGCTTCGTGGGAGAGGAGCCGGGGAAGGTGCGTCTCACCTCCGGCGGCGCCTTCCGCATCGCGCATGAGAAGGCCCATGCCGCCATCGGCTGGAAGCCCGAGGTGGACATGCGCGAGGGGCTGGGCCGCCTGATCCGCTGGCTGCGCGGGGGGAATGCGTGATGGCGGGGCGTCTCGCGGGCAAGCGCGCGCTGATCCTGGGCGCGGGTTCGGTCGGTGTCGGCGTGGGCAATGGCCGCGCCATGGCCATCCTCTTCGCGCGCGAAGGCGCGCAGGTGGCCTGCGTGGACTATCGGCTGGAGGCGGCGGAGGAGACCACCGCCATGATCGCGGCCGAGGGCGGGCAGGCCTTCGCCCTTGCCGCCGACGTCACGCAGGAGAGCGAGATCGCGCGCATCGTGGAGGCCACGATGGCGGCCTTCGGGCGCATTGACATCCTGGTGAACAATGTGGGCGGCAGCGTGCCCGGCGGGCCCGAGGAGCTGACGCCCGAGATGTGGCACAAGCAGTTCCACCACAACCTGCACTACGTGCATCTCTCCACCCGCGCGGTGCTGCCCATCATGGTGAAGCAGGGCGGTGGCGCGATCGTGAACCTCTCCTCCGTCGCGGCGCATCGGAACATCGGGAATGACCTGATGGCCTATGCGGCCTCCAAGTCAGGCGTCACGGCGCTGAGCCGGATGATCGCGGTGCGCTACGCGCCGCAGGGTGTCCGCTGCAATGTCGTCACACCCGGGCTGATGCACACGCCGCTGGTGGAGGCGCGCCTCGCGGGGCAGCGCACGGGCGGCGATGTCGCGGGCATCATCGCCAGGCGCAACGCGCAGCCGCCGATGGGCCGTATGGGTGATGCCTGGGACATCGCCTATGCCGCGCTCTACCTCGCTTCCGACGAGGCGAAGTATGTGACCGGCGCCGAGATCATCGTGGATGGCGGGCTGACGCTGAAGACGCCGTAGCGCGGGAATTTCGCGCCGGGCGAAGGCTCAGCTCCAGTCGGCTTCCGCGATCACCCAGGGCAAATCCGTGTCCTCGGTCGTCGCGCCGAAGCGCGTCAGCAGCGCGTGCGCCTGCCCGCGATGGTGCGTCTGGTGGTTGAACATGTGCGTGATGAGCAGCCAGCGCGGCCGGCGCATCTCCCGGCCCGTGGCGCCGCTGAACCAGGTCAAGTCGCCTTCCAGGTCGGCCGGCGTCAGCGCGGCCGCCCAGTCCCGCATCCGCGCATCCATCGCGGCGCGCGCCACCCGCAGGGCGTCCCACTCCTCGACCAGCCGCGTGCTCTCCGCGATGCCGCCCGCCGGCCGTTCCCAGCCGGCGAAGCGATGCATCCAGATGCCGTCGCCCCAGAGCAGATGGCACAGCGTGGCGTGGATGGACCCGAAGAAGGCGCCGCACTCCGCACGGCGCTGGGCCTCGGTCAGCGTGGTGGCCGCGGCGTAGAGGCGCCGGTTCATCTCGGCGTTGTAGGCGGCCATGGCATGCACATGGGCAGGGCTGATCATGCGGCGAGCATGCTGCCCGGGGGCCTCGGAGGCAATTGGCCGCCGTTCATTACTGATTCATGAGAGAAACTCCATAAATGCGCCAATCGTCCCGCTTTGGAGCGCTCGCTCATGTCCTTGACCCGTCGTGTCACCTTCATGCTCGGCACACTCATGCTTCTGTTTGTGGCAGGCGCGATCGCCAGCCATGTGCTGCTGTCCCGGGCGGGAGAAGGCGTCTTGCGCGGTCAGGCGGCCACGGATCGTCTTGCCCGCGTCCAGCAGTTGGAAATCGACCTGACCTCCGCGCGCAACCAGATCAATATCTGGCTGCAACGCCCGGCGGCCGAGAATGTCCGCAACGCCGACCGCTTCCTGGCCCAGTTGGCGGAAAGCGTCGCCTGGCTGTCCGCCCAGCCTGGCCTGACCGAGGCGCAGCGGCCGCATCTGCAGTCCTTCTCGGCCGCGCGCGAGGCCTATCTCGTGACCTGGCGCAACATGCAGGCCATCGCGGCGCAGCGTGAGAGCGCCTTCGCCGAGCAGGACCGCCTGGCCGAGGCGGTGACGCCCGCCCTGCTGGCCCTGCCCGCCGATATCTCCGCCGAGGCCGTGCGCCGCGTGATGGACGCCCGCGCGCAAAGCCTGCGCCACCGGGCCGACCCGCTGCCGCAAAGCCGCGCCGCCGCCCTGGCGGCGATCGAGGAGGCCACGCGCGCCCTGCGCGCGCTGCCCGCTTCGGCCGGCGAGGCCGCGGTCATTCCCGCCTTTGCCGCCTGGGCCGAGGCCGCGCGCCGTTCCATCGCGGCGGCCGACGCCTTCATCGAAGGCCGCTCGCCCTTCCGTGACCAGGGCAACACGATGTCTGCCGCCATCACCGCGCTGCGTGGCATGGAGGCGGAGGCCGCGCGGGCCGGCGCGCTGGCAGTCCGCGACGACTTGGCCTTCACCCGCGGCACGGCCGTCATCGCCTCGGTCGTGACGCTGCTGGGCGCGCTGCTCTGCATCGTCCTGCTGGTGCGGGGCGTGGTGCGGCCCCTGCGTGGGCTGGCGGAGGCGACCGCCGCCATTGCCGAGGGGCGGCTTGAGGCGCCGATTCCAGGCGCGGCGCGCCGCGACGAACTGGGCCACATGGCGCAGGCCCTGGCCGTGTTCCGCGACGGGCTGGTGGAGAACGCCGCCCTGCGCGAGCGCCAGGAAGCGGAGCGCGCCGCCGCCGAGGAGGCCCGCCGCGCATCCCTCGTCGCCATGGCGGCGCGGGTGGAGCAGGATGCGACCGAGGCCGTGGCCGAAGTGCGCCAGCGCGCCGCGGAGATGACCAGCCGGGCCGAGAGCGTGAACGGCGCGATGCGCGACACGGCCACCGACACCGGGGGCGCGGCGGAGAGGGCGCGCCGCGCGCTGGAGGGCACGGAGGCCGTGGCCGCCGCGACCGAAGAGCTTTCGGCCAGCGTGCGCGAAATCTCCTCCCGCCTGGCCGATGCCAGCACGGCCACGCGCCGCGCGGCCGAGCGGGGTGTGGCCAGCCGCGAGGTCATCTCCGGGCTGAGCCAGGGCGTCACGCGCATCGGGGCCGTGCTGGCCCTCATCAACGACATCGCCTCGCGCACGAACCTGCTCGCGCTCAATGCCACCATCGAGGCGGCCCGGGCCGGCGAGGCCGGCAAGGGCTTCGCCGTGGTCGCGAGCGAGGTGAAGGCCCTGGCCGCCCAGACCGCCCGCGCGACGGAGGAGGTTGCGGCCCAGGTCCAGGACATCAGCACCGCGACCCGCGGCGCGGTGGGCGCCGTGGAGGAGATGGCGGAATCCATCGGCGAGATTGACCGCATGGCCAACACGATCGCCGCCGCGGTCGAGCAGCAGGCCGCCGCCACCCGCGAAATCGCGGCGCGCATCGCCGACACCAACGAGGGTGTGCGCGACGTGACGGCCAGCCTCGATCAGGTCACCGCGCGCACCGCCACCACCACGGCGCAGGCCGAGGCGATGAAGGAGGACGCCGCCGCGACCCATGCCTCGGTCGAGGCCTTCCGCGATGCCCTGCTGCACAGCGTGCGCCGGGCGGCGGCCTAGAGCATGCTGCGTTCACATGCGTTCACGCCGCCTGCTCCAGCCATTGCTGAGAGCGGGATTCAGCGTTTTCGATGATTCCACCTCAACGCATCCCGCTCTAGGGCGCGCCCTGGACGGGGCGCCTCACCCGGGGCGGCCCGTCTCCTTCCAGAAGTAAACGATCTCGCGCGGGATGCGGTCCGCATCCAGTTCGCAGCGCGGGATGCGCCCGGCCTCCTGCCAGCCCAGGCGACGGTAGAGCGCTTCTCCCGCCTCGCCGCCGCGCGTGTCCAGCGTCAGCAGCTTGCGGCCCAGGCGCTCGGCCGCCTGTTCGGCGCGGCGCACCAGGGCGGTGCCCACGCCGCGCCGGCGCAGAGCTGGGTCCACCAGCAGCTTCTCGACCTCGACGCGGTGGGGCTGGTTCTCCTGGCTGTCCAGGTGCAGCTGCACCGTGCCGGCCAGCACGCCATCCAGCCAGGCCACCAGCAGCAGCCGGTGGTTCTGCGCCACCTCGGTGCTGACGCGCTTCCAGAAGCCCCGCGCCTTCTCCCGCGACATCGGCGGCAGGAAGGAGACGGACGCCCCTTCCGCCACGCAGCCGATCAGGATGTCGGCCAGCCGGCGTTCCGCGCTCGCGGCGGCGGCGGCGTCCAGCGCCTCCACCACGAGGCCGCGCAGGGGCTTGGCGTAGCGGAACTCCAGCGACTTCGAGAGGTCGTCCAGGATGCGGATGGCGCCCGACCGGACATAGCCGCGCTTCTCGTAGAAGGCATGCGCCGCATCGAAGCGCGTGTCGGTCCAGAGCACCAGGCGCTCGGCGCCCGCCGCGCGGGCATGGGCCTCGGCCGTGTCCAGCAGCCGGTGCGCGAGGCCCGACCCCCGCGCCCCCGCATCCACATAGAGGCGGCAGATTTCCCAGGCGTCATCGGCCCCCAGCGGACGGGTGGCCAACATGCCCTGCCCATCCTCGCTCAGCCACAGCGCCCCGCCGCTACCGGCGAAGTAGGTGGCGAGCGCGCGCAGCTCCGGCAGCTCCGCGTCCAGGTCGAAGATGCAGCCCGGGAATTCCGCCCAGGCGTCGCGGATCAGCCGGATGAAGGCTTCGGCATCGCCATCGCGGCCGGGACGGATGGCGCCCCCCATGCTCAGGCCAGCGCCTCGCAGAAGGCCTTGATGCGGGCCATCGCCTCGCGCAGCTCCCCCATGCCGGTGGCGTAGCTGATGCGGATGTAGGGCGACATGCCATAGGCCGCGCCCTGCACCACCACCACATGCGCCTCTTCCAGCAGGGCCATGGCCAGCTCGGTGTCGGTCGTGATCTTCGTGCCGGCCTTGGTGGTCTTGCCCAGGCAGCCCGAGACGTTCGGGAAGACGTAGAAGGCGCCCTCGGGCTTGTGGCAGACGATCCCCGGGCATTCGTTCAGCGCGGCCACCACATAGTCGCGGCGGGTCAGGTATTCGGCGGCGCGCTCACGCACCAGGTCCTGCGGGCCGTCCAGCGCGGCGGCGGCGGCGGCCTGGCCGATGGTGGACACGCCCGAGGTCGCCTGGCCCTGCATGTTGAACATGGCCTTGATGAGGTTCTTCGGCCCGCCGCAGAAGCCGATGCGCCAGCCCGTCATGGCATAGGTCTTGGACGCGCCGTTCACCGTCAGCGTGCGGTCGCGCAGGCCCGGCTCCACCTCGGCGATCGTGCAGAACTCGAACCCGTCATAGACGAGGTGCTCATACATGTCGTCGGTCATGACCCAGACATGGGGGTGGCGCATCAGCACATCGGCCAGCGCCTTCATCTCCGCGCGCGAGCACGCGGCGCCCGTCGGGTTGTTGGGGAAGTTCAGCATCACCCACTTGGTCTTGGGGGTGATGGCGGCCTCCAAATCCTCGGGGCGCAGCTTGAAGCCGTTGTTCTGCGGGCAGTTCACGGTCACCGGCACGCCGCCCGCCACCTTCGCCATGTCCGCGTAGCTGATCCAGTAGGGGGCGGGGATCACCACCTCGTCGCCCGGGTCGAGCGTCGCCATCAGCGCGTTGTAGATGGCCTGCTTGCCGCCATTGGTGACCAGGATCTCGTCATCCGAGAAGTCGAGGTTGTTGTCGCGCTTGAACTTGCGGCGGATGGCGGCCTTGA
The DNA here is from genome assembly GCA_035998215.1 of Roseococcus sp. GTDB lineage: Bacteria > Pseudomonadota > Alphaproteobacteria > Acetobacterales > Acetobacteraceae > Roseococcus. The sequence goes on along the minus strand of DASYHU010000033.1, from coordinate 332,764 downwards.
AGGCCGGGGTGCCGCCCTGCGGCGGATACTTGGTGTCGCCGCCCAGCGCCGCCTGGTGCGCGGCCTCGATGGCATGGGCGGGGGTGGCGAAGTCCGGCTCGCCCGAATTCAGCGCGATGACCTTCACACCCCGGGCGGCGAGCTCGCGCGCCTTCATCCCCATGACGACGGAAGCGGAAACCTGGACATCGGCGAGGCGACTGGCGAGGGCGGGCATGGTCAATTCCTGAAGCGGTGTGAGAGGCAGCGGCATCCTATGGCCGGGCCGGGGCGGCGCCAATACGCGGGGGTGGGGGCGGGGGCCTTGCGTCCCCGGCATGCAATCCTTCGGGGGTGGCAGTTCTCGCGCGGCGGGGTTTCGGCTAAGCGGCACCCCCATGCGCCACTTCCTCGACTTCGAAAAACCCATCGCCGAGCTGGAAGGCAAGCTCGAGGAGCTGCGCCGCACCACGGATGCGGGCGGGCTGGACCTGCACGAGGAGATCGAGAAGCTCCGCGACAAGGCCGAGAAGCTGCTGGCGGCGACCTACGCCAAGCTGACCCCCTGGCAGAAGGCCCAGGTGGCCCGCCACCCCGAGCGCCCCAAGTGCCTGCACTACGTGGAGGCGCTGATCGAGGACTGGACGCCGCTCGCCGGCGACCGCGCCTTCGGCGAGGACGCGGCCATCATCAGCGGGTTGGGCCGTTTCCGGGGCCGCCCCGTGGCCGTGCTGGGCACCGAGAAGGGCCACGACACCGAAACCCGCGTGAAGCACAATTTCGGCATGGCCAAGCCCGAGGGCTACCGCAAGGCCCGGCGCATCATGCAACTGGCCGGGCGGTTCAACCTGCCGATTCTCTCCTTCGTGGACACCTCGGGCGCCTTCCCGGGCATCGAGGCCGAGGCGCGCGGCCAGGCGGAGGCCATCGCCCGGTCCATCGAGGCGGGGCTGGAGGCGCCGGTCCCCTTCGTCGCCACCATCATCGGGGAGGGCGGCTCGGGCGGCGCCATCGCGCTCGCCACCGCCGACCGGGTGCTGATGCTGGAACACGCCATCTATTCCGTCATCAGCCCCGAGGGCTGCGCCAGCATCCTGTGGCGCGACGCGACCCTGGCCCCCCAGGCCGCCGAGGCGCTGAAGCTGACGGCCGAGGACCTCAAGCGCCTCAACCTGATAGACACCGTCATCACCGAGCCGCTGGGCGGCGCCCACCGCGACACCGTGGCCACGCTGGCCAGCGTGGGCGATGCGGTGGCGGCGGCGCTGGACCCGCTGCTCAAGCTGGACGGGCCCACGCTAAAGGCCCGGCGGCGCGACAAATTTCTCGAAATGGGGCGAAGCGCGGTAGCCTGAGGGCATGACACCCCCGCCCGCCTTCTCGCCCGCCGAAGCCCGGCGGTCCTTCCTGCGGGCCTTCCCCACCATCGCGGTGGCCATCTTCATCCCGGCCATAGACACCACCATCACCGCCACCGCCCTGCCCGCCATGGCCGCGGAGTTCGGGGTGGTGGAGCGCATTTCCTGGGTGGTGGTGGCCTATCTCATCGCGGCCACCATCGCCGCCCCGGTCTTTGGCCGGCTGGGCGATGCCTTCGGCCGCCGGCGCATGCTGCTGGTGGGCTTTGCCATGCAGGGGGCTGGCATGCTCGCCGCGGGGCTCGCGCCCAGCTTCGAGGCATTGCTGGCCGCCCGCCTGCTGCAGGGCTTCGGCGGTGGCGCTCTGCTGACGCTGGCCATGGCGCTGATCGGCGAAAGCCTGCCGCCCCGCGAACGCGGCCGCTACCAGGGCTACCTTGTGGCCTGCTTCATGAGCGCCTCGGCCACCGGGCCGCTGGCGGGCGGCTGGCTGACCCAGGCCTTCGGCTGGGAGGCGGTGTTCCTGGCGGGCCTGCCGCTGGTGCTGCTGGGGGCGGTGGCGGCCTATACCCTGCCGCGCCGGCCCATCCCCGGCGCCGGCTTCCGCTTCGACCTGCCTGGCACGCTGCTCTTTGCCCTTTTCGTCGTGACGCTGGTGCTGATGCTGGACCGCATCCAGGCTCTGCGCTGGGATGCGGCGGTCTGGGCGGCGGTGTTCGGCCTGGTGGCGCTGGCGGCATTGCTGGCGCTGGGCTTCGTCGAGCGCCGCATGCCGGACCCGCTGCTGCCCCTGCCGTTGCTGGCCCACCCGGCCATCTGGCGCCTCTCCATCCTGTCGGCCTGCGTGCAGGGGGTTCTGGTGGCGCTGATCTCCTTCCTGCCGCTCTACCTCTACGCGGTGCGGGACGTGCCGCTGGCGACGGTGGGCGTGCTGCTGCTGCCGATGAGCGTGGGCGGCGGGGTGGGGGCCCTGATCTCCGGGCAGTTCATGGCGCGCACGGGGCGCAACATGCTGCTGCCCTCCATCGGGCTGACGGCCTCGGCCGTGCTGCTTTCGGCGCTGGCCTTCGTGGCGCAGGACATCCCGCTCTCCTGGCTGCCCTGGGTGCTTGGGGTGGTGAGCTTCTGCTTCGGCACCTCATTTCCCGTGGTGCAGACCACGGTGCAGGTGGCGGCGGGGCAGGGGCAACTGGGCGTCGCCACCGCCTCGGTGCAATTCATGCGGAACCTGGGCTCGGCTGCCGGAACGGCCATCCTGGGCACCGTGATCTTCGGCACCTTCGCCCTGGCCGATGCCGTCCTGGCCGAGCGTTTCGCCACCGTGTTGCGCGGCGGGCGCGAGGCGCTCGCCGCGCTGCCGGTGCTGGAGAGGGCCGCCATGGCCGCGGGCCTCTCGGGCGGCTACCAGGCCATGTTCGCCGGCGCCGCGGCCATCATGGCCCTGGCCGCCGTGATGGCATGGCGGGTGCCGCTCCGCCGGGTCTGAGCCTTACAGCCCGACGCGGTCCCGCAGGCGCTGGGCGGCATCGCGGGCATTGTCATAGCCCCGCTCGAACCAGCCGCGGTTGTCCCAGCGTGGCAACCAACCGCGCTGGCGGACCAGCCCATGCTCGGCCGCCGTGTCGCTCAGATAGCGGCCGGCATCGCGGGCATGGGCGCTGGCATAGCGCCTGGCCTCGTTGGCATGGTTGCCGAGGGTGCGCCCGGCGTCATGCCCGTAGTGGTTCGCCATGCGGCGCGCGTAATCCCAGTAGCTCTCCCGCGCCGTGCCCCGGCACAGCGCCGCGATGCCCAGCACGCCCAGCGTCATCAGCGCGAGCGACGTGACGGGGTACATCTTGGCGGTCGTGTAGAGGCTGTTGCTGAAGGTGTGCCCCTGGTCCCCATAGCGCTTGCCGTCCTCGCCCGCGCTGTGCAGGTTCTTGGGCGTGTCGCGCTTGGGCACGCCCGCCTGCCTGGCCGTGCGGAAGAAGGAATAGCTGAACACCTGGTCCGCCAGGACCGGCACGCTGCGCGCCAGCTGCACCATGAAGCGGCCCCAGCCGCCCACGATGAGATCCCGCGTCGGGTGGACGGCGGCATGCAGGATGGCGCGGGCCACCACCTCCGGCGCATAGACCGGGGGCGGCACCTGGCTCTTCTCGTCCATGTAGTTCTGCGCGTGCTCGCCGAAGGGGGTGTCAATGCCCGAGGGCTGGATCAGCGTCACGCGCGCGGGGCTGCCCTCATGGATCAGTTCCAGGCGCAGGCTGTCGGTGAAGCCCTTCACCGCGAACTTGGACGCCGTATAGGCGCTGAGGATGGGCGAGGGCATCTCGGACGAGATCGAGCCGATGTTGATCAGCGTCCCGCCCCGCTTCTTCAGCGTCTTGAGCGCCTCGGTCGAGCCATAGACCACGCCCCAGTAGTTCGTCTGGAACAGGCGTTCATGGTCCTTGTCGGACATCTCTTCCAGCCGCGCATAGGCGCCGATGCCGGCATTGTTCACCCATGTGTCGAAGCCGCCATAGGTGGTGTTGGCCACCTCCGCGATCTTCGCGACATCCTCGCGCTTGCCCACATCGGCCACGACCGTGGCGCATTGCCCGCCGGCCGCCTTGATGGCGGAGCAGATGGTCTCCAGCGCTTCCTCGTTGCGGGCGGCCATCACCACCTTCGCGCCGCGCCTGGCGGCCATGCAGGCGGTGGTGAGGCCGATGCCGGAGGTCGCGCCGGTGATGACGATGACCTGCTGGTTCAGGGGTTTGGCTTTGCGCGCCATGTGCTGCCTCCGATGGATTGGCGCGGCGGAGGGCCGCCGCATCCTCGGGGGCTAACCGATCAGCCGGGTGCGGGTTGCCGGCGCAGCAGGAACAGCGCGCCCTCCACCGGCGCGCCCTTCTCCTGGCGCAGCACCTCGGCTTCCCGCCGCAGCGGCGTGAGGCCCGCCGCCGCGGCGAGCGAGGCCACATGCGCGGGGTCATGCCGGAAGCGCAGCCCCTGGCCCAGCTCCACCTGGGCCGCGCCCGTCTCGATGCTGAACAGCGCCTCGCCGCCTGGCTTGAGCGCGGCGTGGATGGCGGCGAAGGCGGGCGCCAGGTCGCCCAGGTAGTTCAGCACGTCGGCCGCCGCGACCACGTCATAGGCGCCCGCGCGGCGTGGCAGGAATTCGAGCAGGTCTGCCTCGTGCAGCGCGTCGTAGAGGCCGCGCGCGCGGGCGCGGTCCAGCATGCGGGGCGAGAGGTCCAGCCCCTCCAGCCGCTTGGCGAAGGGCTTCAGCGCCACGCCGGAAAGCCCGGTGCCGCAGCCCAGGTCCAGCACGCGGGCGCGCAGGCCCGGTTCCAGCAGCGCCGCCAGCAGGGCGGGGGTCTGGTAGTCCAGCGCCTCGGCCAGGTCCTGGTCGAAGCGGGGCGCGAAGGCGTCGAACAATTCGCGCACGAAGGCGGCGGGGGCGCGCGGGGGCAGGGGGGCCTCGCCCAACGCGGCCAGCAGGAAGCCGGCCTGGGCGGCGAGCGGGCCCTTCACGGCGCGGGCGGCGGCGCGGGCCTCCTCCGCCTCGCCCGCCTGGTGGGCGGCATGGGCCAGGGTCAGGGCCACCTCGGGCGAGGCGGGGGCCAGGCGATGCGCCTCGCGCAGCGGGCCGAGCGCCAGGGCGGGCTGGCCACCCGCCGTCAGCGCCTGGCCCAGGTTGCGCAGGCTGGTCACGTCGCCGGGCTCGCGCTCCAGCGCGGCCTGGAGCGTGGCCACCGCCTCGGGCAGCATTCCGTGGGCCGCCAGGGCGGCGCCATGGTTGGCCAGATAGATGGCGCTGTCGGGCATCACGGAGAGCGCCCGGGCGGAATGTTCCACCGCCGCCGCCGTGTCGCCCCGTTGCAGGGCGCAGACGGAGAGCAGGTTTTCCGCGTCCGGATGGCCGGGGGCGAGGCGCAGCGCGCGGCGGTAGAGGCTCTCCGCCTCCTCCACGCGTCCCGCCCGGTGGCGCTCGGCGCCGCGGCGCAGCAGGTCTTGGGCCGTGATCTTCATGGGCGAAGCTATGCGCGGCGGAACGCCCTATTGCAAACCTGGGGGGGCGAAACCAAAAGATGCGCAGTCAAACTCCCGGGAGAAATTTCATGTCGCATGTCACGCGCCGCGCCTTGCCGGCGCTCGGCCTTGGGCTGGCCGCCCCGGCCATCGCCTCGGCCCAATCCTTCCCGACGCGCAACATCAGCATCGTGGTGCCCTTCGCGGCCGGCGGCCCGACGGACACGGTGGCGCGGCTGGTGGCCCAGGGGATGACGGCCAATCTCGGCCAGAACGTCATCATCGAGAACGTGGCCGGCGCGGGTGGCTCGCTGGGCGCGCAGCGCACGGCGCAGGCACGGCCGGACGGCTATTCGCTGCTGATCCACCACATCGGGATGAGCACCATCCCCACCCTCTACCGCCGCCTGGGCTATGACCCGATCAACGGGTTCGAGACCATCGGCCTCATCACCGAAGTGCCCATGACCATCGTGGCGCGGCGCGACTTCCCGGCCAACAACCTCCAGGAACTGATCGAGGTGGTGCGCCGCGACCGTGAGCGCATCAACCTCGCCAATGCCGGCATCGGCGCCGCCTCGCACCTGTGCGGCCTGCTGTTCCAGTCGGCGCTGAACGTGCCGTTGACCACGGTGCCCTATCGCGGCACGGCGCCCGCCATGGCGGACCTGATGGGCGGCCGGGTGGACATCCTCTGCGACCAGACCACCAACACCACCCAGCAGATCGCGGCCAACCAGGTGCGCGCCTATGCGGTGACGACGCGCGAGCGCGTGGCGGCCCTGTCCGATCTGCCCACCGCCGCCGAGGCCGGGCTGCCCGGCTTCGAGGTCAGCGTCTGGCACGGCATGTACGCGCCGCGCGGCACGCCCGCGCCCGTGGTGCAGCGCCTGTCCCAGGCCCTGCAGGCTGCGCTGCGCGAGGCTTCGCTGGTGGAGCGCTTCGCAGCCCTGGGCACGGCCCCGGTGGCCCAGGACCGCGCGACGCCCGCCGCCCACCGCGAATTCTGGCAGGCCGACATCGCGCGCTGGCGCCCGGTGATCCAGGCCGCGGGCCAGTTCGCGGATTGACGTGACGCGCGGGCCGGGGCGCCATGGACAGGCGCCCCGGCCCGCGCCAGCTTCCGGGCATGGCCCGCGAACGCACCCGCTATGTCTGCCAGTCCTGTGGGGCTGTTCACCCGAAATGGCAGGGACGCTGCGATGGGTGCGGCGAGTGGAACACCCTGGTCGAGGAGGCGGCCCGCACCGGACCCGGCCCCGCCGCGAAGGCGCCACCGGGGCGCGGCATCGCCATCGTCGGCTTGCAGGGCGAAAGCGCCCCGCCACCCCGCCACCTGACCGGCATCGCCGAGCTGGACCGCGTGCTGGGCGGCGGCTTCGTGCCAGCCTCGGCCGTGCTGGTGGGCGGCGATCCAGGCATCGGCAAGTCCACCATCCTGCTCCAGGCCGCGGCGCGCATGGCCGGCGCGGGCAAGCGCGTCCTCTACATCTCGGGCGAGGAGGCGGTGGCCCAGGTGCGGCTGCGCGCCCAGCGCCTGGGGCTGACCGAAAGCCCGATGGGCCTCGCCTCTGCCAGCGCCCTGCGCGACATCACCGCCACGCTGGACACGGAGCGCGAGGCCGCGCTGGTGGTGATCGACAGCATCCAGACCATGTGGCTGGACACGCTGGATTCCGCGCCGGGCACGGTCGCCCAGGTCCGCGCCTGCGCCACGGAACTGATCCGGCTGGCGAAGTCGCGCGGCTTCGCCCTGGTGCTGGTGGGCCATGTGACGAAGGAGGGCACGCTGGCCGGCCCCCGCGTGCTGGAGCACATGGTGGACGCCACCCTCTATTTCGAAGGCGACCGGGGCCACCAGTTCCGCATCCTGCGCGCGGTCAAGAACCGCTTCGGCGCGACGGACGAGATCGGCGTGTTCGAGATGACCGAGGGCGGGCTGATGGAGGTGCCCAACCCCTCCGCCCTGTTCCTGGCGGAGCGGCGCGGCAACATCTCGGGCAGCGCGGTGTTTGCCGGGCTGGAGGGCACCCGGCCGGTGCTGGTGGAGGTGCAGGCCCTGCTGGCCCCTTCGGCCGGCGGCTCGCCGCGCCGGCAGGTGGTGGGGTGGGATGGCGGGCGTCTGGCCATGCTGCTGGCGGTGCTGGAGGCGCGCTGCAACCTCACCTTCGCGCAGGCGGATGTCTATCTGAACATCGCGGGCGGGCTGCGCATCAACGAACCGGCGGCCGACCTGGCGGTGGCGGCGGCGCTGGTCTCCGCCATGACCGACCGGCCGACCGAGCCGGATGCCGTCTATTTCGGCGAGGTGGGGCTTTCGGGGGAGGTGCGCCAGGTCTCCCAGGCCGAGCAACGCCTGCGCGAGGCGCAGAAGCTGGGCTTCGGCCAGGCCGTGCTGCCGCGCCGCGTGGCGCGGGGCTCCAAGCAGCTGGCGCCAGTGGAAGGGTTGAAGCTGACCGAGATCGGCCACCTGGCGGACCTGGTGGCGCCGTTTGCGGCGCAGACGGTGCGGCGGGGCAAAAGCACGTCGGCCGTTTGACGGCGTGGGTCGGCGCTGAAGCCGACCGGACGCGGCTACCGCGGCTTCGACGCCGCCGTCATGAAGGCGCGCAGCACCGCGTTCATGCGCGTCTGATAGCCGGGCCCCTGGGCACGGAACCAGTCGAGCACGTCCGGGTCCAGCCGCAGGGACACCAGCTTCTTCGTGCCAGGCGCCACGGGGATCGCGTCCAGGTGCCAGTCGGGCGGGACGTCCTTCCAGTCAGGGTCGGCGGCGATGTCGCGCGCGACCTCCGCCTCGGTCTTGGTGTCCACCCGGGCCCAGTCGGTGCGGCTTTCGCCGCGGGCGCGGCGTTCGCGCATTTCATGTGCCGAAAGCCGCTTCGTGTTGCTCGCGCTCACGTTGTCGTGCCTTTCGCAGGGAGATGACGCGGATGGCGCCATCCCGCTCGGTGAAGATCATCGCCACATGGCGGTCGGTGATGACGCCTATGGCCAAATACCGGACCTCTCCGTTCACGGTGCGGGCTTCCGTCAGCAGATGAGGCCCGTCAAGGACGAGGTCAGCGTCCAGAAAATCGAGGCCATGCTTGGCAAGGTTGGAGAGGCGCTTCGCCTCATCCCATTCGAACGCAAGTCCGCTTTCGTTTTCCGATGTCATAAGCGACTCCAAACCGATGGAACCGCGCTACGGCGCGGTCGGAAGGATCAATCGACATGAGCATCTCCTCAGAGTGAGGGTCGTGGCATTTGCCATGACGGATGTAGCTACAGTGCCATCGCGGGTCAACCCCACCCTGACGCGTCGCACTAATCCCGCTATACCCCGCCGCATCATGACCTGGGTTGATGGCGTCCTCCTCTTCGTGATGGTGATTTCCGCCATCCTCTCCCTCCTTCGCGGCTTCGTGCAGGAATTCCTGGGCGTGGCCGCCTGGATCGGCGCGGCCTTCGCCGCCTTCGCCCTGCAGGAGAGCCTCACGCCCCTGCTGGCCGGCGTGGTGGAGCCCGATTGGCTGGCCGATGCCATCGTCATCGGCGGCACCTTCCTGGTGGTGCTGATCGTGCTGAAGCTCCTCATCCACGCCATCGCCGGCCGGGTGCAGGACAGCGCGCTGGGCGGGCTGGACCGTTCGCTGGGCTTCCTGTTCGGCCTTGCCCGCGGCGCCTTCCTGGCGGTGCTGGCCTATGTGGTCGCGGGGCTGTTCGTGCCGGCGGTGGACCGCTGGCCCGAACCGGTGCGCGACGCCATGGCCCTGCCCTATGTGGTCGAGGGCGCGCGCTGGCTTGCGGAGAGGCTCCCCGAGGAGTATCGCCCGCGCATAGCAGAACCGCCCGAGCGCCGCATGCCCACGCAGGATGACCTGTTGCGCCCGCCCGCCCGCGACCGCATCTGAAGGTCATGCGCATGCCCCACGCCGACGCCCTCTCCACCCCCCACGGTCTTGGAAATGACGACGACCATTTCCACGAGGAATGCGGCGTCATCGGCGTCTGGAACGGCAAGGATGCCGCGGCACTCACGGCACTCGGCCTGCACGCCTTGCAGCACCGGGGCCAGGAGGCCTCGGGCATCGTGGCCCTCAGCGAAAAGGGCGAGTTCCATTCCCATCGCGGCCTGGGCCTGGTGGGCGACATCTTCGGCGATGCGAAGGTGATGGCGGGCCTGCCCGGCCGCGCCGCCTGCGGTCACAACCGCTATGCCACCACGGGCGAGACGGCGCTGCGCAACGTCCAGCCCCTCTACGCGGATTTCGAGTTCGGCGGCCTCGCGGTGGCGCACAACGGCAACCTGACCAATGCCGGGGAGCTGCGCCGTGCCCTGGTGCGCCGCGGCTGTCTGTTCCAGTCCAGCACGGACAGCGAGGTCTTCGTCCACCTCATCGCCATCAGCCTCTATTCCAACGTGGTGGACCGGCTGATTGACGCGCTGAAGCAGGTGCAGGGCGCCTACAGCCTGGTGGCGCTGCACAATGGCGCGCTCATCGGCGCGCGGGACCCGCTGGGCGTGCGCCCCCTGGTGCTGGGCAAGCTGAACGAGGGCTGGGTGCTGGCCAGCGAGACCTGCGCGCTGGACATCGTGGGCGCCGAATTCGTCCGCGACATCGAGCCGGGCGAGATCGTCGTCATCAACGACGAGGGCATCCGCAGCCTCAGCCCCATGCAGCCCGCGCCGTCGCGCTTCTGCATCTTCGAATACATCTACTTCGCCCGGCCGGACTCGGTGGTCGAGGGCACGCCCGTCTATGAGACGCGCAAGCGCATCGGCGCGGAACTGGCCCGCGAAAGCCATGTGGCGGCCGATGTGGTGGTGCCCGTGCCCGACAGCGGCGTGCCGGCCGCCATGGGCTATGCCATCGAGGCGGGGGTTCCCTTCGAACTCGGCATCATCCGCAATCACTATGTGGGCCGCACCTTCATCGAGCCCACCGACCAGATCCGTCACCTGGGCGTGAAGCTCAAGCACAGCGCCAACCGCGCCATGCTGGAGGGCAAGCGGGTCGTCCTGGTGGATGACAGCATCGTGCGCGGCACCACCTCGAAGAAGATCGTCGAGATGGTGCGCAACGCGGGCGCGGCCGAGGTGCACATGCGCATCTCCTCGCCGCCCACCACCCATTCCTGCTTCTACGGCATTGATACGCCCGAGCGCGCCCAGCTCCTCGCCGCCCAGCATGACCTGGACGCGATGGCCAAGCTGATCGGCGTGGACAGCCTGGCCTTCATCTCGCTGGACGGCCTCTATCGTGCGCTGGGCCGCCCGGGACGTGATGCCAAAAGCCCGGCCTATTGCGACGCCTGCTTCACCGGCGACTACGCCATCCCCCTGACCGATTGGTCGAACGCGCCCGAGTCCAAGCCCAAGGCCGCCATTCCCGCATGAACGACATGACCTTGAAGGGGCAGGTGGCGCTGGTCACCGGCGCCTCGCGCGGGATCGGCCGCGCGACAGCCTTGGCATTGGCCGCGCGCGGTGCCCATGTGGTGCTGACCGCCCGCACCCAGGGCGCGCTGGAGGAGGCGGATGACGCCATCCGCGCGCTCGGCGGCACCGCGACCCTGCTGCCGCTCGACCTCATCCGCGAGGCCGACCAGATGGACGCCATCGGCCCTTCGCTGGTCGAGCGCTTCGGCCGGCTGGACATCCTGGTGCATGCGGCCGGGCATCTCGCGCGGCTCACCCCCGCGGCGCACATCGTGCCGAAGGACTGGTCGGACAGCCTGGCGGTGAACGCCACCGCCGCCTGGCGCCTGATCCGCACCTGCGACCCGCCGTTGCGCGCCGCCCCCGCCGGGCGCGCCCTGTTCCTCGCCGACGGCCAGGCGAACCAGGCCTATTGGGGCCTCTATGGCGCGGCGAAGGCGGCGGCGGCGCATCTGGTGGGCTGCTGGGCGGCCGAGGTGGCGCGCACGCCACTGCGCGTGGCGCTGCTGGACCCGGGGCCGGTGAACACCAAGCTGCGCTCCTTCGCGTTTCCGGGCGAGGACCCCGCCTCCATCCGCCAGCCCGAATCGGTCGGCGAGGCCATCGCCGCGCTCGTCGCGGGCGGCGAGATCGCCCAGGGCGCGACGCTGAAGATCTAGAGCGGGATGCGTTGAGGTGGGATCATCGAAAACGCTGAATCCCGCTCTCAGCAATGGCTGGAGCGGGCGGCGTGAACGCATGTGAACGCAGCATGCTCTAGCCCAGGGCGCGGGCCAGGGTCGGCCCATCCAGCGCCGCCAGCACCGGGTGGGCGGAGGCCCCGCCCCCCATGCCCGCCTTCAGGAGGGCCAGCGCCCCGCCCAGCAGCGGCAGGGGCGTGCGCGTGGCGCGGCCCAGCGCGGCCAGGAATTCCAGCCCGTGCAAGGTCTCGGCCAGGGGCGGGTCGGGCAGGGGGCCGGTGCCGGCCAGCAGGTCATCGAGGCCCGGCAGCACACGGCCACAGGCGGCGGCCAGCGCGTCGCGCTCGCGCCCGAAGGCGGCCAGCAGGCGCAGGGGTGCCTCCTCCATCCGTGCGGGGGCCAGCAGCCGCGCGGCGCCCAGCAAGGCCATCGGTTCGGCCAGCCCCGCCGCCAGCATGTCCGGCAAGGGCTCCACCGGCACGCCGAAGATGCGCGCCGTCAGCCCAGCCAGGGCGGGTGCGGCGGCGGCCGGCAGCCCCGCCAGCCAGAGGCGCGGCCGCTGCCCCGTCACTGACAGGCTGCCATCGCCATTGCGCTGCGCCAGCAGGGGCAGGGCGGGCAGGGCGCCGATGCGCGGCACGCCGCCCCGCGCCAGCAATTCCCGTTGCAGCAGCAGCGCCGCCAGCCCGCCCGAGGGCGCGAAGACCAGGGCCGGGTCGCCCCGCAGCGCGCCCGCGATCCGCACCACGCCGCCAGGCAGCACGGCGGGCGGCAGGCAGATCAGCACCGCATCCGCGCCCTCCATCGCCCGGCCGAGATCAGCCGCCACGCGCACGGGCCAGCGCCCGGCCAGGGCGCCGCGCGTGGTCACAGACCCCAGGATGTGCCGTGTGCCGCCGCCGCGGGGCGACCACAGCACCGCCTCATGCCCGCACGAGGCGGCCTGCGCGGCCATGGCGGTCCCCGCCGGCCCCGCACCCAGCACCGCGACTCGCAAGGGTTTCCTGGCGGATTCCATTCCGTGACATTGCCGCCTGGGCGCCGGCCGCGACAACCCTGCGTGCGGGCCGCAGGCTTCATCATCCTGTCGCCATGCCGTCATTGCCTTGACCCCATGGAAGCGGATAGCTGGCCCGATGACCCCCGACGCCACGGCCTTCAACGGAACCCCAGCGGGCAAGCCAGCCTCCGGCGCGCGCCGGCTGCGGCGCGGCCGGCCCCTTCGCTTCCGCCCGCGCCTGCCCGGCCCGATCTGGAACGACGTGCTGGGCGACCGGCCTGAGGGCGGCCGCCTGCGCGCCTTGCGCCGGATGGTGACGGCGCTGGTCTTCACTCTGATCTGCATGCCCATCCAGGCGGTGCTGCTGCTGCTGCCGGGCCCCGCCAAGAGCGCCTTTCCGCGCTTCTACCACCGCACCCTCTGTTGGCTGATCGGCCTGAAGCTGCGCGTGATCGGCCGGCCAACGGGTGCGCCGCGCACCCTCTATGTCTCGAACCATTCGTCGTGGCTGGACATCCTGGTGCTGGGCGCCACGCTCGACGCCCGCTTCGTCAGCAAGAGCGAGGTGGGCACCTGGCCCGTCATCGGCTGGGTGGCGAAGCTGGGGCGCACCGTCTTCGTCAGCCGCACCCGCGGCCGCACGGGCAGCGAGGCGCAGGAGATGCGCGCGCGCATGGAGGCGGGCGACAGCCTGATCCTTTTCCCCGAGGGCACCACGAGCGACGGTGCGCGCGTGCTGCCCTTCCGCTCCTCCTTCTTCGCCGTGGCGAATGCGGCGCATCAGGTCCAGCCCGTGACCCTGGTCTATGACCGGCTGGGCGGGCTGCCGGTGGGGCGGCGCGACCGCCCCCTCTTCGCCTGGTATGGCGACATGGAGACGGCGAGCCACGCCTGGCGCCTGCTGCGCCGCACCGGCACCCGCGTGACGGTCGTGATGCACACGCCCTTCGCGCCCGAGACCGTGCCGGACCGCAAGCTGCTGGCCGCCCGCGTGGGCCGCGCCGTCAGCGAGACGGCGGCGACGCTCCGCCAGAACCGCGAGGTGACGATCGGCGTCTGAAGCCTACTCGCCGATGTTCAGCAGCGCGCCCCGCACCCGCGCGCCGCGCAGCTGCCCCATGAACAGCGCCGCCATGCCCGTGATCCAGATGAGGTTCAGCGCATAGGCCGCGGCCAGGTGGTCCCAGGCGATGACGCCCTGGGTCAGCGCCGCGCGCATCCCCTCGAACACATGCGCCGCCGGCAGGATCAGCGCCACGGGCTGCAACCACACCGGCAGCACGTCCACCGGGTAGAAGACGCAGGCGAAGGGCGTGATGCCGAACAGCACCGACCAGGCCAGCGCCTCGGCCCCCGCGCCATAGCGCAGAATGAGCGAGGTCACGCCCAGCGCCACCGCCCAGCCCATCAGGATCAGCGCGGCGAAGAAGGCCACCAGCACCGGCCCCATGGCGAAGATGTTGAAGGCGTAGAGCAGGAAGGCCAGCCCCATGGCCGGGATCACCCCCACCATGGCGCGCAGCAGGCTCATGGTCATCAGCGCCGCCACCATCTCGGCCGGCCGGATGGGCGAGACGAAGATGTGGCCCAGGTTGCGTGACCAGATCTCCTCCAGGAAGGAGATGGAGAAGCCCATCTGGCTGCGCAGCGCCGCCTCCCACAGCAGCACGCCGCCGATCAGCACGCCGGCGGCAATGCTGGTCACGTCATCCTGCAGGCCGGCCAGGTAGGCGGTGACGAAGCCCCAGACCACCATCTGCAGCGCGGGCCAGTACATCAGCTCGATGATGCGCGGCGGCGAGCGGCGGAACAGCGCGAGGTGCCGGTAGACCAGCCCCCAGACGCGGCGCAGCGAGGCGGCGTTCATGCCAGCGCCTCCGCGCGGGTGCCGCGCGCGATGTCGAGGAACACCTGCTCCAGATCCTCGCGGCCATAGCGGGCGATCAGGTCGTCCGGGCTGCCCTGGTCCACCACGCGCCCCTGCTTGAGCATCAGCACATGGCCGCAAAGGCGCTCCACCTCCGCCATGTTGTGGCTGGCGAGCAGGATGGCGCAGCCCGTCTCCTCCCGGTAACGCTCCAGCCTTGTTCGCACCCAGTCACCCGTGTCGGGGTCGAGGCTGGCGGTGGGTTCGTCCAGCAGCAGCAGGGCGGGCGTGTTGATCAGCGCTTTCGCCAAGGCCACGCGCGTCTTCTGCCCGGCGGACAGGTCACCGGCCGGGCGCTCGATGAAGTCGGTCAGTTGCAGTTCCTCGGCCAGCCGGGCGATGCGCGCATCCAACCCGCGCACGCCGTAGAGGTGGCCATAGACCTTCAGGTTCTCCCGCACCGACAGCTTGTGCGGCAGGGAGATATAGGGCGAGGAGAAATTCATCCGCGCCAGCGCCGCGAAGCGGTCCGTCGCCATGTCATGCCCCAGCGCCACCACCCGGCCCGAGGTGGGCAGCAGCAGCCCCAGCAGCATGGCGATGGTGGTGGTCTTGCCCGCCCCATTGCCCCCCAGCAGGCCGAGCGTGGTGCCCGGTGCGAGGGTGAAGCTCAGCCCATCCACGGCCGGCGGGCGGCCGGGGGCATAGCGTTTGACGAGGTTCTCGACGGTCAGGGCATGGGTCACGCCCCAGATATGCGCCGACATGCTCTCCGGCACACCCCCCGCCCTGCTGCTCGGGGCATGCCGGGCGCGCAGGTCAACGCCGCGTGTCCAGCACCTTGCCCATGAAGGCGGTGATGCCGCGTTGCCAGGCCCAGGCGATGGCCACCGGCGCATCGGCACCCATCAGCACCACGCGGTTGCGGTCCTGGGGCAGGGTCGCGTCGAGGGCGGCGCGTTCGGCGGTGCTGCCCGCCAGCCATTCGGCCCGGAAGCGCAGCCGCACCAGGCCGAGGCCGAGCGCACGCAGGTCAATCCGCGCCAGATGCCACGGCTCCACCTCATCCAGGCCGAGCGTCCAGCCGCGTTCCCGTGCCAGCCGCGCGGCCAGGGCGGTGCCCGCGGGGTCCGCCAGCACGTCGGAGAGCGGCACGCAGATGACGAGTTGCGCCCGCCCCGCCGCCCCCAGCGCGGCGTCGAAGCGCAGTCCCTCGGCCTCCGTCACCGAGCCGAGGCTGAGCGGCAGGCAGGTCGGGTCCATCGCGCGGGCCACCTGCGGCCGGGCGAGATCGGCCAGCAGGCGGCGCTCCGCCGCGCGGCGGAACAGGCGCCCCAGCGCCGGCGCGCCGGCCAGCGAGGCGCCCGGCAGCAGCCGCTCCATCAGGTCGGCGAGGTGGACGCGCGTCTCGGTCCAGAGCGGGGTGGGCGTGCTCTGGCCATCGCCCAGGCGCCAGATGGGGTGGCTGCGAAGCGAGGCGGCGAGGTCGGCCGTCGCCAGGGCGCGCAACGCCGCGTCCAGGTCGCTGGCGGAGGGCGGTGGCAGCGTCTCTGCGCGGGAGATGGGCTCGCGCCGCAGCACCAGCCCCATGGCGCCCTCGACCACCGAGAGCAGCCGCGCCCCTTCCACCGGCAGCCGCATCGTCGCGGAAAGCGGGCCATCCGGCGCGTCCGGCAAAAGGCGGGAGAGGGCGGCATGGACCTCCTCCAGGTGCTGGCCGGGCGGGGGCGAGACGATCACGAGGTCGCCGCCTGGCAGTTCGAAGCGGCGGGCGCGGGTGGGCCGCATGACCGGGGCCAGCACCTCGTCAATCATCTGCCGGTGCC
Source organism: Roseococcus sp. (assembly GCA_035998215.1). Lineage (GTDB taxonomy): Bacteria > Pseudomonadota > Alphaproteobacteria > Acetobacterales > Acetobacteraceae > Roseococcus. The sequence continues at coordinate 316,627 of DASYHU010000033.1, read as the reverse complement.
GGGGTTCGCGCAGCGCGTCGGGAAGACCGGAGAGGCGCAGGTGCAGCGCCCGCCGCTCCACGCCCGCGGTCACGCAGTCGCGCACCAGGGCGGCCAGGGCCAGCGCCTCGGCCTGGGGCCCGACCTCGGGGCCGTTCATCGCGACACTCACGCCGGCACCTCCCACAACAGGCCGGGCGAGCGGCACCAGTCGGGGATGTCGGGGCCGAGGGCGATGAAGCGGGGCCCATCCCCCAGCGGTGGCAGGGGTGGCGCGGCCGCGGGCGGCGGGACGGCCAGCGTGAATCCGGCGCCCGCGACCAGCCCTGCCGCCTCGGCATCCTTGCTGACGAAGCCCGTGTGCCAGCCCGCCGCGGTCAATTCCTCCGCGAGCTCGGCAAAGCGCGGCTCGGCCAGCGCGGCCAGAGGCAGCAGCGCGACGGGGGCATCACGCCCGTTCCGGCGGCCGCCCACCATCCGCCCGCCCGCCAACCCCGCCAGCGGCAGGTCGAGCAGCAGGCGCAGGCCGGGGCGCATCGCGGGCAGCCGGCCCCGCTGCGCCGGATCGGTCAGCGCCGCCAGCACGCGGCGGCAGAGCAGGGCGCGCGCCTGGGCGCGCAGGTCCGGGTCTTCCAGGGACAGCTCGGCCGGCGCCAGGCGCTGCGCCACGGGCCGCGGGTCCGCCCCTTCCGCGAAGAAGGAAAGCCGCGCGATCTCCTCCACCGGCAGGGCGGCGCAATGCGCCTCCAGCGCCACCAGCGTCGTGGGCTGTGGCGCGGGCGTGGGCAGGCGGTCCAGCCAGGCCTCCAGCTCGGCGGCCGCGGCGGGCAGGGTCCAGCTGGTGGGGCGGGCGCCGATGAGCCGTTCCAGCGCCTCACCGGCGCGGGTGGCGGCGCCAGGTGCTGCACCCACCAGAAGTTGCGCGCGGGGCCAGGGCAGCACATGGCCGCCACCCTGGGCCGCGGCCTCTTCCAGGAAGGCGAGGGCGATGCGCCGCGCCATCGGGTCCGGCAGATCGGGCATGGCCAGCACCAGGCTGCCCGGAGGCAGGGCGCGCAGCGTCGCCCGCACATCGGTCGTGGCGGCTTTCATGGTCGCGACGCTTGGTCGGCGTCGCGCCGGGATTGCGGTGGCGCCATGGTGATGCCCCGTCGGTGGCGCGGCGGACATCCGGCGCGCGGGCCTTCTGCCCGCACCCTTTGTCTGCGAAACTCGTTAAGGAAACGTGCCTCTGCCCGGCGGACACGTTTTGTCACTATCTGTTGCGCTGCCACCGCCCGGCGGGTTAGGAAAAACCATGGTTTTTGACCCGATGTCCCAAGCCGGACGCGATGCGGTCAGCCCCGCCGAGCTGGCGGAGGCCGTGAACAACCTCTCCCGCACCGCCGTGCTGGTGGTGGGCGACGCCATGGTGGACCGCTACATCTTCGGCACCGTGAGCCGCGTCAGCCCCGAGGCCCCGGTTCCCGTCCTGAACATTGACCGCGAGGTGGCGCTGCCGGGCGGCGCGGGGAATGTGGTCCGCAACCTCACCGCGCTGGGGGCGGCGGTCGCTTTCGTCTCGCTGGTCGGTGACGACGCGGCGGGCAGCGACCTGACGGGCCTCATCGGCGGGCAGTTGCGGGTGGAACCCTGGCTGCTGGTGCAGGGCGGCCGCACCACCACCACCAAGACGCGCTTCCTGGCCGGCGGGCAGCACATGCTCCGCGCCGACCGCGAGGAGGCCCAGCCCATCCACCCACGCCTCGCCGACCGCCTCATCAAGATCGCGACGGACGCGGTGGCCGCCACCAGCACCGTGGTGCTGTCGGACTATGGCAAGGGCGTGCTGGCGGGCGATATCCCCGCGCGCCTCATCGCCGCCGCCCGCGCCGCCGGGCGCCGCGTGGTGGTGGACCCCAAGGGCGGAGACCATTCCCGCTTCGCCGGCGCCGACCTCATCATGCCCGAGCCCGCCGAACTGGCCGGCGAGACCGGCATGGCCGTGAACGACGAGACGAGCGCCGCCATCGCCGCCTCCATCCTCAGCCGCAAGCATGGTTTCGGCGCGGTGCTGGTGCCGCGCGTGCCGGATGGGCTGACGCTGCTGCAGGTGGAACCCGATGGCAGCGAGACGGTGCGCCACTTCCGCGCCGAGGCGTCCGAGGTGCATGACCCGGCCGGCGGTGGCGATGCGGTGGTGGCGGCGGTCGCGGCCGGGCTCGCCTCGGGCCTGTCGCTCGCGGGCTGCGCGCGGCTGGCGGCGCTCTCGCTCGGCATCGTCAGCCGCAAGTCGGGCATCGCGGTGGTTCGCACCGATGAGTTGCTGGAGGGGCTGACCCCCGGCCGTGGCGCGGCGCGCAAGCTCGTCTCCCTGCCGCTGGCCGTCGAGGTCATCGAGCGCTGGCGCCATCGCGGCTGGCGCATCGGCTTCCTGCCCGCCAATGGCAGCCCCTGCCCCGAGACCATCACGCAGGAGGCACGGCGCTGGTGCGACCGCCTTCTGGTGGGTGTCGAGGGCGAAAGCATCTGGGCGGGCGAGATGGCCGAGCGGCCGGAGGTGGACCTGGTGGCCGTGGGCGCCGGCGCCGGCCATGAGGACACGCTGCGCCTGCTGCGCCCCGATGTGGTGATGGCCGCCGACGCCGATCCCCGCCTGACCGCCCTGCTTAGCGAATGGGGCGGCCAGGTGAAGCTGCCGGGCTGAGCCCGGCAGCCACTTTCCCTACTCTGGCGCGACCACCGCGCAGCTGCTGAGCCGCGCGCAGGCCTGCTGCGCGCCGGCCTGGTTCAGGCCCGTGATGCGCGCGCGGAACAGCGTGCCCTGCGACACCTGCACCGCCATCACCTGCACCATCCCGCCGCTGCGCGCCTGGGTCTGGGCAGCCGCGGCCGCGCGGCGCGCCTGCTCGGGCGAGCGGAAGGCGCCCACCTGCACGCCCCAGCTCGCGGCCGGCGCGGAGGGGCGGGGCATGGCCACCGGCGTGGCCCGGGTGGGCGAGGTGCGGGTCGGGGCCGCCAGTGCGGGCGCCACGAGGGCGCTGGCCGGGCGCGGCGCCTGGCGGAAGCTCGCCGGCAGGGTGCTCGCCTGGGCCGTGCCGATCAGCCCCAGCCCGCGCGCCGGGGCGGCGGCCACCGGAAGCTGCGGCGGCGTGGAGTCCGAAAGCGGCGGCAGCGCGCCCTGCGACTCGGCCAGCCGCGCCGCACCTTCGGGCGTGGAGCCATCCGGGATGGGGTCCATGGCGGCCACGACGATGCGCCCATCGGGCAGCACCCGCCCGCCGCTGGGCGAGATCACCGGCGCAGGCGCGGGTGCCGAGGCCAGAACCACCGGCGGCGCCGCGGTCGGCGCGGGCGCGGGCGTACGGCTTGCGAACATGGCGCCCTGCTCGCGGATCTGGCGCTGCTCGGCCAGGGCGAGGCGGGTCGCGGCATCCATCCGGCGGGGCCCTGGCGGCACGCGCAGCGGAATTTCGGCGGCGGCGTAGATTTCGGCGGGGGCGCGGCGGCTCGGGCTGTGGCGGATCACGCCGGGCCCCACGCGGGCTACGTAGTTGCGCGTCTCAGTCGGCAGGCCACGGCGGTTGTAGAGAAAGCCCTCCAGCCGGCCCGGGCCCGCATTGTAGGCGGCCAGGAAGGCGGGCGAGCCGAACAGGTCATACATCTGCCGGATATAAGCGGTGCCGGCCATGATGCTGTCATAGGGATGGTAGGGGTCATCCCCGAGCCCATGCCGGGCCTGCAATTCGCGATAGGTCGCGGGCATCACCTGCATCAGCCCCATGGCGCCGGCGCGCGAGGTGACATGCGCGCGGCCACCGGATTCCTGGCGCATCACCTCGCGGATCCAGGCCTCGGGCACGTCGAATCGGGCCGAGGCCTCGCGGATCCAGGGGCCCCAGGGGTCGCCGGGCGGGCCGGGCGGCGTGGTGCTGCGGATTTGCGTGGATGTGGCGGCCGGTGTGCGCCCCTGCTGCTGCGCCCCGCAGGCCGCCAGCAGGCCGAGCGCGGCCAGGGCCAGCACGGGCGCGGACAGGCGGCGGGCGCGTGCCATGGGTTGAAAGATCATCCCCGAAAACTCCCCCAATCGGCCTTGCCGTCCCGGGCTTCACCCCGGCCCCCCGACACCGCCACCCCCATGGCACGCGCCGAAAGCGGCAAGATTACGAATGTTCCGCGCGGCGTGTCGGCCCGAACGGACACAATGTGCGGCGGCTGGTCCCGTCGCGGATGGTTCCATCCGGGCCGGGCAGGCGCTTGCGCCCGGACACTATGCCCGCACGGCTGCCCCGCGCAAGCAAAGCCTTGCCGGAACGGTCGCGACACCCGACAAGGTGTGGCGCGCCCGCATGAATGCGCGCGAAAGATGAGGGTCCCGTGAACGCCGTCACCGATGATGCCGCCCGCCTGTTCGAGACCGCCGGCCGCGCCGCTCGCGCCGCCGCCGCCATCGCCGCGCGCGCGCCAGGCCCGGTGAAGGATGCGGCGCTGCGCGCGGCCGCGGCCCGGCTGCGCGCCGAGAGCGCCGCCATCCTCGCCGCCAACGCGGCCGACCTCGACGCCGCACCCGGCCTCACGCCCGGCTTCCGGGACCGGCTGGTGCTGAACCCCGCCCGAATCGAGGCCATGGCGAAGGGCCTGGAGGAGGTCGCTGCCCTGCCCGACCCCGTGGGCCGCGTGCTGGCCGAATGGACGCGCCCCAATGGCTTGCGCTTCGCCCGTGTCGCCCAGCCGCTGGGCGTCATCGGGATGATCTTCGAGAGCCGCCCGAACGTGACGGCCGATGCCGGCGCGCTCTGCCTCAAGGCCGGTTCCGCCGTCATCCTGCGCGGCGGCAGCGAGAGCGCCCATTCCGCCCGCGCCATCGCCGCCTGCCTGCGCGCGGGCCTGGCGGAAGTCGGCCTTCCCGAGGACGTCATCCAGCTCGCCCCCACCCAGGACCGTGCCTTCGTGGGCGCCATGCTGCGGGGTTCGGGCTTTGTGGACCTCATCATCCCGCGCGGCGGCAAGGGGCTGGTGACGCGCGTGCTGGAGGAGGCGCGGGTGCCCGTGCTGGCCCATGCCGAGGGGCTTTGCCACACCTTCGTCCATGCCGCCGCCGACCCCGGCATGGCCCGCACCGTGCTGCTCGACGCGAAGCTGCGCCGCACGGGCGTCTGCGGCGCGACCGAGACGCTGCTGGTGGACGCCGCCGTGGCGCCCAGCCTGTTGCCCCTGCTGGTGGCGGATCTGGCGGCCCGCGGCTGCGGCTTCCGCGCCGACGGGCGCGCCCGCGCCATCTGCCCCGAGCTTCCCGCCGCCACCGACGAAGATTTCGCGACCGAATGGCTCGACGCGATGCTGAGCATCGCCGTGGTGGACGGCGTGGAGGGCGCGCTCGCGCACATCCGCCGCTTCGGCAGCGAGCACACCGAGGCCATCATCACCGAGGACGCCGCCGCCGCCGAGGCCTTCCTGGCGGGCATCGATTCCGCCGTAGGCCTGTGGAACGCCTCCACCCAGTTCTGCGACGGCGGCGAATTCGGCTTCGGCGCCGAGATCGGCATCGCCACCGGGCGCATGCATGCGCGCGGCCCGGTGGGGCTGGAGCAGCTTTGCACCTATCGCTACCGGGTGGTGGGCACGGGGCAGGTGCGGGGCTGATCGGCGCTTCCCTTCCGCGCGCCGGCCGATAGGCTGTGCGGGTGAGGAACGCCATGATGACGCCCGCGCGCCCCACGCGCGCCGCCCCCGGCCCGGCCGGCGATGGGCGGCGCGCGCGCATCGGCCTGCTGGGCGGCAGCTTCAACCCGGCGCATGAAGGCCACCGCCATGTGGCGGATGTGGCGTTGCGCGCGCTGCGGCTGGACCAGGTGTGGCTGATGGTCTCGCCCGGCAACCCGCTGAAGCCCCTGGCTGGCATGGCACCCTTCGCCGAACGCCTGGCCAGCGCGCGCCGCGTGGCCGATGGCGTGCGCGTGATCGCGACCGATATCGAGGCGCGGCTGGGTTCGCGCTTCACCTTCCGCACCCTGGCGCTGCTGCGCGCGCGCTTCCGCCGCGTGGCCTTCGTGCTGGTGCTGGGCGCGGACAACCTGCTGCAATTGCCGCGCTGGCGCCGCTGGCGGGAGATCGCGCGCCAAACGGCGCTGGCGGTCCTGCCGCGTCCGGGCTACAGCCGTTCTGCGCTGCGTGGGCGCGCGGCCAGCGTGCTGCGCCACACCCGCCGCGACGCCGGCGGGCTTTTGGCGTTGACCCCAGGTGACGGGTTGCTGCAAGCGGGCGGGGGGGCATGGTGCTTCATCCCGGCCGCCGAGCGATCCATTTCCGCCACCGCGATCCGCGCGGGGGCGAGGAGCTAGAGTTCAGGACATGGCGCGGACACCCGACGACACGAAGAAGCTCGCCCGCAAGCCCGCGGCGCGAACGGCCAGGCCGGCCGCGGAGGCCAAGGCCAAGCCGCGCGCGGCGGCGGCGAAGACGAAGCCTGTGGCCGCGGACGCCGCGCCCAGGACGCGCGCGGCTGCAACTGCGCCCAAGCCCCGCGCGGCTTCCGCCGTGCCCAAGTCTCGCGCGGCTTCGGCCGTGCCCAAGTCCCGCGCGGCTTCCGCCGCGACGAAGCCCAGCGCGGCTTCCGCCGCGACGAAGCCCCCCCGCGCAACGGCCGCGGCGACGACCCCGCGCGCCCCGGCCGGCGCCAAGTCTGCGCGCGCCTCCGCCGGGAGCGCCCCGCGCGACTCCAGCGCCAAGTCGCCTCGCGCCAGCAAGACCGAGGGCAAGGCGCCCGCGCGTGCCCGCCCCACCGCCCCGCCGAAGCGGGCACGGGCGGAGGAGGCCACGCCCGCCCGTCGCGCCGCGGCCAAGCCCGCCCCGCGCCGCCGTGCCGCCGCGCCGGATGCCCCGCCCGCCAAGCGCGGCACGACGGCCACCCTCCGTGCCACGCCCCGCAGCGCCAGCGCCGCCAAGCCGCGCGCCGCCGCCGGCACCGTCACCCCCGCCAAGACCGCCACGGCCAAGGCCCCTGCCAAGGCGGCGGCCAAGCCCCGTCCCGCCGCCGCCCCGCGCCGCAAGGCCGGCAAGCGCGTGCCCATGGACCGGGACCGCCTGGCCGCGCTGGTCGCCGTCGCGGTGAAGAGCCTGGAGGATGACAAGGCCGAGGATGTGGTGGTGCTCGACGTGACGGGCCGCGCCAGCTTCACCGACCGCATGGTGATCGCGACCGGCCTCGTGGAGCGGCAGATCGAGGCGATGGCCACGCACCTGACCGAGGCGTTGTCCAAGGAAGGCCTGCGCCTGAAGCGCGACGCCATCCAGGGCAGCGAGGACTGGGTGCTGATCGACGCCGGCGACCTGGTCATCCACCTGTTCAAGCCCGAAGCGCGCCAGGCCTATGACCTGGAGAAGATGTGGGGCCCCGACAGCCCCCTGGGCGAAGCGGCACCCGGCGAGCAATCGCCCATTTGAAGGCGCGGCTGCTGGCCATCGGCCGGTTCAAGTCGGGTACGGAGGGCGCGCTCTTCGCGCAATACAACGCCCGGCTGCGCCCGCCGCTCGATCTGGTGGAACTGCCCGAGGCGCGCGGCAGCGCAGGCGAAATCCGCGCGCGGGAAGGGGCGGCGCTGCTGGCCGCCCTTCCGGCCAATGCCCTGCCGGTGGCGCTGGACCTGGGCGGCCCCGCGCCGAGTTCCGAGGCCCTGGCCGCGCTGACCGAGCGCTGGGAAGCGGCCGCACGCCCCATCGCCTTCATCATCGGCGGTGCCGAGGGGCTGGATGGCGCCGTGACCGCGCGGGCCGAGCATGTGCTCTCCCTCGGCCCGCTCACCTGGCCGCATCTGCTGGTGCGCGCCCTGCTGGCCGAGCAGCTGTTCCGCGCCCAGTGCATCCGCGCGAATCATCCCTACCATCGCAGATGGAGACCCGCCTAAGCTCCCCCGCATGGAGATGTTCCTTCTGGTCCTGGCCTCGATCCTCTGGGTGGGGGTGCATTTCGGCATCGCGGGCACGGTGGCGCGGGCGCGCATCGTGGCGCGGGTGGGCGAGTTGCCCTTCACCATCGGCTACTCGCTGCTCTCGGTCCTGGCCATCATCCTGCTGGTGCAGGCCTGGGGCGCGGCCCCCTATGTGGGGCTGTGGGTGACGCCGGACTGGCTGCGCTGGGTGCTGGCACTGCTGATGCTGCCGGCCTTCGTGCTGTTCGTGGCCTCGGTCGCCACGCCCAACCCGACCGTGGTGGGCGGCAAGCTGACCACGCCCGAGCCGCGCGGCATCCAGCGCATCACCCGCCACCCCATGCTGTGGTCCTTCGCGCTGTGGGGGCTGGTCCACCTGGTCGCGAAGGGCAGCCTGGGGGGCGTGTTCTTCTTCGGTGCCTTCCTGGTGACGGCCCTGGTGGGCATGCCCTCGATTGACCGCAAGGTGGCGGCGCGCAGCCCGGAGATGTGGGCGCGGCTCGGCCCCGTCACCTCCATCCTGCCCTTTGGCGCCATCCTTTCCGGGCGGAACCGCCTGGTTCTGGCGGAAATCCCGGTTCTCGTCTGGGCCGGGGGGGCGGTGGCGTGGCTGGTGTTCCTGATCGCGCACCCCTGGCTGTTCGGCTACCCGGCGGTTCCGCTTTGACATTCTCCCGCCGCGGCGGGGCTTGATCCTGCCGCGGCGCGCGCCCATTCCATGCGCGCACCAACAGGACATTGCCCCACATGCAGGAAGCCCTCACCAGCGCCGATTCCGGCAGCGACCTGCGCGCGCGTGCCGCGCGCCTGGTCATGGAGCCGCTGTTCCAGAAGACCGTGATCGGGCTGATCCTGTTCAACGCCGTGACGCTGGGGCTGGAGACCAGCGACAGCATCACGGCGCAATGGGGCGGGGTGCTGGCGGTGCTGGACCGTGCGCTGCTGGTGATCTTCACGGCCGAGGTGGCGCTGCGCATCTACGCCTTCCGCGGCCGCTTCTTCCGCGACCCGTGGGGCCTGTTCGACCTGGCCATCATCACCATCGCCTGGCTGCCGGCCACGGGGCCGCTGTCGGTGCTGCGGGCGCTGCGCATCCTGCGCGTGCTGCGTCTGATTTCGGTGGTGCCCAGCATGCGGCTGGTGGTGGAGGCCATGCTGCACGCCCTGCCGGGCATGGGCTCCATCGTCATGCTGATGGGGTTGATCTTCTACGTCTTCGCGGTGATGGCGACGAAGCTCTATGGCGACATCCTGCCCGAGCGCTTCGGCTCGTTGGGCCTCAGCCTCTACACCCTGTTCCAGATGATGACGCTGGAATCCTGGTCGGAGGCCAATGTGCGCCCCATCCTCGCGCAGCAGCCGCTGGCCTGGATGTTCTTCGTGCCCTTCATCCTGATCGCGACCTTCGTGGTGCTGAACCTGTTCATCGGCGTGATCGTGGACAGCATCCAGACGCTGCGGAAGCAGCGGGAGGCGAGCGACCCCGCCACCGTGGCCGCCGACGCCCATACCCGCGAGATGGAGGAGGAGCAGCACACCCTGCTGCGCGAAATCCGGGCGCTGAGGGCCGAGGTGGCGGCGCTGCGCGAGGCTCAGGCGAAAAGCACGCCGTAGAGATAGCGGCCCGGAATGACGGCGGCGAAGAAGCCCGCCGTCAGCAGCCCGCCGGCGGTGGCCAGCATGGTGGTGCGGTGCGCCGCCACCCGCCCCTGCCGGGCGTAGCGCAGGCCCAGCGGCAGCATCACCAGCGTCAGCAATGTCAGCGCATGGATGGGGGTCAGGTGCCCCCAGGCTGGCAGCCCGAAGGAGGAGGCCGCCGCCACCGCCCAGGCCCCCACCGCGACCCTCCCGCCCAGCCGGTGCCGCGCCGTGCCCTTGGGCAGCGCCAGCACCAGCAGGATGAGCGCCGCGGCCAGCAGCGAGGACCAGAGATGCAGGTGCAGCATGGACATGACGCCGAGGCCCCTTATGTTAACAACGTGAACATACCGGGAATGTGATCGGTGTCAACATCAGAGAAGTCCTATCACCATGGCGACCTGCGCGCCGCCCTGCTCGATGCCGCCGACACCTTGCTGGACCAGGGCGGGGATGGCGCGGTGTCGCTGCGGGAGGTGGCGCGGATGGCCGGCGTCTCGCCCACCGCCGCCTATCGCCACTTCGCGGACAAGGAGGCGCTGCTGGCGGCCCTGGCCGCGCGCCACTTCGCGCAGTTCGGCGCGGCCCTGGGCGGGCGGCCGCTGGCCGAGATGGGGCCGGCCTATCTCCGCTTCGCCCTCGCCCGGCCAGGCCGCTTCCGGCTGATGTTCGGCCCCCTGCTGCAAAGGTCGCGGCAGCACCCGGCGCTGGCCCAGGCCTCGGACGCGGCACTTGCGGGCCTCTACGCCGCCGCGCCCTCGCCCGATGCCGCGCTGCGCGCCTGGGGCCTGGTGCATGGCCTGGCGCATCTGATGCTGGATGGCGCCCTGCCGGCGGAGGAGGGCCTCATCACCCGGCTGCTCAACCCCCCCGGCTGACAGCCCGCCCGTTCCGCCGTAAGCCCTTGGCCGCGGAGAGGGAGTTGCGCATGACCAAGCCCGTGATGCTGGTAATCCTGGATGGCTGGGGCCATCGCGCCGAGTGCCTGGACAATGCCGTGGCGCTCGCCCGCACGCCGAATTTCGACGCGCTTTGGGCCGCTTGCCCGCGCAACCACCTGCGCACCTCGGGCCTCGATGTCGGGCTGCCCGAGGGCCAGATGGGCAATAGCGAGGTCGGGCACCTCAACATCGGTGCGGGCCGCGTGGTGATGCAGGACCTGCCGCGCATTGATGCCGCCATCGCCGATGGCAGCCTGGAGGGCATGGCGCCGCTGGCCGATTTCATCGCCGCCATGCAGGCCAGCGGCGGCACGGCGCATCTGGTGGGGCTGGTCTCGGCCGGCGGGGTGCATTCGCACCAGCGCCATGCGCTGGCACTGGCGCGCATCCTGGACGCGGCAGGCATCCCCGTGGCCCTGCACGCCTGGACCGACGGGCGCGACACGGCGCCCCGCGCGGCAGGCGAGTCCCTGGCCGTCGTGGCGCAAGACTTCGCCACCCTGAAGCAGGCCCGCATCGCCACCGTTACCGGCCGCTACTTCGCCATGGACCGCGACCACCGCTGGGAGCGGGTGGAGCAGGCCTGGCGCGCCATGGTCCTGGCCGAGGGCCACCAGGCCGAAAGCGCCGAGGCCGCCATCCGCGCCTGCTACGCTGCCGACAAGCATGACGAGTTCCTGCCCGCCTCCGTGTTGCCCGGGCACATGGGCATGGCCGATGGCGATGGTCTGCTCTGCTTCAATTTCCGGGCCGACCGGGTGCGGCAAATTCTCGCCGCGCTGCTGGACCCGGCGTTCCAGGGCTTCGCGCGCCCCCGCGCGCCGCGCTTCGCCGCTTCCCTCGGCATGGTGGAGTATTCGCGGGAGCTGAACCCGCTGCTCGGCACGATCTTTCCGCCGCAATCCATGCAGGACATCCTGGGCGCGGTGGTCAGCGCCGCCGGCCGCACCCAGCTGCACATGGCCGAGACGGAAAAATACCCCCACGTCACCTACTTCCTGAATGGCGGCGAGGAGGTGGCCTTCGCGGGCGAGACGCGCATCATGGTGCCCTCGCCCAAGGTCGCGACCTATGACCTCCAGCCGGGAATGAGCGCGCCGGAACTCACGGCCAAGGCGGTGGAGGCCATCGCTTCCGGCGCGCATGACCTGATCGTGCTGAACTTCGCCAATGCCGACATGGTGGGCCACACCGGCAGCCTCTCCGCCGCCATCCGCGCCTGCGAGGCGGTGGACCGGGGCCTCGGCGAGATCGCCGACGCCATCCGCGCCCAGGGCGGCGCGCTGCTGGTCACCGCCGACCACGGCAATGCCGAACTCATGCGCGACCCGGCGAATGACGGCCCGCACACCTCCCACACCACGAACCCCGTGCCCGTGCTGCTGATGGGTGGGCCGGAGGGGGCGGTGCTGCGCGAGGGGCGCCTCGCGGACATCGCACCCACCCTGCTGGCGCTGATGGGTCTGGACCAGCCCAAGGCCATGACGGGGCGCAGCCTGTTGGCCTGAGCGCGGCCCCATGCCACACGAACACCCCCACCAAGGAGCTTGACCATGGCGCTGCGCGTCGCCGTCCAGATGGACCCGATCGAGAGCATCAACATTGATGGCGACAGCACCTTCGCCATGATGCTGGAAGCGCAGGCCCGCGGCCACACGCTCTGGCACTACCATGTGCGCCACCTCTCGCTGAACGCCGGCCGCGTGCTGGCCCAGGCGCACCCCGTGACGGTGAAGCGCGCCAAGGGCGACCACTACGCCTTCGGCGACCCGGTGGAACTCGACCTCGGCCGCGACGTGGACGTGGTGCTGATGCGCCAGGACCCGCCCTTCGACATGGCCTACATCACGGCCACCCACATTCTGGAGCATATCCACCCCAAGACGCTGGTGGTGAACGACCCCGCCCAGGTGCGCAACGCGCCGGAGAAGCTGTTCGTCACCCACTTCCCGGAGCTGATGCCCGAGACGCTGGTGACCGCCGACACGCGGCAGATCGCGAAGTTCCGCGCCAAGCATGGCGACATCATCGTGAAGCCGCTCTTCGGCAATGGCGGCGCGGGCGTGTTCCACCTGCGGCCCGATGACCCCAACCTGAATTCGCTGGTTGAGATGTTCACCGAACGCTCGCGCGAGCCCTTGGTCGTGCAGCAATACCTGCCCGCCGTGCGCCTGGGCGACAAGCGCGTGATCCTGATTGACGGCGTGGCTATGGGCGCCATCAACCGCGTGCCGGCCGAGGGCGAGGCGCGCAGCAATATGCATGTGGGTGGCCGCGCCGAACCCACACAGCTGACCGACCGCGAGCGCGAGATCTGCGCGCGCATCGGGCCGGAGCTGAAGAAGCGCGGGATGATCTTCGTGGGCATTGACGTGATCGGCGGCTACCTTACCGAGATCAACGTCACCTCGCCCACCGGCCTGCAGGAGCTGGCGCGGTTCGACGGCATCCACCTGGAACGCGCCATCTGGGACGCGATCGAGGAAAAGCGGAAGTAGCGGCGTTTTCCCTCCGGCCAATTCACGCCGCCGGCTGCGCCGGCGACGATCGGACGGGAGGGGGGGCCTACCCGCCCCCCGCCGCGAAGCGCACCGCCTCTTCCGCCGCGCGGAACAGGGCGCGGGCCTTGGCGATGCATTCCTCATGCTCGGCGCGGGGATCGCTGTCGGCCACCACGCCCGCGCCGGCCTGAACATGTAGCTGGCCTTCCTTCACCAGCGCCGTGCGCAGCGCGATGCAGATGTCCATGTTGCCGTCCACGCCGAAATACCCCACGCCCCCGGCATAGAGGCCGCGGCGCGACGGCTCCAGCTCCTCGATGATCTCCATGGCGCGCACCTTGGGCGCGCCGGACAGCGTGCCGGCCGGGAAGCCGGCCTGCAGCGCGTCCAGCGCCGACAGCCCCGGCCGCAGCCGCCCCCGCACCTCGGAGGCGATGTGCATCACCTGGCTGTAGCGCTCGATGCGGAACTGCGCCGTGACGCGCACGCTTCCGATGGAAGCCACCCGCCCCACGTCGTTGCGCCCGAGGTCGAGCAGCATGAGGTGCTCCGCGCGCTCCTTGGGGTCGGCCAGGAGTTCGGCTTCCAGCGCCGCATCTTCCTCGGGCGTCGCACCCCGGCGGCGCGTGCCGGCCAGTGGGCGGATGGTGACTTCCCCATCCTTGGCGCTGACCAGGATCTCGGGCGAGGCGCCCACCACCGCGAAGCCCCCATGGTCGAAGAAGAACAGGTAGGGTGCCGGGTTGATCCGCCGCAGCGCCCGATACAGGGCGAAGGGCGGCAGGGCGAAGGGCGCCGTGAAGCGCTGCGAGGGTACGATCTGGAAGGCATCGCCCGCGCGGATGTATTCCCGCGCGCGCTCGACGGCCGCCATGTAGGCCTCGGGCGTGAAGTTCGAGACGGGTGCCGGCTGCGGCGCCAGCTTCGCGGGCGGCGCGGGGCGGGGCAGGGGGCGGGCCAGCGCCGCCTCGGCCTCGTCCAGCCTGGCCTGCGCCTCGGCCCAGGCGGAATCCACATCGCCGCCCGCCTCGGCCCAGACGGGGGTCGCCAGCGTCAGCGCGTCCCGCACATGGTCGAAGACCGCGACCAGCGTGGGCCGGATCATGATGGCGTCCGGAATGCCCAGCACGTCGGGGTTGGTGCTGGGCAGCCGCTCCATCAGCCGCACCATGTCATAGCCGAGATAGCCGAACAGCCCGGCCGCGATGGGCGGCATGCCCGGCGGCAGGGGCATCCGCAGCGCGTCCACGCGGGCGCGCAGGGCCTCCAGCGGGGGGGCTTCCTCCGGCACGAAGGCATGGGGCGCGGAGAGCGCCTGGGTGTTGCATTCCGCCACCCCGCCCCGGCAGCGCCATACCAGGTCCGGCGCCATGCCCACCGCGGAGAAGCGGCCGCGCGCGGCACCCCCCTCCACGCTCTCCAGCAGGAAGGAATGGGGCTTGCCATGGGCCAGCTTCAGGAAGACGCCCACGGGCGTCTCCAGGTCGGCCACGCGCTCGCGCCAGAGAAGCTGGTTCTCGCCGCGCGCATAGGCCTCGCGGAAGGCGCTGTCCGGGCCGCTCATGGCAGGGAATTCCCGGCCACGCGGTCCATCATGCGCGGGTTGATCCGCACATCGGCCCGCGCCCGCAGCGCCGCCTGGTATTGCACCTCGATGTCGTCGGCCATGCGCTGGGCGCCCGTGGCGCGGACGGCCGCGATGGGCTGTTCCTGGCCCGTGAGGTCGGCCGGCGTCACGCCCGTCAGCTGGATCACGGCGAAGGATTGCGGCAGCTGCACCATGGTCACGCCCTGCGGCGCGAGCTCGAAGGTGGGCGCCAGCAGGTCGCGCGGCATGGGGTTGCCGCCGCCTGGCTCGCGCCCGAAGGGGCCGAGCTGCTCGGCGGTGATGCCGGCGGCCTCGGCGGCGGCCGTGAGGCTCTGCCCGCCCCGCACTGCGGCCAGCAGGCCGGCGGCACGGGCGTCCTGGGCGCGGCGGCGGGCATCGGCCATGTAGGCGGCCATGACCTCCTCGCGCACCTGGTCGAGCGGGATGAGCGCGGGCGCGATCACCTCGTTCACCTGCACGGCCATGAAGCCCCAGTCGCCCTCTTGCAGCCGCACATCGGCATTCGGCGCCTGGGCGAAGATGGCGCGGATGGCGGCCTCGCGCGCCGCGTCCGCCACGGGGAGTTCAGCGGGCTGCCCCTCGGGCGTCTCGCCGGTGGCATCCATCCGCACGCGGGCATAGGCCAGGTCATAGCGCTGGGCGATGTCCTCCAGCCCCACGCGTCCCGCCAGCGCGTCCTCGATGCGGTTCGCGCGGTCGAAGGCCAGGTCGGCGGCGCGCTCGGCCGCGATCTCGTTGCGGAGTTCGTCACGCACCTCGGCCAGTTCGCGGCGGCTGGGCGGCGTCACCTCCACCACCCGCAGCACATGCCAGCCGAAGGGCGACTGGATCGGCGCGGAGATGGTGTCCACCGGAAGCGCAAAGGCGGCATCGGCCAGGGTGGCGATGGGCAGCTCGGCCTGGGTGGTGGGGGGCAATTCGCTGGCGGCCGCACCCTCGGCGCGGGCGGCGGCCTGGAAGGTGGCGAAGTCCGGCGCGGCGGCCCAGGCCTCGGCCAGGGCGCGGGCCTGCGCCTCCTCCTGCACGATCACCTGCTGGATGCGGCGGCGCTCGGCCACCTCGAAGCGGTCGCGGGCGGCGGCGTAGGCGTCCTCGATCTCGCGCTCCGTCACCTCCACCGCGGCCATCAGGCGCTCGGCGTTCATGGTGATGACGCTGACATCCCGATACTCGGGCGAGGAGAACAGGGCCGGGTTGTTCTCGTGGAAGCGGGCGAGCTGCGCCTCGGTCGGCGCCTCGGGCTCGGGCGCCTGGGCGAAGGGCAGTTCCACCAGCGTCACGCTGCGGCGTTCCAGCGACCAGCCCAGCAGCCGGCGCCCGGCCGTCTCCGGCAGGGCCGCGCCGGCCCGCACCGCGCCCGACATCTGCTGCCGGGCGAGGTCGGTCCGCAGCAGGCCCAGGAAGAAGGGCTCGCTCATGTCGTTGTTGCGGAGGAAGCTGTTGAACACCTCGCGCGAGAAGCGCCCATCCACGCCCTGGAAGCCCGGAATGCGGAAGACGTAGTCCCGCACCGCGTCATCGGGCACCACCACGCCCATCCGCGCCGCCTCCTGCTGGAGCACGCGGTCAATGACCAGGCCCTCCACCACCTGCTCGGCCACGGCGCGGCGCATGGCGGCGTCCGGCTCGAACCGGCCCTGGAGCGCGCGGCTGATGCGCTGCAATTCGCGCCGCGCGGCCTCCTGCGCCTCCACCGCCTCGATGGCCTGGCCCGAGACGCGGGCGACGCTGTCGTCCCGCCCGATGCCGCGGATCATGTCCTCGATCCCCCACACGGCGAAGGAGAGGATCAGGAGGACGAAGAGGGCCTTGGCGGCCCAGGTCGCGGCCAGGCGGCGCATGAAGGTGATCATGTCCGCGCGCATAGCGCGCCCACGGGCTGTTGCCAAACACCGGCCTCGGCTATCCCTCCCCCGCACAGAAGGAAGCAGGCCCATGACCCCAGGGATTCGTCCCCTCATCGCCGGCAACTGGAAGATGCACGGGACCCTGCGCGAGGCCGCGCGCCTCGCCGAGGCCGTGCGCGACGGGGTGGAGGGCGTGGACCTGCTGGTCTGCCCGCCCTTCCCGCACCTGCATGCCGTGTCGGTGGCGCTGCTCGGCGGGCGCGTCGCGGTGGGCGGGCAGGATTGCCACGCCGCCGCCCGCGGCGCCCATACCGGCGATGTGAGCGCGGCCATGCTGCGCGACGTGGGTGCCACCCATGTCATCCTCGGCCATTCCGAGCGCCGGGCCGACCACGCCGAGAATGACGCCGCGGTGCTGGCCAAGACCACGGCGGCCCTGGCCGCCGGCCTCATCCCCATCGTCTGCGTGGGCGAGACCGAGGCCGAGCGCCTGGGCGGCCTCGCGGAATCGGTGGTGCGCGGCCAGCTGGAGGGCTCCATCCCCTACGGTTTCGTGACCGCCGGCGGCATCGTGGCCTATGAACCGGTCTGGGCCATCGGCACCGGCCGCACGCCGACCGAGGACGACATCGCGGCCATCCATGCCACCATGCGCGCCGCCCTGGTGGAGCGCTTCGGCCCCGCCGCCCGCGCCACGCGGCTGCTCTATGGCGGCTCCGTGAAGCCCGGCAATGCCAAATCCATCCTGGCCCTGCCCGAGGTGGATGGCGCCCTGGTGGGGGGTGCCAGCCTGGTCGCCGAGGATTTCCTGGCCATCGCCCGCGCCGCCCCTGTTTGAGACGACCGACATGCTGAAGCCCGAACGCCCGCATTTTTCCTCCGGCCCCTGCGCGAAGCGGCCGGGCTTCTCGCTGTCCGCGCTGGAGGGGGCGTTGCTGGGCCGCAGCCACCGCGCCCCCGCCTCGCGGGCGAAGCTGGCCGAGGTGATCGAACGCTCCCGCGCCATCCTGGGCTTGCCGGCCGATTGGCGGCTGGGCATCGTCCCGGCCTCGGACACGGGCGCGGTCGAGATGGCGCTGTGGTCCCTGCTCGGGCCGCGGGGCGTGGATGTGCTGGCCTGGGAGAGCTTCTCTGCCGAATGGGCGCATGACATCACGAAGGAGCTGAAGCTGCCCGATGTGCGGCTGCTGAAGGCGCCCTATGGCCGCCTGCCCGACCTCGGCGCGGTGGACTGGGCGCGGGATTGCGTCTTCGTCTGGAACGGCACCACCTCCGGCGTGCGGCTGACGGATGGCGACTGGATCGCGGCCGATCGCGAGGGGCTGGCCATCTGCGACGCCACCTCCGCCGCCTTCGCCATGGAACTGCCCTGGGACAAGCTGGATGTGGTCACCTGGTCCTGGCAGAAGGTGCTGGGGGGCGAGGCCGCGCATGGCATGCTGGCCCTCTCGCCCCGCGCCGTGGCGCGGCTGGAAAGCCACACCCCGGCCTGGCCCCTGCCCAAGGTGTTCCGCCTGACCAAGGGCGGGAAGCTGATCGAGGGCATCTTCAAGGGCGACACGATCAACACACCCTCCATGCTCTGCGTCGAGGATGCGCTGGACGGGCTGCGCTGGGCGGAATCCGTGGGCGGCCTGAAGGGGCTGGTGGCGCGGGCCGAGGGCAACCTCAAGCTGGTGGCCGACTGGGTCTCCCGCAGCAAATGGGCCGAATTCCTGGCGGAAGACCCCGCCACACGCTCCTGCACCTCCGTCTGCCTGCGCTTCCGTGACCTGGCACCCGAGCACCAGGCCGAGATCGCGCAGCGCATGACCACCTACCTGGAGGCCGAGGGCGTGGCGCTGGACGCCGCCCATTACCGCGACGCGCCGCCCGGCCTGCGCCTATGGTGCGGGGCGACGGTGGAGGCCTCGGATGTGGCGGCCGTCCTGCCCTGGCTGGATGCGGCCTGGGGCGCGGCCAAGCGCGGCTGAACCTTCCGGAGAGGGCAAGGCACCCCCATTTGCGCGGCATGATTGTCCGCCGCGCCCTGCCTGCCCTGTTCCTCGCGACCCCGGCCCTGGCCCAGCGCCTGTCGCCGCTGGAGATCACAGCCCCCGAGGCCGCGCCGTTGCTGGCCCGGCTGCGCGCCGGGGGCCATACCCTGTTCTTCCGCCA
This sequence comes from Roseococcus sp., assembly GCA_035998215.1. Classification (GTDB taxonomy): domain Bacteria; phylum Pseudomonadota; class Alphaproteobacteria; order Acetobacterales; family Acetobacteraceae; genus Roseococcus. The sequence goes on along the minus strand of DASYHU010000033.1, from coordinate 298,048 downwards.
CGCCGACACGATGGGCGAACCCTGCGACCGCAGCTTCCGCCTGGGCGACCGTGCGGGGCAGCGCAACATCTCCCCGCGCGGGCGGGAGCAATCGGCGCGCATCGGCGCAAGGCTGCGGGAGCTGGGCGTGCCGGTCGCCCTTCCGGTGCTGGCCGGGCCGGTCTACCGCGCGCGGGACACGGCGGAGCTGGCCTTCGGGGCGGAGAACGTGGTGGTGACGGAAAGCCTGCTGGCCGATGATTATTCCGGCCCGCGCCTGTCCTGGGTGCTGGACCAGCACCGCCGCCTTCTGGCGGACATCCCGCCGCCGGGCCGCAACCGCGTGCTGGTGGGCCACCGCACGCCCCCCATCATGATCATGGGCGATGCGGTGGCCGGGCGCGCCTTTCCCGAGGGTGGCGCTCTCGTGGTGGAGCCATTGGGCGCGGAAGGCTTCCGCCTGCACGGTATCGTGGAATTCGCCCCCATCCCTGGGGGCGGGTTTCACGCCTGCTAGCGTCCGATCGCCGAAGGCGTGAATCGGCCGCTTCAGGTGCCAGCCGCGGCCGCCACCACCTGCCGTTCCAGATGCGCCACCAGCTCGGCCGGGATGCCGAGGCGGTGGGCCAGCGCGTCCAGATAGACCCGCTCGGCCGGCTGGTCGGGGTCCATGGCCAGGCGCGAGGCCAGCCAGAGTTCCGCCGCCTGCTCCGGCGAATTGGCGGCGGCGGCCACCTCCTCCACGCCGATGCGCTGGTTCAGCAGAGTGAAGACGAAGCCCTTGGCGGCGGGGTCCAGCGAGGAACGCTCCACCTGCTCGAAGATTTTCGCGCGTTCGGCGGCATCAATGTGGCCATCGGCCTGGGCGGCGCCGATCATGGCGCGGATCAGGGAAAGCTCGAAGGGCTCGCCCGCCGCGGCCTCGGTGGCGCCGGGGATGAAGGCGGCATCGGCCGCGGCATCGGGCGGGGCGGCCGGGGGCGCCGAGGCCGGCTGCTGCCCCGCTTGCCAGTTCTGCCAGGCGCGATAGGCCAGCGCCCCCAGCGCGGCCGCGCCGCCATGGGTCAGCACGGTGCGCGCCGTGCTGCGTTTGCCGCCGAACAGCGTGCCCAGAAGGCCGCCGGCCGCGAGCCCGCCCAGGGCCGCCCCGCCGGGCCCGGCGCCGGCCAGCAGGTCCCGCGCGCGGTCGGTCAGGCTGCCCTGGCCTTGCGGGGCGGGCTTGGTCTGCGGCGGGGCGCTCGGCCATTGCGCGGGCCAGGGCGAGGCGGGCTTGGCCGGCACCTTCCCGGGCGGAAGCTGCCAGGGGCTGCCCCCTTGCGCGGGCGGGGCCGTGCCCCGGCCCAGGAATTGTTCGAGCAGCGTCTTGGCGTCCATCATGGGGGTGCAGATGGCCTTGGGCGCATGGCACCACAAGGCCACCCCATCTTGCCCCCACCCCGCCCCCCTGCCACACAGCCTGGGCATGAACGACGCCTTTTCCCCACCGCCCGGGTTGCTGCCCGCGGGCCTCATGGATGTGCTGCCGCCGGCCGCGGAGCGCGAGGCCGCGCTCGTCGAGGCGCTGATGGAGGGTTTCGCCCGCCACGGCTATGAGCGCGTGAAGCCGCCGCTGCTGGAATTCGAGGACGGGCTGCTGGCCGGCTCGGGCGCCGCCGTCTCCGAACAGATTTTTCGCCTGATGGACCCCGTCAGCCAGCGCATGATGGGGCTGCGGGCGGACACCACCCCGCAGGTCTCGCGCATCGCGGCGACCAGGCTGGGCGCGCAGCCCCGCCCGCTGCGCCTGTGCTACGAGGGCCCCGTGCTGCGCGTGCGCGGCAGCGAACTGGCGCCGGCGCGGCAACTGGCCCAGGCCGGCATCGAGCTGATCGGCGGCGCGGCACCCGAGGCGGATGCGGAAGTGGCCCTGGTCGCGGCCGAGGCCCTGGCGCGGGTGGGTGTGACCGGCATCACGCTGGACATCACGCTTCCACGCATGGCCCAGGCCCTGCTGGAGGCGGCGGGGTTGGAGGACGCGGTCGCCCGGCGCCTGATCCGCGCGCTGGACCGCAAGGACGCGGCGGCCGTTGCCGCGCTGGCGCAAAATTCCGGCCCCGTGGCCGCCCTGCTGCCGCCCCTGCTGGCCGCCGCCGGCCCGGCCGAGGGGGCGCTCTCCGTGCTGCGGGGCCTCGACCTGCCCGAGGCGGCGCGCGCCATCGCCGAGAACGCGGCGCTGGTCATCGCCGCCATCGCCGCCCGCGCGCCTGCGTTGCGCGTCACGCTGGACCCCATCGAGTTCCGCGGCTTCCGCTATCATGTGGGGGTGGCCTTCACCATCTACGGGCCAGGTGCCACGGGCGAGATGGCGCGTGGCGGCCGCTACCAGTCCGCGAATGACGAGCCCGCGACGGGCATGACGCTCTATCCCGACGCGGTGCTGCGCGCCGCACCCAGGCCCGCCAGCCGCCCGCGCTGCTTCCTGCCGCTGGGCACCGCGCCGGCGGTGGGCGAGGGGCTGCGGCGCCAGGGCTTCGCCACCATCGCCGCGCTGTCCGCCGCCGACGCGCCCGCCGCCCTGCGGTGCAGCCATGTCTGGGACGGCACCGCGCCCGTTCCCGTTACCGAGGAAAGTTCCGTCTGATGGCCAATGTCACCGTGATCGGCGCCCAGTGGGGCGATGAGGGCAAGGGCAAGGTGGTGGACTGGCTGGCGAGCCGGGCCGACATCGTCGTGCGCTTCCAGGGCGGGCATAACGCGGGCCACACGCTGGTGGTGGGCAGTAACACCTACAAGCTGTCGCTGCTGCCGTCCGGCATCGTGCGCGGGAAGCTCGGCGTCATCGGCAATGGCGTGGTGCTGGACCCGGACGCGCTGCTGGCCGAGATCAGCAAGGTGCGCGCCCAGGGCCTGGACGTGGGGCCGCACAACCTGCGCATCGCGGAGAACGTGCCGCTGATCCTGCCGCTGCACCCCGCACTCGACCGCGCGCGCGAGGCCGCGCGGGGTGAGGACAAGATCGGCACCACCGGGCGGGGGATCGGTCCCGCCTATGAGGACAAGGTGGGCCGGCGCTCGGTGCGCCTCTGCGACCTGTCCGAGCCCGAGACGCTGTCCGCCAAGCTCGACGAACTGCTGCTGCACCACAATGCCCTGTTCCGCGGCCTCGGCGCGCCCGAGTTCGAGAAGGCGCCGCTGCTCGAGGCGCTGCTGGCCCTCGCCCCCAAGCTGCTGCCCTATGCCGAACCCGTCTGGGAACGCCTCGACGCCGCCCGCCACGAGGGCAAGCGCGTGCTGTTCGAGGGCGCGCAGGCCGTGATGCTCGACGTGGACCACGGCACCTACCCCTATGTCACCAGCAGCAACACCGTGGCCGGCAACGCGGCGGCGGGTGCCGGCGTGGGGCCGGATGCGGTGGGCCTCGTGCTCGGCATCGCCAAGGCCTATGCGACGCGCGTGGGCTCCGGCCCCTTCCCCTCCGAGCTGCATGACGAGACGGGCCGCCTGCTGGGCGAGCGCGGGCATGAATTTGGCACCGTCACCGGCCGGCCCCGCCGCTGTGGCTGGTTCGACGCCGCCATGGTGCGCCAGGCGGTCAAGATCGGCGGCGTGCAGGGCCTGGTGCTGACCAAGCTGGACGTGCTGGACGGGCTGCCCGAACTGAAGCTCTGCACCGGCTACCGCGTGGATGGCGAGGTGATGAAGCGCCTGCCCGCCGCCATGCGCGCCCAGGCCCGCGCCGAGCCGATCTTCGAGGTGATGGAGGGCTGGTCCGGTTCCACCCGCGGCGCGCGCAGCTATGCGGACCTGCCGGCCCAGGCGGTGAAGTATGTGCGCCGCATCGAGGAGCTGGTGGAGGCGCCGGTGATGATGCTCTCCACCTCGCCCGACCGGGACGACACCATCGCGCTGCGGGATCCCTTCGCAGGGTAGGCGGCCGTTAACCCTCGGGCGGGTAGGGGACGCGGCGCGGTCGTTCCTGGCCGCGTCCACGCCTGGCTCAGAGGGTTGCATGCACATCCGGAAACTCGTTCCCGCCGTCATGGTCGTGGTCTTCGCCGTGGCCTCGCTCATGGCGGGACGCATGGCTTGGCAGGAATGGGACCGCCGCGCGGAGGCCATCGAGGCGAGCCGCCAGATCGCCGCCGCCGAGGGCCTGCTGCGCCTCGCCGACGCCATGGGCTTCGAACGCTCCTTCGCCTTCATCCGGTCCAACCTGCCCATCGCGGCCACGCCCACGCAGATCCAGGAACTGCGCGAGATGGCGGCTGACACCGACCGCACCCTGGCCGCGGCCTTGGCCGCCCTGCGCACGGCCGCCCTGCCGGAACTGGCGCCCCAGCAACAGGCCCTGGAAAACGCGGCCGCGCGGCTTTCGGCGCTGCGCCCGCCCCTCTATGCCGCGATTGCCCTGCCCCTGGCCGAGCGCCGCACCCCCGAGGGCTTGCGCCCCGTGCCCATCTTCGACGCCCTGCTGGACCAGGTGCAGGAGGCGACGTCCAAGGTCCATGCCCGCCTGACCCAGCAGGCGCCGGAACTCGGCAACGTGCTGCAGGTCGCGCGCGGCACCCGGGAATTGCGCTCCGCCACGACCCGCGGCCTGCTGCCCATCAGCGGCGCCATCCGCAGCGGACGCCCGCTGAACCCCGGCGAGGTGGAGGCCGTACTGGTCAACAGCGCCGTGCGCGACGCCATCTGGGGGCGGCTGCGCGACGAGGTGGCCCTGCTGGGCGCCCCGCCCCGCCTGGCCGCGGCGCTGGCGGAGGTGCAGCGGCGGTTCGTGGATGAGGGTCTCTCCCAGGTGCGCGCCCTGTTCGAGGCGGGCCGGGCGGGCCAGCCCTATCCCATGAGCCTGGAGGCCTACTCGGCCTTCGGCCCGCCGCTCAGCCGCATGCCCGTGGTGCTGATGGACGCCGCCCTGGCCGAGGCCGATGCGCGTGCCGCCGCCCTGCGCGAGTCTTCCACCCTGCGCATCCTCCTGCTGGCCGGCTTCGTCCTCGTCGTCGCGCTGCTGCTGGCCGGGGCCACCTGGCTGCTGCTCCGCCGGATCGTGGCGCCGCTGAGCCGGCTGACGCCCGCGGTGGGCCTGCTGGCCGAGGGCCGGCACGAGACGCCCATCCCGGCCCATGCCCATGCGGATGAGCTGGGCGCGCTGACCGAGGCGCTGGAGGTGCTGCGCCGCAACGCCTTGGCCGCGCAGGAACTGGCCGCCGCCTCGGCGGCCGAGCAGGCCGCGAAGATGGCCCGCGCCGAACGCAGCGAGGCCCTGATCCGCGACTTCGAGGAGGAGCTCGGCCGCCTGCTCACGGACCTCTCCAATGCCAGCATCCCCCTGGACGCGGCCGCGGAAATGATCGGGCGCACCTCCGCCTCGGCGCAGTCCCATGCCGAGACGATGGCGGCCGCGGCGGGCACGGCCTCGCAGAATGTGCAGGCGGTCGCGGCCTCGACCGAGGAGCTGGCGGCGAGCGTCTCCGAGGTGGCCCGCCGCGTGACCGAGAGCGCGGACCTGGCGGCCCGGGCGGAACAGGAGGCGCGCACCACGAACACCGTGGTCGAGGGCCTGGTGAAGGTGACCGAGCGCATCAACGACGTGAGCGGCCTGATCGCCTCCATCGCGGGCCAGACCAACCTGCTGGCCCTGAACGCGACCATCGAGGCCGCGCGCGCGGGTGAGGCCGGCAAGGGCTTCGCCGTGGTGGCCAGCGAGGTGAAGAGCCTGGCCGCCCAGACCGGCCGCGCCACCGAGGAGATCGCGACGCAGATCCAGGCCATGAAGGCCGAGACGGGGGAGGCCGTGGCCGCGATCCGCAACATCGGCCACTCCATCGAGGCGCTCAGCCTGCTGGCCACCCAGGTGGCCGGCGTGGCCGAGGAACAGGCCAGCGCCACGAAGGAGATCGGCCGGGCAGTGGCGCAGGCGGCGGCCGGCACCACCGAGGTGGCCGAACAGACGGGCGAGGTGCTGACCGGCGCACGGGCGGCGGCCTCGGCCGGGTCGGAACTTCGCACCGTCTCGACCCAGCTCACCACCCAGGCCGGCACGTTGCGCGTGCGCGTGGATCGCTTCCTGGAGGCGCTGCGCGCGGCGTAAGCCTCAGCGCGGCAACCCCTGCTCCACGACGGTGATGGTGGGGGCGCCGGGCGGCAGCTTGAAGGTGTCCATCAGCACCACGTCTTCGGTGCCGAGATTGGCGGCTGTCATCGGCGTGTTGGCCGGCATGTAGTAGCAGGTGCCGGCCGGCCAGACGGTGTCCGGCTGGCCCTCCACGAAATCCGTGATGGTGCCGGACAGCACGCAGGTGTGCCCGCCATGCTCGTGCACATGGATGGGTGCGCGCGTGCCGGCGCGCCGGATGCCGCGCGTGACGACCAGGCGCTGCCCGTCGGAGGCTGTGATGTCGAGCAGCACCACCACCTCCTCCAGCGGGCGATAGACGCCGTGCGGTGCGACGCCGTTGATGGTGGTGAGTTCGCTGTGCCCGGCATGGCCCGCGTGCTGGGCAGGCAGGGCGGTGGGGAGGGCCAGGGCCGCGACGAGCGCGGCGGCGAAGAGGCGGGTGGGCATGGGGTTCCTCATTTCCGGCGCGCGCTTCGGCGTGCCGCCGGGAGGAGTGTGTCGCCCTTTCGGATTCGGCGGCAACCGGCCGCCGGCGGGCGCCGCCCGTACGGGGCGGCGCCGGGGTGCGGATTACAGCCGCACCTTCAGCCAGTTGCCGATCTCGCCCACGATGCCGCGGCGGAAGGCCAGCACGCAGAGCACGAAGATCACGCCCTGGATCACGGTCACCCAGGCGCCGAACTCGGCCAGGTAGTTCTGCATGGTGATGATGACGACCGCGCCCATCACCGGGCCGAAGATGGTGCCGAGACCACCCACCAGCGACATCAGCACCACCTCGCCCGACATGGTCCAGAACACGTCGGTCAGGGTCGCGATGCCGAAGACGATGGCCTTGGTGCCGCCGGCCACGCCCGACAGCGCGGCAGACAGCACGAATGCCATCAGCTTGTAGTCATCGGTGCGGTAGCCGAGCGAGGTCGCGCGCGGCTCGTTCTCGCGGATGGACTTCAGCACCATGCCGAAGGGCGAGTGGACGATGCGGTGCACCAGCAGGAAGCCGATGAGGAAGACGCCCGCCGTCAGCCAGTACATCGTCATGTCGGAGCTGAGGTCGAAGACGCCGAACAGCGTTCCGCGCGGGATGGACTGGATGCCGTCCTCGCCGCCGGTGAAGGGCGCCTGGAGGCAGAAGAAATACACCATCTGCGCGAAGGCCAGCGTGATCATGGCGAAGTAGATGCCCTGCCGCCGGATGGCGATGGCGCCGATGACGAGGCCGAGCACAGCGCCCGTGCCGCCGCCGATCAGGATGGCAAGCTCAGGCGGCAGGCCCCATTCCTTTGCCGCATGCCCGGCGAGATAGCCGCCCATGCCGAAATAGGCCGCATGCCCGAAGCTGAGCAGCCCCACATAGCCGATCAACAGGTTGAAGGCGCAGGCAAAGAGCGCGAAGCACAGCACCTTCATGAGGAATACGGGGTAGAAGTAGAAGGGGCTGACCACCACCAGCACCACCATCAGCACGAAGGCGATGAGCTGGGTGCGGGTGAAGCCGAGGAACACCTGTTCCTCGTGCTTGAAATCCCCTCCGGAGAAACCGGGACCGGCCATGGTTCAGGCCCTCCCGAACAGGCCGGCGGGCCGCAGCAGCAGCACGATGGCCATGACGACGAAGATCACGGTTGCGGATGCCTCCGGATAGAAGACCCTGGTGAAGCCCTCGATGACGCCGAGCGCGAAGCCCGTGACCACGGAGCCGAGGATGGAACCCATGCCGCCGATGACGACCACGGCGAAGACGATGATGATGAGGTTGGCGCCCATCTGCGGGTTCACCGAATAGATCGGCGCCGCCAGCACGCCGGCGAAGGCGGCGAGTGCGACGCCCGCGCCATAGGTCAGCGTCATCATCCGCGGCACGTTGATGCCGAAGGCCTGGACCAGCGCCGGGTTTTCCGTCGCGGCGCGCAGGTAGGAGCCGAGCTTCGTTTTCTCGATCACCAGCCAGGTGGCCAGGCACATGACGATGGCGACGATCACCACCCAGCCGCGATAGACCGGGATGAACATGAAGCCGAGGTCCCAGGCGCCCTGCAGTTCCGGCGGGATGCGGTAGGGCATGCCGGAGCTGCCATACTGGTTGCGGAACAGCCCCTCGATGATGAGGCCCACGCCGAAGGTCAGCAGCAATCCGTAGAGGTGGTCGAGTTTGTACAATCGACTGATCATTGTTTTTTCAATGACCACGCCGGTGAAGCCCACGATCAATGGCGCCAGCAGCAGGGCCCACCAGTAGCCGATGCCGAAATAGTGCAGCAGCATCCAGGCCACGAAGGCGCCCATCATGAACTGGGCGCCGTGGGTGAAGTTGATCACGTTCAGCATGCCGAAGATGACGGCGAGGCCGAGCGACAGCAGGGCGTAGAAGGCCCCGTTGATCAGCCCCAGCAGTAGCTGGCCGAACAGCAATGGCGCGGGTATGCCGAAGATCTCGTCCATCGGAATCAGTCATCCCTGGCAAGGGTTCGGCCGCCCCACCACGCCCGGCGCGAACGTGCCGGGCAGGGCGGGGCGGCCGTGCCCCGGTGAAGTCACACACGCCCCCGGGCCGGGTGGCCCAGGGGCCGTTTCTCAGCTGCGGACCAGGGCGCAGTTGCCCTCGCCCAGCGGGCGGAAGGCCTCGGCGGCCGGAGTGGTCTGCAGCAGCTTGTAGTAGTCCCAGGCGCCGCGGCTTTCGGCCGGCGTCTTCACCTCGAAAAGGTAGACGGGCTGGATGCGGCGGCCGTCGGGGCGGATCGTGCCCTCGCCCATCGCGTCATCATTGGTGGGCTGGGCCTTCATGCGGTTGACCGTGTCCACGCCGCTGGCGCGCGCCGCCGGCACGCCCATCTCCGCCACCGTCTTGAGGTAATGCATGATGGCCGAGTAGCAGCCCGCCTGCCCCATGCCCGGGCGCAGCCCGCCCGGCATGGAGGGCAGCACGCGCTGGGTGAAGGCGCGGGTGCGGTCGTTCAGGTCCCAGTAGAAGCTCTCGGTGCAGACCAGGCCCTGCGCGGTCTCGAGGCCCAGGCTGTGCACGTCGCTGATGAACATCAGCAGCGCGGCGAGCTTGGTGCCGCGGCGCGTCACGCCGAACTCGGCGGCCTGCTTGATGGAGTTGATGGTGTCGCCGCCCGCATTGGCCAGGCCGATCACCTTCGCGCGGCTGGACTGCGCCTGCACGAGGAAGCTGCTGAAGTCGGTCGTGCCCGGGAAGGGCGTGCGGACGCTGCCCAGCACGCGGCCGCCGGCGGCGCGCACGAAGCCCGAGGTGTCGCGCTCCAGCGCATGGCCGAAGGCGTAGTCGGCCGTGATGAAGAACCAGGTGTCGCCGCCCGCCCGCACCATCGCACCGCCCGTGCTCTTGGCGAGCATGTAGGTGTCATAGGTCCAGTGGATGGTGTTGGGGCTGCACTGCGCGCCCGTCAGGTCGCTGGTCGCGGCGCTGGAATTGAGGAAGATCTTGTTCCGCTCGCGCACGATGGTGTTGACCGCGAGTGCCACCGAGCTGGTCGGCACGTCCAGGATCACGTCCACATTGTCGCGGTCAATCCATTGCCGCGTGATGGTGGAGCCGACATCGGGGCGGTTCTGATGGTCGCCCACCACCACCTCGACATTCACGCCCCGCGCCGTCACCCCGGAATCCTGGATGGCCTGGCGCACGCAGGCGACCGAGCCCGGGCCGTTCACGTCGCGATAGAGGCCGGACTGGTCGTTCAGGATGCCGATGCGGACGGTGTTCGCGGCCTGGGCCCGCGCCACATGGGCGGGCAGGGCGCCAAAGGCGGCGGTGGCGGCCGCGCCGCCCAGCAGCGCGCGGCGATTGAGATGTGCCATCTTTCTTGTCTCCCGGGAGGTGCAGGCAGGTCGGGGCGGGTTTGTCTCCCCGCCCCCTTACGCGTCAGGTCAGCTGCGGGTGATCGCGCAATTGCCGTCCGCCATGGGGCGGAAGGCCCGGTCGGCGGGCACGGTCTGGAGCAGCTTGTAGTAGTCCCAGGGGCCGCGGCTCTCCTCCGGCGTCTTCACCTGGAACAGGTAGGCCGGGTGCAGCTTGCGGCCATCGGCGCGGATGCTGCCCTCGCCGAAGGCGTCGTCGCTGGTCGGCATGGCCTTCATGCGGTTCACCGCCTCGACGCCGCTGGCTTTGGCGGCCGCCACACCCATGTCGCCCACCGCCTTCAGGTAGTGGAGCACGGAGGAATAGCAGCCGGCCTGCACCATCGAGGGGCGCGTGTCATTGGGCATCGCGCCCAGGCGCTGGGTGAAGGCGCGGGTCTTGTCGTTCAGGTCCCAGTAGAAGGTTTCGGTCAGGACCAGGCCCTGCGCCGTCTGCAGGCCCAGCGAATGCACGTCGGTCGCGAAGACCAGCAGCCCCGCCAGCCGCACGCCGCGGCGCGTGATGCCGAATTCGGCGGCCTGCTTGATGGAGTTGATCGTGTCGCCGCCGGCATTGGCCAGCCCGATCACCTGCGCGCGGGACGCCTGGGCCTGCAGCAGGAAGCTGCTGAAATCCGTCGTGCCCGGGAATGGCGTGCGGACGCTGCCCACGATTCGGCCGCCGGCCTGGCGGACGAAGGCGCCGGTGTCACGCTCCAGCGCGTGGCCGAAGGCGTAGTCCGCCGTGATGAAGAACCAGGTCTGCCCGCCGGCCGCCACCATCGCGCCGCCGGTGCTGTTGGCCAGCATCCAGGTGTCATAGGTCCAGTGGACGGTGTTGGGGCTGCACTGCGCGCCCGTCAGGTCCGACGTCGCGGCACCCGAGTTCAGGAACACCTTGTTCCGTTCGCGCACGATGGTGTTGACCGCGAGCGCCACCGAGCTGGTCGGCACGTCCACGATCACGTCCACATTGTCGCGGTCAATCCACTGCCGCACCACGGTGGAGCCGACATCCGGGCGGTTCTGGTGGTCCGCCTGGATGACCTCGACATTCACGCCACGCTGCGTGATGCCGCTCTCCTGCACCGCGAGGCGCACGGCCTGGGTGGAGCCCGGGCCGGAGAGGTCGCGGTAGAGGCCCGACTGGTCGTTCATCACGCCGATGCGGATGGTGTTGGCCGCCTGGGCGCGGGCCGAGCGGTAGGGCAGCGCGCCCCACACGGGCGCCGTCGCGGCGGCGCCCAGCAGGGTGCGGCGGGAAGTGTTGGTCATGTGGGGTCCTTCCTCATCTTGCGCTTTGCCGCCTTAGCTGCGGATGAAGCCGCAGCCGCCCTCGGCCAGGGGCCGCCAGGGCTCCTCGGCGTCGGTGGACTGCAGCAGCTTGTAGTAGTCGTGCCGGCCGCGGCTCTCCTCCGGCGTCTTCACCTCGAAGAGGTAGGCGCGGTTCAGCTTGCGGCCGTCCTCGCGGATGCGGCCCTCGCCGAAGGCGAGGTCATTGGTCGGCATGGCCTTCATGCGGGCCACGGCGTCGCGCCCGCTGGCCTTGGCGGCCGCCACGCCCATGTCGGCCACGGCCTTGAGGTAGTGCAGGTTCGCCGCGTAGTCGCCCGCATGGCTCATCGCCACCGGCATGTCGCCGCCGGCCAGCGCCAGGATGCGGCGCGACACGTCGCGCGTGCCGTCGTTCAGGTCCCAGTAGTAGGTGTTGGCGCAGACCAGACCCTGCGCGGTCTGCAGCCCGAGGGCATGCACGTCGGTGATGAACAGCAGCAGCGAGGCGATCTTGGTGCCGCGCCGCGTGATGCCGAATTCCGCCGCCTGCTTGATGGAGTTGATGGTGTCAACGCCGGCATTGGCCAGGCCGATGACCTTCGCGCGGCTGGCCTGGGCCTGCAGCAGGAAGGAGCTGAAGTCGGTCGTGCCGGGGAAGGGCGTGCGGACGCTGCCCACCACGCGGCCGCCGGCGGCGCGCACGAAGCCCGAGGTGTCGCGCTCCAGCGCATGGCCGAAGGCATAGTCGGCGGTCAGGAAGAACCAGGTGTCGCCGCCGGCACGCACCATGGCCGCGCCCGCGACCTTGGACAGCATGTAGGTGTCATAGGTCCAGTGCACGGTGTTGGGGGTGCAGGCGCGGCCCGTCAGGTCCGAGGTGGCCGAGGAGGTGGGGATGCAGACCTTGTTCCGCTCCCGCGCGAGGTCGGCCACGGCCAGCGCGACCGAGGAGGCGGCCAGGCTGCTCACCACGTCCACATTCTCGCGGTCGAACCACTGGCGGGCGGTCGCCATGGCGACATCGGGGCGGTTCTGGTGGTCGGCCACCAGAACCTCGACGTTGAAGCCGCGGCCGGCGAATTCCTGGGCCGCGAGCCGCGTGGCGGCCACCGTGTTCGGCCCGTTCAGGTCGCGGAAGGTGCCCGACATGTCGGTCAGCACACCAAGGCGGATGGTGTTGGCCGCCTGCGCGCGCGCGCGCGAGGTGGGCAGCGCACCCCAGGCCGGCGCGGTGGCGGCGGCGCCCAGGAGGGTGCGGCGGGTGGTGGTGGTCATTTCCTTGGGTTTCCTTCCTTGGGGTTTCCGGTCCGGCCGCTTCTTGTCGGTCTCAGACGCCCAGATACTCGTGCAGTCGGTCGAGGGAGGCGTTCAGCTCGCTGTTGTCCACCATGTCCACGACCCTGCCGTGTTCCATGACGTAGTGGCGGTCGGCCACGGTCTGTGCGAAGCGGAAATTCTGCTCGACCAGCAGCACGGTGAAGCCGCGCTGCTTGAGTTCGCGGATGGTGCGGCCGATCTGCTGCACGATGACCGGCGCCAGCCCCTCGGAAGGCTCGTCCAGCAGCAGCAGCTTGGCCCCCGTCCGCAGGATGCGGCCGATGGCCAGCATCTGCTGCTCGCCGCCCGAGAGCTTGGTGCCCGGGCTGTTCCGGCGCTCCAGCAGGTTCGGGAACAGCTCGTAGATGGTGCCGACGGGAAGGCCGCCGGGGCGCACCTCGGGCGGCAGCATCAGGTTCTCGTACACGGAGAGCGAGGCGAAGATCCCACGCTCCTCCGGGCAATAGCCGATGCCGGCGCGTGCGATGATGTCCGGCCGCGCGGCGACCAGCTCCTGCCCCTCATACTTCACCGAGCCCGCGCGGCGCCCCACAAGCCCCATGATGGAGCGCAGCGTGGAGGTCTTGCCCGCGCCGTTGCGGCCGAGCAGCGTCACCACCTCGCCGGCGTTGATGTGGATGTCCACGCCGTGCAGCACGTGGCTCTCGCCATACCAGGCCTCGAGGCCCTTCACCTGGAGCAGCGGTGCGTCAGCCATGGTGCGCGCCCTCCGGAACGCCGACGGAGGAGGGATCGGTGCCGAGATAGGCCGCCTGCACCTCCGGGTTGCGGCTGACGGCGGCATAGTCGCCCTCGGCCAGGATCTGCCCGCGGGCCAGCACCGTGATGCGGTCGCAGAGGCCCTCCACGACCTTGAGGTTGTGCTCCACCAGCAGCACCGTCCGCCCCGCCGAGACGCGCTTCACCAGGGCCACGATGCGGTCCACATCCTCATGCGTCATGCCGGCGGTCGGTTCGTCCAGCAGCATCATCGCGGGGTCCATCGCCAGCGTGGTGGCGATTTCCAGCGCGCGCTTGCGGCCATAGGGAAGCTGGCCCGCACGCAGGTCCGCGTATTCGGTCAGCCCCACATCGGCCAGCAATTCATGCGCGCGGTCGTCATATTGCCGCAGCACCGCTTCCGATCGCCAGAAGTCGAAGCTGGCGCCGCGCTGGCGCTGCAACGCCATGCGGACATTCTCCAGCACCGTGAGGTTCGCGAAAACCGCCGAGATCTGGAAGGAGCGCACCAGGCCCAGCCGCGCCACCTCCGCGGGCTTCATCCGCGTGATGTCGCGCCCGTCATAGGTGATGCGCCCGCGCGTCGGGATCAGGAATTTCGTAAGCAGGTTGAAGCAGGTCGTCTTGCCTGCGCCATTGGGCCCGATCAGCCCATGGATGGTGCCCCGCTGCACATTGATGTTGACGTCCTGGACGGCCAGAAAGCCGCGGAACTCCTTCGTCAGATTCTCTGTCTGAAGGATGATGTCGCTCACCCGGATCCGTCCCCCACGCCATTGTTGAATCCGGGGTTGGCCCCGGCGGCTTTGTGTCCCTGCCGGGTTGCTCATTACGCAGCCCAGCCATGCCTGTATGGCCAAGCCCGCAGCGACATGCAAGCGCCTTTACGGCCCCGATTTTACTGCCTTTAAATTGAGCAGAAGCCGCTCCGGCGTGGCCGGAAAATCGAGGTGGACCAGCCCTGCCGCGTCCCGCAGCGCATTGACCACGGCAGTGGCCAGCAGCAGCGGCGGCTCGCCCACCGCCTTGGAGCGGAACAGGGTGCGCGCGCGCCCGGCCGAGCCCGCCAGCAACCGGGCATGGAGCACCGGCGGCACATCGCGCGAGCCGGGAATCTTGTAGGTGGAGGGGCCAAGCGTGCGCTGCCGCCCCTCGCCGTCCCACCACAACTCCTCGGTGGTGAGCCAGCCCAGCCCCTGCACGAATCCGCCCTCGATCTGGCCGAGGTCGATCGCCGGGTTGAGGCTGCGCCCGCAATCCTGCACCAGGTGCGCCGAGAGGCAGCGATGCTCGCCCGTCAGCGTGTCCAGCAGCACCTCCGCCACGGCCGCGCCATAGGTGAAGTAGTGGAAGGGTTCGCCTTTCAGCGCGGCGGCATCCCAATGGATGTCCGGCGTCTTGTAGAAGCCCGTGGCCGAGAGGCTGACGCGCGCCTTCCAGCAGAGCTTCGCCAGCTCCCCGAAGGCGAGGCGCTTGTTGCTGCCGGCGCGGCTCGCGAAGACCTGGCCATCCTCGAAGACGACCTCCTCCACCGGGCAGCCGAAATGCTGCGCGGCCACCTCGGCCATGCGTTCGCGCAGGGTCATCGCCGCCGCATGGGCGGCCCAGCCGTTCAGGTCGCTGCCCGTGCTGGCGGCGGTGGCGCTGGTGTTGGGAATCTCGGCGGTCGAGGTGGCGCTGATTCCCACGCTCTCGACCGGCACGGAGAACACCTCCGCCACCACCTGCGCCACCTTGATGAAGAGCCCCTGGCCCATCTCCGTGCCGCCATGCGCGAGGCGGATGGAGCCGTCAGTGTAGACATGCACCAGCGCGCCCGCCTGGTTCAGGTGGACGATGCCGAAGCTGATGCCGAAGGCGCAGACAAAGGAACCGAGCCCCCGGCGCAGCGTGGGGTGGGTGGCGTTGAAGGCCGCGATTTCCGCGCGTTTCGCGGCCCAGCCGGCATCCTGCTTCGCCTCTGCCAGCACGCGGCGCGTCAGGCTGGGGTCCAGTTCCTGCCCATAGGGCGTATGGGTGGCGAAGTTGGCCTCGCGCACCTGGTCCACCTCGCGGCCCAGCTGGCGGGCCACGGCGTGCAGCACCTCCTCCATCAGGAGCGCGCCCTGCGGCCCGCCGAAGCCGCGGAAGGCGGTGTTGCTCACATGGTTGGTCTTGACCGCGCAGGCCGTGATGCGGTGCGCGGCCACGCCATAGCAGTTCAGCGCATGCGTCAGCGCGCGGAACACCACGCCGCCCGACATGTCCACCGAATGCCCGCCATCCCCCGCCAGCAGCGCGTCCAGCGCCAGCAGCCTTCCCTGCGCGTCGAAGCCCACCTCCCAGCGATAGAGGAAGGGGTGGCGCTTGCCCGTGGCTGCCATGTCGGCGCGGCGGGGCAGGCGCAGCTTCACGGGCTTGCCGGTCAGCCGCGCGGCGACGGCGGCGGCGGCGGCGATCCAGCTGGCATTGCTTTCCTTGCCGCCGAAGGCCCCGCCCATGCGCCGGCACTGCACCGTCACGCGGTGATAGGGCACGCCCAGCACGCGCGCCACGATGTGCTGCACCTCGGTCGGGTGCTGGGTGGAGGAATGCACCAGCATCTCCTCCTCCTCGCCCGGGACGGCCAGCGCGATCTGCCCTTCCAGGTAGAAATGTTCCTGCCCGCCGGCGTGGAACTCGCCCGAGAGGCGGTGGGGTGCCGCCTCCAGCGCGGCGGCGGCGTCGCCCGCCACCATGGTCTGCGGCGGCACGATCCAGGCTTCGCGCGCGAGTCCCTCCTCGATGCTCAGCACCGGGGGCAGGGGTGTCACGGCGGTGGTGACGGCGGCCGCCGCGCGCAGCGCCTCGTCGCGCGTGTGGGCCACGACGATGGCCAACGCCTGGCCGTGATGTTCCACCACCTCCTCGGCCAGCATCACCTCGCCGGTCGCGATGGGGGCGATGTCGTTCTCGCCCGGAATGTCCACGGGGGTGATGATCCGCACCACGCCCGGCATGGCGGCGGCGGTTGCGGTGTAGACGGCGTCCAGCCTGCCATGCGCCACCGGCGAGAGCACCAGCGCCGCGTGCAGAAGCCCCGCCGGCTCCGGCAGGTCGTCCAGGAAGCGGGCCTCGCCGGTCGCGTGCTTCAGCGCGCTGTCATGGCGCATGGCCTGGCCCGCGTGCTTCAGGCGGAAGCTGCTGCCATCCATCATGCGAAGACCTCCGCGGCCAGCCCGGCGTGGCGGAGTGCCAGGCGCCGCAGCAATCCGCGCGCCGCCTCCAGCCGGTATTCGGCGCTGCCGCGCCAATCCGCCATGGGGGTGAAGTCCAGCGCCTGGCCGGCGCCCGCCAAGGCGCCATCATCCAGCATGCGGCCCCGCAGGGCGGCCTCGGCGGGGGCGCAGCGGCGGGCCGTCGCGTCCATGCCGCCGAAGGCCAGCCGCGCCTCCCGCACCACGCCGCCCTCGAAGGTGATGAGGGCGGCGAGCGAGACGGTGCTGATGTCCTGGTCATGCCGGCGCGAGAGCTTTTCCGCCGCCAGGAAGGCGCCCTCCGGCGGGCGCGGCAGGTGGATGGCGACGATGAGTTCCTCGGGCGCCAGCGCGTTGCGGCGATAGCCCGTCAGGAACGCCCCCACCGGGATGTGCCGCACGCCGCGCAGCTGCGCCACCTCCACCACCGCGCCCAGCGCCAGCAGCACCGGCAGCGCATCCCCGATGGGCGAGGCGGTGCCGAGATTGCCCGCCACCGTCCCCAACCCCCGGATCTGCCGCGAGCCCAGCCGCGACAGATAGGGCACCAGCGGCGCCCAGGCGGCATCGGCGCGGCAGGCGCGCAGCCATTCGGCATAGCTGGCGGCGGCGCCGATGCGCAGGCCGGTGGGGCGCACCTCCACCCCCTGCATCTCTGCCACGTTCAGCAGGCAGAGCACCTGCGCCGGGTGTTCCCGGTGTTCCGAGAAGCGCAGGCCAAGATCGGTGCCGCCCATCAGCACCAGGGCCTCCGGCCGCACCGCGCGCAGCGCCAGCGCCTCGTCCAGCGAGGCCGGCAGATGGAAGCCGCCGAACTTCGCGCTTTCGGGCGGCACGGGGGCGGGCGGCGTGGCGCCGTCATCCTGCATGCGCGCCATGGCGTCCAGGATGGGGCGGTAGCCCGTGCAGCGGCAGAGATTGCCCGCCAGCGCCTCATGCGGGTCCCCGCCCTCGCGCGTGTGCGCCCAGGCGGACATCACGATGCCGGGCGTGCAGAAGCCGCATTGGGTGGCATCCGCCTCGGCGAGCGCACGGGGCACGATGTGGTGCGGCCCCAGCCCCTCCACGGTGCGGATGGCGCGGCCATGCAGCTGGCCCAGCACGCAGAGGCAGGCATTGACGGGGGTGCGGCTGCCATCCGCGCCCTCGAGCACCACGGTGCAGGCGCCGCAATCGCCCTCGGCGCAGCCTTCCTTGGCGCCGGTCAGCCCCTCCGCGCGGAGCCAGTCCAGCAGGGTGGTGGTGGCGCTCTGGTGGCGGGGCAGGGTGCGGGGCACCCCGTTCAGCACGAGGTGAAGCTGGTCAGTCATTGGCACGGCCCGCGGGTGTTCAACCTTCCCCCAATGTCACCGCAAACCATCCGTCCCCACAATGTTTTTCGTCTCGAGCCCGCCGATGCGCGGCAGGGGGCGCCCGCCGGTGGTCAGCGCCAGGCAGAGCAGGATTTCGCCCGCCATCGGCGCATCGGTGCAGCGGAACTCGATGGCGTCGAAATGGGACCGCACGAAGGCGGCATCCTTGTGGCCGAGCGGGACATCAATGGCCGTGCCCATCCCGCCGCGCTTCTTGGCGGAAGGGATCAGCGCCGGCCCTCGGCCCAGCGCGGCGCGCACCGGCGCGCCCATCTTGGGGTGCAGCAGCGCGGCGGCGTGTTCCAGCTCACCAGCCTCGCCCACCACGGCGGCCTTGCCGAAGCTCTGGACCTGCTCGCCCGGGATGCCGAGCGCGGCCACGGCGCGGGCGGCAAGTTCCGCGCCCAGGGCCTCGCCCGCCTCGATCAGCGGCGCCAGGTCCTCGACATAGCGCCCCGCGAAGGGGTTCTGCAGCACACAGGCGGCGACGGCGCGGCGGATGGGGGGCGCGACCTCGCGGCCCTGTTCCAGCGCCACCTCCTCCACCAGGGTCAGGTATTTCCGGATGATCATGCCACCACCTCCGGGATGCGCGCGGCGGGAGGCGTGTTGCGGCTGCGGGCGGTCTTCACCTCGCCATCCACCATCACCATGCCGATGCCGGGCAATTCGCCGAAGCCGAAGGCCTCCGCCGCATCGCGGCCGGCGCCGCCGATGGGGGCATCCAGGAACACCAGGTCGGCGGGCCGGCCCACCGCGATGGTGCCGGCCTCGATGCCCCGCCAGCGTGCCGTGTTGCCGCCCGCTGCGGCGATGGCGATCGCCGGGTCGAGCCCGCCCAGGCTGCACAGCAGCGAGATGGTCCGCATGACACCCAGCGGCTGCACGCCCGAGCCCGCCGGGCTGTCCGTGCCCAGCACCAGCCGGTCCAGCCGGCCCATTTCCCGCAGCACGTTCATGGCGTGGATGGCGTTGCGCGGGTTGCCGTTGTGGACCACCTCGATGGCGCGCCTGGTCCCCTCGATCACCTTCGTCAGCTCGGCGGCGGGCAGGGAGGTCGGCCCGCCATTGATGTGCGCCACGATGTCCGCATCGGCCGCGATCACCACCGGCGCCTGCATGAGGTTGGAGCCCGCGATGGAAGGCCCGCCGCAATGGATCATGGCGTTGAGGCCGGCGGCGCGGACATGGCCCATCACCTCCACCACCTCGGCCTCGTCCTTCACCGTGCCCAGGCCGAATTCGCCCACGAAGCGCACGCCGGCGGCCGCCATCTCGGCATAGTCGGCCGCGGTCAGGCCGCGCTCCGGCACCGGGGCGCCGGCCAGCACCCGCGCGCCCATGGGGCGGAAGGCGCTGAAGCAGCGCTGCGCGGCGATGGCCAGCGCCTTCACCCCCACCGGGTCCTTCGGGCGGCCGGGGAGATGCACCTCGCCGGCCGAAATCAGGGTGGTGGTGCCGCCATGCACCATGGCCTCGATCCAGCCCAGCTGGTTCTGGCGCGGCGTCCAGTCGCCGAAGGCGGGGTGGACGTGGTTGTCAATCAGCCCGGGCATGACGGCGCAGCCGCGGGCGTCAATGACCGTGGCCCCTTCCGCGTCGAATTCCGCGGCGCGGCCGATGCCGGCGACCTTCCCGCCCTCGATCAGCAGCGCATCCGCGTCCCGGAGGGGGGTCTTCATCTCGCCCGTGAAGAACAGTCCAATGCCACGCACCAGCACCCGCGCCATCCCATCCCCCTCGCGCCTGATTTCCCAGCCTAGTTTCCGATTGAGCGTGCCGCCAAGGGAAAGCACAATCCGTTGCGATGACGGAGGCAGGATTTGCGACACCCCCACCTGGCGGCCCGCCCATGACCGACCGGACCGAGCAATTCGGCGCGCGCGAGGGGAATGAGGGCATCGTCCGCTGCGACGCCTGCCCGGTGCTGTGCCGAATCCGCCCCGGCCGTGCCGGGGCCTGCCACCGCTATGCCAACGAGGATGGGCGCCTGATCCGCACCGACCCGCTGGTGCTGCTGCACCAGGCGGTGGAGGAGGGCACGCCGCTGGTGCCCTTCCTGGACGCCGCCGAGGATTGGGCGGGTGGCGTCACGCCCGCGCCGCAGGTCTTCGTCACCGCCATCGGCGCCGGCACCACCTATCCGGACTACAAGCCTGCTCCCTTCATCGTGAGCCAGGCGCACCGGGGCGTGGACACCGTCACCGTCGTGACCGAGGGAATCTTCAGCTATTGCGGCCTGAAGGTGAAGATCGACACCGACCGCCACCTCGGCCCCGAATGCGCCCCCGTGCTGCATGAGGGCGAGCAGATCGGCCATGTGACCACCGCCGAATATGGTTCGCAGATGCTGAGCCTGGGCGGGGTGCGGCACCTGACCGGCGGCTCCAAGCGCGAGGGCCAGGTGACCTGCGCGGCCATGCTGGCGCTGTGCCGCAAGCAGGCCATCGAGGTGACCATCCCCGGCGGCTCCCGCGTCACCTTGCAGGCGGGCGCCGCGCCCATCGTGAATGGCGTGACCGAGACGCGCATGCGCGTGGGCTGCGGCAGCGCGGCCGTGGGCATCTTCGCCCAGCAATGGCAGGGCCATGTGGACGAGGTGGTGGTGGTGGACGACCACATCACCGGCGTCCTGACCGAGCACCAGGCCGGGCGCTGCCTGAACATGCGCCCCTCCGGCCTGCGCGTGCGTGGCCGCCGCTCCACCCCTGGCCGGTATTTCCAGGTGGCCCATCCCGGCACCGGCTGGGGCGGGACCGATGTGACGGACCCGCTGACGCTCATCGAGAGCATTGACCCCAAGCTCGCCTGGCCCGGCATGCGCGTGCTGATGACCAGCACGACCGGCGAGGATTCGCTGTGGCTGGAACTGGACGAGGCGCTGCGTCCCGTGGTGGCGCCGATGCCGGAGGCCGTGGCGAAGACCGTGGCGCGCATCGGCGAGAACTGCGAACCGGCGCTGACCTCCATCCTGTTCATGGCGGGCGCGGGCGGCTCGCTGCGCGCCGGCGTGACGGACAACCCCATCCTGCTCACGCGCGGGGTCCAGGCGGGCGAGGTGCGAGTCACCATGGGCGGCGCGCCCTGCACGCTCTGGCCGGGGGGTGGCATCACCATCATGGCCGATGTGCTGGCCATCCCGGACAATGCCTTCGGCCATGTGCCCACGCCCGCCCTGGTGGCGCCCATCGAATTCACCTTGCGCGCCGAGCTTTACGCCGCACTTGGAGGGCATGTGGACCAGGCCATCGCCCTTGAGACCCTGCTCGCCCACCATGCGGAGGCCGCGGTGAACGCCCCCTGGCCCCGCGGCAACCCCTGGCCCGACGCGCCTTCAGGACCGATGGGGGCATGAATGATTGGCCCGCGCCCCGGCGCGCCATGCTGCCCGATGGGCGGCTGCATCTGCAGGACGGCCCCATTGATCTTGTCATCGGCATCGAGGGCTTGCGCCCCGCCGTGCTCCAGGCGCGCGAGGCCGCCGCCGCCGCGCTGACCGGCCTATTGCCTGCCTTGGCGCTGGAATTGCCGCTGCTGCGGATGCCCCTGCTGGGGCGGATGCCCGGCTTCCGCCACCCCGTCGCCCGCCGCATGGCCGAGGCCGCCTGGCCGCACCGCGCCACCTTCATCACGCCCATGGCGGCGGTGGCGGGTGCGGTGGCCGAGCATGTGCTGGCCGCCATCGCCGCCGTGCCTGGCGTGCAGCTCGCGCATGTGAACAATGGCGGCGACATCGCCCTGCACCTTTCGCCTGTCAGCACCTTGAGGGTGGGGCTGGTGGAGGGGCCACAGGCCGGCGTGCCCGACGGGTTGGCCGTGATCCGCGGGCGGGATGAGGTGCGCGGCATCGCGACCTCCGGCTGGCGGGGCCGCAGCTTCTCGCGCGGGATCGCCGATGCGGTGACGGTGCTGGCCGCCCGCGCGCCCGAGGCCGATGCCGCCGCCACCATCATCGCCAATGCGGTGGATGCGGACCACCCGGCCATTTCCCGCGCGCCGGCGGAAAGCCTCGACCCTGACAGCGACCTGCGCGACCTGGCCGTGACCACCCATGTCGGCGACTTGCCGCGCGACGTGGTGACCGAGGCCTTGGACCATGGCGAGGCCTGCGCCGAACGCCTGCTGGCGCGCGGCCTGGTGTTGGGCGTCTGCCTGCGGCTGAAGGGCCAGGTGCGCCTGCTGGGCGCCGCCGATGCGCTGGCGGCGATGGACCGCGCGGCGGCGCTGCGCTGAACCTACCTCTGGCGCGCGCATTCCAGCGCGAAGACGCGCAGCCGGCTGGTCAGCGGTTCCGCCGTCTCCGTGCGGGCCGCGTCCTGCTCGGCGATGAGGGCGGCCAGCGGCATGGCGCGCCGCGCGGCCTCCTCCTCCAGCGCGGCCCAGAAGGCGGGTTCCAGCGCGATGGAGGTGCCATGCCCCGCCAGCCGCAGGCTGCGCTTCACCAGATGCCCCGTCACGGCCTGAGCATCGCCTCCGGCTTCACCCAGGCGTCGAAATCCTCGCCCGCGACACCCTCGCGCGCGGCCGCCTCGCGCAGGGTCAGGTCCTCGCGCAGCGCGAGCTTGGCGATGGCCACCGCCCGGTCATAGCCGATATGCGGGTTCAACGCGGTGGCGAGCATGAGCGACTTCGCCAGGTTTTCGGCCAGGCGCGCGTGGTTGGGCTCCAGCTTGTCCACCATGTGGCGGGCGAAACTGGTGGCGGCCTCGGCCAGCAGCGTGGCCGATTGCAGCACCGCCTGGATGATGACGGGCTTGAAGGTGTTCAGCTCCAGGTGCCCCTGCGAGGCGCCGATGGTGACCGTCACCTGGTTGCCCATGACCTGGGCGCAGACCATGGTCAGCGCCTCGCTCTGGGTGGGGTTGGTCTTGCCGGGCATGATGGAGCTGGAAAGGCCGTCATCGGGCACGATCAGCTCCGCCAGCCCCGCGCGCGGGCCGCTGCCCAGCAGGCGGATGTCGTTGCCGATCTTCATCAGGGACGCGGCGATGGTGTTCATCGCGCCATGCAGTTCCAGCAGCGCGTCGTGTGCCGCCATGCCCTCGGACTTGTCGGGGTTGGGCGTGAAGGCCAGGCCGGTGCGGGTGGCCACCACCTCGCAGAAGACGCGGTCGAAATCGGGGTGGCGGTTCAGGCCAGTGCCGGCGGCCGTGCCCCCCTGGGGCAGTTGCAGCAGGCGCGGCATGGCGGCGTCCAGCCGCGCCACGCCATGGATCACCTGCCGCGCCCAGGTGGCGAATTCGCCGCCCAGCGTGACGGGCACCGCGTCCATCAGATGCGTGCGGCCCATCTTGATGACGCCGGCCCATTCCTCGGCCCGCGCGTTCAGGCTGGCGGCCAGCGTCTCCAGCGCGGGCTTGAGGCGGCGTTGCGCGGCCTCGGTGGCGGCGAGGTGCATCACCGTCGGAAAGCTGTCGTTGGAGGACTGGCCGCGATTCACATGATCGTTGGGATGCACCGGCGCCCGCGCGCCCAGCTTGGCACCCAGCAGCTGGTTGGCGCGGTTCGCGATGACCTCGTTCGCGTTCATGTTGGTCTGGGTGCCGGAGCCGGTCTGCCAGATGGTCAGCGGGAAATCCGCGTCGCGCTGGCCCGTGATGATCTCCTGCGCGGCCTGCTGGATGGCGTCCGTCAAATGGCGCGGCAATTCGTCGAGGCGGGCATTGGCTTCCGCCGCCGCCCATTTCTGCTGGCCCAGCGCGCGCAGCAGCAGGGGCGGGAAACGCTCGGTGCCGATGGCGAAGAGGTGGCGGGCGCGTTCGGTCTGCGGGCCCCAGAGGCGCTCGGCGGGAATCTCGACCGTGCCGAGGCTGTCGGTTTCGGTGCGCGTGGTCATGTGGCCTCAACCCCTTGTGGTGGGGTGGAGAATAGCACGGCGTCCCCACCCGCGCGCCCAACGCGCGAGACGGGCGCGCGGATGACGGGAAGCGCCGGTTTTCAGTCGGAGTAGGTGGCGATCTCGATCAGGTTCTGGTCCGGGTCGCGGCAATAGACGCTGGTGATGGGCCCAAGCGCGCCATCCTTGGGCACCGGCCCCTGTTCCACCATCACGCCGCAGCGGTGCAGGTGTTCCACCACCTGCAGCGCGCTGACGGTGACGATGAAGCAGAGGTCCTGCCCGCCCGGCGCGGTGGCCACGCCCGAGAACCACTCGGACTGCGTGGCCTCGACGGGGCGCAGGTTCATCTTCTGGCCGCCGAAGCGCAGGGTGGTGCGGCGGTGCGGGCCGAACTCCACCCGCTCCATCCCCAGCACGCGCTGGTACCAGGCGGCCGTGATCTCCACGTCCTTGCAGGTCATGACCAGGTGGTCGAGGCGGTCCACGGCGAAGCGCATCTGAGCGTTCCTTAGCTGCGGGGCTGGCGCCGCGCGGTGACTTCGATCTCGATGCGCATGGCGTCGGTCTGCAACTGCGCGTGGATCAGGGTGGAGGCGGGGCGCGTCTCGCCGAAATACTTCTTCAGGATGGGCCAGCAGGGGGCCCAGTCCTCGCGCCGCGGGACGATGACCAGCATCCGCACCACGTCGGAGAGCGTGGCATCGGCCTGGGCCAGGGCCGCGCTGATGTTCTTCAGTGTCTGCTCGCACTGCGCCGCCACGTCATCCACGATGGTCATGGTGGCGTAGTCATAGCCGGTGGTGCCGGAGAGGAAGATGAAATCCCCGTCCACCACGGCGCGCGAATAGCCGATCTCTTCCTCGAATTTCGAGCCGGAGGAGATGAGGCGACGGGTCATGGGATATTCCTCAGGCGGGGGCGACGAGGCGCGCGACAAGCCGCCGCACCAGCGGCAGCACGACGAGCACGGTGGGGAAGGCGATGATCCAGGAGGTCAGCCAGGCGATGGGCCAGGCCCCCAGCGCCATGAGCGAGAAGCCGAGCGCCATCACGGTGGAGATGCCCGAGATGATGAAGGTCATGATCGCCGTCAGGAAGAAGCCCGTGACGGCGAGGGTGTAGCGGGCGGGCAGGCGGCGGTCGGTCACTCGAGGCCTTCGTAGAAATCATTGCCCTTGTCGTCCACGACGATGAAGGCCGGGAAATCCTCGACCTCGATCCGCCACACCGCCTCCATGCCGAGCTCCGGATACTCCAGCACCTCGACCTTGCGGATGCAGTCCTGCGCCAGCCGCGCCGCGGGGCCGCCCACGGAACCCAGGTAGAAGCCGCCATGCTTCTGGCAGGCCTCCCGCACGGCGCGCGAGCGGTTGCCCTTGGCCAGCATCACCAGCGAGCCGCCGGCCGCCTGGAAGGCCGCCACATAGCTGTCCATGCGCCCGGCCGTGGTCGGGCCGAAGCTGCCGGTGGCCATGCCCGTCGGCGTCTTGGCGGGGCCGGCGTAATAGACGGGGTGGTTCTTGATGTAGTCGGGCAGGCCCTCGCCCCGGTCGAGGCGTTCCTGGAGCTTCGCGTGCGCGATGTCGCGCGCCACCACGATGGTGCCGGTCAGCGAGACGCGCGTCTTGACCGGGTGCTTCGCCAGCTCCGCGCGGATGGCGTCCATCGGGCGGTTGAGGTCCAGCTTCACCACCTCGCCGCCCAGGATGTCGTCGGTCGCCTCGGGCAGGTATTTCGCCGGGTCGTGTTCCAGCTCCTCCAGGAACACGCCATCCGCCGTGATCTTGGCCTTGATCTGCCGGTCGGCGGAGCAGGAGACGCCGATGCCGATGGGCAGCGAGGCCCCGTGCCGCGCCATCCGCACCACGCGCACGTCATGGCAAAAATACTTGCCGCCGAACTGCGCGCCGATGCCGAGGTTCTGCGTCAGCTTGTGGATCTCGGCCTCCAGCGCGCGGTCGCGGATGGCATGGCCGGACTTGTCGCCCGTCTCGGGCAGGCCATCCAGGTAGCGCGTGGAGGCGAGCTTCACGGCCTTGAGGTTGGCCTCCGCACTCGTGCCGCCGATGGCGATGGCCAGGTGGTAGGGCGGGCAGGCCGAGGTGCCCAGCGTCTTCACCTTCTCCTCGATGAAGGCCAGCAGCTTGGGCTTGTTCAGCACCGCGCGCGTCTGCTGGTAGAGGAAGGTCTTGTTGGCCGAACCGCCGCCCTTGAGGACGAACATCAGGTGGAATTCATCCGCGTGGTCCTCGCCGGGCGCGGCCAGGATGGTGAACTCCACCGGCATGTTGTTGCCGGTGTTGGCTTCGTCGAACATGGAGAGCGGCGCCATCATGGAATAGCGCAGGTTCGTCTCGGTGTAGGTGCGGGCGACGCCGTAGCTCAGCGCCTCCTCCTCATTGCCCTCGACCCAGACGCGCTGGCCCTTCTTGCCGAAGACGATGGCGGTGCCGGTGTCCTGGCACATGGGCAGCTTGCCGCCGGCGGCGATGTTCGCGTTCTTCAGCAGGTCCAGCGCCACGAAGCGGTCATTCGGGCTGGCCTCCGGGTCCTTCAGGATGGAGGAAAGCTGCGCGAGATGCCCGGGCCGCAACAGGTGCGAGACATCGCGGCAGGCGGCGAAGGCCAGTTCCTCCAGCGCCTTGGGCGGCACCTTCAGCACGCGCTTGCCGTCCACCTCGATGACCTTCACGCCCTCGATCGGCAGGCGGCGATAGGGGGTGGTGTCCTCGGCGAGGGGGAAGGTCGGGCTGTAGTGGAAGCCTTCGGGGCGGGCGGGGGTGGCGCTGTCGAGCAAGGTGTGGGCTCCGGGCGGGGGTCAGTCGCGCTTGCGGCGGAAGGCGTCGAGGCTGACGACCTGTGGCTGGGGGGCGGGGGCGGGCGTTTCCGGGGTTTCGGCGGGCGCCGCGGCAACTTCGGGTGGCGGCAGGTCGGCCGCGTCTTCCTCGCCGTCATATTCGGGCTGGAAGCGCAGGCCGAACTGGGCATGCGGGTCCTGGAAGGCGGTGAGCGCGGCAAAGGGCACGACGAGCGAGGCCGGGATGCCCGAGAAGGACAGCCCCACCGAGAAGCGCTGCGCCACGCGGTCCACCTTCAGGTCCCAGAAGCGATGCTGGATCACGATGGTGATCTCGTGCGGGTATTTCGCCTTCAGGTGCGCCGGGATGGAGGTGCCCGGGTGGTCCGTGCGGAAGGAGATGTAGAAGTGGTGCTCACCGGGCAGGCCTTCGCGCGCGGCATGTTCGAGCGCGTCCACGGCGACCGAGCGCAGGGCGCGGGTGGCCCAGGCTTCATAGGGCAGCAGGCTGGGGGTGTTTGTGTCTGTCATCGGCTATTCCTGGCGCTGCACCATATGGCGGGCGAAGGCGCAAGGGAAGGAAGGGGCACCATCCCCCTCTGGCAGACCCTCCCCACGCTCCGGCCGCAAGGCGGACGGCGCGCCCTTCAGGGCGCGAAAGCCAAGCGCGCGGAGCGCGTGCCCGGCGTCTGAGGGCGTGAAAAACCGCTTTCGCCGAAGGCGAAAGCGGGGGGCTTCTGTTGCCCGGTGCCCCCCAGACCGCGCTTACCTATTCCTAGGCAGCGAGCGCCACGTCCTCGCGGACGTTATCGTTGGCACTTGTGATTTAGCCCGATAACGGCGGTACAATGCCGGGCAAAAGCTGCGTCTTTACCACGCACGTCGAGCCTGTTTCGTCCCCATGCCACGCGCCCCGATAAAGGCGGTTGGAGTGGTGGAGACGCCGGGCACTGCCCCCGGGTCCGTAACGATTATTCCACGCAACGTTTATCACCATAGCCGCAAGCGGCACCCTGATATGTAGGGCATCGGGGCCGTGATTGCCAGAGGCGGGACGGGCCCTTGCGCCCGGCGTCCGCCCCGTTCAAATCCCCGCGCACAGAAGGGGCACCCCATGGCACTCACCCAAGCCCAGCAGGCCGAACTGACGGAAGCCCAGGCCGCGCGCCACGAGACGCGCCGCGCCACCGTGCCCGCGCTGGAGGCCATGCTCTTCACGCCCATCCCGGTCCTCGACCACGGCTTCGTGCGCGTGGTGGACTACATGGGCGATGACGGCGCCGTGGTGCAGTCGGCCCGCGTCTCCTACGGGCGCGGCACCAAGGCCGCGAATGAGGACCGCGGGCTGATCCGCTACCTCATGCGCCACCGCCACTCGACGCCCTTCGAGATGTGCGAGATCAAGTATCACGTGAAGCTGCCCATCTTCGTGGCGCGGCAATGGATCCGGCACCGCACCGCCAATGTGAACGAGTATTCCGCGCGCTATTCCGTGATGGACCGCGAATTCTATATCCCCGCGCCGGAACAACTCGCCGCCCAATCCGCCAGCAACCGCCAGGGCCGGGGCGATGTGCTGCAAGGGGCGGAGGCGGAAGAAGTGTTGCGCCTGCTGCGCGAGGACGCCGCCCGCAACTACGACCACTACGCCTGGATGCTGAACGAGGATGAGCAAGGCCGCGTCCAGGACGAATCCCGCTCCGGCCTGGCGCGCGAACTGGCGCGGATGAACCTGACGCTGAACGCCTATACGCAGTGGTATTGGAAGACTGACCTGCACAACCTGCTGCACTTCCTCAGCCTGCGCGCCGACGCCCATGCCCAGTACGAAATCCGCGTCTATGCCGAGGCCATGCTCAAGACCGTCCAGGCCTGGGTGCCGCACAGCTATGAGGCCTTCGCCGACTACCGCATGGGTGCCGTCACCCTCTCCGCGCAGATGCTGGCCATCGTGAAGCGCATGCTGGCGGGCGAGGCGGTGACCCAGGAAACCAGCGGCTTGTCCAAGCGCGAATGGCGCGAATTGATGGAGACGCTCGGCCGTGCCGCCTGACCGGCTGGCCGCCATCCAGGGCTTCCTGAACCTCTGCGACCGCCTCAAGCACGTCCATCGCGCCGCCCGCACCCAGGGCCGGGCGGAGAACAGCGCCGAGCACGCCTGGCATGTGGCGATGATCGCCGTCCTGCTGGCCGAGGAGGTGGAACCGCGCCCCGACCTCGCCCGCGTGCTGTCCATGATCGCGGTGCATGACGTGATCGAGATCGAGGCCGGCGACACCTTCGCCTTCGACGAAGCGGGCCTCCTCACGCAGCAGGCCCGCGAACAGGCGGCCGCGGCCCGCATCTTCGGCACGCTTCCGCCCGACCTTGCCCGGCGCCTGTCCGCCCTCTGGGCCGAGTTCGAGGCGCAGGAAACGCCCGACGCCCGCTTCGCCATGGGCTGCGACCGGCTGCAAGGCTTCGCGCAGCAGGTGGAATGTGGCGCGCCCGCCTGGAAGGAGGTGGGCCTGACCCGCGCGCGCAGCCTGAAACGCATGCAGCCGGCGCTGGACCTTGGCCCGCCCTTCGCGCCCATGGTCGAGGCGCTCTACGACCGCGCCATGGCCGAAGGCCTGCTGCTTCCGTGAGCCTGCTGGTCTTCGGCTCGGCCGTGGTGGACGTGATCTTCCGCCTGCCGCAACTGCCCCGCCCCGGCGAGACGGTGCTGGGCGAGGCCGGGCCACCTCTGCCGGGCGGCAAGGGCGCCAACCAGGCGCTGGCCGCCGCGCGGGACGGCGCGCGGGTCCGCTTCGCTGGCTGCGTGGGCGCGGACGCGAACGGTGCGCTGATGCGGGCCACGCTGGCGGCGGCCGGGGTGGACACCGCCCTGCTGGCGGAGGCGGACGCCCCC
This sequence comes from Roseococcus sp., assembly GCA_035998215.1. Classification (GTDB taxonomy): domain Bacteria; phylum Pseudomonadota; class Alphaproteobacteria; order Acetobacterales; family Acetobacteraceae; genus Roseococcus. The sequence continues at coordinate 268,685 of DASYHU010000033.1, read as the reverse complement.
ACCGCCCTGGCCGCCGTCTGCGTGGACCAGGCGGGGCGCAACCAGATCGCCGTCTCGGCCGGTGCCAACATGCGGGCGCGGCAGGCGGAGGTGCCGGTCGCGGCGGGCGACACGATCCTGCTCCAGATGGAGGTGCCGCCGGAGGAGAACGCCGCCCTCATCGCCCGCGCGCGGGCCGCGGGCGCGCGGGTGATCCTGAACCTGGCCCCCGCCGCCGCCCTCCCGCGCGAAGCCCTCTCGACGCTGGACCTGCTGGTGGTGAATGAGCATGAGGCCGCCTGGCTCGGCGCCGCGTTGGGCTGCGGCGCGGGGGCGGCGGCGCTGCATGCCGCGCTGGGCGTCGCCATCGCCGTCACGCTGGGCGAGGCGGGGGCGGAATGCCATGGCGCGGGCCTGGCCCTGCATGTGCCCGCCTTTCCCGTGAAGGTGACGGACACGGTGGGCGCGGGCGATGCCTGGTGTGGCGTGCTGGCCGCCGCGCTGGACCGTGGCGCGCCGCTCCCGGCCGCGATGCGCCGCGCCAATGCCGCCGCGGCCCTTTCCTGCACCAGGGCCGGTGCGGGCCCCGCCATGCCCATGGCGGCCGAGACGGACGCCCTGCTGGCCGCTCAGCCCTGAAGCCGCGCCGCCAGCTTGCGCGGCGCCACCAGGGAATAGCTGCGCCGCACCAGCGCCTCCAGCTCGCCCTTCTCCAGCGCGGCGTCGAGCCGCACCCCCACCCAGCCCTTCCCGCCGAGATAGGGCGGGCGGAAGAAGCGCGCCGGCGCCGCCTCGATCAGCAATTCGGCGCTGCCGGGCGGCGCCTTGAGCCAGCAGGCGGTGCCGCCCTCGGCCATCAGGCAGAAGATCTTGTCGCGGACGCGGAAGGTGGGGGTTGCCCAGGTCTCGCGTTCCTCCGCTTCGGGTAAAGCGAGGCAGATCCGGCGCAGCGCCGCGCTCATTCCATCACGATGCGCGGGCCGGCGGGTGCCGCGCCCGTCTCCAGCTTCGCCCAGATGCGGGCCGCGATGGCGCGGTAGAGCCCGGCCTCCTCCCCCTCGGGTGCCGCCAGCACGATGGGCGTGCCGGCATCCGAGGTCTCGCGGATGGAAAGCTTCAGCGGCAATTCGCCCAGGAAATCAAGGCCGAGCCGCGCCGCCTCCGCCCGCGCCCCGCCATGGCCGAAGATATCGCTGCGGTGGCCGCATTGCGGGCAGCAGAAGAAGCTCATGTTCTCGATCAGGCCCAGGACCGGGACGTTCACCTTCTCGAACATCTTCACGCCGCGGCGCGCATCGGTCAGCGCCATGTCCTGCGGGGTGGAGACGATCACGGCACCCGCCAGCGGCACGCGCTGCGACATGGTGAGCTGCGCGTCGCCGGTGCCGGGGGGCATGTCCACCACCATCACGTCCAGCTCGCCCCAGTCCACCTGGCCCATCATCTGTTCCAGCGCGCCCATCACCATGGGGCCGCGCCAGATCATCGCCGTCTCCTGCTCCACCAGGAAGCCGATGGACATGGCCTTCAGCCCCCAGCGCGCGATGGGCTGGATGCGGTTGTCCACCGCGCGCGGCTTTTCCTGCGTGCCCAGCATCAGCGGCAGGGAGGGGCCATAGATGTCGGCATCCAGCAGCCCCACCCGCAGCCCCTGCGCGGCCAGCGCCACGGCCAGGTTCACCGCGGTGGTGGACTTGCCCACGCCGCCCTTGCCGGAGGCCACCGCCACGATCTTGCGCACGCCGGGCAGCAGCATCTGGCCAGGGCCGGGCGGGGGGCGGGTGGCGGTGGCGGGGCCGGTGGGCGTCTGCACCTCGCGGTGTGCCGTCATCACCACCGTGGCGGACAGCACGCCGGGCACCGTGGCGGCGGCGCGTTCGGCCGCCTGGCGCAAGGGTTCCAGCTCCCGCGCCCGCTCCCGCGGGACGGCGAGGGTGAACTGCACCAGCCCGTCGCGCACGCTGACGGTCTCGACCATTCCGTTCTCGATCACGCTTTGGCCCGTCCTGGGGTCTCGCACGGCGCGAAGGGCGCGTTTGACCCCGTCCACGATGGCTTCCGACATGCGGTTGACCTTTCCTTGAGCGCTGGGCGTCCTCATATGCACGGTAAGCCGGGTTGTGCACCCACCCCCCTGCGGGGCATGTGTAGGACAGGTAATGCAGGCGGTGCGCCATGGTGCGCGCCAGACGGGAGATCACCACAGAGATGGCGTGGAACAATGGCGGCCCCAGCCCTTGGGGCAACCCCCGTCCCGGTGGCGGGGGACCCTGGGGCGGCCCGCCACAGGGCGGCGGGGGCGGCGGCGGTGGCCGTGGCCCCGGCCAGGGGCCGGACATCGAGGAAATGATCCGCAACGCCCAGAACGCGGTGCGGCGCTTCCTGCCGCGCGGCACGGGCGGCGGCCGCGCCATTGGCGCGGTGCTGCTGATCGTGGTCGCGATCTGGGGTGCCTCGGGCTTCTACCGGGTGCAGCCGGATGAGCTGGGCGTGGTCATGCGCTTCGGCGCCTTCAACCGCACCACGCCGCCTGGCCTCAACTACGCCATCCCCTGGCCGGTCGAGCAGGTCACCACGCCGCGCGTCACCCGCATCAACCGGGCCGATGTGGGCTTCCGCGCCGGGGCCGACACCACGGGCCGCATCGTGCCCGCCCGCGACGTGCTGGCCGAAAGCCTGATGCTGACGGGCGACGAGAACATCATTGACGTGGATTTCTCGGTGTTCTGGCGCATCCGTGACGCCGGCGAGTTCCTCTTCAACACGCGCAACCCGGAGGAGGCCGTGAAGTCCGCCGGTGAGAGCGTGATGCGCGAGGTCATCGGCCGCACGCCCATCCAGCCGGCGCTGACCGAGGCGCGCGCCGCCATCGAGCAGGAGGTTCGCCGCCTGACCCAGGCGATGATGGACCAGTATGGCTCGGGCGTGGAAATCACCCAGGTGCAGCTGCTGAAGGTGGACCCGCCGGCGGCCGTCATCGAGGCCTTCCGCGACGTGCAGCGCGCCAACACCGACCGCGAGCGCCTGCGTAACGAAGCGGAAAGCTTCCGCAACGACATCATCCCCCGCGCCCGAGGCGAGGCCGAACGGATGGTCCAGGAAGCGACCGGCTTCCGCGACAGCCAGATCGCCCGCGCCCGAGGCGAGGCCGGCCGCTTCAACGCCGTGCTCGGCGCCTACTCCCTCGCGCAGGATGTGACGACGCGGCGCATCTATCTGGAAACCATGGAAGAAATCCTCCGCCGCAATAACATGATCCTGGTGGATGACCGGTTGCAGGGCCTGGTGCCCTTCCTCCAGCTCGAAGGCCAGCAGCAGGCCCGCGGCCAGGGCGGCAGCCCCGCGGCCCGGCAGCAGCAGACCTCGCCCGCCGTGATGGCGCCGATGCTGAACCCGCAACAGAGGCCCGCCAACCAGGGAGGCACCCGATGAACCGGCTCGCGATTCTGGGCGGCGTCGCCTTCGTCGCCCTTGTCACCCTGGGCAGCACGCTCTTCACCGTGCACCAGACCCAGCAGGTGCTGATCACGCAGTTCGGCGAGCCCGTGCGCGTGATCCGCGAGCCGGGGCTGAACGTGAAGCTGCCCTTCGTGCAGAACGTGATCTCCTTCGACCGCCGCCTGCTCGACTTCGAGGGCGGCAGCGAGGAAGTGATCCTGGGCGACCAGCGCCGCGTCATCGTGGACAGCTTCACCCGCTACCGCATCACCGACCCGCTGCTGTTCTTCCAGACCGTGGGCGCGACCGAGCAGGGCATCCGGGGCCGGCTGAATTCCATCGTCAGCTCGTCCATGCGCCGCGTGCTGGGCAGCGAATCGCTGTTGTCCATGCTCTCGGCCGACCGGCCGCGCATCATGGGCGCCATTCGTGACCAGGTGAACGAGGAGGCCTCGCGCTTCGGCATCGAGGTGACGGATGTCCGCATCCGCCGCGCCGACCTGCCGGAGGAAAACACCCAGGCCATCCTGGCGCGCATGCAGTCCGAGCGTGAGCGCGTGGCGCGCGAGGCCCGCGCGGAAGGTGCCGAGCAGGCCCAGCGCATCCGCGCCCAGGCCGAGCGTGACCGCACGGTGCTGCTGGCGGAAGCCGAGGCCAATGCGGCCATCTTGCGCGGCGCGGGTGAGCAGGAAGCGATCGGCATCTTCGCCGAAGCCTTCGGCCGCGACCCGGAATTCTTCCAGTTCTGGCGCACCATGCAGGCCTATCGCACGGTCTTCGGCGAGGGCGAGGCACGCCTCGTGCTGACCCCGGACAGCGATTTCTTCCGCTTCTTCCGGGACATGCCCGGGATGACTCCGGTCCAGCGCTGATTATTCGCTGGCCTTACGGCACCGGCGGCGTGTAACCGCCGGTGTCCGATGGGGACAAGTTGCAACCCCAACGACTTCCAGGCCCCGCGGCTGTTGCGGGAGGGTGCCCTCGTGCCACATCCTAGGCGCCCGGCCCGGTCCATCCTGGCCGAACAATGATGAGGTCCCGCCGCATGCGTCGTCTCTACTTGGCCATCTTCCTCCTGGGCGCGCTGCCTGTGGCGGCGCAGCCGGCGCCCGCCCCGGCGCCCGCGCCCCAGGCGGCCCCGGCACCGGGCGCGGCCCTTCCGGCCAGCCCGCCCCCCGGCGCCCCCGAAAGCTTCGCGCCCCTGGTGCGGCGCCTGCTGCCCGCGGTGGTGAACATCTCCACCACCCAGAACATCGGCGCGCGTCCCGGCCGGCCCGACGCGCCGCCCGCGCCCCAGGCGCCGCCCGGCTCGCCCTTCGAGGAATTCTTCCGCGACTTCTTCAACCGCCAGCGCCCCGGCCCCCAGGGCGAGGCCCCGCCCGCGCCGGGCCGCCCGCCCCAGGGCGCACCGCAGCGCCGCGCGCAGTCGCTCGGCTCGGGCTTCGTCATTGACCCCTCGGGCATCATCATCACGAACAACCACGTCATCGAGGGTGCCGACGAGATCAACGTCATCCTCCAGGACAACACGACCCTGCGCGCCACGCTGCTGGGCACCGACCCGCGCACCGACCTGGCCGTGCTGCGGGTGAACCACAGCGCGCCCCTGCCCGCCGTGCCCTGGGGCGATTCCGACACGGCCGAGGTGGGCGACTGGGTGCTGGCCATCGGCAACCCCTTCGGCCTGGGCGGCACCGTGACGGCGGGCATCGTCTCGGCGCGCGGCCGTGACATCCGCCAGGGCCCCTTCGATGACTTCATCCAGACCGACGCCGCCATCAACCGCGGCAACTCCGGCGGCCCGCTGTTCAACCTGCGCGGCGAGGTGGTGGGCATCAACACCGCCATCTATTCGCCCACGGGCGGTTCCATCGGCATCGGCTTCTCCATCCCCTCCAACCTGGCGCGCGGTATCGTGCGGCAGCTGGCCGATGGCGGGCGGGTGCGGCGCGGCTGGCTGGGCGTGAACATCCAGCAGGTCACGGACGAGATCGCCGAGAGCCTGCAACTGCGCAACGGCGCCCGCGGCGCACTGATCGCCCGCGCCCAGGAAGGTGGCCCCGCCGCCACCGCAGGCCTGCGCGCCGGCGACGTGGTGCTGCGCTTCAACAACCAGGAAGTGCGCGAGATGCGCAACCTGCCGCGCATCGTGGCCGACACCGCCGTCGGTTCGCGCGTGCCGGTGGTGGTGTGGCGCGATGGGCGTGAGGTGACGGTCGAGGTCACGCTGGGCGAGCTGCCCTCCGAGCAGGCCCAGGCCGGCGCGACGCCCGAGCCCGCCCGCCCGGACCAGCCGGTGGAGCTGGCCGGCCTGGGCATGCGCGTGGCCGGCGTGACGCCGGAGCTGCGGGACCGCTTCCGCCTGCGCCCCGAGGCACGCGGCGTGGTGGTGGTGGACGTGACCGCCGGCTCCGCCGCCGCCGAGCGGGAAATCCGCCCCGGCGACATCGTGCTGGAAGTCCAGCAGGAGCGCGTGACGACGGCGCAGGAGCTGCAGGAGCGGATCGAGCGGCTGCGTCGCCAGAACCGCGCCACCGCGCTGTTCCTCATCGAGAGCCAGCAGGGCCAGCGCTTCGTGCCGCTCCGCCTTGCGGCCCAACGCTGAGCCAGTCTCGCTGACGAAACTGGGGCCGCCCGTGGTTGCGGGCGGCCCCTTCCCGTGGTCGCATCGGGCCTCCCGCCGCAGGATTGGAGGCCGCGCATGAACACCGAAACCACCGAAGCCAAGATCACCGCCTGGCTCGCCACCCAGCAGCAGGCGATGCTGGATGTTCTGGCCGACCTCGTGAACACCGATGGCGGCAGCTATGACAAGGCAGGCGTGGACGCGGTCGGCGCCCGCATCAAGGCCTTCTGCGAGAGCCATGGCCTGACGGTCGAGACGGTGAAGGGCGAGCGCTTCGGCGATTGCATCCGCGCCATTCTCCCGCACGAGGGCACCGCGCCCACCCGTGGCAACCACGCCGCCAACATCGTGCTGATGGGCCATCGCGACACCGTCTTCCCCAAGGGCGAGCCGGAGCGCCGCCCCTTCACCATCAAGGATGGCCGTGCCTATGGGCCCGGCGTGGCCGATATGAAGGCCGGGCTGGTGATGAACATGTTCGTCCTGGCCGCCTTCGCCAAGTTCGGCGGCGCCCCCGGCCCCATGGTCGGCCTCTTCACCGGCGACGAGGAAGTCGGCAGCCCCGAGGGCCGCGCCGTGATCGAGGAGGAGGCGCGCGGCGCCCGCGTGGTGTTCAACTCGGAGCCGGGCCGCCCCTCGGGCAACATCGTCACGGGCCGCAAGGGCGGCGTGTTCATGGTGTTCGACATCGAGGGCAAGGCCAGCCATTCGGGCGGCAACTTCCAGGCGGGCATCTCGGCCATTGGCGAACTCGCGCACAAGATCGTGGCCATTCACGCGCTGACCGACCTCGAACGCGGCATCACGCTGAATGTGGGCCTGGTCGAGGGCGGGCAGAGCGTGAACACCGTGGCCCCCTGGGCGCGCGGCCAGATTGACCTGCGCTATGTGAAGCCCGAGGACCGCGAGGAGGTGATGGCCAAGATCCACGAGATCATCGGCCGCAGCTTCGTCCCCGGCACCAAGGCCAAGCTCACCATCAAGGGCGAGTTCAATGCGCTGACCCAGGATGCGGCGGCGAAGAAGCTGTTCAGCCTCTACCAGGGTGCCGCGGCCGATGCGGGGCTGAGGGTGGAGGGCGAATTCTCCGGCGGCTGCGCCGACAGCGGCTTCACCGCCCAGCAGGGCGCGCCCACCATCTGCGCCGTGGGCCCGGTGGGCGGGCTGGCGCACAGCCCCGAGGAATACCTGGAGATCAGCAGCTTCGTGCCCCGCGCCCAGGCCATGGCGCGGGCGGTGCTGCGGCTGGAGCAGGCGGGGCTTTAGCCGCCGGCTGCCGCGCCCGGCACGCGGCTTGCATAACCCTCTGGGAACCGGAGGGTTTTCCATGCTGCGTCGCTCCATCCTGTCGCTTCCCGCCCTGCTGCCTTTTACGGCGGCGCGGGCGCAATCCTTCCCCGACCGGGCGCTGCGCCTGGTCGTGCCCTTCCCGCCCGGCGGCGCGGCCGATTTCCTGGGCCGCGTGGTGGGTGAACGCCTGTCGCGCGGGGTGGGGCAGCCCGTCACCATCGAGAACCGCAGCGGCGCCGGCGGCAATATCGGCACCGCCGCGGCCTTGGCCGCCGAGCGCGATGGCCACACCCTTGTGCTGAACGGCGTGCCGGTGGCGGTGAACCGCTTCCTCTTCGCCCGCCTGCCCTTCGACCCCGATGCCGACCTGGTGCCGCTGGCGATGATCGCGCTCTCGCCCAACATCATGGTGGTGCCCAACACCCTGCCGGTGAACAGCGTCGCGGAATTCGTGGCCCTGGCCCGCACGCGGCGGCTGAACTACGCCTCCATCGGCAATGGCACCTCGCTGCACCTGGCCGGCGCGCAGTTCGCCATCGCGGCCGGGGTGGAGATGGACCATGTGCCCTACCGCGAGACGGGGGCCGCCAACACCGACCTCATCGCCGGCCGGGTGGAAGTGATGTTCCAGACCATCGCCGCCGCCGCCGACCTGGTGCGCTCCGGCCGGATGAAGGCGCTGGCCGTGACCAGCGCCGAACGCGCGCCCGGCTTCGACGACGTGCCCACCCTGCGCGAGGCGGGGGTGAACCTGGTGTCGGTGGGCTGGTTCGGCCTCTTCGCCGGGCGCGGCACGCCGCCCGAGCGCGTGGCGGTGCTGGAACGCGAGGCCCTGGCGGCCGTGCGCGATGAGGCCGTGGCCGCGCGCATCCGCGGCAGCGGCAGCATTCCCCGCGCGATGGACGGGGCGGAGTTTCGCGCCTTCATCGCCGCCGAGGTGGCCCGCCTGTCCGAGACCGTGCGGGTGGCGGGTATCCGGGCGGACTGAACCCGCCCCTTTTCACGCGCCCTGAATGTGCATATGCCCCGCTCGGATATTCCGAAGCGGGGCCGCATGTTGGTGCGCGTGAATGTGCTGCTGGGCGTGTTTCTGCTGGCTGGCGGGGCGCTGGCCCTGGGCCAGTGGCAGGGGGGGCGCGTGGCCCTGCTCTGGCTCATCGGCGCGGGGCTGGGGGTCGCTCTGTTCCACGCCAGCTTCGGCTTCGCCGGCGCCTTCCGCCGCCTGCTGGCCGAGGGCAGGGGGGCCGGGCTGCGCGCGCAGATGCTGCTGCTGGCCCTGCTGGTGACCTTCTTCCTGCCGGCGCTGGAGGCAGGTGCGGTGCTGGGTCAGCCGGTGCGCGGCTTCGTCTTTCCCGTGGGTTGGTCGCTGCTGCTGGGGGCCTTTCTGTTCGGCATCGGCATGCAGATGGGCGGCGGCTGCGCCTCGGGCACGCTCTACACCGCGGGCGGGGGCGCGGTGCGGATGTGGATCACGCTCGCCGCCTTCGTGGCGGGGGCGACGCTGGCGGCCTGGCAGGCCGATCTCTGGATGGGCTGGCCCGCCTGGGCGCCGGTCTCCCTGCCCGGCGCGCTGGGGGTGTGGCCGGCGCTGGGGCTGAGCCTTGCCGTCCTGGCGCTGGTGATGCTGGCCTCACGCACGCTGGAAAAAGCACGGCACGGCCGCGTGGAACCTCTGGCTTTGCGCGGTGGGAATCCCCTGCACGGCCCCTGGCCGATGGCCTGGGGGGCGGTGGCGTTGGCTGTGCTGGGCATCGCGACCCTGGTGGCGGCGGGGCGGCCCTGGGCCATCACGGCGGCCTTTCCGCTCTGGGGTTCCAGCCTGGTCGAGGCGCTGGGCTGGGACGACCCTTCCTTCTGGGCCTATTGGGAGGATCCGACGCGCGTCGAGGCCTGGCTGCGCCCGGTCTGGATGGACCGTATCACCTTGATGAACCTGGGCCTCATGGCCGGCGCCTTCCTCGCGGCGGGCCTGGCCGGCCGCGCCGCCGGCTGGCGCCTGCCGCGCCCGCGTGAGGTGGCCACGGCCATCACGGGCGGGTTGCTGCTGGGCGTGGGGGCCGTCCTGGCGACGGGATGCAACATCAGCGCCTATGTGGCCGGAATCGCCTCAGGCAGCCTGCATGGCTGGGTGTGGATTATGCCCGCGCTGCTAGGGAATTGGGTGGGGCTCAAACTCATGAAGATCGTGGATAGATGAACGCATAATTGACAAGGAAAAATCGTTCAAATACGAAGGCGGGGCCATGCCCAATTCCCGCCTGCGCCGCCGCGCAATCCTGGCCCTCGTCGCCCTGCCTTGGCCCGCCTTGGCCTCCGGCCTGCAGGACGCCATCCGCGACGCGGTGGGTGAGGGCGACTTCGCCGACACCGGCATCACGCTCACCTTGCCCGCCACGGCGGAAAATGGCGGCCAGGTTCCCCTCACCGTCCAGGTGGACAGCCCGCAGACGCCGGCGCTGCGCGTCACGGCCATCCATATCTTCGCCACCCGCAACCCGACGCCCGGTGTCGCCAGCTTCCGCCTGACGCCACTGGTCGCGCGCGCCGAGGTGCAGACGCGCATCCGTCTCGCGGAACACCAGCAGGTCATCGCCATCGCGGTGATGAGCGACGGCACGCGCCGCCGCGCGGTGGCCGAGGCACGGGTCTCCACCGGGGGGTGCCTCGCATGAGCGCGCCGCTCGCCACCCCCCGCCTGCGCGTGCCCCGCAGCGCCCGCCGCGGCGAGGCCTTCGAAATCCGTTGCCTGATGACGCACCCCATGGAGACGGGGCTGCGGCCGGACGCCCCGCCGCGCGACATGCTGAACCGCCTGCTGGTGCGGGTGGAGGGCGAGGTCGCGCTGGACGTGACGCTGCGCAACGGCACCGCCGCCAACCCCTACCACGTCTTCTTCCTGCGCCTGGAGCGCAGCGGCGAGATCGAATTCATCTGGTCCGACGAGGGGGGGCGCAGCGTGCGCGCCACCGCGCGGGTCACCATCGCCTGACAGCCGGAACCGCCGCCCCATGCCAAGCCTTCGCCGCCTGACCCTGGCCCTGCCGCTGCTGCTGGCCATGCCTGCCCTGGCGCAGCCCGCCGCAAATGGCCCGCTGCTGGCGCAGGCCTGCCTGGGCTGCCACGGGCCGGGCGCGGCGGGGCAGGATGGCGTGCCGGCCATCGCCGGCCGCCCGGCGCCGGAACTGGTGGCGCAGATGACCCAGTTCCGCGCCAATGAACGGCCCGGCACCATCATGGGCCGCATCGCGCGCGGCTACACGCCCGAGGAAATCACGGCCGTCGCCGCCTACCTCGCCCAAGCCCGCTGAGAGGCGCCCGCACCATGACCCACACCACCCGCCGCGCCCTGCTGGCCGCCGCTCCGGCCCTGATCGCCGCCCCCGCCCTCGCGCAGAACCAGGGCCAGGCGCGCCTGGTGGTGGTGGGGGGCGGCTTCGGCGGCGCCTCGGCCGCCCGTTTCGCGCGCATGACCTACCCCTGGCTGGAGGTGACGCTGATCGAGCCCAAGACGCGCTTCGTCACCTGCCCCTATGGCAACCTGGTGCTGGCCGGAAAGCGCCGGCTGGAGCAGATCAGCCACGGGTATGACGGGCTGCGCGCGCGCGGCGTGAACGTGGTGCATGACTGGGTGGCGGGCATTGACCCCGCCGCGCGCAGCCTGCGCCTGCGGGGCGGGGCGAGCCTCACCTATGACCGGCTGATCCTCTCGCCCGGCATCGCGCTGCGCTGGGACGCGCTGCCCGGCTATGACGAGGCCGCCGCCGAGATCTTCCCTCATGCCTGGGTGCCTGGCGAGGGCGCGCAGACCACCCTGCTGCGCCGCCAGATCGAGGCGATGCCCGAGGGGGGCGTGGTCGGCCTGGCCATCCCCGACAACCCCTTCCGCTGCCCGCCCGGCCCCTATGAGCGCATCAGCATGATCGCGGCGCATCTGAAGCGGCACAATCCGCGCGCCAAGATCCTGGCCTTTGACGCGAAGAACGCCTTCAGCAAGCAGGGCCTGTTCCAGGATGCCTGGGCCGAGCTCTATCCCGGCATGATCGAATGGGTGCCGGCCAGCCAGGATGGCCGCATCACCCGCATGGACCCCGGCGCGCGGGAGTTCGAGAGCGAGTTCGGCACCAGGCACAAGGTGGATGTGGGCAATGTGATCCCGCCGCAATCCGCCGCGCGCATCGCCATCGAGGCGGGGCTGACGAATGCCAGCGGCTGGGTGCCCGTGGACCCGCTGACCTTCGAGGCGCGCCAGGCGCCTAGCATCCATGTGATCGGCGACGCGAACGTGGCACCGCCCATGCCGAAGTCCGGCTATGTCGCGAACAGCACGGCCAAGCAGGCGGTGGCGAGCGTGGCCGCCCTGCTGCGCGGCGAGGCGCCGCCGCCCGCGCCGGTCTATTTCAACACCTGCTACAGCCATGTGGGCGAGGATTACGGCATCTCGGTCGTGGGCGTGTTCCGCCCCAACGCCGATGGCAGCGGCTTCGTCGAGACGCCGCAATCGGGCGGCGTCTCCCCGCGCGGGAACCACCCGGAGCAGCGCCGGCTGGAGGCCCTCTATGCCGATGCCTGGTATGCCAGCATCACCCGGGACATGTTCGGCTAGCGTCCGATCGGCTTCGGTGGAACGCCGAAGCCGTGAATCGGCCGCTCAACCCGCGTCCGGTCGGCCTCGGTGGAACACCGAGGCCGTGAATCGGCCGCTCAACCCGCGTCCGATCGGCTTCGGTGGAACGCCGAAGCCGTGAATCGGTCGCGCAACCCGCGTCCGATCGGCTTCGGTGGAACGCCGAAGCCGTGAATCGGCCGCGCAGCCCGCGTCCGATCGGCTTCGGTGGAACGCCGGAGGCGTGAATCGGCCGCTGAACCAACCCTCAACCCAGCTGGCGCTCCGCCGCCGGCGGCAGGAAGCGGTCGGTGAAGAAGCGGTCCGGCGTGGGCATGTCGCCCAGGTTGAAGGCCATCTTCACCGCCTCGATCTGGCGGGCGAAGCGCGGGGCCTCCATCATGCCCAGGCCCAGGCGGCGGACGTTCGGGCTGTCCACAAGCTCGGCCATCGCCATGTCCTGGCGGATGGTCTCGATGGCCACATCCGTCAGCGCCTCCCGCGCGCGCAGCGCCTGGATGGCGGCGGGGCGGTTGGCGAAGGACCAGCGCAGCGAGCGGATCATGCCATGCACCACGGCGCGCACCGCGTCCGGGTTCGCGTCCATGTAGCGCCGCGTGGTCAGCAGGACCGAGCCATAGAAGAAGTCCAGCCCATGCTCGCGGTAGCGGAAGATGCGCTGCGCCGGCAGGTCCATGCCCAGCGCGCGCAGCGACAGCGCGGTGGAGGTGACGAAGCCCGTGATGCCGTCGGCGCGGCGCTGCACCAGCATGGTCTCGCGCAGCTCGGGCGCCACGCTCATCCAGGTGATGGAGGAGAGCGGGATGTTGTTCACCGCAGCGAAGGCCGGGAACACCTGGCGCCCGCCGTCGAATTCCGGTGCGGCCAGCGTCTTGCCGGCGAGCTGGGCGATGCTGGTGATGGGGCCGTCGGCGCGCACCGTCACGGCCGTCGGCGCCTGGTCCCAGAGCAGGCCGACCGCGATCAGGTCATTGTTGGGGTTCTGCGACATGAAGCGCAGCGTGGGCGTGGGGTCGCACATCGCGATGTCGAAGGTGCCCGCCGCCATGTCCAGCGGAATGCGGGCCGAGCCGAAGCCGCGCTGGATGGTGATGTCGATGCCCGCCTCGCGGAAGAAGCCCTGCCGCTCACCCGCGATGCCGAAGGCGTAGGGGCCGTTCAGGATCCAGTCATAGGCGAAGCGGACGGTCGGGCGGGCCTGGGCGTTGGCCACATGCGGGGCGGCCAGCAGGCCCGTGCCGGCGCCGAGCGCGGCCCGGCGGGTGAGACGCAGCGTCATGAAGTGCTCCTGTTCTCCGGCCCGTGATCGGGCCGCGCAACTGTCCCGGAAATTGGCGAGGGGGGCCGGGGCGCGGCAAGGGCGAAGGCGGCCCCGCTTGCGCCCATGCGCGCCGCTTCGCCGCTTCCGCGGGCAGATGCGCGCGGGCCTGCCTCATCATCAGGCGTTCGTCGCGCCGTGCCGCCGCCCTGGCCACGCTTCACCCATGGAAGGCCGCGCCGGGCGCTGCGACATAGCCGGTGTCCGGGAGAGGAGTTGGTGCCCATGCAGGTCGGCGTGTTCATCCCCATCAACAACAATGGCTGGCTGCTGTCCGAAACGGCGCCGCAATACATGCCGAGCTTCGACCTGAACCGCGACATCACCCTGGCGGCCGAACGCCATGGGCTCGACTTCGTGCTCTCCATGATCAAGCTGCACGGCTTCGGCGGGAAGACGCAGTTCTGGGACCACGGCCTCGAGAGCTTCACGCTCATGGCGGGGCTGGCCGCCGTTACCACGCGCATCAAGCTGTTCGCCTCCGTCGCCACGCTGACCATCCCGCCCGCCATCGCGGCGCGCATGTCGGTCACGATTGACAGCATCTCGGGCGGCCGCTTCGGGCTGAACCTCGTCACCGGCTGGCAGAAGGCCGAGTACGACCAGATGGGCCTCTGGCCGGGCGAGAGCCATTTCTCCCGCCGCTACGAGATGCTGGACGAATACGCCACCATCCTGCGCGAGCTGTGGGAAAAAGGGGAAAGCGACCTGAAGGGCGACTTCTTCACCATGGACAAATGCGTCCTGTCGCCGCGGCCGTCCGTCCCCATCAAGATGATCTGCGCCGGGTCCAGCACCGAGGGGCTGCGCTTCACGGCCAAGCACGCCGACTACAGCTTCTGCCTGGGCAAGGGCATCAATGCGCCCACAGCCTTCGCGCCCGTGGCCGCGCGCATGCAGGAATTCGCCGCCGAGACGGGGCGGAAGGTGGAGACCTTCGTCCTCTCCATGGTCATCGCCGCCGAGACCGATGAGGAAGCCTGGGCGCGCTGGGAGCACATCAAGTCCGGCGCGGATGACGAGGCCATCCGCTGGATGCAGGGCCAGGCCGCCGCCGACGCCCGCCCCAACGCCGACACCAATGTGCGGCAACTCGCCGACGCCACCAGCGCCGTGAACATCAACATGAGCACCTTCATCGGCAGCTATGCCAGCGTCGCGCGGATGTTGGACGAGGTGGCGGAGGTGCCCGGCACCGGCGGCGTGCTGCTCACCTTCGACGACTTCCTGAAGGGCGTGGAAGATTTCGGCACGCGCATCCAGCCGCTGATGCGCTGCCGCCAGCACATCGTGAAGGAGGCCGCATGACCGACACCCCCGCCGGCTACGCCCCCGAAACCCCCGCGCGCAGCCCCTTCATCCTGCCCGCGCGACCCGAGCCCATCCGGCTGAACCTGGCCGAGACGGCGCTCATCATCGTGGACATGCAGAACGCCTATGCCTCGCCGGGCGGCTACCTGGACATCGCGGGCTTCGACATCGCGGGGGCGGCCGCCTGCATCAGCCGGATCGCCACCGCCGCCGATGCGGCGCGCCGCGCCGGCATGCCCGTGCTGTATTTCCAGAACGGCTGGGACCCGGAATACACGGAAGCCGGCGGCCCCGGCTCGCCCAACTGGCACAAGTCCAACGCGCTGAAGACCATGCGCAAGAAGCCCGAGTTGCAGGGCAAGCTGCTGGCCAAGGGCGGCTGGGACTATGCGCTGGTGGAGGCCCTCGCCCCCCAGCCCGGCGACATCGTGGTGCCCAAGACGCGCTATTCCGGCTTCTTCAACACCAACATTGACAGCCTGCTGCGCGCGCGCGGCATCCGCAACATCGTCTTCACCGGCATCGCGACCAATGTCTGCGTGGAGAGCTCGCTGCGGGATGCCTTCCACCTGGAATACTTCGGCATCGTGCTGGAGGATGCGACGCACGCGGCCGGGCCGGACTTCGCGCAGAAGGCCGCGCTCTACAACATCGAGACCTTCTTCGGATGGGTCTCCACCGTCGCGGATTTCTGCGGCGCCATCGGACAACGTGAGGACTGATCCCCATGCCCTTCACCCCCATCATTCCCGCCGGTTCCGGCAAGCCGCTCGCCCCCTATTCGCCCGGGGCCACTGCCGATGGCGTGGTCTATGTCTCGGGCACGCTCGCGCTCGACAAGAACAACGACGTGGTCGCCCCCGACGACGCCACCGCCCAGACGCGCCATGTGCTGGAAACCATCAAGTCCGTCATCGAGACGGCGGGCGGCAGCATGGCCGACGTCGCCTTCAACCACATCTTTCTCAGCGACTGGAAGCACTACGCGCCCATGAACGCCGTCTATGCCGAGTATTTCCCCGGCGACAAGCCCGCGCGCTACTGCATCCAATGCGGCCTGGTGAAGCCCGGCGCGGTCGTCGAGATCGCCACCATCGCGCATATCGGCAAGTGAAGTATCGCCTCACGGGCCAGTCGGGCGGGGAGGTCGTGGTCCTCTCCGCCGGCCTCGGCGGCGCGGCCGCCTTCTGGGCGCCGCAGGTGCCCGCGCTGGAGGCGCGCTTCCGCGTGCTGCACTACGACCACCGCGGCACCGGCGCCAACCGCGAGGCCTTGCCCGCCAGCTACAGCATCGCGCACATGGCGCGCGACGTGGCCGAAATCCTGGACCAGGCCGGCATCGCCCGCGCCCACATGCTGGGCCATGCGCTGGGCGGGCTGGTCGGGCTGGAAATGGCCCGCCGCGTGCCGGAGCGCGTGGGCAAGCTGGTGCTGGTGAACGCCTGGGCCAAGGCCGACCGCCACACGGCGCGCTGCTTCGACGTGCGGCTGGGCATCCTCGACGCGCAGGGGCCTGCGGCCTATGTCGCGGCCCAGCCCCTGTTCCTGCACAGCGCGGCCTATGCCTCGGCGCATCACGAGAAGATCCTGGCCGAGATCGCGCACGGCACCGAGACCTTCCAGGGCGAGGACACGCTGAAGAAGCGCATCGCGGCCCTGCGCGCCTTCGACGCCACGGCGGATTTGCCGCGCATCACGGCCCCCACCCTGGTCGTGGCCGCGAAGGATGACCTGCTGGTGCCCTGGACGGCCTCCGAAGCCTTGGCCGCCGGCCTGCCGAACGCAAGGCTGTGGCTGACCGACCACGGCGCCCATGCCTGCACGGTGGAGGACCCTGACGCCTTCAACCCCGTGCTGACGGAGTTCCTGGCCGGCTAGAGCATGCTGCGTTCACATGCGTTCACGCCGCCTGCTCCAGCCATTGCTGAGAGCGGGATTCAGCGTTTCCGATGATTCCACCTCAACGCATCCCGCTCTAATCCCCCGCCGCCGTGCCGTCGCGCCGCGGGTCGGCGGCGCCTTCCAGCGTGCCGTCGGGCAGTCGCCGCAGCACCTGCAGCCCGGTGTTCATCACCACCACGCGCGGCGCATGGCCCAGCGCCTGCAAGGCGGGCGCCAGCGCCGCCGCGGGCGTGCCCTGTTCCAGCTCCACCGCCTGGTTCTGCGCGCCGAGGCGCGGGCGGGCGGTGGCGCGTTCGGCATCCCCGCCAAAGACCAGCACCTCGATCACCGCGGCCGCCACCGCATCGGGAATGCGCGCGCCGCCGCCCGCGCCCAGCACGAGCTCGGGCCGCCCCTCCGCGCCGAACACCAGGGTCGGCGCCATGGTGGTGACCGGCCGCCTGCCCGGCGCCATGCGATTCTGCGCCGGCGCCTCCGCCGTGCCGGGATTGGCCGCGAAATTGGTCATGCCGTTGTTGAGCGTGATGCCCATGGCCAGCAGCTCGGCGCCGAAATTCAGGTTGTTGGTGGTGGTGAAGGCGACGGCATTGCCGGCCGCGTCCATGATCGAGACATGGGTCGTCGCCGCCTCCGCCCAGGCGTCGCCGGGCGCGGGCAGGGCGCCATGGCGTTCGGCCGGCGTGCCGGGCGCCAGGTTCTCCATGGCCCGCGCGGGCCCGGCCAGTGCCGCGCGCGCGTCCAGGTAGTCGCGCGCCAGCAGGCCCGCCTGCGGCACCGCCACCATGTCCGGGTCGCCCATCCAGCGGCGGCGGTCTGCGGCCGCCATCCGGCTGGCCTCGATGAAGAGGTGCGCGGCCTGGGCGCTGTCCCGCTCCGCCCGCGCCAGGCCGAGGCGTTCCGCCAGGGCCAGCGTCTGCAGCACGGCGATGCCGCCGGAGGAAGGTGCCGAGGCGGTGCAGATGCGGCGGGCGAATGCCTCGGCGCAGAGCGGCTCCCGCTCCACCGCGCGATACCCGGCCAAATCCTTCAGCGTCATCCAGCCCGGCACGGCATGCGCCTGCACGGCCTCGACCACCGCGCGGCCCAGCGTGCCGCCGTAGAGCGCGGGGGGGCCTTCGACGGCCAGCAGGCTCAGCGCCTCCGCCTGCGCGGGGTTGCGCAAGGTCGCGCCGGCGGCGAGCGGCTGGCCCTCGGCGTCGAAATACAGCGCGCGGATGGCGGGCACGCGGGCCAGTTCCGCCGCGCGGTTGCGCAGCACCTGGTGCAGGTAGGGCGGCAGGGGGAAGCCTTCCTCCGCCAATTGGATGGCCGGGGCGAAGAGCTCGGCCCAGTGCAGGCGGCCATGCGCCGCATGGGCCAGCGCCAGCGCCGCCACCGCGCCTGGCACCGCCACCGCGCGGCCGGAACGTGCCGCGGTGGCCGGGCCGATGCCGCCCGCCGTCAGCCGGTCGGCGCTGGCGGCGGGGGCGCGCGACAGGCCCTCATAATAGCGCAGGCGGCCCGCCGCCTGGTCCCAGACCATGACGAAGGCGCCGCCCAGCAGCCCGCTGGCATGGGGCTCCACCACCGAGAGCACCGCCTGGGCCGCGATGGCGGCATCCACCGCCGAACCCCCGGCGCGCAGCATGGCCAGTGCCGCCGCCGTGGCGTGCGGGCTGGCGGTGGCGGCCATCTGGCGGCTGGCCCGGACGGGTTCCCCCCCGGCGGAGGTCGCCGAGGGACCGGCGGCGGACGCCGCGATGGGAACAATGGCGACGGGCATGGCCAGCAGCAGGAGGGCGGCCAGGGTAAGGCGGCGCATGGCGCTCGGTTCCTTCGGGGCAGGGAAAGGCCGGCCCAGCATGCCGGGGAACCTGCCGCGAAATCCAGCGCTGACCTGCCGCCGGGGAATGCCGCGTTCACGCGGCCCGCTCCATCCCCTGTCGAGCGCGGGATGGGGCGTTCCCGGTGCTTCCAGCTGAACGCCGCTACGCCTCGCCTTCCAGCCGCTCGATATCCTCGTCCGAGAGGCCGAAATGATGGGCGATCTCATGGATCAGCACGTTGCGGACCAGGCGGAACAAATCCTCCCCCGTCTCGATCCATTCGAGCAGGATGGGCTCGCGGTAGAGGAAGATGGTGTCCGGCTCGCGCGGGATGTCCATGGCCGATTTCTGCGTCAGCGGCACGCCGCGATACAGCCCCGTCAGCTCCCAGGGGCTGTCCAGCTCCATGTCGGCGATGGTCTCGTCATCGGCCACCTCCTCGACCACAATGGCGGTGCCGCGCACCATGTCGCGCAGCGGCTGGGGGATGGCCGCGAGCGCATCCTCCGCCATTTCCAGGATGTCCTCGGTCGTCGGGGGCGTGGTGGGGCGCATGCCCCCGCTTTGGCACAGGAAGGGATGCATGGTCGAGAAGCTCGATACGGCGGCGCGCGCTGGCCTGGCCGCCGAATTGCCGGAATGGCGCCTGGTGGAGGGGCGCGACGCCCTGACGCGCGCCTTCCGCTTCCGCGATTTCAACGAGGCCTGGGGCTTCATGTCCCGCGTGGCCCTGCTGGCCGAGGTGCAGGACCACCACCCCGAATGGTCCAACGTCTACAACCGTGTCGAGATCACGCTGACCACCCATGACGCGGGCGGGCTGTCCGCGCGCGACGTGAAGCTGGCGCGGAGCATAGACGCGCTGTGCTGATGGACGCGCCCCAGCGCACGCCACGCTGATGGATGCGCCCCAGCGCACCCTGCGCGTCACCCGCGCGGCCACCCGCTATTGCCTGGCCCAGGGCTGGGCGCCAGTGACGGAGGTGCCGCTGCCCGATGGCCGCCGCGCCGATGTGCTGGCCCTGCGCCCCGATGGCGGCATCGTCATCCTGGAGGTGAAGTCCTGCGCGCGGGACTACCTGACGGATGCGAAGTGGCAGGACTACAGCGCCTGGGCCGATGCCTTCCTCTTCGCCGTGGATGCCGACTTCCCCCGGGACCTCATCCCGCCCGAGGTCGGCCTGCTGCTCACCGATGATCGCGAGGCCGCGCTGCTGCGGGACGGCACCTGCGCGCCGCTGCCCGCCGCCCGGCGCAAGGCGCTGACGCTGCGCGTGGCGCGGCTGGCGGCGCAGCGCCTCGCCTTCCAGCTGGACCCCGCGGGCGCCATGGAGATGCGGGCGGCGCTGCGGCTCGATTAGAGCGGGATGCGTTGAGGTGGAATCATCGGAAACGCTGAATCCCGCTCTCAGCAATGGCTGGAGCAGGCGGCGTGAACGCATGTGAACGCGGCATGCTCTAGGTGCGCATCGGCGTCGCGCGCAGCAGGGGCAGCCAGGTCTCGCGTTCGCGCGCGTAGAAGGCGTCCACCTGCTCAGGGCTGGGCGGTCCGTCGGGCAACTCGCTGCCCATCTCGGCCAGGCGCTGCCGCAGCGCGGGCCGGGCGAGGGCCGTGTTGAAGCCCTCGGCCAGCGCGGCCAGGCGTGGCGCGGGCAGGCCGGCCGGCCCCGCGATGCTGTTCCAGGTGCTGCCGGTGAAGCCGTCCATGCCGGCCTCGATCATCGTGGGCAGGTCCGGTGCCGCGGGCAGGCGCGTCTCGGCCGCGACACCCAGGATGCGGATGCGCCCCGCGCGGTGATGCGGCAGCGCGGTCAGCGCCGCGTCGAACATGAAGGTGAGCCGGCCCGCCATCAGGTCCGTCAGCGCCTGCGCGCTGGAGGGGTAGGGCGCGTGCACAAGGTCGCCCCGCGCCAGCCCTGCCTGCTCGACGAAGCGCGCGCCGACGATATGCGTCGTGGTGCCGATGGGGCCGGAGCCATATTGCGCCGGCCCGCCCTGGCGCAGACGGCCCAGCAATTCGGGCAGGTTCCGCGCCGGATCGGTGCCGGAGACGCAGAGCACCATGGGCACGCGGTTCACCATGGCGATGCCGCGGATGGCGGTGGTGACGTCCACCGGCGGGTTCGGGAACAGCGCCAGGTTCATGACCAGCTGGGACGCGGTGCCGAAGAGCAGCGTCTCGCCATCGGGCGCGGCGGTGGCCACGGCCTCCACGGCGCGCATGCCGGAGGCGGCGGGCATGTTCTCCACCAGGATGCGGCGTTCCAGCACGCCCTCGGCCTCGGCGGCCAGCAGGCGGGCGACGACATCCGCATTGGCCCCCGCCGCCGAGGCGACGATGAGGCGCATGGGGCGGGCCTGCGCCCGGGCGGGTGCCGCCAAGGGGAGGGGCAAGGCGAGGGCGGCGGCCAGGGCCGCGCGACGGGAGATGACCATTTCTCCATTATGCTATTGCGAGGCATTATCATCAAGTGGCACTTTCGCGCCAACCGCGGGTTCGGTATCAGCGCGCATGCCCTCCCTCGCGCGCCTGGCGGCCGGTTTCATCCCCTTCACCCCCTATGCCTATCAGGGCCGGGCCGAGGCATGCGTGCTGTGCGGCAGCCGCGACACCTTGCCGCTGTCCCGGCATGACCGGCGGCTGAAGCACCTCACCACCGTCATCTGCGCCGGCTGCGGGCTGATCCGCACCGACCCGATGCCGACCGAGGATGAGCTGACCGACTATTACCGCCACCATTACCGCGCCGATTATCAGCTGGTGGGCAGCAAGCCGCCGCGCCGCCACCTGGTCCGCACCCGGGCCGAGGCCGCGCGCCGCGTGGCCCTGCTGGGCCTGCCGCCGGGTGCGCATGTGCTGGACTATGGCTCAGGCTCGGGCGAGTTCCTGGAGGCGGGCGCCCAGGCCGGCTGGCGCATGGAGGGCGTGGAGCCGGGCGAGGCCTATTCCACCCATGCCCGCGGCCAGGGCGCGGTGGTCCATCCCCGCCTGCCCGCCGGTGCCGGCCCCTTTGACGCCATCACCGCGCACCATGTGTTCGAGCATCTGCGCGACCCGCTGGCCGTGCTGCGCGAACTGGTGGCGGCGCTGAAGCCGGAGGGGGTGGTGTATCTCTCGGTGCCCGACATGGGCCCGAGCCGCCGCCCCGCCTTCGACCGGCTGCACTTCGCCCATGTGCATGGCTTCGTGCCCGGGACGCTGGACCTGCTGGCGGCCCGCGCCGGCCTGGTGCCCGACCCGCGCTTCCCGCGCGAGGGCACCACGGCGGTCTATGCGCGGGGCGAGGCGACGCTGGCGCCCGACCCCGCCCTGGCCGCGCGCATCCGCGCGGGCTTCAACATGACCACGCCGCTGCGCCATGTGGCGACCTTCGGCTGGCTGGCGCCCACGCTGCGCCGCTGGTCGCGCGACATTCGCGACAGCCTGCGCCGATAGAGGCGCCACCCGGGCTTGCCGGGCGGCGCGCCGCGGGTCCACCCTTCGCGCCACGCAAGGGAGAAGACGATGCGCCGGGCCACCCTGATCTGCGCCCCCTTCGCCATGGCACTGGCCTCCATGGGGTGGGCCGCCATGGCCATGCCCGCGCTGGCCCAGCCTGCGCCCCTCGTCGAGGAGGGCGCGCGGATCGCCCAGCAATGGTGCGCCAACTGTCACGCCATCGCGCCCGGCCAACCCACGCCGATGGGCGATGCCGCGCCCAGCCTGCCCGCCGCGGCACGCCGGGCCAGCGAGGCCCCGCTGCGCGCCTTTCTCCAGCGGCCCCACGCCAACATGCCGGACCACAACCTGACCCGCGCCGAGTTGGATGCGGTGGTGGCCTACATCCTCTCCCTGCGGCCATGACCCTCTTTTTCCACCCGGGCAGCCCCTATGCCCGCATCCTCCGCATGCTGTGGCGGGAGCGCGGCCCGGCGCTGGCCGAGCAGGAGGTGACGCTGCGCGACCCCGCCTCCGCCCTGCTGCCGCACAACCCGGTGGGGCGCGTGCCCGCGCTGCTGCTGGCCGATGGCACCCTGCTCTCGGAAACCCTGCTGATCCTGGCGCACCAGGGCTGGCTGCCGCCCGACAATGCGGGTTTGGCCCGCCTCGGCCGCGTCATGGGCATGCTGGACGGCATCGCGGTGTGGAACCGGGAACTCCGCCGCGTGGAACATGAACGCGCCCCCGGCGTCATCGCGCTGGAGGCCGCCCGCGCCGACCGCATCCTGGCCAGCCTCGACCCCGCCGCGCATGACACCGCCAGCGTCGAGGGCATCGCCCTTGCGTCCGCCTTGGGCTATGGCGAACGCCGTCATACCGTCTGGAACTGGCGCGCGGCGAACCCCTCCCTCGCGCCCTGGTTCGAGGCGGCGGCACAACGTCCCGCCTTCCAGGCCACTCTACCACCCGTCTCAGGAATTTGACCGATGCAGAACAGCGAACCCGTCTGGCGCCATGTGGATGAGAAGGCGGGCCCCGCCATCGAGCTGTCGGACCGCGTCTGGGGCATGCCCGAACTCGCCTACAACGAGCACCGTTCCGCCGCCGAGCACACCGCCTACCTGAAGGCCGAGGGCTTCCGCGTGACGGAACAACTGGCCGGCATCCCCACCGCCATGATGGGCGAGGCCGGCGAGGATGGCCCCGTCATCGCCATCCTGGGCGAGTTCGACGCGCTGCCGGGCCTGTCCAACGAGGCCGGCGTGGCCGAGCACCGGCCCGTGCCTGGCGATGGCAACGGCCATGCCTGCGGCCACAACCTGCTGGGCGCGGCCAGCCTGCTCGCCGCCACCGCGGTGAAGGATTACCTCGCCGCCAACGGCATCAAGGGCCGCGTGCGCTACTATGGCTGCCCGGCCGAGGAAGGGGGTGCGGCCAAGGGCTTCATGGCCCGCGCCGGCCTCTTCGACGACGTGGACATCGCCATTTCCTGGCACCCTTCGGCCTTCGCGGGGGTGAACGAGCCCATCTCGCTCGCCAACACGCGCATTGACTTCACCTTCCATGGCCGCGCGAGCCACGCCGCCGCCGCGCCGCATCTGGGCCGCTCCGCGCTGGACGCCGTGGAGCTGATGAGCGTGGGCGTGAACTACCTGCGCGAGCACATCCCCTCGGAAAGCCGCATCCACTACGCCTATCTCGACGCCGGCGGGGTCGCGCCCAACGTGGTGCAGGCCAAGGCGAAGGTCCGCTACCTGATCCGCGCGGCCGATGTGCAGAGCCTGAACCGCCTGGTGACGCGCGTCCGCAAGATCGCCGATGGGGCCGCGCTGATGACCGAGACGCGGGTGGAAACCCAGGTGATCTCCGCCGTCTCCAACCTGCTGGGCAACACCCCGCTGGAACGGCTGATGCAGGACAGCCTGGACCGCCTGGGCCCGCCCCCCTTCGACGCCGAGGACATGAAGCGCGCCGCGGAATTCCAGGCGACGCTGAGCGAGGAGGACATCGAGAGCGCCTACAAGAAGGTGGGCATGCCGCGCACCGAATCCCCGCTGGCGGACCGCATCGTGCCGCTGGACAGCCCGCGCGCGCCCATGGTGGGCAGCACGGATGTGGGCGACGTCTCCTGGAAGGTGCCCACCGTGCAGGCGCGCGGCGCCACCCACGCCATCGGCACCGCGCTGCATTCCTGGCAGGCGACGGCGCAGGGCAAGCTGCCCCACGCGCACAAGGGCCTGGTGCATGTGGCCAAGGTGATGGCCGGCACGGCGGTGGACGCGCTGAAGCGCCCCGAGGTGATCGCCGCCGCCAAGGCCGAGCACCACGCCAAGACGGGCGGCGTCTATCACTGCCCGCTGCCCGAGGATGCCACGCCGCCCATCGGCATGTCGCTGACGGTTTAGGCCTACCGGGGCGGCGCGGGCCGCCCCCCATCAACACGCTGGGGAGGACGCCATGCAGGTGGTGCGGGATGCGGCGGCGCTGGCCGCCGCCGTGGGGGAATGGCGGGCCGCCGGGCAGCGCGTGGCCGTAGTGCCGACCATGGGCTACCTGCACGAGGGGCACCTCGCCTTGGTGGCGCGCGCGCGGCAACTGGCGCCGCGCGTGGTGGCGACCATCTTCGTGAACCCGACGCAATTCGCCCCGCATGAGGACCTCGGCCGCTATCCGCGTGACGAGGCGGGCGACATCGCGAAGCTGGAGGCGGCGGGGTGCGACCTGCTCTTCGCGCCGCCGGTGGAGGTGGTCTATCCGCCCGGCTTCGCCACGCGCATCGCCATGGAAGGCCCGGCGCTGGGGCTGGAGGGCACGCACCGGCCGCAGATGTTCGGCGGCGTGGCCCTGGTCTGCACGCGCCTGTTCGGGCTGACGCGGGCGGATGTGGGCGTCTTCGGCGAGAAGGACTGGCAGCAGGTGATGGTGATCCGCCGCGTGGTGGCGGATCTGGCGCTGCCCATCGAGATCGTGACGGTGCCGACGGTGCGGGCGGCGGATGGCCTCGCCCTCTCCTCGCGCAATGCCTACCTGGATGATGGCGCGCGGGCGCGGGCGGTGGCGCTGCATGGGGCCCTGCGCCTCGCCGCGGAAAGGCTGCGTGCGGGCGAGGCCGCCGGCCAGGCCTGCGCGGCGGCGGAACAGCGGCTGCGCGAGGCTGGCTTCGACCGCGTGGACTATGTGGCGCTGCGGCGCGCGGGCGATTTCTCCGAAGCCGCCAGGCTGGACGGGCCGGGGCGAATCCTCGGCGCCGCATGGCTCGGCAATGTGCGGTTGATTGACAACATCCCGGTCGGATAGCGCGCGCGCCGCGATGACTGGGCCGCGCTCAGCCGCCCAGCAGGGCGGGGGTATCGGCCCGCAGCGCGGCGAATTCCTCGTCTCCCGGTTCCGGGATGGGGTCGGACTCCCAGTCCGGCATGATGGGCTGGTTGAGGCGCTGCCGCAGGCCGGGCGGCATGCCGGCATCGAGGTTCAGCTGCGTCAGCGGCTCCCTCAGCCCCTGCGCCTTGCGCTGGACCAGGGCATCGAGCAGCCGCAGCACCACCCAGCCGATGGGCGGGAGCACCTTGTAGAAGAAGGAACGCCGGTCCTCCGGCAGATTCCCCGCGGCGTCGCCGACATTGATGGGCGGGGTCTGGCCGATGACCGGGCCCGCATCCACCACCTCCGTCATCTGGTGGACGGACCAGACGGTGTGGTGAACGCCGCGTGTCACCATGTCGTCCCACGGGTTGGGGCCGGCGCCATGGCCATGGGCAAGGTCGGTCGGGTGGCAGTTGTAGGCGCCATGGGGCAGCATGTCGAAGATGGCGCGGTCCAGAACCTGCCCGAAGCCGCAGGTGATGATGGCGTCCGGCCGCCATTCGGCCAGGAGGCGGCGGAAGCCTGGCGTCTTGATCTCGCCCGTGTGCACCGGAACGCCGGCATCCAGCGCCCGGCCCACCAAGGCGAGTTTCACCGACCGGCGTTCCGCCTCGCTCATGAGGCCCCATGCCCGCTTGCGCAGGCTGATGCGGGCATTGCTGCTGAGGGGGTCATCGGTGGAGACGCCCACCAGTTGCATGGGGGCGGGGCCGCGGCGCTGATAGGCCAGCGCGGCCCGCAGCGCCGTGTGGCCGATCCAGAAGCTGCCGAAGAGCACCAGGCGGAAGCCCTCGGCGCCGGCGGGCCGCAGGATGGCGGGGGCGGAGGGCGTCAGCAGGGCGCCCCAGCGCGCGCCCTCCAGGGGCTGGATGGCGGCGAGCGAGCCCAGGCTGGCGAGCGCGGCTTCGCAGGCCGGTTCCAACTGGCCATGGGGCGTCCCTGACAGCTTGCCCGCCCCCGCCTGTGCTGTTTTGTCCATGCCGTGCGCCACCCCTGCGACGATATCTTCATAACACAAGAAGGAAAAACCTCTGATAGTTCTGCGCGCTACCTTGAGTCTCTCCCTTGCATCACGACCTATTCTGAATGGTGGTGAATATGCAATGGCTTGGTCCATGATTTGGTCGGCGGTGCGGAGGTTGTCCGCGCCCTGACCGCCACCGGCATCCGCCGTGGCCGGCGCCCGTCAGGGGCGGGAAACCCCCATGCGCCAACGGTCGCTGACGGGATGGGGAGGCCGAGGTGTCGTGCCCCCTGGGTTCAGCCCCAAACCCCCCGCCTCACCGCCCCCGCCGCCAGCACGCCATAGGCCGTGATCCCGAGCGCCACCGCCAGGAACTGCCCCGCCATCCCCATGCCCACCACGTCGGCCAGGAACCACCCGCCCAGCACGGCAATCCCCAGCCGGGAAAAGCCCGCCACCACCGGCCAGCCCATCTTCCCCGCACCCATGGCGGCGAAATACATCGCCATGCCCAGGCCGAAGCCGCCAAAGGCGGGCCCTATCCAGCGCAGCGCCTCCGCCGCGATGCGCGCCACCTCGGCATCCGAGGCGAAGAGCATCGCGAACCCCATCGGCCACACCGCCACTGTCACCCCGATGGCCGAGCACAGCGCCAGCGCCATGCCCCCGCCCACCCAGGCCGTGCGCCGCGCCGTCTCCCAATCGCCGCCGCCCACCGCGCGCCCCACCAGCGCCGTCAGCGCCGAGCCGACGCCGAAAGCGAGCGGGATCATCATGAATTCCAGCCGCGCCGCCACGCCATAGGCCGCCACCGCCGCCGCGCCATGCACGGCGAGCCGCGCCGTGACCAGGATGGTGGTGAGGTTGGCCACAAAGGCCAGCAGGCAGGCCGTGGCCCCCACGGCCAGGATGCGCTGGAACCGCGCCCAGCGCAGCGGCACGCGCAGCTTCACCTGGAAGCCCGCCGCGCCCGAGGCCACCACCGCCGCCATGACGCCCGCCGCCACCCAGAAGCACAGGGCGAAGGAAAGGCCGAGCCCCACCAGCCCCATCCCCAGCGTGTCCGCCAGCAGGAAGCCCAGCGCGGGATAAGCCAGCCAGGCCAGGTTCAGCACCCGCGCCGCCAGCGCGTGCTTGCCGCCGCCCCGCAGGATGGAGGCCAGGGTATTGGCCAGCCAGGCCGGAATGGCCCCCAGCCCGAACAGCACTGCCGAATAGGGCGCCCCCGCCGCGGCCGCGACGGGGCCGCCGATCCAGCCCAGCACCGTCCAGGGAAACACCGCCAGCACCACCACGAACAGCATGGCGAAGCCCAGCGCGATCAGCAGCGCGTGCAGGGCCAGCGCCGCCGCCTCCTCCGGCTGCTTCGCCCCCAGCGCGCGGGCGATGGCGCTGACCACCCCACCCCCCATGGCTCCCGCCGACATCTGGCCCAGCAGCAGCGCGAAGGGCAGCACCACGGCCCAGCCCGCCAGCGCCTCGCGCCCCAGCCGGGCCGCGATCCAGGTTTCGACCAGCAGCGCCGCCACTTGCAGCGCCGAGAGCAGCGTGGTCGGCGCCGCCAGCGCCAGGATGCGGCCCGCCAACTCGCGCGCGCTGGGTCTCATGCGAAACGCTCCGCGGCGAAGGGCGAAAGGTCCGTGTTGGGCTTGGGCCCCAGCATGGCGCCCGCCACCAGGGCGCCGGTCGGCGCCGAGGTCGTCAGCCCCAGATGCCCATGCCCGAAGGCGCACCACAGGCCGGGATGCGCGGCCACAGGCCCCAGCACGGGCAGGGTGTCGGGCAGGCAGGGGCGGTGGCCCATCCAGTGCGGCTCGGCCCCTTCCGTGCGGGCCTGTGGGTAGACCTTGCGGAGGTCCTCCAGCAGCAGGGCGGCGCGGGAAGCGGTGGGGGGCGCCTCGGTGCCGCCGAACTCGACGGTGCCGGCGATGCGAAGCCCGCCCTCCATGGGGGTGATGAAGGCCTTGCGGTCCGCCGGGACCAAAGGCCGGGTGGGCATGATGCCGGGGTCGGGCAGCATGACGTGATAGCCGCGCTGGCTCTCCAGCGGGATGCGGATCCCGAGCGGCGCCAGCAGCTTCGCGGACCAGGCGCCGGCGGCCAGCACCACGCGGTCGGCCAGCAGCGTCTCGCCGCCGGCGCGCACGCCCACCACGCGGGGGCCGTCGGTGGCCAGTGCCTCGACCGTGGCGCGGCGGATGGTGCCGCCCATGCGCTCGATGCCGCGCGCCACGGTGCGGGCGTGGCGCAGCGGGTTCACGCAATGCCCCTGGTCGGGGAGGAAGACGCCGAGCTGGTAGGTGTCGGATACGCCGGGTTCCAGCGCCAGCACCCCGGCGCGGTCCAGCACCTGCGTCACCTGGCCGTATTCGCGGCGCAGCGCCCAGGCGGCATCGTCCTTCCTGAGGTGTTCCGCGTCGCGGTAGAGGTAGAGCTGGCCGTGTTCCTGGATCAGATCCAGCGCGCCCTCGGCGGCCAGGATTTCGCGGTGCCGGTCCTCGGCGCCGCGCAGCAACGTGGCCATGCCGTCTGCGATCTCGCGCACGCGCTCGGGCTTGGCACTCAGCACGAAGCGCCACAGCCAGGGCAGGGCGGCGGGCCAGTAGCGGGCGGGGATGTGCAGCGCGCCCTTGGGGTCCAGCAGCATCCCCGGCACCTGCTTCAGCACCCCCGGCATGGCCAGCGGCGCCACCGACCCCGCCGAGATGGCCCCCGCATTGCCGGAGGATGTGCCTTCGCCAGGCCCATCACGGTCCAGCAGGGTGACCCGGGCCCCTCCGCGCGCCAGGTGCCAGCCGACACAGAGGCCGATAATGCCGGCGCCCACGATGATCACATGTTGCGGAGGTTCCATGGCCAGGATGCTTGCCCAAAGCCGCGTCGCCGCCAAGGCGTTGACCGCCCGGCCGCGCGCGCGGAAGGTCCATCCAGGGACAAGGGGACACGCCATGAACGCCACGCACCAATCCGTCCGCGCGCAGATCACCGCCATCCTGCTGGCCTGGGGCAGCCCCGCCGCGCTGGCCGAGACCACGGCCGAGGTGATGACCGAGACGGACCTGATGGGCGTGGACAGCCACGGCATCTCGATGCTGATGGGCTATGAGGAATTGCTGCGCCTGGGCCAGCTTCGCATCGCCGGCCAGCCGCGCGTGGCGCGGGAATTCGGCGCCACGGCGCTGGTGGATGGTGGCGATGCGCTCGGCCACCCGCCCGCCGTCATGGCCATGCGGATGGCGGTGGAGAAGGCGCGCATCCATGGCATCGGCGCGGTGGGGGTGGTGAACAGCCACCACTTCGGCGCGGCGGGCTATTACGCGCGGATGGCGGCGGCCTCGGGCTTCGTCGGCGTGGTGTTCTCCTCCACGCGCGGCATCAGCATGGTGCCGCCGCGGGGCGCCGAGCCGGTGCTGGGCACCAACCCCATCGCCTTCGCCGCGCCGAACGGGGAGGGGCAGCCCATGGTGCTGGACATGGCCACCACCACCGTCGCGGCCAACAAGGTGAAGGTCTATCACCTGAAGGAGAAGGACGTGCCGCCCGGCTGGGTGGTGGATGGGGCGGGCAACCCCGTGACCGACCACGCCAAGGCCAATGACTATGTGTTCAAGCACAAGGAAGGCGGGCTGACGCCCCTGGGCGAGCACAAGGGCTATGGGCTGGCGCTGATGGTCCACATCCTGGCCGGCACCATGGTGGGGGCCAGCTTCTCGCCCATCCGCAACCGCAGCCAGAAGCCGGACGAGCCCAACAATATCGGCCACATGATGCTGGCGCTGGACCCGCGCGCCTTCCGCGACATGGACGCCTACACGGCCGACATGGCGGGCGTGGTGGAGGTGCTGCGCGGCGCCCGCCCCGCCAACCCGGACGAACCCGTCCTGATCCCCGGCGACCCGGAGGATCTTTCCCGCGCGGAGCGGCTGGAGGCGGGCATCCCCATCCCGGCGAGCCTGGAGCGGCATGTGCGGGACATCGCGGAGCGGGCGGGGGTGCCGTTTCTGTTGGAGGGGGTGTAGGGCGCCGCCTTACTATCCTACCACCTTACGATCTTACTGCGGGGAAGATGGCGATCCCGGACGGCCATCTGGAAGGATCTTTCTTCATGCCGGGAACAACCTGAAAAGTCAAGAAAATCAGGGGCCAGGGAGTGGCGGAAGTACAGGGTGGCCACCCTCCGCGACGCAAGGCCGCCCTGCAAGGATGCGCCGGCAAGGCCGGCGCCGCGCCCAGACCGACAGCATGGCGAGCGCGCCCGTGGCGGCGCGGAAGCCAAGCGCGCGGAGCGCGCGCCCGGCGCCTGAGGGCGACAAGCTGGCAGGATGCGCCGGCAAGGCCGGCGCCGCGCC
This sequence comes from Roseococcus sp., assembly GCA_035998215.1. GTDB lineage: Bacteria > Pseudomonadota > Alphaproteobacteria > Acetobacterales > Acetobacteraceae > Roseococcus. The sequence goes on along the minus strand of DASYHU010000033.1, from coordinate 238,295 downwards.
CGGAGCAACCGCATGGCCCGCGCGCCCGTGGCGGCGCGCAAGCCAAGCGCGCGGAGCGCGCGCCCGGCGCCTGAGGGCGTCAAAAAATCACACCGAACGCAGTTCGGTGTGAAAGCTCTTCGCCACGATCCGCCAGCCTTCATTCGTCTTCAGCAACAGAAGAAAGTCCGTGAAATAGCGCGGCGGAATGCAGCAATTCACCTTCACGCAGGCCGCGTCATCGCCCGCCATGTCAATCGCCAGGATGCGGTCCTCGCGCGCCAAGCCCTGCGACTGCGGCGAGGGGCGGCCCTTGATGGCCGTCAGCCAGTCGGCGCGGGGAAAGTCCACCACCTCGCCCTTGGGGGCGCTGTAGAGATGGGCGCAGGGGTGGAAGGCGGCGGCGATCTTGTCGGCATCGCCCTCGTGCAGCCCGTCGAGATAAGTGCGGACCACGGCCTCGATGGCGGCGAGGGCGGGCAGGGTCATGGAACCTTCGGGCATGGCGTCCTCCTGTCGTGTTCGGGGCAACATGCCACAGGCGCGGGGCTTCCGCACGCGGGGATGACGGGGGAGTATGCCGCGCAGGAGGACCATCCATGGCCAGACCAGCCCGCAAGGCGGCATTCGACCAGCGCCCACCCCTGACGGAGACCACGCCATGAAGGAGGTGCAGGCCCTGGTGTTCGACGTGTTCGGCACCGTGGTGGACTGGCGCAGCGGCGTGGCGCGCGCCCTGGCCGAATTCCTGCCCGCCCGTGGCGGCGCGCATCTCGACCCCTTCGCGGTGGCCGATGCCTGGCGCCGCCGCTACCAGCCCGCCATGGAGGAATGCCGCGCCGGCCGCCGCCCCTTCACGCGGCTGGACGTGCTGCACCGGGAAAACCTGGAGCTGGTGCTGAAGGACCATGGCATTGATCTCGCCGCCTGCACCGAGGCGGATTTGGACCACCTGAACCGCGCCTGGCATCGCCTCGACCCCTGGCCGGACGTGCTGCTGGGCCTGTCGCGGCTGCGGCGTAAATACTTCCTGGCGCCGGCCTCGAACGGGAACATCCTGCTGCTGGCGAACATGGCCAAGCGCGCGGGCATCCCCTGGGACGCGGTGCTGGGGGCCGAGGCCACCCAGGCCTACAAGCCGCAGCGCGAGGCCTATACCCGCACCGCCGAAATCCTGGGCCTGGCGCCGCACCAGGTGTGTCTGGTGGCCGCCCACAATGGCGACCTGCGCGCGGCGCGGAAGGCGGGGCTGGCCACCGCCTTCGTGGCGCGGCCGACCGAGCATGGGCCGGCCCAGGGCACGGATCTGACGGCGGAAGACCCCTGGGACTGCGTGGCGGAGAGCTTCGTGGACCTGGCGGCGAAGCTGGAGTGCTGAGCGCCCGATCCGCGGAGGCGCAGCCGGAGCGGTGAATCGGCCGCTCCAATCATGCTGAGCGCGCGGCAGGCGGCGCACCTTGAGCGGCCGATTCACGCCTGCGGCGATTCCACCGAAGGCGATCGGACGCTACGCCGCCTGCTTCGCCACCTTCAGCACGTTGGAGACGAGCCCCCGCGCGGCCTTGATCCGCGCGTCGAAGGGCAGTTCGCGGGCCAGCACCATCTTGCCGTCCGGGCGCAGCACCACGACGCCCTTCTGCGCCTGGACCCAGTTCACCAACCCGCCCGGATTGGCGAAGCGGCCCTTGTGGAAGGCCAGCACCACGCCCTTGGGGCCGGCATCCACCTTCTCGACGCCCGCCGCGCGGCAGGCCAGTTTCAGCGCCACCACCTGCAGCAGGTTCTCCACCTCGGGCGGGATGGGGCCGAAGCGGTCGGCGAGTTCGGCGGCCATGGCCTCCACCTCGCCCTCGGTGGCGAGGCTGCCGATGCGGCGGTAGAGGCCGAGGCGCACGGGCAGTTCGGCCACGTAGTTCTCCGGGATCAGCACGGCGAGGCCGAGGTTGATCTGCGGCGTGAAGTTGCCCTCGCTTTCCCGCTTGGCGCGGGAGCCGGCGCGGAGATCGGCCACCGCCTCCTCCAGCATCTCCTGGTAGAGCTCGATGCCGACCTCGCGGATCTGGCCCGACTGTTCCTCGCCCAGCAGGTTGCCGGCGCCGCGGATGTCGAGGTCGTGGCTGGCCAGCGTGAAGCCCGCGCCGAGGTTGTCCAGCGTCTGCATCACCTCAAGGCGCTTCTGCGAGGTGGGGGCCAGGCGGTGATGCGCGGGCCAGGTCAGGTAGGCATAGCCGCGCTGCTTCCCGCGCCCCACGCGGCCGCGCAGCTGATACAGCTGCCCCAGCCCGAACATGTCGGCGCGATGGATGATGAGCGTGTTCACCGCCGGCATGTCGAGGCCGGATTCCACGATGTTGGTGGCGAGGAGAATGTCGTATTTGCCGTCCGCGAACTCGGTCATCACCTGCTCAAGCTCGGTCGCGGAGAGGCGGCCATGCGCCTGCACCACGCGGGTTTCCGGCGCGATCTCGGCCAGCCGCTCGGCCATCTTCGCCATGTCCTCGATGCGTGGCACCACGCAGAAGATCTGGCCGCCACGGAAGCGCTCGCGCTGGATGGCCTCGCGCAGCACCAGCCCGTCCCAGGGCATGATGAAGGTGCGGACGGCCAGGCGGTCCACCGGCGGGGTGGCGATCACGCTCATCTCCCGCACGCCGGAGAGGGCCAGTTGCAGGGTGCGCGGGATGGGGGTTGCGGTCAGCGTCAGCACATGCACGCCGGCTTCGAGTTCCTTCAGCCGTTCCTTGTGCTTCACGCCGAAATGCTGCTCCTCGTCCACGATGACGAGGCCGAGGTCGGCGAAGGAAATCCCCTTGCCCAGCAGCGCATGGGTGCCGACCACGATGTTCACGCTGCCATCGGCGAGTGCGGCCTTCACCTCCGCGGCCTCCTTGCCGGTGACCATGCGCGAGAGCTGGGCCACGCGCACCGGCAGCCCCTGGAAGCGCGCGGTGAAGGTGCGGAAATGCTGGCGGGCGAGCAGCGTGGTCGGCACCACCACCGCCACCTGCGAACCGGCCATGGCGACCGTGAAGGCCGCGCGCAGCGCCACCTCCGTCTTGCCGAAGCCGACATCGCCGCAGATCAGCCGGTCCATGGGGCGGCCGGCGGCGAGGTCTTCCAGCACATCCGCGATGGCGCGGCCCTGGTCCTCGGTCTCGGCGTAGGGGAAGCGGGCGCAGAACTCGTCATAGCTGCCCTCGGGGGGCGCGATGACGGGGGCCTCGCGCGTCTGGCGCTCGGCGGCCAGGCGGATCAGGCCGGCGGCCATGTCCGCGATGCGCTGCTTGGCCTTGGCCTTGCGCGCCTGCCAGGAGGCGCCGCCCAGCTTGTCGAGCGCGACACCGGCCGTCTCGGTGCCGAAGCGCGAGAGGATTTCGATGTTCTCGACCGGGACGAAGAGCTTGTCGCCGCCATCATAGATCAGCCGCAGGCAGTCATGCGGCGCGTTGCCCACGTCCAGCGTGGCCAGCCCGTCATAGCGGCCGATGCCGTGGTCGGCATGGACCAGCAAATCGCCCACCTCGATCTGCGTGGCGTCGGCGATGAACTGGTCGGCGCGCTTGCGGCGGCGGGCGGGGCGGGCGATGCGCTCGCCCAGCAGATCCTGCTCGGCGGTGATGGAGAGGCCGTCCGCGATGAAGCCGCGTTCCAGGCCCAGGATGCCGACACCCACCACGCCGGGGGCGAGCTTCTGGAAGGCGTAGAAATCCTCCACGGGCTCGGCGGCCACGCGGTTCTCGCGCAGCAGCGTGACCAGCCGCTCGCGCGAGCCACGGGTCCAGGCGGCCAGCATGGGGCGGCGGCCGCGGCCCTGCTCGGTTTCGGCATGGGCGGCATAGGCGCGGAAGACGTTCTCGCCCGCCTGGCGGATGTCCACGAAAAGGCGGCCGGGCCGCCCGCCCGCATCCATGCCCGCCGCACCCGCGGCCTGGGCGAAGGGCGAGAAGCGCAGCACCTGCAAGCCGGCCAGCATTGCCTCCCAGCCGCGCCGGTCCAGGTAGAGCAGGCGCGGGGGCGCGGGACGGTAGGGCACCTCGTTTTCGCCGACGCGCGAGGGGGTGCGGCGGGCCTCGTAGTGGTCCGCGATCATCTCCAGCCGGGCGGCCAGCGCGTCCTCGGCCTGGTGGTCCAGGCTGACGCTGGCGCCGGGGAGATAGTCCAGCAGGGTCTCCATGCCGTCATGGAACAGCCCGGCCCAATGCTCCATGCCCGGGTGGCGGCGCCCGGCGCTGATGGAGGCGTAGAGCGGGTCCTCGGCCGAGGCATTGCCGAACAGGTCGCGGTAGCCCAGCCGGAAGCGCTCGATGGAGGCAGGGTCGAGGAACACCTCGCCCACTGGACGCAAGGTCAGCCGGTCCACCTGGGCGCCGGAACGCTGGGTGCCGGTGTCGAGGCGGCGCAGGCTCTCGATCTCATCGCCGAAGAAATCAATGCGGAGCGGTTCCGCCTCGCCCGAGGGGAACAGGTCCAGGATGCCGCCGCGCTGCGCGTATTCGCCCGGCTCCATCACGGTGCCGGTGCGGTTGTAGCCATTGGTCTCCAGGAAGCCCGTCACGGCCTCGATGGCCACGCGCCCGCCCTTGCGGAGGTTCAGGGCGGCGCCGGCGAAGACCGCGCGCGGCGGCACGCGCTGCACCAGCGCGTTCACCGTGGTCAGGACGATGCGCGGGCGGGCGGCGGGGGCGGCGAGTTCCGCCAGCGTCGCCACCCGCTCCGCCACGATCTCAGGGTTGGGCGAGACGCGGTCATAGGGCAGGCAGTCCCAGGCGGGCAGGCGCAGGATTTCGGCCTCGGGCATGAAGAAGCCGAGTGCGTCGGCCAGCCGGGCCATGCGGGCATCGTCCCGGCACACATGCAGCACCGGGGCCTGGCTTTCCGCCCGGCGCGCCCGGATCAGCAGGGCGTCATAGCCCTCGGGCGTGCCATGGACGTCGAGCGTCATCGCAGGTGGTCCGGCTTGCCGGCGCCGGGGGTGGCCGATTCGGCGGCGATGCGCAGCAGCAGGGGGCCACGCGCCTCGGGTGGAATGGGGCGGCGGCCGGAAAGCCAGTCCGCCAGGTCCACGTCGGGCAGTTCCAGGATGGCCTCCAGCTCCTCCAGCGCGGCCGCGTCCAGGGTCGCGATGTGGCGGCGGACGAAGCCGCCCAGCATCAGGTCGCATTCCTTGGTGCCGCGGTGCAGGGCGCGGAACAGGAGGCGGCGTTGGCGGGGCGGAAGCTCGGGGGTTTCGTCAGTCGGGGTCACGGGTGGCATATAGGGCCCTGTGTCCAATCCTGTCAGCCTCCCTGCCCTGTTCGCGCCCCTCCACTCCCTGCCCGGGGTGGGGCCGGCGCGCGCGGCGCTGATCGAGAAGGCCACAGGCGGCGGACGGGTGCTGGACCTTCTGTTCCACCTGCCGGAACGCATCACCGAGCGCGTGGCGGTGACGAGGCCGGAGGAGGCGCCGGAGGGCGTGGACGCCATCCTCGCCGTCACCCCCTTCGCCGCCCGCGCCGCGCAAAGCCGCGCCACCCGCCGCCGCTATGTGGAGGTCCGCACCGAGCAGGGCGTGACCCTGCGCTTCATGGGCGGCTTCCTCTCCACGGTGGAGCGGCAATTGCCGCGCGGAATGCCCCGCTGGATCGCGGGCCGCATCCGGCCGGAGGGGGATGGGTTTTCCTGCATCAACCCCGACGTCGCGGCGGACCCGGCTGGCCTGCCCTCCCTGGAGGCGGTCTGGCCGCTGACCGAGGGGTTGAAGCGCGGCCACCTGGCGCCCGCGATCCGGGCCGCGCTGGCATTGCTGCCGGACCTGCCCGAATGGCATGACGCGCCCCTGCTGGCCCGCGAGAAATGGCCAGGCTTCGCCGCCGCCCTGCGCGCCCTGCACCTGCCCGACCAGCGCCCCGGCGCCGCCCCCTGGGAACGCCTGGCCTATGACGAGGTGCTGGCGGACCAGCTTGCCTTGGCCCTGCTGCGGCGCCGGAACCGTGCCGTGCCGGGCCGGGCGCTGAAGGGCGATGGCAGCCTGCGCGCCCAGGCCCTGTCCCGCTTCGGCCATGAACCCACCCCGGGGCAGGCCATGGCGCTGGCCGAGATCGGCGCCGACATGGAAGCCCCCCATCGGATGCTGCGCCTGCTGCAGGGCGATGTGGGCTCGGGCAAGACGCTGGTGGCGGTGCTGGCCATGCTCCAGGCGGTCGAGGCCGGGGCCCAGGCGGCGCTGATGGCCCCCACCGAAATCCTGGCCCGCCAGCATCTTCGCACCCTGGAAGCCCTGAGCCCCGTGCCCGTGGCCCTGCTGGCCGGCAGCGTGAAGGGGGCGGAGCGGCGGCGCGTGCTGGCGGGCTTCGCGGATGGGTCCATCCCCCTCGCCGTCGGCACCCATGCGCTGTTTCAGGAGGGGGTGGCGTTCCACGACCTCGGCCTCGCGGTGGTGGATGAGCAGCACCGCTTCGGCGTGGCCCAGCGCCTGGAGTTGGCCGCCAAGGGCCAGCGGGCGGACATGCTGGTGATGACCGCCACCCCCATTCCGCGCACCCTGCAATTGACCATGTGGGGCGAGATGCAGGTCAGCCGCATCGCGGAGAAGCCGCGCGGGCGCCAGCCCATTGCCACACGGGTCGTCAGCGCGGCCCGCCTGCCCGATGTGATCGAACGCCTCGACGCGGCGCTGGCGCGGGGCGAGCGTGCCTATTGGGTGGTCCGCGCCATCACGGGCGGCGAGCATGATGACAGCATCGCCGCCGAAACCCGCTTCGCCGAATTGAGCGAACGCTTCCCCGGCCGCGTGGGCCTGGCGCATGGCGAGCTGGACATGCCCCTGCGCGAGGGGGCGCTGGCCGATTTCGCCGCCGGCCGCACGCAGATCCTGGTGGCCACCACCGTCATCGAGGTCGGCGTGGACGTGCCCGAGGCCAGCATCATCCTGATCGAGCAGGCGGAGCGCTTCGGCCTTTCCGCCCTGCACCAGCTGCGCGGCCGGGTGGGGCGGGGGTCGCGGCCCTCCTCCTGCCTGCTGGTCCATTCCGAGGCATTGTCCGAGCGCGAAAAGGAACGCCTGCTGATCCTGCGCGACACCGAGGACGGCTTCGTCATCGCCGAGGAGGATTTGCGCATCCGCGGCGGCGGGGACGCGCTGGGCACCCGCCAGGCCGGGCAGCTTCTCTACCGCCTGGCCCTGCGCGGCGAGGACGAGGCCGCCGCCCAGCGCGCCGCCTCCCGCATGCGCGACCTGATCGCCATGGCCGCCCAGGACGCCGAACTGCTGCTGCACCGCGACCCTGGCCTGGCCACCCCGCGCGGCCAGGCGGCCCGGCTGCTGCTGGCGTTGTTCGGCAAGGAAGAGGCGGCGGCCTTCCTGGCGGCGGGGTGAATGGTGGTGGATCTGTTTGATGCTCTCGCAACTTGACAAAGTGCAGGTCACGATCGAACGTAAAGAAATGCCCGATTTATTAGCGCTCAAGACTCTCCACCAGCGAGACGGCCGCTTTTTCGTTTTTGGCCCGACGGGCATTGAAACAGAATTCATGGACAGCAGCACCAGTCCAGCTTTGCTCGATCACTGTCGCCCGGTGCCGGACAAGGTGCTTGCCCTCGCCCCTGGTCTCTCGTTGTTGTCTTCGGGTGCGGAGCCTGAGGAAGCGTGGTTGCTGGCCACGGGGACCCCGCCGGAAAAATTGGCCAAGGCCTGCGAGAACCCTGACCCTTCGGTGCGATGCCTTGCGCGAAGCACGCTGGGGCTGCGGCTGCGGGACATGGTTGTTGCAAGCGTCACCACCCCTCCCCGCTGGGAAGGGTTGGGCGATCTGCCGTCGCTCGACGCCCGGACAATTGCGCGCCTTGCCCTGTTGGCTGACCCGGCCGGAGATGCGCGATGGGCGGGCCCTGAAGCGCTGCCGGGTGCATTTGCGCGAGATGCACTGGCCAAGCCGCCTTTCACGGTTCCGCGGAACTGGCAACGCATGCTCCGTGGCCAACCCGTCAGTTTCCCCTCCTTGTTTTGCGAGGGAGAGGCGGAGACGACACAGGTCATTCCGCTCGACTTGCGGAACCAGGCCATGACGCTGGCTTGGCTGTGCCTGGATGCCGGTCGTGCCTGTTTGTGGCTCGGCGATACCGTGCCAGGTCGAAACCGCAGCCGCTTCGGCCTGGTCTGGCTCCCGGACGAGAATGTGCTGCTCTCCGGTCAGCCCCTCGATGAGGCGGCCGTGCTGGGTGCGCGGAGAATGATCGCGCAAGCCTGTGCCGTCATTGCGCAGGTGCCGGCAGAGGTCCGGCCGCTCCTGTCGTCGAAGCAGGCGGGGGTGGCGCTGTTCGTGCCGGCCTGCGCGATGGAGGGGCCCCATATCGGCCACGCAATCTGGGACGAGATGAGTCCGCTGGATCGTGCCTTGTCGGAGGCCGGCCCGGATATCCCACCGCCGCCATTGTTTCGGGCGACATCGGCGGGGGGCTCGGGCCTCGACCTCTTTGGTCCCGTGGATGAACTCTACCCGGAATTTGCCGGGCGCATCACGGCGGTCAACAGCCCTGCCGAATTGCTGACCAGCGCGGTTTCCGCCGGGGTGCAACTATTTCCGGTGCAAAACCGAGGTGCGCGCCAGGCCAGTCGCCGGCGCATCCAGGCCGCTGTGTCCGCACTCGCTTCCGCCAGCGGCCTGGCGGCGGAGGCGGATGCCCTGGTTGGCGGCCGACCGGTCATCGCGCTCGGCCTTCGTCTCATGAACCGCCGGCCCGAGGATCTTGCCGCCTTCTACCGCCGACTCACGGTCGCTCTGGTCGAGCGGCTTGGCTCATGCGTCATCCTGGTGGACGGGTTGAATACAGCCGAGGATGGCAAGGGCGTTGCCGCCCAGATTTACAGCGCCGACAGCGCCTCTCGAAGAAAGCTTGGGGATGGCGCAACAGAGCTGGATCGGGAACTCGGCTTTGTGAGTGACTTTGCGGGCTTCGCCGCCAACCTTCCGGGACCTGTGACGGTGGTCAGCTGTGTTGGCATGGGGCTGCGGGCCAACCTGTATTGGTTGTCTCGGGCAAGTTTTTTCATCGCACCGCTTGGGGCCGGGTTGGCAAAGCTGCGGTGGGCACTGGACGTGCCGGGCTTTGTGCCCACCAGCCGCGCCAATCTTGAATTTTGTCCCTTGGCCGACATTTACAGCAATACTGACAGCATGGAGCCGCCTTTCACGCCATTGTACTACACGGAAGTGGATGAGGTGGAGGACGTTTTGCCGGCCCCACCACGGAAGCCCCCCAGCACACCCAGTCGCGTGCCATGGCCCGACAACTTCCGCTTTATTGATGAGGGCAGGCTGATCGCGCGCATTTGTGACTTGGCCGTTGCCACGGTGAACGCGCGAAACTAACTCGATATTCCGGTCTGTCCGAAGCTGCGGCGCAGGGCAGTGATCGCGCCGGCCTGGAAGCAGCCTGTGCCCGCTACCATCATGTCGGGATGCCCAGGGCCTGCAAGCGCTCGGGGAGTTCCGGCGCGGTGATGTCGCCTGGCGAAGGGGGGGGGCAGGACCCGCTGGCGCGCCGGCCGCATGGGTTGCATTGCCGGCCCAGGCTTTTAAATCGGCCCCCGGAACTCCTGGGGGGGCATCGTGACCGCGCTGATCGAGATCGAGGGCCTGACGAAGCGCTTTGGCGGCTTCACCGCCGTGGACGGCGTGTCCTTCAACGTGGCGCGTGGCGAGGTGGTGGGCTTCCTCGGCCCCAATGGCGCCGGCAAGTCCACCACCATGCGGATGCTGGCGGGCTTCATGCTGCCCAGCGAAGGCACCGCGCGAATCTGCGGCGAGGATGTGGTGGAACGCCCCGTGGCCGCCAAGCGCCATCTGGGCTTCCTGCCGGAGGGCGCGCCCACCTACCCGGAAATGGCCGTGGAGGATTTTCTCCGGTTCTGCGCCCGCATCCGGGGCGTGGGCCGCGCCGAGGTCAGCCGCGCCATGGCGCTGACCCAGCTGGAAGGCGTGCGGCTGCAACCCATCGAGACGCTCTCCAAGGGCTTCAAGCGCCGCGTGGGCCTCGCGCAATCCCTGTTGCATGACCCGCCGGTGCTGGTGCTGGATGAGCCGACGGACGGGCTCGACCCCAACCAGAAGCACGAGGTGCGCGCGCTGATCCGCGAGATGGCGCCGCAGAAGGCCATCATCATCTCGACGCATATCCTCGAAGAAGTGGGCGCGCTGTGCACGCGGGCCATCATCATCGCGCGCGGCCGCGTGCTGGCCGATGCGACGCCCGCCGCGCTCGTGGCCGATGGCCGCAGCCTGGACGAGGTGTTCCGGGAACTCACCATGAGGGAAGCGGCATGAGGGCCATGCTCGCCGTCGCGCGGCGCGAATTCGCCGCCTATTTCGCCACCCCCGTCGCCACCGTCTTCATCGTGATCTTCCTGGTGATGTCGGGCACGCTGACCTTCACGGTGGGCGGCTTCTTCGCGCGCGGCCAGGCCGATTTGCTGCCCTTCTTCAACTTCGTGCCCTGGCTGTTCCTCTTCCTGGTGCCGGCACTCACCATGCGGCTCTGGGCGGAGGAACGGCGGCTGGGCACCGTCGAACTGCTGCTGACGCTGCCCATCACGGCGGGGCAGGCGGTGGTGGGGAAATTCCTCGCCGCCTGGGCCTTCTGCGCGGTGGCGCTGGCGCTGACCTTCCCGCTGGTGCTGACGGTCAACTACCTGGGCGAGCCGGACAATGGCGTGATCCTGACCGGATACCTGGGCTGCCTGATGGTGGCGGGGGCCTATCTGGCGGTGGGGGCGGCCATCTCGGCGATGACGCGCAACCAGGTCATCGCCTTCGTGCTGGCTGTGGCGGGGTGTTTCCTCTTCGCCGCCGCGGGCTCGACCATCGTCACCGAGTTCCTCTCGGCCAACCTGCCCTGGCTGGCCGAGGTGGCGCGGGGGCTTTCCGTGGCCGAACGCTTCGCGGGCTTCGCGCGCGGCGTCATCGCGGCGCGCGACGTGATCTTCTTCGCGAGCTTCATCGCGGTCTGGCTGCTGCTGAACGCCGCCATCCTCGAACACAGGAAGGCCGATTGATGCGCCGCACCCGTCTTGCCTTCTCGACGCTGGGCGTGCTGGCCGCGCTGCTGCTGGCCGTGGGCGTGAACCTGCTGGCGGACCGGCTGCTGTCCTCCGCGCGCCTCGATCTCACGGAAAACCGCCTCTACACCCTCTCACCCGGCACGCGGCAGGTGCTGGAAGGCCTGCGCGACCCTGTCACGCTGCGCTTCTTCTACTCGCGCCGCCTGGGCGCCGAGATCCCGCAATACGGCGCCTATGCCGAGCGCGTGCGCGACATGCTGCGCGAATATGTGGCGGCCTCGCGCGGGATGGTGCGCCTGGAACTCTACGACCCCGAGCCGTTTTCGGAGACCGAGGACCGCGCCATCGCGCTGGGCCTGCAGGGCGTGCCGCTGGACCAGGGCGGCGAGCAGGTGTTCTTCGGCGTGGCGGGCGCCAACCTCGTGGACACGGAACGGGCCATCCCCTTCTTCCAGCCTGAGCGCGAACGCTTTCTCGAAGCCGATCTGACGCGGCTGGTCTTTGAGCTGTCGAACCCCGAGAAGCCGGTGCTGGGCGTGCTCTCGCCGCTGCCACTTTCCGGCGACCCGCGCGCGATGATGATGCGCCAGCCGCAGCTCGCGCAGCCCCAGGTCGTGATCCGCCAGCTGCGGGAGGCCTATACGGTGCAGGACCTGGGCTATGACGTGCAGGCCATCCCGCCCGAGGTGCAGGTGCTGCTGCTGGCCCATCCGCAGGGCCTGCCGGACGCCGCGCAATACGCCGTGGACCAGTTCGTCATGCGCGGCGGGCGGCTGATCGTGATGATTGATCCGCACAGCGAGATGCAGGCGACGCGCCCCGGCCCCACCGGCGGCCCGCCCACCGACACCGCCTCGCGCCTCGACCGGCTGCTGGAAGCCTGGGGCGTGGAGGCGCCGGCCGACCAGGTGGTGCTCGACCTGCGCGGCGCCTGGCGCGTGCGCGCGGGCCCCAATGAGCGCGTGCAGGCGGTGGACTACGTGGCGTGGTTCAACCTCCAGGGCGACAGCCTGAACCGCGAGGAACAATCCACCGCGCTGTTGGAGCAGGTAAGCGTGGCCTCCGCCGGGCATTTGCGCGCGCGGGAGGGCGCGGGCATCGAGTTCACCCCGCTGCTGACCAGCTCCGCGCAGTCCATGCTGCTGGATGCGGCGCGGGTGCGGCGCGAGCCTTCACCCACGCGCATCCTCGCCGAGTTCCGGGCGGATGGGGAACGCCGGGTGATCGCGGCGCGGGTGCGGGGCAATTTGCTCTCGGCCTTCCAGGATGGGCCGCCCGCGCTGCCGGAGGGCGCCACGCGGCCCGCGGACTTCCCCGCCCATCTGGCCCGCAGCAATGGGCCGGCGAACCTCGTCGTCATCCATGACAGCGACATCCTGGAGGACCGTTTCTGGGTGCGCGTGCAGGAATTCTTCGGGCAGCAATCCATCGCGCCCTTCTCCAACAACGGGCCCTTCGTGGTGAACCTGGCTGACAGCCTCTCAGGCAGCGATGGGATGATCGGGCTGCGTTCGCGGGGCGAAAGCCAGCGGCCCTTCGAGGTGGTGGAGGACATTCGCCGCCGCGCCGACGCGCAGTTCCGCCAGACCGAGCGGCAATTGACCGAACGCCTCCAGGCCACGGAGCGCCGCCTGCGCGAATTGCGGCAAGGCACGCCGGGCGAGGGGGCCCGCAACACCAACCAGGTGGTCATCACGGAGGCGCAGCGCGCCGAGATCGAACGCGCGCGCGAGGAGATCGCGGCCACGCGAAGGCAGCTGCGCGCCGTGCAACTCGAACTGCGGCGCGACATCGAGGCGCTGGACCGCAACCTGCGCCTGCTGAACATCCTGGCCGTGCCGCTGCTGCTGACGGTGCTCGCCATCGTGCTGGGCTTCCTGCGCGCGCGGCGTCGCGCGGCGGCGCGCGCATGATGGAGGCTCGCGGCGGCGCGCGCATGATGGAGGCTCGCGAGGGCGCGCGCATGATGGGCCATCTTGCGGGGGCGCGCGCGTGATGCGCCGGCGCAGCGTGATTGTCGTCGGCGGACTGGGGGCGGTGGCCGTGGCGGCCGCCATCCTGCTGGCGCCCGCGGGTGAGCGGCCGGGCCGGTTCACACCCGGCGCGCCGGCCTTCCCCGACCTTGCCGCGCGGCTGGCCCAGGCGGCCCGCGTGGAGATCATTCGCCACGCCGAGCGCAGCACCCTTCTCCGCGCGGGCGAGGGCTGGGGGGTGGAGGAATTGTCCAGCTATCCGGCGCGCCTGCCCAAGCTGCGCGAATTGCTGGGCGGGTTGGCGGAGCTGCGCCTCGTCGAGGAACGCACCAGCGACCCGGCCCTGCACGCGCGCCTCGGCGTGGACGACCCGACGACGCCCGGCAGCACCGCCACCCGGCTGCGGGTGCTGGACGCGCAGGGCGCCGTGATCCTGGACGTGATCCTCGGCACGCGCCGCAGCCGCCCCCAGGCGCAGGTGCCGGACGCCATCTTCCTCCGCCGTGAGGGCGAGGCACGTTCCTGGCTGGCCGAGGGCCGCGTGGTGCCCGATGCCGACCCGCATCTCTGGGTGGACCGCGAGATCGCGATGCTGGCGCCCGACCGCCTGCGCCGCGTCGAGATCAACCGCACGGGCGAGGCGCCGCTGGTGCTGGAACGCGCGGGCGAGGTGGACGCGCCGCTGCGCGTGGTGGCGCCAGCGGACGCCCCAGGCACCGCCCCCGCGGCGCTGGAGGATGTGGGCCGCGCCTTCGACCTGCTGACCTTCACCGATGTCCGCCCCGCCACCGCCCTGCAAGGCGAGGCGCTGGGCGAGGCGCGCTTCACCTACACCGACGAGGTGAACATCACCGCCTGGCCGCGCCTATTGGATGGCCAGCTCTGGCTGGTGCTGCGCGCCGATGGCGGCCCCGAGGCCCAGGCGCTGCACGCGCGCTGGCAGGGCTGGGCCTACCAGGTGGGCGAGTGGAAGGAGAAGGCGCTGCTCCCCCGGCTCGCGGACCTGTTGCCCTGATGAGCCGCGAATATCCGGACCGCCCCTGGATCGGCATCGGCGTCATCGCCTTCCGGGGCGAGGAGGTGCTGCTGGTCCGCCGTGGCAAGCCGCCGCGCCTGGGTTCCTGGTCGCTGCCCGGCGGCGCGCAGCACCTGGGCGAGACGGCGCAGGAGGCGGCGCGGCGCGAGTTGCTGGAGGAGACGGGCATCGAGGTCGGCCCCCTGCTGCTGGCCGATGTGATTGACGCCGTGACGCGCGATGAGGCCGGCGCCGTGCGCTACCACTACACCATCGTGGATTTCTGCGGCGAGTGGACGGGTGGCGAGGCACGGCCCGGCGATGACGTGGACGCGGTGGCCTGGGCGCGCCCGGAGGCGCTGGAAGGCTATGCGCTGACGCGCGAGGCGCGGGCGGTGATCGCGCTGGCGCGGTTGCGCGTTGGCGCGGCGATGGCGTCGCCCGGGCCGGCGGACGCTATCGCCGCCGCATCGCCCGCGTCAGCGCCACCACGGGCAGCAGCCCCGCCACCACGATGAGCAGCGCGGAGGTGCTGGCCTCCGCCAGCCGCTCGTCGGAGGCGAGGTTGTAGACGCGCACCGCCAGCGTGTCGAAGTCGAAGGGCCGGACGATCAGCGTGGCCGGCAGCTCCTTCATCGTGTCCACGAAGACCAGGATGGCCGCGGTGAACAATGCCCCGCGCGAGAGCGGCAGCTCCACCCGCCGCACCGCCTCGCCCGGCCCGCAGCCGAGCGAGCGCGCGGCCATCTGGAAGGAGGGCTTGAGGCGCGTCAGCCCGCTCTCCACCGCCTGCAGGGCCACCCCCAGGAAGCGGGACAGATAGGCGAAGACGAGTGCGACGATGGTGCCCGACAGCAGCAGCCCGGTGCTGATGCCGAAGCTGGCCCGCATCCAGCCATCCAGCGCGTTGTCGAACAGGCCGAAGGGCACCAGCACGCCCACCGCGATGACCGAGCCCGGCACGGCATAGCCGAGCGACACCACGCGGTTCGCCACGCGCTGCCCCCGCCCCGGATGCAGCCGCGCCGCCCAGGCCAGCCAGGCCGCGATGAGCACGGCCAGGAAGGCGGTGATGGAGGCAAGCGTGAGCGAGTTCAGCAGGAAGGGCAGGAAGCGGTGCGGCGCCAGCGGGTCGCCCACCTCCAGCATCAGGGCGAACAGCGCGCCCGCCGGCACCACGAAGCCCAGCGCCAGCGGCAGCAGGCAGGCCAGCAGGGCCAGCGCCGCCTTGGCGCCGCGCAGCGTCACGGGCTGGAAAGGGGCGTGGCGCGTGGTCATGGGGTGGAAGCGGCGGCCGCCGCGGCTCGCGTGTTCCAGCGCCAGCAGCAGGCCCACGCAGAGCAGCAGCACGGCGGCCAATTGGCTGGCGGCGCCCCGGTCGGCCATGCCGAACCAGGCCTCGTAGATGCCGGTGGTGAAGGTGCGCAGGCCGAAATACTGCACCGTGCCGAAATCGGCGAAGGTCTCCATCAGCACCAGCGCGACACCGGCGGCCAGCGCCGGCCGCGCCAGCGGCAGCGCCACATGCCAGAACACCCGCCCCAGCGAATGGCCCAGCGTGCGTGACACCTCCACGAGGCAGGTGGACTGCGCGAGGAAGGCCGCGCGGCACAGCAGGTAGACATAGGGGTAGAGCACCATGGAGAGGACGACGGCCGCCCCCTCCAGGCTGCGCATCTCGGGGAACCAATATTCGCCGAAGCGCAGGCCCGTCACGTCGCGGACCGTCACCTGCACGGGCCCCGCCACGTCCATCAGCCAGGTCCAGGCATAGCCGGCCACATAGGCCGGCATGGCCAGCGGCAGCAGCAGCGCCACCTCCAGCACCCGGTGGCCTGGAAAGCGGCAGCAGGTGACCAGCCAGGCGGTGATGGCCCCCGCGCTGCCGGCCATCAGCGTGACCAGCACCCCGAGGGCGAGGGTGGTGGCCAGCATCTCGGGCAGGAAGGTGGTGGCGATGTGCCGCCACACCTCGCCAGCCGGGGTGATGGCCGCCGCCAGCACCGCGCCGATGGGCATGGCCAGCACCAGCGCCGCCAGCAGCGTCAGCCGCGCCCAGGCAGGGATGCGCCGGCCGCGCGGGTGCGCGGCGGAAGCCGTCGTTGCGCTCATGGGAAGGTGCGAGGCATTCTCATCTCACGCAGCCTTACCCGAAGGCGGCGGCCCCCGCCATGCCCCTTGGCATGCCCCCTGGCATGCCCCTGGGGACGATCAGCCCTTCTTCTTGCGGGCTTCCCATTCCGCCATGGTCAGGCGGGGCACCTCCACCCGGTCCGTGGTGCGGGCATACCAGCCACGGCCATGCATGCGGCCCACGAGGTCGAGCTTGGGGGTGTCAATGTAATGGCGCTGGGCGTCCATCACCGCGTCGTCGCGCACATGCATGCCGACCACGCGGCCGAGCACGATGGTGTGCTCACCGGCCTCGACCAGCTGGAAGGTCTCGCATTCCAGCGCCACGGGGCTTTCGCCGATGCGCGGCGGCTTCACCTTGGAGGAGGGCACCTGGGTCAGTTCCGCCTCGGCCAGCTCGTCCACGCCCGGGGCGAAGTCGGTGGCCGTGATGTTCATGTGTTCAAGGTGCGAGAAGGGCACGAGGCAGACGACGAACTGGCCGGTGGCCTTGATGTTGGCCAGCGTGTCCTTGGGGCTGCCCTCCGGCCGCGGCCCGCAGCCGATGCCGACCACCACGGGGTTCGAGGAAAAGGCATTGAAGAAGGAATAGGGGGCGGCGTTCACCACGCCCGCCGCATCCTGCGTGACGACCCAGGCGATGGGGCGGGGCACGACGGTGCTGACCACCAGCTTGTAGCAGTCGGCGGGGGACATCTTCTCGAAATCGAACATCATGGCGGGGGCCTCCGGTTGTGGCCGCAAGTTGGGCGGGGCCGCCGTGCGTGTCGAGGGGGGCGGTGTTCATCCTCGCTTAAGTGCCACGGCTCATTCTCGGGGCGGATCGGCCTGCGAGGAAAACCCATGCGTCTGTTCAACAACCTGCGTGTCGCGACGAAATTGTCCATCAGTGCGGGCATGACCATCACATTGCTGACGGCCCTGGCCGCGGCCGTGATGTTCCAGGCCTACCAGCTGGAAAGCGCCAATGGCGAGGCCAGGCAGGGCAGCGAGGCACGGCAGTATTCCATCGAGGTGGGCCAGCAGGTCTGGCGTGCCTACAGCCATGAGCGTGGCGTGGTCCTGGCCCAGTCGCCGGCCGAGCTGGAGCGCGAGGCCGAGGCCCAGCGCCGGGCCATGGCCGATGCCGCGGCCGCGCTGGGTGCCGCGCGGGACCGCGCGGGCACGGCTGGCGCCACCGTCCTGTCGGCGCTTTCCGCCGCCGAGGCCCGGCTGCGCGAGATGGAAGCGCAGGCCGCCGCCCTGGTGCAGGCGCGCGCCGCGCTGCTGACCACGCGCGACGGCGAATTCTTCGCCCGCCAGCCTGATTTCGACCACGCGGTGGAATCCGCCAATGCCAATGTCCAGTTCGCCGCCGAGGGCGAGCAGCGCGAGGAGCTGCGCGACACGCTGAACACCTATGTGCAGGCGGTGAACGACACGCGGCTCAGCGCCCAGCGCTACCTCGCCACCGGGGATGCGTCGGCGCTCACCCGGCTGCGGCGCGCGGCCGCGCAGTCACGCGTGCATGGGCGGCGATTCGTGTCCCAGGCGCCCGAGAGCATGCGCTTCGAGGCGGAACGCCTGACCAATGCCGGCACCGCCGTGGCCAGCGCGGCCGAGGCGCTTGCCACCCGCAACGCGGAGATCGAGGCCATCCAGGCCGAACGCCTGGCCCCGGCGCGCGAGGCGCTGATGGGCACGCTGGACACCGCCGGTTCGGCGCTGCGCGCCAGCAGCGAGGACCTGGCGGCGCAGGCCATGCACAGCGCCTCCGTGCTGCAACAGGTGGTGGTGGTGACGGGCGGCGTCATCGTGGCCTTCATGCTGGCCTTCGCCTTCCTCACCACGCGGGCCATCGCCACGCCGCTGGCGCGGCTGGCCGGCGCCATCCGCGACATCGCGGCGGGTGACACCTCGGCCCCCGTGCCGCACCAGGACCGCCAGGACGAGATCGGCCGCATCGCCGTGGCACTCGAAGGGCTGCGCGGCGAGGTCCGCAAGGCCTTCGCCCAGGGCCAGATGCTGGAACAGATGAACCTGGGCGTCATGACGGCCGACCCCCAGAACGACTTCCGCATCACCTATGTGAATCCGGCGGCCGTGGGCGTGATCCGCACGGTCGAGCACGTGCTGCCGGTGAAGGCCGATGGGCTGATCGGCGCCAGCATGGACATCTTCCACAAGAACCCCGCGCATCAGCGCGACATGATGGCCGATGACCGCCACCTGCCGCACCGCACCCGCATCAGCCTGGGCGGCGAGGTGATGGAACTGAACGCCACCGCCATCCGCGACCGCGATGGGCGCTACATGGGCCCCATGGTGACCTGGCAGCTGGTGACGGCCCAGGCGCGCCTCGCCGACAATTTCGAGGCCGAGGTGGGCGGCGTCGTGGATGCCGTGGCGAACGCGGCGGGCCAGATGCAAAGCTCCGCCAACGGGTTGACCCAGGCGGCGGCGCTGTCGGGCCGCGAGGCGGAGGCGGTGGCCGAGGCCTCGGCCCGCGCCGGCGCCGATGTGCAGGCCGTGGCCGCCAGCGCCGAGGAACTGGCGGCTTCGGTCGCCGAGATCACGCGCCAGGTGTCGGAAGGCGCGCAGGTGGCGCGCAGCGCGGCCGAGGAGGCGCGGGCCACCGACGGCACGGTGCAGGGCCTGGCCCAGGCCGCGCAGCGCATCGGCGATGTGGTGCGCCTGATCAGCGACATCGCGGGGCAGACCAACCTGCTGGCGCTGAACGCCACGATCGAGGCGGCGCGCGCGGGCGAGGCCGGGAAGGGCTTCGCCGTGGTGGCCAGCGAGGTGAAGAACCTCGCCGCCCAGACCGCCAAGGCGACCGAGGAGATTGCGGCCCAGATCGGCGGCATCCAGGGCACGACGGAACAGGCGGTGATGGCGCTGCGCTCCATCACCACCACCATCGAGCGCATGAACGAGGTGACGGCCGCCATCGCCGCCGCGGTGGAGGAGCAGGGGGCCGCCACGCGCGAAATCGCCCGCAGCGCCACGCTGGTGGCCGATGGCACGGCCGTGGTCGCGCGCCGCATCGAGGATGTGCGCCGCGTCTCGAACGAGACGGGCGGTGCGGCCGGCCATGTGCTGGAAGCGGCCAACGACCTGGCGGAGCAGGCGGGTTCGCTGCGCGGCAAGGCGTCCGAGTTCCTGCGGCAGGTGCGCGCCTAAGAGGTTCCCGCGCGGGACAGCGGGTGGTGCTCGGCCAGCACCGCCCGCAGCTTTTCCTCCATCACGCGCGTGTAGATCTGCGTGGTGGCGATGTCGGCATGGCCCAGCAGCATTTGCAGGCTGCGAAGATCGGCGCCGCGCGCCAGCAGGTGCGTGGCGAAGGAATGGCGCAGCACGTGCGGGCTGACGCGTTCGGGATCGAGCCCCGCCGCCTCGGCCGCCTGCTTCAGCAGCAGCCCCACGCTCTGCCGCGTCATGTGGCCATTGGCCCCGCGCGAGGGCAGCAGGTAACGGCCAGTGCGCGGCTTGCTCCGGGTGCGTTCCACCAGCCCCGCCCGCGCCTGGGCCGCCGCCTCCTTCGCGCGGCGGGAGAGGGGAACCAGGCGTTCCCGCCCCCCCTTGCCGCGCACCATGACCAGCGGCGTGTCCTCGCGCAGCGCGCCGGCGGGCAGCGTCACCAGCTCCGACACACGCAGGCCGGAGGCATAGATCATCTCGATGGCCGCGACCGCCAGCGCGGCCTTCTCGCCGGGCAGGGTCTCGGCGCCGGCCAGCAGGGCCTGCACCTCGGCCTCCGTCAGGGCGCGGGGGAGGGGGGCGGGCAGCTTGGGGCTGTCCAGCAGCTCGGTCGGGTCGTCGGCGCGGTGGCCCTCGCGCGCCAGGAAACGGAAGAATTGCCGCAGCGCGGAAAGCCGCCGCGCCTGGGTGCGGGGCGAAAGGCCGATGGCCGCCAGGCCGCGCAGATACTGACGCAGCGAATCGGGATCGGCCGTGGCGAGGTCGCCGCCGAGGGCCACCAGCGCATCCTCCAGGTCGCGGCGATAGGCATCTGTGGTGTTGCGGGCGGCGCCGCGCTCGGCCGCCATCATCTCCAGGAAGGCCTCGAGCAGCGCGCCGGACACGCTACCTCACCTGGAAGCGATCATTCGGGATGATGCGCTCCACCGCGGTCGGTGTCACCGGCGGGGGGAAGGCGGCGAACCACAGCGTGGCCCCCGCGGCACCCAGCAGAAGCAGCAGGATCAGGGTCAGGATGGGGCGGCGGAACATGATGGTCGGTGCGTCCCCTCGCGCGAACAGGCCCGTGTGCTACCTTCCGTCGCCGTGTCACGCAACCTCGCCCCCCTGAGCCCTTTTCCCGAAACGCCGCCCGCGCGCAGCATCGTGCTGGTGGGCATGCCCGGTGCCGGCAAGTCCTCCATCGGCAAACGCCTGGCGGCGCGCTGGGGCATGCCCTTCCTCGACGCCGATTCGGAGATCGAGCAAGCCGCCGGCATCCCCATCACGGAGATCTTCGCCCGCTATGGCGAGGCGCATTTCCGCGAGGGCGAGCGCCGCGTCATCGCGCGGCTGCTGGCGCGGCCCGAACCCATCGTGCTGGCCACCGGCGGCGGCGCCTGGGTGGACCCCGTCACGCGCGCGGCGGTGCGCGAGGCGGGTGCGCTCTCCGTCTGGCTGAAATGCCGCCTCTCCGTCCTGCTGCGCCGCGTGGCGGGGCGGGAGCACCGCCCCATGTTCCAGAACGCCGACCCGCGCGCGGTGCTGGAACGCCTGATGGCGCAACGCCACCCGAGCTATGCCGAGGCCGACATCACCTTGCTCTGCACCGACGAGAACCCCGAGACCACCACGCGCCGCCTGGCCGAGGCCATCGGCGCGCACCGCCCGCCCGCGCGCATGCAGGTGGCGCTGGCGCGCGGCACCTATGACATCCTGATCGGCCCCGGCCTGCTGCGGCGCGCGGGCGCCGAGATCGCGCAGCGGGTGGAAGGCCGGCGCGCCGTGGTGGTGAGCGATGCCGCCGTGGGGCCGCTGCATTTGCCCGCGCTGCGCGAGGGGCTGGCGGATGGCGGCATCCAGCTCGCCGCCGAAATCCTGGTGCCGCCGGGCGAGGCCAGCAAATCCTTCGCCGAATATGAACGTGTGGTGGATGCCATCTTGTCCGCGCGCGCGGACCGGCGGCTGGTGGTGATCGCACTCGGTGGTGGCGTGGTGGGGGATCTCGCGGGCTTCGCCGCGGCCTCCGTGCTGCGCGGCCTGCCCTTCGTGCAATGCCCCACCACGCTGCTCGCGCAGGTGGACAGTTCGGTGGGCGGCAAGACCGGCATCAACACGTCGCACGGCAAGAACCTGGTCGGCGCCTTCCACCAGCCGAAGCTGGTGCTGGCTGATACCGCCACGCTGGCCACCCTGCCGCCGCGCGAATTGCGCGCGGGCTGGGCGGAGGTGGCGAAGCACGGGCTGCTGCAAGGCCCGCTCTGGGATTGGTGCGAGGCCAATGGTGCCGCCGCCATGCAGGGCGACGCCGAGGCGCTGACCCATGCCGTGCTGGAAAGCTGCCGCCTCAAGGCGGGCGTGGTCGTGGACGATGAGTTCGAGACGAAGCCCGAGGGCGGCCGCGCGCTGCTCAACCTCGGCCACACCTTCGGCCACGCGCTGGAGGCCGAATGCGGCTATGGCGGCGAATTGCTGCATGGCGAGGCGGTGGCGGTGGGCCTCGGCCTCGCCGCCGAGATCTCCGCGCGCATGGGGCTGTGCAGCCAGGAATGGCCCGGCCGCGTGCGCGAACACCTGCGCGAGGTGGGGCTGCCCGCGCGCATCGCCTCCCTGTCGCGCGGCTTTTCCGCCGAGCGGCTGATCGCGCGGATGAAGGCCGACAAGAAGGCACGCGAGGGCGCGATGCGCTTCGTGCTGCTGCGCGGCGCCGGCGAGTGCTTCACCGATTCCTCGGTGCAGGAAGACGCCGTGCGCCGCCTGCTGATGGATGAAGGATGTTCCGAATGACCGATAAGAACCTGCAGGTCCTGCTGCGCCGCCGCCCCCAGGGCGCCCCCGTGCCCGAGGATTTCGAGGTGGTGGAAACCGCCGCCCCCACGCCCGGCCCGGGCCAGGTGCTGGTCCGCGCGCATTTCCTCAGCCTCGACCCCTATATGCGCGGGCGGATGAGCGACGCGAAGAGCTACGCCAAGCCCGTGGACCTCGGCGCCGTCATGGAAGGGGCCACGGTGGGCGAGGTGGTCGCCTCCCACGACCCGGCCTTCCAGCCCGGCGATCTGGTGATGGGCGGGCAGGGCTGGCAGCGCTTCTGCGTGATGGACGCGGCGCGGCTGCGGAAGGTGGACACCTCGGTGGCGCCGCTCTCGGCCTATCTCGGCCTGCTGGGCATGCCCGGGCTGACGGCCTGGGTGGGCCTTGAGGATATCGGCACGCCCAAGGCGGGCGAAACGGTGGTGGTCAGTGCCGCCTCCGGCGCCGTGGGCCAGGTGGTGGGGCAGCTCGCCAAGGCGCGCGGCTGCCGCGTGGTGGGCATCGCGGGTGGCCAGGCCAAGTGTGATTTCGTGGTGAAGGAGCTGGGCTTCGACGCCTGCCTCGACCACCGCCAGCCGCTGAACCCGCAGCTCGACGCCGCCTGCCCGGATGGCATTGACGTGTATTGGGAGAATGTCGGCGGCCATGTGCAGGAGGCGGTCTTCCCCCGCTTCAACGACTTCGGCCGGATGGTGATGTGCGGGATGATCGCGCAGTACAACATCGCGCCCGGTGCCGATGCGGCCGGCGCGCCGCCCGGCCCCAATCTCGGCCCGGTGGTGCGCAAGCGGCTTCGTATCCAGGGCTTCATCGTCAGTGACACGGGCTGGCCCCGCTACGGCGCCTTCCTGGCCGAGATGACGCCGCTGATCGCCCAGGGCCGCATGCGCTGGCGCGAGGATGTGGCCGAGGGCCTGGCCGCCGCGCCGCGCGCCTTCATCGGCCTTCTGCAGGGCGAAAACTTCGGCAAGCTGGTGGTTCGCATCGGCTGAGTTGCGCGCGGGGCCGCCAAGGCCCCGCGCAAGTTCTCTTCGACACAATTCGGGCGTTTTTTCGGAACCCGCACGCCGCTCGCGGGTTGGTTCAGCACGGGCCGCCCACGCGGCGGCACCGGAGCGGGGGCCTCGGCCGATGACGGCGACGCCCACCCCAAGACCAAGGGACCCGTGCACCAACGCGCCACCAGGCGCGGAGGGAAAACTGCGGCCTCCGGGCCGCACAACAACACCTGTCTCGAGGAGAACAGTCATTATGAAGAAGCACTTCATCACCACCACCGCGCTCGCGGGCATCTTCGCCATCGGCATCGCCGGCGCGCCTCTCGCGCAGGGTGTGAACCCGAACGCCCCCGGCAGCGCCGCGGGTGGGACCATGGCGCAAGGCGGCACCACCGCGCCGGGCGCCGGCCAGGCTGGCACGCAGCGCGGCCCGACCTCGCCCGACGCGCGCGCCGGCACGCTGGGCGGTGCGACCACGCCGGGCAGCCAGGGGCGTGCCGCTTCCGGCCAGCAGGCCATGATGAACGAGCAGCAGATCCGTGGCGTGCTCTCCGCCCGCGGCTACTCCGACATCAGTGGCATCGAGCGCGATGGCGACCACTTCAAGGTGAGCGAGGCCAAGCGCTATGGCCGCGACGTCGAGGACCTGCGGGTCCATGCCCGCACCGGTCAGGTGCAGGACGAGGCGCGGCTGAACGAGGACCAGGCCCGCCATCTGCTGGAGCAGCGCGGCTTCTCCGAGATCCGCGACGTGTCCCGCGACGGCGACAGCATCACCGCCCGCGCGAAGCGCGACGACCGCGAGATGCGCGTCCGCATTGATGGCAATACCGGCGCGGTGATCCCGCAGCCCGCTTCGGACTGAGGCGAAAGAGCGGCCGGGCGGGACCATCCCCCGCCCGGCCATCCAAGACGAATGGCTTGTCCCGATACCGCAACCGGGGCCGGCGCGTCGGCGCTACGCCCCTGCAAGAGAGGACGCAGAACATGACCCACGTGATCTCCCCCCAACGCCCTGGACGTGCCCGCCTGCTCGCCACGGCGGCCATGGGCGCCACGCTCGCCCTTGGCATCGCCGGCATGGCCGAGGCCCAGCAAGCCCAACCGCGCGCTGGCCAGGCTCAACAGGGCCAGGCGCAGCAGCAGGCCGCCCAGCAGTTGCAGCAGGCCGAGCAGCGTCTCCAGCAGGCGCAGGAACAGTTTGGCGGCATGGGGGCCGGCACCGCGCAACCGCAGGCCGTGCAGCAGGCCCGCCAGGCCGTGCAGCAGGTGCAGCAGGCCATGGCGCAGGTGCCCGAGGTGCAGCGGCGCGAGCAGGGCTACCGCCTGGCCCAGCAGCACGTCGCGGCGGCCCAGCAGGTGCTGCAGGGTGACAATGTCAACGCGCAGCAGGCGCGGACAGCCATCCAGAACCTCCAGGGCGTCATCCCGGTGGTTCGCGCGCAGCTGGCGGGCGGGCAGCCTGCACAGGGGCAGGCCCAGGCACAGCAGGGCGCCCGCGAATCCGCGGTGGTCGTGGAGCAGCCGACGGCGCAGCTGCAGGTCACGCAGCCGCCGCCGCAGGTGACCGTGACCCAGCCGGAACCCGTCATCACCGTCATCGTGCCGCAGCCCGAGATCATCGTGCGCCAGCCCGCGCCGCAGGTGACGGTGCAGATGCCCGATCCGCAGGTGCAGGTGCAGCAGGAGCAGCCGCGCGTGGCCGTCTCGGAAGCCGCGCAGCCGCAGGTGCGTGTCTCCGAAGGCCAGCCGCGCGTGCAGGTGCAGCGCGCGGAGCCGCGCGTGATCGTGCGGCAGGCCGAGGGCCAGCCGCAGATCCGCTATGAGCAGCAGGGCGAGGCCACGGTGCGGCATGAGCGCCAGGCTGAGGCGGAACAGCCCGCCCAGCCCCGGCAGCCCCAACCCCGCCAGGCGCAAGCCCAGCCGCAGCCCGCGCCCGGCGTGACGGTTGAGGAGGTGTCCAGCCTGGTCGGCACCAATGTCGTCGGCGCCAATGGCCGCGATGCGGGCGAGGTAGAGAATCTTCTTGTGGACAACCAGGGCGTCGTGCGCGCCGCCGTGGTCGAATGGGGTGGGTTCCTGGGCATCGGCAGCCGCCAGGCCGTGGTGCCGATCGAGAACATCAGCATCAATGGCGAGCGTGCCGAGATGAACCTGACGCGCCAGCAGCTCGAACAACTGCCCCGCTATGAGCGTGCCAATGTCGCCGAGGTCGGCCGGCAGCGCGGCTGGGACGGCGTGCGGCTGTATCGCTAGAAGCGGCCGGGGCTGTAGGGCGAGGGGTCCAGGTAGGGCGCCTCGCCCGTCATCATCTCCGCCAGCAACCGCCCCGTGCTGGGGCCGAGCGTGAAGCCCTGGTGCGCGTGTCCGAAGGCGCACCAGGCGTTCGGCTGTCCGGGCATCGGGCCGATGACGGGCAGCATGTCGGGCGTGCAGGGGCGCACGCCCATCCAGGGCGTTTCCTCCACCGCATCGGACAGCGGCAGCAGGCCGCGCGCGATGGGCTCGGCGCGGGCGAGCTGCACGGGCGTGGGCGGGGCCATGTCGCGGGTGAATTCGGCCCCCGTGGTCAGCCGCACGCCGGCCCGCATGGGCGCGAGGAGGAAGCCGCTGCCCACGTCCAGGATGGGGCGGTTCAGCACCGCGTTGCCTTCCATCCGGAAATGCCGGTGATAGCCGCGCTTGCCGAAGAGCGGCGGCGCGTAGCCCAGCTTGCGCGTGATCTGTCCCGCCGCGGCGCCCAGCGCCACCACCACATGCGCCGCCTCCTCGCCGCCCGCGCGCCAGCCGGCGCCCGTGCGTTGCAGCGTGGCGGCATCGCCGCGCGCAAAGCGGCCGCCCGCCGCCTCGAAGCGCCGCAGGTAGGACAGCGTGAGCGCGTGCGGGTCACTGACCGAGATGGGGTCGGTGAAATGGATCGCGCCCAGGCGCGGCACCTTCAGATGCGGCTCCGCCGCCGCCAGGGCCGCGCGGTCCAGCAGGGTGTAGTTGACACCGTAACCCTGCCGCGCCGCCTCGGCCTGGGCCAGCGCGGCGTCGAGCTTGGCCTGGTCGTTGTAGAGACGCATCCAGCCGATGGGGCGCAGCAGCGCCATGGCCTCGGTGCCCCGGGCCAGCGCCATGTGTTCGTCGAGGCAGGTTGCGATCAGCGCCGAGTGCCCCGCCACGGCGGCGGCGTAGCGGCGCGGTTCGGAATGCCACCAGTAGCGCAGCAGCGGCGCCGCGAGGCCGGGCAGGGCATCGGGGTGATAGGCCACCTCCACCGTGCGGTTGGTGGCCATGCGGCGGATTTCGGCAAAGTCGCGGGGGAAGGGATGGGGAAACACCGCCTCGCGCTGGATCAGCCCGCCATTGCCGAAGGAGGCACCCTCACCGGCGCCGTCGCGGTCCAGCAGCACGACATCCCAGCCGCGTTGCCGCAGGTGCAGCGCGACCGACACGCCCACCATCCCCGCCCCCAGCACCAGCGCCGAATTCGCCATCGCCCCACCGCCCGTTCCGACCGTTGCCACGCTGCGGAAAACAGGGCGGCGCGGCAAGGGGGTCAGCGCCGCGGCGGCGGCTTGCGGCCCGGCGGGCGGCCCGTGGCCGGCCCCATGTTCTGCATGGGTTCGACGCGGATGTTCGCGTCCTCGCCCACGGCGCGGCGGGCGGCGGTGGCGAAGCGAGCGGCGGCATAGGGCGCCACCTCGAACTGCGTCTCGCGCTCCATGATCCGCATGCGGCCAATCTCCTGCCGCGTCACATGGCCGCGGCGGCAGAGGAAGGGCAGCAGCCAGCGCGGATCGGCGTTCTGCGCGCGGCCCACATCCATGCGGAACCACACGCCCTGGCCGCCGCCCTCTTCCGGCGTGGGGCGCGGGTCGCGCGGGAGGGCGCCGCGCGGGGCGGGCCGGTCCTGGATTTCGGAGAGTTCCTCGGGCGCTGGCAGCGGCGCGCGCAGCACGCGCACCAGGGCGGCGGCCAGCGCTTCCGTCCCGCGCCCGGCCAGCGCGGGGTCGGCCAGCAGGCGCTGCGCGATGGCCAGGTCCTGTTCCGCCGGTTCCTCGGCGGCCAGCGCCAGGGCCTGTTCTGCCAGGCGCTCGGCATCGCGCGCGCGGATGGCCTCGGCCGAGGGCGCCGGCCCCCAGGACGCCTTCACCTTCGCCGCCTGCAACAGGCGCTCGGCCAGGCGCCGGCGGGTGTGCGGCACCAGCAGCAGGCTCACGCCCTTGCGGCCCGCGCGCCCCGTGCGGCCGCTGCGGTGGAGCAGCGTCTCCGGGTCGCGCGGGAGTTCGGCATGGATGACGAGGCCGAGGTCGGGCAGGTCAATGCCGCGCGCGGCCACGTCGGTCGCCACGCAAATGCGTGCATGGCCGTCGCGCAGGCTTTGCAAGGCGCGCAGCCGCTCGGTTTGGGAGAGTTCGCCCGAGAGCGCCACGGTGGAGAAGCCACGCTCCGCCAAGTTGCCGCGCAGCCGCGCCACGGTGGCGCGGGTGGCGCAGAAGATCATGGCGATGCGCGGGTTCTCGAGGCGCAGCACGTTCACCACCGCGCGCTCCAGCTCGTGTGGGGCGACGAGGGCGGCGCGGTATTCGATGTCGCCATGCGCCTCGCCCTGGCTGGTGGCCTCGATGCGCAGCGCGTCGCGCTGGTAGCCCTTGGCCAGCGAGGCGATGCCGCGCGGCACGGTGGCCGAGAACATCAGCGTGCGCCGTTCGGCGGGCGTCTCGTCGAGGATGGCTTCCAGGTCCTCGCGGAAGCCGAGGTCCAGCATCTCGTCCGCCTCGTCCAGCACCACGGCGCGCAGCGCGACCGGCAGGAGGTTGTTGCGCTCCAGGTGGTCGCGCAGGCGGCCTGGCGTGCCGACGACGATATGCGCGCCCTGCATCAGCAGGCGTTTTTCCGCCACCGGGTCCATGCCGCCCACGCAGGAGACCACGCGCGCGCCGGCCGGCGCGTAGAGCCAGGTCAGTTCCGCCTTCACCTGCAGGGCGAGTTCGCGGGTCGGCGCCACGACGAGGGCGAGCGGCGCGCCGGGGCTGGGCAGGTGCTTCGCCTCGCCCAGCAGTTCGGGCGCCAGCGCCAGCCCGTAGGCGACGGTCTTGCCCGAGCCGGTCTGGGCGGAGACCAGCAGGTCACGCCCCGCCGCCTCCGGCTGGAGCACGGCGGCCTGGACGGGGGTGGGCTCGGCATAGCCGCGGCCGGAGAGGGCGGCCTGCAGCGGGGCGGGCAGATGGTCGAAGGACATGCGCGGAGGGGTGTGCCGGCGCGCGGGCCGCGTCAAGCGCGACCTGCGCGGGTCAGACCCCTCCATGGTGAAGGCTGCGCTAGCCTGCCAGTTCCGGGATCACCCAGAAGGGCTTCTGCCCCCGCGCCACGCGCTGGCAATTGTCGAAGGCGTTGCGGAAGCGGGCCAGCACATTGTCGGCCGTGGGGCCGGCCAGGTGCGGCGTCAGCACCACGTTGTCGAGGGTGAAAAGGGGATTCCCGGGCGAGGGCGGCTCCTGGTCGAACACGTCCAGCCCCGCGCCCGCGATGCGGTTCATGGCCAGCGCCTCGTGCAGCGCAACCTCGTCCACCACCGGGCCGCGGCTGGTGTTCACCAGGATGGCGCTGGGCTTCATGGCGGCGAGTTCGGGCGCGCCGATCATGTGGCGCGTGGCCGGCGTCAGCGGCACGTGCAGCGAGACGATGTCGGACAGCGCCAGGATTTCCGGCAGCAGGCGGAAGCGGACCTCCAGCGCGTCCTCGGCCTCCTCGGTCAGGCGGGCCTGGTCGAAGTAGATGACGTGCATGCCGAAGGCCCGCGCCAGCCGCGCGACCTTCTTGCCGATATTGCCCAGCCCCACGATGCCGAGCGTGCGGCCGCGCAGTTCGATCAGCCCCGGCTGGTCGTTGGACTGGCCGCGCCAGCCGCCGGCGGTCACGGTGCGGTGCTGCCAGATGAGGCGCTTGCCCACGGCCAGCATCAGCATCAGCGCGTGCTCGGCCACCGCATTGCCATTGGCGCCGCCATTGGTGCTGATGGGCACGCCGGCCCCGCGCGCGGCCTCGATGTCGCAGCGGTCATAGCCCGCGCTCAGCAATTGCAGCAGGCGCAGCTTCGGCGCGCCGGCATAGAAGGCGGCGTCAAGGCCGGCGCTGGCGAAGCCCACCAGGAATTCCGCGTCGCGCATGGCCTCCGTGAAGGCGGGCGTGCCGGGGCGGGCCACCACCATGTCGAAGCCGCGCGGCAGGATGTCGCGCGCCATCTCGACGGGGCTCATGGGGTTTTCCATCAGGACGAGCTTGTGGGTCATTGGGCGCCTTTCTCCATGCCGGGATGATGGGCATGGACGCGGCCGCACGACCAGCCGCGTTGACTTCGCCTCGGCGCGCCCGGACCATCCTGGCCATGCAGGACAAACGCTGGGCCGCGGTGGCGGAGCTCTACCACGCCTATTTCACCGGGCTGATGCTGACCGTCAGCAGCCGGCGCGGCGCCGCGGACGCCGCCGAATGGGTGTTCCGCCTCTTCCGCCACCAGCACCACGAGAAATTCCTGGCGAGCCTCGGCAAGCTCGGCCTGTCGCACCTGCCCGACGCGGTGCGGGCGGCGGCCTATCACTATTTGTCCAACCAGGTGGGCGGCGTCTCCGTCGAGTTCATGCGCGAGAGCGACCGCAAGGCCTGGGTGCGCTTCGTGCCGCCGCGCTGGGTCTATCCGGGCGCATCCATCTGCGGCATCCCGACCGAGGTCTCGCGCGCCATGCTGCGCGGCTGGTACGCGCAGAACGGGGTGTCGCTGGGCAACCCGCGCCTCGGCTTCGTCTGCACGGCGCAGACCACGGACGGGCAGCACGGGCTTTCCGGCTATTTCCTGGAATACGACCGCGACCTGGCGCCGGAGGAACGGCTGCTGTTCCGCCCCGGCGAGGACCCGCCCCCCTTCGACCCCTCCGCCGCCCCGCGCCTGCCCGAGGCCGACTGGCCCGCGGAACGCCAGGCCAAGGCCGCGCGCAACTACGCCATGGAATACATCCGCAGCGGCCTGCCGCGCCTCGCGGAGGTGCTGGGCCCGGCCGAGGCGCGGCACCTGGGCAATGTCGCGGGCCGCCTCGTCGGCGCGCAGTCCTTCCACGCCACGGCCGAGGGGCTGGGTGTCGCGGGCGAGGGCGGTGCCATGGGCTTCGCCCGCCTGCTCGCCGCCTGGGCCGAGGCGGAGGGCGATGCGGCCGAGATCACGCGGGAGGGCGCCGCCGTGCTGGTCCGCCGCACCGGCTTCCGCCTGCTGCGCGGCCTCGGCCCCCTGCACCCCTGCGTCTTCGAGGGATGGCAGGGCCTGGTCGAGGGGATGCTCCAGGTCCATGACCGCTTCCTGCTGCTGGACACGCCCGAGCGCGCCGATTGGGGCGATGCCCACACCACCTGGCGCATCCGCAGGAGGCCCGCCGCATGAGGTTCAACCACGTCGCCAACCGCCTCGACGCCGCGCATTTCGAACTGGTGGTGGAAATGCTGCGCGAATGCC
Source organism: Roseococcus sp. (assembly GCA_035998215.1). Lineage (GTDB taxonomy): Bacteria > Pseudomonadota > Alphaproteobacteria > Acetobacterales > Acetobacteraceae > Roseococcus. Next base: position 207,700 of record DASYHU010000033.1, on the reverse strand, counting down.
TGGGCTTCCTGGAGCTGCGCCGCACCGCGCGCGCCATCTGGCTGCGCCAGCCCGGCGCCAATGTGGACCTGCAATTCAGCCGCAGCGCCACCACGGCGCGGGACGAGGACAAGCTGCGCTCCCAGATCGCCTTCCTGAGCGACACGCCGCGCGCGGATTTGCAGGAACTGGCCGACTGGCTGGGCGCGCGCGGGCTGGAGGCGATGGTGGGCGCCTATTCGGAGCGCGAATTCTACCTCGACGCGCCCGCCGCCTTCGTGGACTTCGTGATCGAGGCCATGCGGCCGGAACTCGCGGAATACGGCGTCACGGCCTGACGGCTTGCGGCGCGCGCCGCCCGCACGGAGACTGGTCGCCGGAGGAACCCATGCCGGATGCTGCCGAGACCAGCGTGGAGACGCGCGCCTCCTGGACCATCGCCTTCGCCACCACGACCATGCTCGCGCTCGCGGCCGGCGCGCCGCTGACGGTGGTCATCGGCCTCGTTCCCATCGCGGAGGATCTCGGCACCGGACGGTCCTTGCCCTCGCTCGCCACCTCGCTCGCCTATCTCGGCACGGGGGTGGGGGGCGTGATGTGCGGGCTGCTGGCGGCGCGCTTCGGGCAGCGGGCGGTGGCCATGCTGGGGGGCTTCGCCATCCTGCTGGGCTTGGGGCTTGCTTCGCTGGGCGAGGCCTGGTCGCTGCTGGTGGGCATCGGGCTGGGCGTGGGGCTGTTCGGCAATGGGGCGCTGTTCGCGCCGATGGTGGCCTATGCCTCGCTGTGGTTCGACCGCCGGCGGGGCACGGCCTTGGCGCTGGTCTCGTCGGGGCAATACATCGCGGGCTTCGTCTGGCCCTTCGTGTTTGAGCGCGCCATCGCCTGGGTGGGCTGGCAATGGACCATGCTGGGCTATGGCATCTTCGCCTCGGCGGTGGTGGTGACGCTGGGCGCGCTGGTCATCCGCCCGGCGCCGGTGCCGGTGGGGGGGTATGGCGGCGTGCGGGCCTCGGCCGGGCGGCGGGTGCTGGGCATGCGGCCCAATGTGGCGCTGGCCGTCATCGCCACGGCCTCCTTCCTGTGCTGCATCCCGATGGCCATGCCGGCCGCGCATCTCGTGGCCTTCTGCGGGGACCTCGGCATCGCGGCCTCGCGCGGGGCGGCCATGCTGTCGGTGCTCCTGCTGTGTGCCTTCCTGGCGCGGCAGTTCTGGGGCTGGCTGTCGGACCGCATCGGCGGGCTGTGGACGGTCATGTTCGGATCGTTGGCGCAGGTGGTGGGAATGCTGGGCTTCCTGGCCACGCAGGACGAGGCCGGGCTGTTCTTCGTGGCCGCTGCCTATGGGCTGGGGTTCGGTGGCATCATCCCCGCCTATGTGCTGGCGGTGCGCGGGCTGTTCCCGGCGCTGGAGGCCGCCTGGCGCGTCCCGGTGCTGCTGTTTTGCAGCCTCTCGGGCATGGCGGCCGGCGCCTGGCTGGCCGGCGCCATCTATGACCGGGTGGGCTTCTACGCCGCGGCGTGGTGGGTGGGCATCGCGGTGAACCTGATGCAGCTCGTCATCATCGCGGAGCTGCTGCGGCGGCAATGGCGCGAGGGGCGCCAAGCCTGATCCGCGGAGGCGGCAGCCGGAGCGGTGAATCAGGCGTGTGGTCAAGCCTGATCCGCGGAGGCGGCAGCCGGAGCGGTGAATCAGGCGTGTGGCCAAGCCTGATCCGCGGAGGCGGAACGCCGGAGCGGTGAATCAGGCGCGCAGCGAGACCTGATCCGCGGAGGCGGCAGCCGGAGCGGTGAGTCAGGCGCGCAAACCAGCCTGATTAAGCCGGCAGCACGGCCTCGATCTTCGGTGCCAGCGCGTCGGGCGTGGTGGTGGGGGCGAAGCGGTCCACCACCGTGCCGTCGGGGGCCACCAGGAACTTGGAAAAATTCCACTTGATGGCGCTGCCCAACACGCCGCCCTTCTGCGCCTTCAGCCAGACATAGAGCGGGTGAGCGCCCTTGCCGTTCACCTCGATCTTCTGGAACAGCGGGAAGGTCACGCCGAAATTCTTCTCGCAGAAGGTGGCGATCTCGGCGTCCGAGCCGGGCTCCTGGTGGCCGAACTGGTCGCAGGGGAAGGCCAGGATTTCGAGGCCGCGCGGGTGAAGGCGTTCATACAGCGCCTGCAACCCCTTGTATTGCGGGGTGAAGCCGCATTTGGACGCCACATTCACCACCAGGACGGCCTTGCCGCGATAGTCGGAGAGGGATTGCTCGGTGCCGTCATTGCGGGTCGCGGTGAAGTCGTGGAAGCCCATCTCTGCCCCTCCTGTTCTCAGGCTGGTTTTTGCGCCACCGCCAGCACGTAGTCGAGGGCCGCATAGACCCGTTCCGCTGGTAGCCGCCGCAGCAGCCGGTAGGGCAGGCGGCCGGAGGCGGGCAGGCGGGCGAACAGCGCGGGGTCCTCGGCCAGGGCGCGGTGCCAGCCGGGGAAGACGTCCTGGCCGATGGAGGTGGCGGTGGCCTGCGCGAAGCCGGCGGCGCGGAACTTCGCCAGGTAGGCGTCACGCGTGTCGGCATTGGCGGCGGGGATGTCGAACTTGGCGGCGAAGCCCCGCCAACTGACCTCCTGCCACCGGCGCCGCGCCGGGTCCGCGGCAGGGGCCGCGCGGATGATGTCGGCCAGCACCAGCCGCCCGCCCGGGCGCAGCACGCGGTGCGCCTCGGCCAGGAAGGCCTCGCGCGTGTGGAAGTGGAAGGCGCATTCGACGGCCGTCACCACGTCGCAGCACGCATCGGGCAGGGGTATGGCGGTGGCCGAGCCCTGGCGCAGCGTGATCCGGTCGGCCAGGCCGGCCCGCCGCACCCGTGCCCGGCCGAGCCGCACATGGACGGGTGTCACATTCAGCCCAGTGATGTGTCTCGGTGCGAAGCGGCGCGCCCAGAGAATGTCCTGGTCGGCGAAGCCGAAGCCCACATCCACCACCGCATCCGTCGGCCCCATTTCGGCGGCCTCGGCCACCAGCGTGGCCAGCGCCGGGCAAGCCTCGTCAATGCTGCGGGCGGAGCGCCAAAGGCCCAGGTTCAGGTAGAGCCCCTCCCGCGTGAAGGCGCGGGTGGCGAGGCTTTCGTAGAGATCGGCCGCCGCCAGCCGCCGCCAGGGCGTCCAGGCCCAGAGCAGCAGGTCGGCGGCGGCGGGGAGGGGCATGCGTGTCACCCCCTCCAGATGGGGTGTCCTACAGCCGCCAGAAGGGCTTCTGCGCCTCGGCCGCCGCCTCGCTGCGTGAAATGCCGATGTCATGCAGCTGCCGGGCGTCGAGCTGCGCCAGCAGGCGGCGGCTGCGTCGGCGCTGCGCGGCCTCCTGCCACCAGGTGACGAAGCGGGGCCAGGCCCCACGCGGGGGTGGCGCGGCCCAAGGGTCGCGCGCGCTGGCCTGGGGCTCGCGCAGCGGGGGGAAGGGGCGGGTGGGCAGATGTGTCATGATACACTATCTCCTTGCGGAGACACATCGGGCCAGTGTCACGCGGATGTGTCAATCAAGCATTTTGCGGCGCAGCAACATGCGGAGGGTGTTGGAGGCAATATTTTTCAGTGGCTTGAGTACATCCATGCGCGACTCGACGGGCAGCCACGCCTTCGCTACAAGTGTATCGGCACATCCCCAGCCAGGAGCCCGGGACACTGACCGACTGGACCCCCCGTCTCGCCCCCGGAACCGGCCTCGCGCATGAGCGGCTCTCCGCCGCCCTGGCCGAGGATGTCACGCGCGGCCACCTGCCGGTGGGCGCCCGCCTGCCCGCCCACCGCGAATTGGCGCGGGAGCTGGGGCTGAGCGTCGGCACCGTCACCCGCGCCTATGCCACCTTGCAGCGCCGCGGCCTCGCGCGGTCGGAGCATGGGCGGGGCATGTTCGTCCTCGCCGCGCCCCGCCGCGCGCCGGACCGGCTGGATTTCAGCGTGAACCTGCCCGCGGCCACCCTCACGCCGCGCATGCTCTCGGACATGCTGGGGGCGGCCGCGGCCGCGCTCGACCCCGCCCTCTTCGCCAGCTACAGCCCACCCGCCGGCACCGCGCAGGACCGGCAGTTCCTCGCGGCGCACCTGGCCGCCGCGCGCGGGCTGCGGGTGGATCCGGGGCACCTGCTCATCACCTCCAGCGCGCAGCACGCCATCTTCATCGCCCTGGCCACCGCGCCGGCCGGCCCGGTGGCGGTGGAGGCGCTCAGCTACCCCCAGGCGCTGACGGCAGCCCGACGGCTGGGGCGGCGCCTCGTGCCCATCGCGCTGGACGCCGAGGGCGTGTGCCCGGACGCGCTGGAGGCGGCGCTGCGCGCGCCCGACCCGCCGCGCGCCCTCTACCTGGTCCCCACCTTGCAGAACCCGACGGGTGCGGTGATGTCGCCTGCGCGGCGCGCGCGCATCGTGGCCCTGGCGCGGCGGCATGACCTGATTCTCATCGAGGACGACGTCTATGCCTGCCTGGCGCCCGAGGCGGGGCCGGCCCTGGCGGAGCTGGCGCCGGAGCGCGTGTTTCACGCCTCCAGCTTCTCCAAGAGCCTGGCCCCTGGCCTGCGGCTCGGCTACCTGGCCTGCCCGCCCGCCCTGGTGGACCCGGCCTGCGACTGGCTGCAATCCACCACCTGCATGACCAGCCCGCATTCCTGCGCGCTGATGCGCCATGCGGTGGCCGATGGGCTGCTGGATTCGGTCGCCACCTCCATCCGCGCCGAGACCGCCCGCCGCCACGCCCTGGCGCGCGAGGTGCTGGGCGATGCCGTGTTGCCCGCCACGCTGCCGGGCCTGCAGGTGTGGCTGCCCATGCCGGTCGGTCGCGCGCGCGACATCGTGCGGCGGGCGGGGCAGCGCAACATCCAGATCGCCTCGCCACTGGCCTTCATGGCGGACCCGGCGGCGCCCGAGGCGGGGCTGCGGCTGTGCCTGGGCAATGTGGCCGAGGCCGAGCTCGCCCCCGCGCTGCAGATCATCGCGGGGCTGGTGCGCGACGAGGCCGCGGCGCGGCTGGATGAGGGCGCGGTGATCTGACCCTTCAGCCGGGTGTCACGGCCAAGGCGCCCGATCGTCGCCGCGCAGCGGCGGCGTGAATCGGCTGCGTGGCCAAGTGCGCCCGATCGTCGCCGCGCAGCGGCGGCGTGAATCGGCCGCGTGGCCAAGTGCGCCCGATCGTCGCCGCGCAGCGGCGGCGTGAATCGGCCGCTCAGCCTGCCGCGATCCACTCCGCCAACACCGCGACGGCCTCCATCAGGTCCGCCGTCTCCATCGCCTCGCGCGGGTTGTGGCTGCCATGCGCGTTGCGGACCAGCAGCATGCCGGTGGGCACGCCGGCCGCCGCGAAGTTGTTGGCGTCATGGCTGCCCGGGCTGTTCAGCCGGGGGGCCGCGATGCCGAGCCGCGCGGCCGCGCCGGCCAGCCCCTCCACGATGCCGGCCTCCATGATGCCCGGCGCCGCCCAGCTGCGCTCGCCCAGGATGATGGTGACGGCGCGGCGCTCCGCCACCTCGGCCGCGATGGCGCCAAGCTGCGCCTCCAGCGCCTGCAGGTGGCCCGCGTCATAGGCGCGCAGGTCCAGGCTGAGGGTGAAGTCGCCCGGCACCACGGTCATGCTGTGGCGGTCGGGCAGGGTGTGGAAGCGGCCGATGGTGACGGCCATGGGGTAGCCCGCCTCCTCCTCCGCCAGCCAGAAGCGTTCGAGGGCCATGGCGAAGTCGGCGCCCGCCATGGCGGCGTCGCGGCGGAAGCGGTGCGGCAGGCCGGTGTGCGCGTCCTCGCCCAGGATGCGGATGCGCGGGTGGCGCAGATTGCCCGGCGTGGCAAGGCAGATGCCGAGCGGCGCCCCGGCTTCGATCAGCTGCGGCGCCTGCTCGATATGGATTTCGACATAGGCGCCGATCTCGCGCGGGTCGCGCAGGGGCAGGCCCGCGCGCAGCCGCGCGGGGTCGCCGCCGCAGGCCGCGATGCTCTGCGCCAGGTTCCGGCCGGTGCGCGCATGCGGCAGCTCCAGCGCGCCCGGGGGCAGCCGGGCCAGCATGGCGCGCGAACCGACGAGGCCGAGGCCGAACCACACCGCCTCCTCGCAGCGCAGGGCCAGCACCTCGATGTCCCGGCGCGGTGCCACGCCCGCGGCTTGCAGCGCCGCCACCGCGCCCAGCCCGGCGATGACGCCCGCCGCCCCGTCGAAATTCCCGCCCTGCACGATACTGTCGAGATGCGAGCCGATCAGCAGCGGCTTGCCCGTCGGTTCGCGCGCGGCCCAGCGCAGGGAGAGGTTGGCGGCGGCGTCCCTGGCGGCCGTCATGCCCAGCGCCGCGCCGGCCTCTTCCACCAGGGCGAAACCCGCGTTCTCGCCCGTGCCGAAGGCCTCGCGCGTGATGCCGGGCGGGTCGGCGCCCAGGTGCGCCACCCCGTCCAGCAGGCGCTGCACCAGGGGCGCCTGGGCGGAAACGGCCTCGCGCAGCCCGAGGCTGGGCCGCGGCAGGGGCGGCGTGGCGGGGCCGGGGCCGCCGCGTGGCCTCATGCGCGCGGCGCCTTCGCGGCCAGGGTGCGGGCGCGGTGGTCCAGGATGCGTTGCCTGAGGCCGGGCCGCGCGACGGAACGCGCCAGCGCCGCGAGGTCGCCCGCGTCATCGGCGCCGCGCGTGCGCCCGTGCAGGGCGGCGACGGTGGGCGCGTCGAGGCGGAGTGCGGCTGCGCGCGCGACGGCGATGGCCTCTTGCAGCGCGTCTTCCGCCAGGTGTTGCGTGGCGAGGCCGATCCGCGCGGCTTCCTCCGCCGGGATGGTGTGGCCCGCCAGCAGCAGGCGCCGCGCCACGCTCTCGCCCACCAGCCCGGCCAGCCGCCCGGTGCCCAGCACCAGGCCGAAGGCGGGGCCGGGGAAGGCGAAGCTGGCGCCTTCCAGGGCGATGCGGTGGTCGCAGACGGCAAACAGATCCGCCCCCGCGCCCATGGCCCGCCCCTGTGCGATGGCGAGCGTCGTCACCGGCAGGGCGTGCCACCTTTGCAGCAGCAGCTCGATCCGCAGCACGCGCAGCGCGAGGTCGCCGTCCGAGGCGGTGTCGAGGTCCGACAGGTCGAAGCCCGTGCAGAAATGCCGCCCCTCGCCGCGCAGGATGATGAGGCGCGCGCCGGCGGCGAGGCTCGCATCGAGCGCCGCCTCCAGCGCCTCCACCAGCTCCGCGCCCAGCGCGTTGCCGCGTGCGGCGCGGTTGAGCCAGATCGTGGTGACGGGGCCATCATGCTCCGTCCGGACGGCATCCGTGGTCGTGTCGTTCAAGGGCCTTCCTCGCTCTGCCTCTGGCGCAAGGGTGGCGCGGATCATGCGCCGCGTCGAGGAGATGGCATGGTTCAGAACATCGAGGCCAGGATGAGGAAGAGCAGGATGAACAGCGGCGGGATGCCCAGGAACCCGTCGCCGAACAGGAACAGCTTCAGGAAGAAGAACAGGAAGGCCCCGTAGAGCGAGACGGCGAAGGGCAGCAGGAAGCCCGGCGAGAGGGGCGCCACCAGTGCCAGCATCGGGTCCGTCAGGCGCCGCAGCACCACGAAGAAGGCGATGTCGCGGTCCACGCCGATGGCGAATTCCAGCACGCCCCGAGAGAAGAGCAGCGCGGTGATGGCCGTCAGCGCATAGGTGCCGCCGAGATAGATGGCGACGATGGGCGGCGCCCCGCCCAGGAGGAAGGTGCCCACCGCCAGCACATAGGCGAGTGCCAGGTAGAAGATGCCACGAAGGGCGGAAGCCTGCATCCGGTTGCCTCATGTGGAAGGGGCGCGGGACCATGACGGACCCCGCGCCCCGCGTGATGTTCGGGAAGAACGGGGCGCCCGGCAAGCCGGCGCGCCCCGCCTTGGCTCAGTGCGTCTGCACCATCATGTTGCCGCCCTTGGGCAGGCGCAGCCGGTCCACGAAGTCCTGCATTTCAGGACTGGGTGGCGGCGTCACCAGGGAGACCACGATGGTGACGATGAAGGCCACGGGCACGCCGAAGATGCCCGAGGAGATGGCGGCGACGCCGAACCAGCTGATCTCGTCGCCGCTGCGGGGCGTGAGGTCCATGCCGTAGACGTTGCCCACCAGGTAGAACATCGTCACCCCGAAGCCCGCAGCCATGCCGAGGATGGCGCCGGCATTGGTCGTGCGTTTCCACCACACGCCCAGCACAAGGGGCGCGAAGAGGCCCGCGGCGGCGATGGAGAAGGCCCAGGCCACCATGGACAGGATGTCCGAGGGCTGGGTGCGCGCCAGCAGCGCCGCGGCCAGGGCCACGACCACCAGCAGAACCTTCGCCACCATCAGCCGGCGCTTGGTGTCGGCCTTGGGGTCGATCATCTTGTAGTAGACGTCGTGGCTGAGCGCGTTGGCGATGGCCAGCAGCAGGCCATCGGCCGTGGACAGCGCGGCCGCGAAGCCGCCCGCGCCCACCAGCCCCACGACCCAGATCGGCATGCCCGCGATGGAGGGCGTGGACAGCACGATCATGTCGTTGTTCAGCCGCAACTCGCTGTAGGGGAAGCCGCCCACATGGCCGCGCGCCTCGCAGGCCGCCTGGATGGCCATGACGCTTTCCGCCTTCACCCCGCAGATGGTGACGAGCTGGTGCCCCGCGATGGAGCCCCATTCGAGCATCCAGGCCGGGATGGCGGTGAAGGCCAGGCGATAACCCTCCGCGTTCACGAAGAGGCCCATCAGGTTGAACTTCGAGAACGCCGCATAGGCGGGCGCGGTGAAGTAGAGCAGGAAGATGAAGAACAGCGACCAGCCGACCGACTTGCGCGCCTCGCGCACGGTGGGCGTGGTGAAGAAGCGCATCAGGATGTGCGGCAGCGAGGCGGTGCCGACCATCAGGCAGAAGATCAGGAAGAAGAAGTCACGCGGGCTGTAGGTCTGGAACGGGGCCACATGGGTGCGGGCCACCTCCAGGATGCGCTCGTATTCCGCGATCTGCGTCAGCGCGCCGCCATACATCAGCTGCGGCAGCGGGACGCCCGTCTGCACGGTGGACATCCAGATGGCCGGCAGCAGGTAGGCCACGATCAGCACGATGTACTGCGCCACCTGCGTCCAGGTGACGGCCTTCATGCCCCCCAGCATGGAGCAGACCAGGATGCCCGCGAGGCCGGCGAAGACGGCGATGCCGAAATCAATGCCCAGGAATTGCGAGGCGATGATGCCGGACGCATAGACCTGCGCCGTGATGTAGGTGAAGGAACACGCGAACAGCACGATGATGCCCACCAGCCGCGCCGCGTTGCCGCCATAGCGCGTGCCCAGGAAGTCCGGCACGGTGTAGGCGCCGAATTTCCGCAGGTAGGGCGCCAGCAGCACGGCCACCAGCACATAGCCGCCCGTCCAGCCCAGCACGAAGGCCAGCCCGTCATAGCCCAGCACGAACAGCGTGCCGGCCATGCCCACGAAGCTCGCCCCCGACATCCAGTCGGCACCCGTGGCCATGCCGTTGTAGACCGCGGGCACGGAGCGTCCGGCCACGTAGTATTCCGCGACCTGCGCGGTGCGCGACATGATGCCGATGAAGGCATAGATGCCGATGGTCGCGGCCATGTAGGCCCAGAGGATCCATCGGTCGGGCACGCCGACCATGGAGGCCAGCGCCATCAGCAGCACGAAGGCGGCAAAACCACCGACATAGATGCCGTAGATCTTGCCCAGGTTGTCGGTGAAATCACCCTTCATGGAGAGGGACATCTGTGCGTTCCTCCCCTCAGTCTTCGGCCACGCCGAATTCCTCGTCGATCTGATTTTGCCGGTGCGCGAACCAGAAAATCTGCACGACGAAGACAATCAGCGACCCCTGCGCGGCCATGTAGAAGCCGAGCGGGAAGCCCGCGATCACGACGCCGTTCAGCACCGTGACGAGCATGTGGATGAAGAAGCTGAAGACCGCCCAGATGGCCAGCGAAACCCACATCAGGTTTCGCGTCTTGGCCCAGTGCGCCTCCGCCACTTCCGGTGGCAGTTTGTCGGACAATGCCCATCCCTCCCATTGCGATGGGAGAGGGCCACGCGAAAACGCCAGTCCGTGCGTCTGCGGACCCACCCCCTGGTTGTTCGCGCAAACATCCCGGACCTTGGCCGGAGTCAGAATTTCGGTTCCGCACGGTGTCTGACGACCGATTGCTGCGCGAAACGATGCTCTCGCAGCTTGGTAACGGTCGTCAAACAGAAATTCCGTCGGCTTTCCTGTTAATTTGTTCGCACGCTTGCGGCGGCGCCTCGGAGCCCTGCACACTCGGCGCAAGAAGGGGGCGCGGCATGGCGGTGCAGGGCTGGATCGGGGCCATTTTCAAGGAGGCGCGCGCCCAGGCGGACTGGCCCGCCACCGTCGAGGCCATCCGCGCCGGCGCCGCCTACCTGGCCCAGGGCGCCAGCTATTCCTACCTGCGCGCGCGTACATTGCTGGCGGGGCCCCGCCTCTTCCAGGACGCCGATTTCGGCTTCGCGCTGACCATCTGCAAATGGGAGGGCTTCGGCGTCGCGGCGCAGGACCTCATCCTGATCCTGGAGGCGGAACTGCGCGACAGGCTGCCGTCCGACCCTGCCCTGCGCGCCCCCGTCCTGGCCGCGCTCTACCGCGCGGTGCTGGAGAGCGAGGCCCTGCCGGAGCATCGCGCGGCCGCGGGCTGGGATGATCTCATCGCGGAGTTCGACGCGCGCCTGCCCGTCTTTCTCTCGCGCCCGCCCCTGAAGCCCGACGCCATCTCCATCGCCACCGCGCTGCGCCTGTTGCAGCACGCGCCCATCGAGGAGAGCGTGCGCCAGGCCGACAAGATGATGGTGGTGAACAACGTGGCGTTCCGCTTCATCGAGTACCAGGCGAAGCTGCGCCGCAAGCTCGACCTGCCGCGGCTGGCGGTGGAACTCTCCGCGCGGATGCGCGTGCCGTGACCATCGCCGCCGCCACGCCGCTGATCGCGCTGGAGGTGGCGGTGCTGGACACGGAGACCACCGGCCTCGACGTGCGGCAGGACCGCGTCGTGCAGATCGGCGCGGTCCGGATGCGTGGCGCGGAATTGCTGCCCGACCCGCCCTTCGACCGCATCGTGAATCCCGGCCGGCCCATCCCGCCGGTCGCGAGCCGCGTGCATGGGCTGACCGATGCCGATGTCGCGTCCCACCCGCCCCTGCCCGCCCTCCTGCCCGAGCTGCTGGAATGGCTGGGCGAGGCGGTGGTGGTGGGCCACTCCATCCATTTCGACCTGGCCGTGCTGCGGCACGAGGCACGGCGCCATGGCCTCGCCTGGCGCGAGCCGCGCGTGCTGGACGTGGCCTTCCTGGCGGCGGGGCTCGATCGCGGCCTGGTGGACACCTCGCTCGACGGGCTGGCGCTGGGCCTCGGCATCGCGGTGGAGGGGCGGCACACCGCCTGGGGCGATGCCCAGGCCACGGCCCGCATCTATGCCGCGCTGCTGCCGCGCCTGCAGGAAGCCGGCATCCGCACCCTGGGCGAGGCCGAGACACTTTCCCGCCGCGCCACCGACCTCATCGCGCGGCAGGAACGCGCGGGGTGGTTCGACCGCATGGCCGGCACCGGGCGGCCGGACTACGCGCTGGCCGCCATGCGCGCGGGCGGGCAGCGGGCGACGGACAGCTTCCTCTACCGCACGCGCCTGGCCGACGTGATGTCCAGCCCCGTCATCGCCATCGCGGAGACGGCCACGGTGCACGAGGCCGCGCAACTCATGCACGCGCGCGGCATCGGCAGCGTCTTCGTGGAGACCGCCGAAGGCCATGGCATCGTGACCGAGCGCGACATGCTGCGCGCCATGGCCCAGATGGGGGCGGAAGGCGGTGCCGCGCCCATCGCGCGCTTCATGAGCCGGCCCGTACTCTCCGCGCCCGCCGACACCTTGCTTTACCGCGCGCTCGGGCTGATGGCGCGGCGGCACCTGCGCTATCTCGGCGTCACCGAGGGCGGGCGGCTGGCGGGCATCTTCACCCTGCGCACCCTGCTGCGCGAACGCGCGCTGGCCACTCTGGCGGTGGGCGATGAGATCGCGACCGCGACGGGGGCCGCCGATCTCGCGCGCGTGCAGGCGGCGCTGCCTGGCCTGGCCGCCGGGCTGTTGGCCGATGGGCTGGAGGCGCGGGCCGTCGCCGCCATCATCGCCGCCGAAAACCGGGCCATGGCCGCCCGTGCCGCCGAACTGGCCGAAGCCGAGCTCGGCCCCCCGCCCGCCGACTACGCGCTGCTGGTGCTGGGCTCCGGCGGGCGGGGTGAGAGCCTGCTGGCGCCCGACCAGGACAACGCGCTGGTCATCGCGGATGACTACGCCGGCAACCTGGACGCGGCGGAGGATTGGTTCACGCGCCTTGCCACCCGCGTGAACGAAACGCTGGACCAGGCCGGCATTCCGCTCTGCAAGGGCGGTGTGATGGCGCGCAACCGCCCCTGGCGCCGGCGCCTGTCGGAATGGCGGGCGCAGTTGGCCGAATGGGCGCGGCGGCCGGAGCCGTCCGCGCTGCTGAACCTCGACATCTTCTACGACTTCACGCCGGCCCATGCGCCCAGCCCGGGCGGCGCGGCCCTGGCCGCGACCCTGCGTGACGCCGCCACCGAGGCGGCGCGCCGCGCCCCCGCCCTGCTGCGCGCCATGGGCGAGATCGCGGGCGGGCACACGGCGCCGCTCGGCCTGTTCGGCCGCATCCGGCGTGATGAGGCTGGGCGGGTGGACCTGAAATCCGGTGCGCTGCTGCCCATCACGGCGGGCGCCCGCGTCATCGCGCTGCGGCATGGCGTCACGGCACTCTCCACCCCGCAGCGGCTGCGCCAGGCAGCGGAACGGGCCGGGCGCGGCGAGACGGATGCCACCTTGCTGGCCGATGTGCACGGCTTCCTGCTGCGCCTGTTGCTGGCGCAGCAGATCGCGGACCTGGAAGCCGGCATCACCCCCGGCAACCGGGTGGAACTGGCCCGCCTGACGCGCCAGGACCAGGATCACCTGAAGGATGCGCTGGGCCGCATCGAGCTGATGCGCGACATGCTGCGCGACCTGTTGCAGGGGGTGTAGAGCGGGATACGTTGAGGTGGAATCACCGGAAACGCTGAATCCCGCTCTCGACAATGGCCGGAGCAGGCAGCGTGGACGCGGTATGCTCCGGCCGGGTCAGGCCAGCGCGGCCTGGATCGCCTCCGCCACCAGCCGCCCGCTTTCGGCGGCGCCGTTCATGTAGCCGGAATAATCCTCGCTCATGTGCTCGCCGGCGAAATACAGCCCGGCGCGCGGCGCCAGCGCATCGGCGAATTCCGTCATCTGCCCCGGTGCGAAGCAGGTGTAGCTGCCGCCCGCATAGGGGTTGGAGGGCCAGTGCATCCGGTTGGCGCGGCCATTGAAACCCGCCCCTGCTCCCGCCAGCGCCGGGTCCACCGAGGCCATGGCGGCGCGCGCGCGCATCTCCGGCCGGTCCGTGAGGAAGTCGAGACCGGCCTGGCCGCCCGCGAAGATGGTCATGGCCCCCATGCCCGTGCCGGGCCGGGGGTGGTCCTCCCAGATGGTCTGGTAGCCCAGGTCATTCAGGCATTCGCCGCTCTGCCCCGCCGCGCGCCAGGGGCGGGCATTCGTGCCGGCGAAGAGCTTGGCGTTGGTGCCATAGCGCGTCTCGGCGATGGCGCGCTGCGCCAGCGGCGGCAGGTCGAGCGTGATCTCGACCTGGCGCAGCGTGGTCAGCGGCAGGGCGAGGACCATCACCTCCGCCTCCACCGCGCCGCCGCCCGCGAAGATGGCGCGATAGCCCTGGCCGGCCGGGCGCAGCGCCACCAGCCGCCGCCCCGTCTCGATCCGCGCCGCATGCAGCCGCGCCAGCGCCGCCGGCACGCGGTGATTGCCGCCCGCCACCTGGTAGCGCTGGTCGGAGGAGAAGAGGCCGCGGCGAATCATCTCCGGGCCGGGCACGAAGCTTTCGGTCAGATAGAGGCCCGACATCAGCTCCGGCTCCAGCCCCATCTCCTGCGTCAGGCCGAGGTCCAGCAGGTGGCGCAGCCAGCCGGTGATGCCCGCCATGTCCATGATCGCGGCGGCGGACATCGCGTCGCGCCGTGCCTCGGGCAGGGCCTGGAGGCGTTCCAGGGCGGGCAGGAAGCCGCCGGCCTCGGCCACGATTTCGGCCACGCCACGGCGCGCGCCCTGCACGAAATAGGTGGTCTCGAGCTCGGCGGCGGGGCCTTCCTCGCCATCCTCCAGCGCGAGGCCGAGGCGGCGTGCCAGGGCCAGCATGTCCGCATGCTCGGAATTGATGAAGCTGCCGCCGAGTTCCACCACGGTGCCGGCGCCCAGCAGCTCCGGCCCGCTGAAGATGCGCCCGCCCAGGCGGGTGCTGGCCTCGTGCAGGGACACGCGGGTGAGGCCGGCGCCCACCAGGCGGTCCAGCACCACCAGCCCCGCCAGGCCGCCGCCAATGATGGCCACGCGCCGGTCGCTTTGCGCCAGTGCGCGGTCAGGCCGGGCGATGGCGAGCCCCGCGCCGCCGCCCAGCAGCGCGCGGCGCGGCAGGCGGTGCGGAAGCGGCGCCGCGCCCGGCGGGGCGTCCCTGCGGCGTGCCAGGGCTGCCATGGCGAAGGCGCGTTGCAACTGGCCGAAGATCGGGGTTCGCGCCATGGCCTTCGGCCCTCCATCCTGGACGTGCGGCTTTCGCCGCTTGCGGCCAAGGCTAAGGTGCCGGGAACCCGCCCCGCAACCAAGACGTGCGGGGCGCCTGTCGCCGCGACAGCGTGATCATCTTCCGATGACCACGCCCGCGGCATGCTGAGCAGCCGATTCACGCCCCCGGTGCAAGCACCGGGGACGAGCGGACGCTGTGCCGCGCGGCCGATTCACGCCCCCGGTGCAGGCACCGGGGACGATCGGATGCTGTGCCGCGCGGCCGATTCACGTCACCGGTGCAAGCACCGGGGACGATCGGACGCGGCTAGATCCGCAGGTTCAGGCGCCGGATCATCACGCCCTCCTCCTCGAAGGTCTGGCGGGCGAAGGCGGTGTAGTCCGCGCTGTTCATGTACCAGGGCAGCATGTCGTAGCGGTCCAGCACGTCGAGATGCGCGCGGTCCATCAGCGCCTCCTTGAAGGCGTCGTGCAGCTTGGCGACGATCTCGGCCGGGATGCCCTTCGGGCCGCCGAAACCATAGGGCGAGGCGGAGACGACGGGCACGCCCACTTCCTGCAGCGTCGGCACGTCGGGGAAGCGCTTCGCGCGCTCACGGCCCCACACCGCCAGCACGCGCACGCGGCCGTCCAGCGCCAGCGGCGCCCAGCCCGAGCTGTCGGCCAGCACGTCCACCTGGCCGCCCAGCAGGGCCGCGATGTTCTCGGCGAAGCCACGGAAGGGCACGTGCAGGAATTCGGCGCCGGCGGCCAGCGCGATCTGCTCCATCGTGATGTGCAGCGAGGTGCCCACGCCGGGAGAGCCGTAGGAGATGCGGCCCGGCTGCGCCTTCGCGCGCTCGATCAGCTCCTGGTGGGTGCGGATGGGGCTGTCCGCGCGCACCACCGTGCCGAAGAGGTAGCCCGTCAGGTGGATGACGTAGGTAAAGTCCTCAAGCGGGTTGAACAGCGGGCGCTGCACCATCTGCGGGTGGCGGAACACGCTGATGGGCAGCTGGCCCAGCGTGTAGCCATCGGGCTGCGCCTGGGCCACCGCCTGCGGGCCGATGACGCCGCCGGCACCCGGCCGGTTCTCGATGGTGATGGGCTGGCCCAGCTTGCGCGACGCGATTTCGGCGATGGCGCGCATCTGCATGTCGGTGCTGCCGCCCGGCGTCCAGGGGCAGATCAGGCGGATGGGGCGGTTGGGGAAGGGCGACTGGCCGATGGCCGGCGTGGCGAGCGACGCGGCGCCGGCCGCGCCCAGCAAAAAGGTGCCACGGCGGCCAATGCCGCCCGTGCGGATGATGGTCATGGGTTTTATCCTCCCGGTGGATCGCCGGGCGCGCCGAGGCACGCCGACTGGTCGGGGCGCAGTTTGGAACCGGGAGGCGTGGGGCGCAACCCGCGCCCCGTCAGCCGCCCGCCAGCGCCAGCGTGCGCCGCGCGCGGATCAGGATGGGTTCGTCCACCATCATGCCATCCACCACGAAGGAACCGCGCCCTTCGCGCGCCGCCTCCTCGGCGGCCGCGAGCTGGCGGCGGGCCAGGTCCACCTCCGCGGCACTCGGCGAGAAGCCCTCGTTCAGGATGGGCACGACCGAGGGGTGGATGCAGCTCGCCCCCACCAGCCCCGCGCGGCGCGACCGCGCGACCAGCGCGCGCAGCTTCTCCGCGTCGCGGTAGTCGGCCACGGTGCCGAGCGTGCCGAGCGGCGCCACGCCGGCGGACACGGCGGCCAGCACCATCTGCCGCTTGGCGAGTGCGATGATTTCGTCATCCGGCGCCGCGCCGATCTCGGCGGCCAGGTCCTCCGCGCCGATCAGCAGGCCGGCCACCAATGGCGAGGCGCGCGCCATCTCCGCCATGCGCGGCAGGGCGGCCGCGGTCTCGATCATCACGATCATGCGCATGGGGCGGCGCGCGGCGGCGAGCATCTCGGCCGCCAGCGCCACATGGTCCGGCCCCAGCGCCTTGGTGAGCAGGATGCCATCGGCGCCCGCGGCGATGGCGGCCTCGATGTCGCCCACGGCCAGCGCGAGGGGCCGGTTCACGCGCACCAGCACATCCGCGCCGCCGCCGCGCGCGGTGGGCACCGCTTCGGCCAGGCCAGCGCGCGCTTCCGCCTTGCGGTCCTGCGGCACGCTGTCCTCCAGGTCCAGCAGCACGGCATCGGCGCCCACCGTGGCGGACTTCGCCACGAAGCGCGGCACGTTGGCCGGCACGTAGAGCATGGAGCGCCAGATGCGGGTCATGGATCGCGTCCTCCATCGCGCACCACGCCGGCTTCGCGCAGGCGGGCGAGTTCCGCCTCGCCCAGCAGGGGCGCCAGCAGCGCGTCATTGTCCTGGCCGAGCGCGGGGGCCGCGTTGCGCTGGATGCCGGGGGTGGCGGAAAGCCGCGCGGTCTCGCCCGCCGTGGGCAGCCAGCCGCCGGGCATGTCGTCGTCCGGCACCTCGATCAGCGCTTCGCGGCCCGCGACGTAGCGGTCCTGTGCGAGGCCCGCCACGTCCATGATGGGGCCGATGGTGACGCCGTCGCGGTCGAACTGCGCGAGGGCCTGCTCCATCGTCATCTCAGCGATGGCGTCGCGCACCACGCCGTCAATCTCGTCCAGATGGCGGATGCGGTCGGCATTGGTGCGGAAGCGCGGGTCATCCACCAGCTCGGGCCGGCCGATGCTGCGCATCAGCTTCACGAACATGGCTTGCGTCGAGCTGGACAACCCCACCCAGCCGCCATCCTTCGTGCGATAGGCGTTGCGCGGCGCGGTGTTGGTGCTGCGGCTGCCGGTGCGCGGCTTCACCTTTCCGGTGATGCGGTGGTTGGCCATCTGCGGTTCCAGCACGGTGAAGATCGGCTCGAACAGCGAGAGGTCCATCACCTGGCCTTGTCCCGTCGCCTCCGCATGGCGCAGCGCGATCATGGCCGTCGCCGCGCCGTAAAGCCCCGCATAGGCATCGGCCATGAACATGGGCGGCAGCACGGGCTCGCGGTCCTGGAAGCCGTTCAGCGCGGCGAAGCCGGAATACCCCTCGACCAGCGTGCCGAAGCCCGGCTTGTGCGCGAAGGGCCCGGTCTGCCCCCAGCCCGAGATGCGCGCGATGACGAGGCGCGGATTGAGGGCGTGCAGCGTGGCGGGGCCGAGGCCCATCTCCTCCAGCACGCCGGGGCGGAAGCTTTCCACCAGCATGGCGGCGCCTTCCGCCAGCTTCTTGACGATGGCGATGGCCTCCGGCTGACGCAAATCCAGGCAGACGCTGCGCTTGTTGCGGCACCAGGTCTTCCAGGAGGTCTCGATGCCGCCGACCTTCCAGGCGCGCAAGCTGTCACCCGCGGGCGGTTCCACCTTGATGACCTCGGCGCCATGGTCCGCCAGCACCTTGGTGAGCATGTTGCCGGCGACCAGGCGCGAGAGATCCACGACGCGCACGCCATCCAGCGCGCCGCGCGCATCGGCGTCGAATTCCCGCCGCGTGAGCATCTGCGTCGCCTCCCTCGAACCTGGAGGCGACGCTATGGGCTGGTCCGGGGCGGGTCAATGCAACCCGCCCCGCCTTGTTCGAGCGGCTGATTCACCGCTTCGGCGATTCCGCCTCCGCGGATCAGACGCCTTGCCGCATCAGGTGCCGACGAGGTTGTCGGGGATGTTCTGGCCCACCTCGCGCAGATAGCGCGCGGCACCCGGGTGGTAGGGCAGGAAGGTGTTCTTGCTGGCATTCTCGGCCAGCGTCTCGGACGCCGCCGCGATGGCCTGGCGCAGCCGCGCGTTCTGGCCGAGCACCGCCTTCGTCATCTCATAGGCCAGCGTCTCGGGCAGGCTGTGATGCGCGATGGCGAAGTTGAACATGCCCACCACGTTCAGCGGGCGGCCCGCGGTGCGGTAGGTGGTGGGCGGCAGCGTGCTGGGCGAGAGCTCGGGGAAGCGCTGCGTCAGCGTCTGGACCTCGGCGGCGGTGAAGTCGATGAAGTTCACCTCGCCCTGGGTCTCGGCCTCGGAGAAGGCGGGGATGGGCACGCCGGAGGCGAACAAGAAGGCATCGAGCAGGCCGTCCTGCAGCTGGCCCGTCATGTCGCTGCCCGAGCCGAAGCGGATGGCGGCGGGGCGGATGTTCAGCGCCTCGAACATCAGCGGGAAATAGGTGCCCGGCGTGCCGCCACGCGGGCCCACGCCCACGTTCTTGCCGGCCAGCGAGGCCATGTTGGTCAGCCCGCTGCGCTTCAGCGTGATGCCGTGGAAGGGCGTGTCATACATGGGGAACAGCGCGCGGATGTCGCGGAAGCGGTTGCCCTGCGTCCAGGGCGCCGTGCCGTTCCAGGCCTGGAGCGCAACACCCATGGTGACCATGCCGACTTCCACTTCGCGGCGCTGCACCAGGATGATGTTCTGGTTCGGGCCCTGCGTGGTGCGGTAGGAGATGTTCACGCCCGTGGCTTCCTGCGCGAGGCCGCCCCAGGCGGGGCCATAGAGCGCGTAGGTGCCGCCGGGGGCGGCGGTGCCCATGGTGATGGCGCGGGGCCAGGAGGCATCGCGGGGTTGGGCGAAGGCCCGGCCCATCAGGGCGGGCGCGGCGAGGCCGAGCGCGGTGCCGGCCAGCAGGATGCGACGTTGCATGTTTCTATAACCTCCCGTGACGTGATCGCGCCGCGTGTCAGTCCGCGCGGCGCCGTGCCTCGTTCGTGGCGACGTTCCGGGTTAACCACGGATGGCCGGGCCAGATCAATGCGCGAGGGAGTGGGGCATGCGTCTCAAGGACAGGGTTGCGATCGTGACGGGCGGCGCCTCGGGCATCGGGCGGGCCATCGCGCGACGCTTCGCGCAGGAGGGTGCCATGGTCGTCATCGCCGATGTGACGGAGACGGTGCGCGAGGGCGGCGAGCCCACGCGCGTGCTGATCGAGGCGGCGGGCGGCACCGCGCGCTTCCTGCGTTGCGACGTCGCGCGCTGGGAGGATGTGGACGCGATGGTGACCGCCACGGTGGCGGCATTCGGCCGGCTGGACGTGATGGTGAACAACGCGGCCATCGGCGGGCGCGGCGGCAGGCTGCTCGATGTGGATGAGAACGAATGGGACCGCGTGATGGCCGTGAACGCCAAGGGCGTCTTTTTCGGCTGCAAGCGCGCGGTGCAACAATTCCTGACGCAGCCTGTGCGGGGCGAGGCGCGGGGGCGCATCGTGAACATCTCCTCGCAGCACGGCATGGTGGCCGCGCCGGCCGACATCGCCTATGGCACGGGCAAGGCCGCGGTGGTCTATCTCACGCGCCAGGTGGCGGTGGACTACGCGGCGGATCACATCCTGTGCAACGCGGTGGCGCCGGGCCGCGTCCTGACCGGCAAGCCATTGGGCGACGCGCCGGACAGCCTGGAATACTCGCACATGCGCACGCCCTGGCCGCGGCTGGGGCGGGTGGAGGACGTGGCCTCGGCCGCGCTGTTCCTGGCGAGCGACGAGGCCACCTACATCACCGGCCACAACCTGATGGTGGATGGGGGGTGGATGGCCTACTGAGGCAGCCGGACCTTCCGCGCCAGCCATCCACGGATCAGCGGCACCGCCAGCACCACCACGATCATCGCGATCACGATCTGCGACACCACCGAGGACACCAGCTGGATGTGGTCCCCCTGCGCGATGATGAGGGCCAGGCGCAGGTTGCTCTCCGCCATGCCGCCCAGCACCACGCCCAGCACCACCGGCGCCAGCGGGAAGCGCAGCCGGTCCATGCAGTAGCCGATCAGGCCGAAGCCGAACATCAGGTACACGTCGAACATGCTGTCCTGCACGCTGTAGACGCCCACCACGCACAGCCCCAGCACGCAGGGCGCCAGCAGCGCGGAGGGAATCCGCAGCACATTGGCGAAGAGCCGGCTGGCCACCACGCCGCCGAAGAAGATGATCAGCACGCTCGTGATCAGCATCTGGATCATGAAGCCATAGACCACGTCGCCATGGTCGCGGAACAGCGCGGGGCCTGGCTGCAAGCCATGGATCAGCAGGCCGCCCAGGATGATGGCCGTCACCGCGCTGCCCGGAATGCCGAGCGTGAGCGCGGGGATCAGCGCCGCCGCGTTGTCGGCGTTGTTGCCGCATTCGGCGGCCGCCACGCCGTTCTCATTGCCCTTGCCGAAGCTCTCCGGGTCCTTCGAGGCGCGCTTCTCCTCATTGTAGCTGAGGAAGGCGGCGAGCGAGCCGCCCGCGCCGGGGAGGATGCCGATGACGATGCCGATCAGCGAGGACCGGATCCAGGTCTTGATGAACTTCGTCCAGCCATGGAACAGGCCCACCGAGGCGCGCAGCACGGCCATCCCCTCGGAGGCGTTCCGGCGCGCGGCTTCCTCGGCCAGCATGAAGATGGGCGGCAGGGCGTAGAGGCCCGTCAGCACCACCACCACATGCAGCCCGCCTGCCAGGTTCATGTCGTCGAAGGTGAAGCGTTCATGGCCCGAGACGCCGTCAATGCCCACCGTGCCCAGCAGCAGGCCGAAGCAGGCGGCGAGAAGGCCCTTCACCGGGTCCTTGCCCAGCAGCACCGAGACGCTGCACAGCCCGAACACCGCCACCCAGAAATACTCCGCCGGGCCGAACAGCAGCGTGACCTGCACGAGCGGCGGCGCAAGCGCGATCAAGGCGATGGCCGACGCCATGCCGCCCACGGTCGAGGACAGGCAGGAGATCTGCAGCGCCCGCGCCGCGTCGCCGCGCTGCGCCATGGGGTAGCCGTCAATCGTGGTGGCGACGGCGGCCGGCGTGCCCGGAATCCGCAGCAGCACGGCGGGGATGGCGCCGCCATACATCGCGCCATTGTAGATGCCCGCCATCATGCCCAGCGCCACCAGCGGTTCCATGCCGAAGGTCAGCGGGATCAGCACCGCGATGCCCATGGTGGCCGAAAGCCCCGGCAGCGCGCCGATGACGATGCCGCCGATGGTGCCCACCACCATGGCCAGCACATTCTGCCAGGCGAAGACGCCCGGGATCGCATGGAGCAGCCCATCCCACATGGCGCGTTGTCCGTCCGGTCAGTTGTCGAAGAGGAAGCCGGGCGGCAGGCGCCGGCTGAAGGCTGCCACGAAGACGAGCCACACGGCGCCGGTGAAGACGGCGCTCGCCGCCAGCACCAGCAGCGGCCGCCGCAGCCCCAGCGCATAGGCCAGCACCGCCACGAAGACGAAGGTGGCGGGGAAATACCCCGCCGGCTCCACCGCGAGGATGTAGAGGGCCGTCAGCCCGACCGTGATGGCGAGGTTGCGGGCATGCTCGACGAAGCTGTTCTCGGGGGCCGCGCGCCGCAGCCCGCCCGCGAACATCACCACGGCCAGGATGCCCATGGCGCCCAGGATCAGGCGCGGGAACATGGCGGCTTCGGTCGCCACCCCTTGCAGGTCATACCAGCCCCCCGCCACCAGCAGCAGGATGAACAGGGCGGCGATGCTGTCGCGGTGCAGGGCCATGATGGATCAGCGGCGCCAGGGGTCCTCGCGCCAGAGTCGCCCGATCTCCTCGTTCAGGCCGGTGAGGTAGGTGCGGTATTCCTCGCGCGGCATGGGCGCCAGGAACAGCAGCTGCTCACGCGCCTTCGTCCGGAACTCGGGGTCGGCGAGCGTCGCGGTCACGGCGGCGGACAGGCGCTCGATGATCTCGGGCGGCGTGCCGGCCGGCGCGGCCAGGCCACGGTCGGACCCCGCCACGACATCAATGCCCTGCTCGCGCATGGTCTTGGCGTCGGGCAGCTCTTCCCAGCGGCTGGCGGCCATGAAGCCCAGGTTGCGGATCTGCCCTTCCTTCACGAAGGGCGCCGCCTCGCCGATGCCGAAAGTGCTGGCCATGATGTGCCGGCCGAGCAGCGCGGTGCGGTTGGGCGCAGTGCCGGGGAAGGGCACCAGCGTCGCGCGGATGTCCACCTTCCGCATGAAGGCCAGCGTGGCGAGGTGCATGGCCGAGCCCGTGCCCTGCATGCCGATGGTCAGGCGCCCCGGATTCGCCTTCGCCCAGGCCACGAGCTGGTCAATAGTCTGGAATTCGCTGGACGGGTGGACGTTGATCGAGGCCGGGTCGGAGACGAGGTTCGCGATGAAGTCGAAGCTCTCGAAGGTGTAGCGCGTGCGCCGCTCATGCGGGATGGTGATGAAGGCCGGCGCGTTCAGCATGCCGATGGTGTGCCCATCCGGCCGTGCCTGCGCGAGCTGTGTGAAGCCGATCTCGCCGCCCGGCCCTGGCCGGTTCACCACGCCGATGCGCGCGCCGCCGCCCAGGTGCTTTTCCATGAAGGGCGCCAGGGTGCGCGCCAGGATGTCCGTGCCGCCGCCCGCCGCGAAGCCGATCAGCAATTCGATGGGGCGCGAGGGCCAGCCTTGCGCGATCGCGGGTGTCGCGAGCACCCCCATGGCCGTGGCGGACAGCAGGCTGCGTCGGTGAAGGCGCATCATGGACGTGGCTCCCGTGGTTCCGTTCTTGGACCGGGTGCAGGCGCGCCCGGTCTTCTCTCATGGCAAGGACGGTAACACGCGAAGCGTCGCGGTCAATGTTCCGCGCACCTGGCCTCAGGCGTGCGTGCCGCGGATCGGGTAGCCCACGTCCTGGATGCGCTTCACGCCGCGCGCGATGGCGGCCAGGTCCGGCCGTGCCCAGGGCGCGTTGGAGATGTCCACCACCTGCACCTGGCCCGCCGGGTTGATGACGAAGAGGCCGGGCTCGGCGAAGGGCCGGTCCGTCTCCTGCGGCGAGCGCGGCTCCGAGACGTAGAGGCCGAGGGCCCGCATCTGCTCCACGCTGAGGTCGTGGCCCACGGGGAAGCGCCAGCCGAATTCCGCGACGTCCGCCTGTGCCTTCTCCACCGGGTCGGCGGAGACGGCCATCACCTGCACGCCGGCGGCGGCGAACTCCTCGATCAGCTTGTCGAGGCCGTTGAGGTAGGGCTTGCACAACGGGCAATGCTTGCCGCGATAGACGACGAGCAGCCGCCAGCCCGCCATCGCGGCGGGGTTGATCTCGCCCCCGCCCAGCCGCGGGACGCCGAGGGCGGGGAATGGCGCGCCGGCGGCGAGCTTCATGGTCCGGGTCATGGAAGGTCTCTTTCCGGTCGGGGTTCAGGCGCCGAAGCAGGGCGCGGCGCGCGCCATGCCGGCATAGGCGTCCAGCATCCGCTCGCGCCAGGCATGGACGGCGTCGCCCGGCTCCAGCAGCGGCAGCGGGCTCGTGCTGCGGGCCCACATGAAGGTGCCCATCACGACGTGGTCGGCGTAGTCGGGCGCGTCGCCGCCGAGATAGGGCTGCGCCGTCAGCGCCATGCGCAGCGGCTGGAGGCTGGCGCGGAAGGCGGGCAGGCGCTCCTCGCGGCCCGCCGTCACCTCTTCGAGCGGCATGCCGAAGCGCTTGCTGCGGCTCTCGTGGAAATAGGCGCGCGCCTTGTCGTCCAGCAGCGGCGGGATGTCGGAGACGATCAGCCGCACCACGCCCCCGTTCAGCACCGCATCGGTCCAGGACTGGATGAAGCGGTAGCCGGCCGGGCGGCCGTGCAGCAGGCTGGGGGCGTCGGGATAGGCCTCGTCCAGGTACTGCGCGATGGCCCAGGAATCGGCCACCACCCGTTCGCCATCCACCAGCACGGGCACCTTGTCGTGGTTGGCGAAGCTGAGGCGCTCCGTTTCGGTGAAGCGCCAGGGGATGCTCTCGAAATCGAGCCCCTTGTGGGCGAGGGCCAGGCGGCTGCGCCAGCAGAAGGGGCTGAAGATGCGCGCGGGGTCGGTGCCGCAAAGTTCGTAGAGTTGCCGCGCCATGGCTCAGCCCCCCTTCACGGTGGCGGCGGACTGGTTGAACAGCAGGCTGGCGGAGGCCGCGCTGACGGTGGGCTGGGTGTTCACCTCGGCCGCGCGGGCATAGGCGCGCTCCGTGCCCGGCATCGCCCTGATGGCGGCGAACCAGCGCGCGAGGTGCGGGAAATCCGTGAGCTTCTGGCCCTGCCGCTCATGCGGGACGATCCAGGGATAGCAGGCCATGTCCGCGATGCCGTACTCGTCTCCGGCGAGGAAGGCACGGTCGGTGAGGCGCTTGTTCATCACGCCGTAGAGCCGGCCCGTCTCGTTCACATAGCGCGTGATGGCGTAGGGGATCTTCTCCGGCGCGTACTGGCTGAAATGGTGGTTCTGCCCGGCCATGGGGCCAAGGCCGCCCATCTGCCAGAACAGCCATTGCAGCGCTCGGCGCGGGCATGCACGGCGGAGGGCGGCGGCACGAAACGCCCGATCTTGTCGGCGAGGTAGAGCAGGATGGCGCCGCTCTCGAACAGCGACACCGGCGCGCCGCCGCCGGCCGGCGCGTGGTCCACGATGGCGGGAATGCGGTTGTTGGGCGCGATGGCGAGGAAGTCGGGCGTGAACTGCTCGCCCTTCGAGATGTTCACCGGGATGAGGCGGTACTCCATCCCCGCCTCCTCCAGGAACATCGTGACCTTGTGGCCGTTCGGCGTGGTCCAGTAGTGCAGGTCAATCATCCGGGCGTCTCCTGGGCGGGAAGAGGGGGGGCGAGCAGGGAAAGGGCGCCGCGCAGCGCCCCGCGCAGCGTGTCCTCGGGTGCGCCGGCGCGGCCCAGCACGCGCAGCGCCATGACGGTGCCGAGCAGCGTCCGCGCCGCATCCTCGGGCGCGCAGTTCAGACGGAGCGTGCCGGCCGCGGCGCCGGCGCGGAGGTTGCGCAGGAAGAAGCCCTCCAGCGACGCCACCCATTCGGCGAGGACCTCGCCAGGTCCGCCCTCAAGGGCCGAGTTCACCAGCAGGCAGCCGCGCGGGTCGGCGAGCGAGCGCGCGAGGATGTCCTGCAGGAAGGTCTCGATGGCGGCGCGGGGCGGCAGCTCGGCCTCCATCCGCGCGAGGCGCGCGCAGAGCCCCTCGCGCAGGTAGCGGTCCAGGCAGCGTCCGAACAGCGCCTGCTTGTCGCCGAAGGCGTTGTAGAGGCTGGCGGGACCGAGCCCCATGGCCTCGCCCAGCTCGCGCACCGAGGTCGCGGCATAGCCCTGGCGCCAGAAGGCGTCGGTGGCGGCCGTGAGGGCCGTGGTCTCGTCGAAGGCGCGGGGGCGGGGCATGATTTGTAGCGAACGATACAGAATACGGCGGCGCCGGCAAGCGCGGAGCTTTCCCCATGTGGCGACCCCGCGCCCCGTCCTTGCGGAGGCGGCGAGGGGTTCGGTCTCATCCCGGCTGGCCGCGCGCGCGGAGGGGGCGCGCTCAGCCCTCCCAGGCCACGACGCGCTGCGCCGCCGCGCGCCAGGCGGTCCAGGCGGCATCGGCGGCGCGGCCGCTGCGCTCGGCGGCCAGTGAGGCCGCGTTCAGCGCCACGCGCGCCTGTTCGCGCTCGGCGCCTGTGCGGTCCTCCGCCGCGCGGCGGGCGCGCAGCAGGGCGGCTTCGGCGGCGGCATGGGCGCGGGCGGCCGTGCGGAAGGCGTCCATCAGCCGCAGCGCCTCGGCATAGGCGGTGACCAGCCCTTCCAGCCCGGCGCGGCCGGGGGCGTCGGCGGGCAGGCGTTCCAGCACCTCGCGCAGGGCGGCCAGGCGGTCGGTGCCGCCGGGCAGGCGGGCGGTGTCGCGCTCCAGCGCCAGGTCGCGCCAGATGGGCGGCAGCGGCTCGGGCAGGCCAGGGTCCCAGAGGGGGATGGTGCGCGTCGCGCGGCGTTCCCATTCGTAGCCATGCTCGGCCGCCGCGCCTTCCAGCGCCACCTCCACGCGCAGGCCGAAATCGCCCTCGGCGACGGGTTGGAATAGCGGCGTCTCGCGCGCGCGGCGCGGCAGGTCCAGCACCAGCGTGCCGCGCTGGGCGCCGCCATCCACCGCCAGCCGCAGCCGGTGCACGGCGCGCTGCGCCACCAGCACCGCGCCGCGGCGGAAAGTGACGCCGGTGGGGTCCGTGCGGTCGTCGCGCGCGATGTTGAGCTGCACGCCCTGGTCGCGCCCGAAGGCCAGCAGCCGGGTCGCGCCCGCCGGCATGCCGGGCAATTGCGCGTCGCCCAGGAAACCGTCGGTCTCCGCGCCCTGGCTGCCATAGATGGTGGCGAGGCCCGGCGGCAACGGGTGGTCCGTCGCGTTGCGCAGGCGCAGCGCCTGGAGGGGGTGGCGCGCGGCCAGGTCCTGCACCCACCACACCCGTTCGGCCGGCAGGCGCATGTCGAGGAAGGGGACGTTCGCCGTCTCGCCCGCCTGGATCGTCACGGGGTCCACCAGCACGAAGGCCACCCGGCCGAGCGAGGCTTCGGCCGCCACGGGCGGGGCGGCGGGCGCCGCCTCCATCACGGGCGCCGGGGCAGGCGCGGGCAGGGCGTAGGCGCGGGCCAAGGGGGCGGCCGAGGGGGCAGCCAAGGGGGCGGGCTGCGGGCGCCCGCCCGTGTCGGGTTGCGCGTCCACCTGGCCGCTGCCCTCGATGGGCAGTTCGATGCGCGGCAGCAGCACGGGGGTGTAGAGCGCCTGGCGGAAGGCCGCCGCCTCGCTCGACACCAGCGAGAGCCGGATGCCCGACCAGTCCGCCCCCGTGTGGTTCTCCACCACCGCCCAGCCCATCAGCCGCGCCTCTGCGCCCCTCTCACCGAAGCCCGGCACCATGATCCGCCAGGAGGGCTTCCACAGGGGCGCGCCGGCCACATAGGCCGCCGCGATCTCGCGCGGGGCATTGGCGCCGGCGCGCAGCGCGACCGTGACGGTGCGCGTGTCGGCGGTGCGGGTCTCGGCCAGCGCGGCGGCGGCGCGGGCGAGGCGCGCGGCAAGGCCGGCATCGCGCAGTTGCACCTCATCCGCGGGATCCAGCACCAGCGCGCGCAGCCCCGTCGCCGTCAGCAGCGTCAGGCGCAGCCGGCCCTCATGCTCGCTCGCCTCCGCGATGCGCCCCTCGATGGCGCCCACCGCCACCTCCTGGCCGCGCAGGGCGTTGAACAGCGCCGCACGGCTGTCGAAGTCGTGCGGGCGCAGCGGCAGGCCACGGAAGGCCTCGGCGGCGAGGTCCTGGGCCGGCAGGCGCACGCCCTCGACGCGCCCCGCCGGGTCCGCGATCACGAGCGAGCGCAGGATGTCATCCACATCGGCCAGTGGCACGCGGAAGGTCACGGCGCCGGCCTCCGGCGCCACCATCCCGCCACGCATGATCTGCGCGAGGCCGGAGGAGGAGAGCATCACCCCCCGCACCGGCAATTCCGTGGCCAGGGCCGGCGTGCCGAGGATGAGCAGGAGGGCAGGCAGCAAGCTGCGGCGGATCATGGGCGTGGCCTCCATCTGCATGCGCGGCGCGAGGGCACCCGCCCTGATATCTGACCATGGCGGCCCGCCCCCCGCCACCCGCCGCAACCGGCTGGCCGCGTCCGCGTTTCACGGATGTCACGTTCCGTGCCGTAAATTTTAATTGAAGATTGAGCGATGGGCGGTCATTTTGCATAAAAGTTTAAAGGTCGCGCCATGGACAGCGTCGCTTCGGATTGGCTTGCTGCCGGACGGCGGCAGGGGCTTTCCCAGCCCAACGGGGCCGCACGGCCCGCTGATCGCTACTTCGCCCTGATGGGCCGGCCGATGATGCAGGTGCGCCGCCCGAACGGCGAGGCCGCCCTGCTCGCGCTGGACCCCGCCACCGGCGCCTTCCTCCCCAGCTATGCCTTGCAGAACCGTTTCCGCGACGGGTTGCTCGACACGCAGGAACTGGACCGGGCGACCTTTGACGCGCTGGTGCGGCGCTGGCGCGCCCGGGCGCTGGCCGATTGCGAAGCGAGCCCCATCCTCTGGACGCGCACGCGTGACCCGCGTTTTCCCTATGCCGCCACCCGCGCGGGCAGCCCCCTGGCCCTGCGCTGCGCGGCGGACCTGTCCGAGGCGCCCCTGACCCTTTTCGCCGCCGGCGAGGAGGTGGGCAAACTGGCCGCCTGGCCTGCCGCCTGGCGGCGCGAGGAGGTGCGCGTCAGCGGCGCTCGAGCCGCATGGGCAGCGTCTCGCCCGGTCGAAGGCTGAGCCGGCTGACGGCCTCGGCCACATGGCCGGGGCGCAGCCGTGGCCGGAAATGCTGCGCCAGGGTCGCCACCGCGATCATCGCCTCGTAGAGGCCGAAATGCTGCCCGGTGCAGATGCGCGGCCCCAGGGCGAAGGGGAGGTAGGTGAAGCGCGTGGGGGGCGGGGCGCCGGGCAGGAAGCGCTCGGGCCGGAAGGCATCGGGCTCGCTCCAATGGGCGCGGTGCCGGTGCACCACCCAGGGCGCCACGATGACCAGGCTGCCCTTGGGCACGGGCACGCCCGTCACCTCGGTGTCCGTCGCCGCCTCGCGCGCCAGCAGGGGAATGGGCGGGTAGAGGCGCAGGGTCTCCTCCACCAGCGCCCGCGTGTAGGGCAGGTTCGGCAGGTCCTCGAAGCCCGGGGCGCGGCCTGCCAGCACGCGGTCCAGCTCCTCGTGCAGGGCGGCCTCGGCCCAGGGCGCCTGGGAGAGCAGGAACCACACCCACGCCATGAGGTTGGCCGTGGTCTCATGCCCGGCCATGAAGATGGTGATGGCCTCGTTGCGGAAGGCCTCGCGCGTCATGCCGGGGTGGGAGGCCATGCCGGCCACCAGGGACAGTTCGCCGCCCGCGGCGTTCAGCACCTCCTCGATCAGCCCGTCCACCACGCGATGGATGCGCCGCACCTCGCCGCGCCGCAGCAGCCCGTTCAGCCTGGGCGTCCAGTCCGGCAGGCCGATGATGGAGGTGAGGTCGGTGTTGGAAATCCGCGCCTGGTAGCGGGCGAAGGCTTCCACCACGGTCGAGGTCGCGCGGCGGCCCACCGCCGTGCCGAAGATGGTGCGGCCGATGACCTCGGCGGTGAAGCGGCCCATCTCCTCCAGCATGTCCAGCTCGGCGCCGGCGGGCAGGGCGGCCCAGGCCTCGCGGGTCTCCAGGGCGACGTCCGTCATGACGGGGGTGAGGCTCGCCATGCGCGAGGGGTGGGTGACGGATTGCACCACCCGCCGCCGCTCCTTCCACACCAGCCCGTCCGAGATCAGCAGCCCGTCGCCCAGCAGGGGTTCGAGGGCGTGGCGCATCTGGGGCGACTTGCGCTCGAACACCTCCGGCTGGCCGATCATGACGGACTGGATGGCGGGCGGCATGTTGAAGACGAAGATGTTGCGGCTCAACACCTTCAGGCGGATGTGCGACTGGTCGAAGAACTGCTCGCTCCAGACGCCCAGCAGGTTGCGCCGCGCGATCAGGAACAGCCGCCAGATCGGCAGCCGCCCGCGATGCCGGGACGGGCGGGGCGGGAGGTAGGGCTCGGCCGGGGGAAGGGAAATGCTCAGGCGGCGGCCTCGGACCAGGGATGGAACCCAGGCGGTAGACCAGCCCCGGGCGCGATGTCCAGGAGGATGGCCCATGGGCGTCACCCACGGGGGCGTCACATGGGGAAACGCGATGTGAACAGCCCCCGCGCTGCCTCCCCCTGGCGAAAATGCCATATCCCAGGCTTGTCAGGGTCGCGTGAGCGGCCTAGTGGCCCGCATCCTTTCATGATAACCCGCCCGGACAAGACTCGGGGGGAAGCCGGCCCGGATGTCGGGCCCGCGGCAGCAGGAGATTTTCGCGATGAGTGAGACCGCCGAAAAGGTGAAGAAGATCGTGGTCGAGCACCTGGGCGTCGAAGAGGCCAAGGTGACCCCCGAGGCCTCCTTCATTGACGACCTGGGCGCGGACAGCCTCGACACGGTCGAGCTGGTGATGGCCTTCGAGGAAGCCTTCGGCGTGGAAATCCCCGACGACGCAGCCGAGAAGATCCAGACCGTCAAGGACGCGATCGAGTTCATCGAGAAGCAGCAGGCCGCGGCCTGAGCC
Organism: Roseococcus sp.; assembly: GCA_035998215.1. Lineage (GTDB taxonomy): Bacteria > Pseudomonadota > Alphaproteobacteria > Acetobacterales > Acetobacteraceae > Roseococcus. Next base: position 177,320 of record DASYHU010000033.1, on the reverse strand, counting down.
TTCTCCGCGGGGTTTCATAACGTGTTTGCGCCAGGATTCGCGCCGCGTCGCGTCGTTGTCACCGGCATGGGAATCACGGGCCCGCTCGGGCTCGGGGTGGAGCGCTTCTGGCGCCGGCTGGTCAATGGCGAAAGCGGCATCTCCGCCATCCAGTCCTTCGACGTGAAGGACCTGCCGGCCAAGATCGCGGGCCAGGTTCCCCCCGGAACCCGCGCCGAGGGCGGCCTGGACCTCAACGAATGGATCCCCGTCAAGGAACAGAAGAAGATGGGCCGCTTCATCCAGCTTGCCTGGGTGGCCGCGGCCGAGGCCATCGAGGACAGCGGCTGGGCCCCCGAGGATGAGGAAGGTCGCTGCGCCACGGGCGTGATGATCGGCTCCGGCATCGGTGGCCTGGAAGTGATCCAGGAGGCGGGCGGCCTGGTCGCCGCGGGCAAGGCCCGGCGTCTCTCGCCTTTCTTCATTCCCTCCGCGCTGGTGAACCTGGCTTCCGGCCAGGTTTCCATCCGCTATGGCTTCAAGGGCCCGAACCATTCGGCCGTGACGGCCTGCGCCACGGGCGTGCACGCCATCGGTGACGCGGCCCGCCTCATCGCGCTGGGCGATGCCGAGGTGATGGTGGCCGGCGGCGCCGAGGCCGCCATCTGCGAACTGGGCATCGGCGGCTTCTGCGCGGCGCGGGCGCTCTCCACCGGCTACAACGACACGCCGGCCGAGGCCTCCCGCCCCTGGGACAAGGGCCGCGACGGCTTCGTGATGGGCGAGGGCGCGGGCGTGGTCGTGCTCGAAGAGTATGAGCATGCCAAGGCGCGCGGGGCCAAGATCTACGCCGAGATCATCGGCTACGGGATGAGCGGCGACGCCTACCACATCACCTCCCCCACCGAGGATGGCGAGGGCGGCTACCGCGCCATGAAGGCGGCGCTGGCCTCGGCCGGCATCACGCCCGACCAGGTGCAGTATGTGAACGCCCATGGCACCTCGACGCCCATGGGCGACGACATCGAGCTTTCGGCCGTGGAGCGCCTCTGGGGCGACGCGGCCAAGGGCCTCGCCATGTCGTCCACCAAGTCGGCCACGGGGCATCTGCTGGGCGCGGCGGGCGCGGTGGAGGCGATCTTCTCCATCCTGGCCATCCGCGACAATGTGGCGCCCCCCACGCTGAACCTGGAGGAGCCCTCGCGGCCCTCCCCGATTGATCGGGTGGCCAAGACCGCGCAGGAACGCAAGATCGAGGTGGCGCTGTCCAACAGCTTCGGCTTTGGCGGCACCAACGCCTCGGTGGTGTTCCGGGCCGCGCCGTGACCCTGCCCCCCGGGCGCCCCTCGCGGCGGCGCCTGGGCCTTTGCCTGGCGGTCAACTTCTGATGTTGCGGGTGCTGCGTCTGCTGGGCTCGCTTGTCCTCGCGCTGGCGGTGCTCGCGGGCATCCTGGCCTTCATGGCCTGGCGCGAAGTGGAGGCCCCCGGCCCGCTGGCCGAACCCGCCCAGGTGGTGATCCCGCGCGGCGGCACCGCCACCATCGCCGACACCCTGGCCGCGCGGGGCGTGATCTCTGACGCCCGCCTCTTCACCGCCGCCGCCGTGCTGACGCGCGGCGAGGGCCCGTTGCGCGCCGCCGAATTCGCCTTCCCCGCCCGCGCCTCCATCCGCCAGGTGCTGACCGTGCTGCGCGAGGGCCGCCCGGTGCAGCGCCGCCTGACCATCGCCGAGGGGCTGACGGCCCGGCAGATCACCCTGCTGCTGGAGGCGACCGAGGGGCTGACGGGCGAGACGCCGCCCATCGCCGAGGGCGCCCTGCTGCCCGAGACCTATGCCTTCACCCTGGGCGACAGCCGCGCCTCCATCGTGCGCCGCGCCACTGCGGCCATGGAACAGGCGGTGGAGGAGGCCTGGGCCGCCCGCGCGCCGAACCTGCCCCTGGCCTCCCCGCGCGAGGCGGTGATCCTGGCCTCCATCATCGAGCGGGAGACGGGGGTCGCGGACGAACGCGGCCTGGTGGGTGGCGTCTTCGTCAACCGGCTGCGGCGCGGGATGATGCTGCAATCGGACCCGACGGTGGCCTATGGGGCGGGGCAGGGCATGCCGCTGGACCGCGCCCTGACGCGGGCGGACCTGAACGAGGACCACCCCTTCAACACCTACCGCATCCGCGGCCTGCCGCCGGGGCCCATCGCCTCGCCCGGGCGCGATTCGCTGCGCGCCGCCACCCAGCCGGAGACGACGGACTACCTATATTTCGTGGCGGATGGCACGGGCGGCCACGCCTTCGGCCGCACGCTGGAGGAGCATAACAGGAATGTCGCGCGCTGGCGCGCGCTGCGCAGAGCGCAATAAGGCTGCGCTGGCGCGCGCTGCGCAGAGCGCAATAAGGTTGCGCTGGCGGGCGCTGCGCAGGGCGTAATAAGGGCGCTTCAAGGCCTGCCGGAAGGGTGAAGGGGGCGCGAAGCCCCCCATCCCTCAGCCCGGCTGTTCTTCCTGCTGCGGCGCGGCGCGGCGGGACTGCGGCATGGGCAGGGCTTCCGCCTCGCCGGCCAGTTCGGCCTCCAGCGGGTGGGTGCCGTCCTGGCCTTCCCCCTCGCCCTCTTGCGGGGAGGAATCCGGGGCCTCGCGCTGGCGGCGTTCCTGCGGCGGGGGCTGCTGCTGCGCGGCCGCCATGGCGCCCAGGATTCGGAAGTAGTGTTCCGCGTGCTGGAAATAGCCCTCGGCCGCCACCCGGTCCCCGGCGCTGGTCGCGTCCCGGCCGAGCTGCAGGTATTTCTCGAAGAGTTGCTGGGCGGTGCCGCGAAGCCGGACATCAGGCCCGCTGGAATCAAACACGTGATTCCGATTGAGGGGCTGGTTCCCGCTATTGCCGCCGCCCGTGTGCCGGAACTGACCGCCACCGCCGCCACCGCCGCCATGGCGATGGCCACGGCGCATGCGCTTCATGTTCATCCGCTGCTGTGCTTTTGCTGTCTCATGAAGGCGGGCCGGCCGAACCGGTCGCGCCATTCGCTGCACTTCACCGAGGCCCCGCGGGCCCGAGCGTTGTCCACCGGCCTTCCGACCCCTGTGAACATTCCAACCTTAACCCCTGTCCGCGCCGCCGCCAATGGCTTTCTGCCCGGATTCCAGAAGGATTGCGCGCGGAATGCCCGAAAGATCGGCGCGCAGCCCCGCAACCGACAGCCCGGTGGCCTGTGCGAGCGCAGCCACGGCCTCCGCCTGGCCTACCCCCAGTTCCAGCACCGCCGCCCCGCCGGGGGCCAGCAGGCGGGGCAGGGCGGTGGTGATGGCGCGATAGGCGTCCAGCCCATCCGCCCCGCCATCCAGGGCCGAGGCCGGTTCGTGCCGCGCGACCTCGGGCATCAGCGCCGGGATTTCGGCGGCCGCGATATAGGGCGGGTTGGACAGTACCAGGTCGAAGCGGGCCTCGAGCGCCGTGGCCCAATCCCCCGCCAGGAAGCTGGCGCGGGGCGCGAGGCCCGTGCGCACCGCGTTGCGCGCGGCCAGCGCCGCCGCCTCGGGCTTGAGGTCCACCCCCACCCCGGTCGCCTCCGGAAATTCCGACAGCACCGCCAGCAGCAGCGCGCCGGTCCCGGTGCCGAGGTCCAGCACCCGTCGCGGCGCCACGCCGCGCGCCAAGGCCGCCTCCACCAGCGTCTCGGTGTCGGCGCGCGGGATCAGGGTGTGGGGGGCTACCTCCAGCTCCAGCGTCCAGAAGCCGGCACGGCCGGTGATGAAGGCCAGCGGCTCACGCGCCGCACGGCGGGCCAGCGCCGCCTCGAAGCGCGCGGCGGCGTCCGGCGGCACCTCCGCGCGCGGGTCGCGCAGCAGCGCCTCGGGCGTCGCGTCCAGCACATGGGCCAGCAGCCAGCGCGCCTCCATCCGGGCATTCCCGATGCCCGCCGCGCGCAGCGCCGCCCCGCCCTGGCAGAGCAGGGCGCCCAGCTGGGCCATCAGGCGTCCGCGGCCAGGCGCTGGGCCTCGTCCTCGCTGATCAGCGCGTCGAAGATGTCGTCGAACTCGCCCATCATCACCCGGTCCACCTTGTGCAGCGTCAGGCCGATGCGGTGGTCGGTCACGCGGCCCTGCGGGAAGTTGTAGGTGCGGATGCGCTCGCTGCGGTCGCCGGTGCCGACCTGGCTGCGGCGGTCGGCGGCGCGGGCGCTGTCGGCGGCCTGGCGCTGCGCGTCGAAGATGCGCGCGCGCAAAACCTTCATGGCCTTGGCGCGGTTCTTGTGCTGGGACTTCTCCTCCTGCATCGCGACCACGATGCCCGTGGGGATGTGGGTGATGCGCACCGCGCTGTCCGTCTTGTTCACATGCTGCCCGCCGGCGCCGCTGGCGCGGTAGGTGTCTATGCGCAAATCCTTGTCCTCGACCCGCACATCCACCTCCTCCGCCTCGGGCAGCACGGCGACGGTGATGGTGGAGGTGTGGATGCGGCCCTGGGTTTCGGTGGCCGGCACGCGCTGGACGCGGTGCACGCCGCTTTCGAACTTGAGGCGTGCGAAGACGCCCTGGCCCTCGATCTCGGCGGTGGCGCCCTTCACGCCGCCCAACTCGTTCTCGTCATAATCCAGCACGGAAAAGCGCCAGCCGCGGCCTTCGGCGTATTTCTGGTAGGCGCGGAACAATTCGCCCGCGAAGAGCCCCGCCTCGTCGCCGCCCGCAGCCGGGCGGATTTCCAGGATGGCGCTGCGCTCATCCGCCGCGTCCTTGGGCAGCAGCATCAGGCGGATTTCGCGTTCCAGCACAGGCAGGCGGGCCTTGGCGTCGTGGAACTCGGCCTCGGCCAGCTCGCGCATCTCGGGGTCGGACAGCAGCGCCTCCGCCTCGGCCTGGGCGTTCTCGAGGGCGCGGTATTGGGCGACCTTCTCGACCAGCGGCTCCAGCGTGGAGAGTTCCTTGGACAGCGTGCCGAATTGCGAACCGTCGGCGGTCTCCAGCTCCGCGCGGAGTTCGGCGGCGCGCGTCATCAGGCGGTCGAGGCTTTCGGGGAGAGGCATGCCAGGGGCGATGCCCCACGGTGCGCGTCAGCGCAAGAGGCCGGGCCTCGGCGCAAACCGCCCGCGCGCCTCAGCGTCCCCCCCCCCGCGCGCCTCAGCGTCCCCCCCCGCGCGCCTCAGCGCGACCCCGCTGCCGCGATGAGCTGCTCGGCGGTCACGAAGCCCAGGAATTCCCAGTCGGCGCCGCGCGGGCGAAAGACGCCCATGGCGCCCTCCGGGAATTCCGCCTGGGCGAGGCCGCGGCCCAGGATCATCCCCAAGGGGACGATATGCCCGACCATCACGCGATTGCTCCCGGCCACGGGCTCCGCCAGCCGGCGCGAAACGGCGCGGGCGTCGGCCATGGCATCGCCTGGGGTGTAGTCATCCGCGATCAGGTCGCGCTCCACCCGCGCCTGGCCGAAGGCGAGTTCGGCGGTGTCGGCGGCGCGGAAGACCTCGCTGGTCAGCACCTCGGCCACCGGGATGTTCAGCGCGCGGAAGGCCTGGCCCAGGGCGCGGGCCTGCTGCCGCCCGGCCTCGCTCAGGTTGCGCTGCCCCGCGCGGTCACCGCGCCGGCCCGTGTCGCGCTGGCCGCGATCGGTGATGGCGTGGCGGATATAGAGATTCAGCCCGCCTGCGCGCAGCAGGGCCAGCGCCTCGGGCGTGGCGATGAAGGCGGGCTGGGCCACCGCGGGCGCGGCGAGCAGGGGCAGGGCCAGAAGGGCGCGGCGGTGCAACATGGACGATCAGATAGGTTTCACGCCCGCCCGAACAAGCGCGCCATCTCCCCCGCGCCCAACCGTAGATAGGTGGGCCGCCCATGGCTGCAGGTGGCGGCGCGGGGCGTGCGCTCCATGGCACGGAGCAGGGCGTCCATCTCGGCGGGGGTGAGGCGCCGGCCGGCGCGCACCGAGCCATGGCAGGCCAGCCGCGCCACGGCCGCATCCAGCCTTAGGGCCAGGGCCTGGCCCTCGCCGCCCTCGGCCAGCTCCTCCGCCAGGTCGCGCAGCATGGGCGCGGGGTCGGCGGTGCCGAGCAAAGCGGGCAGGGCGCGCACCAGCACGGCGCCCTGGCCGAATCCCTCCACCTCCAGCCCGAGGCGGGCCAGGTCCGGCGCCGCCTCCACCAGCCGCGCGGCGCCAGGCAGTTCCACCACGGCAGGCAGCAGCAGGGGCTGGCTGCGGACGCCGCCTTCCAGCAATTCAGCGTTCAACCGTTCGTGCGTCAGGCGTTCATGGGCGGCGTGCTGGTCCACCAGGATCAGCGCGCCATCGGGGGCTTCCGCCAGGATGTAGGTGTCCATCACCTGCGCCACGGCGCGGCCCAGCGGGTGGTCTTCGGGCACGGGCTCGGCCGGGGCCTGTTCCACGGGTGCGGGCGGGGCGAAACCCAGCGGCAGCCGCGCCTCCGCGAAGCCCGTCAGCGGCGGCGGGGGCGTGGAGAAGCGCAGGCCCGACGGCCCGGCATAGCCCAGCGAACCGCCCACCACCCCCTGCCCCAGGGCGCGCCGCAGCGCGGAGATCACGGCGCCCCGCACCCCGGCCGAGTCGCGGAAGCGCAGCTCGGTCTTCATGGGGTGGACGTTCACATCCACCTCGGCTGGCGGCACCTCCAGGAAAAGCGCCGCCACGGGGTGCCGCCCGGGCGCGCTCACGTCGCGATAGGCCGCGCGCAGCGCCATCCGCAGCATGGGGTCCTTCACCGGGCGGCCATTGACCACGAAATGCTGCTCGGCCGAGGTGGCGCGGGTGAAGGCCGGCCCGCCCGCGAGGCCCGTGATGCCCGGCCCCTCCACCGGCCGCGCGGCGGCGGTGAATTCGGGCCCCAGCAGCGCCTCGATCCGCGCCTCGCGGCTGGATGGCGCCAGGTTCAGCACGCGGCGCCCGTCCAGGCTCGCCTCGAAGCCCACAAAAGGCCAGGCGAGGGCCAGGCGCCGCAGCGCATCCATGGCCGCCTCGCCTTCGCTGCGGGGGGAACGGAGGAATTTCCGCCTTGCCGGGGTGGCGAAGAAGAGATCCGTCACCTCGACGCGCGTGCCCGGCGCGCCGGAGGCGGGCTGCACCAAACCCTTGCGCCCGCCTTCGACCGTGATGCGGTGGGCCGCGCCCTGGGGCGGGCAGGTGGTGAGGGTCAGCCGCGCCACCGCGCCGATGGAGGGCAAGGCCTCGCCCCGGAAGCCCAGCGTGCCGATGGCGAAGAGGGTCGCCTCCTCGGGCAGCTTGGAGGTGGCGTGGCGTTCCACGCACAGCTCAAGGTCCTCGGGCGACATGCCATGGCCGTCATCCTCGACCAGCACGCGGCCGATGCCGCCTTCCTCCAGCTCCACGCGGATGTGGCGGGCGCCGGCATCCAGCGCGTTCTCCACCAACTCCTTCACCACGGCGGCGGGGCGCTCCACCACCTCGCCGGCGGCGATGCGGTTGGCGGTGGCGTCGGGGAGGAGGCGGATCATCCCCCGCGCAGCCGCAGCAATTCGGCCAGCAGCCCGGCCGTGCTGGAATCATGGGCGCCGACCTCGCCCGTCTCCAGTTCGCGGACGATGGGGGTGGCCATCACCTTGCCCAGTTCCACGCCCCACTGGTCAAAGGGGTTGATGCCCCAGAGCGCGCCCAGCACGAAGACCTTGTGCTCATAGAGGGCGATCAGCGCGCCCAACGCCGCCTCGTCCATGCGCGGCATGAGGATGGTGTTGGAGGGCCGGTCGCCCCGGAAGACGCGGTGGGGCAGCAGGCGCGTGATCTCGGCCTCGGCCACGCCGGCCGCTTCCATCTCGGCCCGCACGGCCGCGGCGTCGCGGCCCATCAGCAGGGCCTCGGCCTGGGCCAGGCCGTTGGCCAGCAGGATGTTGTGGTTGTCGGCGTGGGTGTGGTCGGGCCGCGCCACCAGGATGAAGTCCACCGGCACATGGCGCGGCCCCTGGTGCACCAGCTGCATGAAGCTGTGCTGGGCATTGGTGCCGGGCTCGCCGAACACCACGGGTCCGGTGGCGCGGGGCACGGGGGCGCCGTCCACCGTCACCCCCTTGCCGAGGCTCTCCATTTCCAGCTGCTGCAAATGCGCGGGCAGGCGGCGCAGGCGTTCGTCATAGGGCAGCACGGCGCGGCGGTGCAGGCCGAGGCCGTTCACATGCCAGGCCTCCACCAGCGCCAGCAGCACGGGCAGGTTGGCGTCCAGCGGTGCGTCGAGGAAGTGGCGGTCCATCGCCCGCGCCCCTTCCAGCAGCGCCGCGAAACGGTCCCAGCCCAAGGACAGCGCCAAGGAAAGCCCGATGGCCGACCAGAGCGAGAACCGCCCCCCCACCCAGTCGCGGAAGGGGAAGACCCGGTCCTCGCCGATGCCGAATTCCGCGGTGGCCTTCAGGTTCGTGGACAGCGCCACGAAATGCGAGGCCGCGCCGTTCGGCCCCACGCTCGCCTCCATCCAGCGCTTCACCAGATGGGCATTGGCCATCGTCTCCTGGGTGGTGAAGGTCTTGGAGGCCACCAGCACCAGGGTCCGCCGGGGGTCGAGGCTGGGCAGCACCGTCTCCCACCCATGCCCGTCCACATTGCCGAGGTGGATGGGCCGCATGGGGTCGCCCGCCCGCCACAGCGCACGCCCCACCATGACCGGCCCGAGGTCGGACCCGCCGATGCCGATGTTCAGCACCGTGTCGAAGCGCTGGTTGGTGGCGCCGCGGATTTCGCCGCGATGGATGGCGGTGGTGAAGGCCTCCATGCGCGCCAGCACCTCGGCGGCCTCGCGGTGGGCCTCGCCGCCCGCGCCGGGCAGGTCGCCGCGCAGCGCCATGTGCAGGGCGGCGCGGCGTTCGGTGCCGTTGACCGGTTCGCCGCGCGCCATGGCGTCGCGGCTGCCCGCCACATCGGCCGCGCGGGCCAGGTCCAGCAGCGCGGCCAGCACCGTGTCGGAGACGGAGGTCTTGGAGATGTCCAGCAGCAGCCCGCCGCCCTTGCGGTGGAAGCGGGCGAAGCGGTCCGGATCGGCCGCGAAGAGCGGGCGGATGGCGGCCGCCCCGGGCGCCGCCGCCAATGCCTCGACCTTCGCCCACGCCGCCGCCATTCCTGCCGCCATCCTGGCCCCTCCTGAAAACCTTTGCCGGACGGCAGGTTACAGCCCCAGCGGCTGCCCCGCCACCGCCAAGGCCAGGGTGTTGGCCCGCAGGAAGCGCCGCCCGGCCCGCGCCACGTCCGCGCGCGTCAGCGCCGCCAGCCGCGCCGGCCGCCCGGCCAGCCATTCCGGCGCCCGGCCTGTCTGCCGCAGGCCGAGCAGCAGCGAGGCGGTGCGCCGGCTGTCGGTGAACTGCAGCGGCAGCGAACCGGCCAGGAAGGCCACCGCGTCGCGCAGCTCCTCCTCGGTGGGGCCGGCCTGCGCCATGTCGGTCCAGCCCTCGCGCACCAGGCGCCAGACTTCGCTGGCCCGGGCGTTCTCGGTCGAGACGACCCCCTGCACCAGGGCCTGGCCGAAGGCGACGGAGAGCCCGGCGCCGATGCCATAGGTCAGCCCGCGCTCCTCGCGGATGGTGCGCATCAGGCGCGAGCTGAAGCCGCCGCCCGCCAGGATGCGGATGGCCACCTGGCTCGCCTCCCAGTCGGGGTCGGTGGGCGGAAGCGCGTCCTGGCCGAAGACCATGTGGGATTGCGGGCCCGGCATGGGCCGCAGCACCTTGCCGAACATCTCCATGGGGCCGGGCGGGGTGAGCGCGGGCGGGGTGCCGGCGGGCAGGGCGCTGAACAGCTCGCCCAGCAAGGCCCGCAGCCCGGCCGCGTCCAGGGCGCCGGCGGCCACCACCTGCACGCCGCCGCGATGGATCTGCGCGTCCAGGGCGGCGCGGATGTCGCCGGTGGTGATGGTGTTGATCGTCTCGGGTGTGGCGGCCCGGCCCAGGCTGGAGCGCGGGAAAGCGGTCTCCCAGAAGGCGCGGCGGGCCACGGCGCCGGGGCTTTCCGTCTGCTGCCGCGCGGCCAGCAGGGCGCGGGCGCGCACGCGGGCCACGGCATCCTCGTCGAGGCGGGGCGCGGTCATGGCCAGCCGCGCCAGGGCCACGGCCTGGGGCAGGGCGTCGGTCAGGGTGCGGAAGCTGCCCTCGAAGACATCGGCGCGGGCGGAGAAGCCAAGGCCGATCCCCTCATCGGACAGGGCATCGGAGAAGGCGGTGGCCCGCAAGTCCCCGGCACCCTCGGTCAGAAGGGAGGCCGCCATGCCGGCCAGCCCCTCGCGCCCCTCGGGCTCCAGCGCCTGCCCGCCGGCCCAGGACCAGGCGACGGAGACGACGGGCACCGAATGGTCCTCGACGAGCCAGGCGGTGACGCCGCCCGCCTCGATGACCTGGATGGGCACGGAGAAGCCGCGCCGCGCGGGCAGCGTCACGCCGAACTGGGTCTCGGACATCAGGCGTCTCCGGGCAGCAGCCAGCCGGCCATGTTGGCCCCCGGCGTGCCGAGAACCTGGCGCGCGGCGGCGTTCACTTGATCAAGCGTGACGGAGGCGAGGCGCTGCGGCCAGTATTCCACGGCGTCCAGCGGCAGGCCGATGGAGAGCGCGCCGCCCAGCATGCGCGGGGCCGCGCCCAGCCCATCCAGCGCCAGCAGGGCGCCGGCGGTTTCCTGGCGGATGGAACGGCGCAGCTCGGCCTCCGTCGCGCCGGAATCCAGCAGCTCGGACAGGACGGCGTTTAGTGCCTGCTCGATGCGGTCCGTGCTGACGCCCGGGCGGGGGGTCGCGTAGAGGAAGAAGCTTCCCACCCCCAGCACCTGGCCGGAATAGGAGGCGCCGGCGCCCACGGCGAGCCCCTCCTCCACCAGCGCCTTGTGGATGCGCGAGCCGGTGCCGCCGCCCAGCAGATGCGCCAGCACGTCCAGCGCGTCATGCAGCGAGCGGTCGCCCCAGGTGGCGGAGGGGGCGGCGAAGGCGCGCAGGAAGGAGGGTTCGCGCACGCCCGCATCGCGGCGGATGAGGCGCGCCTCGCCGGCGGCCTCGGGCGGGGCGGCGCGGTCGCGCGTGAGGGCGGGGCGGGCGGGGACGGGGCCGTAGAATTCCTCGGCCCAGCGGCGCAGGTCGGCCTCGCGCACATCGCCCGCCACGACCAGCGTGCAGTTGGCGGGGGCGTACCAGCGGGCGTGGAAGTCAATCATGTCCTGCCGGGTGATGGCACGGATCTCGTTCTCCCAGCCGATGATGGGGCGGCCGCGCCAATGCTGCGGCCCCCACATCGTGGCGTCGAAATCCTCGCGGAAGCGGCTGCGGGGGTTGGATTCCACCACCTGGCGCCGTTCCTCCAGCACCACCGAACGCTCGGCCTCGTATTCGTCGGGCGGCATCAGGGGGGCGGCCAGGCGGTCCGCCTCCAGGCGCATCATCAGCGGCAGGCGCGAGGCCTCGACCGTCTGGAAATAGGCCGTCATGTCGCGGCTGGTGAAGGCGTTGTCCTGCCCGCCCTCGCGCGCCACCACGCGGCTGAAGGCGCCGGAGGGCACGTTGGGGCTGCCCTTGAACATCATGTGTTCGAGGTAGTGGGCGATGCCGGACTTGCCCGCCGGGTCCTCGCCCGAGCCGGCCGCGACGAAGAGGTAATGCGCCGCCACGGGCGCGCGGCGGTTCTCGGCCAGCACCACGCGCAGCCCGTTGTCCAGCGTCCAGGTCACGGCGCCGAACAGCGGCTGGTCCGGGCCGCGGCTTGTGGCGCGGGGCGGGGGTGTGGCCGCCTGCGCCAGCGCCTCGCTCGGGGTGGCGAGGGCGGGCAGGGCCAGGCTGGCGGCGGCGCCCTTGAGCGCGGTGCGGCGGGTCAATGTGGTCATCCGTCGCATGTGGGGAGGCGGGGGCGGCTTCGCCAGAATGCCGCCAAGCTTCCCGGGGCCAGGATCACCAGAAGCGCAGGCGATCCAGGCTGAGGCTTTCCAGCACCCCACGCCGCTCGGGCTGGATGATGGGCGTCTCGCCCTCCACCACCGGGCGGCCCAGGGCCGCGTTCTCGCGCAGACGCTGGGCTTCGCGGTTCGGGTCCACCGGCACGCCGGGTGGCGGGGGGTCGCGCCAGAACAGGGCGCGGTCCACCAGCGTCCGGTTCACGTTCTCGGTCCGGGTGGCTTCCTGGTCGAGGGTGGAGCGGATGTCCTGCGGCACGGGGGTGCCCGTCTGGGCCAGCAGGGCGGCCTCGCCCGGGGTGGGGGCGGCGGGACGGCCGGGGGTGCCGCCGGTCAGCAGCGCCTCGGCCTGTTCGCGCGCGGCGCGTTCCTGCGGGCGGGTACTGCCCGGGCGCGGCGGCGGCAGTTGCCCCAGCGAGGGCGGCATGGAGAGCGGCGCGCGCGTCGTCACCTGGAATTCATCCGGCGCGTCGCGCGTCAGGCCCAGGGTGCGGGCGGAGTCCTGGCCGCAGCCGGCCAGCAGGCCCGCGGCGAGCAGGGCGCCCAGCAGGGGGCGAGATTGAGAGGCAAGCTTCATGACGCTTCCTTGCGCTTGCTTTCCGGCCGGATCAAGGCATCCCCCACCAGGGCGAGCACCCCGCACACGATGGCCGCGTCCGCGACGTTGAACACATACCAGTGCCAGCCCCAGGCGTGAACGTCCACGAAGTCCACCACCGCACCAAATCGCAGCCGGTCAATGACATTGCCGATGGCGCCGCCGATGACGGCGCCCAGCGCCAGGGCCACCCACCGCGTCTCGGCGCGCGAGAGCCAGCGCAGCAGGAAGCCCGCCACCACCAGCGCGATGCCGGACAGGATGATGTGGTTCCAGGCGCCATCCCCCGAGAACATCCCGAAGGTGACGCCCCGGTTCCACACCATGGTGAGGTCGAGCCCCACCGGGCCCAGCGCCAGCAGCGGGATGTGCTGGCGCAGCGGGAGTTGCACCACCTCCAGGATCCACCACTTGCTGGCCTGGTCGGCCAGCAGCAGCAGGGCGGCGAAGATGAGGCCGAGACGCAGGGGGTTGGTCACGCGCCCACCACGGCTTCGCAGCGGCGGCAGAGGGTGGGGTGGGCGGCGGATTGGCCGACCTCCTCCAGCACCTTCCAGCAGCGGTCGCACTTGGCGCCGGGGGCCAGCGCCACGTCGAGGCTGGTCTGCGCCCCCTCCGCCAGCGTGACCTTCGAGACGATGAGGGTCTCGGCCCAGGTCGCGGCGTCCAGCGTGGCGGCCGCATCCTCCGGCGCCAGGGTCAGCGTGACGGTGGCCTGGAGCGAGGAGCCGAAGGTGCCATCGCGCCGGTGGTCCTCCAGGCTGCCCGTGACCAGCTTCCGCAGGCGGCGGATGTCGGCCCACTTCGCCGCCAGCGCGTCATCCCGCCAGTTGTCCGGCAGTTCGGGGAAGAGTTGCAGGTGCACGCTGCCGGCTTCCTCGCCGAAGCGGGCCGTCCAGGCTTCCTCGGCCGTGAAGACCAGCACGGGGGCGAGCCAGGCGCAGAGGCAGCGGTGCAGGCTGTCCAGCACCGTGCGGGCGCTGCGGCGGCGCAGGCTGTCCTGCGCGTCGCAGTAGAGGCTGTCCTTGCGGATGTCGAAGTAGAAGGCGCTGAGGTCGGTCGCGCAGAAATTGTGGATGTCCGGCAGCACGCCGTTCCAGTCATGGGTCCGCACGGCGCGGCGGACGCGAGCATCCAGCTCCGTCAGCCGGTGCAGCACCCAGCGTTCCAGTTCCGGCATCTCGGCCACCGGCACGCGCTCCGCGCCGTCGAAGCCGGCGAGATTCCCCAGCAGCCAGCGCAGCGTGTTGCGGATGCGGCGGTAGAGTTCCGCCTGCTGCTCCAGGATGTTCTTGCCGATGCGGAGATCTTCGGCCGTGTCGGAATTCATCACCCACAGGCGCAGGATGTCGGCGCCGTACTTGGCGATGACCTCCTGCGGGGCGGTGACGTTGCCGAGCGACTTGGACATCTTCCGCCCGCTCTCATCCAGCACGAAGCCATGCGTCAGCACGGCCTTGAAGGGGGCGACCCCCCGCGTGCCCACGCTCTCCAGCAGCGAGGACTGGAACCAGCCGCGATGCTGGTCGGAGCCTTCCAGATAAAGGTCGGCCGGGAAGGGCAGGTTCCGCGGCGGCAGCACGAAGGCGTGGGTGGAGCCGGATTCGAACCAGACATCCACGATGTCCATGACCTGTTCGTAGTCGTCCGGGTTGCGGCCCTCACCCAGGAAGCGCGCGGCCGCGCCGGGCTGGTACCAGGCGTCGGCGCCCTCCTCGCGGAAGGCGTCCACGATGGACTGCATCACGGCCGGGTCGCGCAGGACCTGGCCTGTGCGCTTCTCAACGAAGACGGCGATGGGCACGCCCCAGGCGCGCTGGCGGCTGATGCACCAGTCGGGGCGCGAGGCGACCATGCCGCCGATGCGGTTGCGGCCGACATCGGGGATGAAGGTGGTGGCGGCGATGGCGTCCAGGGACTTCTGGCGGATGGCGTTCGCATCGTCCATCGCGATGAACCACTGCGGCGTGGCGCGGAAGATGACGGGCTTCTTGGAGCGCCAGCTATGCGGGTAGCTGTGCGTCAGCTTGCCCTTGGCGACGAGGGTGCCGGCCTTCTCGCAGGCGGCATAGACGGCATCATGCGCCTTGAACACGTGCAGCCCCTCGAAGCCGGGCGCGTGGTGGGTGAAGGTGCCGTCGTCGTTCACCGTCTCGGGCACCGGCAGGCCGTGGGCGCGGCCGAGATTGAAGTCGTCCTCGCCATGGCCGGGGGCGATGTGGACGAAGCCCGTGCCGGCCTCGGTGGTGACGAAGTCGCCGGGGAGGAGGGGCACGTCGAAGTCATAGCCGGCCCCGCGCAGCGGGTGGGCGGCGATCGCGCCCGCCAGCTCGGCGCCCTTCAGCACGCGGTGCAGGCTGTGCGCGCCCAGCCCCGCATCCTCGGCGAACTTGGGCAGCAGGGGCAGGGCGACCAGCAGCGTCTCGCCGACGCGCAGATGGCTGCCCTCGGCCACGCCCTCCACATGCACCAGCGCGTAATCAATCTCCGGCCCATAGGCCACGGCGCGGTTGCCGGGGATGGTCCAGGGGGTGGTCGTCCAGATCACGACCGAGGCGCCCGCTTCCGGCCCGCTCACGATCGGGAAGCGCGCCCACAAGGTCGGGCTCACATGGTCGTGATACTCGATCTCCGCCTCGGCCAGCGCGGTCTTTTCCACCGGGCTCCACATCACCGGCCGCAGCCCGCGATAGAGGCTGCCATTCATCAAGAAGCGGCCGATCTCCTCGACGATCACACTCTCGGACGGAAAATCCATCGTCGCATAGCGGTTCGCCCAATCCCCCGCGACGCCCAGGCGCGAAAACTCCTCGCGCTGCACCTCCAGCCAATGCGCGGCATAGGCGCGGCATTCGGCGCGGAATTCCAGGACGGGCACCTCGTCCTTGTTCTTCTTCTTCGCGCGATACTCCTCCTCGACCTTCCACTCGATGGGCAGGCCGTGGCAGTCCCAGCCGGGCACGTAGTCGGCGTCATAGCCTGACATCTGCGCCGCGCGGTTGATGACGTCCTTCAAAATCTTGTTCAGCGCATGCCCGATGTGCAGCGGGCCGTTCGCGTAGGGCGGGCCGTCATGCAGCACGAATTTCGGCCGGGCGGCCGAGGCCTCGCGCAGCTTCCGCCAGAGGTCCTGCTGCGCCCAGCGGGCCAGCGTGGCGGGCTCGCGCCTGGGCAGGTCGCCCTTCATGGGGAAGGGGGTCTGCGGCAGGAAGACCGTCTGCCGGTAGTCGCGCGGGGGAGGGGCGTCGTTCATGGGGCGAGGGTCTCATCCCCGCGCGGGGCGGGGCGTCAGGGGTGGCGCGCGAAGGGGTTCCCGGCCCTCAGGTGAGGACCGGGCCGGGAATTCGAAAATTCAGCGCCTGGTGCATCCCCCAGGATATGCGTGCCCCCCGCCCCCCTGGTCAAGCCAGCAGGGCGCGGGCGGCGGCGGCATCGGCCGCGATCTGGGCGGTGAGGTCCTGGAAGCTCGCGAACTTCCGCTCGTCGCGGAGGAAGGCCAGCAGCGCCACCTCCACCTCCTGCCCGTAGAGGTCGCCCTGGAAATCAAACAGATGCGCCTCCAGCCGCGAGACGGGGTCGCCCCCCAGGGTCGGCCGGCGGCCCAGATTGGCCACGCCGGGCACCACGCGCCCGTCAGGCAGCGTCGCGCGCACGGCATAGACGCCCCGCGCCGGCTCCAGATGCCGGCCGAGCGGGATGTTGGCGGTGGGAAAGCCGATGGTCCGCCCCCGCGCATCCCCATGGGTCACGGGGCCGCGGATGGACCAGGGCCGGCCCAGGAGGCCCGCCGCGCGCTCCGGATAGCCATCCTGCAACTGCCGGCGGATGCGGGTGGAGCTGATGGGCCCCTCGCTGTCCGTCAGGTGCGGCACGATGGACAGGCCGATGCCCCGCGCCTCCGCCGCCGCCTGGAGATAGGCGATGTTGCCGCCGCGCCGGTGGCCGAAGGCGAAGTCTCCCCCGCAGGCCAGGTGGCGCGCGCCCAGGCCGCGGTGCAGCACCTCCTCCACGAAGGCCTCGGCCGACATGGTGCTGAACGCCGCGTCGAAGGGCACCGCCACCACGGCCCTGGCCCCCAACCCGGCCAGCGCCGCCGCCTTGGCTGGCAGCAGTGTCAGGCGAAAGGGCGGGTCGTCGGGCCGGAAATGCTCGCGCGGGTGGGGCTCGAAGGTCAGGGCCACCAAGGGCAGGTCGGGCCGGGCCTGGTGGGCCGCGGCCAGCACCGCCGCATGACCGCGATGCACCCCGTCGAAATTGCCGAGCGCCACCGTCCCGCCGCGCGCCTCGGGCGGCAGGTCGCGCCAATCGGTGTGAATCATGTCTCGGTCTTCGTCATCCAGCGCGTGATGGCGGGCGGGGTCCATTGGGCCAGCGCATCCAGCGCCGCCTCGGGCGTGTCGGCGCGGAGCGCCAGGCCGGCATGGCGCGGCTGCACGAAGCCACCCTCCACCATGCGGTCCAGCAGGGCGAAGAAGGGCGTCCAGTAGCCATCCGTGTCGAGATAGACCAACCCCTTCCCATGGATGCCGAGCTGCGCCCAGGACTGGATCTCCACGCTCTCCTCCAGCGTGCCGATGCCGCCGGGCAGCACCACGAAGCCGTCGGAGAGCTCATTCATCATCTGCTTGCGGACATGCATGGAGGGCACCACGCGCAGTTCCGTGACGCCCCCATGGCCGAGTTCGCGGTCCATCAAGGCTTCCGGGATCACGCCGATGACCTCGGCGCCGCCCTTGATGGCGGCGTCCGCCACGATGCCCATCAGCCCCACCTTGCCCCCGCCATAGACGAGGCCGAGGCCGCGCGCGGCGATGGCCTGGCCAAGTGCCACGGCCAGTTCGGCGTGGCGCGGGTCGGCGCCCGGCTGGGCGCCGCAGAAGACGCAGACCCGGCGCAGCGCCTCAACCACGGGCGGGCACCATGACGGTCGCCTCGCCCTCGATCACGGGCTTGCCGCCGACGAGGCAGGTGGTGGAGAGCGTGGCGCGGCGCTTGGCGGCATCGAGCGCCGTCACCTCCACCACCGCCGTTACCGTGTCGCCGATCTTCACGGGCGCACGGAACTTCAGCGTCTGGCCCATGTAGATGGTGCCCGGCCCGGGCAGCCTGGTGCCCAGCACGGCCGAGATCAGCCCGGCCGAGAGCATGCCATGCGCGATGCGCTGCTTGAACATGGTGCCGGCGGCGTGCTCGGCATCAATGTGGACGGGGTTGGTGTCGCCCGAGACGGCGGCGAACATCAGGATGTCCGCTTCCGTGATGGTCTTGGAAAAGCGCGCCGTCTGGCCGAGGCTGAGTTCCTCGAAGGCGAAACCGTCCATGTTGCCGTTGCCCATTCTGTCCGGCCGCCAGGGTGTAGCCGCTCGGGCGCCGGGCGCAACAGGGTTCAGCGGCGGGTCTCGGTGCGCCCCACCTGGCGGCCCTGGGCGTCGTAGTGGCGCGTCACGCCGCCGCGCGTCTCGGAGCGGCCCGTCATGCGGCCCTGCGCGTCGTAGTGGCGCTGGGTGTCGCCGCGGGTCTCGGTGCGGCCCACGGCGCGCCCTTGCGCGTCATAGAGGCGGGTGGTGTCGCCCCTTCTCTCGGCGCGGCCGATGGCGCGGCCCTGGGCGTCGTAGTCGCGCCGCGTGTCGCCGCGCAATTCGCTGCGGCCGAGCGTCCGGCCCTGCGCGTCATATTGCCGCAGCGTGTCGCCCCGCCGTTCCTCCCGCCCCAGGTTGCGCCCCTGCGCGTCATATTCGCGCTTGGACTGCGCCGAGGCATCGAGCGCCGGCAGCGAGAGGAGGAGGGCGGTGAGGAAAGCGGGCCACATGCGGCAAAGCCTTGCCTGCCCTCATGGCGTCAAGAAGGCAGCAATCGGGCGATGGTGACTTCGCGCAGCGTGCGGTCCTCCAGTTCCAGGGAGGTCGGCACGGCGTGGCGGGAGAGGGGTTCCAGCCCCCCGCGCGGGAGGTAGGCGCGGCCCGGGTCGGCCAGCCAGACCTCGACGCCCGCCGCCGCCATGGCGCGCAGCCAGGGCAGGATATGGGCGGTCATCGGCGCCTCGTAGCAGACATCGCCGGCCAGGATGACGTCCCAGCGCGGCGCCTCGCCCACCACATCGCGGTCCAGGGGCGTGACGGTGACGCCGTTCAGCGCGGCGTTCAGGCGGATGGCGACCACCGCCATGGGGTCTATCTCGGCGGCCTCGACCAGCGCGGCGCCCGATTGCGCGGCGGCGATGGCCGCGATGCCGCAGCCGGCCGCGAAATCCAGCACGCGGCGGCCGCGCACGCGCTCCGGCGCGTCCAGGATGTTGCGCGCCAGGGCCTGCCCGCCCGGCCAGGCGAAGGCCCAGAAGGGCGGCTCGATGCCTCTTTGCGCCAGGAATTCCTCGCTGGCATGCCAGATGGGGGTGATCTCGCTGGCCAGATGCAGGCGGATTTCCGGCACCAGGGGCGCCGTGCCGATGGCGGTCTGCGCCGTGATGAAGCCCTCGGCGTTCAAACCCGGCCGACCAGCATGGCCAGCGCCACCACGAAGCCCACCTCGCGGTTGAACTTGAACAGCGCGAGGCAGCGCGCGGGGTCATGGATGTCCAGCGCGCGGATCTGCCAGGCCAGCATCCCCGCCGGCACCAGCAGGGCCAGGTAATACCACGCCGAAAGCCCCGCCACCGCGCCCGTCACCGCCAGCAGCGCCAGCGTCCCGGCATAGCAGGCGGCGAGGAAGGGGCGCGTGCGCTCGCCGAACTTCAGCGCGGTGGAGCCGATGCCGAGCATCGCGTCATCCTCGCGGTCCTGATGGGCGTAGATGGTGTCGTAGCCGAGAATCCAGAGGATGGTGGCGGCGTAGAGGGGCAGCACCTCCCACCCCAGGGCGCCCGAGGCCGCGGCTGGCCCCATCACGGCCCCCCAGCCGAAGGTGAAGCCCAGCACCAGCTGCGGGTAGTCCGTCACCCGCTTCGCCGCCGGGTAGAGCAGGATGGGCAGCAGCGACAGCACGCCCAGCCAGATGGCGGTGGCGCTCAGTTGCAGCAGCACCACCAGCCCGATGGTGCAGAGAAGCGCGAGGAAGGCCACCGCCTGCCGCGGCGTGACGGCGCCGGAGGCCAGCGGGCGGCCCCGCGTGCGCTCCACCTTCGCGTCAATGTCGCGGTCCCAGAGGTCATTCACCACGCAGCCCGCGCCCCGCATCACGAAGGCGCCCAGCAGGAACAGGAAGGCGAGCCAGATCCCGAAGCCCCAGGAGGGCGCCAGCAGCGCAATCCCCCACAGGCCAGGCAGGAACAACAGCCAGGTGCCGATGGGCCGGTCGGCGCGCATCAGCAGCGCATAGGGGCGCCAGGCGGCGGGAAGCCGCGCGACCCAACCCTGGGTTCGGATGTCGGTGTAGCCTTGCACGGCGCCATGCAGCACGGCACATCGGGCCATGTCCATCCCTCGGCTGCATATGGAACAGGCGCTGGCGGAGGGGGCGGAATGCGCCCTCACCCCCGCCCAGGCGCACCATCTGGGCGTGGTGCTGCGCCGCGCGCCCGGCGCCGCCCTGCGCGCCTTCAACGCCACCGATGGCGAGTTCGAGGCCGAACTCACCGCCTTGCGGAAGGAGCGTGGCGCGGTGCGGATCGGCCCGCGCCTGCGCGAACCCATGGTGGAGCCGGAATTGCGCGCCCTGATCGCCGGCCTGAAGCGCGACGCCATGGGCTGGGCGGTCGAGAAGGCCACCGAACTGGGCGCCACCCGCATCATCCCCGTGCTGACCCGCCGCTGCGTGGCCGAGGGCGGCAAGACCGAGCGCCTGGCCGCCATCGCCCGCGGGGCTGCCGAGCAATGCGAACGCCTGTCGGTGCCGGCGGTGGACCCCGCCCGGCCGCTGCATGCCGTGCTGGACGCCTGGGATGGCGCCCCCCTGTATGTTGCCGCCGAACGTCGCGAGTCCCGCCCCCTTCTGGATTTTCTTCCAGCATTATCAGCGCCTTGTGCTTTCCTGGTGGGGCCGGAGGGCGGCTTCGAACGGGCCGAACTTGACGATCTGGCCCGGCGGCCCTTTGTTTCACTGGCCTCGCTCGGGCCGCGCATCCTCCGCGCGGAGACGGCGCTGGTGGCGGGTCTGTCGGCGATGTCCCTCTCGCTCGACCACCCGCCTGACGCATCAGGAACACGAGCACCGCATGTCCAACCCCGGCCAGGCTGACCCGACGCCGATCACCCACGCGCGTCAGTTGGCGGAATGGTTCGCCGCCGGCTGCAAGCCGCGTGACGCCTGGCGCATCGGCACGGAGCACGAGAAGTTCGGCTTCCGCCGCGCGGATGGCACCCCGCCCAGCTACGATCACCATGGCATCCAGGCCATGCTGGAGGGCATCCAGGCCAAGGGCTGGGCGCCCATCACTGATGCCGGGAACGTCATCGGCCTCACGCGCGGGGGCGAATCGGTGAGCCTGGAGCCGGGCGGGCAGTTCGAACTCTCCGGCGCACCGACGCAGACGCTGCACGAGACGCGCCTCGAACTGGCCGCGCATCTGCGCGACGTGCACGAGGTGGCGGCCCCGCTCGGCCTCGGCTTCGCCGGCATGGGTTTCCACCCGGTCGCGACGCGCGAGGCGATGCCCTGGATGCCCAAGTCCCGCTACAAGATCATGCGCCGCTACATGCCGCTGAAGGGCGGCCTCGGCCTCGACATGATGCTGCGGACCTGCACCGTGCAGGTGAACCTCGACTTCGGCGACGAGGCTGACATGGTCGAGAAGCTGCGCGTCTCGCTCGCCTTGCAGCCGCTGGCCACCGCGCTGTTCGCGTCCTCGCCGCTGCTGGAAGGCAAGCCCTCCGGCTTCAAGTCGCTGCGCGGCCGCGTCTGGACCGACACCGACCCCGACCGCACTGGCATCCCCGCCTGCGTCTTCGAGGAGGGGTTCGGCTTCGAACGCTTCGCAGAATACGTGCTGGACGTGCCCATGTATTTCGTGGCGCGGGACGGCGTGCTGCACGACGTGGCGGGTGCTTCCTTCCGCGACTTCATGGCGGGCCGCGTGCAGGCCCTGCGCGGCATCCCCGCCACCATGGGCGACGTGGCCGACCATGTGACCACCGTCTTCACCGAGGTGCGCCTCAAGCGGTTCCTCGAGATGCGCGGCGCCGATTCCGGAAGTGCGGCGATGATCCTGGCCAAGCCCGCCTTCTGGGTCGGGCTGCTCTATGACGATGCCGCGCAGAAGGCGGCCCGCGCGCTGACCCGCGGCTGGACCCTGGACGAGATCATGGCCATGCGCGCCGAGGTGCCGCAGCAGGCGCTGCAGGCGCGCATCGCGGGGCGCGAGCTGCGCGACGTGGCGCGCGAGGTGCTGGCCATCAGCGCCGACGGGCTGCGCGCGCGCGGCATGGGCGAGGAGGCCTATCTGGCGCCCCTCTGGGAAATCGCGGAAAGCGGCATGACGCAGGCGGACCGCATCCTCCAACTCTACCACGGCCCCTGGGCGGGCGATGCCGCCCAGGCCCTGCCCTTCTGCGAGATGTGACCATGCTGCATGGCCGCCGGATCCTGCTGGTCGTCTCGGGCAGCGTGGCGGGGTTCAAGGCGCTGATGCTGGCGCGGCTGCTGCGCGCGGAGGGCGCCATGGTGCGCGCGGTGCTGACGCAGGCGGGCGCGCGTTTTGTCACCAAGGAATCGCTGGCCGCCATCACAGGCGAGGCGGTGCAGGACGACCTCTGGGCTGCCGAGGCCGAGATCGGCCATATCCGCCTGGCGCGCTGGGCGGAGGTGGTGGCGGTGGTGCCGGCCTCCGCGAACCGCCTGGCGCAGATGGCGCATGGGCTGGCCGATGATTTGGCGGGCTGCATCCTGCTCGCCACCCGCGCGCCGGTGCTGGTGGCCCCGGCCATGAACCCCGCCATGTGGGAACACCCCGCCACGCGCGCGAATGTGGCGCTGCTCGCTTCGCGCGGCGTGCGTTTCGCGGGGCCGGTGGAAGGCGCGATGGCCGAGCCGGAGAGCGGCGCTGGCCGCCTGATGGAGCCCGACGCCATAACCGCCGAAATCCGCGCTGTGCTGGCGGGCGGGCCGTTGAACGGGCGCCATGTGCTGGTCACCAGCGGGCCCACGCATGAGCCGATTGACCCCGTGCGCTACATCGCCAACCGCAGCAGCGGGAAGCAGGGCCATGCCATTGCGGCCGCGCTCGCCCGGCTGGGTGCGCGGGTGACGCTGGTCAGCGGCCCCGTGCATGTGCCGGACCCGGCCGGGGTGCGTGTGGTGCGCGTGCAGACGGCGCGCGAGATGCTGGCCGCTTGTGAAGCCGCCCTGCCCGCCGACGCCGCCATCTGCGCCGCCGCGGTCGCCGATTGGCGCGTGGCGAGCGAGGCCGGGCAGAAGATGAAGAAGGAACCGGGCGCTGATGCGCCGACACTCGCCATGGCGTTGAACCCGGACATCCTCGCCACGCTGTCGCGCCACGCGCAGCGCCCGCGCCTCGTGGTGGGCTTCGCCGCCGAGACGGAGAAGGTCGTGGCGCATGCGCGGGACAAGCTGGCGCGCAAGGGCTGCGACTGGATCCTGGCCAATGACGTGTCCGGCGATGTGATGGGGGGAGCCGAGAACGCCGTCCACCTCGTCACCGCATCCGGCGTGGAAGACTGGCCGCGCGCGCCCAAGGAGGAGGTGGCGGCGCACCTTGCCGCGCGGGTGGCGGAGGCGCTGGCATGATCCGCGTGTTGGTCCAACGTCTGCCACATGCGGCCGACCTGCCCTTGCCCGCCTACGCCACCGAGGGCGCGGCGGGCATGGACCTTCTGGCCGCGCGCGACATGACGCTGCCGCCCGGCGGACGCGCCCTGGTGCCGACCGGCATTGCCATCGCCATCCCGGAGGGACATGAGATGCAGGTGCGCCCGCGCTCGGGCCTGGCGCTGAAGCATGGTGTGACCGTGCTCAACGCGCCCGGCACGGTGGACAGCGACTACCGTGGCGAAGTGGGCGTCATCCTGCTCAACACGAGCGACGCGCCCTTCGCCATCGCGCGCGGGGACCGCATCGCCCAGGCCATCTTCGCGCCCGTCACGCGCGCGGGCTTCGAGGAGGTGGTGGTGCTGCCCGAGACCCGGCGCGGCACCGGCGGCTTCGGGTCCACGGGCTGAACCGCCATGAATCTCGACTTCACCGAGGACGAACTCCAGCGCTACTCCCGCCACATCCTGCTGCGCGAGGTGGGTGCCATCGGCCAGGCCAGGCTGCGCGCCGCGCGGGTGCTGGTGGTGGGCGCGGGGGGGTTGGGCTCGCCCTTGGCCATGTATCTCGCGGCCGCGGGCGTGGGCACGCTGGGGCTGGTGGACCATGACGTGCTGGAGCTGTCGAACCTCCAAAGGCAGATCGCGCATGCCACCGCGCGCATCGGCCAGCGCAAGGTGGACAGCGCCGCCGAGGCGCTGCACGCGCTGAACCCCGAGGTGAAGCTGGAACTCCACCCGCGCCGCATGGACGCCGCCGCCGCGCGCGAGCTGATCCCGCGCTATGACGTGATCTGCGACGGCACCGACAACTTCCCCACGCGCTTCCTGCTGGGCGATGCCTGCCACCTGCTCGGCAAGCCGCTGGTGAGTGCCGCCGTGCTGCGCTTCGAGGGCCAGCTTTCGGTGTTCCGCGCGCATGAGGGCGCGCCGCATCCCTGCCACCGCTGCCTGAACCCCGAGATGCCGCCGCCCGGCCTCGTGCCCAGCTGTTCCGAGGCGGGCGTGCTGGGCGCGGTGGTGGGTGTGATGGGCACCTTGCAGGCCACCGAGGTGCTGAAGCTGGTGATGGAGATCGGCGAGGGCATGTCGGGGCGCCTGCTGTTGTGGGATGCGCTGGATGCGCGCTTCCGCACCGTGCGCCTGCGGCGTGACCCCGCCTGCGCGCTCTGCGGCGAGAACGCCACCATCCATGACCTCTCGGCGCACGGGGCGTGACCACGCTCGGCGTGCTGCTGATCTCGGCCGGGCATGAGCGCGCGCATTATGCGCTGATGGTCGCCACCGCCGCCGCCGCCATCGGACGCGACGTGACGCTCTTCGCCACCAATGCCGGCTGCCGCGCGTTGCTGGCGGACAACCCCCTGTTGTCGGACCCGCGCGAGGCGATGCTGGCCGGGGCGGGTGTGGCGACACTCGCCGAACTGCTGGAAGCGGCCGAAGCGCTGGGTCTGCGCCGCATCGCCTGCGAGGCCGGTTTGCGCACCGAAGGGCTGCATGAAGCGCGCCTCGCGCCTGGCGTGGAGGTGGCGGGCCTCGTCACCTTCCTCAATGCCGTGGGGCCAGGGCAGATCGTCACGCTGTAATCACAGGCTTGCGTCGCCACGGGCCGATGCGGCAGCCTTCCAACAAGGAAGCCACCGGGGGGCGACAACTTGGCCTATGCGCTGCAACAGCTGATCAATGGCGTGGCCCTGGGGATGATCTACGGCCTCATCGCCGTGGGCTACACCATGGTCTACGGCATCATCGGCATGATCAATTTCGCCCATGGCGACATCTTCATGGTGGGCGCCTTCGTGGCGCTGATCACCATCGTGCTGTTGCTCTCGGGCGGGATCATGGAGGGGCCGGGCGCCATCATGCTGGTGCTGCTGGTCTCGATGTGCGTGACCGCGCTGTATGGCTGGACGGTGGAGCGCGTGGCCTATCGCCCGCTGCGCGGTTCCTTTCGCCTCGCGCCGCTGATTTCCGCCATCGGCATGTCCATCGTGCTGCAGAACTATGTGCAGGTGGCCCAAGGAGCGCGCGTGAAGCCGCTGGAACCCATCGTCCCCGGCGGCTTCACGGTGATGACCGAGGGCACCTTCGTGGTGCAGATCAGCTGGATGCAACTGGTCATCGTGCTGGTGACGCTGGCCGTGCTGGCCGTCTTCACCTGGCTGGTGACGCGCACGGCGCTGGGCCGATCCATGCGCGCCTGCGAGCAGGACAGGCGCATGGCGCAGCTTCTCGGCATCAACACCGACCGCGTCATCAGCATCACCTTCGTGATCGGCGCGGCGTTGGCCTCGGTCGCGGGCATGATGTACCTGCTGCGCTATGGCGTGATTGATTTCTACATCGGCTTCCTCGCGGGGGTGAAAGCCTTCACGGCGGCCGTTCTCGGCGGCATCGGCTCGCTGCCCGGCGCGGTGCTGGGGGGCCTGCTGATCGGGCTGATCGAGACCTTCTGGTCCGCCTATTTCAGCGTGGCCTACAAGGACGTGGCCACCTTCGCCATCCTCGCCATCGTGCTGATCTTCATGCCGACCGGGCTGCTCGGCCGCGCCGAGGTCGAGAAGGTATGAAGGGCCTCGACCCCCAGGCCGCGCTCAAGGACATGCTGCTGGCCGGGCTCGTGGCGCTCGGCCTCTTCGCGCCGCTGGTGGGGCTGCGGACGGATGTCTCGCCGAGCGGCGCGCTGTTCATCCGCACGCGCTGGACGGATGTGGCCATCATCGTGGGCCTGGTCATGGCGGGGCGCCTCGCCATGCACATCTACCTCGCGCGGCGCGAGGCGCGGGCGGCCATGGCGGACCTCTCCAAGCCCGGCCGCTTCGCCGCCCAGGCGGCCTTTCTCGCGCGCATCCTGGGGCCGGTGCTGCTGGGCGTGGCGCTGCTGCTGCCGGCCATCCCGGGCATCGGCCGCTATGAGCTGGACCTCGGCATCCTGGTGCTGACCTACATCATGCTGGGCTGGGGGCTGAACATCGTGGTGGGCCTGGCGGGCCTGCTCGACCTCGGCTACGTCGCCTTCTACGCGGTCGGCGCCTATTCCTACGCGCTGCTGGCGCAGTATTTCGGCTTCTCCTTCTGGCTGTGCCTGCCCTTGGCGGGCATCCTGTCGGCCTTCTGGGGCATCCTGCTGGGCTTCCCGGTGCTGCGGCTGCGCGGCGACTACCTCGCCATCGTGACGCTGGCCTTTGGCGAGATCATCCGCATCGTGCTGCTGAACTGGGTCGAGCTGACGGGTGGCTCCAACGGCATCTCGGGCATTCCGCGCCCGTCCTTCTTCGGCCTGCCGTTTTCCATGGAGGGAGGCCCGGGCACCTTCGCGGGCTTCTTCGGCATCGAGCCATCGCCGGTGCACCGCGTGATCTTCCTGTATTACCTGATCCTGGCGCTGGCGATGCTGACCAACTGGGTCTCCGTGCGGCTGCGCCGGCAACCGCTCGGCCGCGCCTGGGAGGCGATGCGCGAGGACGAGATCGCCTGCCGCAGCCTCGGCATCAACATCCGCAACACGAAGCTCTCCGCCTTCATGATCGGCGCGATGTTCGGTGGCTTCGCCGGCGCCTTCTTCGCCACGCGCCAGGGCTTCATCAGCCCCGAGAGCTTCACCTTCATCGAGAGCGCCATCATCCTCGCCATCGTCGTCCTGGGCGGCCTCGGTTCGCAGATCGGCGTGGCCATCGCGGCCATCGTGATGATCGGCGGCTTCGAGCTGTTCCGGGACCTGGAGGAATGGCGGATGCTGGTGTTCGGCGCCGCGATGGTGCTGATCATGGTCTGGCGCCCGCGCGGCCTTGTGGGCAGCCGCCAGCCCACGGTGGTGCTGCGCGAACGCCGGCGTATCGGCAGCGAGCATGTGGCCGAGGGGCGCGGCTGATGGCCGCACCCATTCTGGAGGTGGAGGCGCTCTCCATGCGCTTCGGCGGCCTCAAGGCGGTGGACGAGGTGAGTTTCACCGCGCGCGCCGGCGACATCACCGCCGTCATCGGCCCCAATGGCGCGGGCAAGACCACGGTGTTCAATTGCATCACGGGCTTCTATCGCCCCACCTCCGGACGGCTGAGGCTGCACCGGGATGGGCGCCCCACGGAATTGCAGAAGCTCCAGGGCCATGACATCGCGCGGGCGGGGATCGCGCGCACCTTCCAGAACATCCGCCTCTTCCCCGGCATGACGGCGCTGGAGAACCTGCTGGTGGCGCAGCATCGGGCGCTGATGCGCGCCTCGGGCTTCGCCATCGGGGCGGTGCTGGGCCTCTCACGCTATCCGGCGGCCGAGCGTGCCGCCATCGCGCGCGCGACACGCTGGCTGGAGGCGACAGGCCTGATCGAGCGCGCGGACGACCCCGCGGGCGCGCTGCCCTATGGCCAGCAGCGGCGGCTGGAGATCGCGCGGGCCATGTGCACCTCGCCCCTGCTGCTCTGCCTGGACGAGCCGGCGGCGGGGCTGAACCCGCGCGAATCCGTGGACCTCGCGCGGCTGCTGCGCGCCATCCGCGACGGCGAGGCCGCCGAGGGCGAGCCGCCCTGTTCGCTGCTGCTGATCGAGCATGACATGGGCGTTGTCATGGGCATCTCCGACCGCGTGGTGGTGCTGGACCATGGCAGGAAGATCGCCGACGGCACGCCCGCCGAGGTGCGCGCGGACCCGCGCGTCATCGCGGCCTATCTCGGCGAGGGCGATGAGGATGAAGTGCCCGCCGAGGCCGCGCCATGACCATGCTGCACCTGGACAACGTCACCGCCGGCTATGGCGCGGTGCAGGCGCTGAAGGGTGTCACCATCGAGGTGCATCCGGGCGAGATCGTCACGCTCATCGGCGCCAATGGCGCGGGCAAGTCCACCCTGCTGATGACGCTGTGCGGCGAACCGCGCGCACGCTCCGGCCGCATCAGCTTCGAGGGGCGCGACATCACGCAGATGCCCACCCACGAGATCATGCGCATGGGCCTCGCGCAGGCGCCGGAGGGCCGCCGGATCTTCCCGCGCATGACGGTGCGCGAGAACCTGCTGATGGGCGCGCAGTTGGCGGGCCATGATCCCGGCCCCGAGATGGAGCGCGTCTTCGCCATCTTCCCCCGCCTGCACGAACGCCAAGCGCAGCGCGGCGGCACGCTGTCGGGTGGCGAGCAGCAGATGCTCGCCATCGGCCGCGCGCTGATGTCGCGCCCGCGCCTGCTGCTGCTGGACGAGCCTTCGCTCGGCCTCGCCCCGCTCATCGTGCGGATGATCTTCGACACCATCCGCCGCCTGAACGAGGAGGAGGGGCTGACCGTGCTGCTGGTGGAGCAGAACGCCAACCAGGCGCTGCGCCTGGCCCATCGCGGCTATGTCCTCGTCACCGGGCAGATCACGATGGCCGGCACGGGCGCTGAATTGCTGGCGCGGCCGGAGGTGCGCGAGGCCTATCTGGGCGGGCATTAGATGTTGCCGGGAGGGCGCTTCACCGCCCCGGCGCCTCCGCCTTCGCGGATCGCGCTCCCAAAGCTTTCCTGTGCAACGCCCGTCCGCTTCGACTAGCCTTTCATCATGGCCAATACGGCCCCATCCAGGAGGAACTCATGCTCAACAGACGTGTCCTGCTCGGCGCCACGGGTGCCGCCGCACTCGCGACGCCCTCCCTCGTCCAGGCGCAATCCGGCCCCATCCGCGTGGCCTCGGTGGGCCCGATGACGGGCCAGTATGCCGCCTTCGGCACCCAGCTTCGCATCGGCGCGGAGGCCGCGGTGGCCGACCTCAACGCCGCCGGCGGCGTGATGGGACGGCAGTTGGCGCTGGAGATCGGCGATGATGCCTGCGACCCGCGCCAGGCGGTCAGCGTCGCCAATCAGCTCGCCTCGCGCCGGGTGCGCTTCGTCGCGGGGCATTTCTGCTCCGGCTCCTCCATTCCCGCGCGCGATGTCTATGCGGAGGAGGGCGTGTTGCAGATGAGCCCCGCCTCCACCAACCCCCGCTTCACCGAGGAAGGCAAGTGGAACACCTTCCGCGTCTGCGGCCGCGATGACCAGCAGGGCCAGGTGGCCGGCACGCACATCGCGCGGCAGATGGGCAACATGCGCGTCGCCATCCTGCACGACAACTCCGCCTATGGCCGCGGCCTCGCGGAGGAGACGAAGAAGGCGATGAACGCCGCGGGCAAGCAGGAGGAGATCTTCGCCGCCTATACGCCCGGTGAGCGCGACTACAACGCCATCGTCTCGCGGCTGCAGGCGGCGAACATCCAGGTGCTCTACATCGGCGGCTACCACACCGAGAGCGGGCTGATCCTGCGCCAGGCGCGCGAGCGGGGGCTGAACCTGACGCTGATCGGCGGCGATGCGCTGGTGACGAACGAGTTCTGGCAGATCGCGGGCCCGGCGGGCGAGGGCACGCTGATGACCTTCGCCTCCGACCCCCGCCGCCGCCCCAGCGCGGCCGAGGTGGTGGCCCGCTTCCGCGCCCGCAACGTGGATCCGGAAGGGTATGTGCTCTACACCTACGCCGCCATGCAGATCTGGGCGGCGGCGATGGCGCGCACGGGCGCGGACGACCCGCGGCGCATCGCGGCCACGCTGAAGTCGGGCGGGCCTTGGCAGTCCGTGCTGGGCCCGATCAGCTTCACCCCCAAGGGCGACCCGACCGAGCCCGACTATGTGTTCTACCGCTGGAGCAACGGGGCCTACGCCGAGATCAGCTAGAGCGGGATGCGTTGAGGTGGAATCATCGGAAACGCTGAATCCCGCTCTCAGCAATGGCTGGAGCAGGCGGCGTGAACGCATGTGAACGCAGCATGCTCTAGAACCCCGCGGTCAGCCGCAGCCCCAGCAGCACCGCGTCCGGCAGGGCGCGCGTGCTGCTCCGGCGGGCATCGGGCTCGCCGGCGGCGGGGTTGAACATGGCCTGCACGAAGGGCCGCAGGGCCGCGCGGTCCTCGATGACCGAGAGGTTGTAGTTCACCTCCAGCACCGTCTCGTGGCTGCGCACGGGCCGGTCCGTGCCGAAGGCGATCAGGTCACGGTCCAGGCGGCGCGACCGGTCGCCGATCCGCGCGTGCGAGACGCCGACCGAGAGCGTGTCCGCCTCGCGCCCGAAGGGCCCGCTCCAGGCCAGGCCCGCATCCAGTTGCAGCGAGACGGCGTTGCGATCCCCGGGCTGGGCGAAGCCGCGCGCGAAGACCGCGACATGCTGCCCCTCGCCCCGCCAGACCACCGCCTCGGCCACGGCATAGCCGCCGTAGTTGCCCGCGCGCCGGCGCGGCTGGCCGCTGCTGGCCGGGTCGGCCAGGGAGAGGCCCATGTCATCGCGCCGCACATCGTCGAAGCGCGCGGAGTGATACCAGCCCCCCAGCTTCACCGCCCAGGGGCGCGGCGCGTGGGCCTCGGGCGCGCTGCCGCCCGTGACCGCCTCCGCGATCACGAAGGCGCCGCCGCGCGTGCTGAAGTTCAGCCCGTGGCGGTTGTGGCGCTGCGGGTCCGTGTCCGGGAGATAGCGCCCGCCCGGATCGCCCGAGAAGAGGCCGATGCGGAACCCCGTTGCATCCTCCGGGTCCCCCAGCGCGAGGCGCAGGCCGGGCGTGGCCAGCGGATAGGCCGGCCCGCCCGAGGGCAGGGCGCCCGCCAGCGCCACCGGCCAGCCGAAGGTGCCGTTCACCAGGTATTCGGCCGCGCTGGCGGTGGCGAACTCGCTGTCGGCCGCCAATTGGCCGAAGCGGAAGGAGCCATGGCCGAAGAGATCGCGCTCCAGCCAGAGCTCGAACAGGCGGAAGGTGGTCAGGGCCTCGATGTTGCTGGCGGGTGCGAGGCTGCCCACGCGGTCCAGGGTGGGCTGGCGGCCCCAGATGCCCATGGCGCTGGCGTGGCCGCGCCATCCGTCCAGACCGGCCAGCGTGCCGAAATCCGCGGTCAGGCCGAGGCGCACCTGCCCCACGGCCGAGACGCCGCGCCGCACGCCGCCGCTCGCCACGCCCACCGTGTCGAAGGTGCCCTGCACGCTGGCACAGAGGCCGGGGGTGAGGGCCAACCCCTCCTCGCAGCCATTGTCGCCATGGGCATGGGCGGTGGAGAAGGCGAGCAGGGGGGCCAGCAGGGCGGCCGGGAGGTAGCGGAACATTGAATGATCCTACAGGTGTTCACATGTTGTTATATTATAACACATTGGCATCCTGTCGGCCAGATCCCTCCCGGAACGGCCCGGGCCCTTGCCGGGCTTGCCGGATCAGGCCTGTTCCACCCGCCGCGGCAGCGCGATCAGGATGCCCCCCGCCGCGATGACCGCCGCCCCCACCAGCGTGAACAGGTCCGGCCAGTCCGCGAAGACCAGGATGCCCGCCAGCATCGCCCAGATCAGCTGGCTGTAGGAAAGTGGCGCCAACAGGCTGGCCGGCGCGCGCGCATAGGCCAGCACCAGCAGCCCATGGCTGAGCGCGCCCAGCAGCCCCACCATCACCAGCCCCACCCATTCCACCGCGCCGGGCGGCGTGAAGACGAAGGGCTGCAACAGGCTGGCGGCCAGGGCGGCGGCCAGGGCCGTGTGCATGATGGTGGTGCGCGGGTCATCCAGCTTGGCCAGGCGCCGCGTCAGGATCGAGTAGAAGGCGAACATGGTGGCGGTGCACAGCGGCAGCAGATAGGCCCAGTGCAGCGCCTCGCCCGTCAGGAAGGGTGGCCGCACCGCGATCATCACGCCCACGAAGCCGATGGCCACCCCCGCCCAGCGCCGCCAGCCCACCCTCTCGCGCAGCAACAGCGCGGCGAGTGCCACGGTGATCAGCGGCGAGGCGAACCCCACGGCGGTCGCGTCCGCGATGGGGATATGCGCCAGCGCCTCGGTGAAGGTCAGCGTGCAGCCCAGCAGCAGCAGCGAGCGCAGGATCTGCAGGCCCGGCGCGCGGGACCGCCAGGGCAGGCGCCCCATGACCAGCCGCAGCGTGATGGCGACCGCGATGGCGGAGAAGGTGAAGCGCGCCCAGGCCAGCTGCACGGCGTGGAAGTCGGACAGCAGCTTGAACAGCGTGTCCATCACCACGAAGAGCATGAGTGCCGCGAGTTGCAGCGCCACGCCGTGAAGGGGCCGGTCCATCAGGAACCTTTATCCGGCGCGGCCAGCGCGCCGGACCATGAAGCTGTGGCGCGTTACGCCGCGTCCTCGCGCCGGTCCTTCACGCGGACATAGGCGACGGCCGCGTGCTCGGCGCAATAGGGCTTCCCGTTGAGAGCTTCGGCCGAGCAGAAGCGGAAGCCTGGCGTGCCCGGCTCGCCGATCGGCCAGCAGCAGGACCGCGCGCTGGCGCGGGCGAAGGGGCGCAGCACCTGGGCGGGCTTGGGCGCGGCGAGGGAGGCAGGCAGTTCGGCCACGCGCGGCTCGGGGCGGCGGGCCTCTGGACGGGGGGGCAGGGGAGTGGCGGCGGGCGTGGCCATCACCGGGGCCTCCACCGGCGCCACGGGCGCGGCGGCGGCCACCACGCGCAGCGGCGGCAAGGTCGGCCGGCGGCCGGCGGCGATGGGGCGCGGCGCGGCGGGATCGCGCCGAATGGGGCTCGGCCGCGCAGGCAATTGCAGGCGGTGCGCCTTACCCACAACGGAATTTTTTGAGACGCCCATGCGGCGCCCGATCTCCGCGGTGGAATGCCCTTCGGACCACAGCGCGCGAAGCCGCTCGATCGCTTCCGACGTCCAATCCATCTGGATGCCCCCTGGCTGAATACCAGATGATGTAGCAAAATGGAGTATTGACCTACAAGCACTGGATTGTGCCGAGTCGGCAGAAACTTGTGGAAAAGCCTTGGCACTCCACTTCGGGTGGTAGACGAATCCTGCGAGACTCATTGGGAATCGGTAACGCGTTGCCATTTCATGACGATCTCGCTGAATTTTAACAGAATGCAAATTTTCAGCGGGTGCCCAGCAAGACCAGCACGACGCCCGCCACCAGGATCAGCGCGCCCAGCACGTCCTTGCCCTTCAGCCGTTCGCCCAGGAAGAAGCGGCTGAACAGCAGGGTGAACAGGATTTCCACCTGCCCCACCGCGCGCACCAGCGCCACCGGCGCCAGCGCGAAGCCCATGAACCAGCAGGACGACCCCGCGGCCGAGAGCGCCCCCACCTTCGCGCTGTCCCGCCAGGTGCGGAACACGGCCGTGAGCTGCCCGGGTTCCCGCCACAGCAGCCAGCCGCCCTGCATTACGGTCTGCATGGCATTGGTCAGCACCACGGCGAAGAGCGCCTTCAGCAGCACGTCCTCGCCCGGCAGTTCAGCATTGGCGGTGCGGATGCAGATGGCCGTCAGCGCGAAGCAGAAGCCGGACGACATGCCCCGCAGCGCCGCGGGCTGGGTGGTGGCCAGCAGCACCTCGCGCGGGGTCAGGCCACGGCCGGCCAGGCTCAGATACATCACTCCGCCCACGCTGATGGCGATGCCGGCCCAGGAGGTGAGGGAGAGCACCTCCCCCAGCAGCACGACCGCGATGATGGAGGCCTGCACCGCCTCGGTCTTGGAATAGGCCGTGCCGACCGCGAAGCCACGCGGCCCGAAGGAGGAGATGAGCAGGTTCGTGCCGAAGATCTGCGCGAGGCCGGCCATGGCGCACAGCGCCAGGAACCACAGGGTCGGCGTGCCGAAGCTGCCGCCGAAGATCAACCAATATGTGCCCAGGATCATCAGCCCGAAGGGCACGCCATAGAGGTAGCGCACCACCGCCGCGCCATTGAGGGAGAGCTGCCCGCGCAGCCGCTGCTGCAAGGCCGTGCGCCAGGTCTGGAACAGCGCGGCGCACAGCGTGATCAGAACCCAAAGCGACAAGTGGCGGCCCCCGAAGTGCCGCCACGCTAGCCCCGGCGCCGCGCCGCGTCAGCCCCCCGGCCAGGCCGTAAAACGCGCGGGCATCCCGGCCTTCCGCCCCTCAGCGGTCCGTGGCGCCCAGCGCGACCCCGGCGCCCCGCGGGTCGGTCAGCGTGGTGCAGGCGCCTTGCAGCCCGGGCAGGTAGCGCGCGCAGGCGCCGAGCTGCACGCGTCCAGGCTCGGGCACAGCGGCCAGCGTGGCGTCGGGCGCCGCCCCTTGCAGCATGATGGCATGGGTGGGCGCGGCCACGGCCAGCGGCGCCGCGCCCTGGCCCGAACCCGCCGCCGCCATGCGGAAGGCGCGGATGTTGGGCGACCAGCCGAGCGAGGCCGAGAGCAGCGGCGCGCGCCCCGGCTGCGGCGCGGCCGCCAGCAGGAAGCCCATGCCCGGCATGGTGCGCCCGGTGCCGAAGAGGTTGTTCAGGGTGAAGGCGCAGCTCACCGCATTGCCGTCGCGGTCATAGACCATCAGCCCCGCGCTGGCCGGCAGCAAGGCGGGTTGCGGCGCGGGGGCCTGCCCCGCCGCCAGCGCGCGGAAGGCCTGGGCCGCCGCCGCCTGGCCGCCATCGGCCTCGGCCGGCAGGAAGGCGATCCGGTCGCCGCCCCGGCCTTCCACCACCACCGGCTCCACCACGCGGGGCAAAGCGGGGCGCAGTTCCGCCACGGTGAAGGCGCCGCCGCCCGCCGCACCCGAGAGTTCCTCGAGCCGCCGCGCGAGGCCACCCTGGTGCATGTCGCCCACGCCGGCCGTGCGAAGCTGCGCGAGCGTGGCCGAGAGTGCGGGGTTGCGGAAGCTGCCGCCCACCGGGATCACGTCGCCGGCGGGCGTGCCATAGACGGTGCGGGCCTCGGCATCGGCGAAGAGGGGGCCGCGCACCGCCGTCAGATCCTGGTGCAGGGCGCGGGACATGGGCGCGCCGAAGCGCGCGAGCTGCTCGGCGGGCGAGAGCAGCTCCTCGAAGGGCCGGCCGCCACTGATGCGCGTGTGCAGGGCGAAGAGGCCGCGCGCCAGCAGGGGCACCGCCGCCGGCCGGTCGCCGGAGGTGGTGGTGCGGGCGCCGGGCAGGAAGAGCAGGGCCTCGGTCACGTTGCGCCGCGCGTCGAAGACCAGGCAGGCGCCGCCGCCGCCCAGCCCGACGCGTGAGGGCAGGGTGTGCGCCATGGCGAAGCCCGCCGCCACCGCCGCATCCGCCGCGTTGCCGCCGGCCGAGAGCACGTTGCGCGCCACCGCCGCCGCCTGGGGTTCCTCGGCCGCGACCCCGCCCAGGAAGCCCTGCACGAAGCCAGGCGTGCCGGCGGGGATGCTGGGCTGCCCGCCCACCAGGTTGCGGGCGGTGCCGCAGCCCGCCAGCGCCAGCAGGGCGGCGCCGAGCACCAGGGGGCGAAGCGCCCGCGGGGCGGAATGCGGAATGGTGGCCGTGCTGGTCATGCTGGCGTCGTGCGTCCCCTGCGTCGGCGGCGCCCGGAAGGGGCCGCGCCTGCGGTATTCATGATGCTGCGGGCTTAGACGCCTTCCGGCCCAGCGGCAACCGCGCCCCTTTGGCCCCCTTTGGGGCGCGCCCCTTGGCGTCGGCCACCAGCCCGGGGAATATGCGCCCGCACGAAGGAGCTTGCCCCATGAACCGACGCCGCCTGATCGCGCTGGCCGGCGCCGCGCTGCTGCCCGGCACGGCCCTGGCCCAGGGCCTGACCGAGGCGCAGCGGGCGGAGGTGCTGGACATCCTCCGCCGCGCCCTGCGCGAGGACCCCAGCATCCTCCGCGACGCCTTCGAAAGCCTGGAGCGCGCCGAGCAGGAAGCCCGCGCCGCCGCGCAGTCCCGCGCCATCGCGCAGAACGCCCAGGCCCTGTTCCAGGACCCCGGCGCGCCCATCAAGGGCAACCCGCAAGGCCGCGTGGTGCTCGCCGAGTTCTTCGACGTGCGCTGCGGCTTCTGCAAGCAGCTGCACCCCGTCATGGACCAGCTGATCCGGCGCGAGGCGGATGTGCGGGTGGTGCTGGTGGATCTGCCCATCCTCGGCCCCGCATCGCTGCTCGGCGCGCGCGCGCTGCTGGCGGCGCAGCGCCAGGGCCGCTACGTGCCCCTCTATGACGCGCTGCTGCGCCTGCGCGAGGAGATCACCGAACCCGTGGTCCGCCGCGAGGCCGAGCGCGCGGGCCTCGACTGGCCCCGGCTGCGGCGCGAGATGGACGAGGCCGCGACCACCGCCCGCATCGAGCGGAACCTGGGCCTCGCGCGCGCCCTGGATATCCAGGGCACGCCGGCCATCCTGGGCGGCACCACCCTGCTGCCGGGCGCGGTGGACCTGGCCACCCTGCAGCGCCTGACCGCGCAGCTGCGCGGCTGACGCCACCCCCGGTAGACTGACCGACGCGCTTGGATAATCTGCGCCCCATGGGTCTGGACCTTCCCCCGCGATGAGCCCGCCGCAGCCCCCGCCGCTGGCCGCGCTGCTGGACGAGGCCGGCGCGCCGCCGCGCAACCTGGTGCTGCGCGCGCCCGATATCGGCCCATGGCGCGCCGGCAACGGCATTCCCGGCGTCTGGAGCTTCGCGGCGGAGGCCCCCGGCCCGCATGTCTGCGTGATGGCGTTGACCCATGGCAACGAGATCGCGGGCGGGATCGTGCTGGACCGGCTGCTGCGCGCGGCCACACGCCCGGCCGCCGGGCGGCTGACGCTGGTCTTCGCCAATCTCGACGCCTTCTCCCGCTTCGACCCGGACGACCCCACGGCCTCGCGCTTCCTGGAGGAGGACATGAACCGCCTCTGGGACATCGAGGTGCTGGAAGGCCCCCGCCGCAGCGCGGAACTGCGGCGCGCCCGTGCCCTGCGCCCCGTGCTGGACACGGCCGATGTGGTGCTGGACCTGCATTCGATGCTCTGGCCCTCGGACCCGCTGTTCCTCGTCAGCGGGCGGTCGCCGGCGGTGGAACTGGCCACGCGCCTCGGCGTGCCGCCGCTGGTGGTGGCCGACATGGGCCATGTGGCGGGCAGCCGCGTCATTGACTACGGCCCCTTCGGCCAGGCGGGCAGCGGGCGGCGCGGCCTGTTGCTGGAGGGCGGCTGGCATTGGGAGAAGGCGACCGTGGCGCGCATGGAGCGCGTGACACGCCGCCTGCTGCACGAGACGGGCGTGCTGCCCGGCGCGCCCCTGCCCGCGGACGCGCCGGCCACACGCCAGGCGCAGGTGACGCACACCGTCACCGCGCGCACCACGGAATTCACCTTCACCCGCCCCTGGCGCGGCGGCGAGGTGGTGCCCCGGGCCGGCACATTGATCGCGACCGATGGCGGGGCGGAAGTCCGCACCCCCCATGACGACTGCCTGCTGGTGTTGCCCTCCCTGCTGCCGCAGCCGGGGCAGACGGCGGTGCGGCTGGCGCGCCTCGTCCCGGCCCCCGGTTGAGAGCCCCCGGTTGACGCCCTTCCTGCCAGGCGGCGGAATGTGGCCAACCCAGTGAGGAAACCCCCATGAAGCTGCTGCGCCACGGCCCCAAGGGCCAGGAAAAGCCCGGGATGCTCGACGCCCAGGGCGTCATCCGTGACCTTTCCTCCGTGCTGACCGACATCAACGGCGACACGCTGGCGCCGGGCGTGCTGGCCAAGCTCGCCTCCATCAACCCGGCCGAACTGCCCGCGGTGCCGGCCGGCACGCGGCTCGGTGCGCCGGTCACGGGCATGACCAACCTGGTCTGCATCGGGCTGAACTACGCCGACCACGCGGCCGAGACGGGCGCGGAGCCGCCCAAGGAGCCCATCGTCTTCCTGAAGTCGCTGGGCGCGCTGAACGGACCCTTCGACGACATCATCATCCCGCCGCACAGCCGCAAGACCGACTGGGAATGCGAGCTCTGCGTCATTATCGGCACCACCGCGCGCTATGTCTCCGAGGCGGATGCGATGAACCACGTGGCCGGCTATGCCGTCGGCAATGACGTGAGCGAGCGCGAATGGCAGGCCGAGCGCGGCCCCACCTGGGACAAGGGCAAGGGCTTCGAGACCTTCGGCCCCCTCGGCCCCTGGCTGGTCACGAAGGACGAGGTGCCGGACCCCCAGGCGCTGCGCATGTGGACCGATGTGGACGGCAAGCGCGAGCAGGATGGCAGCACCGCCACCATGATCTTCAACGTGCGGCAACTGGTCAGCTATGTCAGCCAGTGCATCACGCTGTTCCCGGGCGACGTGATCTTCACCGGCACCCCGCCGGGCGTGGGCCTCGGCAAGAAGCCCGCGCCCTGGTTCCTCAAGGCGGGGCAGGAATTGCGCGTGGGCATCGAGGGGCTGGGCGAGCAGCGCAGCCGCACGATCGCTTACTCCGGCTCCGCCGGCGGAACCCATGGCGCCTGAGGCACCCACCGTCATTCTCCAGATGGACTTCGCCTCGCCCCCGCCCTGGGGCGAGGCGCGGCGCGAGGCCCTGCGGGCGCTGGCCCATTCCATCGCGGCCGACACCCCCGGCCTGGTCTGGAAGATCTGGACCGAGGACGAGGCGGCCGGCCGCGCCGGGGGCCTCTACGCCTTCACCAGCCGGGCGGCCGCTTCCGCCTACCAGGAGATGCACACGGCGCGCGTGACGGCGCGCGGCGCGACGGACATCCAGGCGCGCCTCTGGGACATCAACACGGAGCTTTCCGCCATCACGCGGGGGGTGCGCGCATGAGGCGGGTGCTGGTCACCGGTGCCTCCTCCGGTATCGGCGCCGCGGTGGCGCGCGCGCTGGCGGCGCCGGGTGTTTCGCTGCTGCTGCACGCCCGCCACAATGCCGAGGGGCTGGAGGCGGTCGCCGCCCAGGTGCGCGGCAAGGGCGGCGAGGCGCATCTGCTGCTGGCCGACCTGGCCGTGCCCGAGGCCCCGGCCCGGCTGGTCGAGGACACGGCGCGCCTGCTGGGCGGGCTGGACGTGCTGGTCTCCAACGCCGGCTTCGCCGACCGCACGCCCGTGGGCAAGCTGACTGACGAGGGCTTCGCCCGCAGCCTGGACGCCGTGCTCTGGGCCTTCCTGCGACTGGCGCGCGCCGCGCACCCGCACCTGGCGGCGGGGGAGGCGCCGCGGCTCATCGCCATCTCCTCCTTCGTCGCGCACATGTTCCGCAACGATGCGGCGACCTTCCCGGCCACCGCCGCCGCCAAGGGGGGCGTGGAGGCGCTGGTCCGCGCGCTGGCCATCGAATGGGCGCCCCGCGTGACCGTGAACGCCATCGCCCCCGGCTACACCCGCAAGGACCCCGGCGCCCATGCGGCGATGACGCCGGAGCAATGGCAGGCCACCATCGCGCGCATCCCCATGGCGCGGCTGGGCACGCCGGAGGACGTGGCCCATGCGGTGGCCTGGATGGCCAGCCCCGGCGCGGGCTATGTCACGGGGCAGGTGGTCCATGTGAATGGCGGGATCGCGCTGTAGGTCTTGCCGCGTTTCCAAGGGTTCCGGCGACAATCAAGCGCGTCATCGCCACCCCATCCCGCGCGAAGACCAAGCGCCGTGCTCTCCATTGCGGCAATTTAAGACCGATCTTATGTCCCAGATGGCGAAAGCCGCGCAATAATCACCTTGTCGTTCCGCAATTCGAAAGAATTGCTGGCAATGACAAAGGTGGAGGCTATTTCCCGGCAAGCCGAAGCCATACTGGCCTTTGTGCCACGGGCCGGCCGAATTCATTTCGGTCGGCCCGCTTCTTTTTCAGCCGCCCAACTGCCGGATTTCAAGCCGGCGCATCCGCTCCAGCATCTCGGCGCGCAAGGTCTCCAGCAGGTCATTGACATAGCCCACCGACAGCGCGGGCGAGAGCGCGGGCGCGGCCGGCAATTCGCCCGCTAGCCGGGCCTCGATGGCGGCCAGCCGCGCCTCCATCTCCCGCCGCAGCGCGGCCACCTCCTGGCGGAGCGCCATCACCTCCTCCAGCGTGGCGGGGTCATGGGTGGTGGCGGGGGCGGCGGCGTCGCGGCGGGCCAACTCCTGGCGGAACCATGCGGTGCGCAGCCGCATCTGGGTGGCCAGCGCCTCATGCGGCGGCACGGCGACCAGGCTGGGGTCGAGCCTGGTGCCGCGGCGGCGCCCCTCCTCGCTGGCCATCATGGTCGCCAGCGCCTCGGCCCGGTGCTCCGGCCGGTTGGTGATGAATTCCAGGTAGTGGGCGAAGCCCTGCTCGTCCGGCCAGCGGCCCAGGATGCCGAGGTAGAGGTTCACCACCACATCCTCGTCGGAGCCATGCAGCAGGTCGGCGGCGCGGATGGTCATGCGGGGGGCTCCGGCCAGGGCGCGCCCAGCCTTGCATGCAGCGCGGCCAGCCGCGCCGTGTGGCGCTCGGGGGTGAAGAGGGCGGCGCGGACGGGGCCCTCGGCCTCCAGCCGGCGCCGCAGGTCGTCATCGGTGTCGAGCGCGATCATCGCCTCGGTCAGGGCGCGCAGGTCCACGGGGTTCACCTTCAGCGCGGCCTCGCCCACCACCTCCGGCATGCAGGAGGCGGTCGAGGTCAGCACCGCCGTGCCGGCCTGCATGGCCTCGACGGCCGGCAGGCCGAAGCCCTCATACAGGGTGGGGAAGCACAGGCTGCGCGCGTGGCGCAGCAGCACGTCCACGTCGGTGCGCGGCAGGTAGCCCAGGTGGCGGATGCGCCCGTCGCGGGAACGGGTGCCGCCCGCCTCGGTCAGCAGGCGCAGTTCGGGTTCCGCGTTGCCGCTCTTGCCGCCCACGATGACCATGGGCCGCGTGATGCCGGAGGCCACATAGGCATCCAGCGCGCGGGCCAGGTTCTTGCGCGGGTCCACCGCCGAGAGGCAGAGGTGATAGCCACGGTCCTCCAGCCCGAACACCGTCTCCAGCCGCTCGCGCGACATGCGCGGGTCGAGGCCATGGGAGGGCGGATAGACGGGCTGGTAGATGTTGCTGATCCGCTCCTCCGGGATGCCCACCAACGTGATCAGGTCGCGGCGGGAGTGTTCGGAGACGGTCAGGATGTGGTCCGCCGTCGCGGCCACGGCGCGCGCCGTCCGCACCCAGGCATCCTTGTGGTCCAGCGTGGCCCAGGGCAGGCGCATCGGGATGGCGTCATGGATGGTGTAGATGTTGCGCGCGCCCTCCAGGCGCACGCCGTGCATGTGCGTCCAGTGCATCAGCGCCGGCGGCGGCGCGCCCTGGGCCGAGACGCGCAGCAGCCGCCGTCGCACCCGCATGTTCACCACCGCGCGGCCGAAGATGTCATGCGCGTTCCACAGCGCATCGCAGGGCGGCACATTGGCGGTGGAGAAGGTCTGGTGCAGCCCGGTCGAGGTCAGCCCGCGCTCCACCGCCCCCGCGGCCGGCACGGCAATGGCGCGCTGCGGGCCCCAGAT
This sequence comes from Roseococcus sp., assembly GCA_035998215.1. GTDB lineage: Bacteria > Pseudomonadota > Alphaproteobacteria > Acetobacterales > Acetobacteraceae > Roseococcus. The sequence goes on along the minus strand of DASYHU010000033.1, from coordinate 136,055 downwards.
GCCGGCCAGGCGGCGCGCCAGGCGGTAATCCAGCCGGACGCGGCTGTCGAAGAAGGCGATCTCGCGCGCCATGGCGTCGCTGGCCGTCCCGATGGGCCTGCCCCCGATGGGCCTGCCATAGAGCAGCCCCAGTCCGAGCCCGCTTTCGCCCAAAGTGGCGGCCAAACCCCTGGAATAGGTCGCGATGCCCGTGCCGCCCACGAGCGAGAGGCCGAAGCCATCCATCCAGACGCGGGGCGAACCCCGGGGCGCGTCGTTCGGCATGGGCGCAACTTGCCTCCGTCCCCCGATCGGGACAAGGTCAGCCCCGCCGCCGCCGCGCCCAGACCACAGGAAGTCACATTCGCATGAGCCTGAACGACATCGTGCCCGTCCTGCTCTCCGGCGGCACGGGAACGCGCCTGTGGCCCCTCTCGCGCGAGGGGTTTCCGAAGCAGTTCTGGCCGCTGGTCTCGGCCCGCAGCATGATCCAGGAGACGGCCCTGCGCGCGGTGGGCGAGGGCTTCGCGCCCGCCGTCGTGGTGGCGAACGAGGCGCACCGCTTCCTGATCGCGGAGCAGCTGCGCGAGGCGGGCATCCATGCCCCCCGCATCCTGCTGGAACCCGAGGGCCGCAACTCCGCGCCCGCCATCGCCGCCGCGGCCGCGCTGGTGGCCGAGGCCTCGCCGGGTGCCGTGCTCTGGATCATGGCGGCCGATGCCGCGATCGAGGACGTGCCCGCCCTGCACCGCGCCCTGGCCCAGGCCGCCCACGCGGCGCGCGAGACGGGGCGCATCGTCACCTTCGGCATGCGCCCCAACGCGCCCGAGACCAGCTTCGGCTACATCGAGATGGGCGCGACCCTGCCCGATGCGCCGGGCGTGCACGCCGTGGCCCGCTTCACCGAGAAGCCCGACGCCGCCACCGCCGCCACCCTGCTGGCCGATGGGAAGCATGTGTGGAACAGCGGCATGTTCGTGGCCACCGCCGCGACCCTGGTGACGGAGCTGGAGCGCCACGCGCCCGAGGTCATCTCTGCCGCCCGCGCCGCCCTGGCGGCCGCCACGCGCGACCTGGACTTCATTCGCCTCGGCGCCGAGGCCTTCCGCGCGGCCCCCTCCATCTCGATTGACTATGCGGTGATGGAGCGCACGTCGCACGCCGCCGTCATCCCGGCCGAGCTCGGCTGGTCGGATGTGGGGAGCTGGGACGCGCTCTGGGCCATCGCGGACAAGGACGCGCAGGGCAATGCGCTGCAAGGCCCCGTCACGGCCGTGGACGCGCGCAACTGCCTGGTCCGCAGCGAGGGCATCCGCACCGCCGTGCTGGGCCTGGAGGATGTCGTGGTCGTCGTGACCGAGGACGCGGTGCTGGCCATGCCGCGCCACCGCGCGCAGGACGTGAAGAAGGTGGTGGAGACGCTGCGCGCCGAGGGCGCGCCCGAGGCGGGGGCGCATCGCCGCGTCTATCGCCCCTGGGGGCACTATTCCGGCCTCATCATGGGCGACCGCTTCCAGGTGAAGGAGATCGTGGTGCGGCCGGGCGGCAAGCTCTCGTTGCAGAAGCACCACCACCGCGCCGAGCACTGGGTGGTGGTCAAGGGCACCGCCCAGGTGCAGCGCGATGCCGAGAGCATCCTGCTGGCCGAGAACCAGTCGGTGTACCTGCCGCTCGGCTGCGTCCACCGCCTGGAGAACCCGGGCATGATCCCGCTGCACCTGATCGAGGTGCAGGTCGGCTCCTATCTCGGCGAGGACGACATCGTCCGGATCGAGGACACCTACGGGCGCAGCTGAGGCATGGCGCGCCTCCTCAATGACCTGACGGACCTGCTGCACTATTTCCGCGTCAACCGGCTGCCGCTGGGGGTGCCGCGGGTCCAGATGGCCTTGACCGAGGCGGCGCTGGCCGCGCCCGAGCCGCTGCTGCAGCCCATGGCCTTCGACCGTGCCAGCGGCCGCTTCCGCGCGCTGCCGGCCGAGAAATTGCTGGCCTTGCTGGCCACCGCCCGCCGGGGCGCCGACGTCGAGGCGCCCGACTGGGTGGCCGCCCGCGCCACCCTGGCCGAGGCGCTCGAGGCGGCCCCCGAGATCGGCTTCGTGGACGGCGACCGTGTCTTCACCCCTGGCTTGCCCTTCCTGGTGCCCGGCCAGATGCACCGCCTGCGGGAGCTGCGGCAATCGCGTGGCGTGGCGCTCTGCGCCCTGTTCCATGACGCCATCCCCCTGGTGGTGCCGGAGCATTGCACACCCGAACTCACCTCGGGCTTCGCGGACAACTTGCTCTCCGTCTGCCTGCAGACCGACCGCGTGGTGGCCACCAGCGCCTGCGCCGCGCGGGATTTCCGCGAGTGGCAGCGCCGCCTGCTGCCGGAGCTGGACATCCCGGTGGTGGCCATGCCGCTTGACGCGCCTCTGCCGCCGGTGGGCGGCGGGGACGAGGCGGCGCCCTGGCCCGAGGCGCTGGCGGATGGGCGGCCCTATGTGCTCTGCGTCTCCACGCTGGAGAGCCGCAAGAACCATGTGCTGCTGCTGCACGCCTGGCTGACCCTGCTGCGCCGCCATGGCGAGCATGCGCTGCCGCGCCTGGTGCTGGTGGGGCGCCAGGGCTTCGGCGCCGAGGCCGCGCTGCGCCTGCTGGAGCACGCGCCCGAACTGCGCCGCAACGTGGTCTGGCTGCGCGACGTGTCGGATGCGCAGCTGGCGCGGCTCTACAAGGGCTGCCTCTTCACCATCTTCAACAGCTTCTACGAGGGCTGGGGCCTGCCGGTGACCGAGGCGCTGTCGCACGGCAAGCTGGTGATCGCGCCCGACCATTCCAGCCTGCGCGAGGCCGGTGGCACCGCCGCCCTCTACTTCACCCCGCAGAGCGAGCCGGAACTGGCCGAACTCGCCTGGGGCCTCATCCGCGATCCCGCCCGCCGGGCGGCGCTGGAGGCGGCGCTGCCGGGCCGCGTGCGGTTCAGAAGCTGGCGCGAGGTCGTGGAAGGCCTGGTGCGGGACCTGTCAGCCCCGCTGCCCGCCCTGCCCGAGCCCTTCGCGCGCGCGGGGTCCATCGCCGGGCGGCGCATCGGCTTCGAGATCCAGCCCCCCATGCCCCCCGCCGCCATGCGTGCCGCCCATGTGGGCAACGCGCTGATCCTGGAGGGGGATGGCTGGAGCATTCCCGAGGCCTATGGCGTGTGGCTGACCCAGGGCCGCGCCCGGCTGCGCCTGCCCGCGCTGGAACGCAGCGGGATGCGCCTCTTCCTGGAGGTCAGCGGCCCGCCCGTGGGCACCGAGACGGGACTGCGCCTGCACCTGCCCGACGGTTCCACCGGGGAATGGCTGACCCTGCGCCTGGCCGCGCAGGAGCGCCGCCATCTGGAAATGACCCTGCCCGCCGGCCCGGCCGGGGACATCCTGGTGGAATTCGACACCGCCGGCGCGCGGCCCATCCCGGATGACGACCGCCTGTTCTCCCTCATGCTGCACGGGCTGATGCTGACGGCCGACCACGACCTGCAGCGCACCTACGAGTATCTGGGCGGGCGGCTGCACCTGTCGCGGCTGGGCTGAACCAAACCTTCCCATCATGCCTATCCCGGGCGTGAGGACGGGAATATGTTGCCACGCAATGAGGCTGGTCTGGGTGATCTTCGCGATCCTGGTCGGCGCCGCCATGGTCGGCGCTCCCGGGCAGGGACAGGCGCAGCCGCGACGCGGCGGCGCCCTCGAAGCCTTTCTGCCCCTGCCGCCGCCGCCCACCCCGCCCGCGCCGCCGATGCGCGCGGCGCCGCCCGCCCCGCCGGTGCCCACCGCGCCCGCGCCGCCGCCTGCCACGGCGCAGCGCGGGGCGCAGACGCCCGTGGTCTGGGCCACCATCTACGCCGGGGCCCCGCCCTCGCGCGCCTATGGCATCAGCCCCGCCACGCGCGACCGGCTGATCGCGCACCAGCGGGCCGAGGCGCAATGCCGCGCCGGGCCTGGCGGCAACACCTGCCGGCGCCTGGTCGAGATCCAGCAGGGTTGCGCCGTGCTGGTGCAGGGCGCGCGCGACGACCGGCTGCTGCCCTTCACCACGCCGGACCCCAACCAGCCGGTCATGGTGGCGGTGGCGGGGGCGGGCTTCACCGTGGAGGACGCGACGCGCGACGGCATGGACCAGTGCCAGCGCCGCCAGCGCGGCGCCATCTGCCGCGTCATCGCCTCGATCTGCGCGCGGTGAGGGGCTTTCCGGGGCGACTGATTCACCGCTCCGGCGATATCGCCTCCGCGGATCAGTCGCCCTCCTCCTCCTGCGCCGCCGCCACCAGCCACTCGGCGAAGAGGGAGAGCGGCGCGGACACGCGGCCCGGCGGCAGCACGAGCCAATAGCCATCGCCCGCCGGCAGCGCGGCCTGCGCGAGCGGCACCAGGCGGCGCGCCCGCACCTCCTCCCGCACGAAGCCGGGCGGGCAGATGACGGTGCCCAACCCCTCCAGCGCCGCCTGGATGGCGAGCGTGGTGCTTTCATACAGAAGGGGCGGCGGTGCCTCGGCCAGCCCGGCCTGGCGCCGCCACCGCGCCCAGTCGCCCGGCCGCACCCGGCTGCCCAGCATGCGCCCCGGGATGGGTGCCTCGGCCGTGCGCTGCGCCGCCAGCGCGGGGGCGGCGAAGGGCAGGATGGTCACGGGTTGCAGCGCCCGCGCCGCGGGGCTGGGGGGGGCCGCCAGCGGCGCGGTGCGGACCGCGGCGTTCACGCCCTCCCGCGCGAAGTCCACGGGGGCGATGGAGGTGCTGACCTCCACATCCAGCCCCGGATGGCGGCGCTTGAAGTCCGGCAGGCGCGGAATCAGCCAGCGCAGCGCCCAGGTGGTGTAGGCACGGATGCGCAGCGGCGCCGTCTCGGACCGCACGGCCTGGGCGGCGGCCTCGATCTGCGCGAAACCTTCGCGCAGGCCCTCGGCGAGGCGGGCCCCCGCCTCGGTCAGGCGCAGCGCGTTGGCGCTTCGGTGCACCAGGGCGCAGCCCAGCGCCGCCTCCAGCTCCCGCAGGCGGCGGCTGATGGCCGGCTGCGTCACCCCCAGCGCCGCGGCCGCGCGCGTGACGCTGCCCGTCTCGGCGATGAGGTGGAAGGCCCGCAGGCTGTCCAGCGGGGGCAGGGCGCTCGGCATCGGGGCAGCATAACACAGGGTTGGGGCAGGGTGCGAAACTCTGCGGCTTCCCGCGCGGGGCGCGATGGTGTTTTCCCATGATGGTCCGGCCATGTCCGGCGCCACGGAGGAACACCAAGAATGAACCGACGCACCGCCCTGCGGCTCGCCCCCGCGCTGGGCCTCGGCCTGCCCGCGCTGGCCAGCGCGCAGCCCGCCTTCCCCGACCGGGCGCTGCGCCTGGTCATTCCCTTCACCCCTGGCGGCAGCAACGACATCGTGGGCCGGCTGATCGCGGAGGGCATGTCGGCGCGCCTGGGCAAGCCCATCGTGGTGGAGAACCGCGGCGGTGCGGGCGGGCTGATCGGCAACGACCTGGTGGCCAAGGCGCCGGCCGATGGCCACACCCTGCTGCTGGCCGGCAGCGGCAGCTTCCTGATTTCCTCGCTGGTGCAGCCGCGCCTGCCCTATGACCCGGTGCGGGACTTCGCGCCGGTGGGCTATATCGGCGCCGCGCCCAACGTCATCACCGTCCACCCCTCGGTGGAGGCGCGCAACCTGGCCGACCTGCAGCGCGTGGCCCGCGCCGCGCCCGCGCCGCTGCGCTTCGGCACGCCGGGCGTGGGCACCACCGGCCATGCGCTGGGCGCGATGATCGGCGTGGTGCTGGGGGTGGAGCTGGATGCCATCCATTACCGCGGCACCGGGCCTTCCATGTCGGACGCGATCGCGGGGCGGCTCGACATCCTGACCAATGCCTCGGCGCCGCTGCTGCCGCCCATCGCGGCGGGGCAGCTGCGGCCGCTGGCCATCGCGGGCCGCACGCGCAGCGCCGCCCTGCCGGACCTGTCCACCAGCGTGGAGCAAGGCTTCCCCGACCTCGATTCCGCCACCTGGTATGCCATCCTCACCACGGCGGGCACGGCCCCAGAGCGCATCGCCGTGCTGCACGCCGCGCTGAACGCCGTGCTGGCCGAGCCGGAGGTCCGCCGCCGCCTGGTGGACAGCGGCGTGGACGAGATCGCCCCCAGCGCCCAGCCCGCCGACCTGACGCGCTTCCTGGCGCAGGACCGCACGCGCTGGACGCAGGTGGTGGAGCGCGCGCGGCTGCGCGTCGAATAAGGAACATCCAGCATGACCGAAGACAGCGCCATCCTTCTCACCACCACCGAGGGCGTCGCCACGCTGCGCCTGAACCGCCCCGCGCGCCGCAACGCCATTGATGACGCAACGCGCGGCCTGATGATCGAGGCGCTGGAGGCGGCGGCGGTGGACCCTGGCGTACGCGCCCTGGTCGTCACCGGCACGGGCAGCGCCTTCTGCGCGGGCGGCGATGTGCGCGGCATGCAGCAGCGCCTCACGGCCCCGCCCGAGGAGGTGGCCTTCAACGGCTGGCGCCGCCAGGGGCGCACCCACCGCGCCGTGGCCCTGCTGCACAACTTCCCCAAGCCCACCATCGCGGCCGTGAACGGCGCGGCGGCGGGGCTGGGCTGCGACGTGGCGCTGTGCTGCGACTTCATCATGGCCGCCGAGAGCGCCCATTTCACCATGAGCTTCATCGCCCGCGGGCTGATCCCCGATGGCGGCGGCATGTATTTCCTGCCCCGCCGCGTGGGCCTGGCCCGCGCGAAGGAGCTGGTGTTCAGCGGCCGCCGCGTGGGCGCGGCGGAGGCGCTCTCCATGGGCATGATCGAGCGGGTGGTGCCCGATGACGCGCTGATGGCGGGCGCCGAGGCCTGGGCGCGGGAACTCTCGGGCGGGTCGCTGGCCGCGCTGGCCTTGGCGAAATCCGTCATGGACCGCTCGCTGGAGATGAGCTTCGAGGATGTGCTGGCCGAAGGCTCCAAGGCCCAGGCCATGTGCTACACGACCGGCGAGCACCGCGCCTCGGTGGCGGAATTCCTGGCGAAGTCCAAGCGATGAGCGCGCTGGGGCGGTTGCTGCGGCCGCGCAGCGTGGCCGTCATCGGCGCCTCGGCCGATGCGTCCAAGATGACCGGCCGGCCGGTGGGCTACCTGCAGCGCCACGGCTTCCCGGGCGCCATCTGGCCTGTGAACCCGCGCGCCGAGACCATCGCGGGGCTGCCCTGCTTCGCCGATGTGGCCTCCCTGCCCGGCGCGCCGGACGCGGCCATCGTGCTGCTCGGCCCCGAGCGGGCCGAGGCGGCGGTGCGCGACCTCGCCGCGCGCGGCTGCGGCGCGGCCATCGTGCTGGCCAGCGGCTATGGCGAGGCCAATGAAGAGGGCGCCGCCCGGCAGGAGGCGCTGAAGCGCGCCGCCGGGCCGATGCGGCTGCTGGGCCCCAACACCATCGGGCTGGTGAATCTGACCGATGGCATCATGCTCTCCGCCACCGGGGCGCTGGAGGTGGGCGACCTGCCGGCCGGTTCCATTTCCGTGGTGTCGCAATCGGGCGGCATATTGGGCGCGCTGCTCTCGCGCGCGGCGGATCGCGGCATCGGCTTCGCCAAGCTGGTCTCCACCGGCAATGAGGCGGACCTGGACAGCAGCGACCTCATCGCGGAGCTGGTCGAGGACGAGGCCACGCGCGTCATCGCCGTCTACATGGAGGGGCTGCGCCGGCCCGAGGCCTTCCGCGCCGCCGCCCGCCGCGCCGCCGAACTCGGCAAGCCCATCGTGGTCTACAAGGTGGGGCGCTCGGAATCCGGGGCGCGGGCGGCGACCTCGCACACCGGGGCGCTGGCCGGGGCGGACCGGGTCTATGACGCGCTGTTCCGCCAGTCCGGCGTGATCCGCGCCGAGAGCTTCAACGACCTGCTGGACATCCCGGCGGCCCTGGCCAAGGGGCGGCGGGCGGCGGGGAACCGCGTGGCCATCCTGACCTCCACCGGCGGGGCGGGCACGCTGCTGGCCGATAATTGCGGGCTGGCGGGCATCGAGGTGCCCCCGCCTGATGCCACCACCACTGAACGCCTGGCCACCCTGCTGGACGAGGACCAGGCGACCATGGGCCGCAACCCCGTGGACGTGACGCTGGCGGGACTGCGGCCTGACCTGTTCCGGGGCGCCATCACGGCGCTGCTGGACAGCCCGCTCTATGACGCGGTGGCGGTGGTGATCGGCTCCTCCGCGCTGGCCGCGCCGGATATCGTGGCGGGCGCCATCGTCGAGTGCCAGGCCCGCAGCGAGAAGCCCATCCTGGCCTATGTCAGCCCGCATGCGCCGCACTTGGTGCGGCTGCTGAACGGCAAGGGCATCGCGGCCTTCGCCACGCCGGAGAGCTGCCCCTCGGTGCTGCGGGCGCTGCGTGCGCCCACGCTGCCGGCGGTGGCCGAGGCGCCTTCGGTGGACCCGGCTGCACTCGCCGGCCTGCCCGCGGGCAACCTCAACGAGGCCGAGAGCAAGGCGCTCTTCGCCCGCTTCGGCCTGCCCGTGACGCGGGAGGTGGTGGCCGCCGATGCCGCCGCCGCCGAGGCCGCCGCGCAGGCCATGGGCGGCGAGGTGGTGCTGAAGATCCTCTCCCGCGCCATCGCCCACAAGAGCGAGTTGGGCGGGGTGAAGCTGGGCCTGGCCCCGGCAGAAATCCCCGCCGCCTGCGCCGGGATGCTGGCGCGGGTGCAAGCGGCCGGCGCCCCCGCGCCCGAGGGTTTCCTGGTGCAGGAACGGCTGCGCGGCGGGGTGGAGATGATCCTGGGCTTCCACCGCGACCCGCAGCTCGGCCCCGTGCTGCTGCTGGGCGCGGGCGGCGTGGCGGCGGAGCTGTGGGAGGACACGGCGCTGCGCCTGCTGCCCCTGACCCGCGCCGATGCCGAAGCCATGCTGGCGGAGCTGAAATCCGCGCGGCTGCTGCGCGGCTTCCGGGGCGCCCCGCCCGCCGATGTGCCGGCCTTGCTCGACGCCATCATGGCCTTCGCCGCCATGGTGGGCGCGGCCGGCGAGCGGCTGGTGGAGGCGGAGATCAACCCGCTCTTCGTCCTGCCGGAGGGGCAGGGGGTGCGGGCGGTGGATGGGCTGGTGGTGCTGGCGTAGCGCCTGATCGGCTTCGGCATTTGCCGAAGCCGTGAATCAGCCGCGTGGCATGGCGCCTGATCGGCTTCGGTGTTTCACCGAAGCCGTGAATCAGCCGCGTGGCATGGCGCCTGATCGGCTTCGGTGCTTCACCGAAGCCGTGAATCAGCCGGGGCTAAGCCCGCCGCCAGGTCAGCACCAGCACGTCCCGGCTGGAGGGCAGGGCCGGGTCGGCGGGTTCCACCGGCGTCACGCCATGCATCACCCGCCGGTCATCCATCACGGCCAGGTCGAGCAGCCCGTCCAGGGTGAACCGGGCGAGTTCGGCGCCCTCCGGGTCCGTCACGCGGGTTTCGCCACCGCGCAAATTGTGGCGGGCCAGCATGGCGATCAGCACCACGTCCACGCCGTCATGGTGCACGCCCTCGGGCGTGGGAAGGCCGGGCGTGCCGGCGGCGGCCTCGATGCGGAACTGGTGCATCTCGACGAACCAGGGCGTGCCGGGGTGGAGGTTGTCCGCCACCTCGCGCCCCAGTGCCAGCAGGCCGGCGCAAGCGGGGTGGGCGATGGTGGCGTCTTCGACGGGCGCGAACCAGCGGTCCACGCCACCATTCAGCGTATTGTGGACCACCGCCTGGAAATGCGGCCGGTGCAGGCCGCGGATATGGTCCGGGCGGCCGGGCAGGGCCAGGAAATTGGCGATGCGGCGGCGGCGATAGCGCCCGCCATCGGCCATGAAGGCATCGGTTTCCAGCCGCTGCCAGCTCGCCGCGAAATCATGCAGGGCGGGGGCGGGCAGGCGCAGGCGGGCCAGGCTTTCCTCCGGCCGCAGCCGCGCGAAGCCCTGCGTGCGGACCTCGTCGAGAAGCGCGGTCATGCCTTGTCTCCGATGGGGGGCGCCTCATGCGTCATGTCGGCGAGCACCTCCGCCACATGGCGCACGCGCACGGGGCTGCCCTCGCGCTTCAGGCGGCCGGCCATGTTCAACAGGCAGCCCATGTCGCCGGCCAGCAGGGTGTCGGCGCCGGTGGCCGTGATGTCCGCCGTCTTGTCGCTGACCATGCGCGTCGAGATCTCGGGGTATTTCACGCAGAAGGTGCCGCCGAAGCCGCAGCAGATCTCGGGCTCGCGCATCTCGGTGAGGGTGAGGCCCGCCACGCTGGACAGCAGGGCGCGCGGCTGCGCCTTCACGCCCAGCTCACGCAGGCCCGAGCAGCTGTCGTGGTAGGTGGCGCGGCCCTCATAGCGCGCCGCCACCTCCTTCACGCCCAGCACGTCCGTCAGGAAGGAAATCAGTTCATGCGTCTTGGCGCCCAGGCGTTCGGCCCGGGCGCGGCCCTCCGGGTCGCCGGCGGCGAAGAGGCCCGGGTAGTGGTGCGAGATCATGGCCGCGCAGGAGCCGGACGGGGCCACGGTGAAGTCATAGGGCAGGAAGGCGTCAATCACCTGGCGGGCGATGTCCTGGGTGGTGCGCCGGTCGCCGGAATTGAAGGCGGGCTGGCCGCAGCAGGTCTGCACGGCCGGCACCTCCACCTGGCAGCCGGCCTCCTCCAGCAGCTTGATCGCGCTGAAGCCGACCGCGGGGCGGTGCAGGTCCACCAGGCAGGTGACGAAGAGGGCGACGCGGGGCTTGGCCATAGAGGGAAATTAGGGGTGAACGGTGCGGCCGGGAATGGAGGGGATGCGCGAATTCCGCGCATGCCGGACCCGCCTCAGATGAACTCCCCGCGCAGGAAGCCCAAGGCCGGCAGCGGCCGCCACTTCCGCGGCAGGTCGGAACGCCGGATGGGTGTCACGGAATAATGCGGCACCGGCCGTTGCGAGCGGCGGAGGAAATCCTCATAGGCGCGCACCTGCTGGGCGCGCCAGGCGCGGTCTTCCAGGGCGGCGGCGCGGGAGCGGTAGATCTCGGCGATGCGATGGGCGCGGCCCACCGTGGCCACCACGGCCCACCAGCTGTCCTCATCGCCGCGCGGCACCGCCGCCAGATCGCGCATGGAACAATAGAAGGGAAGGGGGACGCGCCGGGTCAAGCGGAACCCGCAAAAAGAAAGGGCGCGCCGGAATTCCCCCCGGCGCGCCCCGAACACTGGCTGAAGTGCGATCCGCGAAGGCGGCATCGCCGAAGCGGTGAATCGCCCTCCTGGCGATGCCCAGGCGTCAGCCCAGGCGTTCGCCGTGCTGGGTGACGTCGAGGCCCTCGCGCTCCTCTTCCTCGGTGACGCGCAGGCCCACGATCACGTCCACGATCTTGAGCAGGATGAAGGTGCCGATCGCCGAGAAGGCGATGGTGACCAGCACCGACTTCACCTGGATCCAGAGCATCTCCGCATTGCCGTAGAGCCAGCCGGAATAGGCCAGCGCGCCCTCGGCATCATCGGGCTTGTAGAGCATGCCCGTGGCGAAGACGCCGGTCAGGATCGCGCCCACGATGCCGCCGATGCCGTGCACGCCGAAGGCGTCCAGGCTGTCGTCATAGCCCAGCGCCTTCTTGAGGGCGGTGGCGCCCCAGAAGCAGATCACGCCGGCCAGGCCACCGATGATCAGGCCTGCCCCGGGGAACACCCAGCCCGAGGCGGGCGTGATGGCGACGAGGCCCGCCACGGCGCCCGAGATGGCGCCCAGCGCGGAAGGCTTGCCCTTCGTGGCCCATTCGGCCAGCACCCAGGTGATGGTGCCCGCGGCGGTGGCGACCATGGTCACGAGCATGGCCATGCCCGCACGGCTGTCGGCCGCCAGCGCCGAGCCCGCGTTGAAGCCGAACCAGCCCACCCACAGCAGCGAGGCGCCGATCATGGCGAGCGCGAGGTTGTAGGGGGACATGTTCTCCGTGCCGTAGCCCAGCCGCTTGCCGACCACGAGGCAGGCGACGAGGCCGGCCACGCCCGCGTTGATGTGCACCACCGTGCCGCCCGCGAAGTCCAGCGCGCCCCAGGACCAGAGCAGGCCGGCCGGGTGCCACACCGCATGCGCGACGGGCGCGTAGATCAGCAGCGACCAGGGCACGATGAACAGGCACAGCGCCGAGAACTTCATCCGGTCGGCCACCGCGCCCGCGATCAGCGCCGCGGTGATGATGGCGAAGGTCATCTGGAACATGGCGAAGACCGTCTCGGGGATGGTCGTCGCCACCTCGCTCTCGCCGCCCATGCCGGCGCCGAGGATGAAGGGGCCGCTCCAGTTGATGCCCTGGAACATCACCTTGGAGAAGTCGCCGAAGTAGAGGCCGCCATTGCCGAAGGCGATGGAATAGCCGGCCACCATCCACGTCACCGCGATCAGCGCGCAGATGAAGAAGCTCTGCATCATCGTGGCCAGCACGTTCTTCTTGCGGACCATGCCCGCATAGAACAGCGCCACACCCGGGATGGTCATCATCAGCACCAGGGCGGTGGCGGTGAGCATCCACGCGGTGTTGCCCGCATCCAGCGCGGGCGCATCCTGCGCGAAGGCGGGCGCGCCACCCAGCGCCAGCAGCGGTGCGGCCATGAGCGCGCCGCGCAACCAGGACTTCATGTTCGGAATTCTCCCAAGGTAGGGCGCGCGCATCACAGCGCCGCCGCGTCGGTTTCGCCGGTGCGGATGCGGAGCGCGCGGTCCACGTCCAGCACGAAGATCTTGCCGTCGCCGATCTTGCCGGTGCGCGCGGCGCCGGAGATGGCCTCCACCACCGCGTCCACCATCTCGGCCGGCACCGCGACCTCGATCTTGAGCTTCGGCAGGAAGCTCACCTGGTATTCGGCGCCCCGGTAGATCTCGGTCTGGCCCTTCTGCCGGCCGAAACCCTTCACCTCTGTCACCGTCAGCCCCTGCACGCCGAGCGGGGTGAGCGCGTCGCGCACCTCGTCCAGCTTGAAGGGCTTGATGATCGCCATCACGAGCTTCATCAGCCTGCCTCTCTCCCGATACGCGGCGGTGCCGCACCGCCTGCGAAACTACGGGTATCCAAATCCCGTGCCATTCGGTTCGGGCACGATTCATCGGGGGGTTGCGCGGGGGTTGCCTGTTTTGCGTGCAGAATCCCGGGGCGCCGGGGGGCGGGAACGCCCGACTCTTGCGCGTTCACGGAATCGCCTAAGGTGAGCGCCATGAACCAGACGCTCGAAACCGAAGTGGCCATCCTCGGCGCCGGCCCCGTGGGGGCCACGCTGGCCGCCGCCCTTTCCGCCCGCGGCGTGCCCTGCGCCATCCTGGACGCGGCCCCGCTGCCGCCCATGGAACTGCAGGGGTTCGACGGGCGGGCCTATGCCATCGCGCTCGCTTCGCGCCGGGTGCTGGAGGCGGCGGGCATCTGGGACCGCCTGCCCACCAACCCCTGCCCCATCGAAGGCATCAAGGTGGCCGATGGGCGCATCGGCGAGCGCCCCTCCTCCCTCGACCTCGACTTCGAGGCGGCCGAGGTGGCCGACGAACCCTTCGGCTGGATGGTCGAGGCCCGCGCCCTGCGCGTGGCGCTCAACGCCCGCCTGCCCGAACTGCCCGGCGTGCAGGTCTTCGCGCCCATGACGGCCGAGGTGGCGCGTGACGCCGAAGGTGCCACGCTGACCCTGCGCGACGGAAGGCGGCTGCGCGCGCGGCTGGTGGTGGGGGCGGAGGGCCGCAACTCGCCGCTGCGCGCCTCGGCCGGCATCGGAAGTGCGCGGCACGACTACGGGCAGATCGGCATGGTGGGCGCCTTCGCGCACGAGAAGCCGCACAACAACCGCGCGCTGGAATTGTTCCTGCCCGCCGGCCCCTTCGCGCAGCTGCCGTTGAACGACCCGAGCGAGTTCGGCACCAGCCGCCTGCCGCATGCCTCGGCCTTCGTGCTGGCGGAAAGCCGGGGCGTGGCCCAGCGCCTGCTGGCCATGGACGATGCGCGCTTCAAGCGCGAACTCCAGCGCCGCATGGGCGACTGGCTGGGCGAGATCGAGCCCATCGGCCGCCGCTGGTCGTATCCGCTGACCGCCATGCACGCGCTGCGCTACACGGCCGAGCGCATGGCGTTGGCGGGCGATTCCGCGCATGGCATGCACCCCATCGCGGGGCAGGGGCTGAACATCGGCTTCCGTGACGTGGAAGCCCTGGCCCGCCTGGTGGGCGATGCCCATGCCGCCGGCGAGGATGTGGGCGCGCCCGCCTTGCTGCGCCGCTACCAGGCCGAGCGCCGGCCGGATGCGCTGATGATGATCGGCGCCACGCATGCGCTGGAGAAGCTGTTCGGCAATGACATCGGCGTGGTGCGGCTGGCGCGGCGGCTGGGTATCGCGGCGGTGGACCGTATCCCGGCACTGAAGCGCGCCTTCGCCCGCCAAGCCATGGGGTTGCCGCTGCGCGCGTGACGCCTGTCACGCAAGCGACCAAAAAGTTTCATTCATACGAACAATGATGGGTGTTCGCGCCACGAATTGGCGGAAAACCGGGCCATTACCAGCTTCCTGGACAAGGGAACCGCAAGGTCCCGCGGCCTTCGGGCCGTCATTTGGACAGGAATTTGTCATGAACGTGAATATCCGCACCCTCGCCGCCGGCGCCGCCCTGCTGCTGGCCCCCGCCTTCGCCGCGCCCGCCCTGGCGGCGGATAGCGTGGTGGTGTCGCCCCAGTTCGGCACGCCGGCCTATGCCTCCGACAACCGCAACGTGGTGGGCGGTGGTGAGTCCCGTCTGGTCGGCTCTGGCGAGAACCAGCAGGTGGTTCACATCGGCCCCACCGTGGCCCAGGAGCCGGTGTTCGCGCACATGGTCGGCACGGGTGAGGACGCGCGCATCATCTACAGCGCCTCGCCGGACCGGGCCCAGGCGCTGAGCGAGGCGGGCGTGCTGCCCGGCACGCGCGGCTGATCCACGCACCGGGTTGAAATTGGGGGCGGCGGGGCGAGGGCCTCGCCGCCCCTTTCGCGTTCAACCCTTCCTGACGCCCCAGAAGAAGGGCACCGGCGCGTTGACGATGCCCTGGACATTCCGCCGGAAGGCCGTGGGCTGGATGATGGTGCCCAGCGGCACGAAGGGCACGCTTTCGAAGGCGCGGGCCTGCAACTGCATGGCGATGCGCTGGCCCTCGGCCGGGTCGGTGGCCGCGATGAAGGCGGTCCGCAGGCGCTCGATCTCGGGGTCGGTCGGCCAGCCGGCCCAGGCGGGGGCGCCATGGGCGCGCAGCGGCAGGTGCAGCGCTGGCCCCGCCACATCCAGCCCCACCCAGGAGGTGTGGAAGATGCTCCACCCGCCGCGGTCGGGCGGGTTGCGGTTGGCGCGGCGGGCCAGCAGGGCGGACCAGTCGGTCGCCACCAGCTCCACATTCATGCCCATGCGGCGCAGCAGGTCGGCCGTCACCTGCGACATCTGGCTGTTCGCCGGGTTGTCCATGGCGGCCAGGATCACCACCGGTTCGTTGTTGTAGCCGGCCGCGCGCAGCGCGGCGCGCCCGCCTTCTAGGTCGCCCGGCATCACCGCCGCGCCCTGGTCGCTGCCGATCGGCGTGCCGCAGGCATACATGCTGCGGCACAGCGCCGAATATTGCGGGTTGCCCACCACCGCATCGAGATAGGCCTGCTGGTTCGCGGCCATCAGCACGGCGCGGCGGATGGCCGGGTTGTCGAAGGGTGGGTGCAGCTGGTTGAAGCGGATCATCATCAGGGACCCCATCGGGTCCGTGATCTCGATCCGCACATTGCGGTTGCGCGAGATGACCGGCAGCAGGTCGAAGGCCGGCTGCTCATACCAGTCCACCTCGCCCGTCTGCAGCGCGTTGGCCGAGGTGGAGGCGTCGGGGATGATGCGCCACTCCACCCGGTCCACCAGCACGCGCTTGCCGCCGGCCGCGCCCGAGGAGGGCTCGGCGCGCGGCACATAGCCGGCGAATTTCTCGAAGGCGGCGAGGCTGCCCGGCACCCATTCGTTCCGCAGGAAGCGGAAGGGGCCGGAGCCCACCGTCTCGTTGTTGGGCACCTGGGGGTCGGAGTTGCCCACGCGTTCCGGCACCACGAAGAGCGCCTGGGTGGAGAGCTTGCCCAGACTGTCCAGCATCAGCGGGAAGGGCTGCTTGAGGCGCATCTCGAAGTCGCGGTCCGAGGTGGCGCGCATCTCGTCCATCACGGTCATGAGCGTCTGGCCCATGGTGTCGCGCGCACCCCAGCGCTTGATGGAGGCCACCGCGTCCACCGCGCGGACGGGCTCATTGTCGTGGAAGCGCAGGCCCTCGCGCAGGCGGAAGCGCCAAATGCGGCCATCGGCGGAGACCTCGTGGCCCTCCACCATCTGCGGCTGGACCTTGAAGTCCGTGTCCACCGCGAAGAGCGTGTCATAGACCATGAAGCCGTAGTTGCGGACGATGTAGCCCGAGGTCGCCACCGGATCCACGGCGCCCAGGTTGGCGTGCGGGATGAAGCGCAGCGTGCGCGCGGCGGCCCCCTGCGAGAGCGCGGGGGAAGCCAGGGCGGCAAGCCCCGTGCTGGCGAGGAAGGCACGGCGGGAGGGGGCCATGGGTCGGTCTCCGGTCTGGGGTGCCCTGGGAGGGGACCACGCAGGAAACCGTCATCGCAAGGCAAAACAGACCCGTTTTGAGGCACGGGCCAACCCTGCCGGCACTTCTGCCCAACACGCGGGCAATTTCGCCTCAGCGCCCCGGCGGCTCCCGGCTCAGCCCCTTCGCCGCCAGCGCCGCCTCATAGGCCGCCCAGCGCGTGGACTGTTCTTCACCCAGCTTCCGGAGCCAGGCCCAGGAGTAGATGCCGCTGTCATGCAGGTCGTCGAAATGCAGGCGGACGGCATAATGCCCCACCGGCTCGATCTTCATGATGCCCACATGCCGCCGCCCGGCGACGAGGCGCTTCTGCTCCGGCGAATGGCCCTGCACCTCGGCCGAGGGGCTTTCCACGCGCAGATATTCCGCGCTGAGGGCGAAACGCGCGCCGTCGTCAAAGGCGATGTGCAGAACCCGGTCCGCCGCGCGGTAGCGCAGCTCCGTGACGGTCATCCGGGCAGCTTGCGCGCCTGGTCGGGCAGCATGATGGGGATGCCGTCGCGCACCGGATAGGCCAGGCCCGCGGCGTCGCTGATCAGCTCGCCCCGGTCGCGGTCATAGCGCAGCGGCTTCTTGGTCACCGGGCAGACCAGGATTTCCAGGAGCTGCGGGTCCACGGCGCCGCCGGCGGGAGGGGGGGTCTGGTTCATGGGCAAGTTCTAGCTGGGCCGCGCATCGGGCGGAAGGTCGCCGCCATCATGCGCATCCATCCGCAGCAGGGTGACGAGGGTGGCGACGCGCTCGGTCAGCGTCGGCGCCTCCAGCAGCGCCTGCTTCTCCGGGATGGCGAAGGGGCAGACCATGGCGAGCGTCGTCACCAGCGTGGGCCCTGCCATCTCCTCGATGGCGGACCAGTTGGCCTCGATGCCCTTGGCGGCGAAATAGGGGCGCAGCGCCTCCAGGATCTCGGCATGGGGCACCGGGTCCACGGGCGGGTCGAGGTCGCCCAGATAGGCGCCGTAATCCGCCCGCACCCGCCGATAGCCGCGCCGCATCTCGATTTCCTCGGCCACGCGGAAGCGCAGCACGCCGGTCAGGGTCACCAGCAGCCGCCCGTCCTCGGTCTCGGAAAAGGAGGAGACGCGGCCGAGGCAGCCCACCCCATAGGTGGCGCTGCCGCGCTCGCCCCGCGGCTTGGAGGGGTCGCCCTGGATCATTCCGAACAGCCGCCCCTGGGCCAGGCTGTCCAGCGTCATCGCGAGATACCGCGGCTCGAAGATGTTGAGCGGCAGGCGCCCGCCCGGCAGCAGCAGCGCGCCGGAGAGCGGGAAGATCGCGATCTCGGCGGGCAATTGCTCCGGCGCGGGCTGGAAGGGGTCCATGCTCAGCGGAACAGGATGGTGGAGAGGCCGCGGCGGGCCTTCATGGTGGCGGGGTCGTCGAAGCCCCAGGCCTCGAAGAACTTGAGAAGCTGCTTGCGCGCGGCCTCCTCGTTCCAGGCGCGGTCGCGGCGGATGGCTTCCAGCAGGGCGTCCGCTGCCTCCTGCCGCTTGTCCATGCCGGCGAGTGCCACGGCGAGTTCGATGCGCGCCTCATGGTCATCGGGATTGGCGGCCAGGCGCTGCTCATACTGGCCGAGCATGCCCGCGGCCGCACGGCCCTGGGCGGCGAGTTCCATGGCGGCGCGCACGGCGGAAATCTCGGGGTGGGCCTTCAGCTTGTCGGAGAGGCTGTCCAGCATCTGCTGGGCCTGCTCCTCCTCCTCCAGCGCGATGAGGCAGCGGGCGAGGCCGGCCAGCGCCTCGGCGTTCTCGGGTTCCTGCTGGGCGAGGCCGGCGAAGAGTTCGAGCGCGCCCTGGGCGTCACCGGCTTCCAGCAGCGCCTTGGCCTCGGCCAGCATCTCGGTGCTGGGCATCTGCCCGCCGACGAGCTTGAGCAGGTTCTCGATGAACTTCTTCACCTCGCCCTCGGGCAGGGCGCCCTGGAAGAGGTCCGCGATCTGCCCCTTGTAGAAGGCGGCCACCGTCGGCACCGATTGCAGCGGCAGGCCGAGCTGGGCCAGCTGCTGGACGAGGGCCGTGTTCTTGTCGATGTCGATCTTGACCAGCTTCACCCGTCCGCCGGCCGCGCGCACCACCTTCTCCAGCGTGGGCGTCAGCTGCTTGCAGGGCCCGCACCAGGTTGCCCAGAAATCCACCAGGACCGGCACCTCGCGCGAGGCGTTGATCACGTCCTGCATGAAGGTCTTCTGGTCGCCATCCGACACGGGGTCGGGGCGCTGGGACGGGTTCTGGGGGTCGAGGATCACTTCCATGGGAATTTCCTGGGGCCGCCTGTAGATGTTCCGGCAGAGGCATAAGGCAAGAGTGGCATCTTGTCTTGCCCGGTGCCCGCGACAACCCGTCCGGACCATTGCGGCGGCGGGCCGGCCATGGCTAGCATCCCCCATGGACAGCCCCGACCCCGATCGCCCCGCGACCCATGACCTCGGCGGAAACCCGCGCTTCCGCTGCACCCCCGTCGAACCGGATGACGACGCGCCGCCCAGCGATTTCGACAAGCGGGTGGACGCCGTGCGCGCGGTCCTGCGCGAGAAGGGCTTGTTCACGGTGGACGAGATGCGCTTCAACATCGAGGCGCTGCATGAAACCGAATATTTCAGCCTGACCTATTACGAGAAATGGCTGCGCTCGGTCACGGCCGTGATGGTCCGCAAGGGTGTCATCACATGGGAGGACGTGCAGTGAGCCACGGCGTCCAGGACGTGGCCGGGGCGCGCTTCGCCCCCGGCGCGCGGGTGCGGGTGAAGCCCGCCCGGCCCGAGCGCGTGGCCCCCATGCATCTCCGCACGCCCCATTACGTGCGCGGGCGCGAGGGGGTGGTGGCGCGCGCGCTGGGCCGCTTCCCCAACCCCGAGGATTTGGCCTTCGGCCGCCCGGGCGAGCCGCGCATCCTCTACCACATCGAGTTCGAGCAACCCCCCGTCTGGGGCGAGGGCGAGGTGGGCGACACGGTGCTGATCGAGATCTTCGAACACTGGCTGGAGGAAGCCTGACATGGCCGGAACCCCGCTGCCCGAGAGCGTCGAACTCCTGGAAAAGCTCGTCGCCGCGCTGAAGCGCCGGGGCGTGCTGGTGGAGGAGGACATCGCCCGTGGCCAGGCCCAGGCCGAGCGCGCGAAGCCCGAGACCGGCGCCCGCATGGTGGCCCGCGCCTGGGTGGACCCCGAATTCCGCGCCCTGATGCTGCGCGACGGCACCGCCGCCGCCGAGGCCTTCGGCGTGGCCATGGCGGGCGCGCCGCCGCTCGGCGTGCTGGAGGACACGGACCGGGTGCATCACCTGGTCGTCTGCACGCTGTGCTCCTGCTACCCGCGCGCGGTCATCGGCTATCCGCCGCACTGGTACAAATCCGCCGCCTATCGGGCGCGGGCGGTGCGCGAGCCACGCGCCGTGCTGGCCGAATTCGGCACGGTGCTGCCGGCGGGCGTGCAGGTGCGCGTGGTGGACAGCACGGCCGACTACCGCTGGATGGTGCTGCCTACCCGCCCCCCGGGCACCGAAGGCTGGAGCGAGGAGCAACTCGCCGCCATCGTCACGCGGGATTGCCTGGTGGGTGTGACGCTGCCCGTCGTGGAGAGAAGCCAAGCCGCAGCGTGAGCAGTACCGACGCCGATGGCCTGCCCCCCGGACGGCGGGGCCTGGCCTCGGCCTGCATCGCCGCCGGCATCACCGTCACCGTGCTGGACGCGGCGATGCTCAACATCGCCCTGCCTTCCGCCGCTGCCGATCTCGGCCTGACGCCGGCCGAGGCGGTCTGGATCGTCAACGCCTACCAGATCGTGGTGGTGGGCACCCTCATCCCCATGGCCGCGCTGGGCGAGATCTGGGGTTTCCGCCGCGTCTGGGCCTGGGGGCTGCTGGTGTTCTCGGCCGCCGCCATGGTGTGTTCGGTCGCGCCCAGCTTCGAGGCGCTGCTGGCCGCGCGCATGGTGCAGGGCCTGGGCAGTGCCGCGGTGATGAGCCTCACGGCGGGGCTGGTGCGCCACACCTATCCGGCGGCGCAGCTCGGCCGGGCCATCGGGGTGAATTCCATGACGGTGGGGCTGGCTTCGGCGGCCGGGCCTTCGCTGGGGGCCGCCGTGCTGGCGGTGGCGCCTTGGCCCGCGGTCTTCGTGGCGCATATTCCCCTGGGACTGGCAGCGCTGGTGTTTGGCCTGAAGCTGCTGCCGCGCGTGCCGGGGCGGCGGCGGCCCTTCGACATCACGGCCGCCGCGCTGAACGTGGCCGCCTTCGGCCTGGTGTTCCTGGGCATGGACCTGCTGCTGCACGCGCCCTGGGTGGCGGCGCCGGCGCTGCTGGGGGGCATGCTCTGCGCGGCGGCGCTGGTGCGGCTGGAGATGGCGCGGCCGGTGCCGCTGCTGCCGCTGGATTTGCTGCGGATCCGGGTGGTGCGCTTCGCCGTCTCGGCCTCGGTGCTGATGTTCGCGGGCCACATGCTGCTGGTGATCGGGATGCCCTTCCACCTCTCGGCGGCGGGGTTCAGCCCGGTGCAGATCGGCATGATCATCACGCCCTATCCGCTGGCGGTGGGCTTGCTCGGCCCCATCGCCGGGCGCTGGGCGGACCAGGCCAGTTCGCCGCTGACCTGCGTGCTGGGCGGCGTGTTCCTCGCCACCGCGCTGGTGATCCTGGCGGTGGTGCCGCCCACCATGGTCTGGGCCGTGTGCGGGGCGCTGCTGCTGGCGGGCATCGGCTTCGCGGGTTTCCAGTCACCCAACAACCGCGCCATGCTCTCTGCGGCGCCGCGCGCGCGGGCGGGCAGCGCGGGGGGCATGCAGGCCACCGCCCGGGTGCTGGGGCAGAGCACCGGCGCCGTCACCGCCGCCGCCTGCTTCACCCTGGCGGGGCCGTGGCTCGGCTTCCTCTGCGGCGTCGTCTTCGCGTTGGCGTCGAGCACGCTCAGTCTCGTGCGGGGAGCGCGGTAAAGAAACGCGCGCGGGGAGCGCGGTGAGGAAACGCGTGCGGCGGACGGGCTGACTGCCCATCGTGCGGGCAGGCCCGTGCCCAGGCCCGGCTTTTCCCGTCCCGCACCCGCTGCCCCGTCCCCGCCCCCGGTGCTTGCATGGCGGCCGCAGGAGGCCCCGCCATGCCCAAGGAAATGCATCTCGCCCTCGATCTCTCCTGGTTCCAGGTCGAGACCTCCTGGCGCGACCCCGGCAGCCGGGTAGGCCCCGACTACCCCGACCCGGGACTCTTCGAGGACATCGCGCGGCTCGCGGAGCGTGGCCTGTTCGACATGGTCTTCGTCGGCGATGGCACCGGCATTCCCAACACCTGGCAGGACGGCATCGAGGACGCGGTGCGCTGGGGCGTCGCCTGGCCGCGCCTGGACATGAGCCCCTGGATCGCCCTGATGTCCCGCGTGACCAGCCATGTGGGCTTCGGCCTGACCTATTCGTCCACCTTCATGGACCCCTACTACACCGCGCGGCTGCTGAACTCGCTCGATCACCTCACGCAGGGACGGATGGCCTTCAACGTCGTCACATCGCAGCGGCGCTCGGACTACCAGAACCATGGCCATGAGGGGATCATGGACCACGGGCTGCGCTATGACCGCATGGAGGAGTTCGTGGATGTCTGCCGCGCCCTGTGGGCCAGCGTGGACCGCGACGCCTTCCTGTGGGACCGGACCACGGGCCAGGTGGCCGACCCCGCGAAGGTGCGGGCCATCCACCACAAGGGGCGGTTCTTCAATGTGCGCGGACCGCTCTCGGCGCTGCCCTCGCCGCAGGGGCGGCCGGTGATCGTGCAGGCCGGCGGCTCGCCACGCGGCACGCGCGCCGCCGCCCATGTGGCCGACCATGTGTTCGGCCAGACCAAGGCCCTGCCGCTGATGGTGCAGCAGCGGCACGACGTGGACGCGGCCCTGCGCGCGAAGGGGCGCGACCCGGAGGAGGTGGGCATCCTCTGGGCCACCCGGCTGCTGGTGGGCGAAACCCAGGCGGAGGCCGATGCGATGAAGGAACGCATGATCCAGGACGTGCCGCGCGAGGCGGTGGGCGTCTGGCTCTCGCACAATTCGGGCTACGACATGTCGCAACTGCCCGAACGCTTCACGCTGCGGGAGTTGCAGGAACGCATCCTGGCCGCCCAGGCCTCGCCGGTGGGGTTCGTGGGCCTGCTGATCGCCGAGCACGGCATGGATGGCGAGGTGACGCGCGACGAATTCTACCACCACGGACTGCGCGCGGCGACCGGGCATGTTGCGACGACAGCCGGCACCGCCGCCTCCATCGCAGACCACATGGAGGAGGTCTTCGAGGCCACCGGCAGCCGTGGCGGCTTCATGCTGGCGCACAGCCAGGGCGGGCCGCGCCAGCAATTGCGCAACCTGGTGCATCTGCTGGTGCCGGAGCTGCAGCGCCGCGGCCGCTTCCGCACCCATTATCTCGGGCGCACCCTGCGGGAGAATCTCGGCGGGCGCTGACATTGCCCGGCTGCGGGCCTATCTTCCCGGCTAAGCCAGAAACCCAGAGGAACGCCCCCATGCTGGACGCCACCGCCAAGCTGCCGCTCAAGGACCCCTCGCTGTTCCGCGAGGCCAATCTGATCAACGGTGAGTGGGTCCAGGCCGACAGCAGCAAGACCACGGCCGTCCGCAACCCCGCGACCGGCGAGGTCATCGGCCATGTCCCCGCCATGGGCGCGGCCGAGACCCGCCGCGCCATCGAGGCCGCGCATGCCGCCTTCGCGGGTTGGCGCAAGCTGCTGGCCAAGGAACGCGCCGCTATCCTGCGCCGCCTGCACGACCTGATGCACGCCAATGCTGACGACCTGGCCGCCATCATGACGGCCGAGCAGGGCAAGCCGCTGGCCGAGGCCAAGGGCGAGGTCGCCTATTCCGCGAGCTTCCTCGAATGGTTCGCGGAGGAAGCGAAGCGCGTCTATGGCGACACCATCCCGCACAACGCCCAAGGCCGCCGCGTCATCGTGCTGAAGGAGCCGATCGGCGTCTTCGCCGCCATCACGCCCTGGAATTTCCCGTCCGCGATGATCACCCGCAAGGCCGGGCCGGGCTGGGCCGCGGGCTGCACGGGCGTGATCCGGCCGGCCTCGCAGACGCCCTTCTCGGCGCTGGCGCTGGGCGTGCTGGCCGAGCGCGCGGGAATGCCGCCGGGCGTGTGCAACGTCATCACCGGGCCCGCGGCGGCGACGGGCGGGGAGCTGACCTCCAACCCGCTGGTGCGGAAGTTCAGCTTCACCGGTTCCACGGAAGTGGGGCGGCAGTTGCTCGCGCAATGCGCCACCACGGTGAAGAAGACCAGCATGGAGCTGGGCGGCAACGCGCCCTTCCTGGTGTTCGACGACGCGGACCTGGATGCCGCGGTGCAGGGCGTCATGGCGTCCAAGTACCGCAACACCGGGCAGACCTGCGTCTGCGCCAACCGCATCCTGGTGCAGGCCGGCGTCTATGACGCCTTCGCCGCCAAGCTGAAGGTGGCGGTGGAGGCGCTGAAGGTTGGCAACGGGATGGAGCCGGGCGTCACGCAAGGCCCGCTCATCAACGCCGATGCGGTGGCGAAGGTGGAGGAGCACATCGCCGACGCCACGGGCAAGGGCGCCAAGGTGCTGACCGGCGGCAAGCGCCACGGCAATGGCGGCAACTTCTTCGAACCCACCATCCTGACAGGCGTGCCGGCCGATGCCCTCTGCTTCCGCGAGGAGACCTTCGGCCCCGTGGCCCCCCTGTTCCGCTTCGAGACGGAGGAGGAGGGCATCGCTCTCGCAAACGACAGCGAATTCGGCCTGGCCGCCTATTTCTACGCGCGCGACGTGGGCCGCATCTTCCGCGTGGCGGAGGCGCTGGAGAGCGGCATCATCGGCATCAACGAGGGCCTCATCTCCACCGAGGTCGCGCCCTTCGGCGGCGTGAAGCAGTCGGGCCTCGGCCGCGAGGGCAGCAAGTACGGCATCGAGGACTACCTCGAGATCAAGTACCTCGCGATGGGCGGCCTCTGACCCCCATGCGCGACTTCGACGAGGCCAGCATCACCGACGCGGTGCTGGCCCGCTTCGACCAGACGCCCGACCCGCGCCTGCGCCAGGTGATGCAGGCGCTGGTGCGCCACCTGCACGGCTTCGTGCGCGAGGTGGAGCCGAGCTTCGAGGAATGGCAGGCGGCCATTTCCTTCCTCACGCGGACCGGCCAGAAGTGCGACGACAAGCGGCAGGAGTTCATCCTGCTGTCCGACACGCTGGGCGTCTCCATGCTGGTGGACGCCATCAACCACCGCCTGCCCGAGGGGGCGACGCCCACCACCGTGCTCGGCCCCTTCCATGTGGCGGGGGTCGCGGAAAAGCCGCTGGGCAGCGTGCTGGCGAAGGGTGTGGGTGGCGAGCCGCTGCATGTCTCGGGCCGCGTCACCAGCGCGGACGGCGCGCCGCTGGCGGGCGCGCTGCTGGACATCTGGCACTCCGACGCCGAGGGCTTCTACGACGTGCAGCGCGCCGAGGGCGAGGCGCCCGAACTCCGCGCCGTCTTCCGCACCGATGGCGAGGGCCGCTTCCACTTCTGGACCATCACGCCCACCGCCTATCCGGTGCCGACCGATGGCCCGGTGGGCGCCATGTTGGAAGCGACCGGCCGCCACCCCATGCGCCCCGCCCATGTGCACTTCATGATCAGCGCGCCCGGCCACGAGACGCTGGTGACGCATGTCTTCGCCGAGGGCGATGACTACCTGGACAGCGATGCGGTGTTCGGCGTGAAGGACGCGCTGGTGGTGCCCTTCGCCCCGCAGCCGCCGGGTGTCGCGCCCGATGGCACGGTGCTGGACGCGCCCTGGCGGGTGCTGCGCTATGACTTCGCGCTGAAGCGCGTCGCCTAACCTGTGAGCGCGGTGGCGATGGCCGGCACGAAGGCGATCAGCACCAGCGCCGCGCCCATCACCAGCACATAGGGCAGGGCGCCGGCGAAGATCGTCTCCACGCCCACCCGCGGGTCGCTGAGTGTGGCCTTGACGGTGAACACCGAGATGCCGAAGGGCGGCGTCAGCAGCCCCATCTCGACCGCGATGATGACCATGATGCCGAAATGTATCAGGTCGAACCCCATGGCCTGCGCGATGGGCGCGCCGATGGGCACCATGATCAGCAGGATGGAGGTGCTGTCCAGGATCATGCCCATCAGCAGCACGATCACGACGAAGGCCGCGAGGAACCCGTAGGGACCGAGGCCCAGCGTCTCCACCATCTCGCCGATGGCCTGGGGCACGCCCGCCATGGAGAGCATGCGCGAGTAGAGGCTCGCCGCCACCAGCAGGAACAGGATCGAGGCGGAGACCAGCCCCGTCTCCCGCAGCACACGCCAGAATTTGGGCCAGTCGAGCTGCCGCCGCGCGAGCGCGATGACCAGGGCGCCGGCCGCACCCACCGCGCCCGCCTCGGTCGGCGTGAAGAAGCCGCTGTAGAGCCCGCCCAGGATCAGCACCACCAGCGAGAGGATGGGCACGGCCTTCGCCACCATCTCGCTGGCGCGCATGTCGGGCGCGGGCGGCACGTCGGGCGCGGGTGCGCGTGCCGTCATGATCTGGCCGGGGAAGAAGGCGGCGCGCACCCAGATCATCGCGACGAAGCCCAGCGCGATGAGGATGCCGGGCAGGATGCCGGCCACGAACATGCGCCCGATGGAGACCTCGGCCAGCACGCCATAGACGATCATGAGCAATGAGGGCGGGATCAGCATGCCCAGGATGGAGCTGCCGGCCACCGTGCCGGTCGCGAAACGCATGGAATAGCCGTGCCGCATCATCTCGGGCACGGCCACCTTGGTGAAGACGGCGGCCGAGGCGATGGAGACGCCCGTCACCGCCGCGAACACGGCATTGGCGCCGACGGTCGCCATGCCAAGCCCGCCGCGCACACGCCGCAGCAGGGCCTGCGCCACCTCGAAGGTGTCGCGCCCCACATTGGAGACGCTGACCAGCAGCCCCATCAGGACAAACAGCGGGATGGTGGCGAAGAGGTAGTCCTGGATGCCCGAATAGGTGGACATGGCCGTGAAGCGGAAAGCTAGGTCCGGATTGTCGCGGATGAGCCAGACGCCCACCGCCCCCGTGCCGATCAGCGTGATCCCGATGGGCAGGCCCAGCAGGATCAGCCCCACCATGGCGCCGATCAGCGTGAAGCCCAGCGTGATGTCGTCCATGGCTCAGCGCCCCCGGATGGCGCGCGGCAGCAAGGCCAGATGCGCGATAGCCCCCGCCGCGCCGCCGAGCACGATCAGCGCGCGGAAGGGCCAGGTGGGGATGGTGAAGAGGCCCTGCACGCCGAAGAATTCCCGCAGCTCCAGTGAATTCCACACGCCAGGCCAGGCGGCCCAGGCGATGAACGCCATGACGGCGGCACCCACCAGCAGGAAGATGGCTTCCATGGCGCGGCCAAGCATGGGTGCGGCGCGCGCGATGCGCTCGATCAGGAAGTCGGCCCGCGTCATGCGGCGCTGGTGGATGGTGGCGCCGATCTGCAGGAACACGATGCCCACCACGGAGTGCGCCGCGATCTCGGCCACGCCTGTGATGGGCGCGTTGAGGAAGGAACGCCCAATGACGTCCGCACAGATCAGCAGCATCAGCCCGAAGGTCCAGATGGTGCCGATGGCGGCCAGCGCGTCGAGCGCCATCCGCACCGGGTCGAAGCCCTGGGGTTCGGGCGCGGCGTCCAGCGCCGCCATGTTCGTCTCATCGGCCATGGCGGCGCTGTCCCTTCGGTATCAGGCGGTCACTTCGCGGTCCCAGTCGCGGCCGGGCGTCTGGCCCGCGCCGCGGATCGCGGCGAAATAGGCGTTCAGCACGTCGCGCGAGGCGGGACCGGAACTGCGCGCCCAGGTCTGCGCGATGTTGGGCAACCCGCTGATCCAGCGCTGGCGCTCGGCGGGGGCGAGGGTGGTGATGATGGCGCCCTTCTGCACCATCTCGGCCTCGGCGGCCGCGATGCGCGAGGAGACGTCGCGGATGTGCGCCACGGTGGAGGCCTTGCCCGCGGCCGTCATCGCGCGGCGCACAGGCTCGGGGAAGCGGCCGAAGCGCTGGCGGTTGGCCGCGATGCCGCCCACATACATCGCGCCCACATCGCATTTGCAGATGTGCCGCGCCACCTCATAGACGCGTGTCGGCAGGATGCCCACGAAGAAGGAGAGCGCGCCTTCGGACACACCCGTCTGGATGTCCGTGTAGTAGGTGGTCAGCGCGCCATCCACGGGCGTGGCACCCGTGCCGGAGAGCCAGTTGGCGCTTGTGCCCGGGGCCGAGATCTTGCGGTTGCGCAGATCATCCAGCGTCCGCACCGGGAAGGTGGACCAGATGTGGTAGGTGTCCGTGATGAAGGAGGAGAGCGGCACCATGTTCAGCGAGGTCCAGTTCTCGCGGATGGCCGGCACGTTCTCGTTCATCGCCTCGAAGGCGTTGGCCACCACCGCATGGTCGCCAGTGGCGAAGGGCGTGAAGTAGGTCACGTTCTGGAGCGGCATGGTGCTGCCCTCCCACAGCGTGCCGACATAGCCGATGTCGGTGATGTTGTCGCGCACCGCCTCCATCGTGTCCTGGAAGCGGTAGAGTGTGCCGCCATAGGATTCGCGCCAGTTGATGCGGTGCGTGTTGCCGTTGTCGCGCAGGAACTTGTCCGTCTCCGGCTGGAAGACGTTCTTCATCATGGACACCCAGAAATTCGCGACCGGGTGGGATGATGCGATGGTGACGTTCAGCGCCGTCTGCGCCTGCGAATGCACGGCGAACAAGGGCAATGCTGCGGCGCCTGCGGCCAGGCTGCGGCGATGGATGGACATGTTTGTTTCCTCCCGTTCCCGGCGTCAGATGCGGCCCAGCGCGGCCAGGATGCGCGCGGGGGTGAAGGGTTGTTCCAGGACCTGCGCGGAGAGCGGCGCCAGCGCGTCATTGATGGCGTTCATCAGCGCGCCAGGTGCGCCCGCCGTGCCCGCCTCGCCCGCGCCCTTGGCGCCGAGCAGGCTTTCCTTGGTGGGCGTCTCGACATGGCCCACATGGATGTCGGGCATCTCGGCCGACATGGGCACCAGGTAGTCGGCCATGGTGGTCGTGAGCAGGTTGCCCTGCGCGTCATAGACGCAGTGTTCGTAGAGCGCGCCGCCCAGGCCCTGCACCACGCCGCCGCGCACCTGCTCGTCCACCAGCAGCGGATTCACGACGCGGCCGCAATCCTCGACCACCCAGTGTTCCAGCAGCTTCACCATGCCCGTGTCGGTGTCCACCTCCACCCAGCAGGCCTGGATGCCGTTGGTGAAGGCGAAGGGGTATTCCTTGGTGATGAAGTGGCGCGTCTGCACCAGCTCGCGCGGCAAATCGCGCGGCAGGGTGTCGCCGCGGAAATAGACGATGCGGCCCAACTCGTGCAGCGACATGCGCTCGGCACCCGTGGCGCGGTCGGTGATGTTCCCCATCACGATGTCGAGGCTCTCGGGTGTGGCCTGGAGCATGGCGCCCGCCACCTCCAGGATCTGCGCCTTCAAGGCCAGCGCCGATTGCAGCGCCGCCTCGCCGCCGATGCCCGCCCCGCGGCAGGCCCAGGTGCCGCCGCCATAGGGGGTGGTCAGCGTGTCGCCGGTGATGATCTTCACGCGCTCCACCGGCACGCCCACGCCATGGGCCACGATCTGCGCGAGGATGGCCTCGGTGCCCTGGCCCTGTTCGGTCACGCCGGAGGACGCCACCACGGAACCATCCGGGTCCATCCGCACCGTGCAGCCATCCTGCGCGGAAATCCGCGCCCCGCCGATGCCATACATGAAGGGCGAGGGGTTGGTCAGCTCGATGAAGGCCGCGAAGCCCAGGCCACGATAGACGCCCTTCTTGCGCTGTTCCGCCTGGTCCGCGCGGATGCGCGCCACCGGCACCATCTCCAGCAGCTTGTCGAGGCTCGCATGGTGCGACAGCCCCTCGAAGCGCATGCCGGGCGGCGAGGTGAAGGGGTAGGCGTCGTCGCGGATCATGTTGCGCCGGCGCAGTTCCAGCGCATCCATGCCCAGCGCGCGGGCGGCCATTTCGACCAGCCCCTCGGTCACGGCGGTGGCGATGGGGTGCCCGACGGCACGATACTGGCAGGTGGGCGCCTTGTTCTGCAGCACGACGGTGGTGGTGCAGCGATAATGCGCGAAGTCATAGGGCCCGCCGACCAGGTTCACCACCTGGTTGCCCTCGATCGCCGAGGTGCGGGGATACACGGAATACGGCCCGATGCCCGTCAGGTCATCCACGTCGAAGCCGATGATGGTGCCGTCCGCCTCCACCGCCATGCGCGCCTTGATGCGGTGGTCGCGCGCATGGATGTCGGAGGCGAAGCTCTCGAAGCGGTCGGCGATGAACTTCACCGGGCGCCCCAGCACGCGCGCCATGGCGGCGACGGCGACCTCGTCCGGATAGACATGCACCTTGATCCCGAAGCTGCCGCCCACATCCTTGCAGATGACGCGGACCTGGCTCTCCTCCATCCGCAGATGCTTCGCGTAGACGTTCTGCATCATGTGCGGGGCCTGGGTGGCCTGGTGCACCGTCAGCATCCCGTCCGCGCGGTTGTAGTCCGCGATGATGGAGCGCGGTTCGAGCGTGACGCCCGTGTGGCGGCCCGTCACGAAGGTGGCTTCCACCACCCTGTGCGCGGCGGCGAAGGCGGCGTCCACATCGCCCTTGGTGGCGGTGCGGGTGAAGACGAGGTTGTCGCCCAGCTCGGGGTGGATCACGACCGCGCCTGGGGCCAGCGCCGTCTCCATGTCGGTCTGGGCGGGCAGGGGCTCCCAGTCCACCTCCAGCGCCGCCACGCCATCCTCGGCGGCGGCGCGCGTGTCGGCCAGCACCGCCACCACCGCCTCGCCCTGCCAGGTGGCGCGGTCCAGCGGCAGCGGGTGCTGCGGCGCGGACTTCATGCCCTTCAGGTGGTCCAGCACGGCCACCCAGGGGTCGCAGACCTTCGCCAGATCGGCGCCGGTGAAGACGCGCACCACGCCGGGCACCCCCAGCGCCGCCTCGGTGCGGATGGCGAGGATGCGCGCATGGGCGTGCGGGCTGCGCAGGAAGGCCGCGTGCAGCATGCGCGGCAGCACCACGTCATCGGTGTAGGTCGCGCGCCCCTGCACCAGCTTGGGCAAATTGGGCCGCGGCACCGCGCGGCCGATGTAGGAGTTCGGCAGATCCTCGCGCGAGAGCCCGATGCTGGCGGGGGTGGGCATGTCGTTCATGCCGCGCGCTCCCGCCGGGCGGCCAGCGTGGTTTCCACCGCCTCCACGATGGCCTGGTAGCCGGTGCAGCGGCAGTAGTTGCCCGAGAGATGCTCGCGGATCGCGGCGCGGTCGGCGTCTGCGTGATGGCGCAGGATGTCGGCGGCCGCCATCACCATGCCCGGTGTGCAGAAGCCGCATTGCGCGGCGTTGCGGGCCACGAACTGGTCCTGCAAGTCCGCCACCTCGCCGCTGTCGGTCAGGCCCTCGATGGTGGTGACCTCGGCGCCGTCCAGGCTGGCCGCCAGCACCAGGCAGCCGCGCACGATCTCGCCATCCACCCGCACCGTGCAGGCGCCGCAGACGCCATGCTCGCACCCGGCATGCGAGCCGGTGAGGCCGAGATCGAGCCGCAGGAAGTCAATCAAATGGCGGCGGGGTTCGACATGGCGCGACACGCGCTCGCCATTGACGGTCAGGGTGATCATCATGCGGCCTGCTCCGTGGCGGGCGTGAAGGATTGCAGCGCGCGGCCCAGCAGCACGCGGCAGAGGTGGCGCTTCATGGCGGGCGGGCCGTGCAGGTCCTCAGGCGGGTCGAGGTCCGCGTCCAGCGCGGCCTGCGCGGCGGCGATGGCGGCGCCGTCCAGCGCGCGGCCTTCCAGCGCGGCGTTGGCGCGGGTGGCCAGCACCGGCCCCTCGCCCACGCCGAAAAAGGTGAGGCGGGGTGCCGCGATGCGGCCATCGGCGCCAAGTTCCAGCACGGCGGCGAGCCCCGCCATCGCGTAGTCGCCGCTGCGCCGCGCCACTTCCAGAAGCACGCCGCGCTGCGACGGCGCGGCCAGCGGGAATTCGACGGCGGCGATAATCTCGCCCGGTTCCAGCGCGGTGGTCAGCAGGCCGGTGAAGAAGTCCGTCGCCTTCACGCGCCGCTCACCGTCTGCGCGCGCCAGCACCAGCGTGGCATTCAGCGCCACGGCGCAGGCGGGCAGCTCCGCCGCCGGGTCGGCATAGGCCAGGCTGCCGCCGATCGTGCCGCGGTTGCGGATGGCGGGGTGGGCGATGTGCGGCACGGCCTGGCTCAGCAGCGGCGCGTGGCGCGCCACCAGCGCATCCCGCCCCAGCTCCGCATGGCGCGTCAGCGCGCCCACGCGCAGCGCGCCGTCCGTCACGCTGATACCGCGCAGTTCGGGAATGCGGGTGATGTCCACGAGAATGCCCGGCTCGGACAGGCGGAAGGCGAGGGTGGCCAGCAGGGTCTGCCCGCCGGCCAGGATTTGCGCCCCATCGCCCAGCGCGCGCCACAGCTCATCGAGGCTCGACGCGCGCAGATATCCCAGTGCGGGCCACTTCATGAACGCTGCTCCCTGCGCGAGACTGCACGCCCCGCGCCACTTGTTGATCAATTGATCAGCGGAGGGCAGCATGTTGTCAAGCGAGAGGAAGCAGAGGTTTTGGACGGACCCCCGCCCGCACCGCCCCGCCGCCGCCTGGACCCGGAGGCGCGGCGCGAGCAGATCCTGGACGCCGCCGTGGCGCATTTCGCCGAGGTGGGGCTGGGCGGCACCACGCGCGACCTCGCGCGGCGCGCGGGCGTGACCCAGGCGCTGCTCTACCAGTATTTCGGCAGCAAGGCGGAGCTGACCGAGGCGGTCTTCGCCCGCGTCTATCTCGGCCGGCTGGACCCGCGCTGGCTGGACGCCATCCGCGACCGCGCCACGCCCGTCGAGGCCCGGCTCCGCGTCTTCTATGGCGAATACACGCGCGCCATCTTCACCTATGAGTGGATGCGCATCTTCATGTGGGCGGGCCTGGCCGGCGAGGTGCTCAACCGCCGCTACCTCGACCATGTGGGCGAACGCCTGCTGGCGCCGCTTCGCGAGGAAATCGCGGCCAGCCCGGGGCTTTTGGCGCCCTCCATGGAGGACATGTGGAACCTCCATGGCGGCATCGTCTATATCGGCATCCGCCGTTTCATCTACCATCTGCCCACACCCGAGGACCCTGGCCCGGCCATCGCGGCGGCGGTACGGCGCTTCCTGGCGGGGCTTGCCGCGCCCGCTTGAATCCGCGGCCCGCCCCGCGCATATCGCCGCCGCCCAAGACCTTTGTTGAGGACCAGATCATGACCGAATCCGTCGAACGGCACGCATTCGGCGCCGAGGTGGGGCGGCTGCTGGACCTGGTGGTCCACGCCCTCTACTCCGAGCGCGAGATCTTCCTGCGCGAACTGGTGGCCAATGCCGCCGACGCGGTGGACCGCCGGCGCTTCGAGGCGCTGACCAACCCCGACCTCTCCCTGCCCGACGCGCCGCGCGTGCGGATCACGCCCGACAAGGCGGCGCGCACGCTCACCATCACCGACAACGGCATCGGCATGGACAAGGCCGAGCTGGCGCAGCACCTCGGCACCATCGCGCGCTCGGGCACGCTCGCCTTCACGCGCGCCATGGCGGAGAGCCAGGCCAGCGACAAGCCGAGCCTGATCGGCCAGTTCGGCGTGGGCTTCTACTCCGCCTTCATGGTGGCCGAGCGGGTGGAGGTGACGTCGCGCCGCGCGGGCAGCGAGGAGGCCTGGGCCTGGGCCTCGGAGGGCCGCGGCGAATACACCCTCTCGCCCGCCGCGCGCGAGGAGGCCGGCACCGACATCGTGCTGCACATGAAGGCCGATGCGGAGGAGTTTCTGGAGCCGCTGCGCCTGCAGACCATCATCCGCAAATGGGCGGACCACATCACGCTCCCCATCATGCTGGTGAAGGAGGGCGAGGAGCAGGCGGCGAACGAGGGCACGGCCCTCTGGCGCAAGCCCAAGTCCGAAATCACCGAGGAAGCCTACGCCGAGTTCCACCGCCATCTCGGCCATGTCTTCGACACGCCCTGGGCCACGCTGCACTGGCGCGCCGAGGGCACGCTGGAATTCACGGCGCTGCTGTTCATCCCCGGCATGAAGCCCTTCACGCCGGTGGAGGAGGCGCGCGAAAGCCGGCTGCGCCTGCATGTGCGGCGCATGTTCATCACCGACGAGGCCGCCCTGCTGCCGCCCTGGCTGCGCTTCGTGAACGGCGTGGTGGACACCGAGGACCTGCCGCTCAACGTCTCGCGCGAGATGCTGCAGGCGACGCCCGTGCTGGCCCGCATCCGCCGCGCCGTCACCGCGCGCGTGCTGTCGGAGCTGAAGACACGCGCGAAGGAGGCCGAGGGCTACACCCCCTTCTGGGAGAACTTCGGTGCCATGCTGAAGGAAGGCGTGTGGGAGGATGCGGAACATCGCGCCGAACTCGCCGCGCTCCTGCGCTTCCGTTCCTCCGCGCAGGAGGGCTGGACCTCGCTCCCGGACTACATCGCCCGCATGAAGGAGGGCCAGGAGGAGATCTACTTCCTGGTCGGCGATGACGCGGCGGCGCTGGCGAAATCTCCACGGTTGGAGGGCTTCCGCGCGCGCGGGCTCGAGGTGCTGCTGCTCTCCGAGCCCATTGACGCCTTCTGGCCCGAGCGCCTGGGCCGCTTCGAGGGCAAGGCGCTGCGCAGCATCACGCAGGGCGCGGTGGACCTCCCCGAACTGCCCGCCGAGGGCGAGGCGGGCGCCGACCTCGCCAAGCTCATCCCCCTGCTGCGCGAGGCGCTGAGGGAAGATGTCTCGGCCGTGGAGGAAACCGCGCAGCTGGTGGACAGCCCCGCCATGCTGGCCGCCGAGGCCGGCGCGCCGGACCTCGCCATGCAGCGCATGATGCGCCGCGCCGGCCGCGCCATGGGGCCGGACCGCGCCGTGCTGCGCCTCAACCCGCGCCACGCGCTGGTCCGACGCCTGGCCGCGCGGGCCGAGGCGGGCGAGGACCTGGCCGAGATGGCCGGCCTGCTGCTCGACCTCGCGCGTGTGCAGGAGGGCGACGCCCCGCGCGACCCGGCGGGTTTCGCGCGCCGCGTGGCGGCGGCGCTGGCGGCGGAAACTTGACCGCGCGTGGCCCGGCCCCTACCGCGGGCCGGGCAACGGAGCTGACCGATGGGCATGGCCTGGCTGACCCTCGCCATGGCGGGGTTCCTGGAAATCGTTTGGGCCGTCGGGCTGAAATACACGATGGGCTTCACGCGGCTCTGGCCGTCGCTGCTCACCGTGTCGGCGATGGTGGGCAGCTTCTGGCTGCTTTCGCTGGCGCTGAAGGTGCTGCCCATCGGCACGGCCTACGCGGTCTGGACCGGCATTGGTGCCACCGGCACGGCCATCATCGGCATGGCCTTCCTGGGCGATGCCGTGAGCCTGCCGCGCGTGGCCGGCATCGCGATGATCGTGGGCGGGATCCTGGTGCTGAAGGCGGCCGGCTGATTCAGCGCCCCGAGGTTCCGCGGATCAGGCGCTGCTCCTGCGGCAGGTCGTGCAGGTAGGGTTCCACCGGCCCGGTCAGCTTCAGGGTCAGCGGGCGGCCCTTGCGGTCCACGCTCTTGCCCATGCTGACGCGCACCCAGCCTTCGGAGACGCAATACTCCTCGACATTGGTCTTCTCCTGCCCCTTGAAGCGGATGCCCACGCCGCGCTTGAGCAATTCCTCGTTGTAGTACGGGCTGCCGGGGTCGCTGGAGAGACGGTCGGGGAGGGTGGGGGTGTCAGACATGGCGGCACGTCCTAAGGCAGGGCGGCGGCCTTGCCAACGGGTTCCATCAGCGCCAGCCCCTCCGCCACCGAGACGAAGGCGCCGCCCGACACCACGCGCGCCGCGCCGAAGCGTTCGGTGAAGATGCCCCGCACCGCCGGCACCAACGAGGTGCCGCCCGTCAGGAACACCCGGTCCACCGCGCCCGCGCCGATGCCCGCATCGGCCAGCGCCGCATCCACGGCCGCGCCGATGCGCGCGAGCTCGGGCGCGATCCAGCCCTCGAACTCCGCGCGGGTGATGGGGGCGTCCAGCTCCAGCCCGGCCTCGTGGAATTGCAGCCGCGCCTCCTCCGCGCCGGACAGCGCCGCCTTCACGCCCGAGACGGCGCGATACAGCGCATAGCCCGCCTCCTCCTCCAGGAAGCGCAGCAGGCGGTGCAGCGCGTCGGGGTCTTCGGCGGTGGCGGCCACCTCGCGGATGTCGCGCAGGGTGCGCGGCGCGCGCATCAGGGAAAGCTGGTTCCAGCGCGCGAAGGCCAGGTACCAGGCGGGCGGCACGGGCAGCGGGTTGCCGCCCATCACGCGATAGGTGCCGCCCTTGCCCAGATGCGGCGAGACCACATGGTCAATGATGCGGAAATCCAGCGCATCCCCCGCGATGCCCACGCCCGATTGGCCGAGCGGCGTGACGCAGCGCGCATGCGGCTCATAGCGCAGAACGGAAAAGTCACTCGTGCCGCCGCCGAAATCGGCCACCAGCACGGTGGTCGGCGCATCGAGGTCGCGCGCGAAAAGCTGCCCGGCGGCGGCGGGTTCCAGCGCCAGCGTCACGTCATGCAGCCCGGCCTGGGCCAGCGCGGCGCGCAGCCGGGCCTCGCCCAGCGCGTCATCGGCGCGCTCGCCCACGAAGCGCACGGGGCGGCCCACGATGACCTCGGCCTCGGCCAGATGCGCGCGGAAGGGCGCCAGCCATTCGCGCAGGAACAGGGAGATCAGCGCGGGCAGGTCATAGCCGCGGCCCAGGATGCGCGTCTCGGTGAAACTGGCCTGGGCCAGGTAGCTCTTCATGGACATGATGAGCCGGTTCTCGAAGGGCTCCTCCAGATAGGCCGTGATGGCTGCGGGCCCGGCCGCGTGCAGGGGCCGCCCGCCCGCGCCGCGCCAAAAGCTGAGGACGGAGCGGAACACCTCACCGGTGGGCTGGCGCAGCACCTCCACCCGCCCATCGGGGTGGCGCAGGGCGGCGACGCTGTTGGTGGTGCCGAAATCGAGACCGAGGCGCGGGCGCATGGGCGGGGCTTCCGAAGGGGGCGCGGGTTGAAGCCCATCGCGCCCGCCCTGGCAAGCGTGCCGCCTTGGGGCGACTGATTCACCGCTCCGGCTTCGCCTTCGCGGATCAGGCGCCGAGCGCCTCCCTTCGAAGCGGCATGGTCAGGCAATGCGCCCCGCCCCCGCCGCGCGTGATCACACGCAGGTCGGGGTCCAGCACCGTGACCCCCTCCGCCCGCAGCGCCGCGTTCAGCCGCGCGCTGTGGCGCGCCGAGATCACCCGGTCATTCCCGAGCGCGAGCAGGTTGCAGGACAGGTCCATCACCTCGCGGTAGCTGGTGTCCAGCAGCGCGATGCCGTGGCCCGCGAGCCATTCCACGAAATCGGGATCCAGCACCTGGGTGCAGCCCACGGCCAGCCGGTCATTTACCATACAGAACACCACGTCGAGGTGCAGGAAATGCTCGTCGAGCGGCACAAGGCGCACCTCCCACCCCTCGGCCGCGAACCAGCCGGCCAGTTGTCGCGCGCCGTGGAGGTCCGTGCGGGTGCCGGTGTGGCCGATGGCCAGCAGCCCGGGGCGGATGATGGCGATGTCGCCGCCCTCCACATGGCCATGGTTGGCATAGCGCCAGATGGGGCAGCCCAGCGTCTCGTAGAAATGGATCACGGGCGCGTATTCGCCCTGCCGCTCCGGCTTGAACATGTGGGTGACGACCGGGCCCCAGGGCGTCATCTGGCTGCTGTCGCGCGCATAGACCTGATAGCCCAGATGGGGTTCGGGCGTCAGGTAATGGCGGCGCACGCCGGCCCCTTCCAGCGCGTCTTCCAACTCGCGGAACTCGCGGCGGACGGCCTGCGGGTCGGGCCGCGCGCCGGAGGCGATGTTGGCCCGCGCGACCGCGTTCAGCGGCAGCCAGTCATAGTTGTCGGGCGGGCAGAGCAGCACGTCGCGCAGCACGCCCGTCTCGGAATCCACGCCCCATGTGGTCATGCCGGAAACTCCCTCTACCATCGCCCCCATGACAGCCCCTTTGCGCCCGCGCGGCCAGAGACGATGAACCGCCTGGCGCTGTGGCGCATGGGCGTGGTGGGGTTCGGCAGCCTGGTGGTGCCGCTGGACAGCGCGCTGAACATCGCCTTCCCGGCCATCACGGCGCATTTCGGCCTGGCCCTGCCGGGCATCCAATGGATCGTCATCAGCTATGTGCTGACCTATGGCAGCCTGATGCTGGGCATCGGCCGGCTGGGCGACATCTGGGGCCATGCGCGGGTGTTCCGCGCGGGGCTGGCCATCAGCGCGGTGGCCTGCCTGCTGTGCGCGCTGGCGCCGAGCTACCCGCTGCTGCTGGCCTGCCGTGTGTTGCAGGGGGTGGGGGCGGCGCTGGTCATCAGCTGCGGGCCGGCCCTGGTCACGGCGCAGGTGCCGGAGGCGCTGCGGCCAAGGGCGCTGGGCCTCTACGGGCTGATGTTAGCGGCGGGTTCGGTGCTGGGGCCGCTGGCCGGCGGCGTGCTGGTGGCGGCGTTCGGCTGGCCCGGCGTCTTCTGGTTCCGCACACCGCTCTCGCTGCTGGCCTTGGCCCTGGCCTGGCGCCTGCCCGGCGCGCCCCTGCCGGCGCGGCGCGAGCCCTTTGACGCGGCGGGGGCGGTGCTGCTGGCCGCCGCCATCGGCGGGCTGCTGCTGGCGGTGAACCAGGCGCGGTATCTGGACCAGGGCCTTGCCCCAGCCCTGCTTGTGCTGGCGGGCCTTGCGGCCTGGGGCTTCCTGTGGCGCAGCCGCCGCGTGGCGCATCCGGTGCTGGACCTGTCGGTGTTCCGCCTGCCGGGCTTCGCCGCGCTGAACGCGGCCGTGGTGTTGGCGCATATGGCGGGCTTCGCCGTGTTGCTCTTCGTGCCCTACCACCTGGCGGGGGTGGCCGGGCTGCCGACGGGCTGGGGCGGGCTGGTGCTGGCCGTCTCGGCCATGGGCAGCATGGCGGCTTCGCTGGGCGCGGGCTGGGCGATGGCGCGCGTGCGGGCGGCGACGCTGGTGCGGCTGGGGGTGGGCTGCACGGGGCTGGGGCTGGCCGCCATCGCCTTCTGGACCGCGGCCACGCCACTGCCCTGGATGCTGGCGGCGCTGCTGCTGCATGGCGTGGGGCTCGGGCTGCTGACGGTGG
Organism: Roseococcus sp.; assembly: GCA_035998215.1. GTDB lineage: Bacteria > Pseudomonadota > Alphaproteobacteria > Acetobacterales > Acetobacteraceae > Roseococcus. The sequence continues at coordinate 97,295 of DASYHU010000033.1, read as the reverse complement.
CCCACGCCGAGATCGTCACCGGCAGCCTGCCACGGGCGCAGCGGGGCGTGGCGGGCAGCCTCGCCATGATCACGCGCACCCTGGGGGTGGTGATGGCGGCCTCGCTTCTCACCCTCGTCTTCGACCAGGTGCCGGGCGGGTTTCAACAAGGCTTCGCGGCGAGCCTGGGTGCGGCCGCGCTGCTCTGCGGCGTGGCGCTCCTGCTGCTGTCACGCCGCTGAGGCCGCGCCGCCGTCAGTCGCGGAAAAAGCGGTTGTCCGGCCGCTTCAGCCCCAGGTGGTCGCGGAGCGTGGTGCCCGTGTATTCGGTGCGGAACAGACCGCGCCGTTGCAGTTCGGGCACCACGCCCGTGACGAAATCCTCCAACCCTTCAGGCACGTGCGGGAACATGATGTTGAAGCCGTCGCAGGCGCGCGTCTCCAGCCATTCCTCCATTTCGTCCGCGATGCTGGCGGGCGTGCCGACCATGGCGGCGCCCGCATAGCCGCCGATGCGCTGCGCCAATTGCCGCACCGTCAGCCCCTCACGCCGCGCCAGCGCGATGGTGCGCTCGCGGCCGGACTTGCTGGATTCCGTCTCGGGGATGTCGGGCAGGGGCGCGTCGGGGTCGAAGCGGCCGGCATCCACGCCGAGCACGGAGGACAGCGAGCCGATGGCGCTTTCATAATGCACCAGCGCGTCCAGCCGCGCGCGCTTGGCCCGCGCCTCCTCGACGGTGTCGCCCACCACCACCAGGCAGCCGGGCAGGATCTTGAGCTGTTCCGGATCACGCCCCGCCGCGGCGGCGCGGGACTTCACATCGGCGTAGAAGGCGCGGGCGTCCGCGATGGGGCCGCCGGCGGCGAAGATCATCTCGGCCGTCTCGGCGCCGATCTGCCGCCCGGCCTCGGAAGCGCCGGCCTGCACGATCACGGGCCAGCCCTGGACGGGCCGCGCCACGTTCAGCGGGCCGCGCACGGAAAGCTCCGGCCCCTTGTGGTCCAGCACATGCATGCGCGACGGGTCCCAGAAGATGCCGCTCTCCTGGTCGCGGAGGAAGGCGTCGTCGGCGAAGCTGTCCCACAGCCCGGTGACGACGTCGTAGAATTCGCGGGCGCGCTTGTAGCGCTCGCCATGGGCCATGTGCGCGTCATGGCCGAAATTCATCGCCGCGTCGGGGTTGGCGGTGGTGACGAGGTTCCACCCCGCGCGCCCGTTGCTGATGTGGTCCAGCGAGGCGAATTTCCGCGCGACATGATAGGCGTCGTTGTAGGTGGTGGAGGCGGTGGCGATCAGTCCGATGCGCTCCGTCACGGCGGCCAGCGCCGGCAGCAGCGTCAGAGGGTCGAAGCTGGTGACGGTATGGGAACGCCGCAGCGCCTCGATGGGCATGTTCAGCAGCGCCAGGTGGTCGGCCATGAAGAAGGCGTCGAACTTCGCCGCCTCCAGCCGCTGGATCAGGTGCTTCAGGCGCGGGAAGCTGAAATTCGCATCCGCCCAGGCGCCCGGCCAACGCCAGCCCCCGGTGTGGATGGTGACGGGGCGCATGAAGGCGCCGAGGTGAAGCTGGCGTGCGGGCAAGGCAGGGTCTCCGCCATGTGGGGTTGCGGGGCAGATGGGCATCCGCCTGCCCCGGCACGACCGGCGCGCCACGCATGGCTGCGAAGCGCCTGGCCGCGGCGGGCCCGGGCTTCAGCGTCCCCGGCGCATCCCGCTCATTCCCGCCGCAACACCTTGTCGGTGAACCAGGAGGCGACGGCGCGCGGGCGGAAGCGGGCGCGCAGCGCCACCTCGTCATATTCCTGCGCGAGCCAGGTCTCGAAGTCACGCCCCCGCGCCTCGGCCTCGGCGTATTCGGCGAAGAAGGCGTCGAGGATGCCGGTCTTGGCGGCCGCGATGTGCCCGTGCCGCAACGAAAGCTCCGCCGCCGCCCGCGCTGCGCCATGGCCTTGCAGCAACCGCCACACGCCCGCGGCCAGCCCCGTGCGGTCCGCGCCGGACTTGCAGTGGATCAGGATGGGCTCGGGCATGGTGCGAAAGAGATGGATCAGCCTTTGCAGCCGGTCCTTGTGCGGGGCGCCGCGGCTTTCCAGCGGCTGGTCGGCATGGACAAGGCCCAATGCCGGCGCGGCCTCCCGGCACAGGCGGTCGGCGCCACAGGCGGCGCGGTGGCCGCGCAGATTGATGACGCTGGCGATGCCATGCCGCCGCGCGGCGGCGGCGAGCTGCCAGGGCAGGGGGTGGTTCGACCGGTAGAGCCGGCCGCTTTCCACCACCCCCCAGTTGCGCCACGCGATGCGCAGCACTGCGTGGTCCACGAAAAGGGCGTTCATCCAGCGGGACATGCCCGCCCCTATACTACCCCAGGCGCGCGCCGGTAATCCGCGCCATCTCCTGCCACATGGGGCGCTCGCGCCGGGCGCGTTCCCATACGCCGTCGGGCGTGGAGGCCATGGCGCGGCCGCCGGCCCGGATGAAACGCTCCTGGATGGCCGGGTCGTTGTGGATTTCCTGCATGAGCTGGTTGGCCCGCTGCAGGATGGGCGCGGGCACGCCGGCCGGGAAGGCATAGGCGCACCAGGAGGCGACGGTGAAGTTCTCGATGCCCGCCTCGGCCATGGTGGGGGTGTCGGGCAGGGCGGGGTGGCGTTCCGCGCTCGTCACCGCCAGCGCGCGCATCCGGCCATCGGCGATGACGGGCACGTAGCTCGCCAGGTTGTCGATGGCGAAGTTCACATCGCCCTGGAGCATGGCCGGGATGGTCTGCGCGGCACCCCGGAAGGGCACATGCGTCGCATCCAGGTTGTTGCGGCTGGCAAAGAGCGCGCCCGAGAGGTGCGGGCTGGTGCCCACGCCGGGCGAGCCATAGGCCACGCCCTGCCGCCGCGCGCGCGCCCATTCGATGAACTCGCGCGGGGTGCGGGCGGGCACATGCGCGGACGGCACGGCGAAGACGTTGGGCAGTTCCCAATGCATCGAGATGGGCTGGAGTTCCGTATCCGGATTGAAGGGCATCCGGTCGTACAGGAACATGTGGATGGCCCAGACGGTCAGCGTCAGCGGGCCCATGGTGTAGCCATCGGGCGTGGACTTCGCGATGGCGTCGGCGCCGATGTTGCCCGCCGCACCCGAACGGTTCTCGACCGCGAAGGGCTGGCCCGTGATGGCCTGCATGCGCTCGGCCACGATGCGCGCCAGCACGTCGGTGCTGCCGCCCGGCGGCCAGGGCACGATCACGCGGACGGGGCGGTTGGGCCAGGGGGATTGCGCGATGGCAGGCGTCGCGAGCGGGCTGAGCAGCCCCGCGGCCAGCAGGGTGCGCCGCGCGGGGCGGAGGATGTTGGTCATGGCGTTGTCTCCCTTCTTGATGGAGGGAAGATGGGCCATGGATCGCGGTCCGGCAATCCGCTGTTCACCTTTTGGTGCCACAGGAATGCCATTGAGACGGCCGGAAACGGCCCCATCCCTGGCCCACAAGGGGCCATGCGCGCCCGAGCCCCCGCCATGTTCCAAGCCCTGATCCGTCGCCTCTCCCGCTGGTTCGGCTACCGACCCGAACGCCGCTACATGCGCGGCAGGGGCTAGGCCACCACGCCGCCTCCGGCGGAGGGTTTACCAGGCCGCCTCCGGCGATGGATTTACCAAGCCGCCTCCGGCGGCAGGGACATCAGGATCGCCTCGACATTCCCGCCCGTCTTCAGGCCGAAGATGGTGCCGCGGTCGTGCAGCAGGTTGAATTCCACGTAGCGGCCGCGGCGGTGAAGCTGGTGCTGGCGCTCGGCCTCCGTCCAGCTCTCATGCATCCGCCGGCGGACGATGGCCGGGTAGGATTCCAGAAAGGCCAGGCCCACATCCTTGGTGAAGGCGAAGTCGGCCTCGATGCCCTTGCCCGGTGTGCGGTCGCCCAGCCAGTCATAGAAGATGCCGCCCAGGCCGCGCGTCTCGCCGCGGTGCGGCAGGAAGAAGTACTCCTCGCACCATTGCTTGAAGCGCGGATAGTAGGTGGGGTCGTGCTTGTCGCAGGCGCGCTGGTAGGCGGCGTGGAAGAAGGCGGCGTCCTCCAGGCTTTCTGCACTTTCCTTGTCCATCGGCGTGATGTCGCCGCCACCGCCGAACCAGGCCTTGGTCGTGCAGATGAAGCGCGTGTTCATGTGCGCCGTCGCCGCCCGGGGTGAGCGTGGGTGCGCCACCAGCGAGATGCCGGTGGCGAGGAAGCGCGGATCCTCCTCGGCGCCGGGGATTTGCTTGCGGAATTCCGGGCTGAACTCGCCGAAGACGGTGGAGACGTTCACGCCCACCTTCTCGAAGACCCGCCCGCGCATCAGGCCCATGGTGCCGCCACCGCCCTCGGCGCGCTGCCAGGGGGTGTAGGTGAAGCGGCCGGCGGGCAATCCGGCATGGGGTCCTTCCGCCAATTCGTGCTCGATCGCCTCGAACTCGGCACAGATGCGGTCCCGCAGGGATTCGAACCAGGCGCGGGCCGGTTCGGCGAAAGGGTGGGTCACGTGGCTGCTCATGGTCATGGTCTGTGAATGAATACCCTGCAAATCACGGCCTTGCCCATGGCTGATGAGGTGGACAGGGCAGGGTTGGGCGCCTATTAGCCCATCGCGAAGGTCGGGGTTGCGCGCCACGGGTTGGCCGCCAAATCCCATCATGCAAAGCCCTGCCCGCCGAACAGGCCCAGGCGGGGCGCAGAGTAGAGATGGAGTGTCATGGCAGAGACTTCGGCACCCAGCGGTGCGACGACCCATTCCCCCGCGGGGGCTCCGGCCGAGGCCGTCACCAAGCGTGACTTCCTGAAGCTGACCACGACGGCCTTTGCCGTGGTCGGCGTCGGCGCGCTCGCCTGGCCGTTCATTTCCTCGCTCGCCCCGGGCGGCGACGTCCTGGCGCTGGCCAGCACGGAAGTGGACCTGGCGCCCATCGCGGAAGGCCAGGCCGTGACCGTGATGTGGCGCGGCAAGCCGGTCTTCGTGCGCCACCGCACCGCGGCCGAGATCGAGTCCGCGCGCGAGGTGCAGCTCTCCGCGCTGAAGGACCCCGCGACGGATGAGGCCCGCGTGCAGCGGGCGCCCTGGCTGGTGGTGGTGGGCATCTGCACCCACCTCGGCTGCGTGCCCCTCGGCCAGCGGCCGACCGATGCGCGTGGCGATTTCGGCGGCTGGTTCTGCCCCTGCCACGGCAGCCACTATGACACGTCGGGAAGGATTCGGCGCGGACCCGCGCCCAGCAACCTTGAAGTTCCCGGCTACACCTTCACTTCCGATTCCGCGATCCGCATCGGCTGACGGCCCCTGGGCGGCGGGTATGGTCCCGATCCGCCCGGTCCGTCCCCATCCAGAGGACGAGCAAGATGGCCATCGGCCTGCACGACAGTTCGTTCAAGAACCCCGTGGTGCGCTGGGTTGACCAGCGCCTGCCGGTGTTCACCATGCTCCAGAAGGAGTACGGGACGTTCCCCACGCCCCGGAACTTCAACTACTTCTGGAACTTCGGTGCGCTGGCCATGATCAACCTGATGATCATGATCGCCACGGGCGTGTTCTTGGCGATGCATTACACCGCCCATGTGGACCATGCCTTCGAGAGCGTCGAGCGCATCATGCGCGACGTGCATTACGGCTGGCTGATCCGCTATGCCCACATGAACGGCGCCCACATGTTCTTCGCCGTGGTGTTCATCCACATCTGGCGCGGCATGTACTACGGCTCCTACAAGGCGCCGCGGGAACTTCTCTGGATGCTGGGCGTCGTCATCTTCCTGCTGATGATGGCCACCGCCTTCATGGGCTACGTGCTGCCCTGGGGCCAGATGTCCTTCTGGGGCGCCACGGTCATCACCAACCTGTTCAGCGCCATCCCGCTGATCGGGCCGGAGATCGTGACCTACCTCTGGGGCGGCTTCAGCGTGGACAACCCGACGCTCAACCGCTTCTTCAGCCTGCACTTCCTGCTGCCCTTCGTGATCGTGGGCGTGGTGTTCCTGCACGTGGCCGCGCTGCACATCACCGGCTCCAACAACCCGCTGGGCATCGAGCCCAAGGGCCCGCAGGACACGCTGCCCTTCCACCCGTACTACACGGCCAAGGACAGCGTCGGCATCGTCGCCTATCTCGGCGTGTTTGCCTTCCTGATCTTCTTCATGCCGAACTACCTGGGCCATGCCGACAACTACATCCCGGCCAACCCGCTGGTGACGCCCGCGCACATCGTGCCGGAATGGTACTTCCTGCCTTTCTACGCCATCCTGCGCGCGGTGCCGGACAAGCTCGGCGGCGTGATCCTGATGTTCGGCGCCATCGCCGTGCTGTTCGTGCTGCCCTGGCTCGACACCTCGCCGGTGCGTTCCATGCGCTTCCGCCCCATCGCGCGCATCGCCTTCCTGATCTTCACCGTGAACTTCCTGGTGCTGACCTGGGTGGGCGCGCGCCCGGCGGAGGGCATCTACGTGCTGATCAGCCAGATCGGCACCACGATCTACTTCGCGTATTTCCTGGTGGTGCTGCCGGCGCTGGGCAAGCTTGAACGGCCCCTGCCGCTGCCCGAGAGCATCGCGCGCGCGGTGCTCGGTCCCAAGGCGCAGCTCGGCGGTGGGCCCATCCCGGGTGCCGCCACCGCCCAGCCGATGGAGAAGGCCTGATCCCATGCGTATCGTGAAGGCTCTCGCCGTCGCCCTCTCGCTCTCGGTCGCCAGCCCCGCGCTGGCGGCCGAGGCCCCCACGCCGCCGGATGCCGGCTTCAGCTTCAACGGCCTGTTCGGCACCTTCGACCGCGGGGCGCTGCAGCGCGGCTTCCAGGTGTACAAGGAGGTCTGCTCCGCGTGCCACGGCATGCGGCTGCTCTCCTATCGCAACCTGCTCGACATCGGCCTCACCGAGGATCAGGTGCGCGCCATCGCGGCCGAGTATCAGGTCACCGATGGCCCGAACGGTGACGGCGAGATGTTCGAGCGCCCGGCCCGTTTGTCCGACCGCTTCCGCAGCCCCTTCCCCAATGAGCAGGCGGCGCGTGTGGCGAACAACGGCGCCTATCCGGTGGACCTCTCGGTCATCACCAAGGCGCGGAAGTATGGCGCGAACTATATCCACGCCCTGCTGACCGGCTACACCGACCCTCCGGCCGGTGTGGAAATGAACCCGGGCATGAACTGGAACACCTGGTTTGGTGGCAACCAGATCGCCATGCCGAACGTGCTCAACCCCGGCCAGGTGGAGTTCGCCGATGGCACGGAAGCGACCGTCGATCAGATGGCGCGCGACGTGTCCACCTTCCTCGCCTGGGCGGCCGAGCCGGAGATGGAGACGCGCCGCCAGATGGGCGTGAAGGTCCTGATCTTCCTCGCCATCCTGGGCGGCCTGGTCTATGCGACCAAGCGGAAGGTCTGGGCTGACGTGAAGCACTGAGACGCTGAGGGCGAGAGCGTGACGCACCCGGTTGGGTCACGCCCCCGCCGTATCAGCGGTTGATGGGCGGCCGCGGCGCCGGAGCCGGAACCGCCGCTATCCCTCCAACACCCCGTTTCGCGCCACGACGCGCCCGCCCGAGACCACGAGGGCGGGCGCTTTGCGTTGGACCACCGCCTCGGCGACCGTGGCGGCTTCCACCACCACCAGCTCCGCCCGCGCACCGGGCGTGAGTCCATGGTCCGCGAAGCCACAGCCCTGCGCCGCCAGCCCGGTGACGGCGTCCAGCGCCCATGCCAGTTCCGCATCCCGCCGCAGTTCGTATTTCAGCCCGACCATGGCGGCGCGGGCCAGCATGTCCGGGGCGTTGTAGGGGCTCCAGGTGTCGCGGATGTTGTCGTTGCCGGCGAAAAGGGTGACGCCCAGCTCACGTGCCCGCCGCAGCGGCGGCACCGCGCGGGAGGGGGGCACGGATGTGCACAGCGCCACCCCCGCCTCCGCCAGCAGGCCCAGCAGCGCATCGGCCCGCCCCGCCGCCACATCGCCCAGCGCGAAGCCATGGCTGATGACCACGCGCCCGCCCATGCCCAGCGCCTTTGTGCGCTCCGCCACCAGCTCCATGCTGAAGGCGCCGAGTTCGCCCGCCTCGTGCAGATGGATGTCCACGGGCTTGCCATGCCGCTCGGCCAGGCGGAACACGATGTCCAGGTGCCGCACCGGGTCACGGTCAATGAGCGAGGGGTCGAGCCCGCCCACCGCGTCGCACCCCAGCCGCAGCGCCTCGTCCAGCCATTCCTCCACGCCCGGCGTGCGCAAGATGCCCGATTGCGGGAAGGCCACGAGCTGGATCTCCAGCACGCCGCGCATGGCCTGGCGCAGCCCCAGCAGCGCCTCGACATGGGTGAGGCGGCTTTCCTCGTCCACGTCCACATGGCTTCGCAGGCGGGTGGTGCCGGCGGCCAGATGCGCCTCGGCCAGGGCGCGGCCCTCGCGCGCCGCCTCCATGCCGATGGCGCGGCGGGTGCGCTTCTCGTTCTCGATGCGGTCGGTCAGCAGGGGGCCGACCTGGTTCACCCACCAGGGGCGGCCCCAGAGCGTCTTGTCCAGGTGGCAATGCCCTTCCACCAGGCCGGGCAGCAGCAGGGGCGCGGGGCCGGCGGCGCTGCTGGGCGTCATGCCCGTGATGCGGCCCCCGGCCACATGCACATCCACCGGCGCCCCGCCCAGGGGGCGGACATGGTGCAGGATCACAGCACCCACTCCCGGAACAGGTCGAGGTCTATGTTGCCCCCGCACAGTATGGTGGCGACGCGCTTGCCGGCCATGCGCGCCCGTTCCTGCATCAGCGCGGCGAGCGGCGCGGCGCCGGCGCCTTCGGCCAGGTTGTGCGTGTCGGTCCAATAGGCGCGGATGGCGTCGCGCACCTCGTCATCCGTGACGGTGACGATGCGGGCGGCGCCCTTCAGGATGATCTCCAGCGCGCCGGGGTCGGGGATGCGGGTCGCCATGCCGTCGGCGCGTGTCACGGCCTGGGGCGTCTCCACCACGCGGCCGGCCGCGAAGCTCTGGGCATAAGCGTCGGCGCCCGTGCTCTGCACGCCGATGATCTCGGTGGAAAGGCCCAGCAGGTCGCGCGCCAGGATGCAGCCGCAGATGCCCGAACCCAGCCCGACCGGCACATAGAGCGCCTCCAGCCCCGGCACGGCGCGCAGCAACTCCAGCGCATAGGTAGCCACGCCCTTCACCAGCGGCGGCGCGAAGGAGGGCGCGAAATCCAGCCCATGTTCCGCCGCATGGGCGGCCGCGAAGGCGCGCGCCGCGTCGAAATCCGCGCCATGTTCGATCAGCGTGGCGCCTTGCGCCCGCATGGCCGCGTTCTTCTCCACGCTGTTGCCGCGGGGCACCACGATGGTGACGGGAATGCCCGCCTTCGCCCCCGCATAGGCCAGCGACTGGCCGTGATTGCCGCGCGTGGCGGACACCACGCCCTTCGAGCGCAGCCCGTCAAAATACACGATCCCGCCGCGCACCTTGAAGGCGCCGGTGGGGGTGTGGTTTTCATGCTTCACCCAGACATCGCAGCCGGCACGGGCGGCCAGCAGCGGCCAGGCATATTGCGGGGTGGCGGGGAAGTGGCGCCGGATCAGCGCCTCGGCGGCTTCGAGTTCGGTCAGGGTGAACATGGCGCCAAGCCTGCGCTGGCTGGCGCCAAAACGCAAAAGGGGCGGCGGGATCACCCCGCCGCCCCTCGCTGCCATGGCCGGCCGAAGCCGACCGGGCTGTTCAGCCGACCTTCAGGTTGACAGCCGAAACCCGGCCGCGCTCCTCGACGGCGTCATAGCCGATGGACTGCCCGTCCTTCAGGCCCTGCAGGCCAGCGGCCTGCACAGCGGTGATGTGGACGAAAATGTCGGGGCCGCCGCCGGCGGGGGCGATGAAGCCGTAGCCCTTGGTGGCGTTGAACCATTTCACGGTGCCCTGGGCCATCGTGATTCTCCTGCGTAGCAATCCGGGAGAGGAGTATCCCATCCCGGGCGCATCAGGCTCACCGGACTTCACGTGGGGAACGTCCGGCGGCACTCCTGGGAGCATCGGTGGGCGGGCACGGCAAGGCGATTGGCAAGCACTGGAAGCGCCCGGGGATAGGCGCAGATATGCCGCCCCCTGTCAAAGGAAACCGGGCGCCATGGCCCGGATTTCCGAAGTCCTGCCCCGCCGCGTTGATCCGTGGCGAGGTGTTGCAATCGAAGGGGGCAAGTGTCCCCCCTGCCGGTCAGGCCGCGCGGATATCGGCCAGGAAGCGGTCCACCTGTCCGCGCATCCGCTCGGACTGCTGTGCCAGTTCGGACGAGGCGCTCTTCAGGTCCTTCGCCGCCTCGCCCGTGCGCTCCGCACCCTCCTTCACATTGGCGGCGCTGCGCGAGGTGTCTTCGGCACCCTGCGCCGCCTCGGCCACCGCCCGGCCGATCTCGCGCGTGGCGGCCGCCTGCTGCTCGGACGCGGCGGCAACCTGGGCGGTGGTGGCGTTCAGCTCCTCCACCGTCTTGCCGATGGCGGCGATGGCCTCCACCGAGCGCTGCGTCTCGGTCTGCATGGCGGTGATCTGCGCGGCGATCTCCTCGGTCGCCTTGGCGGTCTGGGCCGCCAGGCTCTTGACCTCGCTCGCCACCACGGCGAAGCCCTTGCCGGCCTCGCCCGCACGCGCGGCCTCGATGGTCGCGTTCAGCGCGAGAAGGTTGGTCTGGCCCGCGATGTCGCTGATGAGGCGCACCACGTCGCCGATGCGGTTCGCCGCATCCGCCAGGCTGCGGACGGTGCCATCGGTCTGCCGTGCCGTCTCGGCCGCGCGGGTGGTGATGGAGGCCGTCTCGCGCACCTGGCGCGCCACCTCGGCGATGGAGCTCGAGAGTTCCTCGGTCGAGGCGGCCACGGTCTGCACATTGCCGCTGGTCTGCTGGGAGGCGCTGGCGACATTGGTGGCCTGGCGGCTGCCTTCCTCGGCGGTGGCCGTCATGCCGTTCGCGGTGGCGGAGAGTTCGGTGGCGGCGCTGCTGACGGCGCGGAGCACGTCGGCGGCTTCCGCCTCGAAGCCCTTCACCAACGCGTCCACACGGGCGGCGCGGGCGGCGCGCCGCTCGGCGGCCTGGGCCTGCTCGGCGGCCAGGCGGTCGGCTTCCTGCAGGCCGGCGCGGCAGGTGTCCACGGCCCGCGCCATCGTGCCCAGCTCGTCCTTGTCGGCGGTTTCCTTGAGGCTGAAGGCGTAGTCGCGCTTGGCGAGCTTATCCATCGCGCCGGAGAGGTTCAGCAGGCGGCCGGTGATGCTGCGGGTGAGCACGACGGCCACGCCCACGCCAAGCGCCAGGCAGAGCAGGGCGAGAACGATCACGACATAGGTGCCCTGATGACCCGTCGCGCTCGCACCGCTCGCGGCCGTGCGGGCCCGGGTGGCAGCATCGCTGTACATCGCCGCGATGGTGGTGGTGATCCGCTCCATGCCGTCACGCGTGTTGGCCAGCGTCTCGTTGATCGCAGAGGCATCCCCGGCCCGCTGCGCCTGGACCATCACCTGGAGGGCCTGGAAATGGCTCGCCAGCAAACCTTCCACCTCGGTCACAAGGCGGAGCGCCTCTGGCGTGGTGGCGTACTGGCGTGTCTCGGTCAGGGCGGCGCGCACCTGCTGGCCCAGCCCGGTCAGGGAGTTGGCGATGCTCGCGCCCTCCTCCGGGCTGCGGCTGGTCGCGAGGGAGAGTTCCCGGCGGCGCAACTGCATGGTGCTGACCTGTAGCTCGCTGGTCGCGTCCAGCGCCGGCAGCCAACGCTCCGCCACTGCCGCGGTTTCTCTGTCCATCTGGGAAATCACCCAGGTGCTGGCACCGGCCAGGGCCATGATCAAGAAGATGAGGGCGCCTATCCCAAGCCGCAGCTTGTTGGCGATGGAAAGGTTGGTCAGCATCACGGCGGTTCCTTCAGTCCACGCGGCAACTCCGCGCACGGCCAGCTAAACGCCAGATTGTGAAATCTTCCTTGCACTTGCCCGCCGCCAGCAGGTGAGGCGACCTTAAATAACGGACACATCCGGAACGAAAAAAGGGCGGCCCCGGATGGGACCGCCCCTCTCGCCGAGGGGGGCCGAAGCCCCCGCCCGTGTCGGACCTCAGAAGTCCATGTCGCCCATGCCGCCGCCGGGGCCGCCCGCGGGGGCCGCCTTCTTCTCCGGACGCTCGGCCACCATGGCTTCCGTGGTGATCAGCAGCGAGGCGACCGAGGCCGCATCCTGCAGCGCCGTGCGCACGACCTTGGTCGGGTCGATGATGCCGGCTTCCACCAGGTTCTTGTACTCGTCCTTCTGGGCGTCGTAGCCGAACTCCCACACGTCGCTGCGGAGCACTTCGCCCGCCACCACGGCGCCGTCCTTGCCGGCGTTCGCGGCGATCTGCTTCGCCGGGGCCTGGATGGCCTTGCGGACGATCTCGATGCCGACCTGCTCGTCGTTGTTCAGGCCCTTCAGGCTGGCGAGGTTCTGGCTGGCGCGCAGCAGGGCCACGCCACCACCCGGAACGATGCCTTCCTGCACGGCGGCGCGCGTCGCGTGCAGCGCGTCGTCCACGCGGTCCTTGCGCTCCTTCACCTCGACCTCGGTGCTGCCACCGACGCGGATGACGGCCACGCCACCGGCCAGCTTCGCCAGGCGCTCCTGCAGCTTCTCACGGTCGTAGTCCGAGGTGGTCTCCTCGATCTGCGCCTTGATCTGCTCGCAGCGGCCCGTGATCTCGTCCTTCGAGCCGGCACCATCCACGATCGTGGTGTTCTCCTTCTCGATGCGGACGGACTTGGCCTTGCCCAGCATGTTCAGCGTGACGGTCTCGAGCTTGATGCCGAGGTCCTCGCTGATCATCTGGCCGCCGGTCAGGATCGCGATGTCCTCCAGCATCGCCTTGCGGCGATCACCGAAGCCAGGCGCCTTCACGGCCGCGATCTTCAGGCCGCCACGCAGCTTGTTGACCACCAGCGTCGCCAGGGCCTCGCCCTCCACGTCCTCGGCGATGATGACGAGCGGACGGCCGCTCTGCACCACGGCTTCCAGCAGCGGCAGCATGGGCTGCAGCTGGGACAGCTTCTTCTCGAAGATCAGGATGTAGGGGTTGTCCAGCTCGGCGATCATCTTCTCCGCATTCGTGATGAAGTACGGGGAGACATAGCCGCGGTCGAACTGCATGCCCTCGACGACGTCGAGCTCGGTCTGGATGGACTTGGCTTCCTCGACGGTGATGACACCCTCGTTGCCGACCTTCTCCATCGCCTGCGCGATCATCTCGCCGATCTCGGCCTCGCCATTCGCGGAGAGGGTGCCCACCTGGGCCACCTCGGCGGAGGTCGTGATCTTCTTGGTCTTGCTCTCCAGCTCACCGACCACCTGGGCCACGGCCTTGTCGATGCCGCGCTTCAGGTCCATCGGGTTCATGCCGGCGGCCACGGCCTTGGCGCCCTCGCGGACGATGGCCTGGGCCAGAACGGTCGCGGTGGTGGTGCCGTCACCGGCCAGGTCGTTGGTCTTCGAGGCCACTTCGCGCACCATCTGGGCGCCCATGTTCTCGAACTTGTCGGCCAGCTCGATTTCCTTGGCGACCGTCACACCGTCCTTGGTGATGCGGGGCGCGCCGAAGGACTTGTCGATGACGACGTTGCGGCCCTTCGGGCCCAGCGTGACCTTGACCGCATCGGCCAGGATGTCCACGCCGCGGATCATCTTGTCGCGCGCCGAAGCGCCGAACTTCACGTCTTTCGCAGCCATGTGCTTACCTCATTCTCTCGATTTGGATGGGAGTGGCTTCAGGCCGCCTTCGCCGCGGGCGCCGAGCCCTCGACGATGCCCATCACGTCGGATTCCTTCATGATCAGCAGCTCTTCGCCGTCGATCTTGACCTCGGTGCCAGACCACTTGCCGAACAGGATGCGGTCACCGGCCTTCACGTCGAGCGGACGGACCTCGCCCTTCTCGTTGATGGTGCCGGCGCCCACGGCCAGGACTTCGCCTTCCTGCGGCTTCTCCTGGGCGGTGTCGGGGATGATGATGCCACCGGCGGTCTTCTCCTGCGCCGTGATGCGGCGGACGAGGACGCGGTCGTGCAAGGGGCGGAACTTCATGGCGGTTCTCTCTCCTGATGGTCTCAGGCATGTGGAACCTCCTTCCCCGGGCTGCGTTAGCAGTCTCCGGCGAGGAGTGCCAACGATCTAGAAGGCCCCATGGCCCGCGTCAAGGGAGATGGCAGCACTCTCGGTGTGATAGTGCTAATGCCTTGAGCGCGCGATATTTTTCTGGAAATCGCGGCGCGGGGCGTGTCACGCTCCGGTCATGGGCGGCCCCGCGCAGAGGGCCGGCCGGGAGTGAAAGCGCCGGCCGCGCGGGTCTGCCCCAGTGATCCGTCCCCCTCAGATGGAGGCCTGTGCATGCTCGACGCGTTGGTTCCCATGGTGAAGATTCCGGATTGGCGGGTCACCACCGCCGAGATCCTCTACCACATGCCCGACCACCCGCATGTGCTCCAGACCTTCATCTGGCAGAAGACGGATCGCGCGCCGGAATTCCCGGAACTGACACGTTTCCTCGATTTCTGGCGGCGCGAGATCGAGGGGCCGCTGCATTCCGTGCGCGTGGCCAGCGCGGCGCTGATCGAGCCCGCGCATCTGCGCTACGCCAACGGGGTGTTCACCATCCACTGACGCCGCGGGCGGCGCCAGCGAGATGGCAGGGCGGCCTCACTCGGCCGCCAGCTTCGCCCCCTCGGCCATGGCCAGCTTCAGCATCCCGTCGCGCGTCTGCGGCAGCTTGCGGCCCAGGATCTGCTCGGCCACCTGGTTGCGCAGGATCTGCGCCGTGCCGCCGGCGATGGGGAACATGCGCGCATCGCGCACCGCGCGCTCCATCGGGTTGTCGCGGGAATAGCCGGCGGCGCCCCAGACCTGGAGCGCCATGTTGGTCACCTCCACCGCGCTGTCGGCGGCCATCACCTTGGCGCGGGCGGCCATCAGCCGGTCGGGGAAGCCATTTGGGCCGGCGCTGGCTGCGGCCTGCCAGATCAGGGCGCGGCTCGCCTCCAGCTTGATGGACATGTCGGCCAGCATCCAGCCCAGGCCCTGGAACTCCGCGATGGGCCGGCCGAATTGCCGGCGGCGCTGCGCGAAGGCCAGGGCATGGTCATAGGCGCCGGCGGCGATGCCGAGCGCGGCCGTCGCGGCCCCCACCCGCTGGCCATTATAGGCGTCCATCAGCTTGCCGAAGCCGCGCTTGAACCCGCCAGGCGCGCGCAGCACCATCGAATCGGGCACCTCCAGGTCGCGGAAATGCAGCTCCGCCTCGGGCATGCCGCAGAGGCCCATGGAGGGAATACGGCGTGCCACCACGAGGTTGGCGGGGTCGTTCTCGCCATTGCGGACCACGAGGAAGCCGCCGATCCCCTGCTCGACGCCATCCTCGATGGCACGCGCGAAGATCAAGTGCAGCCTGGACACGCCGCCGCCCGTGATCCAGTGCTTCACCCCGTTGATGATCCAGCGGTCGCCGCGCTTCACGGCGGTGGTCGTCATCTCGGAGGCGGCGGACCCGGCCTCGGGCTCCGTGATGCAGATGGCGGGCTTGTCGCCGGCCAGCACCAGCTCGGCCGCGATCTTCTTCTGCGCCTCGGTCCCATAGGCCATGATGGCGCCGATCGCGCCCATGTTCGCCTCGACCGCGATGCGCCCGCACACGGCGCAGCCCTTGGCGAATTCCTCCACCACCAGCACGGCATCCAGGTAGGAGCCGCCGCGCCCGCCCCATTCGCGCGGGATGGTCAGTCCCATGAACCCGCCTTCCGTCATCCGGCGGACCATCGGCCAGGGGTAGTTCGTGCTGCGGTCGGTCTCGGCCGCCTGGGCGGCCGCCTCCTGCGCCATCTCGCGCGCGGCGGCGCGCAGCTTTTCCTGGTCGGCGTTCAGGCTGAACATGGCAGTCTCTCCCGCGCCGCGCGCGGGCGGCGTCACATGCTGAGCAGCCGCGCCTCGATCGCCTGGCGGGCCGTTGCGTCCAGTTTGAGGGCCGTGCCCAACTGGTCAAGCCAGGCGCGTTCCGGTTCCGTCATGTCGGCGGCGGCGAAGACGGCGGCGGCATAGACCTGCGCGGCCAGCATGGGGTCGCGCACGGCGCGGCCCAGTTCCTGCGGCGTGGCCGGCCGGTCGAAATCCGCCAGCACGGCGTCGCGCTCCTGGTCGGTGAGGCCCCCGGCATTGAGCTGTTCCAGGATGGCGGCGCGTTCGTCGCGGTCCACCACGCCATCGGCCTTGGCGGCGGCGATCATGGCGCGGAGCATCAGCCTGGCCTCGGCGGTCTCGACGCGCGGCTCGGGCGGGGGCTCCGGCGCCATGACGGGGGTGGTCTCGGGCAGGCGGCGGGCAGGGGTCGCGGGGCGCGGGGCCGTGGTCGCCGGCGCGCGGGCCTTGGCCGGTGCCTTGGCGGGTGCGGGACCAGCGGAGGCGTCGCCCCTGCCTGCCATGGCCCCGGCCGCCGCGGCGGCGAGGGCGCCGAGCGCGCGGCCGATCTGCCGTGTCTGTGTCTGGGTCAGGCCGAAGGGGCCGGCAGCGGCGCGCCGGGGGGCGGCGCGGCGGCGCGGCGGCGCGGCCCCCTGCATCAGCGCCTGAAGCACACGTCCGAAGTTCATGGCCCGGCCGGCTCCGCCTTCAGGCTTCGACCTGTTCCACGGCCAGCACCTCGGGGATGTAGTGGCGCAGCATGTTCTCCACGCCATGCTTCAGCGTGGCGCGCGAGGAGGGGCAGCCCGAGCACGCGCCCTGCATCTTCAGCTTCACCACCCCGTCGCGGAAGCCGCGGAAGACGATGTCCCCGCCATCGCCCGCCACGGCGGGGCGCACGCGCTGGTCGAGCAATTCCTTGATCTGGGCCACGGCCTCCGAGTCGGCCGGGTCGAAATCCTCGTCCGCGTCCTCGCCCAGGCCTTCCAGCACGGGCAGGCCGGCCAGCATGTGCTCCATCACCGCGCCCAGGATCTGCGGGCGCAGCGCCTGCCATTCCGTCGCGTCGGTCTTGGTGATGGTGATGAAGTCCGCGCCCAGGAACACGCGGGCCACGCCGTCCAGCGCGAAGAGGCGCTCGGCCAGCGGGGAGCGCGAGGCATCCTCGCCCGCCACGAAATCGGCCGTGCCGGCGCTGCCCATGACGTCGCGCCCGGGCAGGAACTTCAGCGTGGCGGGGTTGGGGGTGCTTTCGGTCTCGATGAACATGATGTCCCTGGCGCTCTCTTTCTGATGGCACGGCATGGGCCTCGCGGCCGGCGCGCTGCTTTCCGGACGGATGTTGTCCTGTTTGCGCGCGGATGCAAGCACTCCCTTCATGCCCGGCGGGAATGGCCGCCCCTTGCGCGGGGCGGACTGGCACGCGGGTTGCGTGGCCTTGCCCCGCAGAGCGAAAGGCCCCCGCATGACGCAGCCCATCCCCGCGCGCGCGCCCATGACCACCCATGGCGCGCAAATCCTGCGCCCCGCCGAGCCGGGCGGGATGTTCCGTGCCCGCCTGGAGCCGCAGATCTTCCGCAACACCCCGGCCCAGATTATTCGCACCACCCCGTCCTGGACCCCGCCGGCGCGGGCGCCCGTCCCGCCACCGGCGCCGCCGCAGGCCGCGCCGCCCACGGCAGTGGCACCGGCACCGGCACCGGCACCGGCAGCCGCGGCCGTGGCGCCGGCCGTGGCGCCCACGGCGGCCACGCCGCCGGCGGCGGCCGCCCCCGCCGAAGCACCTCCTGCCGCGCCGGCCGCCTCCGCCCCCGCCGATGGTGGCCCGCCCCTCGGTCCCGACGAATACGCGCCCATCCCCGGCGAGATGACCTTCCGGCAATTCCTCCAGGGGCTGAACCCGCTGCACCATCTGCCGGGGGTGGGCACGATCTACCGGGCGGTGACGGGGGCGGAGATCCATCCCGTCATGCGCGTGCTGGGCGGCGCGGCCTTTGGGCCCATCGGCATGATCACGGCGGCGCTGGGCGCGGCCTTCGACGCCACCCGGCCGATGGAACGGTTCAGCGCCACCTGGGCGGGGCGGCCGGATCCGCACATGCCGGCTTCCGGCTCGGCCGCCGCGCGGGCCGCCGCGGCCTATGCGCGGTTTGGCGAATCCAGTTAACCCCGCGTGCCGAAGATCGCGCTGCCCACACGGACATGGGTGGCGCCCTCGGCGATGGCGGCCTCGAAATCCCCGCTCATCCCCATGGAGAGGATGGGCAGCCCCTCCCGCGCGGCGAGCCCCGCCAGCCAGGCGAAATGCGGGCGCGGGTCGCCCTCGGCGGGTGGGATGCACATCAGGCCGCGCACGGGCAGGTTCCATTCCTCGCGGCAGGCGCGCAGGAAGTCCGCGGCCTCGGCGCGCGGAATGCCGGCCTTCTGCGCCTCCTCGCCCACATTCACCTGCACCAGCACGTCGGGGCGGCGGCCTTCCTTCGCCATCGCCTCCGCCAGGGCCTGGGCCAGCTTCGGCCGGTCCAGGCTTTCGATGACATCGGCGATTCGCACCGCGTCGCGCGCCTTGTTGGTCTGCAAGGCGCCGATGATGTGCAGGCGCAGCCCGGGGTGAGCGGCGCGGAGGGGAGGGAATTTCTCCGCCGCCTCCTGCACCCGGTTTTCGCCAAAGAGGAGCTGGCCCGCCGCCAGCGCCTCCACCACCGCTTCCCCCGGATGGGTCTTGGAGACGGCCACCAGGGAGACGGCATCGGGGCCACGCCCCGCGGCGATGCTGGCTTCGGCGATTCGGGCCCTGACCTGGGCGAGGCTCTCTGCGATGCTCATGGCATGACCTTTATAAGGCACGCGCCGCGCCGGGGGCAGCCGCCCGCCCGGCTGCTGTTGTCCGACCCTGCCCGCCTGCCGGACCCGCGCGCGGCGGCCGCGCGCCTGCCGCCAGGCTCGGGCGTGCTGGCGCGGGATGTGGCGCCGGGGCTGCTCCCCGCCCTGGCGCGGCTGTGCCGGGCGCGGCGGCTGGTGCTGCTGGTCTCGGGCGAGGGCCGGGTGGCGCTGCGTCTGCGCGCCGGGCTGCACCTGCCCGACCGCCGCCCCGTGCGACACCTGTTGCCCTTCCTGGCCGCGCGGCGGGCCGGCGCGCCCTGGGCCGCGCTGTCGGTCGCCGCGCATGGGCGGGTGGGGCTGGCGCGGGGGCGCCGGCTCACGGCCGATTTCGTGCTGCTCTCGCCCGTCTTTCCCACGCGCAGCCATCCTGGGGCGCCGGCGCTCGGGCCATGGCGCTTCGCCGCCCTGGCCGCGCGGGCCGGGCGGCCGGTGCTGGCGCTGGGTGGCATGACGCACTGCAACGCGCGGCGCGTGCCTTCGGCCGGCTTCGCGGCCATTGACGGCCTGGGCTGACCCATCTGTGTGGTATTCGCGCAACAGTGTCTCGCGGAAGTCGCGCCGGGTGCATTCAACAGGTTGCCCAGGGGTAACCGGCTGAACCATAGTCCGCCGGCAGGTGAGGCCGGATCCAAGCGCATGATCTCCGTGGGGGGGCGGCGGGCGGCGGACGAACCAGTGAACCGCCGGGGCGACCCGGCACCAAGGAGGGATAATATGCGCAAGCTTCTGCTTGGCACGACCGCTGTGGTCGGCGCCGCGCTGCTGAGCACGGGTGCGTCGGCTCAGGAAGCCCCGACCGTGCGTATCGGCGGCTACATGGACTTTTCCTACACGTATCTGAGCGACAGCGCGGACCGTGGCGCGCAGCGCATCGCCGGCGTGACCCGCCGTCCGAGCGGCAACGACTTCCGCTCCGACATGGAAGTGCACGTGCTGGTGAGCGGCAAGACCGCCGGCGGCATCACCTATGGTGCGCGCATCGAGTTCCAGAACGACAACATCCCGGGCTCGGGCTCGACGGCCGTCGACACCGACGAGACCTGGCTGTTCGTCAGCTCGCCCACGCTCGGCACGGTTCGCCTCGGTGACACCGACAGCGCCGCGTCCGTGATGCAGGTTCGTCCGCCGCGCTACCCCGCGTTCTACCGTCCGTCGTGGTACATCGCCCGTCCGGGTGGTCTGCCCTACATCAACTCGGGCGTGAACGACGGCAGCGACATCACGAAGATCACCTACCTGTCGCCGCAGTTCGCCGGCTTCGACTTCGGTGTTTCGTACGCGGTGAACGGTGGCGAAGGCCCGCGCATCAACGGCGGCGTCAACAACACCGCCATGCAGCGTGACCAGCTTGGCGCCCGCTACAACGAGATCACGGCCGCCCTGCGCTACCGCGGCAACTTCTCGGGCGTGGGCGTGGCCGCTGGCTTCGTCATGAGCCATGCCCAGGCCCCGCGTGACCGGCCCGCGATCGCTCGCAGCACCATCACCGCCTACTCCTTCGGTGGTACCGCGAGCTTCCAGGGCTTCACCTTCGGTGGTGAGTACACCTTCGGCAACTACCGCGGCGCCTCGCCCGGCAACGTCGGCACCGCCCGTGACGCCAACATGAGCTGGCACTACCTGCTCGGCGCGTCGTACACCTTCAACCCGGTGACGGTGACGGTGAACTTCGGCCAGGGCTACCAGGACCGCCGTCTCACGACCGCGACCCTCGGGCGTGACCTGCGTCACACCCAGATCGGCGTGGGCGCGAGCTACACGATCGCTCCGGGCCTGCTGGGCTACATCAGCTACGAGTACCAGCGCTTCCGCGGCTGGCCCGGCAGCAACGTGGGCAGCCTGAACGGCACGGGTGGCCCGGCCGTCGGTGGCGTGATCCAGAATGGCAACCGCACCATGCAGGCGATCACGATCGGCACCACCCTCTCGTTCTGATCCTTCGGGAGACGAACGGGCCGGATGGTCCAAGGGATGGGGCGGCGGGGAGACCCGCCGCCCTTTCTCTTTTGCGGCTTTCGCAAGACGCCCCATGGACGGCGCCCGCGGCCCTGCCCTAAAAGCCGCGTGGATGACCACGACGAGGAACCGCGCCATGACGCCGCAGCCCCAGATCCCGCGCGCCCCGAGCCCGGCCGGTGGGCGCCTCCTCGCCGCCTTCGCCGCGCTGGCCATGCTGGCGGCCTGTGCGCCGGGCAGCCTCCGCACCCCGGGCGATGACGAATACAACCCCTCCAGCCGCCGCGAGGAGGCGCTGCGCCTTTCCGGCTCCGCCTCCGAGGGCATCCTGATCTTCGGGACTGACCGCACCCGCCGCGGCAATGACGCCGGCGCGGGGCCGGGCCTGGGCGTGAACGCTTTCCTGTGGCGCGCGACGCTCGACACGCTGTCCTTCATGCCGCTGGTCAGCGCCGACCCCTTCGGCGGCGTCATCATCACCGACTGGTATTCGCCCCCCCAGGCGGCTGGTGAGCGCTTCAAGGCCACCGCCTATGTGCTGGGCCGGCAGCTCCGTTCCGACGGGGTGCGGGTGCAGGTGTTCCGCCAGGTGCAGCAGGGCGGGCAGTGGGTGGATGTGCCCACCGCCGCCAGCACCAACACCGAGATGGAAGACCGCGTCCTGGCCCGCGCGCGGGAGCTTCGGGTGATGTCGGCCGGGCGCTGAGCCCCGTTCCGTCGGCCGATTGAGGTGGTCTAACCCCCGCCGCAACTCCTTCGCCGCAGGCCGCGCGGCGTGGCGGGGTCGGGCGCGCGCAGCAGGGTCAGCACGCAGGCGCCATAGTCACGGGTGAAGCGCCAGTCGCGCGCGCCGGAATGGCCGCGCGCGGGGCCGTTGGGGAACAGCGCCAGCGTGGGTGCCGCCCGCCGCGCCGCCAGCCCCGCCACCGCCCTGGCCCGCGCGCCCGGGTCCGGGTCGAACTCGTCGCCCTCGAAGGTGATGACCAGGAGCCGCGCCGGCGAGGCCTCGATGCCGGCCAGCAGCCGTTGGAAATCGGCCAGGGCATCGGCGCGGGTCTCGTTCTCCTCCACCTCGCCATGCGCGGCGGGGGCGGCGGCGATCACGGCATCCACCAGCTCCGGCCGTTCGGCGGCGGCCATCAGCGCCTGCCAGGCCCCGCGCGATTCGCCCCCCAGCACCACCTGGCGGTAGCCCTGGGCGCGCAGGGCGGGCAGGCCGCGCACCAGGCGGGGCTGCGAGATGAACAGCGCATCGTCGCCCGGGTGGCGGTCGAAGCGCAGGATGTCGAAGCCGGCCTCGTTCAGCGCGGTGATGAAGCCGGGCAGGGGCTTGCCGCGGAAATCCTCGTCGGGCCCGCCATAGCCATGGCCCCAGACCAGCACGCCCGCCGCCTCGGCCGGGCCGCGGTGGCGGTGGAAGGGGCTGCGCTGGAAGGGGCCCACGCCGCCGCGCTCGACGCGGATGGTGCCGCCATCGCGCAGGGCGCCGTCGGTCGCGAGCAGCTGGCAGGGCTGGTCGGGCGGTACGCGCATCTGGCGCAGGCGATGGGCGCAGCTGTCCAGCGCCTCGGCCTCCGCCTCGGAGGGGGTGGCGTGGCCGGAGGACATGGCCCAGACCGCCCGCCCATCCGTTCCCTGCGCGAAGGCGAAGGCCGCATGGGGGACGGCGCCGCGATAATGCTGGGTGAAGCCGATGGCGAGGCTCGCCGTCGGCAGCCCGCCGCGCAGGATGCTGCCCGCCGAGAAGACGCGCTGGTGCGCCGCCTCCTCATCCGCCCAGGAGGGCGCGCTGGCGGGCAGCGCCAGCAGCAAACCGAACAGAAGCAGGAGGGCGGTGCGCACACATGACAGGTTGGGCAGGCGGCGGCGGGATGCAAGCGCCACAATTCCCGCGCCGCGCGTTCTGCTTTATGGAGGGGCCATGCCTGACACGCCCGCCCCCGCCAGCCTCGATGCCCGCTATGATTTCCGCGCCGCCGAACCGCGCTGGCAGCAGGAATGGGATGCGGCGGGCTGTTTCCGCGTGCCCGACGTGCCGCCCGCCGACGCCCGCAAGTATTATGTGCTGGAGATGTTCCCCTACCCCTCGGGCAAGATCCACATGGGGCATGTGCGGAACTACACGCTGGGCGATGTGGTGGCGCGCTACAAGCGGGCGCGCGGGCACCTGGTGATGCACCCCATGGGCTGGGACGCCTTTGGATTGCCCGCGGAAAACGCCGCCCGCGAACGCGGCACGCACCCGGCGAAATGGACCTACGCCAACATCGCCAACATGCGCGCCGAGCTGAAGCGCATGGGGCTTTCCCTGGAATGGGAACGCGAATTCGCCACCTGCGACCCCGAATACTACGGCCAGCAGCAGAAGCTGTTCCTGGACTTCCTGCGCGCGGGCCTGGTGGAGCGCAAGGAAAGCTGGGTCAACTGGGACCCGGTGGACAACACCGTGCTGGCCAATGAGCAGGTGATTGACGGGCGCGGCTGGCGCAGCGGCGCGGTGGTCGAGAAGAAGCTGCTGAGCCAGTGGTTCCTCTCCATCACGAAGTTCGCGCCGGACCTGCTGGAGGCCCTGGGCGGCCTGGACCGCTGGCCCGAGCGCGTGAAGCTGATGCAGGCCAACTGGATCGGCCGCAGCGAGGGGGCGCGGCTGCGCTTCAGGCTGGCACCCGTGTCAAACCACGAGAAAATGGGCATCCAGACGGGCGACCTGCCGGCCGATGTGGAAGTTTTCACGACGCGCCCCGACACCCTCTTCGGCATGTCCTTCCTGGCCGTGGCCGCCGAGCACCCGCTGGCCGCGGCCGCCGCCGCGCGCAACCCGGACGCCGCCGCCTTCATCGCCGAATGCCGCGCCATGGGCACGAGCGAGGCCGTGATCGAACAGGCCGAGAAGCGCGGCTTCGACACCGGCTTCCGGGTGGTGCACCCCTTTACCGGCGAGACGCACCCCGTCTGGATCGCGAATTTCGTGCTGATGGAATACGGCACCGGCGCCCTGTTCGGCTGCCCGGGCCATGACCAGCGCGACCATGACTTCGCGTCGAAGTATGGCCTGCCCATCATCCCCGTGGTGAAGCCGAAGGACGCGGGCGAGGACTTCTCCGTCGCCAAGGCCCCCTTCACCGAGGACGGGCTGCTGGTGAACAGCCGCTTCCTCGATGGGCTGGACGTGGCCGCGGCCAAGCGCCGCGTGATCGAGGAGCTGGAGGCCAAGGCCCAGGGCCAGGGCGTCGTGAACTGGCGCCTGCGCGACTGGGGGGTGTCCCGCCAGCGCTACTGGGGCTGCCCCATCCCCGTCATCCATTGCGATGATTGCGGCGTGGTGCCCGTCCCGGCCGACCAACTGCCCGTGGTGCTGCCCGAGGATGTGGACTTCTCCCGCCCCGGCAACCCGCTGGACCACCACCCGAGCTGGAAGCACGTGGGCTGCCCGTCCTGCGGCAAGCCTGCCCGGCGCGAGACGGACACCTTCGACACCTTCGTGGATTCGTCCTGGTATTTCGCGCGCTTCTGCTCGCCCCGCGCCGGCGTGCCGGTGACGCCGGAGGCGGTGAATGCCTGGCTGCCGGTGGACCAGTATATCGGCGGCATCGAGCACGCGATCCTGCACCTGCTCTACAGCCGCTTCTTCACCCGCGCCATGCGCGCGGCCGGGCATGTGACGCTGGACGAGCCCTTCGCCGGCCTCTTCACGCAGGGCATGGTCCAGCACGAGAGCTACAAGGGCGCGGATGGCCGCTGGCTCTACCCCGAGGAGGTGGAGAAGCGCGCGGACGGCGCCTTCCACCGCGAGACTGGCGAGGCCGTGACCGTCGGCCGCATCGAGAGCATGTCGAAGTCCAAGCGCAACACGGTGGACCCGGGCGCCATCATTGACCGCTTCGGCGCCGACACGGCCCGCTGGTTCATCCTGAGCGACAACCCGCCCGAGCGCGACATGGAGTGGTCCGAGGCCGGGGTCGCGGGCGCCAGCCGCTTCATCCACCGCGTCTGGCGCCTGGCGCAGAACCTGGACGGCGGGGCGGACGAGGCCGTGGGGCGCAAGCTGCGCCAGACGACGCACCGCACCATCGCCGCCGTGACCGAGGCGCTGGAGGGCTTCGCCTTCAACGTGGCCGTGGCCCGCATCCATGAACTGGCCAATGCCGTCGCGGACGCCTCGGCCGCCCCCCGCGCCGCGCGGGAAGAGGCGCTGGAGGCGCTGGTGCGCCTCGCCTCGCCCATGATGCCGCATCTGGCCGAGGAACTCTGGTCCACGCTGCGCCCCGGCGCGGGGCTGGTGGCGCAACTGCCCTGGCTGGAGCCGGACCCCGCGCTGCTGGCGGCCGATACCGTCACGCTGGCCGTGCAGGTGCTGGGCAAGCTGCGCGCCACCATCGAGGTGCCGGTGGACGCGACCGACGAACAGGTCTTCGCGCTGGCGGAGGCCGAACCCAACGTGATCCGCGCGCTGGAGGGCAAGCCCATCCGCAAGCGGATCCATGTGAAGGGGCGGGTGGTGAACCTTGTGGCATAGGCGGAACCTCTGGGCGCTGGGTGGCGCCACCTTGCTCGCCGGCTGCGGCTTCCGGCCGCTCTACGGCCCCGACGGCGCGCGCAGCGGCGGCGATGACTTCCGTGGCGAACCGCGCCTCGTGCAGGAGATGGCCGCGGTGCGCGTGGCCAATATTCCCGAGCGCGGCGGCCAGTTGCTGCGGCGCATGCTGGAGCGGCGGTTCGAATCCCTCGGCCCCGGCAACGCCGCGCGCTACGAATTGCAGGTGAGCTTCGGCGTGACGACCGAGGCGCTGGGCTTCCAGCGCGACGGCAACACCACCCGCGCGCGCGTCATCGGCAGCGCGCCCTGGACGCTGACCGATGGCGGCACGCCGCCCACCGTGCTGGGGCGCGGCCTCGCCCGCACGATCGATGCCTACAACATCCCCACGCTGCAATTCTTTGCCGCGGACATCTCGCGCGAGGACACCGAGCGCCGGATGGTGGAGGAACTGGGCGACCGCATCGTCCTGGGCGTTGCCGCCGCGTTGCGCCGGCGCCTGCAGGCCTGAGGCTTGGCGGCCAAGCTCGACGCGCGGAAGCTGCCGGCCTTCCTGGCGGCGCCGCCGGCCGACTGCCGCGTCGTGCTGCTGGTGGGCGATGACGCGGGGCTGATCAGCGAACGCGCCGCCAACCTGGTCGCCGCCGCCTCTGGGGGCGATGCGCTTTGCGTCACCGAGGCGGGGCGTGAGGCGCTGAAGGATGTGGCCTTCCTCGCCAACACCGCCGCCTCCACCCCCCTGATGGGCGGCCGTCCCGCCATCCGCGTGCGTGACGCCAAGGACGGCTGGGCCGAGGCCGCGCGCCTCGCGCTCGCCGGCCCCGGCCCTGGCCTGGTGGTGATGGAAGGGCTGGGCCTGCCTGGCCGCTCCAAGCTGCGCGCCCTGGTGGCGGGCGATGCGCGCGGCCAGGTCATCGAATGCTATGCCGAGCGGGGGCGGGACCTCGCGGCCTCCATCGCGCGCAT
This sequence comes from Roseococcus sp., assembly GCA_035998215.1. GTDB lineage: Bacteria > Pseudomonadota > Alphaproteobacteria > Acetobacterales > Acetobacteraceae > Roseococcus. The sequence goes on along the minus strand of DASYHU010000033.1, from coordinate 71,063 downwards.
CCTGGCGGAGTTGGAGGCGCGGGCCGAACCGGCGGCGCTGGACTGGCTGGCCGAGCGCGGAGGCGAGGACCGCCTGGCGCTGCGCCGCAACCTGGAGGTCCTGGCCCTGCATGCCACGCCCGGCCAGCCCATCACGCTGGAAGATGCCATGGCCGTGCTGGGCGAGGGCAGCGCGCTGGACCTGGACGAGGCGCTGCTGGCGGCGACCGAGGGGAATGTGGCCGCCGCCGACCGCGCCATCGCCAACGCCTTCGCCGAGGGCGCCAACCCGGTGCAGGTGCTGCGCGCGGCGCTGCGGCATGTGCAGCGCCTGCATCTGGCCGCGCTGGCGGTGCAGGGTGGGGCCTCGCCCGACGAGGCGCTGGGCGCGTTGCGGCCGCCCGTCTTCTGGCGGCACAAGCCCGCGCTGGAACGCGCCCTGCGCCGCTGGCCCGCCGCGCGGCTGGAGGCGCTGGGCGCCGCCCTGCTGCGCGCCGAGCGCCAGTCCAAGACCACCGGCCTGCCCGATGAGGTGATCGCGCGGCAGGTGGTGCTGGCGATGGCGCGGCGCTGAACGGACGGGGCGGGGGGCAGCCCCGCGCCGATTCCCCCTTGATCCGCTGGCCCGGCTGTGGTTCATCCCGCGCACCCTGCCGCCGGCGTTGGCACGCCCGCGGCTATGCCCGTTTGCGCGCCCCGATCCCCGGGGCTCAGGGGCTGAGCATCCAGAGGGAGATCCCATGCCACTCTACGAATGCGTGTTCATCGCGCGCAACGACGTCACCCAGCAGCAGGTCGAGGCGATCGCCGACCAGATGGCCGAAGTGCTGACCGAGCACGGCGGCGAGGTGAAGAAGCGCGAATACTGGGGCCTGCGCGGCCTCGCCTATCGCATCAAGAAGAACCGCAAGGGCCACTACATGCTGCTGGGCCTCGACTGCCCGGCGCCGGCCATGCAGGAGATCGAGCGCCAGCTCGGCCTGAACGAGGATGTGCTGCGCGAGATGACCATCCGCGTGGAAGCCATCACCGAGGAGCCCTCGGCCGTGCTGGCCAAGCGCGCCGACGACCGTGACCGTGAGCGCGGCTTCCGTGGGCCCAAGCCCGCCGGCCGCTTCAGCTCCGGCCGCGGCCGCACGGGTGGCGACGACCGCGAGGAATTCCGGGCCCGTCCGCGCGACGAGATGGACCCCTCCATGAACGACGAGATGTGAGGACGCCATGAGCGAGACCGCCGAACCGAACATCGCCGCCCGCCGCCCCGCCGTGGGCGCCCGCCGGCCCTTCTATCGCCGCAAGAAGTCCTGCCCCTTCTCCGGCGCCAACGCGCCGAAGATCGACTACAAGGACGTGCGCCTCCTCTCCCGCTTCCTGAGCGAGCGCGGGAAGATCGTGCCGAGCCGCATCACGGCGGTCAGCGGCAAGAAGCAGCGTGAGCTGGCCCAGGCCATCAAGCGCGCCCGCTTCCTGGCCCTCCTGCCCTACGTCATCAACGACTGACGCAGGAAAGGCCGGCGGCGTGAGCGGCTCCTCGGGACAGGGTGGTGTGTTCAGCCAGCCATGGGCGCTGGCCGCGGGTGCGGCCGGGCTGCTCTCGGCGCTGTTCGCCCTGTTGGCGATGCGCGGCATGCCGTTCGGCGGGCTGCTGATGTGGGTGGCACCGCTGCCCATCCTGGCCGCGGGGGCCGCCTTTGGCGGGCGCGTGGCCGGTGCGGCGGTGGGGCTGGCGGCGGCGGCGGTGCTGATCGGCAGTTCGCTGCTGGGTGTCGCCATGTACCTGGTGATGTTCGGCCTTCCGGCCGCGCTCATCGCCATCACGGCGCTGCCGCCGGCGGCGGGCAGGATGGTGCTGTCCACGCCGTTGGCGCTGCTGGGCCTCTGGCCCACGGCGGTGCTGCTGCTGGTGGCCGTCTTCGTCACCGACCTCGAGGGCGCCATGCGCGGCGCGGTCGAGATGGGCGTGGCCCGCATGGGCGTGGACATGCCCGAGGCGATGATGGACCAGGTGGCGCGCGTGAAGGCGGCCGCGGCGGGGCTCTGGCTCGCGCTGCTGCTGCTGGGCAACGGGTTGCTGGCGCAACGCCTCGTGGAGCGGCGGGGGCTGGCCCTGACCTCCCTGCCGCCCGTGGACGATCTGCGCCTGCCGGACTGGTACGCGCCCCTGCCGCTGGTGGCCCTGGTGCTCTGGGCCGTCTCGGGCGGGGTGCTGGCCTTGTCGGCCCTGCTGCTGCTTCTGCTGCCCTTCTTCCTGCTGGGCGTGGTGGGCGTGCACCGGCGGCTGCGGAACCGCCCCGGGCGCGGCGCCTTCCTGGCCGGCTTCTACCTGCTGATGCTGCTCTTCCTGCAGCTCATGGCCCCGCTGATGGTCGGCGTGGGCCTCTTCGACCAATTCCGGCGGCGCCCGGCGCCGCCCAACCCGTGATGTGAGGCGTGCGATGATTGACCTGATTCTGATGCAGCGCGTGGACAAGCTCGGCCAGATGGGCGAGCTGGTGAAGGTGAAGCCCGGCTACGCGCGCAACTTCCTCCTGCCCCAGGGCAAGGCGATCCGCGCCACCAAGGCGAACATCGCCAAGTTCGAGGTGGAGCGCGCCCAGCTCGAAGCGCTGAACATCAAGCGCCGCGAGGAGGCCGAGCGCGTGGCCGAGCGCATGGAGGGCCTCTCCGTCGTCCTCATCCGCTCGGCGGGTGAGAGCGGCGGCCTCTACGGCTCCGTCTCCGCGCGCGACATCGCCGATGGCTGCACCGCTGGCGGCCTGACCGTCTCGCGCAGCCAGGTGATGCTGGAGCAGCCGATCAAGACGCTCGGCCTGACCACGGTGAAGGTGGAGCTGCACCCCGAGGTGCACCTGCCCATCATCGTGAACGTCGCCCGCAGCCCCGAGGAGGCCGAGCGCCAGGCGCGCGGCGAGGAAATTGAGCGCGAGGAGGAAATCACCCTCGAGGCCGAGCTGGTGGCCGAGCTGGGCGCGGCCACCCGCGACTGACCCCCGCGCCGTCCAGGCCTGGAGGAGGGGAGGCATCGTCCTCCCCTTTTTCGTGCATGGCGGTAATGCGTCAGTCTTGTTGACCTAAATCCCGCCAGGGCGCCATGCTGCGGCATGGACGGCCTGCTGCCCCTCATCGCCTTTGCCCTCGCCACCTCGGCCACGCCGGGGCCCAACACGCTGATGGTTTCGGCGGCGGCGGCGCGGGCGGGGCTGCGGGCGGTGGTGCCGCACATGCTGGGCATCACGCTGGGCTTCCCGGCCATGCTGGTCGCCATCGCGGCTGGGCTGGGCTGGCCCTTCCAGGCGTTCCCCTGGCTGCACCCCGCCCTGCAGGTGGTGGGTGGGGCCTGGCTGCTCTGGCTCGCCTGGAAGATTGCCCAGGCGCCGCCGCCCGATGGCGGGCCGGCCGCGCCGCCCCTGGGCTTCTGGGGCGCGGCCGCCTTCCAGTGGGTGAACCCCAAGGCCTGGATGATCGCTCTGGCCGCCGTCCCGGCCTTCACCCGCCCCGATGCGCCCCTGCTGCCGCAGGCACTCGGCATGGCGGCGGTCTTTGCCCTGGTGTCGCTGCCCTGCCTGCTGCTCTGGGCCGGGGTGGGGCTGGGGGCGCGGCGGCTGCTGGCCACGCCGGAACGGCTGCGGGCGTTCAACCGCGTCATGGCCGTGCTGCTGGTCTTGAGCCTGGTCCCGGCCTTTCTCTGAGCGCCCAGGTTGCGGCGCGCCCCCCGGCGGGGCATAGCGGCGCGGCCCGACATGTCCCTTTCCCTGATCCTGCCCACGCTGCTGCTGGCGCCCCTTCTCGTGCTCGTCTCGGCGGTCGCGGTGCGGGCGATGATCGCGCGGCCCATCCTGGACCACCCCGCGGCGCGCAAGATGCACGACCGGCCCACCCCCAAGGGTGGCGGGGTGGGGCCGGTGCTGGCCTTCGTGCTGGGCATGCTGGTGCTGTTCAACTTCATCCCCCCAAGCCCCATGGCCGATGGGCGCTATGTGGGCGTCATCCTGGCCGCGGTGGCCATCGCGGCCGTGGCCCTGGCCGATGACGTGCGGGACTTCCGCTTCCTGGTGAAGCTGGCCGCGCAGACCCTGGCCGCGCTGGTGGCGATGGGCGCGGGGCTGGTGCTGCACACCCTGTCCCTGCCCTGGATCGGCGCCGTGCCGCTGGGCGTGCTGGGGCTGGCCATCACCCTGTTCTGGATCGTGGGCTGCACCAATGCCGTGAACTTCATGGACGGCATGGACGGGCTGGTGGGGGGCGTGGTGGTCATCGCCTGCGCCGCGCTGGCGGCCATCGCGGCCTTGCAGGGCGGCTGGTTCATCCATGCGGCGGCGATGTTCCTGCTGGCGGGCTTCCTGGGATTCCTGCCCTACAACCTGAACCCCGCGCGCATCTTCATGGGCGATGTGGGCAGCCAGTTCGCGGGCTTCATGCTGGCGGTGCTGGCCGTGGCGGCGGCCGGGCTCGAGAGCAACCAGGTCAGCTTCCTCATCGTCCCGCTGCTGCTGTTCGGGCTGTTGTGGGACGCCGCCTTCACCCTGGCCCGCCGCGCCCTGATGGGCGAGGCCGTGGCGGAACCGCACCGCGGCCACCTCTACCAGGTGGCGACCACGACGGGGCTTTCCGTGCGGCAGGTGGTGGCCACGCATTGGGTCTTCGCCCTGTTTCATGCCGGGCTGGCCTTCCTCTTCCTGCGCCTGGGGCCGGAGCTGAAGCCTTATGTCGTGCTGCCCGCGCTGGCGGTGCAGCTGGGCTGGACCCTCTATGTCCTGGCGAGGATGCGCCGCACCGGGGCGCGTTTCCGCGCGCCGGGCTGACCCCCGCCAGCCGGCCAAAAAAATCCATGCGACAGCCTCAACCTGGTGTAGGCATTCGCATCCGACCGGCAACCAGGCCCCCCGGCCAGGCCTTGCACGGCGGCAGCGGAGGCCAGCCATGGGCGCAGTCTGCGGGATCACCCACTACATCCTCACCCACGAGGAATGGGCCGAGCTCGACGACGAGCTGACCGGCCTCGACGTCATGCTGCGCCGGGGCGGGACCTTCACCCTCTCCCCCGGGCAATGCTTCACGCTGACCGGCCTGCGGGGCGATATCCATGAATTGCTGAACGGCTCGAAGGCGGCGAAGGGCATCGTGCTGAAGCTGGAGCGCGGCTGCCGCATCGGCGTGGCCTTCCGCAACGAGAGCATGGCCCATGTCGTGGCGCGCAGCGCCAAGGCCTTCGCCAAGGCGGTGCCCGGCACCATCGGCGTCACCACGGCCCGCACGCTGACCATCCCGCTGGCGCCCTTCTTCCGGCGCGGCCTGGTGGTGGGCAACCCGTTGCAGGCCATCGAGGCGCCCATGCGGATGGCCAACCAGAAATCGGACCGGCAGGTGCTGCTGCAGATCTACCCGATGGACAGCGGCGACCACCCCCACGAGGTGTTCTACTATGACGAGCACAGCATCACCCTGCGCGAGGTCTTCGACGACCTCGCCGGCGAGGGGCTGCTGCGGGAGGACCCCTCCGCCTGGCGCCAGGGGGTGCACCCGGCGCGCGGCCTGAAATGGCGCCTCAAGTTCCGCCGCAAGGGCAAGGAGGGAGGCGTGAACTTCTAGCGTCTGGTCGGCTTTGCTGGAATCGCCAAAGCCGTGAATCAGGGGCGGCGGATGAGCCCCCAGCCCGGCTCTTCCGCCACCAGCGCCTCCAGCCCCGATTGCCGCAGCATGGCGGTGGTGGCGGTCTCGGCCTCGGCCACGATGCCGGCGGGGTCGAGGTGCGGCATGCGGCGGGCTTCCATCAGCACGCGGCCCTCCACCACCACGTCGCGCACATCGGCGCCGGTGGCGAAGTGGATGACGCGGGAGACGGGCATGTTGGCCGGCGCCATGTGCGGGGCCGTGAGGTCAATGGTGATCACGTCCGCGCGCTTGCCGGGCTCCAGGCTGCCGATCTCGTTCTCCAGGCCCAGGGCGCGGGCGGCGTCAATCGTCATCATCTCCAGGATGCGCCCCGGCGGCAGCAGGCGGTCGTCGCGGGCGTGCTGCTGGGCGTAGCGCATGGCCGCGAAGCCGTGGCGCAGCATGTCGCCGCTGCGGTCGGGCGCGGTGCCGTCGCTGCCGATGACGACATTCACGCCGGCCTCCAGCATCCGCACCACGGGGCAGAAGCCGCGCACGGCGGCGATGGCGGTCGGGTTGTGGACCACATGGGCGCCGGTGCGGGCGAGCGTCTCGATGTCCGCGTCGGTCAGGTCCACGCAATGCGAGAGGAAGGCGTCCGGCCCCAACAGGCCGAACATGGTATCGGCCATGGCGATGGAGCCGTTGCGGTGCCCATCCTGGTGGAAGCGCGCCCCGAAGCGGGCGCCGAGTGCGCGCACCGCATCCCCCTGGGCAAGGATTTCCGCGACCTTGGCGGCATCGTGCTGCGCTTCCCGGTAGACGGGCATCAGCGTGCAGAGGTGCATCAGCCCCCCCGCGTTCAGACTGGGGCCATGCAGCCGCTCGAAAAGCAGGCCCATGACCTCGAGCTGTTCCTCGAAGGCCACGTCCCGGTCGTCATAGCGGCGGGGGAAGGGCGGGCGGGTCGGGCCCACCGCCATCACCTCGCGGATGCCGATTTCGGCGATGGCCCGCGCCCGGGCCTCGCCGGCCGCGGGGCTGTCCACGCGCATGATGGAATCGCCGCCGCCCAGCAGGGAGACGCCCGTCGTCACGCCGGCCATCAGCCGTTCGAGGCCCGCCAGCCGCGCCTCGGCCGCCCAGAAGGAGGGGGGCGAGGCCGTGGTGTAGATGACGCGGCAGGCTTCCATCCAGGCGGCGCTGTCGCCATTGCCCATGGTCTTGACCAAGCCGTGCCCGGCATGGGCGTGGGTGTCCACCAGGCCGGGCAGGATGGCCTTGCCGCGCGCGTCCAGCACGCGGTCGGGGGCGGGCAGGGCGGCCTCCACCTCGGCCCGGGGCCCCACGGCGGTGATGCGCCCGCCCGCGATGGCGACCGCCCCGTCGGGGATGACGCGGCGGGCGGGGTCGAGCGCGATCAGCACGCCGCCGGTGACGAGAAGCGTGTCCATCAATGCCTCCAGACCACGTTCTCGGGCGCGCCGGTTGTGGGGTCGGCTTCGATCATCTGCCCGTTCATGACGGACTGGCCGGTGAAGGCGAGGATGAAGCCCCAGTGGGAGACGACCAGCGTGTGCGCCCAGTCGTCCAGCGCGGCCATCTCGGCGCGGAACAGGGCGGCGCGGGCCAGCACCTGGTCCTCCGGCTCCTCGATGGGGGGCCACCAGATCTCCTCGATCGCGTGGAAACCCACCGTCGGCCAGTCGCGTTGGAGGTGGCTGACGGGCGTGCCCACGTCGCAGGTGAAGGCGTAGCGTTCGCGCACCGTGGGCGTGACCGTCAGCGGCAGGCCCAGCGCCCGTGCCACGGGTGTGGCCGTCTGCAAGGCGCGGGTGTAGGGCGAGGTGATGACGCGGCGGATGTCGCGCTTGGCCAATTCCTCGGCCGCGCGTTCCGCCTGCTCATGGCCGAGCGGTGTCAGCTTCGGGTCTATGATGCCGGGGTCGCGCCGCGTCTGGGTGAAGAGTAGGTTGAACTCGCTCTGGCCGTGGCGCAGGAAGATCATGTCTCGGCTCGTTCCCTGGGGTGGCTTCCGGGGTAGCGGTGGCGTGGCGGTCCCGCAAGCTGCTGGCGGAGACATTGCGGCCACGCCACGTCATGCCTAAGTAGGCGGTTCCAGAGGAGGTCCCGATGCAGGGCGGTTTCCCGATTGATCTGATCCTCTTCGCCATGGTGGCCGCTTTCCTGGTGCTGCGCCTGCGCAGCGTGCTGGGCAAGCGCACCGGCTATGAGCGGCCGCCGCAGCAGCCCCAGGGCGTGCAGGGCCCGGCCGCGCGCGCCGAGGGCGTGGCGGAAGAGATCATGCCCGCGCAGCGCAGCAATACGCGCCGCGTGATCCCGGATGTGCGTTCGCCCACCGGCGCGGCGCTGGCGCGCATTTCCAGCGCGGACCCGCAATTCGACCCCAACACCTTCCTCGACGGGGCTGAAGGCGCCTTCGGCATGATCGTCACCGCCTTCGCCCAGGGTGACCGCGAGACGCTGCGCGCGCTGCTCTCCGACGACACCTATGCCGGCTTCGAGGGCGCCATCACCGCCCGCGAACAGGCGGGCGAGCGGCAGCGCACCGAGGTCCGCTCCATGCACGAGATGGTGATCGAGGGCGCGGAGCTGCGCGGCACGGTGGCCGATGTGACGGTGCGCTTCATCTCGGACCAGGTGAACCTGACCACCGGGCGCGATGGCGAGATCGTGGCGGGTTCCGACGCCATCACCGAGGTGATCGACATCTGGACCTTCCAGCGCGACACCGCGACGAATGACCCGGCCTGGCGCCTGACCGCGACCCGCTCCGGCTGAGCGGCCCGAGGGCCACGAACAGCCCCGCGCCGGACGCCCGGCGCGGGGTTTTTTGTCAGCGCAGCGCGACGAGGCCGGGCAGCGCCGTGCCCTTCCACAGGGCTTCCAGCAGCGCCTTCGCCTCGGCCTCGCCCGTCTCCGGACCCACCAGTTCAAGAAACTTCTCGGACAGGTCCTGGTCGGTCAGGGGCGCGTCGGGGTCGCCCTTGCGGGTGGGCTGGAACTGGAACAACTCCCGCCCGTCGCGCAGCTTGATGCTTACCTTGGCGCTGCGCTGGGCGGGGAAGGCGGCTTCGCACTCCGCATCCTGGCTGACGGTGATGCGCGGCATCACGGCGCGGATGGCGGGGTCCGACAGGCGGGCCTCGTCGAAGGCGGAGAGCCGCACCGCCCCGTGCAGCAGCATGGTCGCCACCGTGAACTGGGTGGAGAAGCGGCATTCCTGCTCGGTGCGGGCCTGGGGCCGGTCGCAGACATTCTTGGTGGCCGCGTAGCCGGCCACATGCACGCCCGCCACGTCCTCGGCGGTGAAGCCATGGGCGCGCTGCAATTCCCGCACGGCGTCCAGCGCCGCGAAGATATGCCCGCAGCAACCATGGTTCTTGATGGTCATCTCGGTGATGGCGAGCGGCTTGCCGATCAGGGAAAGCGGCTTGTCCCACTTGCCCGTATCCTCGCTGGTGGCGGCGGCGAAGCCCGCCTCGCCATGCAGCACGTCCAGCGCGCCGGTCATGCCCTCGCGCGCGGCCATGGCGGCGAGCGCGCCGGCCTCGGCCGCGTGGCCCGGGTGCAGCGGCTTGCTCATGCCGTCGCCGCGGAAGGCCTGTTGCAGGCCGCCCGCCATGGTGGCGGCGGTGGCGATCGCATGGGCCGTCTGTTCGGCGTCGCAGTCCAGCAGCACGGCGACCGCGGCGGCCGCGCCGAAGGTGCCGACGGTGCCGGTGGTGTGCCAGTAATCGTAATGCGAAGGCTGCACGGCCTGGGCGATGCGGCAGGAGACCTCGTAGCCCGCCGTCATGGCGCGCAGCAGGGCGGCCATGTCCGTGCCCTGCGTCTGCGCCGCCGCCAGCGCCGCCGCGATGGTGGGGCAGCCGGGGTGATAGACGCCCCAGCGCCAGATGTCGTCGAACTCCACGATGTGGCTGGCGGTGCCGTTGATCAGCGCGGCGTGGCGCAGCCCCGTCCGCACCCCATCGGTGTAGCTGACGGCCTGGCCCGTGCCGCGTTCCGCTGCCAGGGCGCGCGCCATCGGCGTGGCGGGCGCCTTGCGCGCGCCGGCCAGCACGCAGGCGAACCAGTCAATCAGCGCGCGGCGGGCGTGGCGGTCCAGATCGGCGTCGAGCTTCGCCGTGCGCCAGCCGGCCGCATGTTCGGCCAGGACCAGAAGCGGGTTCACCGGTTGCCCCGCAGCACTTCCTTGTTGATGACCATGTCCTCGTCCAGCTCGCCCTTGAAGTGGCCGATGATGGAGGACACGGCCGACAGCCCCATCCGCCGCATGCCCTGGTCCGTGCCGGCGGCCGAATGGGGTGTCGCGATCACGTTGGGCGCGTTCAGCAGCGGGTTGGAGGCCTTCACCGGCTCCTCCCAGAACACGTCCACGCCGGCCGCGCCCACCTGGCCCGTCCGCAGCGCCGCCGCCAGCGCCTCCTCATTCACCAGCGTGCCGCGGGCGGTGTTGATGAAGCGCGCGCCGGGCTTCATCGCCGCCAGGAATTCCGCATTCACCATGCCGCGGTTCTGCGCGTTGGAGGGGCAATGCATCGTCACCCAATCGGCCTGGGCCAAACCTTCCTGCAAGGTCTTGGCGTAGCGGAAGCCCGCGCCCTTCACCGTGTTCATCGGGATGGCGGGGTCATGCACCAGCACGTCCATGCCAAACGCGTGGCACAGCCGCGCCACCCGCCCGCCGATGCGGCCGAAGCCCACCACCAGCACCGTCATGCCCGAGAGGTCATAGGCCTGGGGCGCGTCCACCGTGCTCCACTTCTCCGCCCGCGTGTTGATGTCGAAGGTCTTGAGCTGCTTCGCGATGTTCAGCATCAGCATCATCGCGTGCTCGGCCACCGAGAGCGCGTTCGCATCGGCCGTGACGGTCAGGGGAATGCCGCGCTTCGTCAGCTCCGGCACGTCCACCGCGTCATAGCCCACGCCATGCCGCGCCACGATGGACAGCTTGGGCGAGATGTCCAGGAACTCCGCGTTGATCGGCGTGGCGCGCACGATGATCGCGTCCGCGCGTGCCATCACCGGCGGCAGCGTGTCCTTGTTCGGGTTCAGCAGCGTTTCGACCGTGTAGCCAGGCTCCGCCTCCAGCCGCGCGAGCGCATCGGCATGGACGGGACGCAGGAGAACGACATGGGGCATCGGGGGCCTCTCGGTGTGGCGATGTGGATGGGGCGCCTCCGGGAGGGGCGCCGCCCCTCCCGGACCCACCCCGCCAGGAGCCGGTGGGCTCCTGGACCTGTTCAGTCTGGTTGGGTTTTCAGAGGGGGTCTTACCCCCTCTGAAAACCCAACAAAGCTCAAGGGTTCCAAGGGCCCACTGGCCCTTGGCAGGTGGGGTCCGGGGAGGACGGCGTCCTCCCCGCGGCGCCCCACCACAGCGCTCACGCCAGGTGCGCCTGCGGCCCCATGAGGTGTTCCCGCATCCTGCCTTGCAGGATGGCGCCTTCGCGCGGGGGCAGGACGAGGGGCTTGTTGCCCGCATCCACCTTCACGACGCCGAAGAAGGGGCCATCACCCTCGCGCGCGGCCTTCACCAGCGCGGGGACATCGGCCGCCTCGGTGACGAGCATGGTGTGCTTGATGCCGGCACCCTGCGCCATCACCACCAGGTTGGTGCCGTGGTGCGTCGCGGTCTGCTGCATGCCGGTCTCGCCGTAATGCTCGTTGTCCTGGACGACGATGGCGAGGTTCTTCGGCGCCTGGTGCGCGATGGTGGCGAGGCTGCCGATGCCCATCAGCATCTCGCCATCGCCAGTGAGGACGAGGACGCGGCGCGAGGGCTGGGCCAGGGCGAGGCCCAGCCCGATCATCGCCGCCCCACCCATGCCGCCCCAGAGCGGCAGGTTCTGCGGGCCATCATCCACGGCCGTGATGTCCCAGGCCGGGGCGCCCAGGCCGGCAATCACCAGCATGCCGCCACGGTCCGTCAGAAGCGCGCGGGTGAGTTCGCGCCGGTCAATCTTCCCCGAGGGTGCGAGCATGGCTCAGTCCTTCCCAAAGGTCTTGGCGCCCAGCACCCGCTGGCCGATCAGCGTCGCGGTGGGGCGGAAGGTGTTGAAGGCGAGCTTGAGGGAGGCCTCCACCGTGGGCACCACATCCTCCACGCGATCGGCGCGGTGGACCAGGGTTCCCATCGCCTCCAGCACCGCCTGGGTGGCTTGCCCCATGGGCACCTGTGCCGGGTTGAACTCGCCGAAATCGCCGCGCATCGTGATGATCATCGGCATGGGCGTGCGATGGATGCCGGAGAGCGAGAGCATGTTGATGCAATTGCCCACGCCGGACGACTGCATCAGCAGCACCGAGCGGTCGCCGCCCAGCCATGCCCCCTGCATGAGGGCGATGCCCTCCTCCTCGGTGGTGAGCGTCACCACGCGCAACTCATTGTCGGCCAGGCACCGCTTGATCAGGCGCGAATGCCCCGCATCCGGCACCAGGGCCACCTGGCGGATTGAATACTGCTTGAGCAGCGCATAGATGCCATCGGGCCAATCGGCCTGGGCATCGGGCGCGGTCTCGACCGTGCTATGACTCATGAACGTCCTCCGTTGCCCGGGAGTTTCCGGCCCGCGCGGGGATCTGGCAAGCGGGGCGGGCATGGCATTCCGGCAGAGCGTGGCGGGCACCCAATACGTGTTCGAGGATCTGCGGACGCTGCTGGCCCGCGCGACGCCCTTCCGCTCGGGCGATGCGCTGGCGGGCGTGGCCGCGCAAAGCGGGGCGGAGCGCGTGGCGGCGCAGCGCGCCCTGGCCGACCTGCCGCTGAAGCATTTTCTCAGCGAGGCGGTGATCCCCTATGAGGCGGATGACGTGACCCGCCTGATCATGGACGGGCATGATCCCAACGCCTTCGCGCCGATTTCGCATCTGACCGTGGGCGGCTTCCGCGACTGGCTGCTGGCCGCACCGCCCGAGGCGCTGCCGCCCATTCGGCGGGGCGTGACACCCGAGATGGCGGCCGCCGTTTCCAAGATCATGCGGATCAGCGACCTGGTCACGGTTGCGGCAAAGTGCCGCGTGGTCACGCGCTTCCGCAACACGATCGGGCTGCCGGGGACGCTTTCCATCCGCCTCCAGCCCAATGACCCGACCGATGACGCGCGCGGCGTCGCCGCCGCCGTGCTGGATGGCTTGCTGCTGGGCGCGGGCGATGCCGTCATCGGCGTGAACCCCGCCACGGACAATGTGGCGCAGGTGATGACGCTGCTGACCATGCTGGATGAGGTCCGCAACCGCTTCGACATCCCGACCCAAAGCTGCGTGCTGTGCCATGTGACGACGGCGCTGCTGGCCATGGAGCGCGGCGCGCCCACGGATCTCGTGTTCCAGTCCATCGGCGGCACCCAGGGCGTGAACGAGAGCTTCGGCGTGACGCTGCCCCTGCTGGCCGAGGCGCAGTCCGCGGCGCTTGCGTTGCAGCGCGGCACGGTGGGCCAGAACGTGATGTATTTCGAGACGGGCCAGGGCAGCGCGCTTTCCGCCGACGCGCATCACGGCGTGGACCAGCAGACCATCGAGGCCCGTGCCTATGCCGTCGCCCGCGCCTTCGACCCGCTGCTGGTGAATTCCGTGGTGGGCTTCATCGGCCCCGAATACCTGTTCGACGGCAAGCAGATCGCCCGCGCGGGGCTGGAGGACCATTTCTGCGGCAAGCTGCTCGGCCTGCCGATGGGCGTGGATGTCTGCTACACCAACCACGCCGAGGCCGACCAGGACGACATGGACGCGCTGCTCATCAACCTGGCCGTGGCAGGTGTGAACTACATCATGGGCGTGCCGGGGGCGGATGACGTGATGCTGGCCTACCAGTCCACCAGCTTCCATGACGGGCTGACGGCCCGCGCGCTGCTGGGCAAGACGCCGGCGCCGGAGTTTGCGGCGTGGCTGGAGCGGATGGGCATCGGGGATGGGGCGCAGATCCCCGCGCGGATGGCGCCGGCGCTGATCGGCCTGTCATGACGCTGGTCCCGGCCCACAGCCTCCGCCGCTTCACCGCCGCCCGGGTGGCACTCGGCCGCGTCGGCACCTCGCTGCCGACCGCCGCGCACCTGGATTTCCAGGAAGCCCATGCCGCCGCGCGCGACGCCGTGTGGTCCGCGCTGGACCCGGTCACCCTCGGCTTCGACGCCCCCGTGGTGCAGAGCGAGGCGCGCGACCGGCGCGAATACCTGCTGCGCCCCGACCTCGGCCGGCGCCTGCGCGCCACGGACCGCGCCCGCCTGCCGCGGACGGGCGGCGTGGTGGTCGTGGTGGCGGACGGGCTCTGCGCCACCGGCGTGCAATCCCAGGCCGCCGCGCTGCTCGCCGCCTTCGGCGCCGAATGGCCCGTGGTGGTGGCGCTGCAGGCCCGCGTGGCGCTCGGCGATGACATCGCGCATGCCATGGGTGCCGACGCCGTGGTGGTCATGATCGGCGAACGCCCCGGGCTGTCCGCGCAGGACAGCGTAGGCCTCTACCTCACCTGGGCGCCGCGCCCGGGACGCTCCGATGCCGAGCGCAATTGCATCAGCAACATCCGCCCTGGCGGGCTGTCCCACGCCGATGCCGCGGCCAAGCTGCATTGGCTGCTGCGCGGCGCCCGCGCGCTGGGGGCCTCCGGTGTCGCGTTGAAGGACGACATGCCCGCCCCCGACCGGCTGCTGCCCTGATGCGCCTCGCCATAGACCCGGCGCTGATCGAGGAGGATTTCCTCCGCGCCTCCGGCCCCGGCGGGCAGAACGTCAACAAGCTCGAAACCGCCGTCCAACTCCGCTACAACGCCGCCGCCGCCAACCTGCCCGAACGCATCATGATGCGCCTGGCCACCCTCGCCGGCCGCCGCATGACGAAGGAGGGCGTGGTGGTGCTGACCGCCCAGCGCCACCGCCTGCGCGAGCGCAACCGGGAGGACGCGATGGAACGCCTCCAGGCCCTGCTGGACGAGGCCGCGGCACCCCCGCCGCCCTTCCGCCGCGCCACCAAGCCCACCCGCGGCTCGCAGCAGCGGCGCATGGACAGCAAGACGAAGCGCGGCGCCACCAAGCGGCTGCGGGGCGCGCCGCCGCCCGAATAGGCGCGCGCGAATGACGCAGCCTTCACCCCCGGCCCACGGGTGGGTGAGGCAGGGCGGCGCATGTGTGGCCCATGCGGTCCATTCTGGCTCTCTTCTCGCTGCTGGTGCCGTTGCTCGCCTCCTCGGAGCGGGCGCCGGCGGCTGGTGGAGCGGTGCGCATGACCACCACCACGCGGGAATACTGCGACCTCCTCTCCGAACGCTTCGCCACCATGCCGGGTGCCGATGCCGAGGCCCCGCGCAGCATGGCGGATGAGGGGCGGCGCCTTTGCGCCGAAGGCCAGGTGCGCGTGGGCATTGCCTGGCTGCGCCGCGCCATGCGGGCGGCGGCCGGGCTGGAGTAATCCTTCGCTTACCCCGCTGCGCCAGGCCCCGCTTCGGGCTGGCACCTCTCCCTCAATCCGGCAGGGTGCCGTCCGCCTTCAGCACCTCGCCGGCCAGATAGAGGCTGCCGCAGACCAGGATGCGCCCAGGGGCCGCGCCCGCCAGCAGCCGCGGCAGGGCGGTGGCCAGGTCCGGCCCCGCCATGGCCCGCCCGCCGCTGGCCGCAATGATCTCCTCCACCGGCATGGCGAGGTGCTGGCCCGCCTCGCGGATGGCGGTGAGCGTTGTGGCGAGCGGGATGAGCGGCGCGAGGAAACCCTCCGCCGTCTTGCCCTGCTTCATGCCCACCAGCAGGTACAGCGGACGGTCGCGCCAGCCCGCGAGCGTCTCGGCGAGCGCACGGCCCGCGCCCTCGTTGTGCCCGCCATCCAGCCAGAGTTCCCAGGGGGCAGGCGGGGCGAGCCGCCCGTGCAGGCGTTGCAGCCGGGCCGGCCAGCGCGCCGTGGCCACGCCCTCGGCGCAGGCGGCATCGGTCAGCCAGGCGGGGTTCCAGGCCCGCAGCGCGGCGAGCGCGATGCCGGCATTGTCCGGCTGGTGCGCGCCCGGCAGGCCGAAGCGCGGCAGGGCGATGGCGCCGCGCGCGTCGCGGTAGCCTGTGCCGTCCACCTCCCATTCCGCGCCGCGCGCCAGCAGGGGCGCGCCGAGTTCGGCCGCGCGGGCGGCGATGACGGACAGCGCCTCGGGGGCCTGCGCCCCGGTCGCGCAGGGCACGCCGGGCTTGATGATGCCCGCCTTCTCGAAAGCGATGGCGCCGAGGTCGTTCCCCAGGAAATCCATGTGGTCCATGGAAATGCTGGCGATGGCGGTCACGGCGGGGTCGCGCACCACATTGGTCGCGTCGAAGCGCCCGCCCAGGCCCACCTCCAGCACCAGCACATCGGCCGGCACACGGCTGAACAGCAGGAAGGCGACGGCGGTCGTGATCTCGAACACGGTGATGGGGGTGTCGCCATTCACGCGCTCCACCTCCTCCAGCGCGGCGGCCAGCGCCTCGTCGGAGACAAGCCGACCTGCCAGCCGGATGCGCTCATGGAAGCGCACCAGGTGGGGCGAGGTATAGGCGTGCACCCGCTGCCCGGCCGCCTCCGCCACCGCGCGCAGCACGGCGCAGGTGCTGCCCTTGCCGTTGGTGCCGGCCACATGGACCACGGGCGGCAGCTTGCGCTCGGGGTGGCCGAGCCTGGCCAGCAGCGCCTCCAGCCGGCCCAGGCTGAGGTCTATCAGCTTCGGATGCAGCGCGTGCATCCGGGCGATGATGGGCTCGCTCCGGCCCCCGGTTAGCGCATTCATGGCGTGGGCGCGTTCACGCCGCTTCGGCGCGGGGCTCGCCGCCCAGCAGGGCCAGCAGCCGCGCCAGGGTCGCGCGCATCTCCGCCCGCTTCACCACCATGTCGAGGATGCCATTGGCCAGCAGGTATTCGGCGCGCTGGAACCCCTCCGGCAGTTTTTCGCGCACCGTCTGCTCGATGACGCGCGCGCCGGCGAAGCCGATCAGCGCGCCTGGTTCGGCGATCTGGATGTCGCCCAGCATGGCGAAGCTGGCGGTGACACCCCCCGTGGTCGGGTCGCACAGCACCACGATGAAGGGCAGCCCGGCATCCTTCACCATCTGGGTGGCGATGACGGTGCGCGGCATCTGCATGAGGCTGACGGCACCCTCCTGCATCCGCGCCCCGCCGGAGCTGGCAAAGACCACCAGCGGCGCGTCCTGCAACACCGCGAGGCGGGCGGCGGTGACCAGCGCCTCGCCCACGCCGGCCCCCATGGAGCCCGCCATGAAGGCGAATTCGAACACCGCGACCACGGCGCGCTGCCCCGCGATGGCGCCATGGCCGACCATCACGGCATCTTCCATGCCGGACTTGGCCTGGGCCTCCTTCAGCCGCTCGGCATAGCGGCGCTGGTCCTTGAAGCGCAGCGGGTCCACGGGGACCTTCTCGATGTCGGCGCGCTGCCAGCCCTCATCCAGCGTCGCGTCCAGCCGCTGCTTGGCGGAGAGCCGCATGTGATGGCCGCAATGGGTGCAGACCCGCAGATTGGCTTCCAGGTCGTTCTGGAAGATCATTTTTTCGCAGGAAGGGCATTTGTGCCAGAGATTGTCCGGCATCTCGCGCGGGGCGCCGAACAGCGTCTTGATCTTGGGCAGCGCCCACTCACTGATCCAGTTCATCGTCTTCCGGGCCTTCGGGGAGGCGGATGGAATGGTGCGCCGGGGCCTCCGGGTCAAGCCATGGGCCTCGCCTTGGCGCGCGGGCCTCTGCTAAGGTCGGGCCATGCCCCGCTCAGCGGCCCCCCGGCTGCGAACCGAGGCCCGTGCCGCCCCCCGGACGAAACGGCACCCCCCGAGCGGGCCAAAACCCCGCGCCGCCAAACCCGCCCGCCGGCACCTCGGCTGGGCGATGGTGAGGTTCGCCCTCATCGCGGCCATCTGGGGCGGGCTGCTTTTCGCCGCCATCCTGCTCTTCTTCACCTGGGACATGCCGCGCGTGGACCGGGTGCTGGAACAGCAGCGCCGCCCCTCCGTCACGCTGCAGACCGCCGAGGGCCACCTGCTCGCCACCCAGGGTGACCTCTTCGGCGAGACGCTTCGCCTCAGCGACATGCCGCCGCACCTCCCCGCCGCCCTGCTGGCCATCGAGGACCGCCGCTTCCAGGCGCATTTCGGGCTGGACGTGGTGGGCCTGGCCCGCGCCGCCTGGGCCAACTGGAATGCGGGCGGCGTGGTGCAGGGCGGCTCCACGCTCACGCAGCAATTGGCGAAGAACCTGTTCCTCTCGGGCGAGCGCAGCCTGCGCCGCAAGGTGCAGGAGGCCCTGCTGGCGCTGTGGCTGGAACACCGCTTCACCAAGGATGAGCTGCTCGAGATCTACCTGAACCGCGTCTATCTGGGCGCGGGCGTCTTCGGGGTGGATGCGGCGGCGCGGGTCTATTTCGGCGTCTCGGCGCGGCGGGTCACGCTCTGGCAGGCGGCGGTGCTGGCGGGGCTGCCCCAGGCGCCCTCGCGCCTCAACCCGCGCAGCAACCCCGAGGGCGCGCTGGACCGCGCGCGGGACGTGCTGGCCGCCATGGTGGACACGGGCGCCATCACCCCCGCGCAATCGGCCCGC
Source organism: Roseococcus sp. (assembly GCA_035998215.1). GTDB lineage: Bacteria > Pseudomonadota > Alphaproteobacteria > Acetobacterales > Acetobacteraceae > Roseococcus. The sequence continues at coordinate 52,920 of DASYHU010000033.1, read as the reverse complement.
GCGCTGGAGGAGATGCGGATTCCGCCCCGCCCCTCCCGCAATGGCGGCTGGTTCGCGGACTGGATCTTCGAGGACATCCCCCGCCGTTTCCCCGGCAGCCAGGACCTCACCATCCGCACCACGCTGCATGCCGGCTGGCAGGCGGTGGTGGAGACGCGGCTCGCCGCCCTGCTGGACGGGCCGGGGGCGGCGGCGCAGGCCGGGCAGGGGGCGGTGGTGGTCATGGACGCGGCCACGGGCGCCGTGCGCGCCATGGCGGGCGGGCGGGATTTTGCCCGATCCCCCTTCAACCGGGCCGTCGCGGCGCGGCGGCAGACGGGCTCCACCTTCAAGGCCTTCACCTACCTGGCGGCGCTGGAACGCGGCGCCTCGGCGGGGGACATGGTCTCGGACGGGCCGGTGCGGATGGGCCGCTGGTCGCCCTCCAACGGCAATTGGCGCACGCGCGGCGCCATCACGCTGGAGGAGGCCTTCGCCCATTCGGTGAACACCGCGGCCGTGCGCGTGATGCAGGAGGCGGGTGGTGCGGCCGCCGTGGCCGAGGTGGCCCAACGCCTGGGCGTGCGCGGGCCCTTCCCGCGCGACGGGTCCATCACGCTCGGCACCGGGGATGCCTCGCTGCTGGAGATGGCGGCCGCCTATGCCGCGCTGGCCAATGGCGGGCGGCGGGTGGCGCCGCATGGCATGGTCCGCGCCGAGGCTGGGGGCCGCGCGGCACCGCTCTCCCGCCCCGAGCCCGCCCAGGTGGTGCCCAGCGGCGCGGCGGCGCAGATGCGCGCCATGATGCAGGCCACCACCCGCTATGGCAGCGGCCGCGCGGCCGCCGTGCCGGGTGTGGTGACCGGCGGCAAGACCGGCACCACCCAATCCCACCGCGACGCCTGGTTCCTGGGCTTCGCCGAACTGGCTTCCGGCCCGGTCGTCATCGGCGTCTGGCTGGGCAATGACAACAACCGGCCCATGGATGATGTGCGCGGCGGCACCCTGCCGGCCCAGCTTTTCCGTGACATAGTGGAAGGGCTGCGATGAGGGGGGCTGATGTCGGTCAGGTGGGACGTGCTTCTGGCCATCCTGGGCATGGCGGCCGCCAGCTACGCGCTGCGCGCCGGCGGCTATGCCCTACTGCGCGCCACGCGCCCGCCGCCCTTCGTGCAGTCCATGCTGACCTACCTGCCGGGCTGCATCTTCGTGGCCTTCGTCACCCCCGCCCTGGTGGATGCCGGGCCCACGCGCTGGGTGGCGGCGGGCTGCGTGGTGGGCGTGATGCTCGCCACGCGCAACTACACCGTGGCCATCCTGGGGGGCGTGGCGGCGCTGTGGCTGCTCACTCTTCTGCCTTCTCCGGCGCTTTCGCTTCCGTGGCCTTCCCTTCCATGATCATGCCCCGCCGCGGGTCGTAGAGCTTGATGCCGCGCTCCATCGCCTGCTGCTTCACGCGCCGGTTCAGCTCGCGCATCACGGCCCAGCGGCGGATGGGCGGCGTCATCATGCGGGCGCGCACCAGGATGCCCTCGCCCGAGATGCGGTCCACGCCCAGCACCTCCAGAGGCGCCAGCAGGCTGGGCGCCCAGGCCTCGTCGTCGCGCATCTCCTCCGCGATGACGCGCAGCATCATCACCGCCTCGTCCGTGTCGGCGCTGTAGTCCAGCGTCAGGTCCACCAGCGCGAAGGAGAAGTCGCGCGTCATGTTGGTCACGGTCGTCACCGCGCTGAAGGGCACGATGTGGACCGAGCCATCCAGCGCGCGCAGCTTGATGGACCGGATGGAGAGCTTCTCCACCGCCCCTGACAGCCCGCCGACGGACACCACGTCGCCCACCGCCACCGCATCCTCCAGCAGCAGGAAGATGCCGGTGATGACGTCGCGCACCAGCGTCTGGCTGCCGAAGCCGATGGCCACACCCAGCACGCCGGCACCCGCCAGCAGGGGGGCGACGTTGACGCCCAGCTCCGAGGCCGCGGTCAGCCCCACCACCAGCAGCAGCACGCCGCCCAGGACCGTCCGCAGCATGGGCAGCAGCGTCCGCACCCGGGCGTTGCGCGCGGCCGAGCCATCGGCCGGAAGGCTGTCGAGCTGGCGGGCGATGGCGGCATTGGCCGCCTCCCACACCGCCACGCAGACGAACAGCGTGATGGCGACCGTCACCACCGCCATCATGGCGCGGCTGCCGAAGCGGCCCGTGTCGAACCAGGCGAGCGCACCCAGCCCCCAGACCTCCAGCAGCGCCACCACCGACACCACGAGGATGAAGGAGGAGATCGCGGTCTTCACCGCCGGCTGGTAGGCGCCGACGCGGGTCTCCAGGTTTGGGTAATGCTCGGTCAGCGCGGGGCTGACCTTGAAGGCGCGGATCAGCACGCGGCGCGCCGCCTCGTCCGCCGCCTTGGCCACCGCCAGGACGACGAGGGTCAGCAGCGAGGCGGTGCCCAGCCGCTCGAAGCCGTTCTCGATCTGCAAGGCCCAGACCGCCCAGGCCGCCAGCATCCAGAGGATGACGATGACGTGCCACAGCCCCGCCACGCGGTCGCGCAGGGCGCGCATGGCGATGCGGGCGCGGTCCGGCACGTCGCCGGCGGCGAGCGGCGGCGCGGCCAGTTTCGCCGCCACCACCGTGCGGAACTGCAGGATGACCATGGCGCCCATGACCGAGAGCACCAGCAGCCCCACGCGCCAGATGGCGTCGCGCGCCGTGATGGGCAGGCCCAGCAGCAGCCCGCCCTCGGACGCCGCGTAGAAGATGATGGTGGTGACGGCCAGCCGCCGCGTCCAGCGCGTGGCGGTGATGGCCGTGGCGTCGCTGCACGGGATCAGGCGCAGGCGGTTGCTCTTGGGAGCCAGCGCCAGCCTGGCAGCGGCCATGACGGTGCGGGTGGCCATGTAGGCCAGGACCAGCGCCTCCATGATGAGGCGGCTGGAGGGCCACATGGTCAGCCCGCCGACCACGCCCAGCGCCACCAGGCCGAAGGCCATGATGGGCAGCAGGCTCAGCGCCAGGTTGCCCGCGACATAGGGCGTGAGGCGCACACCGCGCAGCGGCCCTTCCACGGTCGCGGCCTTGTGGTCCAGCCAGCGCTGGGGGCGGCGCAGCAGCAGCGTCATCAGCTGTTCCGCCACCACGCCGGAGGCCAGGATCAGCAGCAGTTGCCACACCGCGGAAAGCACCTGGGCGCGCAGCAATTCGTCATTCCAGACGCTGCTGGCCCAGCTGCGCAGGGAGTTCACGTCGGTGATGTCGGCCGCGGCGTCGAAGGCGCGGCCGGCCAGCTCGGTCGCGCGGTCACGCAGCCCGGCCAGCACCTCGGCGGGCGAGGGCAGGTCCGCCAGCGCCTCGGCGGCCCCGGGCTGGGCGGGTGCGGCGGGCGTGGCCGTGGCGGGGGCCGGGGCGGCCCCGTTGGCGGGGCGGGCGGGCTCGCTCCCCTCCAGCGCGCGGATCAGCGCATCGCGCCGCGCGGGGTCGCGCAGCAATTCGAGCAGGGCGCCCAGCTCGGCTGGGGCCGCGGTCGGTGACGGGGCGGGGGCCGGGGCCGGGGCGGGGGCCGGGGTCGGCTGGGCCTGGGGCTGGGGCGCGGCGGCGGCTGGCTGGGCCGGCGCGGGTGTGGGGGCCGGAGCGACGGGCGCGGGTGCGGCCGCCGGTGGGGCGACGGCGCCTGGCGCGGGTGCCGCTCCCACCACGCCGGCTTCCGCAGGCGCGGGGTTTGCGGGTGCCGCCGTGGGGCTTGGCGCGGGCCCAGGGGTGGGAGCAGGGGCGGGAGCAGGGGCGGGCGCGGCTTCAGGGGCCGGGGCCGTCGCGGGCCGCCGCTCGGGAGGCGGCGGCACAGGGGCTGGCGGCGCGGGCGCCGGCTGCGCGGGCGTCTGGGACGTAGGCGTCTGGGGCGTGGGCGCCGCCTGCGGCACGGGCGCCTGCACCGCGCCGGGGGCCGGCACGACCGGGCTCAGCACCGAGGCATCGGCCGGGGCGGGCCCGCTCAGCACATCGGCCGAGGCGCCGGGCGCGGCGGGAGGCGCGGCACCTTGCGCCAGCCCCTGCACGGGGGCCAGGACGAGCAGCAGCAGGAGGGCGAGGGCGGCCTTGGGAAGACGCGTCATGCCGTCCTGTTGTCCCGCATGAGGGGGGTGGGTCAAGTTGCGGCCCGCTTCCTTGCGGCGCAACATGGGCCCGCCCATGTCGACTTCCCCCGCGCCGGCCGGACCTCCGGTTGATCCCGCCCCGGTTCCGCCCGGCCCCTCCATCTGGGTGGTGATGCTGGCCCTGCTGGGCACGCACATGGCCGGGATGGGCGCTTTCCTGACCGTGCCCGTGCTGGCGCCCGCCATCGCGGCCGAGACGGGGCTTTCCGCCAGCCTGGCCGGCGTCCACACGGCGCTGTGCTATTTCGGCGCGCTGCTCTCGGGGCCGCTGAGCCAGGGGTTGCTGGTGCGGCATGGGGGCGTGCGGGTGTGCCAAGCGGCGCTGGTGGGTATCGCGGTCGGGCTGGCGCTGGCCGTTCTCGGCAGCCCCTGGGCGCTGGTGCTCTCGGCCGTGGTGGCGGGGCTGGCGCATGGGCCCATCACGCCGGCGGGGAGCCATTTGCTGGCGCCGCGCGTGCCGCCGCGCCGGCGCAGCCTGATCTTCGGCCTGAAGCAATGCGGCGTGCCGGCGGGGGCCATGCTGGTGGCGGCCACGGCACCCCTGGTGGGCGGCCTCTATGGCTGGCGGGCGGGGGTGCTGACCATGTCGGGTTTCGCGCTGTTGCTGGCGCTGGCCCTGCAACCCATCCGCGCCACCCTCGACGCCGACCGCGCGCCCGAGGCCGCCGGGCGCATGCGCCCCTGGCATGACGCGCGGCAGAGCCTCTCCCTGCTGCGGGAACGCGGCGCCACGCGGGCGCTGACCATCGCCTCCTGCGGGTATGGCGTGGCGCAGTTCTGCTTTTCCTCCTTCTTCGTGGTCTGGCAGGTCGAGACGCGGGGCGTGGCGCTGGAGGCCGCGGGGCTGCAACTGGCCCTGGCCCAGGGCGGCGGCGTGGTGGGCCGCGTGCTCTGGGCGCTGATCGCGGACCGGGTGGGGCCCCTGCGGGTGCTGGCGGGCCTGGGCTTCGCCATCGTCGCCACCTGCCTGGTTTTCGCGCTGGCGGGGCCGGACTGGCCGGGCTTGATCATCAGCGTGGCGGCGGTGGCCATGGGGGCGTCGGCCATCGGCTGGAACGGGGTGCTGCTGGGCGAGGTGGCGCGCGTGGCCCCGCCTGGGCGGGTCGGGGCGGCCACGGCCGCGCTGGGCTTCGCCTTCGCCGCCACCATGATCGTGATGCCGGTGGTGTTCTCGCTGCTGGTGATGGCCACGGGGGGCTACGCATGGGCCTTCGGCATGTGCGCCATGACGGCGGCGTTGGGCACCCTCGCATTGTTGCGGTTGCGCCCGGCGCCGGCCGCGCCAAGATAGGCGCATGCAAACCTTCCTGACCTTTCTTGTCGGCCTGGCCATGTTCGCCACGCTGGGCGTTCTGGTGGCCGGCATGGTCGGCATGGCGCGCGGCGGCGATGCGGGCTTGTCGCAGAAGCTGATGCGCTACCGCGTGCTGTTCCAGTTCCTGGCGCTGGCGCTCTTCGCGGTGCTGATGATGCTGGTGAAGTAGCGGCCGTCACGCCCGGGCGCGCCAGGCCCCCACCCCCGCCCCCAGCAGCGCCCCTGCCAGCACCGGCCAGGGCTGGCCCAGCCCCGCCTTGTGCGCGGCCACCGCCACCACCGCCGCCACGGCCCAGGGGATGATGTCCAGCCGCCCGCGGAACAGCGGCACCATCAGCGCCAGCATGGTGGCCAGGCTCGCGAACAGCACCGGGTGCCCCGCCGGCAGCCGGATCACGCCCGCGAAGGCATGCCCCACCATGGTGGAAGCGACCCAGAACACCCACAGCCCAAAGCCGATTCCCAGCAGCAGCGCGGCATCGCGCCCGCCTGCCCGCTGGTCGGCCACCGACATGGCGAAGCTGTTGTCCACCAGGGTCGCCAGCGTGCCCCAGAGCCGCCAGCCCCGCAGCCGGTCGAGCCACGGGGCCAGCGCCGCGCCCATCGGCGCCATGCGCAGGTTCACCACCAGCGCGGCCAGGGTGGCCCCCAGGATGGGCGCGGGGTCCGCCCATAATTCCAGCGCCACGAGCTGCGCCGTGCCGGCGAAGACCAGCGCGCTCATCAACGCGGATTCCAGGGTGGAAAGCCCCCGCGCATCCGCCAGCACCCCCACCACCAGGCCGAAGGGCAGCATGGCCGGCGCGATGGACAGCGCCCCGCGCATCCCGCGCCAGAACCCCGCCCGGGTGAAGACGACGCGCTGACTCACGGCCCGCGCGCCGTGGTCAGGTGCGCCTCCGCCTCGGCGCGCGCCATGCCTAGCGCCTGCCGCGCCACCCCCCCGCCGAAGCCGCCCCGGCCCAGGATGCCCTGCCATTTCCGGCGTGTCTCGGGCGCGGGCTCGGCGGCCGCGAAGGGGCCGATGCGCCGGCGCCGGCAGAGCAGGAGAGCGGCGGTCAGCTCGTCCGGCACCTCCTCATGCGCCAGCGCCGCGCGCGCCGTCTCCGCCGCCACGCCCTTGGCGGCGAGGTGCGCCATGGCGGCGGCGGCCGAGCGCCCCGCGCCGCGCAGCCGCCGCGCGCGGGCCACGGCGAAGGCCGCGTCATCCACCGCACCCGCCTGAACGAGGCGCGCGGCGATGGCGGCGGCGCGGGCCTCGGCGGCGCGGCTTTCGGTGCGGATCGCCTCCGGGTCCTGCCCGGCCTGTTCGGCCGCGCGGGCCCAGCGGCGGATGCGGTTGCCCAGCACGCGGCGCAGCCCGGCCTCGGTGGCGCTGAAGCGGGAGAGGTGGCGCAGCGCGGCCTCGCGCAGGCTGGCCTCGTCCAGCTTCATGGCTAGATGACGAAATCCAGCGCCTCGGGCGTGGGGCGGCGCAGCCCGGCGGCCTGGGCGCGGCGCAGCAGCGCCTCCAGCGTGGTGGCGCGCAGCGTGGCCATGGCGGCGGCGTCCAGCTCCTGCCAGAGCGGCGCGGTCACGGCGGCGGCCAGGCGCCCGGGCGGGGCGGGGGCTTCCTCCTCGCAGACGGCCTCCACCACCTCGGCCGCCGTCACCTCGCGCGGCGCGCGTGCCAGACGGTAGCCGCCGCGTGGGCCGCGCAGGCTGTGCAGCAGCCCCGCGCGGACAAGGGATTGCAGCAGCGGCTCGATGCCCCGGCGCGCCAGGCCCATGCGCGTCGCGATGTCGGCCGCGCCGCTGACCTCGCCGCGGCCCGCGGCGTGGAAGGCGATGTCGAGCGCGATGTCGAGCGCGAGCAAGGCGCGGTCCTGCCGCAGCAGCATGGGGCGGGGTCTCCTGTCCGATGCGACGGAAGCTAAACCATCCCTGGCCATCGTGAAATGCGCCGCGGGGTGGAAAACGTCCCCCCCGTGCCATGCGTCAATGCGCCATCAGCACCGGCGCCGTCATCGTGCCCAGCAGGCTGCGCGTGGCACCGCCCAGCATGAATTCGCGCAGGCGCGAATGGCCGTAGCCGCCCATCACCAGCAGGTCCGCCGATTGCTCGGCCAGGGTGTTCAGGATCACGTCCGCCACCGCGATGTCGGGCGCCACGGCCCGCTGCACCGTGACGTTCAGCCCGTGGCGGGCCAGGTGCCGCGCGATGTCCGCCCCCGGCTCCTGCCCATGGGTGCCGGGGCTGGCCTCGGGCTCCACCACCAGCACCGTCACGCGCTCCATCAGCTTCAGCAAGGGCAGGGCGTCATGCACGGCGCGGCTCGCCTCGCGGCTCGCGTTCCAGGCGATGAGGGCGTGGCGCATGGGCCCGGCGGGGGCGGCGGCATAGGGCACGACCAGCACGGGGCGGCCCGTCTCGAACAGCGCGGCCTCGACCAGGGCGCGGCCGCCGGGGCGGGGCATGTCGGGGTCGGTCTGGCCGAGGATGATCAGGTCGGCATAGCGGCCATTCTCGGCCAGCAGCGGCACGGTGGCGCCCTCCAGCAGGCGCCATTCGCCCGAAATGCCATCCCGCGCCAGGCGTTCCTCGAACATGGCCTGGACGCGCTCGGCCTCGGCCAGGGCCTCGGCGCGCATTTCCTCCATCAGCCCGGCCAGTGCGGCGCCGCCGCCGACATCACCCGCCAGGATGGGCACGGCCAGGTCCAGCATGTGCAGCCCCACCAGGTGCGCGCCGCTGCGCCTGGCGAGGCCGGCGGCGAGGTCGAGCCGCGCGGCGGCGGGGGCGGCGGCGTCGAGGTGCAGCAGGATCTCTTTCAGGGCCATGGGGGCGTCTCCGGTTCTGTTGGTCTTCTGACGCGCGAGCCTGCCACGCGGTTGACCCCGCGGGCATTGATCGGGCGCAGTGTGGTGTCATGGATGATTCACGCGGGGCGCAAACTGGCCTAGGAAGCGTGCATGGACGCCCTTCCTCCGCGCAACCACACGCTGCACGCCAGCATCCTCGACACCGTGGGCCAGACCCCCTCGGTGCTGCTGCCGCGCCTGATGGCGGAGAAGGGCTGTGCCGCGCGGCTGGCCCTCAAGCTCGAATTCTTCAACCCGGGCGGCTCGGTGAAGGACCGCATCGGGCTGGCCATGGTGCAGGACGCCGAGGCGCGGGGCGAGATCGCGCCCGGGCGTTCGGTCATCGTGGAGCCGACCTCGGGCAATACCGGCATCGCGCTGGCCCTGGTGGCGGCCGCGCGGGGCTACAAGTTGATCGTGGTGATGCCGGGCGGCGCCTCGGTCGAGCGGCGCAAGATGCTGCGGCTGCTGGGCGCCACGCTGGAACTGACGCCGGCGCGGCGCGGCATGTCGGGCGCCATCGCCCGCGCCGAGGAGATCCTGGCCCGCACGCCCGGCGCCTGGATGCCCCGGCAATTCGACAACCCCGCCAACCCCGACATCCATGCCCGCACCACCGCCGAGGAAATCTGGCGCGACACGGGCGGCGAGGTGGACGTCATCATCGGCGGGCTGGGCACGGGCGGCACGCTGACCGGCATCGCCCGCGCGCTGAAGCCCCGCCGGCCTGGCCTGCGCGTGATCGGCGTGGAGCCCGCCGAATCGGCCGTGCTGAGCGGGGAGGAGCCGGGGCCGCACCGCATCCAGGGCATCGGCGCCGGCTTCCGCCCCGCCGTGCTGGAACAGGAACGCCTGGACGCCGTGCTGCGCGTGCCGGAGTTGGAGGCCTTCGCCGCGGCGCGGGAGGTGGCGCGGCTGGATGGCGTGCCGGTGGGCATTTCCTCGGGCGCCGTGGTCGCCGCCATGCTGCGGGTGGGGGCGGAGCCCGGCATGGCCGGCAAGCTGGTGCTGGGCATCGCGGCGTCCTTCGCGGAACGCTACCTCTCCACGGAGCTGTTCGAGGGGCTTTGAACCTGGAAACTGGCGAAACTCTCCCGCCCCTGTTACCCTGGCCATCCCCCCGGCTGTTCTTCACCTCCCCCCCATGAGGTCGCGCCGCATGGCACGAGACGCCGCCCCGATCGCACCCACCGGCACGCTGCCCGGGCTGCGCCGCTTTGCCTCGCCCGCCATCCGGGCCGCGGCGGTGCGACGCCTGCGCGAACTGGGCGCGCTGGTGCTGGCCACGCTGGGGCTGCTGCTGCTGCTGGCCGTGGGCAGCTACGACCCGGCCGACCCGTCCCTTTCCACCGCGACCGGGGCGCCCGTGGGCAACCTGGTGGGCTGGCGCGGCGCCGTCGCGGCCGACCTGCTGTGGCAATGGGTGGGGCTGGCGGCCTTCCTGCCTGGCGTGGTGCTGCTGGCTTGGGCGCTGCGGCTGGTCTCGCACCGGCCGGTGGGCGTCTGGCCGCTGCGCGTCATCTGCCTTGTGCTGGCCCTGCTGGCCGGGTCTGCCCTGCTGGCGCTGCTGCCCGGCGCCGAGGCGGGGGCGGCGGGCCCCATCGTGCTGGGCGGCCTGTCCGGCCTGTTTACGGCCCTGCTGGGCGATTTCGCCGGGCTGGCGGCCGGGGCCGTGCTGGGGCTTGGCCTGCTGGGCGCGCTCTATGCCGCCTTCGGGCTGAGCTTCGGGGAATGGGGCCGTGCCGCGCGCGTCACCGCCGATGCCGCCATGGCCACCGCCGATGTCGCTGCGCGCGGGGCGCGGGCCACGCGCGGCCCGGGCGAGGCGCTGTTCCTGGCCCCGCTGCGCGCCATGGGCCGCATCTTCCGCCGCCCGCGCCGCGCCGAGCCGGCCGCCGACCTCGCCACCGTGCTGCGCGCCGCCGAGGCCGCGGCCGAAGCCCCCCGCCCCGCGCGGCGCGAACCCGCCATGGCGCCCGCTGCTGCTGCTGCCGCCGCCGCCACGCCCGAGCCCGCCCGCGCCGCGCCCCGCGTCGCCACCCCCGCCCGCGCCAAGGCCAGTGCGCCGCTGCAACCCGCGCTGGACCTGCCCGTGGAGGGCTGGCGCACCCCGCCGCTCGACCTGCTCGCGCCGCCGCCCGCGCGCGTGGCCGCCGGGCCCAGCGCCGATGCCTTGCAGGCCAATGCCCGCATGCTGGAACAGGTGCTGAACGACTACGGGGTGAATGGCGCCATCACGGAAATCCGCCCCGGCCCGGTGGTGACGCTCTATGAGCTGGAGCCGGCGCCGGGCACCAAATCCTCGCGCGTGATCGGCCTGGCGGACGACATCGCGCGGTCCATGAGCGTGGTGGCGGTGCGCATCGCCACCGTGCCGGGGCGCAACGTCATCGGCATCGAGTTGCCCAATGTGAAGCGCGAGACGGTGTTCCTGTCGGAGATGCTGAACAGCGAGGAATACCAGCGCAACTCCGCCCGCCTGCCGCTGGTGCTGGGCAAGGATATCGGCGGCACGCCGGTCATCGCGGACCTCGCACGCATGCCGCATCTGCTGATCGCGGGGACCACGGGCTCGGGCAAGTCGGTGGGGATCAACACCATGATCCTCTCCCTGCTGTATCGCTTCAGCCCGGCCGATTGCCGCTTCATCATGATTGACCCGAAGATGCTGGAACTGTCGGTCTATGACGGCATCCCGCATCTGCTGGCGCCCGTGGTGACGGAACCGCCCAAGGCCATCGGCGCGCTCAAGTGGACGGTGCGCGAGATGGAGCGCCGCTACCGCGCCATGAGCCAGGTGGGCGTGCGCGGCATCGCGGCCTTCAACGAGAAGGTGGACCAGGCCCAGGCCGCCGGCACCGTGCTGACGCGCCGCGTGCAGACCGGCTACGACCCCGAGACGAACAAGCCCGTCTTCGAGGAACAGCCGCTGAGCCTCGCCCGCCTGCCGATGATCGTCGTGGTCATTGACGAGATGGCCGACCTGATGATCGTGGCCGGCAAGGAAATCGAGGCCGCGGTGCAGCGCCTGGCGCAGATGGCGCGGGCCGCGGGCATCCATGTCATCATGGCGACGCAGCGGCCTTCGGTGGATGTCATCACCGGCACCATCAAGGCGAACTTCCCGACGCGCATCTCCTTCCAGGTGACGAGCAAGATCGACAGCCGCACCATCCTGGGCGAGCAGGGCGCGGAGCAGCTGCTGGGCCAGGGCGACATGCTGCACATGGCGGGCGGCGGGCGCGTGACCCGCGTGCACGGCCCCTTCGTGGCCGATGCCGAGGTGGAGAAGATCGCCGATTGGCTGCGCGAGCAGGGCGAGCCCGACTACGTCGAGGAAGTGACCGAGGTGGAGGACGAGGACGGCAACCCGGGCCTCTCGGGCATCGCCGCCGGGTCGGATTCGGAGAAGTCGCTCTTCGACCAGGCGGTGGACGTGGTGGTGCGCGAGGGCAAGGCCTCGACCTCCTTCATCCAGCGCCACCTGAACATCGGCTACAACCGCGCCGCGAAGCTGATCGAGCAGATGGAGCGCGAGGGCATCGTCAGCCCCGCGAACCATGTGGGGAAGCGGGAGATTTTGGCGCGGCGGGTGGGGGCGGACGAGTAGGAACGCCTGACCGGCCACCCGCCCCACGGTTGAAATGGATAGTTCTCGCGCTGTCCCCCAGCATCCGGCCGCAACGCGGCCGGCGCGCCCGGACCCACTGCGCCACCAGCACGCCCGGGCGCGGCGCGAAAGCCAAGCGCGCGGAGCGCGCGCCCGGCGTCTGAGGGCACAAAAAGTCCTGCCCGGCGTTTGAGGGCGCTAAAAAAGCGCCGCCGGCGCCACCGTGCTGCCTGTGAAGCCCCGCGCCCGCAGCGGCTGCATCATGAAGCAGAACTCGCTCCGCCCGGCCGCCACCAGCTCGTCGAGCTTCATGTTCTCCAGCAGGTGCACGCCATGCACCACCAGCGCCAACTGGTGCACCGGCAGCGAGGCATGCGGCATGGTGCGGGACGGCGCCACCTCCACCGGCCAGTTGTCGGCGCCCAGCAGCAGCGGCCCGCGCTCGATCAGCCATTCGGCCGCCGCGACGCCCAGCCCGGGGCAGCCCGCGACGTAGCGCGCATTGTCCCGCCCCCATAGCGCGGCCCAGCCGGTGTTGATGAGCATGGCATCGCCCTCGCGCAGTTCCACGCGCTGGCGGTCGAGGGCCTGCTGGAGATCCTGGGGCGTGATCTCATAGTCCATGGGCAAGATCTGCGTGCCCTTCAGCCCCGCGATGTCCATCACCACGCCGCGGGTCATGATGGTGCCCACGGTCTCGATGCCCATCTCGGTGAAGCCCGTGCGGCTGCTGATGCCGGGCACATTCACGCAGTTGTAGGTCTCGTCGCCGATGGTCTGGTGCGGGAAGCCGTCGAGCTGCGTGCCCACCTGCGCCAGCTCCGTGATCACGATCTCCTCGTTGGAGCCGCGGCGGTTGGCCTGGGGGTTCATGAATTGCTGCTTCAGGTGCACGTCGAAGCGGCGCGTGCCGAAGAAGGGCATGGACTGCGTCAGCATGTGGCCGATCTCGATCTTGCGGCCCTCGCGGATCATCCGCGCCGCGTCGCGCACGCGCTCCGGCGTCATGTGGTTCATCGAGCCACGCCGGTCATTGGCGCCCCAGCGCGAGGGGCAGCGCTGGGCCGAGGCGGGGGGCGACCAGCCGCCGCCTTGCGCCTGGGCCGGTGTCGCCGTCAGCCCCGCATGGGCGGCGCCACAGGCCATGCAGGCGCCGAACAGCGCCCGCCGTGAAATACTCCGCATGGCAGTCCCTCCGTTATATTATATCTTGTTCGGCCTTGACTTGGCCGAGCAAGAATAGGAACAACGGAGGCAAGGACACCAAGGCATAACGCCACGGACCCGACAGTTCAAAACCTGCGGGGCGCCTGCCGGGCGGCGAATCTACCTGCGGTTGCTACATATACGCCGGCATGGGCTGCGTCTCGTCCTTCACGCCCTTCACGCCCGGCACGCCCTCGGCCAGCACGCGCAACCCGCGCGCCACGCCCGCATCGCGCATGAAGCCATGGAAGGTCACCACGCCATCCTGCACGTCCGCCAACAGATAAAAGCTGTTGGCCCAGGGCTCGCGCTTCATGGCAGCCAGGACGGCGCGGCGGATGCGGTCATCGCTCATTGCCTCGCCTGCTTCCATGGGGGTGACGAGCGCGCGCAACAGGTCGGCCCGGCTGACGATGCCGCGCAGCTTGCCGCCCTCCACCACCAGCACGCGGCGGATTTTCTTTTCCTCCATGAGCGCCGCGATATGCGCGGCCGTCTCGTCGAGGCTGACCGAGACGACGCTCGCCGTCATCACGTCGCGCGCCACGGCGCCATGGGTGCGGGCGTAGCGGTCGGCCTGGCTGCCCGGGCTGCTGAACATGGCGGAGAACCAACTCGGGCGGTGCGCCACATCCTCATCGGCCAGGCGGCGGATCAGGTCGGCTTCCGTCACCAGGCCCAGCAGCGCGCCATCGGCGGCGAGGACGGGCACGGCGCTGATGCCGCGGTCGGCCATCAGCTTCGCCATGGCGACGACGGGGGTCTCGGGGGGCACGGTGACGACATCGGGGGTCATCAGGTCGCGCGCGGTGAGTTTGCTGGGCATGGTCTGGCCTCCGGTGGATATTGTGGGAAGGCTAGGCGGCGACAGGGTGGCCGCGCATTGCGCTGGCGCAACCTGTCACCAAACTCGGCCCTTTCGGTATGGTTTGCTTTCGCCTAAAGCGGTCAACGTCCAAGAAACAGGGAGTCGAACGAACATGCCCCTTCTCACCCGCCGTGGCGCCTTGGGCGCCGGCCTCGCCCTTCCCTTTGCCGCGCCGGCGCTGGTGCCATCCGCCTTCGCGCAAGCCAGCCAATTGTCCATCGCGACCGGAACCACGGGCGGCGTGTACTACCCCCTGGGCGGCGCGCTGGCGAACTACATCACGCGCGGCGTCCCGGGCGTCTCGGCCACCGCCGAGGTCACGGCCGGCTCGGTCGCGAACTTCCAGCTGCTGGGCGCCAACCGCGCGCAGATCCTGTTCGGCCAGGTGGATGCGGCCGTGGATGCCATCCGCGGCGCCGGGCCCTTCCGCGGCCGCACCGTGCCGGCGCGCGCCATTGCCGTGCTCTACACCAACCGCATGCAGGTGGTGACGGTGGCCGACCGCGGCATCCGCACCATGGCGGACCTCAAGGGCAAGCGCATCTCGACCGGCGCGCCCGCCTCGGCCACCGAGCTCTTCGCGCTGCGCCTGATCGCGGCCGCGGGCCTCGACATCAACCGCGACTTCCGCGGCCGGGAGCGCCTGTCGCCGGCCGAGAGCACCAATGCCATCCGCGACGGCAAGATTGACGCCTATTTCTTCGTCTCGGGCGTGCCGACCAGCGCCATCACGGACCTGGCGGCCACGCCGGGGACGCAGATCGTCATGGTGGACCACGCGCAGTACCTGCAGCCCATCGTGAACGAGCACGGGCCGGTCTATTTCGCCGAGACCATCCCGGCCAACACCTATCCGGGCCAGGCCACGCCCAACCAGCAGCTCTCGGTCGCCAACATCCTGGCCATGCGCGAGGATGCGAGCGCGGATCTCGTCACCCGCATCCTCACCGTGCTGTGGCAGAACCGCGAGGACTGGACGCGCGTGCACTCCGCCGCGCGCGACTTCCAGGTGGCCGGGCAGAAGAGCGCCGCGGCCGGCATCCCCTGGCACCCGGCGGCCGAGGCCTTCTGGCGTGCCCAGGGCGCGACCCTGGCCTGATGCGCCTACCCGGCGGGGCGCGCTGCCCCGCCGGGCCTGCCTGCCCATGCAAGTGAGTTCTCCCACATGACCGCCACCGCCCTCCCGCCCGACGTGGACAAGGACGCGCTGGACGCCGAGACCGCCCGCCGCGTCGAAGCCCTGATCGAGGCCGAGGAGGGGGTGATGAACCGCTTCGGCGGCGTCATGGCCGTGCTGGCGGTGGGTGTCGCGCTCGCCATGTCGCTGTTCCACCTCTACGCGGCCTGGAGCATCGTCCCCACCACCACGCTGCGCTTCGCCCATGTGGGCTTCACCATGGTGCTGGGGTTCATGCTCTTCCCGGTGGCGCGCCGCTTCCGCGACCGCTTCCCGCCCTGGGACTGGGCGCTGGTGGCCGCGGGGATCTATGTCACCTGGTACCTGATCGCGGGCGGGGATGACCTGCAGGACCGCATCATCTTCCCAGAGCCCATGGACATCGTCGTGGGCTGGCTGCTCATCGCGCTGGTGCTGGAGGTGGCGCGCCGTGCCACGGGCTGGATCATGCCGGTGGTCGCCATCGCCTTCATGCTCTACGCCTTCTTCGGCAACCACCTGCCGGACCCCTGGACGCATCGCGGCTATGACGCGGAACGGCTGGTTCCGCACCTCTCCATCACGCTGGAGGGCATCTTCGGCACGGCGGTGGATGTCTCGGCCACGCTGATCATCCTGTTCACGATCTATGGCGCCATCCTCTCCGCCACGGGGGCGGGGAAGTTCTTCGTGGACTTCTCCTTCGCGGCCACCGGCGGGCGGCCCAGCTCGGCGGGGCGCACCGTGGTTCTCTCGGCCTTCCTGCTGGGCGGGCCGTCCGGCTCGGGCGTGGCCACCACCGTCACCATCGGCACCGTCGCGTGGCCCATGATGAAGCGCGTGGGCTACACCCCGCATGACGCGGGCGGGCTGCTGGCGGCGGGCGGCATGGGGGCCATCCTCTCGCCGCCCATCATGGGCGCGGCCGCCTTCCTGATCGCGGAGTATCTGCGCATCAGCTACCTTGACGTGCTGGTGATGGCGATCATCCCCACCGTCCTCTACTACGCGGCGCTGCTGTTCATGGTGGAGCTGGACCAGCGGCGCATCGCCGCCGCCGGGGGCGCGCGCGACGACACCCCGCTGGTGATGGACCGCCCCTGGGTGATGTTCAAGCGGGGCTGGTACCACTTCACCAGCCTCGTCGCGATCGTGGGCTTCATGGCCATCGGCTACTCGGCCACGCTGTCGGTGCTCTATGCCATGGGGCTCGCCATCGCGCTGTCCTTCCTCTCGCGCGAGCATGCGCTGTGGCCCCGGAAGCTGGTCCGCACGCTGGCCGCGGGCAGCGAGCAGGCCATCGGCATCGCCGCCACCTGTGCCTGCGCCGGCATCATCGTGGGCTGCATCACCCTGACGGGGCTCGGCCTCAAGTTCAGCGACATCGCCATCCAGGCGGCGGGCGGTTCGCTGGTCATCACGGCCATCTACACGGGGCTGATCGTGTGGGTGGTCGGCCTCGCCGTGCCGGTCACGGCCAGCTACATCATCTGCGCCGTGGTGGCGGCACCGGCGCTGATCAAGCTGGGCGTGCCCGACTACGCCGCGCACATGTTCATCTTCTACTATGCGGTGCTGAGCGAGGTCTCGCCCCCCACGGCGCTCAGCCCCTTCGCGGCGGCGGCCATCACCAACGCCAACCCCTACCGCACCACGCTGATGGCGTGGAAATACACGCTGCCGGCCTTCGTGCTGCCCTTCATCTTCATCACGGACCCGGCCGGCGTGGCGCTGCTGCTGAACTTCCTGCCCGGCATGGATTGGACGGATGTGGTCTGGCAGGTGGTGCTGGCCACGCTGGGCCTTGCCGCACTGGCCTCGGCCACCCAGGGCTTCGCCATCACGCAGATGGGCACGGCCGAGCGGTGGCTGATGGCGCTGGCGGGGTTGCTGATGGTCTTTCCCGCCGCGCTGCAGGCCTTGCTGGGTGACATCATCCCGATGCCGGCCTTTCTGGGGATGGCGCTCGGCGCCCTGCTGCTGTCCGTGCAGTGGGCACGGCGGAGGCGCCTGGCGGCGGCCTGAGGGGGCTCGGCCGGAAAAGGAGAACTTACAGCCTCGCAATTTCCGGCGGCTCGCGCCATATTGCATCCAAGAAAGTTTTCATCCCGGAGATCGCTCCAACCATGCGCCGTCCCGCCACGATCATGACCGCGCTTGCGGTTGCCGCCTTCGTCCTCGCCCCCGCCCTGGCGGAAGCCCAGCGCGCGCGCGGCGGCTTCGGCGGCAGCCGGGGCGCGCGCACCTACCAGGCGCCCCCTCCGACCAACACCGCGCCCCAGGCCGCGCAGCCCATGCAGCGCACGCAGCAGCAGCCCATGGCGCCGGGGGCCAACACCGCCGCGCGGCCTGGCGCGCCGGCGGCCGGGGCTGCCGCGGCGGGTGCCGCGCGGCCGGGCTTCTTCGCCCGCAACCCCTTCATGGGCGGCATGATGCTGGGCCTGTTCGGCGCGGGCCTCTTCGGCCTGCTGGCGGGCTCGGGCTTCTTCTCGGGGCTGGGCAGCCTGGCCGGCATCCTGGGCTTCATGCTGCAGCTGGCGCTGATCGCCGGCGTGGTCATGCTGGTGATGGCCTTCCTGCGCCGCCGCCAGCAGCCGCAGCCGGCCGGCATGGCGCGTGACATGCAGGGCGGCAACAACGCCCCCCCGCCCGGCCCCATGGGGGCGCGTGGCGCGATGGGCGGCGGCCTCGGCATGGGCGCCCGCCCCGCGCAGGAAGCCCCGGTCCAGATCGGCCAGGCCGACTACGAGGCCTTCGAGCGCCTGCTCGCCCAGGTGAACGACGCCTGGACGCGCGAGGACATGGCGGCGCTGGGCCGCGTCGCCACGCCCGAGGTGGTGCAGTATTTCCGCGACGACCTGGCCGACCTGGCCGCGCGCGGCCTGAAGAACGAGACCACCGATTCGAAGCTGGAGCAGGGCGACCTGGCCGAGGCCTGGCGCGAGGGCGCGCGTGAATACGCCACCGTCGCCATGCGCTACTCCATGATCGAGGTGACGCGCGAAATCGCCACCGGCCGCGTGGTCGAGGGCAGCGCCACCGAGCGTGGCATGGGCACCGAGATCTGGACCTTCGTGCGCGTCCAGGGCGGCCCCTGGACCCTCTCCGCCATCCAGCCCGCGGGCTGAACCGTCCCGTGCCGGGGGGCGGCCCCATCTCGGACCGCTCCCCCGAGGCGGCGTCAGGCGCCTTCGCAGCCCTTGGCCTTCAGGGCCTCGGGCACCCAGCCGCGGGCCCACTTGCCGGCCTTGATGTCCGCCTCGGACTTGATTTCCTTGGCCTGGTGCTGCTCCGCCGCCGCGATCACGGCCTCGGCCTCCTCCAGCGGCACCACCACGATGCCATCCTCGTCGCAGCAGATCAGGTCGCCCGGGGCCACCACCTGCCCGCCGCAGGAGATGGTGGTGCCGATCTCGCCCGGGCCTTCCTTCCAGGGGCCGGCCGGGGTGTGGCCGCGCGCCCAGACGCCGAATTCCATCTTGGCGAGCGAGGACACGTCGCGCACAGCGCCGTCCAGAACCGTGCCCGCGATGCCGCGCACCATGGCGTGGCCCAGCATCAGGTCGCCCATCAGGGCCACCGACAGGTCGCCATTGCCGTCGCAGACGATGATGTCGCCGGGTTCGGCCAGGTCCACCGCGCGGTGCAGCATCAGGTTGTCGCCCGAGCGCGCCTTCACCGTGAAGGCGGGGCCGACCATGCGCTTGCGGCCGCCATAGGGGTGGAAGGTGCCGCTGAAGCTCTGCAGGCGGTTCATCACGTCGCCGATATTGGCCACGGGAATGGACGCGGCGCGCTGGATCAGCGCGGGCGAGACGCGTTGCGTGATGGGCTTGATGCGAAAGCCGATGGTCATGGAGTGCCTCCCTCTGAGGCGGTGATCCGACCATGGGCGGCGCGCGCGGGGAAGGGGCGGACGGGCCGCCTGCCGCCGGAAATGCGTCCCATCGCACGCAACCCAGGACGGCGTGATGACGTTTTCGCGTCAGGCGCGAGACATGCAGCCAGCGCAGGCGTCACCGAAGATTCACGTGCCAAGCGCGTGCGGCGGCCGCAATGCCCCTCGCACAGAGAGCAGGAGCGCCGTTGATGCCACCCCGCGACCGGATGATGGTGGAACGCCCCATGGATGTCCGCACGGTGTTCATCTCCGACCTGCATCTCGGCACGCGCGGCGCGCGCTCCGACATGCTGCTCGACTTCCTGGCGCGGGTGCGGTGCGAGCGCCTCTATCTGGTGGGCGACATCGTGGATGGCTGGCGCCTGCGCAAATCCTGGTACTGGCACGCGGAGTTCGACGCCATCATCCGCGCCATCCTGGACCTCGCGAAGAACGGCACCGAGGTCATCTACATCCCCGGCAACCATGACGAGATGTTCCGCGAATGGCTGGGCCTCGAGGTGGCCGGCGTGAAGCTGATGGGCGAGGCCGAGCACCTGGCCGCCGATGGCCGCCGCTACCTCGTCATGCATGGCGACGAGTTCGACGGCGTGATCCGCTACGCCAAGTTCCTCGCCTATCTGGGCGACCAGGCCTACACCGTGGCCCTGCTCATCAACCAATGGTTCAACTTCGCCCGCCGCCGCCTGGGCTATCCCTACTGGTCGCTGAGCCAGTGGCTGAAGCGCCAGGTGAAGGAGGCGGTGAAGGCCATTGACCGCTTCGAGGGCGCGCTGGCGGCGGAGGCGCGGCGCCGCGGGCTGGACGGCGTGATCTGCGGCCACATCCACCACCCCGAGATGCGGATGGTGAACGGCATCCTCTACATGAACGATGGCGACTGGGTGGAGAGCTGCTCCGCCCTGGTCGAGCATCATGACGGCGCCTTCGAACTGCTGGACTGGGCCGCGCAGCAGCGCGAACGGCACCTGCTGCGCGAGGCGGTGCCGGCCTGATGCGGCCCCCCTCCATGCGTCTGGTCATCATCACCGATGCCTGGCGGCCCCAGGTCAACGGCGTCGTCCGCACGCTGGAGCGGGTGGCGGGCGAACTCGTGGCGCGCGGCGACACGGTCGAGATCATCGGCCCCGACCGCTTCGCCAACTTCCCCATGCCGGGCTATGCCGACATCCGCCTCGCGCTGCGGCCGCGCGCGCGGCTGCGCGCCCTGATGGACGCGGCCCGGCCCCAGGCCGTCCACATCGCCACCGAAGGTCCGCTGGGCCTTGCCGCGCGCGCCCTCTGCCGGGAGCGCGGCTGGCAATTCACCACCAGCTTCCACACGCGCTTCGCGGAATACGTGACGGCGCGCACCGGCATCCCGCCGCGCTTCACCTGGGCGCTGCTGCGCCGTTTCCACAATGCCGGCGCGGGGGTCTTCGCCGCCACGCCCTCGCTGCGCGACGAACTCTCGGGGCGCGGCTTCGAACGCATCCTGCCCTGGACGCGCGGCGTGGACCTGGGCCTCTTCTCGGACCAGGGCGAGCGCGACACCTTCGCGGACCTGCCGCGGCCCATCTTCCTCTATGCCGGGCGCGTGGCGGTGGAGAAGAACATCACGGCCTTCCTCGGCCTCGACCTGCCGGGCAGCAAGGTGGTGGTGGGCGATGGCCCGCAGCGCGCCGCCCTGCAATCCAGCTATCCGCGCGCGCATTTCGCGGGCTGGCGGCACGGCGCCGCCCTGGCCGACGCCTATCGCGCGGCCGATGTCTTCGTCTTCCCCTCGCGCACCGACACCTTCGGCCTGGTGCTGCTGGAAGCCATGGCCTGCGGCACGCCGGTCGCCGCCTATCCCGTGATGGGCCCGCGCGACGTGGTGGGCCCCGCCGGCGTGCTGGACGAGGATCTGGGCCGGGCGGCGCTGGCGGCGCTGGACGTGCCCCGCGCCGCCGCCCGGGCCCAGGCCGAGCGTTTCTCCTGGACCTCCTGTGCCACCAGCTTCCGCGAACAGCTCGTGCCCGTGGAGGGGGTTATCGCCGGTTGAGGGGCGCCCCTTGCGCCAGGGCGGCCCGCGTGCGACCCGAACAGGCAGGATGATGTACCGCCTGCCATGTTCAAGAAGCTGATCCGGCACCCTTCCGTGCTGGCCGCCGGGGCGTGGCTGCTGGGGGCCTATCTCGCCTTCGTCTATCGCACCACGCGGTGGGAGCTGCGTGGCTATGACGCGGCCGCCGCCTCGGTGCAGGCGAATGGCGCCGTCATCCTCGCCTTCTGGCACGAGAACCTGCCATTGATGCCCTGGGTGGTGCTGGAATGCCGGCGCCGGGGGTTGCTGCGGCGGGGGCATGTGCTGGTCTCGCACCACCGTGATGGCATGTTCATTGGCCGCGCGGTGGCGCGCTTCCATGTGGAGCTGGCCTATGGCTCCTCCTCGCGCGGGGGGGCGGCGGGGCTGATCGCGCTGGCGAGGCTGCTGGAGGGGCGGGAATCCGTCGCCATCACCCCCGACGGGCCGCGCGGCCCGCGCCGGCAGGCCGCCGCCGGGGTGGCGGAGCTGGCCGCCAGCAGCGGCAAGGCCGTGGTGCCCATCGCCGGCCGCTGCCGCCATGCCATCGGTATCAGGAGCTGGGACCGCATGGAGATCCCGCTGCCCTTCGGCCGGGCGCATGTGGTGGCCGGCCCCCCCATCCTGGTGCCGCCGGGGGGCGGGGAGGCGGCCCTGCCCGCCATCGCCGCGGCCATGGACGCGGCGGCGGACGAGGCCGATGCGGCCGCCGGGCGCGCGCGGCGCTGAGGCTGGCCTGATGCTGCGGTTCTGGTCGGTCCTGGCCCGCCTCGCGGTGCCGCTGCTGCGCCCGCACCTGCGGCGCCGCGCCCGCCGCGGCAAGGAGGAGGCGGCCCGCCTGCCCGAGCGCGAGGGCCATGGCGCTGCCCGGCCCGGGGGGCCGCTCGTCTGGGTGCATGCCGCCAGCGTGGGCGAGGTCCGTGCCCTACTGCCGGTGATGGAGGCGCTGGTGGCGCAATCCCCGCGCCTGCATGTGCTGCTGACCACCGGCACCGTCACCTCCGCGCGGCAATTGCCGGATTGGCTTTCGCCCGCGCTGGCCGCGCGGCTGACCCACCGCTACGCGCCGCTGGACGTGCCGGCCTGGGTGGCGCGCTTCCTGGACGGCTGGCGCCCCGATGCGGCCCTGCGGATCGAGAGCGAATTCTGGCCCAACACGCTGGAGGCGCTGCGCGCGCGCGGCGTGCCCGTGCTGCTGGTGAACGGGCGCATGTCGGCCCGCAGTGCCGCGATGTGGCGGCGCCTCGCCCCCGGCCTCGCGCGGCGGATGCTGGAGGGGTTCCGTGGCATCATCCCCCGCTCGGCCGAGGATGCGGCGCGGCTGGCCGCGCTGGGCGCCCCCCGCCTCGCCCCGCCCGGTGACCTGAAATTCGCGGCCGAGCCCCTGGCGGCGGACCCGGCGAAGCTGGAGGCGCTGCGCCAGGCCATCGGCGCCCGCCCCGTGCTGCTGGCCGCCAGCACCCATCCGGGCGAGGAGGCGCTGGTGCTGGAGGCCGCCGCCCTGCTGCGCCGCACCTTCCCGGACCTGCTCACCATCCTGGCCCCCCGCCACCCCGAGCGCGGCGCGGCCCTGGCCCCGGAAGCGCCCCACCGGGCCATGGGCGCCCTGCCGGATGCGGGGCCGGTCTATGTGGCGGACACCATGGGGGAACTCGGCCTGCTCTACCGCCTGGCCTCGGTGGCGCTGGTGGGGGGCAGCCTGGTGCCGCATGGCGGGCAGAATCCGCTGGAGGCGGCGCGGCTGGGCTGCCCCATCATTCTTGGTCCGCATATGGCGAATTTCACGGAGGCGGTGGCGGCGCTGGAGGCGGAGGGCGGCGCGCTGCGCCTGCCCGATGCGGCGGCGCTGGCACCTGCCGTTGGCGATGTGCTAACGAATCCGGAATTGTCCCGATCCCTGGTGGCCGGGGCCGCGCGGGTCGCGGCCCGGATGGGCGGCGCCTCGGCGGCCCGGCTGCCCGAGCGGGTGGCGGAGGCGGTGCAGGCCCTGCTGCCCGGAGGCGGCCGGGGCTGAAGGCAGGCAAGGCGGCGGCCCCCTTTCGGGGCGCGCCGGAGGAAGCGGAAGGAAGGTCGGTCAAACGCATGCGGGCTCCGGATTTCTGGGGCCGCGACGGGGGGGTGTGGCCCATGCTCCTCTCCCCCATCGCGGCGATCTATGCGGGGGCGACGGCGCGGCGCATGGCGCGGCCGGGCTGGGAGGCCCCCGTGCCCGTGTTCTGTTGCGGCGGCGCCACGGCGGGTGGCGCGGGCAAGACCACGCTGGCGCTCGATCTCGGCCGGCGGCTGTCCACCCTGGGCGTCTCGGCGCATTTCCTCATGCGGGGCTATGGCGGCAGCGTGAAGGGCCCGCTGCGCGTCCGCCCGGAGGAGCATGGCAGCGAACAGGTGGGCGACGAGGCGCTGCTGCTGGCGGCCCTCGCCCCCACCTGGGTCAGCGCCGACCGCGCCGCCGGCGCGCAGCTGGCTGTGGAAGCCGGGGCGGGCGCCATCATCATGGATGACGGGCTGCAGAACCCGACGCTGGCCAAGACGCTCTCCCTGCTGACGATTGATGGCAATTACGGCTTCGGCAATGGCCGCGTGATCCCGGCCGGGCCGCTGCGCGAGCCTGTGGCCATGGCCGCCGCCCGCTGCGCCGCCGCCGTGCTGATCGGTGCGGACGAGACGGGGGCGCTTTCGGCCCTGCCGCCCGGCCTGCCCGTGCTGCGCGGCGACCTGGCGCCGGGGCCGGAGATGGAGGCGCTCTCGGGCGAGAATGTCTTTGCCTTCTGCGGCATCGCCAATCCGCGCAAATTCCTGAACACGCTGCGCCAGGGCGGCGCGGTGCTGGCGGGCAGCGAATGCTTCGCCGACCACTACCCCTATGACGAGGGCGACATGCGCGCCCTGCTGGACCGCGCGGCCAGCCTGAACGCCATGCCCGTCACCACCCGCAAGGACTGGGTCCGCATCCCCTCCGCCTTCCGCGACCAGGTGCGCGTGGTGAGCGTGGGGCTGGTGTGGGAGGCGGAGTCGGAGGCCATGCTGGACGCGATGCTGGCGGCGCAGTTTGAGGCGGTGGTGGCGTAGAGGGGGATGCGTTGAGGGGGAATCACCGACAACGCTGATCCCGCTCTCAGCCAAGCGCCTGATCCGCGGAGGCGGCACGCCGGAGCGGTGAATCAGTCGCCTTGCATTTCGCTATACCGACCGGACGGTTGACAAACCGTCCAGCCGGTCTAGCTGAAGGGCATGCTGGACCGACCACCACCCCCTGACGCGCCCACCCGCATCCTCGACGCCGCCGAGCGCATCGTGCAGGCGCGGGGCGTCACCGCGCTCACGCTGGAGGCCGCGGCGCGCGAGGCGGGCGTGTCCAAGGGCGGGCTGCTCTACCACTTCGCCTCCAAGGAGGCGCTGCTGGCCGGCATGCTGAACCGCCTGGCCGATGGCATCGCCGCCGAGTTCGAGGCGGTGCTGGACGCCCAGCCCCCGCACCCCGCCCGCACGACCCGCGCCATCCTGGCCTGGACCTTCGACGACCCGCATATGGTGTGTGAGCAGCACCAGCGCGCCGCCGCCGTCTTCCTCGCCGCCTTCCACCACGACCCGGCGCTGCTGGACCCGATCCGCCGCGTCTTCGCGCGCATCCGCGACCGGCTGCGCCAGGACGCGCTGCCGCCGGGCCATGCGCTGGCCATCATGGCCGCGGGCGACGGGCTGTTCATGGGCCGCATTTTCGGCATGTACACGATGGACGCCGAGGAACTGGCCGCCATGCGCCGCGCCCTCGAACGCCTGGCCCAGCCGGAAGCGGGGTCGCCATGAAGCGCCCCTTCCTGCTGGCCCTGGTGCTGGGCGGGGCCGCGCTGGGCGGCGCCTCGTTCATGCTGGACCAGGGCGCCCCCCCGCCCGAGCCCGCCAGCACAACCGCCGCGACCCTTCCCGAGGCCATGGGCGTCGGCGCGCTGGGCCGCATCGAGCCCGCTTCGCGCATCCGCCGCCTCAACCAGCCGGGGGGGATGAACGTCTCGCGCCTGTCGGCCCTGCATGTGGAGGAGGGGCAGGAGGTGGAGGCCGGCCAGCTTCTCGCCGAATTCGCCGACGTGGCGCAGAAGGATGCCGCCATCGCCCAGGCGCGCGGCCAGGTGGAGGAACAGCGCGCGGCGCTGGCCCGCACGCGCGAGGCCGCCCGCCCCTCCGAGCGCGAGGCCCAACGCGCCCGCATCGAGAGCCTGGCCGCCCAGGTGGAACTCGCCCGGCGGGAGGCGGCGCGGGCCACGCGCCTCGTCCCCTCCGGCGCCGGCGCCGAGGTGGCGGCCGAACGTACCCGCTTCTCGCTGGCCCGGCTGGAGGCGGAGCGCGCCCAGGCCGAGGCCGACCTCGCCACGCTCAGCGCGCCGCGCCCCGAGGACCTGGCCCTGGCCGAGGCGCGCCTGGCCGTGGCCGAGGCGACGCTGGCCAAGGCCGAGGCGGATGCCGAACTCTCGCGCGTGCGGGCGCCCATCGCCGGCACCATCCTGCGTATCTTCGCCCGGCCCGGCGACCAGGTGGGCAATGACGGGCTGATGGAGATGGCGGACCTCCGCCGCATGGAGGTGGTGGCCGATGTCTTCGAGACCGACGTGGCCCGCCTGCGCCTGGGTGCCACGGCCGAGGTCATCATCCCCGGCGAGGCCCGCCGCCTGCCGGCAACCCTTGCCGAGATCGGCTGGCAGGTGCGCCGCACCACCCAGGCCGGCACCGACCCTGTGGCCGCGGTGGACGCCCGCACGGTGGAGGTGCGCCTGACCCTTCCGGAAGAGGCCGCCGCCCTGGTGCGCCGGCGCAGCAACATGCAGGTGCAGGTGGCCATCCGCCCCAATGGCACCACGCCGCTGGCGGCCCGCCGATGAACGAGGTCCCGCCCCCCGCCAAGCTGCTCCCCCCGAATCTGCTCCCCTGGGCGCCCGAGCGCACTGGCGAGGCGGCCGCGCCCCCGCCAGCGCCCCGGCGCGAACCGGGCCTGCTGGCCGGGCTGCTGCTGGCGCTGCGCCTCGCCTGGCGGCAGTTGCGGGCCGACCGCGCGCGGCTGGCCACCGCCATCGCGGGCGTGATGTTCGCCTGCCTGCTGGTCTTCATGCAGCTGGGCTTTCGCGGCGCGCTGTTCGACAGCGCCACCAACCTGTTCCGCGCCATGCGGGCCGATTTGTTCCTGATGCACCCGCTGACGGAAGCGAGTTTCCGCGCCGAGGCCATCCCGCGCGCCCGCGCCTGGCAGGCCCTGGCCGATGCGGAGGTGGACCGCGCCGTGCCCGTCTATCTCGCGCAGGTGACGCTGCGGAACCCCGAGACGGGCAGCCGTCGCGCCGTGCAGCTCATCGGCCTCGACGCCGATGCGGGGGCGGTGGATTTCCCGGGCCTCGCGGATGTCGCGGCCGCGCTGCGCCGGCCGGATACCTTCGCCTTCGACCGCCTCTCCCGCCCCGAATTCGGGCCGGTGGCGGCGATGTTCGCGCGCGACGGGCCTTTCGCCGTGCAACTCGGCACGCGGGAGATGGAGCTGGTGGGCCTCGTCGAGGTCGGCCCCTCCTTCGGCGCTGATGGCAATGTGGTGCTGAGCGAGCAGAATTTCCGCCGCGTCTTCTCCCGCCAGGCCACCAATGCGGACCTTGTGGCGCTGCGCCTGCGGCCGGGGGCCGATGTGGCCGCCACCCAGGCGCGCCTCGCCGCCCTGCTGCCCGGCGACGTGCTGGTGCTGACCCATGCGGAGATGGTCGCGCGCGAACGCCTCTATTGGGAGACGGGCACGCCCATCGGCTTCATCTTCCTCTTCGGCTCGGTGATGGGCCTCGTGGTGGGGATGGTGATCGTCTACCAGATCCTGTTTGCCGACATCGCGGGGCATCTGTCGGAATACGCGACGCTGAAGGCCATGGGCTATTCCAATGGCTATCTCGCGCGGGTGGTGCTGGGGGCCGCGGTGATCCTGGCCGTGGTGGGGTTCGTGCCCGGCTTCGTGCTGTCCACGCTGCTCTATGGCTATGTGGCGGGTGCCACCTTCCTGCCGCTCGAGATGTACACCGAGCGCGCGGTGGGCGTGTTCCTGCTGATCTTCGGCATGTGCTTCGCGGCAGGGCTTCTCGCCATGCGCAAGCTGCGCGACGCCAATCCGGCGGACATGTTCTGATGGGCGCGGCCCCCGTCGAGCTGCGCGGCGTGAACTTCGCCTATGGCGAGGGCGAGCTGCGCCGCCAGGTGCTGCGCGAGGTGGATTTGCGCATCGGGCCGGGCGAGATCGTGATCCTCACCGGCCCCTCCGGCTCCGGCAAGACGACGCTGCTGACGCTGATCGGCGCGCTGCGCGCCATGCAGGAGGGCGAGGCGCGGGTGCTGGGCGAATCCCTGCTGGGCGCCAGCGAGGGGCAGCGCGTGCGGCTGCGCCGGCGCATCGGCTTCATCTTCCAGAACCACAACCTGCTGGGCTTCCTGACGGCGCGGCAGAACGTGGCGATGTCGCTGGAGCTGGATGGCCGCCACACCGACGCGCAGCGCCTGGAGCGCGCGGGCCGGATGCTGGGCGCCGTGGGCCTGTCCGACCACCTGGAGAAGAAGCCCGCGCAGCTTTCGGGCGGGCAGCGCCAGCGCGTGGCCATCGCGCGCGCTTTGGCGGGCGAGCCGGGCCTGATCCTGGCCGACGAACCGACCGCGGCCCTCGACAAGCAGACGGGGCAGGAGGTGGTGCGGCTGCTGCGCGACCTGGCCAAGGGCAGGGGCGTGCCCATCCTGCTGGTGACGCATGACCCGCGCATCCTCGACCTCGCGGACCGCATCGTGGACATGGAGGATGGGCGCGTGGTGCAGGCGGCCCAGGCCTCGGCCTGACATGCGCCGTAGCAATTCGGCGCTTGCGTCAGGCGCCCGCGCGGGCGCAGACTTCGCAGTGCAACAAATGAAAGGAGGTGATCCGGTGTCTCATCGTTCGCTTGGCCGGAACTGGTCCCGGCCCCGGGTCGTCGCTTTCGCCATTGTGGGTGCGGCGCAGGGGTAAACGGTCCAGGGCGCTGGCCCGACCGATGCGGCGGCGCGGAGCTTGGCTCCGCGCCGCTTTCGTTTAAGGCGTCGCAAGTTCGCTGTTGTATGCACAAATCCATAGAGGCTGTGCCATATGGGAACATATCCATTGCTTTGCGTAGGCTTCGCAAGGCTTGATGATCTGACGCAGAAACCGCACACAAACGGTGCGGCAAAATGTGATGGTGCAATGCCGATAACTTTGTCAGAACAATTCACCTGACGCAGTTGAGAAGCCCTGCCCGGCGTCGTGGCTGCAGTCAGTGGAATGGCGGTCCTGAGGGGACTCGAACCCCCACTCTCCCGATTACCAATCGGGTGCTGTGTATCCCCGGACGAGTTGACGCCCGCGTCGGAGAAGTTCCAGTTCAGCTTCAGAACCCCATTTCAACGGCCCTCCCGGCGGCAACCGGGAGGGCCGATTCCATTATATTATCGAGCGGAGGCTTGGCGCAACGAAATCGCCGCTTCCGCCCGTCGCCGGCTTGTAAACGTCGCCATCATACGTGAGCACACCGTCCTTCTTAAGGCGGCTTAGCAACGACGACACCGACGCACGATCCAGTGATATGCCCCTTGCGCCGGCTACCGACACAAGAGTCGCCGCATTAAGGCCGCTAGCGGCATGCTCCATGAGCAGCGTAAGCACTGTATCCTTGATCGGTGCTTTGGCCTTCCGCGTATCCCCCGAAATGGCAGTTGCAGGTGGAACCGCTGCAACTGGTTCTCCTTCAACCAACGCCAAAGCGCGAAGCAGGCCGTCCTTTTGGCCTACAAGTGCAGTGATCTCGGACTCAAGCTTAGCAATCTCCATCCGCAACTGCTCTGCGACCACCTTACTCATCCTGCCTGTCCGTTCTGCCATTTTCTCCTCACTGACGCGGTTGAATATGCCCCCGGGGGGATTCGAACCCCCATGCCTGCCCGGCGTCGATTTTCAAGATCGCTGCGTCTGCCATTCCGCCACGGGGGCCTGAGGCGCGTCATTACGCAACTCCGGCGCGTTACGCAAGAGGAAGTTGAGTTTCCATTGCGGATAACTCATGGCCCTGCAGGCGGATGACGCGTTGCCTTGGCGCTGGTTCTGGCTAAGTCGTTGTAATATTGAGGATGTTGTGGCGGCCGATGTGCGTTGACCGATTGGCTGATAAATGATCTGGCAGTTCGTCATCATGCCCGCGATTCGGGCGAGGGGGCGTCGCGTTCGGTTGCGGAGCGGAGCGCAGCAGACATTGCGGCAGCATGGTTGCGCCGCGGCGAGTGAGCGTTCCGTAACCGACCTATTCCAGCCCCACCAAACTCCGCGCAAAATCCCGCGCGTCAAACGGCCGCAAATCCGCAGCCTTCTCGCCCACGCCCACCGCATGCACGGGCAGGCCGAATTCCTGCGCCAGCGCCACCACCACGCCGCCCTTGGCACTTCCGTCGAGCTTGGTGACGACGAGGCCCGACACCTCCACCATCTCCTTGAACACCCGCACCTGGCTGACGGCGTTCTGGCCCGTGGTCGCGTCCAGCACCAGCAGGGTGGAATGCGGCACGGCCTCGCCATGGCGCTTCAGCACGCGCACCACCTTGCGGAGTTCATCCATCAGCGCGGTCTTGTTGTGCAGCCGCCCGGCGGTGTCCACCAGCAGCACGTCGGCGCCCGCCGCGCGCGCATCGCGCAGCGCGTCGAAGGCGAGGCCCGCGGCATCGGCGCCATGCTTGGCCGGCGCCACCACATGCGCGCCCGTGCGCTCGCCCCAGACCTGAAGCTGCTCGACGGCCGCCGCGCGGAAGGTGTCGCCCGCCACCATCCAGACCTTGAGGCCTTGGGCGCGATACTGCTCGGACAGCTTCGCGATGGTCGTGGTCTTGCCCGTGCCGTTCACGCCCACCACCAGCACCACATGCGGCGCATGCGCGGGCGTGATCTCCAGCGGCTGCGCGACGGGCGTCAGGATGGCCGCGATCTCCTCGGCGAGCGCGGACTTGATCTCCTCCTCCGTCGCCTCGCGGCCGAAGCGCGTGCGGCGGAAGCCGGCCACGATGCGCTGCGAGGCCGCGACGCCGAGATCGGCGCTGATCAGCGTCTCCTCCAGTTCCTCCAGCGCCGCGTCGTCCAGCTTGCGCTTGGTGAAGACGCCGGTGATGGACTGCGTGAGCTTGGCCGTGGAGCGCGACAGCCCGGCCTTCAGCCGCGCGAAGAAGCCGCGAGGTTCCTCGGGTTCGGCCGCCATGGGCGGCGGGGCGGGCGGGGGTTGCTCCGCCGCCGGCGGCGCGACCAACGGTGGGGCCTCCCGCACCGGTTCGGCGGGCGCTTCCGTGACCGAAACCGGCGGCTCCTGGACCACCTCCGCCGGCGTGTCCTGGCCCGCCTCCGGCGGGGGGGGGGCCGGCGGCGCGGCTTCCTCGGGCTTGGCACCCTCCTCCTTGCCGCGCAGGCGGTTCCACAGATCGCGCAGGGCCATCAGATTCTCTCCCCGGTCAGGGTGGTGCCGTCGCTGGCCGCCACGCGCAGCGGCAGCAGCGTGCCGGCGGGCGGGGGGTTGGCCAGGCGCAAGGGCGCGAAATGCTCGGTATGGGCGCGGCCATCCGCCTCGAACAACGCCTGGACGGTGGTGCCGATGCGCGCGGCGAGGTATCGCGCGCGCTCCGCCGCGCCCGCCGCGCGCAGCCGCGCCGCGCGTTCGCGCCGCACCGCCATGGGAAGCTGCGGCATGCGCGCGGCGGGCGTGCCGGTGCGGGCGGAATAGGGAAATACATGCAGGAAAGAGAGGCCCGCTTCGGCCACCAGCGCCTGCATGGCGGCGAAATGCGCCTCGCCCTCCGTGGGGAAGCCCGCGATGAGGTCCGCGCCCAGCGCCACATCGCCGCGCAACGTCCGCGCGCGGGCTGCCACGCGCAGCACATCCGCGCGGGAATGGCGGCGCTTCATGCGCTTCAGCATCAAGTCATCGCCATGCTGCGCGGAGAGATGCAGGTAGGGCGCAAGCCGCGCCTCCTCTCCGAAGACGGCCCAGAAGCGGTCATCCAGCGCAGCCGGGTCCAGCGAGGACAGGCGCAGCCGCTTCAGTTCGGGCACCTGGCGCAGCACGGCGCGGAGCAGCGCCGGCAGTTCGGGGTGGGAGGCCAGGTCCACCCCCGTCAGCACCACCTCCGCATGGCGCGTGGCGAGGTCGCGCACCGCCGCCACCGCATCCTCCACTGGAATGGCGCGCGCCGGCCCGCGCCCCTGGGGGATGATGCAGAAGGTGCAGGCATGGTCGCAGCCCTGCTGCACGGCCAGGAAGGCCCGCGTGCCGCCGCCGGCCGCGAGGCCGATGGGCGCCTCACGGTCCATGGCCGCCACCGGCGCATCCCAGCGCGTAGGGTCCAGCTTGGCGCCATTGCCGATGACGCGCGCCACGCCGGGCAGCGCGGCCCATGCGCCAGGGTTGATCTGCGCCGCGCAGCCGGTGACGAGGATGGGCCGCTCCGGCCGTTCCCGCGCGGCACGGCGGATGGCCTGGCGCGCCTGGGCCTCGGCCTCGCCCGTCACGGCGCAGGTGTTGACGATCAGCGCGTCCATGTCGCCGGCCAGGCGCCGCATGGTCTCGCTCTCGGCGATGTTCAGCCGGCAGCCGAAGGTCAGCGTCTCAGCCAACAGGAAACTCGCCCGTGAAGGACGTGGCGACGGCGCCGGCCATCAGCACATGGTCGTCCTCGCGCCATTCCAGCATCAGGTCGCCGCCCGGCATGGTGATGGTGACGGCGCGCTGCGTCAGCCCCCGCCGCACGGCGTTCACCACCGTGGCGCAGGCGCCGGAGCCACAGGCCAGCGTCAGCCCCGCGCCGCGTTCCCAGACGGTGAGGCGGATGTGATCGGGCGCCAGCACCTGCGCGAAGCCGATATTGCCGCGCTGGGGCAGCAGGGGGTCGTGCTCCAGGAGCGGCCCGATGCGCGGGATGTCCAGCGCGTCCAGCTCCGCCACGAAGAAGGTCGCGTGCGGGTTGCCCATGGAGCAGCAGGCGGCGTCGGCCACGCCCTCGGCCGACAGGGGCACATGCAGCGTGTCCATGGCGCGCGCCAGCGGCACGGCGTCCCAATCGAGGCGCGGCTTGCCCATGTCCACGCGCACCAGGCCATTTTCCATCGTCTCAGCCGCCAGCAGGCCGTGGGCGGTGCGGATGGTGATGCGCAGCTTGCCCGTCTCGGCCAGGATCAGGCTGGCGGCGCAGCGCGTGCCATTGCCGCAGGCCCCGGCCTCGCTCCCGTCGCTGTTGTGAAAGAGCAGGGTGATGTCCGCATCCGTCGCGGGCGCGATGGTGATGAGCTGGTCGAAGCCCACGCCCCGATGCCGATCGCCCATGGCGGCGATGGCGGGGGCCGGCAGGTCGAACGGCTTCGCGCGTGCGTCCAGCACGACGAAATCATTACCGAGCCCGTGCATTTTGCGGAAAGGAACACGCATGAGGCGGATATAGGCCATTGGTGCCCTTGGCGTAACAGCCCCAAGGCGCCTATCTGCCGGACCATGAGACGCTTCGCCCCCCTTCTCGCGCTCCTGATGCTGGCGGCCTGCGCCGACCGCTTCTCGGCCGATGAATACCGCACCACCGCCGTGCAGCAGGCCAACCCGGTCGAGCAGGGGGTGGTGCTGGGCTCGCGCCGGGTCGCCATCGCGGCCGATGGCGCGGCGGGCGGCACGGCGGGGGCGGCCGCGGGCGGCGCGGTGGGCGGCGCGGCCGGGGGCGGCGGCGTCAGCGCGGCGCTGGGCGCGGTGGGCGGCGCCTTGCTGGGCGGCATCATCGGCACCACGGCCGAGCGCGCCACCGCCAACACCGATGCCATCGAATACGTCGTGCGGCAGGGCAATGGCACGCTGGTCAGCGTGACGCAGCGTGACCAGGAACCGCTGCCCAACGGCACCCGCGTGCTGGTCATCAAGGGCGCGCAGGCGCGCATCGTGCCCGACTACACGGAGCCCGCGGCGGCCGAGGCGCCCTCGGGGGCCGTGGTGGCGCCCGCCGCGGCGGCGGCCCCCGCGCCCGCCCCGCCGCCGGCCACGGAACCCGCCCTGGCCCCCGCCCCGGCGCGCGAGGCCCTGGCGCCCATCGCCGCCGGGCTGGTGCCGCCGCCGCCCGTGGTGCCCCTGCCGCCGCGTCCGGACTGAGATGCGCGGCCCGGGCTGGACTCCGTCCCGCCCCGCCTGTAGAAGCCTGCCTCCCGCCCGACCATGGCCATTGGACAGCCTGGCCGGGCGTGCGTGCCTCCGCCACATGGTGTGGCAGTCAGGGGCCGCCCCAACCCACCGATCGGAGGGCCCGAATGTCCAAGATGAAGACCACCTCGAGCGCGAAGAAGCGCTTCAAGATCACCGCCACCGGCAAGGTCCTCGCGGGCCCGGGCCGCAAGCGGCACATGCTCTCCAACCGCAGCCAGAAGGCCAAGCGCCAGAACCGGGGCACCCAGGTTCTCGAGCCGCAGGACGCCAAGACGGTGATGCAGTGGCTGCCCTACGGGCTGTCCCGGTAAAGCGCGGCTAGAGGAGAGAGCAGATGGCACGTGTCAAGCGCGGCGTTACCGCCCATGCCCGTCACAAGAAGGTCCTGGACCTGGCGAAGGGCTATGTCGGCCGTTCGTCCACGACCTACCGCGCGGCGCTGCAGCGCGTCGAGAAGGCGCTGCAATACGCCTATCGCGACCGCCGCAACAAGAAGCGTGAGTTCCGCGGCCTGTGGATCCAGCGCATCAACGCCGCCACGCGCGAACATGGCATGACCTACAGCCAGTTCATCGCGGGCATCAAGGCGGCCGGCATCGAGATGGACCGCAAGGTCCTGGCCACCATCGCCTTCGACGAGCCCGCGGCCTTTGCCGAGATCGTCCAGAAGGCCAAGGAAGCGCGCCCCCAGGCCTGACCGCCCGGGTTTCGCGTCGTGTTTCGGAGGGCCGCTGCGCGCAAGCGTTGGCGGCCCTTTTTCATGTTTGGGGACCACACCCATGTCGGATGACCTCGCCGAACTCGCCACAAGGACCGAGGCGGAGCTTGCCGCCGCCGCCGATTTGCGCGCGCTGGACGCGGTGCGCGTGGCCACGCTGGGCAAGGCGGGCGCGCTGACCGGGCTGCTCAAGACGCTGGGCGCCCTGCCGCCCGAGGAACGCAAGGCCCGCGGCGCGGCCGTGAACGCGCTGAAGACGCGGCTGGAGGCGGCCATCGAGGCCCGCCGCGCCGTGCTGGAAGCCGCCGCGCTCGACGCGCGCCTGGCCGCCGAACGCCTGGACGTGACCCTGCCGCCGCGCCCCATGGCACCTGGCGGGAAGGGCGGCATCCACCCCATCTCGCGCACCATCGAGGAGCTGACGGCCATTTTCGGCGCCATGGGCTTCCGCGTGGTGGAGGGCCCGGACATCGAGGGCGACTGGTACAACTTCGCCGCGCTGAACATTCCCGACCACCACCCGGCGCGGCAGGAGCAGGACACCTTTTACTTGCCCGGGGAGACGGACGGGCGGCGGACGGTTCTGCGGACGCAAACGAGCCCGCTGCAAATCCGCACCATGATCGGGCAGGAGCCGCCCATCCGCATCATCGCGCCCGGCCGCACCTATCGCGCCGACCATGACGCGACGCACAGCCCCATGTTTCACCAGGTGGAGGGGCTGGTCATTGACCGCGGCATCACGCTCGGCCACCTCAAGGGCTGCCTCACCGACTTCCTGCGCGCCTTCTTCGGGATTTCCGACCTGCCGGTGCGCTTCCGCTCCAGCTACTTCCCCTTCACCGAGCCCTCGATGGAGGTGGATATCGGCTGGAACCGCAAGACGGGCGAACTGGGGGCCGGCACGGATTGGCTGGAGATTCTCGGCAGCGGCATGGTGCATCCGCGCGTGCTGGCCAATTGCGGGCTGGACGCGCGGGAGTGGCAGGGCTTCGCCTTCGGCATGGGCATCGAGCGCATCACGATGCTGAAGCACGGCATGGCGGATCTGCGGCCGTTCTTCGAGGGCGACACGAGGTGGTTGAGCCATTACGGCACGAACCCGCTCGCACCTGCCAACCTGCACGAAGGGGTGTGAACATGCGCCACCCAACCGTATCCGGCCGCAACGCGGCCGGCGCCGCCCAACCGACCGCGACGCCCGCGCACCCGCCGCGCGGCGAAGCCAAGCGCGCGAATGCGCGCGCCCGGCGCCTGAGGGCATAAAAACATGAAGTTTCCTCTTTCTTGGCTGCGCGAACACCTCGCCACCACCGCCACGCTGGACGAGATCACCACCACCCTCTCCGCCATCGGAATCGAGGTGGAGGGCGTCGAGGACCGCGGCGCCGCGCTGGCCCAGTTCCGCATCGCCCGCGTCATCGAGGCGGTGCAGCACCCCAATGCCGACCGCCTGCGCGCGCTCCGCGTGGATGTGGGCGACGGGCGCGAGCTTTCCGTCGTCTGCGGCGCGCCCAATGCGCGCACGGGCATGGTGGGGGTTGCGGCCCTTCCCGGCGCCTTCATCCCCGGCACCGGCATCACGCTCAAGGCCGGCGAAATCCGCGGCGTGAAGAGCGAGGCGATGATGCTCTCCGCCCGCGAGATGGGCCTGGGCGAGGATCATGACGGCATCGTGGACCTGCCGCCCGACGCGCCGGTGGGCAGCAGCTACGTCGCCTGGGCCAGGCTGGACGACCCGATCATCGAGGTGAAGGTCACGCCCAACCGCGGCGACGCGCTGAGCGTGCGCGGCGTGGCGCGGGACCTGGCGGCCGCTGGCCTTGGCACGCTGCACCCCCGCGTGCCCCCCGCCATCACCCCCGCCTACGAAACCCCGCTGCGCTGGACCATCGAGGACCCGCGCGCCTGCACCTGGGTGCTGGGCCGCGCGGTGCGTGGCGTGAAGAACGGGCCCAGCCCGCAATGGCTGCAGGACAGGCTGCGCGCCATCGGGCTGCGCCCCATCTCGGCGCTGGTGGACATCACCAACTTCTTCACCTTCGACCTCGGCCGCCCGCTGCATGTCTTCGACGTGGCCAAGGTGAAGGGGAACACGCTCGCCATGCGGATGGCGCGCGAGGCCGAGACGCTGGCCGCCCTCAACGGCAAGACCTATGCGCTGACGCCTGAGGATGGCGTGATCGCGGACGCGCATGGCGCCGAGGCGCTGGGCGGCATCGTGGGTGGCGAGCCCTCGGGCTGCGACGAGACCACCACCGAATGCTTCATCGAATGTGCCCTGTTCGACCCGGTGCGGATCGCGCTCTCGGGCCGGCGGCACAATGTCTTCACCGATGCCCGCGCGCGGTTCGAGCGCGGCATCGACCCCTCGCTGCTGCCTGGCGCGCTGGATGCGGCGACGGCGATGATCATGGAACTCTGCGGCGGCGAGCCTTCCACCATCAGCGAGGCCGGCACGCCCCCCGCCTGGGAGCGCAATGCCACGCTGCGTCTGGAACGCCTCGCCGGGCTGGGCGGACTCGACCTGTCCCTCGACGAGGCTGTGACGCGGCTCACGCGCCTCGGCTTCGTCCTGCAATCGGCGGATGACGCGGCGATCACGGTGGCGGTGCCGCCCTGGCGCAACGACATCGCGGCGGCGATCCATCTCGACCAGGACCCGGGCCTCGACGCCGCCCGCGCGGCCACCGCCGCCGAGGGCTGCGCCGCCGTGGAAGCGGAATGCGACCTGGTGGAGGAGGTGCTGCGCCTGGGTGGGCTGGACGCCGTGCCGGCCGTCTCGCTGCCCGTGGCCTCGCCGGTGCCCGCGCCCTCGCTGGACGCGAAGCAGGGCCGCGCGGCGCTGGCCAAGCGCGTGCTGGCGGCGCGGGGCATGCAGGAATGCGTGACCTATGGCTTCATCGAGCATCGCATCGCCGCGATGTTCGGCGAGACGCCCGAGGCGCTGCGCCTGGAAAACCCCATCGCCTCCGACCTCGACCAGATGCGGCCGACGCCGCTGGCCTCGCTGGCGCTGGCTGCCGCGCGCAACGCCGCGCGGGGCTTCGCCGATGTGGCGCTGTGCGAACTGGGCGGCGGCTACCGCGACACCACCCCCTCGGGCCAGATGGCCATGGCGGTGGGGCTGCGCGCCGGCCGCACGCCGGCCAACTGGGCCGCGCCCGCGCGTGACCTGGACGCGCTGGACGCCAAGGGCGACGTGATGGCGCTGCTGGAGGCGCTCGGCGTGCCCATGGCCGCGCTGATGACCACCACCGACGCGCCGGCGCACTACCACCCGGGCCGCTCGGGCGTGCTGCGCCAGGGGCCGAAGGTGGTGCTGGCGCAGTTCGGGCAACTGCACCCGCGGCTCTGCGAGGCGCTGGACCTGCCGCGCAACACGGTGGGCTTCGAGCTGTTCCTCGACGCCATCCCCGAGCCGAAGCGGCGCAAGAAGTCGGCGCCGGAGCTTTCGGCGCTGCAGCCCGTGCGGCGAGACTTCGCCTTCCTGCTGGATGCGACGGTGCCGGCCGAGAAGCTGCTGCGCGCGGCGCAGGGCGCGGAACGCGCGCTGATCAGCGATGTGGTGCTGTTCGACCGCTATGCCGGGCCGAACCTGCCCGAAGGCAAGGTCAGCCTGGCCATCGAGGTCACGCTGCAACCTCGCGACAAGACGCTCACCGATGCCGAGATCGAGGCCATCAGCGCCAAGGTCGTGGCGGCGGTGGCCAAGGCCACGGGTGCTGTGCTGCGGGGATGAAGGCGCGGAACCTCACTTTGCTGGCGCTGGCGATCATGCTGGCGCCGGCGGTGTGGTTCGCGGGGGCCGCCACGGTGCCGCCCCTGCTGGCCTCCGGCGCCATCACGGGCGCGCAGGCGGGCTGGCTGACGGCGGCGGTGCAGCTGGGCTTTGTGGCGGGGACGCTGGTGTCCGCCCTGTTGTCGCTGGCCGACCGGCTGCCGGCGCGGCGGCTGTTCCTGGCCTCCGCCCTGCTGGCGGGCGCGGCGACGGCGGCGCAGGCCTTCCTGCCGCCGGCCGGGGCCGCCGCCTATGTCCTGCGCTTCGTGGCGGGGGCGGCCATGGCGGGCGTCTATCCGGTGGGGATGAAGCTGGCCTCCGGCTGGGCGCGGGGGGATCTCGGGCTGCTGATCGGTATCGTGGTGGGGGCGCTGACGCTGGGTTCCGCCGCGCCGCACGCGCTGCCGGCGCTGCTGGGCGGGCTGGACCCACTCGCGGTCTATGTGGCGTCCGGCGCGCTGGCGGCACTCGGTGGGCTGCTGGTGCTGCCCTTCCGGGAGGGCCCGAACCAGGCCACCCGCCCGCCCTTCAACCCGCGCGCCGTGCTGCTGGCCTTCACCGACCGGCGGCTGCGCCTGGCGAATGCCGGCTACCTCGGCCACATGTGGGAACTCTACGCCATGTGGGCCTGGGTGGGGCTGTTCCTGGCGCAGCAGGGCGTCCCCGGCGATACCGGCGTCTGGACCACGCTGGTGGTGGGGGCGGGCGCCATCGGCTGCGTGGGGCTGGGGGCCCTGGCCGACCGCTTCAACCGCGCGCGGATGGCCGCACTCGCCATGCTGGCCAGCGGCACCTGCGCCCTGCTGGCGGGCAGCATGGCGGGGCTGTTCCTGCCTCTGACGCTGGTGCTGGTCTTCGCCTGGGGGATCTTTGTGGTGGCCGATTCGGCGCAGTTCAGCGCCTGCACCAGCCTCTGCGCGCCGCCCGAGCTGGTCGGCACCATGCTGACGGTGCAGACCTGCCTGGGCTTCCTGCTGACCGTGCCGGTGATCCAGATGATGGCCTGGGCGGTGCCGGCGCTGGGCTGGGGCGGGGCGTTTGCCATCCTGGCCGTGGGGCCGCTGCTGGGGGCCTGGGCCATGCTGCGCTTGGCGCCGCTGCTGCCTCAGTCCTTGCCCAGGTAAACGGTGGCATCAATCTCCACCAGGCAATCGGGCGAACCCAGGCCGGCCACGATGCAGGAGACACGGTGCGGCGGGTCCTCCGCGAAATTGGCGAAATAGACCTCGTTCATCGGCGCCCAATGCTCGCGGCCCGTCACATAGACGGTGCATTTCACCACGTCGTTCAGCGTGCCGCCGGCCTCCTCGATCAGGGCGCGGATGTTATCAATGCATTGCTGGGTCTGGGCGCGGGCGTCGCCCACGGCGTATTGGCCCTCCCTGTTCGTGCCCACGCAGCAGACGAACAGGAAGCCCCCCGCCATCGTCGCCTGGGCGAAGGGCAGGCGGGACTTGAACACCTTGTCGGAGGTGATGGCGCGCTTGGGCATGGGGGTCTCCGGTGGCACAAGGGCGCCAGCTTCGCCGCCACGGGCCGCTTCGTCACCTCCATGCTTTGACTTCCCGCCGGTCTGGCCTATGTCCGTGCTGAATTTCCCGCGCCCGGCATCATCCGGGCGCCGCCAGACCGGGCCCCCATGACCGATACCCCGCTGAACCGCATCCGCAACTTCTCCATCGTCGCGCATATCGACCACGGGAAGTCCACGCTCGCCGACCGGCTGATCCAGTCCACCGGCACCGTGGCGCTGCGCGACATGAAGGAACAGATGCTCGACAACATGGACATCGAGCGCGAGCGCGGGATCACCATCAAGGCGCAGACCGTGCGCATCCACTACAAGGCGAAGGATGGCGAGACCTACATCCTGAACCTCATGGACACGCCGGGCCATGTGGACTTCGCCTATGAGGTGTCGCGTTCGCTCGCCGCCTGCGAGGGCTCGCTGCTGGTGGTGGACGCCTCCCAGGGCGTCGAGGCGCAGACGCTGGCCAATGTCTACCAGGCCATTGATGCCAACCACGAGATCGTCCCCGTCCTCAACAAGATCGACCTGCCGGCGGCCGAGCCTGAGCGCGTCAAGCAGCAGATCGAGGACGTGATCGGGCTTGATGCCTCCGAGGCGGTGGAGATTTCCGCCAAGACCGGCCTCAACATCGAGGGCGTGCTGGAGGCCATTGTCACGCGCCTGCCCGCCCCCACCGGCGATGCCAAGGCGCCCACCAAGGCGCTGCTGGTGGACAGCTGGTATGACAGCTACCTCGGCGTCGTCATCCTGGTGCGGATCAAGGACGGACACCTGAAGAAGGGCCAGAAGATCCGCATGATGTCCAATGGCGCCACCTACACGGTGGACCAGGTGGGCGTCTTCACACCCAAGATGGTGCCGGTGGAAAGCCTCGGCCCGGGCGAGATGGGCTACCTGACGGCGGCCATGAAGACGGTCGCCGACACCTCGGTGGGCGACACCATCACCGATGATCGCAACCCCGCCGCCCAGGCGCTGCCCGGCTTCAAGGACAGCATCCCCGTGGTGTGGTGCGGCCTCTACCCCGTGGACGCCGACGACTTCGACAAGCTGCGCGACGCGCTGGGCAAGCTGCGCCTGAACGACAGCAGCTTCCATTATGAGCAGGAAACCTCGCTGGCGCTGGGCCTCGGCTACCGCTGCGGCTTCCTGGGGCTGCTGCACCTGGAGATCATCCAGGAGCGCCTCTCGCGCGAGTTCAACCTGGAACTCATCGCGACGGCGCCCAGCGTGGTCTACAAGCTGCGCATGAACGACGGTGTGGTGGAGGAACTCCACAACCCCGCCGACATGCCCGACCCCACCCGCATCGCGGCCATCGAGGAGCCCTGGATCAAGGCCACGGTGT
Source organism: Roseococcus sp. (assembly GCA_035998215.1). Classification (GTDB taxonomy): domain Bacteria; phylum Pseudomonadota; class Alphaproteobacteria; order Acetobacterales; family Acetobacteraceae; genus Roseococcus. Next base: position 12,251 of record DASYHU010000033.1, on the reverse strand, counting down.
TCGTCCCCGACGAGCATCTCGGCGCCATCCTGACGCTCTGCAACGAACGCCGCGGGCAGCAGGTGGAGCTGACCTATGTCGGCACCCGCGCCATGGCCGTCTATCGCCTGCCGCTGAACGAGGTGGTGTTCGACTTCTACGACCGGCTGAAGTCCGTCAGCCGCGGCTATGCCAGCTTCGACTACGTGATGGACGGCTATGCCGAGAGCGACCTGGTCAAGATCAGCATCCTGGTCAACAACGAGCCGGTGGACGCGCTCTCCTTCATGGCGCACCGCAGCGCCGCCGACAAACGCGGCCGGCAGATCTGCGAGAAGCTGAAGGAGCTGATTCCCCGCCAGCTCTTCAAGATTCCCATCCAGGCGGCCATCGGCGGGCGCGTCATCGCGCGCGAGACCATCAGCGCCCTGTCCAAGGATGTGACGGCCAAGTGCTATGGCGGCGACATCAGCCGCAAGCGCAAGCTTCTGGACAAGCAGAAGGAAGGCAAGAAGAAGATGCGCCAGTTCGGGAAGGTCGAAATCCCGCAGAGCGCCTTTATCGCGGCGCTGAAGATGGATGCCTGACCCCGCGCGATCGCCGCAGGGCGAATGCCCGGAGGCGTGAATCGCGCGGGCGTCCATCCCCCGCGATCGCCGCAGGGCGAATGCCTGGAGGCGTGAATCGCGCGGACGTCCATCCCCCGCGATCGCCGCGGGGCGAATGCCCGGAGGCGTGAATCGCGCGGGAAAACATGAACCTGTTGACAGCCGCGCGTGGCGGGGCAATGGCAATCCCGCCAAACGCACGGAACGAAAATGTCACTCGCCTTCGTCTTTCCCGGCCAGGGCAGCCAGGCCCCGGGCATGGGCCGCGATCTCGCCGAGGCCTTCCCCATCGCCCGCCACACCTTCCAGGAGGTGGATGACGCGCTGAGCCAGCGCCTCTCCCGCCTGATGTTCGAAGGCCCGGCCGAGGAACTCACCCTCACCGCCAATGCCCAGCCGGCGCTGATGGCCGTCTCGCTCGCCGTGGTGCGGGTGCTGGCCACCCAGGCGGGCTTCGACCTGGGCCGCCGCGTGTCGCTGGTGGCGGGGCATTCGCTCGGCGAATACAGCGCGCTGACCGCCGCCGGCGCCTTCGACCTGCCCACCGCCGCCCGCCTGCTGCGCGTGCGCGGCGACGCCATGCAGCAGGCTGTGGCCCCGGGCGAGGGCGCCATGGCCGCGCTCCTGGGTGCCGAGGCCGAGCAGGCGCGGGCCATCTGCGCCGAGGCGGCCCAGGGTGAGGTCGTGGAAGTCGCCAACGACAATGGCGGCGGCCAGGTGGTCGTCTCCGGCGCCCGCGCCGCCGTGGAACGTGCCATCGAGGCCGCGAAGGCCGCCGGCATCAAGCGCGCGATGCTGCTGCCCGTCTCCGCCCCCTTCCACTGCGCCATGATGGCCCCGGCGGCCGAGGTGATGGCCGACGCATTGGCCAAGGCCCGCATGGCCCACCCCGCCGTGCCAGTGGTGGCGAACGTGACCGCGACACCGGTCAGCGATCCCGAGGCCATCCGCGAACTGCTGGTGCGCCAGGTGACGGGCACGGTGCGCTGGCGCGAATGCGTGGCCGCCATGGCCGCCGCCGGCTGCACCCGCTTCGTCGAGGTCGGCGCGGGCAAGGTGCTGACCGGGCTGATGAAACGCAACGCGCCGGAGGCCAGCGCCATGGCCATCGGCACGCCGGCCGACATCGAAGCCTTCGCCAAGACCCTCTGACATGCGGATCGTTCTCTCCGAAGAGGAGAAGACCCCGCTGGAGGACGTGCTGGTGGCGGGCTTCGCCACCTTCAACGGCCCCTTCATCGGCCCGCATGGCTACAAGCCGCTGCGGCTGATGGTGTTCCGCGACGGAGAGGGCGTGCCGGCCGGCGGCATCCATGGCCATTGCTACGCCGCCTGGCTCCATGTCGTGATGTTCTGGCTGCCCGAGGATCTCCGGCGCGGGGGCCTGGGCGCGCAACTGCTGCGCCGCATGGAGGATGAGGCCCGCGCGCGCGGCTGCATCGGCGTCTATCTCGACACGCTCAGCTTCCAGGCCCGGCCCTTCTACGAGAAGCAGGGCTACACCCTCTTCGGCACCCTGCCCGACAACCCGCCGGGCCATTCCCGCTACTTCCTGATGAAACGCCTCGACGGAGAGACGCATGTTCCAGCTTGACGGCAAGATCGCCCTCGTCACCGGCGCCAGCTCGGGCATCGGGGTGGGCATCGCCCGCGCGCTGCACGCCCAGGGCGCCCATGTGGTGCTGACCGGGCGGCGCGAGGCGGAGCTGAAGGCCGTGGCCGAGGAACTGGGCGACCGCGTCAGCGTCATGCCCGCCGACCTGAACGACCCCGCTGCGCCGGCGGCACTTGTGGAGGGCATCGAGGCCGCGCACGGCAAGCTCGACATCCTGGTGAACAATGCCGGCTTCACCCGCGACATGCTGGCGCTGCGCATGGGCGACGAGGACTGGAACGCCGTTCTGGAGGTGGACCTCAACGCCCCCTTCCGCCTGGCGCGCGCCGCGTTGCGCGGCATGATGAAGCGGCGGATGGGGCGCATCGTCTCCATCGCCTCCATCGTCGGCGTCACCGGCAATGCGGGTCAGGCGAACTATGCCGCAGCCAAGGCAGGCCTCATCGGCATGAGCAAGGCGCTGGCGCAGGAGGTGGCGCCGCGTGGCGTCACCATCAACGTGGTCGCCCCCGGCTTCGTGGCGACACCCATGACCGACAAGCTGAACGAGGCACAGAAGACCACGCTGCTCTCGCGCATCCCGCTGGCCCGCATGGGCGAGGCGAAGGACGTGGCGGCCGCGGTGGTCTATCTCGCCTCGGACGAGGCCGCCTGGGTCACGGGCACCACGCTGCACGTCAATGGCGGGATGCTGATGGCCTGAGGGGCCGGGAAGGGGGAGGCACCCATGCTGACGCAGCGGGCGAAGTACGGGCTGCGGGCCATGTGCATCCTGGCCGCTGACACCTCGGGGCGCCCCACCCTGCCCATCCATGAACTGGCCGAGCGCGGGCACATCCCGCAGAAATTCCTCGAAGCCATCCTGCTGGACCTGCGGCGGCACGGCTTCCTGACCAGCCGGCGTGGCAAGGCGGGAGGCTATGCGCTGGCGCGGGCGGCCGCGCAGATTCCCGTCTCGGACGTGATCCGCGCGCTGGACGGGCCGCTGGCGCCCATCCCCTGCGCCAGCCTTACGGCCTATCAGCCCTGCACCGATTGTCCGGACCCGCCCAGTTGCGAAATCCGTGCGCTGATGCGCCAGGTGCGGGACGCGACGGCGCGCATCCTGGAGGGAACCAGCCTCGCGCAATTGGCCGCCGAGGGTGATGCGAGGGCGCTTCAGCCCGCCGCCACATAGCCGGCGCAGCGGGCCTTCAGCCCGCCACGCCTTTTCTGGCGCAGCGTGCCTTCAGCCCGCCACGCCTTCCCGGCGCAGCGGGCCTTCAGCCCGCCACGACCCCCCCCACCCGCTGGACGGCGTTGTTGAGATAGCCGCGCGGGTTCCAGGGCGGGTCCATGGGCTGGGTCTTGCCCGCCATGTCGGTGGCGCGCGCCATCAGCGTCACGGGGCCTGGAGGCACCGCCAGCTCCGCCTTGAAGCGCCGCCAGGCCCAGGGCGAGGCCCCTGCCTCCAGCCGCGCATGGTGCCAGGTGGCGCCGCCATCGGCCGAGACCTCCACCTTCGCCACCGGCACATGGCCGCTCCAGGCGAAGCCGCGCACCGGAATGGGGCCGGGGGCCGAAAAACCCTCCAGCGGCGCGGTGATCAGGCTTTTCACCGGCATGTCGGTGATGATGTCGAACTCCGTGCCCGCGGGGTCCTCGCCGGGGCGGAGCGGCCGGCGCGGCATGCGGTAGTCCAGGCCCGTCATCTTCGCGCCGTCATGCTCGCGGTCCAGCACCAGGATCTCGCGCAGCCATTTCTGCCAGGCCGAGCCGGGGAAGCCAGGTGCGACGATCCGCAGCGGCGCGCCATGCAGGGCCGTCAGCGGCGCGCCATTCATCCCGAAGGCGATCAGCGTCTCGGGCGAGAGCGCCTTGGCGATGGGCAGCCCGCGCGACAGCGCCTCGACCCCCGGCTTGCCGATGACGTGGTCCGGGCTGCGGAAGCCCACATAGACGGCGCGGGGCGAGACGCCGGCGGCCTCCAGCACATCCGCGAGGCGCACGCCCGTCCAGCGCGCGCAGCCCACGGCGCCCGCGCCCCAGGCCAGCCCGTCCACGGCCGGCGTGATGGCGCTGCGGTTGTTGCCCGCGCATTCCATGACGGAGACGATTTCGACCGTGGGGAAGCGGGCGCGCAACGCCTCGGGGGTGAGGGTGAGTTCGCGCGCGACCAGGCCCGTGACGGACAGGGTCCAGCCCGGCTCCATCTCGGGCACGGTGCCGTTGTTGCGGGTGAAAAAGACATGGCTGGGGGTGATGGGCGCATCGAGCGCGGAGACCGGCGGCTCGATGTTCAGGGGTTCGGCCACCGCGGGGGGCAGGCTGTCAGGCATGGAACTCTCCCTGTGCTCTTGGTGAGGGAGAGGTTAACGAACGGCGCGGATGAGAGTCCAGATAATTCCTATTGGATTAATGGACATTCAACCCGAAGCCGTCAGACCTTCGCGCGCAGCCGGTTCAGTTCCTCCTTCAGCTTCGCGTTCTCGGCCTTGAGCGCCTCGACCTCGCTGCGGCCGGGGAAGGGGCTGAACAGGCTCATCGCGCGCTCCATCATCGCGATGTTGCGGGTGCTGATTTCCTCCAGCGAGAAGGGGCGGAAGGCCTCCTGCACGCCGCGCCGCATCTCCTCCTGCTGGCGGGCGAAGCCCTGCATGGTCATTTCCAGGTAGCGCGGCACCACGCCCTGCAGGCTGTCGCCGTAGAAGCCGATGAGCTGGCGCAGGAAGCTCTCGGGCAGGAGGTGGCTGCCCTTCGCCTCCTCCTCCACGATGATCTGCGTCAGCACGCCGCGGGTGATGTCGTCGCCCGACTTCGCGTCATAAACCACGAAATCCCGCCCCTGCCGGATCATCTGCGCGAGGTCGTCCAGCGTGACGTAGCTGCTGCTTTCGGTGTTGTAGAGCCGCCGGTTCGCATACTTCTTCACCACCACCGGGGGTTTGGACGGCTTGCTGGCGGCGCTCTCGTCGGACATGTGACGTTCCCCGTTCGGGCTTTGTTGCGGCCGCAACTCTAGCACGCGCGGCCCGGGATGCGATAAGTCTCTGCCGCCCCTGGCTTGTGCGCCGGCCGAAGCAGCAAAGGCATGGATGGAGCCGCCCGACCCACTCGACCAGCTTGCCGCCGACTGGATCACGCTCTGGGAGAGCGAGGTGACGGCGCTCGCCCAGGACCAGGAGCTGGCCGAGGCCTGGGCCGCCGGCGTCGCGCTGATGGCCGCCTTTTGGCGGGCGCAATCCACCATGGGCGCGGCCGCCGCCAAGGCCTGGGCGGCGCATGACCGGCCCGAGGCGCCGCGGCCCGCGCCCCCTGCCGCTGCACCTGCTGCTGAGCCAGGCCCGGGGGCTGAGCGCGCTGATGATGCCGCCGCCCTCCGCGCACGCCTCGATGAGCTGGAACGCCGCCTGGCCCAGGTCGAGGGAGGGAAGGGCGGAGGCGGCGCGGATCGGCCGCGCGCTCGACGCACTGCGCCAAGGCGGAAACCCTCTCGCGGGTGAGCAGTTCCGCGCCGCCGTGCTGCGGCGGCTGTGGCGGGCCGATGCGGCGCTGCTGAAGGGGCTGGCCGCCTATCGCCGCCACCCGCACCAGCGCGCCCTGGAAGACCCACCCGTGATCTGGCGCGAGGGGGCGGCGCGGCTGCTGGACTACGGCGGAACCGGGCCGCCGGTGCTGTTCGTGCCCTCGCTGGTGAACCGGGCCCATGTGCTGGACCTGGACGAGGACGCGTCCTTCCTGCGCTTCCTCCGTGCCCAGGGCGCGCGGCCCCTGCTGCTGGACTGGGGCTGGCCCGGCGCCCTGGAACGCCGCTTCACCCTGACGGACCACATCGCCGGCCGCCTGGAACGCGCGTTGCTGGCGGCACCCGAGGGCGTGGTGCTGGCCGGCTACTGCATGGGCGGGCTGCTGGCCCTGGCCGCCGCGCTCCGCGAGCCCGCGCGGGTGCGGGCGCTGGCGCTGCTCGCCACACCCTGGGATTTCCATGTGGACCCCGGGGCCGCGCGGCTGGCGAAGCTGCTGCCCGGCCTGGAGCCGGTGATGGAAGCCACGGGCACCGTGCCGGTGGACGCGCTCCAGGCCATGTTCGCCCTGCTGGACCCCTATGGCGTCGCGGAAAAGTTCCGCGCCTTCGGCCGCCTCGACCCCGCCAGCCCCCGCGCCCGCCGCTTCGTGGCCCTCGAGGACTGGCTGAATGACGGGGTGCCGCTGGCCGCCCCCGTGGCGCGCGAGACCATCGGCGGCTGGTATGGCGCCAACACGCCCATGCGCGGCGAATGGGCGGTGGCCGGGCTGCCGGTGGAGCCCGACGCCTGGCGCAAGCCCGCCTTCCTCGCCATCCCGGCGCGGGACCGCATCGTGCCCCCGGCCTCGGCCGGGGCTCTGGCGGCCGCGATGCCCGGCGCTTTGGTGCATGAGGCGGCGGCCGGGCATATCGGCATGGTGGCCGGGCAGGGGGCGGAGACCGCGCTGTGGCGGCCCTTCCTGGGGTGGCTGCGCGGGCTGTAGCCGCCTCAGGCCGCCGTGGCGCGCGACCGCTGCACCCGGTAGGGCGAGGGGTCCTGGATGCGGACGCCCTCCGGGTTGGCCGCGCTGTATTCGAAGACGGGCCCCTCCCAGGCGCCAAAGTCAATCGGGCCGTCATTGTGGTGGTAATACTGCGTGTCCCGCGCCGCGATGACCCGCGCGCCCGTGGTGGCCGCCAGATAGCCGCAGAAGCGCCGCCCATCGCCCCAGGTGCCGGCATTTTCGCGGTAGGTGTCGGCGGGCGCGCAGGCGAAGAGCACGATCTCGTCCACCAGCCCGTTCCAGGCGCGGGTCAGCCCGTAGTTGAACAGGCTCAGCCCCTCCATGCCCAGTTGCAGGCCGAAGCCGCCATGGGCGGTGGGGGTGCAGACCTGCCCGCCGATGCTCCAATTCGCCTCGAAGCCATGGCAGAGGATGTGCAGCCGCGCGAGCCGCCGTGACTGCCGGGCCCGCCGCGCCGTGGTCTCGACGATGGTGCGGATGGGCGAGGTGGCGGTGACCTGGTAGACATAGCTGTACCAGGTGGGCGTCGCACCGATCAGGCGGCGATCATGGATGACCATCGAGGCCATGGAACCCTCCGCGGCATCAGGTGGTGGATGTTACGCTCGCGCCCCTCTTGCGTGCCAGAAAATTCCGCCCCGCCGCTCCTGGTTGCGCCCGCGCGGCGGGCGGGCGAAACTCCGCCAAACACCCATCCCCGGAGGGTCCTCGCCATGGACATCGTCATCGCTTCCGCCGCGCGCACCCCTGTCGGCGCCTTCAACGGCGCCCTCGCGGGGCTGGCCGCGCATGACCTGGGCAAGGTCGCCATCGAGGCCGCGCTGTCCCGCGCCGGCATCTCGGGCGCCGATGTGGACGAGGTGATCCTCGGCCAGATCCTGCAGGCCGGCGCCGGGCAGAACCCCGCCCGCCAGGCCGCGGTGAATGCCGGCATCCCGGTCGAGCGCACGGCCTTCGGCATCAACCAGCTCTGCGGTTCGGGCCTGCGCGCGGTGGCGCTGGCCGCCCAGCAGATCGCGACGGGGGACGCCACCATCGTCGTCGCCGGCGGGCAGGAGAGCATGTCCCAGGCGCCGCACGCGGCCAACATGCGGGCGGGGACGAAGATGGGCAGCCTCGAACTGGTGGACACCATGCTGAAGGACGGGCTGTGGGACGCCTTCCACGGTTACCACATGGGCAATACCGCCGAGAACGTGGCCCAGAAGTTCCAGCTGACGCGGCAGGAGCAGGACGAATTCGCCTACAACAGCCAGCGCAAGGCGGGCGAGGCGATGAAGGCCGGCCGCTTCAAGGACGAGATCGCCCCCGTCACCGTCAAGACCCGCAAGGGCGAGGTGGTGGTGAGCGAGGACGAATACCCCAAGCCCGACACCACCCTGGAGGTGCTGGGCAAGCTGCGCCCGGCCTTCGCCAAGGATGGCACGGTCACGGCCGGCAATGCCTCGGGCATCAATGACGGCGCGGCGGCGCTGGTGGTGATGAGCGCCGAGGAAGCGAAGAAGCGCGGCATCACGCCCATGGCGCGCATCGTCTCCTGGGCGACCGCGGGGGTGGACCCGTCGATCATGGGCACGGGGCCCATCCCGGCCTCGCGCAAGGCGCTTCAGAAGGCGGGCTGGACGGTGGCGGACCTGGACCTGATCGAGGCCAACGAGGCCTTCGCGGCGCAGGCCTGCGCGGTGAACAAGGACCTCGGCTGGGACACGTCGAAGGTGAACGTGAATGGCGGGGCCATCGCGCTGGGGCACCCCATCGGCGCCAGCGGCGCGCGCGTGCTGACCACGCTGCTGTTCGAGATGCAGCGGCGGGATGCGAAGAAGGGCCTGGCCACGCTGTGCATCGGCGGGGGCATGGGTGTGGCGATGTGTGTGGAGCGCGACTGAACGCTTCGGAAGGTGGGGCGGCCCGGGTTGGGCCGCCTTACCATCTTACAGTCTTACTATCTTACCAAGGCAGTCAATCTGCTGCCGCCCAAAGCGGCATTTTGCTCGTTTGTGTTAGCACGAATTCAGCCCAAGTCCACGAACAGGCGCTCTATTAGAGAAAAGATTTTCCAATAGGGTATTGCCGTGTGCACCATATATATGGAGAGATATTTATGGGACTTAAGGAGATGGCTCGTGAAATCGGGGCATTTGTAAAATCTCGCCCCACCTTTGCCGAGGTATGCATTGGTCCAGGGTTAAATAAAACACTAAGAATAAGCGAGAATGTATCATCTTTTAGTATTGGAAGTTTAGGGAATATTCAAAATATAGAATTTGGCATAAGACTTATAAATGCAATTGGGATTAAAACTGATGATCGTTTTAGAAGGCAGGCGTCTGATCAAGGCAAGGAGTTTAATGAGATTATTCTAAATGTATTTGCGGGATTTTCACTTTCTGAATTGAATTTAGCCTCTACAGGAGGTTCTGCGGTAGTCAATGAATATCGTGATCTTGTCGGGTTGTATGTTGGTGGTCTGTTATATCCAATTATGCGTATTAACTGGAGTTATGTGCATAAAAATTCGTGTGAATTTCTTGCGCCGAATTACCAGCGAGGCATTAAAAGAAATGAATTTGATCCAATTGATATAGATTTCTTAAAGCTTTGCATTACTAAGCGGTCTGATGATGAACGTCTTTATAGATATATTCGAATGTACAATAGAAATACCCAATTGAATGATGAATTGTTACGAATTGCGGCCATGTTTTCTTTGCTTGAATATATGGCATCTCCCATTGCGGCCCACTTTGCAAGAAAGCCAAATTCAGCGAAGGTTGGTAGTAGAACAATAATTCGATTTATGCGGGGATATTTTGAAACTTTGGATATTCCGAAATTTACTCTGTATAAAAATGGAAATCCTATCGATTTTGAATTCGATCATATTGAGTTGGCTGGTAAAGTTCGAGATAGCCTATTTCATGGGGGTACGATGCCAACCGAGGCGGATTTGGGACCTCGGTTAAAGCACGCGAGGAAACTATTGGCTGAAAGTCCCGATATGATCGCATCAGCCTTGCGCAAGGATTGTGAACATGAAATTTTGCTATGGGCTAATCGTTCCAGTCGGGTATGGGATATTTTAAGTGGTAGAAGTTATGATCTGCCGCCTAAAGATCCAGAATATTCTGGACGTGAGTTGATGAGGCCCTATTTCTCCGGATCCATACCGAATGTGGGCATACAATCTGCTTATATTCAGGTAAAGGGATCCGATGTGGCCTTTCTTAGGCTTGGGCTTCCCAATTATGAATAGTATGATGATTTAGGTTTTTTATAACCAGAAATTGAGGTGTGGTGTAGGTGTTCTTGTTCTTTCGATGAGTTAAGTTCAGGGTCTGCGTCATCCTCTCACACCCACCCCAACTCCTGCGCCTTGATCTGCAGCGCGATATAGCGCGAATACATCCGCACCTGCGAAAACGCGCCGCCCGTGAACCACAGCCCCTGCTGCGGCGTGCGGTGCCACATGTTCGCGAGTTCCTGCCGGGGCATGTCGAAGCCCCAGACCTGGCCCACGCGCTTGGCCACCTCCGGGCCGAAGAAGGCGTTCACCATGTGCTCATGCCCCTTGTAGCCGGTGGCGAGCACGATGAGTTCGGCGGGCTTTCGCGTGCCGTCCTTCATCACCACGCCATCCGCCGCGAAGTGGGCGATGTCGTGATACTGGATCAGCCCCACCTCGTCCCGGATCAGCAGTTCGGAGGCGCCCACGTTGAAGTAGTAGCCGCCGCCGCGCGTGCGGTATTTCAGCGGCCAGCCGGTGTTATCCTCGCCGAAGTCGAGGCGGAAGCCCACGCGCTCCAGCCCCGCCAGCAGCTCCGCATCCAGCTCGCGCGATTTCGCGGTGAGGATCTGGTGCGCCCGCTTCATCACCGGCAGCGGGAAGGAGGTGTTGATGAGGTCCCGGTCCTCGCGCACCGGGCCAGGGCCGTAATAGATGCCGTCATAGAGCTGCGCGGCCGGTTCCACATTCGTCACCAGGGTCGGGCTGCGCTGCACCATCGTCACATGCGCGCCATTGCCGTGCAGATCCTGCGTGATGTCATGCGCGCTGGTGCCGGTGCCGAAGACCATCACGGGCCGGCCTTCCCATTCCGCGCCATCCTTGAACTGGCTGGAATGCAGCACCTTGCCCTGGAAGTTCCCGAGTGTGGGGATGTCCGGCAGCTTGGGCACGCTGGAGACGCTGGTGGCCATGATGATGTGCCGCGGGCGCATGACGCGCGTGCTGCCATCTTCCAGCTTCAGCGTGGCGTTCCAGCATTGCGCCGCCTCGTCGAAGGTCGCGCCCTCGAAGCTCGTGCGGGTCCAGAAATCGAGTTCCAGCGCCTCGACATAGAATTCCAGCCAGTTCGCGATCTTGTCCTTCGGGATGTAGGTGGGCCAGGTGTCCGGGAAGGGCAGGTAGGGCATGTGGTTGCTGCCCAGGGAGTTGTGCAGCTTCAGCCCGTGGTAGCGCAGGCGCCAGTTGTCGCCGATGCGCGCCATGCGGTCCACGACCAGCGCCTCCACCCCCAGCGCCTTCAGGCTGGCGGCCGCGCCCAGCCCGGCATGGCCGCCGCCCACGATCAGCACGGCGGGGTCGCGGTCTTTGTAGAGCCGCGCCTCCAGCCGCTTGTCGAGCCAGTTGGGGCCGCGGAAGTCGCGCTCGAAGGCGGGTTCCTCGCGGGAGAGGCGCACGCTTTCCTCGTCATGGCCGCGCAGGCTGTGCAGCGCGGTCATCAGCGTCCAGGCGGCGGGGGGTGTCGCGAAGCTGTCCTCGGCCTTGATGCGGAGAATGCCCGCACCCTCGCCCACATCCGTCTCGAAGCGAAGGATGGCCTCGATGCAGGCCTCGCCCGCGCGCTCGACGCGGCGCGGCGGGCAGCGGCCCTCGGCCACGGCGAAGCCCCGCGCGCCGGCCTGGCGCAGCGCAGGGGCGAGGGCCGCGAGCGTGGCGTCACGCCCGCTATGGGTGACGAAGTTCCAGGTGAGCGCCAGCAGGTCACGCCAATGGCCGTCCTCGCGGAAGAGGGGGGCCAACGCCGCCTCCTCGCCTGGCGCCGCCCCTTGGGCCGCGTTGAAATGGCGCAGCCAGGTCTCCACCACCTGTGCCGGCGCAAGCTGGGTGTCCGCGTTCATCGCGTGCCTCTCGTGGATGTTTCCTCGAAGGGCAGGTTAGGCGCCTGCCGCGCCGGCGCAATCACCCGAAGGTGAGTTCCAGCCGGTTGCGGCCATCCGCGCGCGCATGGGCCATGGTGGTGGCGAAGCGGCGCACCAGCAGCAGCCCGCGCCCGCCGATGTCCAGCATGTCGAAATCCGTGGCGGGCGGCGGCGGCGGGGCCTGGGTGGGGTCGAAGGGCGGGCCTGTGTCGGTGAAGACCATGCGTTGATGGGCGGCATCGCCTTCCAGCGTGACCGTGGAGTGGCCCCCATCAAACCGGACAGGCGGCTTGGTTGGCTGACTGCAGGGCGATGAACTCACGCGGCGAGCGCATGCGCAAGCCGGAGTGGGGATGGATGGTGTTGTAGTCCTCGAACCAGGCGGGGATCTGCTGCAG
>DASYHU010000025.1:0-298810 GCA_035998215.1 Roseococcus sp. | reverse complement strand
TGAGGTGGTCCTGGCCAATGGCGCGCCGGCTGAGACCTTCGTGGACTACGTGACGCGCCGGCATTTCGACAATTACCAGGAATACCTCGACCTCTACGGCGCCGAGCGGCTGATCGGCGAGATGCCCCGCCCGCGCGTCTCTGCGCAGCGGATGCTCCCCGACCGGCTGCGGGCAAGGCTCGGCCTGCCTTCCTTCGGCGCGGAGCTGGCAGCCGAGCGGGAAGCGCTGATGGACCGCCTCGGCCTGGCGCGGCGCCGCAGGGCCTGACGCGGGGCCGGCCGTTCGATCCTGCCCCGCCGGTGACGCGATGAACGGGCATTCCGCACTCCCTCCGCCTGCCGAGGCGGCCCTGGCCGCGGCGCTGGGCCGCGCGCAGGAGCTCCGCGGGGCCGGGCGCGCGGAGGAGGCGCTGGCGCTGCTGCTGCCTCGGCTCGCGGCCCTGCCGCACCATCCGGGCCTGCTGCACGAGGTGGCAATGGGCCACTGGATGCTGCGCGCGCATGCCGCGGCCCGCGAGGCCTTCGACCGTTTTCTCGCGCTTCGGCCCGGCCACCGCGGCGCGCTGCTCTTCCGGCTGCACATGGCCTTCGTCTCGGAGGACCTGCCGGCGGCACTGGCGCGGGCCGAACAGACCATCGCCCTGCTGCCGGACGATCCCGCACCGCGTGTCGTCCTGGCACGGCTGCTGCACCGGGCGGGCCGGCCCGAGGCGGCCCGGGACATGCTGCTGGCGTTCGGCGCCGACCCTGCCGGCAACCCCGAACTCGCCCTGCAACTGGCACGGGCGCATCATGCGGTGGGCGAGCATGCGGCGGGCCTCGCCGTGCTCGAACAGGTCCTGGCAGGCGACCCCGCCTGCGTGGAGGCCATCTTCATTGGCCTCCATTGCGCCATCTGGCAAGGCGATGCCCAGGCGCAGCGCCGCTTCGCCGTGCGCGCGGCGGCATGCCTCGCCGGGCGGGCGCCGGCCCCTGCCGGGGGCGGCGGGGCGGGCCTGGCCGACGCGCTGGCCCGGCTTCTCTGCCATATGGGCGAGCGGTCCGCGGAACCCGAATGGCGGGGCTGGCTCGATCTCGTCTGCGCCGCGGCGGGGGAAGTGGCCCCGCCGGTCCTCTTGTGCCTCTACCGGATGGCAGGGATGCAGGGCCTCGGGTCGCAAGCCAGTGCGCTCCTCGACGCGCTGCTGACGCGGCGCGACCTCGGCCTTGCCGCGGCGCGCGACATTCTCCTGTCCGTTCACGCCCTGGACGCCGCGGCCGCCGAGGCTTGGGCGCGGCATCTGCGCGAGGCGGTGGTCGAGGCCGAGCGCCCCGGCTTCGACCTGGCGGCGGCCGCGCTGCGCGACGGGGCCGGACCCGCCCTGCGCCTGCGCCAACGCACGCCCCCCCGCCCGCCGGAGGAGGTGCTCTGGATCAATGCCCTGCTGTTGGAGGCGGGGCTGCGCCGGCTCGCCCTGCGCTATCTCCGACGGGCCGTCCGCAGCTATCCCGCCCATGCCGCCCTCCGCCGGCGCTGGCTGCTGGACCTTGTGGCGGCGGGCGAGGAGGCCGCGGCGCGGGAGGCGCTGCGGCACCTGCTGGCCTCCGACGCCCTGCCGCCGGCGGAGGCGCGGCGCATCGCCGTTCCCGTGCTGGTCGCACTGGACGAGGCCGAGGCGGCGGTCGGCATGCTGGACCGGCTTCCCGCGGGACGCAGGGAGGCCGGAATGGTCGAAGTTGGCTTTACGGCGCTGATCCGGCTGGGCCGTTTCGACGAGGCCCGAGACCTCCTGCTGCAGGCACCGGCCCCCCTCGCTTCGCGCCAGGTGCTGCACCGCCATGCGAGCCTGAACGGGCTGCGCCTCATCGAGCACCAGATGGAGGGCATGGGCGACGCGACCGCCGGGGCCGCGCAGTTCCTGGGTGCCGCCATTCGGGAAGTGGACGCCTGGGTGGCCGAGCCCGCCGCCGCCTCCGCATCGCCGTCCCCGCCACAGGACCGCATGCCCTGGCACATCATGCAGTACTGGGACACGGGCCACCCTCCCGCCGGCCTGCGGCCCCTCATCGAGAGCTGGCGCGGGGCGCCGGGGTTCGAGCACCACCTCTTCGACCGGAACAGCGCCCAGCACTTCCTGCGCGCGCATCTCGGTCCGGAATGGAGCCGTGCCCTTCGCCTCGCGCGGCATCCGGCGGAGGAAAGCGACTTTTTCCGGCTGTGCTTCCTGCTGGTCCGAGGCGGCATCTATGCCGATTGCGATGATCGCCTCATCATGCCCCTCGCTCCGCTGGTGCAGGGGCGGACGGGGCTTGTCGTGTTCCGCGAACCCGGTGGCGTGATCGCCAACAACTTCCTGATGGCGACGCCGCATCACCCGGTGCTGGCACAGGCGGCGGTCGCGGCACGGCAGGCCCTGGTGCGCCGCGACCATGACAGCCCCTGGTCCAAGACGGGCCCCGGGCTGCTCACGCGCATGGTGGCCGCCGGGCTGCGTGCGGCCTCAGGGGAAGCGGGCGCGGCGCCGATCAGCATCCTGCCGCGCCGGATCGCGCTGCGCCATGTCCAGTTCCACGTGCCGCTGGCCTACAAGCGGACGCCCGCCTACTGGAACGCGGCTTCCGGCCCGGCCACGCCGGCCGGCCTTGCCCAGGCGCTGCGGGAGCTTTCCGCCACCGGACGGGCCGACCTCGCGCCGCCCAGGCGCCGCCGCCCCCTCAGCCCCGGCTTGCCAGGTGGGCCCGCCAGCCGCCAAGTGCCGTGATGTCGGGCGCGCTGGCCACCCCCTCCGCCTCGGCCAGGAAGCCCAGGATGCGGCTGCCATCCTCCAGCGCCACCTGGCCGAAGCCCAGCGGCGGCGGGATTTCGGCGAGGAAAGGCCCGATGCTGGCGGCGGGCAGCGCCCAGACCTCGCCCGCGATCATCCCGCCGCCCGTGGCCACCCGCACCATGCCCGGCCGGTTGCCGAGGTCGTGCAGGCGGTAGGCCGGCGCCGTGCGGGCCGCGCGCAGGAAACGCCCGCCATGACCGAGCAATTGCCGGTTCAGGGGCAGGCCGGCCATGTGCGCGCCGATGGCGAAGAGCGCGAGCTCGTGCGGCGCCAAGGGCGCTGGCGTGGGCGGCAGCGGCCCGATGCCTGCCGCGTGATGGATGGCCGCGCCCATCCCGCACAGCCGCCCCTCGCTGTGCGCCGGCCCGACCAGCGTGACGCCGGCCGGCGCGCCATCGGCCCGGAAGCCCGCCGGCACGGCGAGTGCTGCCAGGTCGCAGAGGTTCACGAAATTCGTGTAGGTGCCCAGGCGCGAATTGGCCGCGATCGGGGCCGCCTCCATGGCGGCGAGTGTCGGGATGCCGGGGCAGGTGGGCAGCAGCAGCGCGTCCACCTCGGCGAAGAGGCGCCGCGCCAGCAGCCGCGCCTGCGCCGCCGCGTGGAAGTCGTCGAAGGCGTCAATCGTGCGGCGCTCGAGCCCGCCCTCCAGGATTTCGCGCGTGACGGGGTGCAGGGATTGCGGCCGGCGCACCACCCATTCCCGCAGCGCCGCTGTGCGCTCGGCCACCCAGGCGCCGTCATAGAGGCGGCGCGCCACCTCCAGCAGGGGCGCGATGTCCACGCGGCGGATGGTGGCACCCATGGCCTCGGCGCGGGCCAGGGTGGCGTGGAACACCGCCGCATCGCCCGGCGTGTCGAAGACGAGCTGTTCCTCCAGCGGCGCGGCGAGGCGTGGCGAGGCCGGCGGCGCGTCCAGGGCGCGCCAGGTGGCGGGGGCGGGGCGGCTGTAGGGATCCTCGCCGTCCGGCCCGGCCGCCACTTCCAGCACGGCCGCCGCATCGGCCACAGAATGCGCGAAGATGGAGACGACATCGAGCGAACGGCAGGCCGGCACCACGCCGCGCGTCGGGATCAGCCCGAGGGAGGGCTTCAGGCCCACGATGTTCTGTGCCGCCGCCGGCACGCGGCCGGAGCCCGCCGTGTCCGTCCCCAGGCTGAAGGCCGCGATGCCGGCGGCCACCGCCGTGGCCGAGCCGGAGGAGGAGCCGCCCGGAATCAGTTCCGCCCGGATGGCGTTGCGCGGCGTGCCATGGGGGCTGCGCGTGCCGTTCAGCCCGGTGGCGAACTGGTCCAGGTTCACCTTGCCCAGCAGCAAGGCGCCCGCGGCCCGCAGCCGCGCCACGGCCGGCGCATCGGCCTCGGCCACATGGGCGAAGTCCGGGCAGGCGGCGGTGGTGGGCAGGCCCGCCACGTCAATATTGTCCTTCACCACGAAAGGGATGCCGTGCAGCGGGCCGCGCGGCAGGTGCGCCGCCTCGGCCATGATGTCGGCCTCGGGGCGCAGGTGCAGGAACAGCGCGGGGTCGTTGAATTCCGCGATGCGCGCCAGCGCCTCTGCGGCGATGGTCGCGGCGGGCGTGCCGGCCGCGAGGCGGGCGCGGAGGCTGTCCAGGGTCACGATCATCGCAGCATCTCCGCCGCCACGCGCAGCAGCAGGCCATCGGGCCGGCGCAACGCTTCCAGCACACGGAAATGATCGGCCCCCGGCACCGGCCAGAGCGGGCCAGGTGCCTGCGCCGCCGCGCGCCGCGCGTGGAAGTCACGCGACTGGCGGCAGAGTTCGGGCAGTTCCGCCCCGCCATGCACGATGGCCATGGGCTTCATCACCACCGGCCGCCGCATGGGAGAGAGGTTGATGATCTCGTCATCGGTCAGCTTCAGCGCGGCGTTGAGATAGGTGTCGCGGATCGGCCCCAGTTCGAAGATGCCCGAGATGGCGACGGCGGCGCTCACCGAGGGGTGTTCGGCGCCCAGCGCCGTCAGGTGCCCGCCCGCGCTCCAGCCGGACAGCACCAGCGGCCCGCCCATGCCATGCTCGGCGCCATGCGCGGAGAGCCAGTCCAGCGCGGTGTTCACCTGCCAGACGATGCGCGTCAGCGTGGCCTCGGGCGCCAGGCTGTAGCCGCAGAGTGCCACACCCCAGCCCATGGCCAGCGCGCCTTCGGCCACGCAGGCGAAGTCCTGCCGGCGGTTCCACTGCCAGTAGCCGCCATGGATGAAGGCCAGCACGGGGGCCGAGGGGTCGCGGCCCGGGAACAGGTCCCAGGCCTCGCGCTCGCCCGGGCCATAGGCGAGGTTCAGGTGGTCGGGATGGGCGGCGCGGAAGGCTTCGGAAGCCTGGTTGCGTTCCTCGGTCAGCGTGGGGCTGTCCGCCACGGCCTTGCGGTTGTCATAGGCGTCGTCGCGCTCACGCTGGGTCAGGCTTGCCCAGTCGAGACCATTCGCCAGCTTCATCCGTGCCACCTCGGGGTTTTGCGGCGCAGCACACACCGCCGCGCCGCCCCTGTCCACCTTTCCCGGTGGTTCAGCCCGTGATGACGCGGATGGGGCTGCCCGCCTCATAGGCCTGGATGGCCTCCACCGCGCCCGCGAAATAGCTGCGGTAATTCTCCTGCGCCACATAGCCCAGATGCGGCGTCAGCACCGTGTTGGGCGCGGAGAGGAGAGGGTGGTCCATGGGCAGCGGCTCGATGTCGAAGACATCAATGCCCGCGCCCGCGATGCGCCCTTCCGCCAGGGCCGCGATCAGCGCCGCCTGGTCAATGATGGGCCCGCGCGAGGTGTTCACCACGAAGGCGGTGGGCTTCATCAGCGCCAGTTCCGCCGCCCCCACCAACCCGCGCGACCGCTCGGACAGGATGAGATGGACGGAGAGCACATCGGCACCCGCGAACAGCTCCGCCTTCTCCACCCGGGTCACGCCATGGGCGGCGGCGGCCTCGGCGGTGAGGTTCTGGCTCCAGGCGATGGTCTTCATGCCGAAGGCCTGGCCCACCTTCGCCACCCTCTGGCCGAGCTTGCCCAGGCCGAGCAGGCCCAACGTGCGCCCTTGCAGTTCCATGCCCACCGCGGTCTGCCAGCGGCCGGCGCGCAACGCCTCCTGCTGGGCCGGGATGCCGCGGGCGAGGGAGAGAATCAGCCCCCAGGTCACGTCCACGGTCGGCGCGCCGAAGCTCGGCGTGCCGCTGAAGGTGATGCCGCGCGCGGCGCAGGCGGCGGCGTCAATGCCGCGGTTGCGTTCGCCCGTGGTAATCAGCAGCTTCAGGTTCGGCAGGCGCTCCAGCAGGGCGGCGGGGAAGGGCGTGCGCTCGCGCATGGCGAGGATGGCGTCGAAGGGGGCGAGGCGCGCCACCAGCGCCTCCTGGTCGTGCAGCGTGTCGCGGAAGACGGTGGTCTCGATGTGGGGCAGCTTCTCCCAGGGGCCCATGGCGAGGGTGACGCCCTGGTAGTCGTCCAGGATGGCGAGGCGCGTAAGCTTTGGCATGGAATCTCCCCTTGGTGGTCAGGCTCTCAGCGCACGTAGGGCATTGAGAATCACCGCCACGTCAATCGCCTCCTGCAACAAGGCGCCCTGCACGGGGGTGAGGTAGCCGGCCGCCGCCGCGACCATGCCGAGGGTGGAGAGACCGATGCCCGCCACCACGCTCTGCCGCGCGATGGCGCGCGCGCGGGTGGCGGCGGCCAGCACTTCGGCCAGGCGCCCCAGGCCCTCGCCCAGCAGCACCGCATCGGCCGCCTGGGCGGCGGCGGCCCCCCGCACGCCGACCGCCACGCCCACATCGGCGGCCGCCAGGGCGGGCGCGTCGTTCAGCCCGTCGCCCAGCATCATCACCGGGCCATGGGCGCGGGCGGCGTGCAGCAGGGCGACCTTGCCGGAGGGGTCCAGCCGGGCATGGGCCGCGTCGGCGCCCACGGCACGGCCGATGGCGATGACGCGCGCCTCGGTGTCGCCCGAGGCCAGCTCCACCCGCGCCACGCCCTGTTGCCGCAGGGAAGCGACGAGCGCAGGCGCCTCCGGCCGCAGCCGGTCGGCGAAGAGCAGCACGCCCGCCATGCGCCCCTCCACGGCGACGAGGGAGCGGGTGGCACCCGCCAGCCCTTCCTCCGCGTCCAGCGGCGGCGGGGGGCCGGCGGCGTGGGCCTGCACGAACCCCGCGCCGCCCACCAGGACGCGCTGGCCCGCCACCACGCCCTCCAGCCCCTCGCCCGGGGTTTCGCGCACCGATTCGGGCGTGACGAGGGCCAACCCCCGCGCCCGCGCCGCCCCCACCAGCGCGCGGGCGATGGGGTGGGTGGAGGCCTGGTCCAGGCTGGCCGCGAGGCGCAGCATGTCATCGCCGCCGGCATGGGCCACCAGCTCCGCCTGGCCGCGCGTCAGCGTGCCGGTCTTGTCCATGATGACGACGCGGATGCGCGACATGGCCTCCAGCGCCGCGGCCGACTTCACCAGCACGCCGAGCTTGGCCGCGCGCGAGAGCCCCGCCATCAGCGCCACCGGCACGGCCAGGATCAGCGGGCAGGGGGTGGCGACCACCAGCACGGCCAGCGCCCGCGTGGCCTCGCCCGTCACGGCCCAGGCGCCGCCGGCAAGGGTCAGGGTCAGCGCCAGGAAGCCCAGCGCCCAGCGGTCGGCGAGGCGCGCCATGGGGGCGCGGCTTTCCTGCGCGGCGCGCACCAGGCGGAGGATGCCGCCATAGGTGCTGGCCTCGGCATCGGTGGTGGCCAGCAGGTCGAAGGCCTCGCCGGCATTGGCGCAGCCGGAGAGCAGGGCGTCGCCGCGGGCGGCGCGCAGGGGAAGCGGTTCGCCTGTCACGGCGGCCGTGTCCAGCAGGGCCGATTCGCCCTCCAGCACGCCATCCACCGGCAGCACCGCCCCGCGCGGGATCAGCAGCCGGTCATTGGGGCGCAGCGCGGCGAGGGGCACCTCCTCCAGGCCCGCGGGGCCGTGGCGCAGCGCTGTGCGGGGCTGGCGGGCCAGCAGGGCCGTCATCTCGGCGCTGGCGCGGTGGCGGGCGTGGTCGTCCAGGAATTGCCCGCCGGCATACATCAGCGCGACCACATTGGCGGCGAGGTTCTCGTCCATCACCAGCCCGAAGCCGATGGCGAGCGCGGCGATCAGGTCCAGCCCGAAATCGCCCCCGCGCAGGCTGCGCGCCATCTCGGCCAGCAGGAGGGCCAGCACGGGCAGGGCGCCCATGGCGAAGGCCGCGCCCGGCGCATGGCCCAGCGCCCAGAGAACCCCGCCCGCCAGCAGTCCGAGCAGCGGCGGGGCCAGCAGCGCCCGCCGGTCGGCCAACGGGGTCATCGGTGGGGGGTCATGTCAACAAGGCTTCCGCCGCGCGGCGCAGCACATCCGGCACGGGCACGGTGCGGGATTGTTCCGTCCGGTCCACATAGACATGGGTGAACCGTCCCTCCGCCGCCGCCTCTTCGTCTCCCGATCCGAACACGGCCAGGTCGTAGCTGACCGACGTGTTGCCGAGCCGGGCGAGGCGCAACCCCACGATGACATCCTGCGGATAGGCAAGCGGCTTCCGGTAGCGGCAGGTCGTCTCCACCACGAGGCCGACGGCCGCGCTGTTCGCGATGTCGAGGGCGCCCACCGAGATGAGCCAGCGATTCACCGCCGTGTCGAAAAATCCATAGAAGACAACGTTGTTGATGTGCCCATAGGCATCATTGTCCGCCCACCGCGTCGTGATCGGGCAGTGGTGCGGGAACTCCGCCAGGCGGGCCGGTGGCTTGCGCTCGGTCATGCCCGGTGCTCCGGCCGCATCCCGCACCGGGCGGGTGACATCTGCGTGTGGCCGTGGATGCCATCTTCCATCCAGTGGGTCGCCATGGGGCGGAACCGTCTGTCGTCGGCGCGGCGGCCGGGCGGTGCTCTCACGCGGGGGTCCTTTCGGTTGGCTCGGGCGCAGGATGTCGCGGTTCATCCCCGGTTTCCACTGGGCAGGCGGCGGGAAGGGCTTCGCTCCGGCGCGCGGGGCGGCTATGCAGGCGCGTTGCAGCCTGGATGACACACAGCCCCATGTCCGTCGCCGCGAGGCCCTCCCCCATGCCGGAAAGCTTCCGCCTGCGCGCGAGCAATTACAGCCTGCTGACCCTGCGGCTGCTCACGGGCCGCATCGAGGAGGTGCTGCCCGCCCTGGGTGACCAGTTCCAGAAGGCGCCGGGCTTCCTGCGCTTCGCGCCCATCGCCATCGGCCTCGATGACCTGGGCGATGACCGGGTGGACTTCCCCGCGCTGATCCAGGGGCTGCGCGCGCTGGAAATCCTGCCCATCGGCGTCACGGGCGGCACGCAGATGCAGCGCGCGGCGGCCGCCGGCGCGGGCCTGCCCACCCTGCGCCCCGCCGGGCAGAAGGAGACGGAGGTGCAGGCCCCGGCCCCCGTCGCGGCACCCCCCGTCGCCATGAACCCACCGCCCGCCGCCGCCCCCGCGCCGGCCCCCATGGCCGCCGCCGCGCGCACGCTGGTGGTGGAGCAGAACATCCGCGCCGGCCAGCGCGTCCATGCCCAGGGGGCCGACCTCGTCGTCATCGGCACCGTCAATGCCGGGGCGGAGGTGATCGCGGACGGCAACGTGCATATCTACGGCGCGCTGCGCGGCCGGGCCGTGGCGGGTGCCGGCGATGATGGCGAGGCACGCATCTTCGCACAGGTTTTCGACCCGGAACTCGTCGCCATCGCCGGCTTCTACGCCGTGCGCGACGGGCTTTCGGGCACACCCATCGGCCGCGGCGCGATCGTCCGGCTGGAGGGCGAACAGCTTCGGTTCAGCCCGATCGGCTGAGCCGACCCAAACGGGAGGGGATTTCTTCATGGCGCAGGTGATCGTCGTCACATCGGGCAAGGGGGGCGTGGGCAAGACCACCAGCTCCGCCGCCTTCGCCACCGGCCTCGCGCAGCGGGGCAAGAAGACCGTCGTCATTGATTTCGACGTGGGGCTGCGGAACCTCGACCTCATCATGGGGGTCGAGCGGCGGGTGGTGTTCGACATCGTGAACGTCATCCAGGGCGAGGCGAAGCTCAACCAGGCCCTCATCCGCGACAAGCGGGTGGATGGCCTGTCCATCCTTCCCGCCAGCCAGACCCGCGACAAGGACGCGCTGACGCGCGAGGGCGTGCAGGGCATCATCGAGGAGCTGTCGAAGGAGTTCGACTACATCCTCTGCGACAGCCCGGCGGGAATCGAGAAGGGCGCGCTGCTGGCCCTTTATTTTGCCGATGCCGCCGTGGTGGTGACCAACCCCGAGGTCAGCTCGGTGCGCGACAGCGACCGCATCCTGGGCGTGCTGCAATCCAAGTCCAAGCGCGCCGAGGAAGGCAAGGACCCGGTGAAGCAGCATCTGCTGCTGACCCGCTACGACCCCGCGCGCGTGGAGCGCGGCGAGATGCTGAAGCTGGACGACGTGCTGGAAATCCTGGCCATCCCGCTGCTGGGCGTGATCCCGGAGAGCGAGAGCGTGCTGAAGGCCAGCAACAGCGGCAACCCCGTGATCCTGGACAGCGAGAGCCCCGCGGGCCAGGCCTATGCGGACGCCGTGGCGCGCTTCCTGGGCGAGGAGAAGCCGCACCGCTTCATCGAGGCCGAGAAGAAGAAGGGCTTCTTCGGGCGCCTGTTCGGCGGGAGGGCGGCATGAGCTGGCTGAACTTCTTCCGCACGCGGCGCGAGGAAGCGGCGGCCGCGAGCAACGCCAACCTGGCCAAGGACCGGCTGCAGGTCATCATCAGCCACGAGCGCGTCTCCCGCACCCGGGAGGATTTCCTGCCCAAGATGCAGCAGGAACTCGTCGCCGTCGTCACGCGCTACGTGGCGGTGGACCCCGAGAAGGTGCAGGTGAACCTGGAGCGCGGCGCGGACCTTTCCACGCTGGCCATCGAGATCGAGCTGCCTGGCCCCAAGGGCAAGCTGACATGAGCTTCGAGCAAGCGGTGGCGCACGCGCAGGCGCACGAAACCCCCTGGCCGCGCGACATCCTGGCGCATCTGGAAAGCGGCTTCTTCGAGCCCGCGCCGGACAACGCGGTGCTGGGCCCGACGGCCCCGCGCGGCGGCCCGGCCGGCATCCTCTTCCAGCGCGGGCAGCGCGTGGCCGAATGGGGCGACACGAACCGCGCCGACATGACCTTCAGCGTGGCCAAGTCCTACCTCGCCATGCTGGCGGGGCTGGCCGTGCAGGACGGGTTGCTGCCGGACCTGGATGAGGAGGTGCGCCGCCGCGCGGCCCACCCGGCCTTCGAGGGCGCGCAGAATGGCCGCATCACCTGGCGGCATCTGCTGACCAACACCTCCGAATGGGAAGGCACGCTCTTCGGCAAGAGCGATTTGATTGATCGCGGCCGCAACCTGGGCGTGGAAGGGCAGGGCAAGAAGCGCAGCACGCGGCCCTTGCAAGCGCCCGGCGCCTATTGGGAATACAATGACGTGCGCGTGAACGCGCTCTCGCTCGGGCTGCTGCTGCTGTTCCGCCGTGCGTTGCCCGATGTGTGGCGCGAGCGGATCATGGACCCGATCGGCGCCAGCGCGGATTGGCATTGGCATGGCTATTCGACCTCCGGCGTCGAGATCGGCGGGCAGGTCATCGAGAGCGTCTCGGGCGGCGGCCATTGGGGTGGGGGCATCTTCATCTCCGCCGAGGACCAGGCCCGCGTCGGTCTGCTGGTGGCGGCGGATGGCGAGTGGCAGGGCCGGCGCCTGATCTCCAAGGAATGGCTGGACCTCTGCCGCACGCCCTGCGCGCTGAACCCGCATTACGGCTTCCTGTTCTGGCTCAACACCGGCCGCACCAAATGGCCGAGTGCGAGCGAGGGCGCGGTCTGCTTCTCCGGCGCCGGCGGCAACACGACCTGGATGGAGCCGGAGGGTGACATCGTCAGCGTCACCCGCTGGCTCGATCCCGCGCATCTGGATGGCTACATGGGGAAGGTGCGCGCCGCCGCATGAGCCTCGCGCGGGTGGCCACCTTCGCCTTCGCCGGCATCGAGGCGGTGCCGGTGGAGGTGCAGGTGCAGCTCGCCTCCGGCCTGCCCGCCTTCCTCGTCGTGGGGTTGGCCGACAAGGCGGTGGGCGAATCGCGCGAGCGGGTGCGGGCGGCGCTGACCGGCCTCGGCCTCTCGCTGCCACCCAAGCGCATCCTGGTGAACCTGGCGCCGGCCGACCTCGCCAAGGAGGGAAGCCATTACGACCTGCCCATCGCGCTGGCCTTGCTCGCCGCCATGGACGTGCTGCCGCGCGAGGAGCTGGCGGGTTTCGCGGCGCTGGGCGAGCTCGGGCTGGATGGCGCGCTGCTGCCGGTGGCGGGCGTGCTGCCGGCCGCACTCGGCGCCTCGCAGCGCAACCTCGGCCTGATCTGCCCCGCGCCTCAGGGTGCCGAGGCCGCCTGGGCCGGGCGCGGCCAGGTGCTGGCGCCGGCCGACCTTCCGGCCTTGCTCAACCACTTCCGCGGCGTGCAGGTGCTGGCGCCGCCCGCACCGCCGCACCTCGCCCCCGAACCCTGGCGCGGTCCCTGCCTCTCGGAGGTGAAGGGGCAGGAGACGGCCAAGCGCGCGCTGGAAATCGCCGCCGCCGGCGGCCACAACCTGCTGCTGGTGGGCCCGCCCGGCGCGGGCAAGTCCATGCTGGCCCAGCGCCTGCCCGGACTGCTGCCGGACCTCGCGCCGGAGGAGGCGCTGGAACTCTCCCTCGTGCATTCCGTGGCCGGGCTGCTGCGCGACGGCCGCCTGCTGACGCGCCCGCCCTTTCGCGACCCCCACCATTCCGCGAGCCAGGCTGCGCTGATCGGCGGTGGGAACAAGGGCCGTCCCGGCGAGATCAGCCTGGCGCATCATGGGGTGCTGTTCCTGGACGAATGGCCGGAGTTCCCGCGCCCCGCGCTGGAATCGCTGCGCCAGCCCATGGAGAGTGGCCGCGCCGTGATCGCGCGGGCCAACGCGCATGTCACCTGGCCCGCCCGCTTCCAGCTCATCGCCGCCATGAACCCCTGCCGCTGTGGCTTTATGGGCGACCCCGGCCGCGAGTGTTCCCGCGCGCCGCGCTGCGGCGAGGAATACACCGACCGGCTGAGCGGCCCCCTGCTGGACCGCATGGACCTGACGGTGGAGGTGCAGCCCGTGCCGGCCGCCGAACTCTCCCGCGCGCCGGCGGGCGAGACCACCGCCGCCGTCGCCGCCCGCGTGGCCCGCGCCCGCGCCGCCCAGCGCGCCCGCTATGGCGAGGACGGCCCCCGCCACAACGCGGCCGCCGAGGGCGCCGCGCTGGAGGAAAAGCTGGTACTGGACGAGATGGCCCGCCAGCTGCTGGAGCAGGCGACGGAGCGGCTGGGCCTCTCCGCCCGCGGCCACACCCGCATGCTGCGCGTGGCCCGCACCATCGCGGACCTGGCCGGGAGTGCCGCCGTCACCCGCGCCCATGTGGCCGAAGCCTTGGCCTATCGTGGCCGGCGCGGCATGCGGAGGATCGGATGAAGCGCTTCCTGCTGGCCTTCCTGCTGTGCGCCGGGCCGGCCTGGGCGCAACCGCAGCCGGCCAATATGGTCGTGGCGGGCCACCCGCTGGCCGCCGAGGCCGGCATGGCCATGCTGCGCGCGGGGGGCACCGCGCTCGATGCCGCCATTGCCGTCCAGGCGGTGCTGACGGTGGTGGAGCCCCAGGCCTCGGGCATCGGCGGCGGCGCCTTCCTGATGCATTGGGATGGGCGCGCCATCACGGCCTGGGATGGGCGCGAGACGGCGCCCGCGGCCGCCACGGGCGACCTCTTCCTCCGCGACGGCCGCCCCATGCCTTTCCGCGAGGCGGTGGTGGGCGGTCGTGCCGTGGGCGTGCCCGGCGTGATGCGGATGCTGGAGGCCGCGCATCGTGAGCATGGGGCGCTGCCCTGGGCGCGGCTTTTCCAGCCGGCCATCCGGCTCGCGGAAGAGGGTTTCCCTGTCTCGCCCTACCTCGCCCGCGCGCTGGCGGCCACGGCCCCTGCGCTGCGGGGCGATCCCGGCGCGGCCGCCCTTTTCCTGACGCCGGAGGGCGCGCCCCTGCCAGCCGGCGCCACCCTGCGAAACCCCGCCCTGGCCGAAACCCTGCGCGCACTCGCCACGCGCGGCGCCGACGCGCTGCACCGGGGCCACATCGCGGAGGAGATTCTCCGCGTGGTGCGCGGCCACGCCAATCCAGGCCTGATGACAGCGGAGGACCTGGCCAGCTACGCCCCGCGCCGCACCCGGGCGCTGTGCATGCCCTATCGCGCCTTCACGCTCTGCGGGCCCCCGCCACCTTCGGGTGCGGCGGTGGTGCTGCAGATCATGGGGCTGCTCGCGCATTTCGACGTCCCGGCCTTGCCCCCGGAGAGCGCCGATGCGGCGATGCTGCTGGGCGAGGCGGGGCGGCTCGCCTTCGCCGACCGCAACATGTTCATGGCGGACCCCGCGCATGTGACGGTGCCCGTCCCCGGCCTGCTGGACGCCGCCTACCTCACGCAGCGCGCGCAGCTGATGAACCGGGACCGTGCCATCGCGGCCGTGACCCACGGCAACCCCCGCTTCGGCGGGCCGCCGATGGCCAGCCAGCCGCCCCAGCCCGAGGGCGGCACCGCGCAAGTCTCCATCCTGGACGCGGCCGGGCGCGCGGTGAGCATGACCACCACCATCGAGGGCGTGATGGGCGCGCATGTGGTGGCCGCGGGATTCCTGCTGAACAACCAGTTGACCGACTTCAGCTTCCCGCCGGAGCTGGACGGCCGGCCCATCGCGAACCGCGTGGCCGGCGGCAAGCGGCCGCGCTCCTCCATGTCGCCCATGCTGGTCTTCCGCGACGGGCGGCTGGAGGCCATCACCGGCTCGCCCGGCGGCGCCCGCATCATCGGCTATGTGGCGCAATCCCTGGTCGGGCTGCTGGATTGGGACATGGCGCCGCAGGAAGTCGCGTCCATGCCCCATGTCGGCCCGCTCAACGCCACGGTGGAGCTGGAGGCCGGCACGCCCGCCGCGGCGCTCGCCCCGGTGCTGGCCGCGCGTGGGTTGGAGGTGGCGGTGCGTGAGATGCGCTCGGGCCTTCACATCATCCGCCTGCGTCCCGGCCTGCCGCCGCTCGGCGGGGCCGACCCGCGGCGCGAGGGGGTGGTGGCCACCGAATAGGCGGGGTTGCCCTCCGGTTCACCCTGGCCCTAGCCTGCAACCACCGCGTGCTCCAGGCCTGGGGCCGCGGATGGGAGGCGAATGGGCAAGGCGCGTCATCGGGGCGCGCCGCGCGCCGGGAAGCGGAGAGACGCAATGATGAAGCAGGGTGTTCTGGCGGCGGTGGCCGTCCTCGCGGTCACGATGGGCCCTGTCGTGGCGCAGAACTACAACCTCCGCCCCTCCTTCGGCACGGTCAACCTCAACGCGAATTTCTATCCCGACCCATATGTGATCCGCGTCACCGCGGGCGGCTCCATCCCGGCCGAGCGGCTGGGCGGTTCGCAATGCGTGGGGACCATCGCCCAGGCGCCGGATGTCCGGCTGAACTACCGCGCGGGCCAGGGGCTGCCGCTCTACCTCTCGGCCACCGCGCGCTCCGACATCACCCTCGTGGTGAACCTGCCCA
The DNA here is from genome assembly GCA_035998215.1 of Roseococcus sp. GTDB lineage: Bacteria > Pseudomonadota > Alphaproteobacteria > Acetobacterales > Acetobacteraceae > Roseococcus. Next base: position 283,428 of record DASYHU010000025.1, on the reverse strand, counting down.
ATGGGCGCTGGGCCTGCAATGACGACTTCATCGGCACCGATCCGGGCCTGGTCTTCAGCAACCCCATGTCCGGCCAGTACGACATCTGGATTGGCCATTACGGGCGCGGGGCAGGCGTGCCGGCGCAGCTGCGGATTTCGGAAATTCCACCGCGTTGACATCAGGCGCAAATCCAATTCCTGGTTGATTTCCCCCTTCATGGACGCCGCGTGATGCGCCAGGATCACGGCGGCGAGGAAGGGGAGAGGCGGGCCAACGGGGCGCGCGCCTTCCGCGCCCACGGAAAAACGCCATGTCCGCCAGGCTGATCGCCGCCACCACCCTCCTCGCCGTGACGGTGGGGCCCGTCGTCGCGCAGAACTACAGCCGACCGCCCTCCTTCGGCACGCTCAACCTCAGCGCGAATTTCGCGCCGGACCCGGTGGTGGTGAACGTCACCGCGGGCGGCAATGTCCCGGCCGAGCGGCTGGGGGGCGCGCAATGCGTGGGCACCATCGCCGACGCCCCGGATGTGCGGCTGAACTACCGCGCGGGTCAGGGGCTGCCGCTCTATCTCTCGGCCACGTCCCGCGCCGATGTCACGCTGGTGGTGAACCTGCCCAATGGGCGCTGGGCCTGCAATGACGACTTCCGGGGCACGGACCCGGGCCTCGTCTTCAACAACCCCATGTCCGGTCAATACGACATCTGGATCGGGCATTATGACCGGGGCCGCCGCGTGCCGGCGCAGCTGCGGGTTTCGGAGATCCCGCCGCGCTGAGGCGGCGGCGGGGTCAGAGCAGCCGCGCCTCGAAGGGTGGCAGCAGGTCCGGGGCGTCGAACTCGACCACCCACAGGTCGGGGTCGCGCTTCACCTGGCGCTCCACATAGGCATCGGCGGCGTCCTCCGCCACGGGGCTGTCGCCTGTGCCGCGCAGCCAGGCGGGGCGGCCCTCGGCGTCGCGCGCCTGGGCCAGCACCACCATTCCCTCGCGCCCCCGCAGCACGCAGAGGATACCGCCCGAGTCCGGGTCGCCCTTGCGCAGCACCGCGGCGCCACGGCCGGCCATGTCGGACATCCGCACCGCCATCGAAACCCAGATATGCGCCTTGACCTTCGCGTCCATGCGGCCTGTGTGGCGCGCCACCCCGCTTGCGGCAAGCCCCGCGCCCGGCCACATAAGGAGTTCTTCCCATACATGGACCCACGGGCATGGACTCGACGAAGGTGACGCGTGAGGCGCAGGGCCTGGCCTCTCTCACGCCCGGGCAGCGCGCCTATGAGGCAAAGCGCGCGGCCAAGGCCGGCATGACGCTGGAGGCCTGGATGCGCGACAAGGAACGCCGCGCCAAGGCCGAGGCCGCGGAAGCCGCCAAGGCGGCGCGCACCGAGGCCGCGGCGCCGGCCAAGAAGCCCGGCTTCTTCTCCCGCCTGCTGGAACGGGCGCAGCGCCCACTCTAGAACCGTGCGCGGCTGATTCAGGCCTTCGGAGGATACCGAAGGCGATCAGGCGCCGTACGCCACGCGGCTGATTCACGCCTTCGGAAGAGACCGAAGGCGATCAGGCGCTAGACCCCCACGAAAAGCCGCTCCGCCAGCAGTTCCGGCAGGCCGGCGGCGCGGATCTTGGTGGCCGCGCGCATCACGTCATAGGCCACGCGGCGCTGGGTGATGAGGCGCTCGGCAGGGTCGAGCAGCGCGTAGCACGCCTCCGCCTGGCCGTTGCGCGGCTGGCCCACGGCCCCCACCACCGCCAGCCAGCGATGCCCGGCATCGAGCGTGAGGGGCCGGTCCTCCTCGAAGGGCACCGGCGCCACATGCTCCGTTCCCGAAAGCCGCCACAGGGCGGGCACATGGGTATGGCCGCACAAGGTCAGCCAGGCCGGCGTGGCCAGCAGGCTGCGCCGGGCGGTGCGGGAATCGGTCACATAGCGCCACTCGCCGGGGGCAGAGGCATCGGCATGGGTGAAGAGGATGCCCGCCTCCACATGGGTCAGCGGCAGCCCCAGCAGCCATTCACGCGCTTCGGGCATCAGCCGGTCCATGGTCCAGCGCATCGCGGCGGCGGCCAGGCTGGAGAAGCCCCGCGGCCCCAGGCTCGCCGCCTCGTCATGGTTGCCGCGCAGCACCACCGCGCCCTCGGATTGCAGGATGCGCGCGCGCGCCACCACCTCCCAGGGGTCCGCGCCATAGCCCACCAGGTCCCCCAGGAAGACAAGGCGCTCCGCCCCCGCCGCGCGCGCATCGGCGAGGCAGGCCTCCAGCGCCTCCAGGTTGGCATGGATGTCGGTAAGGATCGCGACCCGCATGGGTTCCAGGCTTGCCCGGCCGGGCGGGGCTGGCAACCCCGCCTCAGCCCAGGCTGTCGGACAGGCGGAGCGCGACGCGCAGCCCTGGCGGTGCCTGGCCCGGGCGCGCATCGCTGAGCATCACCTCGCCGCCATGCAACTGTGCCACCGCCCGGACCAGCGAGAGGCCGAGGCCTGAGCCTGGCGTGTTGCGCGAGGCATCGGCGCGGAAGAAGCGGTCGGTGGCGCGCGCCCGTTCCTCGGGCGGCAGGCCTGGGCCCGTGTCGCTGACCGCCACCTCGATGCCGGCCTCATCCTGCCACGCGGCCAGGTGCACCACCCCGCCCGCCGGGGTGAACTTGATGGCGTTGTCCAGCAGGTTCGCGACCGCCTGCAGCAGCAGGTCGCGGTCGCCCACCATCACCAGGTGGTCGGGCAGGGAGGTTTCCAGGCGCTGGTCGCGCGCCTCGGCCATCACCTCGTAGAACTCGGCCGCGTCGCGCAGCACCTCGGGCAGGTCCATGGGCGCGAAGGCGGCGCGGCGGGCGCCGGCCTCGGCCTCCGCGATCCGCAGCAGGGCCTGGAAGACGCGGCTGATGTTGTCGAGGTCCTGGATGCCCTGCTCGACGGCGGCCCGCCAATCCTCCTCGGTGCGGGCGGTGGCGAGGCTTTCCTCCAGCTTGCCGCGCGCGCGGGCGATGGGCGTGCGCAGGTCATGGGCGATGGCATCGGAGACGGTCCGCACCCCCGCCATCAGGGCGGCGATGCGGTCCAGCATGTCGTTCATGGTGGAGGCCAGGCGGTCGAACTCATCCCCCTGGCCCGAGAGGGGCACGCGGCGCGACAGGTCACCGCCCGCGATGCCCAGCGCCGTCACCACCGCCGGGCGCATCCGGTTCTGCAAGGAACGGCGGACGATGTTCGCCCCCAGCAGCGCGAAGAGGAACATCCCCCCCAGCGACCATGCCACGCCCTCGGTCAGCAGCAGGCGCAGCTGCACGCGCTCGCTCTCGTCGCGCCCCACCAGCAGGCGCAGCCCGGGCAGGTCCCGGCGATGGACCCGCGCCTCCGAAATCACGCCGTCCTGGTCGAAGCGGGTGCGGAACCACAGCCCCTCCTCGCCGATGGCGGTGGGCCAGCGCTCCAGGTTGCCGGCGAGCTTGATCCCGTCCTCGTCCAGCAGGAGGTAGAGCGTCTCCGCCGCGGCATCGAGGGCGAGGCGTTCCTCGATGGCTTCGATCAGCCCGTAGAGCCCCGTCTCGCGGTGCCGTTCGGCCAGCGCGGCCGCGTCCGCGCGGATGGTCGCGATGGTCTGCCGGTCGAGCGCGCCCGCGGTCGCCCACCACAGCACCGCCACCAGCAGCCAGGCGGCGGCGGAGAAGGTGCCCATGAAGAGCAGCGCGATGCGGAAGGCGGCCGATTGCAACAGCCGCGGCGGGGCGCTGCGCGGCGTGCCTTGCGGCATGGCCGTGGGGGCGGCCTGGGGTGGCCTGGGCGCGGGGCCGTAACCCTCCGCCAAGCCTCAGCCCTCGGCGCGGATCATGTAGCCGGCGTTGCGCACCGTATGGATCAGCGGCTTGTCGAAGCCGCGGTCGAGCTTCTGCCGCAGGCGCGACACATGCACGTCAATCACGTTGGTCTGCGGGTCGAAGTGGTAGTCCCAGACCTTCTCCAGCAGCATGGTGCGGGTCACCACCTGGCCGGCATGGCGCATCAGGTGTTCCAGCAGGCGGAATTCGCGTGGCTGCACGTCAATCTTGCGGCCGCCCCGGGTGACGGTGCGGCTCAGCAGGTCCAGCTCCAGGTCCGCGACCTTGAGGCGGGTGACGGGCGCCTCGCTGGAGGGGCGGCGGCCCAGCGCCTCACAGCGCGCCAGAAGCTCGGCGAAGGCGAAGGGCTTCACCAGGTAGTCATCGCCGCCGGCCTTGAGGCCGCGCACCCGTTCGTCCACGCCGGACAGCGCCGAGAGGAACAGCACCGGCGTGCGGTTGTCCTGCTGGCGCAGGGTCTCCACGATGCGCACGCCGTCCACGCCGCCTGGCAGCATGCGGTCCAGCACCAGAAGGTCGAAAGCCTCCGACGCCGCGAGGAACAGGCCGTCGCGGCCATTGCCCGCCTGCTCGACGGTGTGCCCGGCCTCCTGGAGGCCCTTCTTCACGAAGCGGGCGACCTCGACATCGTCCTCCACCAGCAGGATCCGCATGGGCTCTTCCGTTTCCGTCCTTGTCGGGCGATGGGTCGCGGGCCGGCACCGCCGCCGGGGCAGGCCCGGGGCCGCGGCCCCGGCGGCCGCCTCATCACGGTGACGCTAGCCGAAAAGCCCGCCGGGCGAAATCTCCCTGTACGGAGGTGGGCCTCAGGCCGGCCCGCCGGGGCGGCGGCCCACCTGCAGGCGCAGCTCGATCTGCCGGCGGTCCCGCAGCACGGAGAGGCGCACCGTCTGGCCCGGCGGCATGGCCGCGATGTTGCGGACCAGGTTGCGCGAGGTCTCGATCGTCTCGCCATTGATGCCGGTGACGATGTCCCCCGCGCGCAGCCCGCTGCGGGCGGCGGGGCCGGCGCGGTCCACGCCCGCCACCAGCACGGCGCGGCGGCCCGTGCGCGCATCCTCCGCCACCACGTCCTGCACCTGCACGCCGAGCCAGCCGCGCGCCACCTGGCCATCCCGCCGCAGCGTCTCGATCACGGGCCGCGCAAGGTCGGACGGTGTCGCGAAGCCGATGCCCGCATTGGCGCCGGAGGGCGAGTAGATGGCGGTGTTGATGCCGATGACCTCGCCCGCCGTGTTGAACAGCGGCCCGCCGGAATTGCCGGGGTTGATGGCGGCGTCGGTCTGGATGAAGTCGTCGAAGGGGCCCGAACCCAGGTCGCGCCCCCGCGCCGAGACGATGCCCGAGGTCACGGTGCCGCCCAGCCCGAAGGGATTGCCCGCCGCAAGCACCCAGTTGCCCACGCGCATGGCCGCACTCGACCCCCAGGACAGGGCGGTGAGGTCCGAGCGGCCCTCGATCCGCAGCAAGGCCAGGTCCGTCAGCTCGTCGCTGCCGATCAGCGTGGCCTGCACCTCCTGCCCGCCCTGGAGCGAGACGGTGAGTTGCGAGGCCTGGCCCACCACATGGTTGTTGGTGACCACGAGGCCCGAGGCATCAATGATGAAGCCCGAGCCCGCGCCCTGCACCCGTTCGCGCCGGTTGCGGAAGTGGCGTTCGAGCGGCGTGCCGCGGAATTCCGGCGGCACGGCGGCCGCCTGCTCGCTCGTCACCGCGATGTTGACCACGGCGGGCAGCACGCGCTCGGCCAGGTCGGCGAAATCGGGCAGCAGGCCGCGCTGCGCAACGGCCGAACGCGGCCCGCAGGCGGTCAGCAGGGCGGGCAGGGAGAGGCCGGCCAGCAGGGCGCGGCGACGCGGGAGCACGGAAGGATGGGCCGCCATGACGGGTCCGGATTCTCCTGGGGCGCCCGGGGAGGGCGCCTTGGGGTGATGTGCAGGGGCCGGCGGCAAGCCGGCACCGTGGAAGGTTGGTCGCGCGGGGCGCCGCGTCAACCGAGCGCGCTCAGCGGTCGGGATGCTCGCGGCCCGGGCGGCCCTTGTAGGCGGGCAGGCTCCAGCCGCGGGACAGGGCGAGCGCACGGATCACGAAGCAGGTCAGGACGCCCAGCGCGAAGGCGGGCTCGCGCCACAGCCCCGCCTGGGTCAGCACCACGAAGCCCGCGGCCCCCGCGGCGGCGGCGGTGACGTAGATCTCGCGCCGCAGGATCAGCGGGACCTCGTTGCTGATGACGTCACGAATGATGCCGCCGAAGGTGGCCGTCACCACGCCCAGCAGCACCGCGGCCCAGGGGGCGGCGCCCGCCTCCAGCGCGATCTCGGCGCCGGCGACCGCGAAGAGGGAGAGCCCCACCGCATCGGCCCAGAGCAGGGCGCGGAAACGGTTCTCGACCCTGTGCGCGATGAAGAAGACCAGCAGGCCCGCGGCGGCGGCCACCCCCACCACCTCCGGCGCGCGCAGCCAGAAGACCGGGGTGTTGCCCAGCAGCAGGTCGCGCAGGGTGCCGCCGCCGAAGCCGGTGACGCAGGCGAGCAGCACGAAGCCCACCGCGTCCATCTCCTTGCGCGAGGCGACCAGCGCGCCGGAGGCCGCGAAGACCGCGATGCCCGCCATGTCCAGCCATGGCAGCCACTGCTCCAGCATGGCTATTCCGCCGGCTGCATCCGCGGGGGTGCCGGGGCGGAGAGGCCCCGCGCCGCGCCGGCGCAAAGCAGGGACAGGCCGAGCAACACCGCCACCATGGGCAGCACCGCCCAGGCGAAGCCCAGGTCAATCAGGAAGCCCATCGGCACGGGCATGAGGGCCGAGCCCAGCGGCAGCCCGGCGCTGACGAAGCCGAAGACCTTGCCGACCTCGCCGGGGGGGCAGGCCTCCTTCAGCATCACGTCGCGGGGCGTTCGGGAAGCGCCGAGGCACAGCCCCGCCACGAAGGCCACCGGCAACAGCAGCCACTGGCCCCAATCCACCATCCCCATGGAGAGGATCAGCGCCATGGAGACGCCGGTCAGCACCACCACGAAGCCCAGCAGGTTGCCGCCCTTCTTGTCGGCCCACCAGCCGCCGACCAGCGTGCCGCCCGTGGCGCCGGCCATATAGCCCGTGAGCGCCACCGAGGCGATGGCGACCGGCGTGGCCCAGAGCACCCCCAGCACGGTGATGAGGAAGGCCGTCACCCCCGAGCCCGCCATGGCCGAGAGCAGGAAGAAGGCGAAGAAGGCCAGGATGGGCCTGGAGGTCAGCAGCCGCGCGCCGCCCTCAGGCCTGGGGCCGCGGGCTTTCGGCTGGTCGCTCAGCACGCGCGACTGCCAGAGGATGGCTCCCACCACCGGCACGCCCAGCAGCCCCACCAGCAGCAGCGCCATTCGCCAGTCCATCGCCAGCAGCAGCAGGGCGATGGTGGGGGGCGCGAGCGCGAAGCCGAGATTGCCCGTGAAGGTGTGGATGGCGAAGGCGCGGCCCATGAACTCCTTCCGGACCGAGCCCGCCAGGATGGCGTAGTCGGCCGGGTGGATCACGGAATTGCCCACGCCCGACAGCACCGCCAGCACCAGGATCAGCCGGTAGTCGGTCACGAAGGCCATGGCCGCGATGGACAGCGCCATCAGCAGCGTGCCGCCCACCAAATAGGGCCGCGCGCCATGCCGGTCCACGAGGAAGCCCACGGGGGTCTGGAGCAGGGCCGTGGTGCCGCTCATCAGCGCCACCGAGAGGCCCAGCATGGCGAAGGAGACATCGAACTCCGCCCGCCAGGCCAGGAACAGCGGCGGCAGGCAGAGCACGTAGAAATGGCTGAGGAAATGCCCGGTCCCGATCAGGGCGCAGATCTGCGCGTCGCGGCGGGGGGACAGGGTCGTTTCGGTCATGGATTCATGGTGCGCCGGCACCTCAGCCCGGTCAATGCGGAACCGCCAGCTCGTCCAGCGGCCAGCGGGGGCGCGGGGCCAGGCCCATCGGGTCGCGCTGCCCCGCGCGCAGCCGCTCCAGCCCCGCCCAGGCCACCATCACGGCATTGTCGGTGCAGAGGCGCAAAGGGGGCGCCAGCAGGGGCAGGGGGGTGGCGGCGGCCAGCGCCGCCCGCACCGCCTGGTTGGCGGCCACCCCGCCCGCCACCACGAGCGCCGTCGCCTCGGGCAGCATCGCATGGGCGTGGCGGGCGCGGTCGGCCAGGACGGCGGCGACGCTGGCCTGGAAGCTGGCCGCGATGTCGGCATGGGCGAAGCCCTTGCCCACCGCCTGCGCCACGGCCGTCTTGAGGCCGGAGAAGGAGAAGTCGCAGCCAGGCCGTCCCAGCAGCGGCCGGGGCAGGGGCACCGCGCGCGCATCGCCCGTGGCCGCCAGCCGTTCCAGATGCGGGCCGCCCGGCCAGGGCAGGCCCATCAGCTTGGCGGCCTTGTCGAAGGCCTCGCCCACCGCGTCGTCCAACGTGGTCCCGAGGCGGCGGTAGCGCCCCAGCCCCTCGACCGCCACGCATTGGCAATGCCCGCCCGAGAGCAGCAGCAGCAGGTAAGGGTAGGCCGGCGGTTCGGGGAACAGGCCCGGCAGGCGGGCGGTCAGCGCATGGGCCTCCAGGTGGTTCACGCCCAGGAAGGGCAGGCCGGCCCCCATGGCCAGGCCCTTCCCATAGCTGGCGCCGACCACCAGCCCGCCGATCAGGCCGGGCCCGGCGGTCGCGGCCACGCCGCCGAGATCGGCCACGCCCAGCCCCGCCTCGTCCAGCACCCGCCGCACCAGGGCGGGCAGCCGGGCCAGGTGCGCGCGGGCCGCGATCTCGGGCACCACGCCCCCGAAGCGGGCGTGTTCCTCCTGCTGGGTGAAGACCGCCTCGGCCAGGATGCGCCCTTCCGCGTCCAGCACGGCGGCGGCGGTTTCGTCGCAGCTCGCTTCAAGACCCAGGATCGGGCGCGGCAGACCTGCATGTGGTCGGGTTTCGTTCATCGGATGCGACCTATATGACCCATCCATGTCTTCCGCCATCTCCGGACCCCCGCGCGTCAACCACGCGCGGAAGCGAAGCCTGCCGCTGAGGGTGGGCACCCGTGCCTCGCCGCTCGCGCTGTGGCAGACGCGGCATTTCCTGGAAATCCTGACCCGCTTCTGCCCCGTGCTGCGCGCGATGGATGCCTTCGAGGAACATGCCATCACCACCACTGGCGATGCCATCCAGAACCGCCGCCTGGCCGAGATTGGCGGCAAGGGGTTGTTCGCCAAGGAAATCCATGAGGCGCTGGCCGATGGGCGGGTGGATTTCGCGGTCCATTCCCTGAAGGATCTGGAGACCGAGCTGCCCCCCGGCATCGTGCTCGCCTGCACGCTGCGGCGCGAGGATGCGCGGGATGCCCTGATTTTGGGCCAAAACACCAGCCAGCCCGACCCGGCCGACCCCTATGCCTGCCTGCCGCATGGCGCCGTCATCGGCTCCTCCTCGCTGCGGCGCCAGGCGCAGATGCTGGCCGTGCGGCCGGACCTGCAGGTGGTGACCTTGCGCGGCAATGTGCAGACGCGCCTCTCCCGCGTGGCGGGCGGCGAGGTCGCGGGCAGCCTGCTGGCGCTGGCCGGGCTGCGCCGGCTGGGGCTGGAGGCGCGCGCCTCGCTGGTCCTGGACCCCGAGGTGATGGTCCCCGCCGCGGGCCAGGGCATCGTGGGCATCACCACCCGGGCCGATGACGTGGAACTGCGCGAGATGCTCTCCGCCATCGAGGACCAGGAGGCCGCCGCCGTCTCCAAGGCCGAGCGCGCGCTGCTGGCGGCGCTGGACGGCTCCTGCCGCACCCCCATCGGCGGCCATGCCCGGCTGTTGCCCGACGGCACGCTGCGGCTGACCGGGCTGGTGGCGCGGGAGGATGGCTCCTTCCTGCTCAAGCGCGAGGTGCGCGGCGACGCGGCCGACGCCGCCCGCATCGGCCAGGCGCTGGGCGAGGAACTCCGCGCCGACAGCCCGGTGGACATCTTTGGTTGAGGCCCCGCCTGGGCGGGGCGTGCTCATCACCCGCCCCGAGCCCGGGGCGGCCGAGACCGCCTCCCGCATCGCCGCCCTCGGCTGGTGCCCGGTGCTGGCGCCGGCCCTGGTGCTGACGGCCGAGCCACCTGGCCGACTGCCGCCGGCCCAGGCCCTGCTGCTGCCTAGCCGGGCGGCGGCCCGCGCGCTCAGCCCCTGGCCCATCCCGGTCTATGCGGTGGGCGAGGGCACGGCCGAGGCCGCCCGCGCCCAGGGCTTCACGGATGTCGTGGCGGCGGAGGGGGATGCGGCCTCGCTCACCCGCCTTTGCGCCGCGCGGCTGGACCCCGCGGCGGGGCCGCTGCTGCTGGCCGTGGGGCGCGGCTATTCCATGGAACTGGCCAACAACCTGCGATCACTCGGTTTCCGGGTGGTCCGGCGCATCGCCTATGCGGCGCGCGAGGCGACAACCCTGCCCCCCGCGGCGGCGTTAGCGCTCGGGCAGGGGAAGGTCGGGCACGCCCTGTTCTTCTCGCCGCGCAGTGCCGCGTGTAGCTTGCGCCACCTTGCCGATGGCGGCCTGACGGGGGCCACCCCCGGCATGGTCGCCATCGCGATCAGTCCACGCGTCGCGGCGGTGCTCTCCGCATGGCCTTGGCGCACCGTCCGGATCGCCTCGCGGTCTGATCAAGATCATATGCTGGAGTTGCTAGGTAGCCCATGACCCAGAGCACGAAGCCCTCGCCGGCGAACCCTCCTTCGAGCCCGGATGTGACCATGCAGACGCTTGCGACCGGACATGACCACCCCACCAAGGGCGGCCTTCCCTTCGACCCGGCCTGGCTGGCCATCGGCGTGGCCGCGGTCGTGCTGGTCGGCGCCAGCTTCTCCGTGATGCGCGGCGGCGATGCGCCCGCCACGCAGCCCCGCCAGGAGGCCCCCGCCGCCCCGGCCGAGCGCGCCACCCCGGCCATGCCCGCCCCCGTCTCGGCCGCGCCTGCCCCTGCGCCCGCCCCGGCGCCGCAGCCCGCGCCGGCCCCCGCCGCCGCACCCGCCGCCGACCTCTCCGACCTGCGCGCGCGCCTCGACGCCGCCGAGACCCAGGCCCGCCAGGCCGCCGAGCGTCTCGCCGCCATGCAGAACAGCCTGACCCGCAGCGAGGCCGAGGCCCAGGCGCTGGCCGCCCGCATCGCTCCGCTTGCCGAGCGGCTGGAGGCGGCCGAGGCCAACACGGCCCGCCTCGTGCTCGTCGAGACCCTGCGCGCCCGCCTTGCCTCCGGGCAGCCGCTCGGCCCCGTGCTGGCGCGCCTGCCGGGCGAGGCGCCGCCCGCGCTCGCCCGCTTCGCCGAGGCGGCGCCGCCCACCGAACCCGCGCTGCGCCTCTCCTTCGAGGAAAGCGTGCGCGCCGCCCGCGCCCAGGTGGCCGAGGGCCAGCCGCGCGGCATCGGCAGCCTGTTCACCATCCGCCGCGGCGAGGACGTGATCTGGGGCGACGCCAACGAAGCCATCCTGGAACGCGCCCGCCGCGCGCTGACCGCCGGTGACCTGGCCGGCGCCGCGCAGCACCTGAACCAGCTGCCCGACAGCCACCGCACACCCATGCAGGACTGGATCGCGCAGGCGGAGGCGCTGGTCGCGGCCCGCGCCGCCCTGCGTGATCTCGCGGGGGGCTGAGCCATGGCGCGCATCCTCAACTACGTCATCCTTGTCGCGGTCGTCGTCGCGGTCGTGGCCTGGGCGCTGGGGCTGAGCGGCCAGATCGAGATCGCGGCCGGCGAATACTGGATCGGCATCTCGCTGCCCGTGGCCGTGCTGCTGCTGCTGGGCATCTTCGTGCTGTTCCACCTGGGGCTGCGGCTGTATTCTTGGATGATCCGCACGCCGGAGCGGCGGAAGCTGCGCGTGGACCTGGACAACCGGGCCATGGCCGAAATCGCCGTCACCCGCGCCATGGTGGCGCTGGCCGCCGGCCAGCCCGCCACCGCGCGCGCCGAACTGGCCGAGGCGAAGCGCCTGGCCGGCGAAAGCGCGCCCCTGCTGGCCATGGAGGCCGAGGCCGCCCGCGCCCAGGGCGACGAGGCCGGCGTCACCGCCGCCTATGAGGCGCTGGCCGCCCGCAGCGATGCGAAGTTCCTGGGCCTGCAAGGGCTGATGGAGCAGGCCAAGGCGCGTGGTGATGCCGAGGCGCAGGAACGCCTGGCGCGCGAGGCCGCGAAGGCGGAACCCCGCGCGCAGTCGCTGCGCCTGGAGCAGGGCGAGGCCGCGATGCGCCGCCAGGATTGGCGCGAGGCGCTGGCCCTGGCTCCCGATGACGCGCCCATCGCGCCCCTGGCCCTGGCCGCCGCGCGCGATGCCGACACGGCGGCCGAGGCCCGCGCCTTCGAACGCCAGGCCTTCCAGGCCGACCCGGGTTTCGCGCCCGCGGCCCTGGCGCTGGCGGCCCGGCTGGGCGGCGATGCGGGCCTCTCCGTGCTGCGCCAGAGCTGGGAGGCGGCGCCGCACCCGGCCATCGCCAGCGCCTGGATCGGTCCGGAAGCGGACCCCGCCGGCCGCCTGCGCCTGGTGGATGACCTGACGCGCACCCATGTCGCGCACCCCGAAAGCCGGGCGCTGCGCGCGCTGGTGGCGCTGGGCGCCGGCCAGACGGTTCGGGCGCGGCAGGACCTGGTGGCGTGGGAACAGTCTGGCGACCTGGATCGCCGCTGGTATCAGCTCATGGCCGCGCTGGAGCGGGCCGAGCAGGGGGCGGGCTTCTCGGAGGACGCCCAGCACGAATGGGATCGCCGCGCCCAGGAAGCCCCGCCGCCGCCCGCCTGGGTGTGCGAGGCCTGTGGCCATATCCACGCCAACTGGGAACCCGCCTGCTCCGCCTGCGGGACGGTGGGGCGCATCGTCTGGCGCCGGCCGGGATAAGCGTCTGATCGGCTTCGGCGGCATCGCCGAAGGCGTGAATCAGCCGCCTGGGTGAAGCGTCTGATCGGCTTCGGCGGCATCGCCGAAGGCGTGAATCAGCCGCCTGGGTGAAGCGTCTGATCGGCTTCGGTGGAATCGCCGAAGGCGTGAATCAGCCGCCTGGGTGAAGCGTCTGACCGGCTTTGGTGGAACCGCCAAAGACGAGAATCAGCCGCTCGGCCATGCCTGCGGCGTGATCAACGAATGGTGGTCACGCTGCAGGCGCTTGGCTACTCGGCCCTGAGCGGCCGTTCCAGCAGGGCGCGCACGGCGCCCTGGACATCGAGCCGCCCCTCCAACAGGGCGGCCACCGCGGCGCAGACCGGCAGTTCCACCCCTGCCTGTGCCGCGCGGGCCAGCAGGGCGGGGGCGGTGGCCACGCCCTCGGTCACGCTGCTGCGCGCGGCCAGGATGTCCGAGAGCGCCTCGCCCCGCCCCAGCGCCATGCCGAGCGAGGTGTTGCGGCTGCCCGGCCCCGTCGCGGTCAGCAGCAAATCCCCGAGGCCCGAGAGGCCTGCCGCCGTCTCGGGCCGCCCTCCCAGCCCCACCACCAGCCGCGACAACTCCGCCAGCCCGCGCGTGATCAAGGCCGCGCGCGCATTCTCGCCGAGCCCCGCCCCGGTGGCGACCCCGGCCGCGATGGCCAGGACGTTCTTCGCCGCGCCGCCAAGCTGCACGCCGAGCACATCCTCGCTGGCATAGAGGCGCAGCGCGGCGCCGGAGAGCAGGGCCTGGGCTTCCTCACGCAGCGCCGCGTCGGTGGCGGCGATCACGCTGGCCGCCGGCAGCCCCGCCGCCACCTCATGCGCGAAGTTGGGGCCGGAGAGGATGCCGGCCGGTTGGCCGGGGCGGGCCTGTTCCAGCACCTCCAGCGGCAGCAGTCCGGTGCCGGCCTCCAGCCCCTTGCAGGCCAGCAGCAGCGGCGGGAGGGCGGAGGGGAGGGTCACCAACACCTGCCGCAGCGGCTGCATGGGCACGGCCAGGATGACCAGCCGCGCGGAGGCCACGGCTGCGGCGTCATGGGTGGCGCGCAGCCCATCGGGAAACGGGCAGCCGGGCAGGCGGCGCGCGTTCACGCCTGCCGCCGCCATGGCGCGGGCATGTTCGGCATCGCGCGCCCAGAGCGTCACGCGATGGCCGAGCCGCGCCGCGTGGATGGCCAGCGCCGTGCCCCAGGCGCCGGCGCCCATCACCGCCACCTCACTCATCGGCGATGCGGGTGAGCGCCCAGCCGCCCCCCGCCTCCCCGGTGGCCAGCCGCGCATGCAGGGCGGCCAGGATGTCGCGCGCGGCGTCCTCGAAGCCGAAGGGCGGGTTCACGACGATCAGTCCGCACCCGTTCAGCCGGGCCGCATCGGTGGGTTCGCGCAGATGGAGTTCGGCGGCGAGGATGTCGCGTACGCCCGTCTCCGCCAGGGCGGCGTGGAAGGCGCGCACCGGTGCGCGGCCCTTTACGGGGTACCAGGCCGCCTGCACCAAGCCGCGGGCACGGCGGTTCACCTCGGCGATGGCGGCGGCCAGGCGCTCGTACTCGCCGGGCTGTTCGAAGGGTGGGTCCATCAGCACCAGGCCGCGCTTCTGGGCGAAGGGTGTCAGGGCGCGCACCGCCTCCCAGGCGTCGCGGCGATGGGTGGCCACGCGCGGGTCGCGGCGGAAGGTGGCGCGCAGCGTGGCGTGGTCGTCCTCGTGCAGCTCCACCAGCGAAAGGCGGTCCTGCGCGCGCAGCAGCGCGGCCGCCAGCGCGGGCGATCCGGGATAGCCGCCCTCCGCCCGCACCAGCGCCACATAATCGGCCAGCGGCCCCTCGGTGATGTCCATCAGCCGGCCGATGCCCGCGCGCCATTCGCCGGTGCGCTGGGCTTCCTCGCTGTCCAGGCTGTAGCGGCCGATGCCGGCATGGGTGTCCAGCACATGGAACGGCGCGGGCTTGCGCGCCAGCGCCCGCAGCAGCCAGACCAGCAGGGCATGCTTCATGCAGTCGGCGAAGTTGCCGGCGTGGAAGGCGTGGCGGTAGTTCACGTGACGATCCCCGTCAGCTGCGTCCGCACCAGTTCGGCGAAGCGGCCCTCGGCGGCCACGAGTTGCTGGAAGCTGCCGCGCTCCATGATGCGGCCCTGGTCGAAGACCAGGATCTCATCCGCCTCGCGCACGGTGGAGAGGCGGTGCGCGATGATGAAGGTGGTCCGGCCCGCCATCAGGGCGCGCAGGGCCTTCTGCACGCGCGCCTCGGTGGCGGCGTCCAGCGCGCTGGTGGCTTCGTCCAGGATCAGCACCGGCGGGTCCTTCAGCAGGGCGCGGGCGATGGCGAGGCGCTGCCGCTGCCCGCCGGAGAGGGAAGCGCCCCGCTCACCCACAAGCGTGTCATAGCCCTTGGGCTGGCGGGTGATGAAGTCATGCGCCTCGGCCATGCGGCAGGCACGCTCGATGTCCTCCTGGGTGGCGTCGGGGCGGCCCACCAGCAGGTTTTCGCGGATGGTGCGGTTGAACAGCATGCTCTCCTGGAAGACCACGCCGATATTGGCGCGCAGGCTGTCCTGCCGGATGTCGCGCAGGTCCATCCCATCCAGCGTGATGCGCCCGCCCGTGGGGTCCCACAGCCGCTGGAGCAGTTGCATGGAGGTGGTCTTGCCCGCGCCTGTCGCCCCCACCAGCGCGATGGTCTGGCCGGGCTCGGCCACGAAGTCGAGGCCGTGCAGCACCTGCCCGGAGGTGGGATAGGCGAAGTCCACGCCCTCGAAGGCCACACGGCCCTCGGCGCGGCCGATCTCGCGCGCGTCGGGGCGGTCGGGGACGGAGTTCTCGGCGTCCAGCACGGCCAGGAATTCCGTCATGGCCGGCGCCTGGAACAGCATGTAGGAGACGAAGGCCACGGCCGCCTCCAGCCGCGCCACCAGCAGCGTGGCGAAGCCCATGAAGCTGACGATCTCGCCCACGCTGGCCTGGCCCCGCAAATGCAGCAGCGTGCCCAGCACGAAGATGAGGATGACGGTGATGGTGCTGGCCGCCCGTGTCAGCACATGCACCAGCGCCCACCAGTTCAGCACGGGGAACTGGTGGTCCAGCACCTGGCGGCTGATCTGGCGGAACTGCCGCGCCTCCATGTTCAGCCGGGTGAAGGACTGCACGACCATGACATTGGACAGCGCATCCTGCGCCGAGCCCGCCATGCGGGTATGGAAGCCTTCCACCGCCATCTGCGCCACCTGCGTCTTGCGGATGACGAAGGCGGTCATGACGGTGAACACCACCACCAGCGCGATCAGCAGCAAGCCGAGCCGCCAGTTCAGCATCAGCGTCAGCGGCAGCAGCACCAGTGCGCCCACGAAGGTGATGAGGTGCTCGCGGAAGAAGCCGAGCCACAGGCCGAACAGGTTGTCGCACCCCACCACCATGATCTTGAGCAGCCGGCCCGACTGCACGTCGCCATGATAGGAGAGGGGCAGCGCCAGAACATGCCGGAAGTAGCGCGACATCATGGCCAGCCGGTTGCGGTGCGCCATGCGGTCCGCCAGCAGCGACACCACGACATTGGTCGCGATGGCGGTCAGCCCCACCGCGGCCCAGATGGCCAGCAGGGTGAAGGCTTCGGCCCAGACCGCGCTCTCCTCCATGCGGTCGGAGCGCGCCAGCAGGTCAATCACACGGCCGAAGAGCACCGGCTCCAGGAATTGCAGCCCGGCCAGGGCCACCGCCGCCCCGGCCAGGCCGAGGGCCAGGCGCCGGTCGGGGGCGAGCAGCCCGAGCACGCGAGCATAAAGTCTCAGGAACGCCATCGAGGGTCCTTCATCGAAGGCTGCCGGGATACAGCGGCCGGCGCGGGGCGCAAGGCATTCCAGGCTTGAACCGCGCGAGACAAGGCGGCAGTCTCGTGCCTCAAGCAAAAAAACACTCTGGAGACGTTCATGCCGCATCCGATCGCGCGCCGCCACCTGCTGGCCGGCGCTGCTGCCCTGCCGCTCGCCGCCCCCCTGGCCGCCCCAGCGCTGGCGCAGGCGCAATGGTCGCCCACCCGGCCCGTCCGCATCGTGGTGGGCTTCACGCCGGCGGGCACCACGGACATCGCCGCGCGGATCCTGGCCGAGCCGCTGTCGCAGCGCCTGGGACAGCCCGTCACGATCGAGAACCGCCCAGGCGCGGGCGGCAATCTGGGCGCCGACGCGGTGGCCAAGGCCGAGCCCGATGGCCACACGCTGCTCATGAAGACGGTCAGCTCCGGCGCCATCAACTACCAGCTCTATGGCGGGCGGATGCCCTACAAGCCCGAGGATTTCGCCGGTGTCTCGCTGGTGGTGCGGGTGCCGAACGCGATCTTCGTTCACCCCTCGGTGCGGGCGAACACGCTGGAGGAACTGATCGCGCTGGCGCGCGCGAATCCGGGCCGGATGAACATCGGCAGCTCGGGCATCGGCACTTCGCTGCACATGACGGGTGAATTGCTGAAGCTCGCCACCGGCATTGAGCTGGTGCATGTCCCCTTCCGCGGCGCGGGGCCCATGCTGGCCGAATGCGTGGCCGGGCGCATCGAGGTGGCGGTGGACAACCTGCCCTCCGTCATCGGCCATTTCCGCGAGGGGCGGTTGCGGCCTCTGGCGGTGACGACCGCCACGCGCTCGCCCCAGTTGCCCGACGTGCCGACGACCGCCGAGGCGGGCCAGCCCAGCGTGGAGGCCACCGCCTGGTTCGGCGTGGCCGCCCCCGCCCGCACGCCGCGGCCGATCGTGGAGCGCCTTGGCCGTGAGATCGAGGCGGTGCTGGCCACCCCCGCCATCTGGGCCCGCATGGCCGAGCTGGGCGGGATGCGCGCGGACCTGGTGCCCGGCGGCGGTTCCACTCCCGCCACCTTCGACCAGTTCATCACGGCCGAGGTGGCGAAATGGAGCGAGGTGGTGCGGCGTTCGGGCGCGACCATCGCGGGCTAGGGCGATCTTCGGCATGATGGACCCATCATGCCGGGGCTTTACGGTTGGGCGGTGCCTGGTGCTACGCCCTGTCCCAGCCGGTATGCGCGGCGCAGGTCTCCAGCGCCTCGGCATCGGCCGTGTCGCGCAGTCCGATGCGGCCGGTTCGCAGCGCCAGCGCGGCATGGCGCCGCAACTCGGCGCGGCGTTGCGGGTGGCGTTCCACCTCCGCCACCCGCGCCAGCACCTCCAGCAGCCGTATGAGCACCGAGGGATTGCCGGCCGCGTTTTGCCGGATGGTGTGGAACATCGCGTCCAACAGCCCGGCATAATCCGTCACAGGCCGGTGGAGCACCACGCGTCCTTCGCACGCCACCCCGGGATCGGGCAGGCGGCGTGGCGCCAGCGCGCACAGCGCGGCCCCCAGCCGGTCCAGCACCGCGATGGCCGTGAAGGGGTCGTTGATGCCGGGGGAGAGCGCCCGCAACGCCACCTCCACCAACTGCCGCACCGCGAATTCCAGGTCCTGCGCGGCGGCCTGGCGCGGGCCGACGGTCAAGGCGCCGCGCAAGGCGTCGGCGGCATCCGCGGCCCGGGCCGTGGGTGTCACCTCGGCGATCACGCCGCCGGGAAAGAGGTAATGACCTGGCCGCACATGCAGCGCCACCACCACGCCCTGGCTGGCCGCCCATTCGGCCAGCGCCGCCTCGTCCACCGTGCGCAGGTAGCCATGGACGCCCAGCGTCACCGCCTCGCCCTTCGGGGGCGGTGATGGCGCGGGGAGGGGGGCGCCCTCCTCCAGCCGCTCCACCGCCTCCAGCAATTCAGCCTGGACACCTTCGATGACGGTCTCGACATTGATGCCACTGGCGATGTGGTGGACGAACCACACGAGCGTCGCCACGCAGAGCAACGCCATCAGCAGGGCCAGGCTGACGCCCAGCTGCGGCACGAAGCTGCCTTCGTCCATGGCGCGGACGCTGCGCAGCACCACCAGGGAATAGGCGAAGGTGCCCAGAAAGATCCCCAGGGCCACCTGATTGCCGGCATCGCGCACGAAGTTGCGCAGCAGCCGGGGCCCCATCTGCCCGGAAGCGAGGGAGAGCGCCGCGACCGTGATGGAAAAGGTGGTGCCGGCGACCCCGATGGTGGACGAGGCCACGGCGCCGAGCACGGCCCGCGCCCCCGATTCGCCCACCGCGTAGAGCCAATCTCCTGCCACCCCGGACAGGCGCAGCCCGGCCTGTTCGGCCTTGACCATGGCCTGCCCCATGCCGACGCCACCCAGCACCAGCAGGGCCGGCCTGATCCAGAAGATGTCGCCCAGCGCCTCCAGGGCGGCGCGCAGGCGACCCGTTTCCAGCATGTGGGCCAGCCTGAGCCGCAATTCCGCCTCCCCCCTCGATTGGCCCAGCCTTGGGCGCAACGCGCCGGGGCGCGCGGCGGTTGCGGGAAGAGGGGACGAGAGGTGGATTTGTCGCGCCACCCCCGTTATCTCCTCCGGCAACATCAGCCGGAGGATTTCCATGCCGTCACGCCGTTCCATTCTCGCCGCGGGCACCCTGCTTGCGACCCCGGCGCTGCTGCCCGTCTCGGCCCATGCCCAGGGCTGGACCCCCTCCCGCGCCGTCCGGATCATCGTGCCCTTCACCGCGGGTGGTGCCACGGACGCGGCGGCGCGCATCATGGCGGAGCGCCTCACGGCCGTGGTCGGCGGCTCCTTCGTGGTGGAGAACCGCGCCGGCGCCGGCGGCAATGTGGGCGCGGATGCGGTGGCCAAGGCCGAACCCGATGGCCACACCCTGCTGATGGCCACCATCGGCACGGCCAGCATCAACCAGTTCCTCTATCCGAACATGCCGTTCAACTCGCGCACCGACTTCGCCTCGATCGCGATGGTGATGGGCGTGGCCAACGGCATCATCGTCCATCCGGGCGTGCAGGCCGCGGACTTTCCGGCGCTGCTGGCCCTGGCCCGCAGCCAGCCGGGCCGCCTGACCTATGCGACGCCGGGCAACGGCACCTCGGGCCATATGTCGGGCGAGTACATGAAGTTCCGCGCCCAGGTGGACATCACCCATGTGCCCTACCGCGGCACGGGCGCCATCCTGCCCGACCTGCTGGCGGGGCGCGTCTCCATGGCTGTGGACAACCTGCCGGCCTATCTCGGCGCCATCCGCGAGGGGCGGCTCAAGATCCTGGCGGTGACGAGCGCGCAGCGCTGGTTCGCCGTGCCCGAGACGCCCACCGTGGCCGAGAGCGGCATCCCGGGCTTCCAGGCCATTCCCTGGTTCGGCCTGCAGGCGCCGGCCCGCACCCCCGCGCCCGCGCTGAACCGCCTGCGCGAGGCCGTGGCCGCCATCCTGGCCGAGACCGCGGTCCAGGGCCGCATCCGCGACCTGGGCGCCGAGCCCATGCCGCTGATCGGCGCCGATTTCGACCGCTTCATCTCGGAAGAGAACGACAAGTGGCGCGAGGTGATCCGCGCCGCCAACATCAGCCTGGGCTGACGCGATGGCGATGCCCCGCGCCTCCGAGCGCAAGCTGCTGGGCGAGGCCGATTTCGCCCTGGTGGCGCCCAGCCACTACCCGGAGGTGGGGCGGCTCGACCGCCCCGCCCTCATCGAGCTCGCGCGGAGGCTGCGGGAGGCGCGGGATGCCACCCGCGCCAACCTCGCCACCATGCGCCGGGCCAAGCGCGGCAAGGGCGACCCCCGCGGTGGGCTGAACGACACGGGCGTGGCGGCGAAGAAGCAGATCTTCGCCGCGGCGCTCAAGCGCGTGAACAAGCTGCTGGACCGTTCGGCCGAGGCCCAGACCTAGGCCTGGGCTTGCCGCCACCCTTCCGGCACATGCCGGAAGGGCAGGCGCGCCAGGTCAAGTGCCGCGGGCCCCGGCGCGTCGCACTCGATGATGGCGCTGCACCGCCCGGCGAAGGCCGCGCGGAAGTGGTTCTTGGCCTTGTTGGCCAGCAGGCGCACCGCGCCCAGGTCCATCCCGTGCAGGGCGAAGAAGGCGGGGTCCACCACCGCCTCCTTGCGCGTGGTCAGCACGACGCGCAGATGCCCGCGCCGCACCACGGCCGTCGGGCCGAAATCCACAGGTGCGCCATGTTCCATGGGGCCGGTGTTGAGGAATTGCCCCGCCGTCAGCGTCTCCACCACCCCCTCGAAGGGCACGGGCGGGCCGAACTCCGCCGTCGTCTGCCCACCCAGCGGCCGCGCGAAGGCGCCGCCGCGCCCGGCCACCTGCGCGGCGCGCACGCCGGCGGGGTCGTGCAGGAAGCAGAACACCGTCTCGACCTCGGGCGCCGCCTCGACCAGGCTGCGCAGCAGGCCGGGCGTGTCCGCCACCCCGCCGGAGAGCGGGTTGTCCGCCGGGTCCAGCAGCGCGACCAGGCCGGGCGGCGCGGCCAGCGCCTGGCTGAGCGCCACCTCCGGCGCGGGAAGGCTGACCGCGAAACGCGGCTGGCGCGCGGCGATGGCATCCGCCAGGTCCCGGGCCAGTGCCCGGGCCGCGCCATGCTCGCGCGCCCAGACCATGGCGGAGGGGCCGGCCCAGGGGCTGTCGCCCCAGGCGAAGCCGCCAAAGAGCGAGGCGTCCTGGATCACGCCGCCCTCGGCCGCCGCGGCCTCGTCCCAGACCTCGGCCATGGGGCCGGCCTCGTGGCGCATGTGGAAGCTGTGCAGCACCATGGGGCGCTTCACCAGCGCGCCGTGGAAGGTCTCGCCGTCCAGCGTGCGCTCCAGCATGACGAGCGCGCGGTGCGCGGCCCGGTCCATGTCAACGTGCGGGTAGGTGCGATAGACCGAGGCGCCGTCCAGCAGCCCCACCATGCGCGGCGAGGCATTGCCGTGGAAGTCGAAGCTGGCTGTCAGCCGGGCATGCGGCCCGATGGCGGCACGGATGCGGCGCAGCAGGGTGAGGTCCGCCTCCGGGTCCTGCTCGGTGATGCAGGCGCCGTGCAGGGAGAGATAGACGCCGTCGAAACTGCCGCGTGCCAGGTGCCGTTCCACCTCGTCGAGCCAGGTGTCGAAGGCCTCCTGCGTCATGGGGCCGCCGGGCTGGGCGGAGGCGCAGCGCAGCAGCGTCAGGTCCCAGTGCGGGCGGGCGGCCACGAAGGCATCCAGCGCGCCGATCTCGGTCGAGGTGCCACGGTAGCGCTGCAATGCCTCCTCTCCCGCCACCCATTCGCGCCCCTGGAAGGCCGAGAGCGGCGTGGGCACGGGGGAGAAGCTGTTTCCCTCGAACCAGAGGCGGGCAGCGGCGATTCGCGGCATCGGGACCCTTGCGGGGTTGGGGTCCCCTATCGGTGCGGGCAATCGCCCCGCGCGTCAATCAGCGGCGGGGCGGGGCGCTGCCGCCTGGCACATGGGTCAACGGGCTGGCCGGCGGGGGTGCCGCGTTGCGCGCGAGGCCCGAGCTGTTGAAGCCCTGGCCATGGCGTTGCTGGAGTTGTTGCCGGGTGAGCCGGTCCGCCGCGGCGGTGCCGGCGCGTGGCGCCACCTCGGGGCGCGCATTCAGCGCTTCCCCGGGAATCTGGCGTTGGGCGGCGGCGCGGGAGTTGGCGACGCCGCCCGAGGAGAAGCCGCTCTGGGCCAGCGCAGGAACGGCGAGAAGCATCAAGGCGGCAAGGGCGAGGGGGAGGCGCATATCCGTTTCCGCAAGAAATATGCACATACAGTAACACGCCTCTCCCGACACGCATCAAAATAAACACTTATCTCCACAAAAAATGCAGGCGAGACGCCTCAAAAATCAGACTTCCTGCAGCAGCCCCGCGAAGAGCTTCGCGCGCGGCACCAGGGAACTGACCTGGACATGCTCCTGCAGGGTGTGCGCCAGCGCGCCCACGATGCCGAGGCCGTCCAGCGTGGGAATGCCCATCGCCCCCGTGAAATTGCCATCCGAGCCACCGCCCGAGCTTTCATGCGGCAGGTCGAAGCCCAGGCGCCTGGCGAGCGTCTCCGCCTTGGCGTGCAGCGCCAGCACCTTGTCGTCCGGCTCCCAGACCGGGCGCGTGACGCCGCGCGTGACTTGCAGCGAGACGTCATTGCCGGAGGGCTTCAGCGACAGCATCCGCTCCACCGCCGCGTCCAGGTCCTCCTGGCGCTTGGCCATGGAGAGCGCCTCGGCGTCGCAATAGGTGGCCACGCAGTTCACCCATTGCCCGCCATGGATGACGCCGACCGAGAAGGTGCAGGCGTCGGTCGTCATTTCCTCGATGGCGATGACCTGCTTGCACATCTCGCGGATGGCGCTGCGCCCCTCGCCCAGCCGGGCGCCGGCGTGGCTCGGCCGGCCGGTGGTGCGGAGGTTGAAGCGCGCGATGGCATAGCGCCCCGACACCACGCCGCCATTGGGCCGCGCGGGCTCGGGCACCAGCACCACGGCATGGCGCGCGGCCTCGGCCTCGATCAGGTCGCGGGTCGAAGGGCTGCCGACCTCCTCGTCGCTGGTCAGCAGCACGGTCACGGGCCTGGAGGTGGGAATGCCGGCCTTGATGAGCTGGCCGATGGCCTCCACCGCCAGATAGGTGCCGCCCTTCATGTCCTGGATGCCCGGGCCATAGGCCTTGTCGCCCACGCGCTTGAAGGGCAGGCCCTCGGCGAGCGTGCCCACCGGGTGCACCGTGTCGAGATGGGCCAGGACCAGGATGCCCTTCTCCCGGCTGTCATGCGGGAAGCGGGCGCGGACGCAGTCGCCGAAGCCCTTGCGGCCGGGAATGGTCTCGACGGTGGCACCCATCAGCGCCAGGTGGCGGCCCGCCAGCGCCATCATGCGGTTCACCGCCGCGGCGTCATGGGTGGGGCTTTCGCATTCCACCCACCGCTGCAGGCCGTTGAGCATCTTGTCCGCGTCGAAGGGCAGGTCGAGCTTGGCTTCCATGGTGATTCCCTCTTGGATGGGAAAATCATGCGCCTGCTCATCGCCAACGCCAACACCACCGAGGCCATCACGCGGCGCTGCGCGGATGCCGCGCGTGCCGCCGCCGCACCCGGCACCGAGGTCATTCCCGCCACGCCGCGCTTCGGCCCGGAGGTGATCTCCACCCGCGCCGAGAACATCATCGCGGGCCATGCGCTGCTGGAACTGCTCGCCCAACACGCGGGCGAGGTGGAGGGCGTGCTGCTTGCCGTCAGCCACGACACGGCGCTGGAGGCCGCGCGCCAGCTCATGCCCTGCCCGGTCGTCGGCATGACCGAGGCGGCCCTTTTCGGCGCCTGCCTGGTGGGTGCGCGCTTCGGCCTGGTCACCTTCGGCGGCGTCGAGACCTATCGCGAGCGCATCGCGGCCCATGGCCTGGCCTCGCGCTGCGCCTCCCTGGTCGGCCTGGACGTAACGCCCCAGGACAGTCTGCGCGACCCGGACGGCGTGGCCCGGCAGGTGCTGGGCGGCATCCAGCGCGCCGTGACCGAAGGCGCGGACGCCGTCATCATGGGCGGCGCGGCCCTGGCCGGCTTCGGCCCCCAGCTCCAGCTGCAAGCCCCGGTGCCGCTGCTCGACGGCATCGCCTGCGGGGTGAAATTCCTGGAAGCGCTCGTCGCGCTGAACCTGCCCAAGCCCAGCCAGGGCAGCCTAGCGCCGCCGCGCGGGAGAGCCAGCACCAACCTGGACCCGAAGCTGGCCGCGCTGCTGCGGGGGTAGGGTGGCCCTGCGGGAGGGCTCCGCCCTCCCGCACCCTCCCGCCGGGGACTTTGGGTCCCCGGACCCCTGGAGACCTTGGTCGGGTTTTCGGGGAGGGGCGTCCCGGGCGCTCCCATCGTCACACGCGCGCCATGCCCCTCCCCGCAAACCCGACAAACGCATCGGGTCCAGGGGCCCACCGGCCCCTGGCGGGGGAGCGCGAGGGGGCAGCGCCCCCTCGCAGGGGCGCCCTACCGCCCGATGCCGAGCGTCCGCATCAGTTCCCGGTTGGCCTGGCTTTCCTCGACCAGGCGGGTGCGGAAGGCGGCACCCGGCGTGAAGGCGGGTTCGGCGTTGAGGCGGCGCGCGGCGGCCTGGAAGGCGTCGCTTTTCACCGCGGTTTCGCAGGCCTGTTCCAGGCGCTGGGCGATGGGCTCGGGCAGGCCGGCGGGCGCGATGAGGCCGCCATAGGTCGAGCCGCGCATGGGCAGCCCGAGTTCGGCGACCGAGGGCACGGCGGGCAGGCTCGGCATGCGCTGGTGGTCAATGGCGGCGAGGATGCCGAGGCCCGTGGTCGCCGGGATGGTGGCGGCCTCGGCGAAGACCATGATGTCTCCCGCGAGCGCGGCCTGCGCCATGGGCCCCGAGCCCTGGTAGGGCACGAAGAGGCCCGTGACGCCCGCGCGTTGCAGCAGCTGCGCCATGACGAGGTGCGGCGTGCTGCCCTGGCCGGGCCCGCCATAGACCAGCGCCTCGGGGCCGGTGCGGGCGTGCGCGATCATCCCCGCGAAGTCGCGGAAGGGCGCGTTGCGGGCGAGCACCACCACATAGGGGTTCTCATAGACGCCGCAGATGTAGCGGAACTGGTCCACTGCATAGGTACCGGGCTGCAGGTGCGGCTGGGTGGTCAGCGCGTTGTTGGGCGAGAGGCCGATGGTGTGGCCGTCCGGGGCGGCACGATGCACCTCGCGGTTGCCGATGGTGCCGGCGGCACCCCCGCGGTTCACCGCCACCACGGTGCCGCCCAGGATGCGCGACATCTCCTGCTGCAGCGCGCGGGCCATCAGGTCCGTGTTCCCGCCGGCGGGGAAGGGAATGATCATCTGCACCGGGCGGCTGGGGTAGTCCTGCGCCGCGGCGGGCAAGGCGAGGCCAAGCGCCAGGATCAGCGCGCAAAAGCGTTTCATCGTTTCTCTCCCAAGATATGGGGGAGAGGCTAACCCATGCCCGACCCTCCGGACCACCCGGCCAGCGGGGTGGGGGCGCCTTTGCGGAGGGGCGCTGCCCCCTCGCAAGGCCACCCTACTCCGCGGCGTGGCGCACCAGGCGGGCGGGGTCCAGTTCCACCTGCTTCTGCTCATAGGCGCGCAGGTCGGCGTAGAGGCGCGGCAGGTCCGCCTGGAACAGTCCGCGCGTGACGCCCGCCGCCACGCGCGGCGCGCTGATGGACATGGCGTTGATGGAACTGCCGGCGGGCCCGAAGCTCATGGTGGTGCCGATGCCGAAGAGGTGGATGTCCGCGATCCAGGGCGTCTCGCCCGCGCGGCGTTCGAGAAAGGCGCTGTCCGCGTTCAGGTAGGGGAATTGGCCGAGGCGCGGGTTCGCTTCCTCCGGGGGCGGCGTGTAGCGGTCGGCCCAGAGGGCGATGTTGCCGGCGCAATGGACCAGCTCCGGGCAGAGGCCCGGGTCCATGCGCGTGCCCGTGCCGGTGATGAGGAAATCCGCCGTGAAGGGGCCGGTGGGGGTGTCCAGCGCCACGCGCCCATCCTGGATGGCGGCGCCGGTCCATTCGCGGCCCAGATGCATGTGGAAGTTCGCGTGCTTCATCACCCGGTCGTAGTGGTCCTGGGCGAAGCCCTCGCGCAGGCCCAGGATGTAGGACATGAAGCGCCAGCGCCATTCATCGGGCATCTCGCCCATGTGGCGCAGGAAGCCCGCGAAGGTGAGCCAGCGGTAGGGCTGCACCACCATGGGCTCGGCGCGGCGGCAGAACAGGTGGACCTCGGCGGCCCCCTGTTCCAGCGCCACGGCGGCATTGTCGAAGGCGCTGGCGCCGGCGCCGAGCACGGCCACGACCTTCCCGCGCAGGGCGGCGAAGTCAATCATCTCGTTGGTGTGGGCGCGGAAGGGGCGGGGCAGGGCCTCGATGTGCGGCGGCATCCACCAGCCGCCCACGCCCTCCTGCCCCGTGGCCAGCACGACCTTGCGCGCGCGCAGGGTTCCGGCGCTGGTGGCGATTTCCAGCGCCGGCAGGCCGCAATCCGTGCGGATGGGGGTGATGGGGCCGGCCGCGACGCCGTTGCGCACGGGAATGCCGGTGACGCGGCGGAACCAGAGCAGGTAGTCGTTCCAGTATTCCTTGGGAATCCAGCGCATGCGGTCCCAGTCGTCGCGGCCGAAGCTGGCCTCGTGCCAGGCCTGGTAGGTCAGTGCGGGCAGCTTGAGGTCCGGCCCCGTCTGGTCCTTCAGGCTGCGAAGGGCGCGCATCCGCGCATAGGTGACCCAGGGGCCTTCCTGGCCATGGGCGGCGCGGTCCACGACCAGCAGGTTGTCCACCTTGTCGCGCCGCAGCGCATGGGCCACCGCCAGCCCGCACTGCCCGCCGCCGATGATGAGCACGTCCAGGATGTCCTGGCCCCCCACCTGGCGCGGCACCAGCCAGGGCGCGCGGGGATGGGCCGTCAGCTCCAGGTCCCGCGCCACATCGGCTTCCAGTTCGGCGAGGTTTCGCGGTGCGGGCATGGGGTCCTCGATGGGTGGCTGCGCATGGAAGCCGGGCGGCTGGCCGGGTGCAATGCCCTGTCGCGACGGCGGGGCCGGGGGGGGAGGGAGAAGCTGCCGGCAAAAGCGCCAGCCGATGCCGGATCTGGCCAAAGCCGCCGCATTCCGGGCCGGGCCTCGCTTGAAGGGGAATGGGGCAGGGGCCACTTGTGCCGCCATGGTCGTGCTTCGCCCCTCCCTTCCCCGCAAGCTGCTGGGCTTTGGCGCCCTGTTCCTGGGCCTGCTCGGCCTCATCCTGCCCATCTTGCCGGGCTGGATCTTCGTGGCGGTCGCCGTGTGGATGCTGCGCGACCAGTATGTCTGGGCGGCGCGCGGCGTGGACAAGATCCGCGCCCGTTGGCCCCAGGCCATTCCCGCCATCGAGGAGCGCGAGCGCCGGGCGCTCGCCTGGTATGCGCGCCGCAGCCGGCCGATCCGGCGGATGTTCCGCCGGGCCTGAGGCCTTGCCGAGCGCCCGGTTCACGCCTTTTGCGATGGGACGCTAGATCCCCGCCGGCGCCCGCAGCCGGGACCCGTCATGGAAGCGCGACAGGGCGAAGGCCGCCGGGTCCACCACGGGCGGTGCCCCGGTGGCCAGGTCCGCCGCCAGCCGCCCGGCCCCTGGCCCGATGCCGAAGCCATGCCCGCTGAAACCCGCCGCCACGACCAGCCCGGGCAGCGACGCCACGGGCGAGATGACCGGCACCGCATCGGGTGTTGAATCGATCCATCCCGCCCAGAGCCGCGCGGGCTTCAGGCCGGACAACTGCGGGAAGGCCGCGGCGATGGCCGCCAGCGCCGGCTGCACGATGCTGGCCTTGGGCTTGGCCTCCAGCACGCGCATCCGCTCGAAGACGGTGGGTTGGTCGAAGGACCACTTGCCATGCCAGGCATCCGGCCCCTCGAAGAAGGAGCGGCCCAGGCGCAGTTCCACCAGCTTCCAGTTCTTCCGCAGGCTGGGCAGGAATTGGCGGGCGTAGCGGATGCCGGCCGGCGTCAGCTCCAGCCGCCCGCGCGCCTTGGCCGCCACCAGATAGCCGCCATCGAGCAGCGGGGTCAGGATGACCTCGGGCGTATAGACCGGCCCCTCGCTGACGCGCGGCCCCGGTGTGGTGGCGAAGATGGTCGAGTGCACCGAGGATTGCGGCATGTCCACGCCATGCCGGCGCAGGAACATGGAGGCCCAGGCGCCCGCCGCCAGCACCACCGCCCGGGTGCGGATGAAGCCCTTTTCGGTGAAGACGCCGCCGATACGCCCGCCCGTGGTGTCGAGGCCCCGCACCGCGCAGTTCTGGTGCAGCGTGGCGCCGCGCGCGCGGGCGGCGCGGGCCAGGGCGGGGGCGGCCAGCGCGGGTTCGGCCCGGCCGTCGCGCGGCGAGACCACGCCGCCCAGCCAGTCCTGGCCGGGGCAGGGGGCGAGGCGCCGCGCCTCCTCGGCGTCCATCATGCGCGCGCCCACCTGGTAGGGCCGCGCCATGTCGAGCCAGGCCTCCCAGGCGGCGAGCTGCGCCGGGTCCTTGGTCACATAGACCAGCCCGTTGCGGCGAAAGCCCATCTCGGCGCCGATCTCGGCGGGCAAGGTGTCCCAGAGCGCCTGGCTGTGCTGCATGAGCGGGATTTCCCGCTCGTCGCGGTTCATGGTGCGGCACCAGCCCCAGTTGCGGCTGGACTGCTCGCCCGCCACCACGCCCTTCTCCAGCAGCGCCACCGAATGCCCGGCCTTGGCCAGGTGAAAGGCCGCCGAGACGCCGATGATGCCGGCGCCGATCACCACCACATCGGCGGAGTCCGGCAGCGGGTCATCGCCCTCCACGAGATCGAGCGCGCGGGTCGCAACCATCAGCTCATCACCCCTTGAACTGGCCCGCGCCGTCAATGTCCACCACGGTGCCGTTCAGGTAGCCCGCGCGGGCGGAACTGCCGAAGACGGCCATGTCCGCGATTTCCTGCGGCTCGATGGGCCGGTCATAGGGCAGGCCGGTCACCATCTCGCGCCAGCGCTCCGGGTCGCCCAGCGCCTGCTCGGCGCGGAAGCGGGCCTGGGTTTCCATGCGCTCGGTGCGGGTCACGGCCGGGTTGATGCCGAAGACGCGCACGCCATCCTGCTGCGCGTCATGGCCCACCGCGCTGGTGAAGGCGATCAGCGCCGCATTGCCCGCCGTGCCCGCGATGTAGCCCGGCTTCCAGGCGCGGCCCGCCATGCCGATGATGTTGCAGATGACGCCCTGCCGCCGCGCCCGCATGGAGGCCAGGAACAGCTGCGTCAGGTGGAAATAGCCGAAGACCTTGAGGTTCCAGGCCTCCATCCAGCGTTCCATCGAGATGTCGGCGATGCCGCCCGAGGGGATGGCGCCGGCGTTGTTCACCAGGATATCGGCATCGGCCGCCACCTGGTGCAGCCGGGCGCGGTCCTCGGGCCGGGAGAGGTCGGCGGTGACGGCCTCGACGCGCAGCTGGAAGCGGCCGCGCAGCCTGGCCGCCGCCTCCTCCGGCTGGCGGGCGGCCAGCACCAGGTCGCAGCCCTCGGCCGCGAAGGCCTCGGCGCAGGCGAAGCCGATACCCTTGGACGCACCGGTGATGACGACGCGCTTGCCGCTCAGGCCCAGTTCCATTCACTCGCCCCCCTGCTGCGCGCGCATGGCCGCGGCCAGCGCGGCCTGTTCCGTGGTCAGCCCGGCCAAGGCCCCCTCGCGGTCCGCCGCGTTGCGGTTCTGCGAGAGTTTGCGCTTGCCGGTCAGTGTCTCGACCCGCAGCACCATGCCGACGATGCCCTTGAGCTGGCCCTGGATGAAGTCTTCCGGCGCGTCGGTCACGCGCCAGGGCTGTGCGCGCCCCGCTTCGTGCAGGTCGGTGAGCGTGCTGACAATCTCGTGCAGGCGGGCCGCGTCCTCCACGATTTCCACCGGGCCTTCGGCATGCACGGCCTCGTAGTTCCAGGTGGGGACGACGCGGTGATGCTCGGCCTTGGAGGGGTAGGAGGAGGGCGAGATATAGCCCTCCGCCCCCTGGAAGATGGCGATGGCGCGCCCCGCCTCGCCCAGCGCCTTCCAATGCGGGTTGGCGCGCGCCAGGTGCCCGATGATGACGCCTTGCGCCGGGCTGTGCATCAGCGGCAGGTGGCTGACATCGGGCACGCCGCCCGCGCCGTTCGAGACCAGCACGGCCAGGCGCGCCTGGGCCATCAGGCGGTGCAGGATTTCGGGGCGGTCCTCGCGGAAGGCGGGCGGGTTGTACATCATGCCAAGGTTGCCGCAGCCGTCACGCCAGCGGAAGGGCCTGGCCCAGGACCCAGCCCTCCCAGGCGCGGACCATGGGGTCGTCGGGGATGGTGTCCGGCCGCACCCCGTCCAGGACGGCGATGAGGCAGAGCAGGCCCAGCGTGCAGTCCAGCCGGTCCTCGCCCGCCGCATCGGCACCGAAGCCTGCGCGGGCCATGGCGGTGAGGGCGGGGGTCGCTTCCACGCCCAGCGCCTCCATGCGGGCCAGCAAGGATTCGGCCAGGGCGCGGCGCGGGGTTTCGGCGCGCTTGCTGCCCGGCAGACGCAGCCCGAGTTGTCGCAGGGCCTCGGCTGGATAGACCTCGGCCAAGACGAGCCTGCCCGGTCGCAGCAGCCCGTGCAGCGGCCCGGCGAAGGGCCAGAGATCATAGGGGGCGCCGGCCGCCAGCCCTGGCGCCAGCCAGTCGCGCCAGGCGGTGATGGCGGCCTTGCCCGACTGGTTGGCGCCCAGCGTCCAGAACACGGGCGCGCCGGCGGGACGCGTCGCGGTGGCGCGGTCGCACCAACGGTTCAGCGCGGCCGGCCCGTCCAGGCCGAGTGCCGCCGCATGCGCCGCGCGCGTCATGCCCTTCACGCCGCGCGCGGGGTAGAAGGGCGCATCCGGCCCCACGCCATCGAGGCCCGGGTTCACCGTGAAGAACCGCGCATCCCCCGCGCGCCCGGCCAGGAATTCCACGAAGCCCGCCTCGGGCCGCCCGGCCGCGAAGCCGCGCGGCACGCCCAGCGGCAGGTCCAGGCCCAGCACCGCCGGCACGCCCTCCGCCAACAGAGCGGCCGAGAGGCGCGCGGGCTCGCCCACCGGCACGGGCGCCTCCATCCGCCAGCCCCGCGCGCCGCGTCGCGCCACCGCCACCCAGCGCTTGCGCGGGTCCATGGACCAATCGGCGTGCGCCGCGATCATGTCCGTGGCATGCTGGCGGGGACGGGGCAGGAGGCGCGCATGGGCTACACTTCCACGGCGAAATGGTTCCATTGGGTGACGGCGGGGCTGATGGCCGTGGCCCTTCCGATCGGCTTCGTGATCCCGCACGTGAAGGACGAGAGCAAGATGGCGTTCTACGCCATCCATGAAAGCGCGGGCTTCACGCTGTTCTTCGTGGCGCTGCTGCGGCTGGCCTGGCGGCTGCGCAACCCCGTGCCGCCCAACCCCGCCGTGCCGGACCCGATGCGCCGCGTGGCCGACGGTGTGCACCACGCGCTCTACGCGGCGATGATCCTGCAGCCTGTGCTGGGCTTCTTCGCCACCAACGCCTTCGGCTTTCCCATGCAGGGCGCCACGGCCTATATGGGCTTGATAGACCTGCCGAAATTCATGGAAGCCAATGTGCCGCTCGCCGAATGGCTGCTGATGTTCCATCGCTGGCTGGGCTGGAGCATCGCGGCGCTGCTGGTGCTGCACATCGGCGCCGCCATCCATCGCCAGGCCATCCGCAAGGACGGGACGCTGCTGCGGATGGTATAGCGCCGGCGGGCCGCGTGTTCACGCCTCCCGCGATCAGGCTTCAGCCCGGCTTCTGCCGCATCCGTTCCAGCTCTGCCGTCAGGAGCGCGGGGTCCGGCATGGCCTGGAAGGCGGCAGGCTTTTCCACCGCGTCCGACAGCAACTGCTTGTAGAGGGCGCGCGGCACCTCCCGCGTGCCGAATTGGGCCAGGTGCTCGGTCTGGAACTGCGCGTCCAGCAGGGTGAAGCCCCCCAGCCTGAGCCGCGCCACCAGATGCACCAGAGCGATCTTCGACGCGTCATCGGCGCGGCTGAACATGCTCTCGCCGAAGAAGGCCGCCCCCAGCGCCACGCCGTAGAGCCCGCCCACCAGTTCTCCCTCCCGCCAGGCCTCCAGGGAATGGGCGTGCCCCTGCGTGTGCAGGGCAAGGAAAAGCCTACGGATTTCCGCGTTGATCCAGCTGTCGTTGCTGTTGGGGCGCGGCGCGGCGCAGGCGTCTATCACCGCCTCGAATTCGCGGTCGGCGGTGATGGCGTAGGGGGATTGCCGCACCCGCCGCGCCAGGCGCCGCGGCAGGTGGAATTCCTCCAGCGGAATCACCCCGCGCTGCTCGGGGTCCAGCCAGTAGAGCGTCTGCGCGTCACGGCTTTCCGCCATCGGGAAGAGCCCGATGCGGTAGGCCCGGAGCATCAGCTCCGGCGTGATTTCCATCTGGCGGCGGGTGGACATGCGGGATGCTCAGCCCGCCCGGCGCATGCGGAGAGAATTGGGCATGGCATCAATGATGCCACAACCGCGCCGGGAAGGCACGGGCTTCGCATCAGCCGTTGCGCGAGACGAACCGCTCCAGCCAATGGATGGTGTAGTCGCCGGCCTGGAATTCCGGGTCGTCCATGATGCGCTTGTGCAGCGGCAGCGTGGTCTCGATCCCGTCCACCACCATCTCGTCCAGAGCGCGCCGGGTGCGGGCGATGGCCTGGGCGCGCGTCGGCGCATGGACGATCAGCTTGGCCACCAGGCTGTCATAATGCGGCGGCACCGCGTAGCCGGAGTAGAGCGCGCTATCCACCCGCACGCCGAGGCCCCCCGGCGCGTGGTAGGTCGTGACGCGGCCGGGCGAGGGCGCGAAGGTCTCGGGGTGCTCGGCCGTCACGCGGCATTCGATGGCGTGGCCTGAGAAGCGAACCTCCTCCTGGCCATAGCCCAGCTTCTCGCCGGCGGCGACGCGGATCTGCTCGCGCACCAGGTCAATGCCACAGACCATCTCCGTCACCGGGTGTTCCACCTGCAGGCGGGTATTCATTTCGATGAAGGCGAACTGCCCGTCCTGCCACAGGAATTCCAGCGTGCCGGCATTGCGGTAGCCGAGTTGGCGCAGACCCGCCGTCACCTGCGCGCCCAGCGCGTCGCGCTCGGCGGGCGTGAGCACGGGGCTGCCGGCTTCCTCCACCAGCTTCTGGTGGCGCCGTTGCAGGGAGCAGTCACGCTCGCCGAAATGCACCACGTTGCCGTGGGTGTCGGCCAGGATCTGCAATTCGATGTGGCGCGGGCGATCGAGGTATTTTTCCAGATACACCTCGTCATTGCCGAAGGCGGCCTTGGCCTCGGTGCGGGCCACGCGCCAGGCCTCCTCGATCTCCGAGGCATCGCGCGCCACCTTCATGCCGCGCCCGCCGCCGCCGGCGGCCGCCTTGATGAGCACGGGGTACATCACCTCCTCGGCCACCGCCCGCGCCTCCTCCAGCGAGGACAGCGCGCCGCGGGAACCCGGCACCAGCGGCACGCCCAGGCGGCGCATCGTGTCCTTGGCGGTGATCTTGTCGCCCATCATGCGGATGTGGTCCGCGGTGGGGCCGATGAAGGTGAAGCCGTGCGCCTCCACCATCTCCGCGAACTTGGCATTCTCGCTGAGAAAGCCGTAGCCGGGGTGGATGGCGTCCGCGCCCGTGATGGCGGCGGCGGAGAGGATGTTGGCGACGTTGAGGTAGCTCTCCCGCGCGGGCGGGGGGCCGATGCACACGCTCTCATCGGCCAGGCGCACATGCATGGCCGTCTCGTCGGCCGTGCTGTGGACGGCGACGGTGCGGATGCCCATCTCCTGGCAGGCGCGATGCACCCGCAGCGCGATCTCGCCGCGATTGGCGATCAGGACTTTTTTCATCATGCCCTCAGGCGCCGGGCGCCGGCCCCGCCGGCTTGGCTACGCCGCGCGACGGGCGCGCTGGTGGGCGAAGTCATGTGGGCGGCGCCGTCCGCGTTGCGGCCGGATTCGCACGGCGAAGTGCCGGTCATGGTGATGACGTGCCGTTGGGGCTGCATCACTCCACCAGCACCAGCGGCTCCCCGTATTCCACGGGCGTGCCGGCCTCGACCAGGATGCGCGTGACGGTCCCCGCCCGCGTCGCCTTGATCTGGTTGAAGGTCTTCATGGCCTCGATCAGCAGTAGCGTCTGGCCCACCGCCACCTTGGCACCGACGCTGACGAAGGGCGCCGCCCCCGGCTCGGGCGCCAGGTAGGCCACGCCCACCATGGGCGACGTGACCAGGCCCGGATTCTTGAGGTCCACCGCATCGGCCGCGGCGGCCGCCGGCGCGGGCGCCACCGGCACCGGGGCTGGTGCGGGGGCGGGCGCCTGGGGCGCCGGGTAATAGGCCGGCGCGGCCGGCGCCACCGTCACCACCCGCGCCACGCGGATGCGCGCATCCTTCTCGGACAGCTCGATCTCGGTCAGGTCGGTTTCACGCAGGATGTCCGCAAGGCGACGGATCGCCTCCGGGTCGAACTGGATTCCGCTGGTCATTATTCCTCGTCCTCACCATCCGCGATCAGCCCCGCCATGGCCTGGAGCGCGAGCGCATAGCCCGCGACGCCCAGCCCGGCGATGACCCCCGTCGCCGCCTTCGAGACCAGGCTGTGCTGACGGAATTCCTCGCGCCGGTGGATGTTCGTGATGTGCACCTCGATCACCGGCAGGCCCACCGCCAGCAGCGCGTCGAGCACGGCCACCGAGGTGGTGGTGTAGCCCGCCGGGTTGATGACGATCCCTTGCGCGTGGCCCCGGCATTCCTGGATCCAGGTCACCAGCTCGCCCTCGGAATTCGTCTGGCGGAAATCAATGGCGAGCCCGAGCTCCTCCGCCGCCTCGGCGCAGAGGGCCTCCACATCATCCAGCGTGGCGGTGCCGTACTTCTCCGGCTCCCGCGTGCCGAGCATGTTGATGTTGGGGCCGTTCAGGACGGCGACGAGCTGCATGGCTTGATCCGGACCGGTGACAAAAGGCGCAAGCGGTGCGGCTAGCACGCGCGCCCGCAGAGCGGCAAGCGGCCCGAGGGGTGGGCAGGGGCGCGGGGGCGTCCTTGCCCTGATGGCGGGGCCTCGCCATGTTCCCCCCATGACGGACACCTCCCTGGCCGGGACGCGCACGGCCCCCACCCTCCGCCTCACGGTGAATGGCGA
Source organism: Roseococcus sp. (assembly GCA_035998215.1). GTDB lineage: Bacteria > Pseudomonadota > Alphaproteobacteria > Acetobacterales > Acetobacteraceae > Roseococcus. The sequence continues at coordinate 248,261 of DASYHU010000025.1, read as the reverse complement.
GGCCCTCTCGCTCCCCGCGGGCGCGAGCGTGGCCGGGCTGCTGGACCATCTGGGCCTGCCCCGCCGCAAGATCGCGGTCGAGCGCAACCTCGAGATCGTCCCGCGCTCTCTCTACGACGAGACGTCGCTGGGCGACGGCGACCAGATCGAGATCGTCCATTTCATCGGGGGCGGCTGACATGAACGCGACCACCTTGGAGGATGACGGCTGGACCGTGGCCGGGCGGCGCTTCCGCTCGCGCCTGGTGGTCGGCACGGGGCGCTACAAGTCGCTGGAGGAGACGGCGGCCAGCATCGCCGCCAGCGGCGCCGAGATGGTGACGGTGGCGGTGCGCCGGGTGAACCTGAGCGACCCGAACGCCCCCATGCTGCAGGATTTCGTCCCGCCCACCCAATACACTTACCTTCCCAACACCGCCGGCTGCCACACGGCGCAGGATGCGGTGCGCACCCTGCGCCTGGCGCGCGAGGCCGGGGGCTGGAACCTGGTCAAGCTGGAGGTGCTGGGCCCGCCGCCCTTCCTCTACCCGGACATGGCCGCGACCTTCGAGGCCGCCGCCGCCCTGATCGCCGACAATTTCGAGGTGATGGTCTATTGCGCCGACGACCCTGTGGCGGCCAAGCGCCTGGAGGAGATGGGCTGCGTCGCCATCATGCCGCTGGGTGCCCCCATCGGCTCGGGCATGGGGGTGGTGAACCCCTACATGATCCGCGCCATCAAGGCCCAGGCGAAGGTGCCCGTGCTGGTGGATGCGGGCATCGGCACCGCCAGCGAGGCCGCCTTCGCCATGGAACTGGGCTGCGACGCGGTGCTGCTGAACAGCGCCATCGCCCATGCCCAGGACCCGGTGCGGATGGCGGCCGCCATGAAGCATGCGGTGATCGCGGGGCGCCATGCGTATCTGGCGGGGCGGATGCCGCGCGACTACCGGGCGGACCCCTCCAGCCCCACCACCGGGACCATCCGCTGAGCCTCAGTCGAGGCGGATTCCCTCCTCGGCGATGATGCGCGCCATCAGCGCCCGTTCGTCCGCCAGGAACTGCGCGAGATGGGTGGGGCCGCGCGCCTCCGGCTGCAGGCCGAGGGCCGACAGCCGGGGGGCGATCTCGGCCTCGTTCACGGCTTCGGTCGCGGCTTCCGCCAGCCGCGCAACCACCGCCTCCGGGGTGCCCGCGGGTGCCAGCAGCGCCACCCAGTCCCCATGGGCGAAGCCCGGGATGCCCTGCTCGGCGATGGTCTTGACCTCAGGCAGCGCCGCCGCGCGGGTGGTGGTGGAGACGCCCAGCGCCCTGAGCCGCCCATCCGCCAGCAGCGGCGCGGCCAGGGCGAGGGAGGTGAAGCCGAAGGGCACGTCGCCGCGCAGCATGCCCTGCACCTGGTCGGCACCCCCGCGATAGGGCACGTGCTCGCCCGCGATGCCGGCCCGGCGCAGCAGGGCGGCGGCGGCGATATGGGTGCGTGAGCCCACGCCCACGCTGCCATAGCGGGCGTGGCGCGGGTCGGCCCGCAGCCGCTCGACCAGGGCCGGCAGGTCGCCCACGCCGAAGCCCGGGCGTGCCACCAGCAGCAAAGGCAGGGTGGCCAGCAGCGTGACCGGCGCCAGGTCCCGGGCATAGTCGAAGCCGAGGCCGTGCATCAGCGCGGGGTTCACCGCCTGGCCGCCGGAATCCAGCAGCAGCGTGCCCCCATCGGGCGCCGATTGCGCCACATGGCCTGACGCCACGGCCCCGCTGGCGCCGCTGCGGTTCTCGGGCGTCACCAACGCGCCCAGCCGGGCCGCCATGCGCGGCGCCAGCAGCCGGCCGAGGATGTCGGTGGACCCTCCGGGCGGGAAGGCGATGACGAGGCGGATGGTGGCTGGCTGCGCGCGGGCCGTGGCCGGCAGCAGCGGCAGGGCCAGCAGCGCGCGGCGCTTCATGCGGCGGCGGCCACCACCGCCGCGCCGACCTCGGCCAGGGCCGCGTCCCGCGCCGCCATCGCGGCCGGGCCCTCGGTGAGATAGGCCGTGACCAGGATGGGGGGACGCCCGCCGGGCGGCCAGAGCAGGCCGATGACGGCGCGGCTGTTGTGGCCCCCCGCCCCCGTGCGGTCACCCGCCTCCCAGCCGGGCGGGAGGCTCGCGCGCAGCAGGGGGCCGCCCGTGCGGTTGGCGCGCATCCAGGCCAGCAATCGGGCCCGGCTGTCCGGGGCGAGTGCGTCGCCCATCGTGAGCGCCCGCAGCGTGCCCAGCATGGCCAGCGGCGTGGTCGTGTCACGCGGGTCGCCGGGGCGGCCCTCGTTCAGCGCCGTCTCGATGCGGTCCAGGCGGGATTGCGTGTCGCCCAGGCCGCGCAGGAAGGTGGTGAAGCCGGCCGGGCCGCCCACGGCGTCCAGCAGCAGGTTGGCGGCCGTGTTGTCGCTGATGGTCATGCAGGCCTCGGCCAGGGCCTCGACCGTCAGGCCCGGGCCGCCCGCCGCGCCTTCGGTCACGGGCGACCAGGTGACCAGCGCCTCCCGCCCGAAGGAAATGCGGCGGTCCAGCCTGTCCTGCCCTGCCTCCACCCGCGCCAGCACGGCGCCCACCAGGGGCAGCTTGAAGGTGCTGGTGAGGGGAAAGCGTTCCTCGCCCCGATGCGCCACGGCCTGGCCGGTGGCCATGTCCAGCACCGCGGCGCCCAGCCTTCCGCCATGCCGCCGCTCGATGCGGGCCAAGGTTTCGGGCAGGGCGGCCCAGCCCTGGGCCAGGGCGGGGCGTGTGGCCCAGGGGGCGGTGAAGGCGGAGGCAAGCCCCAGCCCCGCGATGCGGCGCGTGATCATGGCGCGGCGCATAGCCCATCCGGCGGGCGGGCGGAATCGGCGATTCCGCCCCGGGCCCGTCAGCCCTCCAGCCGGATGCCCTCGGCCTGGATCAGCGCGCCCATCTCTTCGCGCCGCTGCCGCAGGAAGGTGGCGAAGGCCTCCGGCCCATGGGCGGCGGGTTCCAGGCCCAGGGAGAGGAAGCGCTGCTGCAAGTCAGGGTCGTTCATCGCCGCCCGCACGGCCGAGGCCATGCGCGTGACCGCCTCGCCCGGTGTGTTGGCCGGCGCGTAGATCGCGTGGAAGTCATAGATGGAAAAGCCCGGGAAGCCGCTTTCCGCCACCGTCGGCACATCCGGATAGGCACGGGCGCGCTGCGGCGTGGAGGCCACCAGCGGCCGGATCGCGCCGTCGCGGATCAGCCCCGCGATGGTCGGGATGGTGCTGAAGGTGGCGATGGTGTCGCCACGCCGGATGGAGGTGAGCTGGTCCGCGCCGCCGCGATACGGCACATGCGTGGCCTGCAACTGCGCGCGCCGCATCAGCAGCGCGCCCGCCAGGTGCGAGCCGGTGCCGACGCCCGAGCTGCCATAGCTCACCTGGCCCGGATTGGCGCGCGCATGGGCCACGAAGCCCTGGAAGTCGCGGATCGGGCTGTCGCCCCGCACGATCAACAGGGCGGGCAGGATGGTGGCCTGGGTCACGGGCGCGAAGGCCGTGGCGTAGTCGAAGCCCAGGCCCCGCATCAGGTGCGGGTTGGTCGTGGCTCCGCCCGCGTCGAGGGCGAAGGTGGTCCCATCCGCCGGCGCCTGCGCCAGCGCCGCCATGGCCACCGCGCCATTCGCGCCCCCGCGATTGTCCACGACCACGGTGTGGCCGAGATGCCGCTCGATCGCGGGCGCGATGATGCGGCCCAGGATGTCGGTGGACCCACCCGGCGGGAAGGTGACGAGCAGGCGCGTCACGCGCTGCTGTGCGATGGCGGGCGCCGCGAGCAAGGCGCCGCCGGCGATGAGAAGGCCACGTTTCGTGGGCATCGGTTTCCTCCGGTGTTGATCGGCGTAGGATGCCCCGATGCCCGTGCCACGCAAGCCCAATCAGGGGTCACGATGAGCCTCTTCGCCGGCCAGGCGCCGCGGCCCCTCGCGGACCGGATGCGCCCCGCACGCCTCGATGAGGTGGTGGGCCAGGACCACCTGCTGGCCGCGGAGGGGCCGCTCGGGCGCATGGTGGCGGCGGGCGCGCTGTCCTCGCTGATCCTCTGGGGGCCGCCGGGCACGGGCAAGACCACCATCGCGCGCCTGCTGGCGGAAGTGTCGGACCTGCATTTCGAGGCGATCAGCGCCATCCAGTCCGGCGTGGTGGAGCTGCGCAAGATCTTCGAGGCGGCGCGGCGCAGGCGCGAGGGCGGGCAGGGCACGCTGCTGTTCTGCGACGAGATTCATCGCTTCAACCGCGCCCAGCAGGACGCCTTCCTGCCCGTGGTCGAGGACGGCACGGTGACGCTGGTGGGGGCGACGACGGAAAACCCCTCCTTCGAGCTGAACGGGGCGCTGCTCTCGCGCTGCCGGGTGCTGGTGCTGCGTGCGCTGGACGAGGCGGCACTTGGCGCGCTGGTGGCGCGGGCGGAGGCGGCCCTGGGCGCGCCCCTGCGCCTGACGGAGGAGGCGCGGGCGGCGCTGCTGTCACTGGCCGGTGGCGATGGGCGCTATTTGCTGAACCTGGTCGAGCAGGTGGCCACCCTGCCGGGCGAGGAGGTGCTGGACCCCGCGGGCCTCGGCCGCGTCCTGCAACGCCGCATGGCGACGCATGACAAGGCGGGCGATGGCCATTACGACCTGCTCAGCGCCTTCCACAAATCCCTGCGCGGATCGGACGTGCAGGCCGCCCTGTATTACGCCGCGCGGATGATGGTCGGCGGCGAGGCGCCGGAGGTGGTGTTCCGCCGCCTGCTCTGCGCCGCCAGCGAGGATGTGGGCACGGCCGACCCCCAGGCCATGGTGCAGGTGATTTCCGCCTGGGATGCCTATGAGCGGGTGGGCTGGCCCGAGGCCAAGCTCTTCATGGCCCAGGCCATCACCTATGTGGCGACGGCGCCCAAGTCCAACGCGGCCTATATGGGCTTCACCCGCGCGCTGGCGGCCGCCGAGCGCAGCGCGCACCTGCCGCCGCCGCTGTCGGTGTTGAACGCGCCCACGAAGATGATGAAGGAGTTGGGCTACCACGCCGGCTACCAGTACGACCACGACGCGCCGGAAGCCTATGCGGGGCAGGATTTCCTGCCGGAGGCGCTGCGTGATGAGGTGTTCTTCACGCCGAACGAGCGCGGCTTCGAGCGGGAGATCCGCAAGCGGCTGGACTACTGGGCCGGGCTGAAGGCGCGGCGCGGCGGTTGAGGCCGCGCCGCACAGGCCATCAGGCCATGTTCACCATGATGGTCTTCTTGTGGGTGAAGTGCTCCAGCATGGCCTCCAGCGAGGCCTCCTTGCCGAGGCCCGACGACTTCACGCCGCCATAGGAAAGGTTCGCCTGCACCACCAGGTTCTGGTTGATCTGCACCAGGCCCGCCTCCAGCCGGTGCGCGAGATCCAGGCCCACCTTGAGGTTGTTGGTCCACAGCGAGGCCGCCAGCCCGTATTCGCTGTCATTGGCCTCGGCGAGCACGGCCTCGGCGTCGTCGAAGGGCTGGATGACGGTGACGGGGCCGAAGATCTCCTCCCGCACCAGCCGCGAATTGCCGTCCAGGCCCGTGAAGATGACGGGGCGCAGGAACAGCCCCTTCTTCAGCGCGGGGTCGGTCGGCATGGCGCTGCACTCATGCGCCTGGGCGCCCGGCGTGCGCTTGCCCTCCTCGATGAAGCCCTGGACCTTCTCGAACTGGCCCTCGCTGATGATGGTGCCGATGTCGGTCTTCTCGTCCAGCGGGTCGCCCATCACCATGGCGTCCACGGCCTTCTTCATCTCGGCCACGAAGGCGTCGAAGATGGGGCGCTCCACATAGATGCGGCTCGCCGCCGTGCAGCTCTGCCCCTGGCGGGTGAAGCGCATGGAGGTGATGGCGCCCGCCACCGTCTTCTCGAAATCGCAGTCGGCGAAGACGATCATGGGCGACTTGCCGCCCAGCTCCAGCGTGACGGGGACGAGCTTGTCGGCGGCGGCCTTGGCCACGATCTTCCCGGTCTCGACGCTGCCGGTGAAGGTCACTTTCCGCACCTTGGGGTGGGTCACCAGCGGGGCGCCGCATTCCGGGCCGAAACCCGAGAGCATGTTGAAGCAGCCCGGCGGCAGGATGCGGTTCATCAGCTCGCAGATGCGCAGCACGGTCAGCGGCGCCTCCTCGGCCGACTTCACCACCACCGTGTTGCCGGCCACCAGCGCGGGCGCGATCTTCAGCGCCATCAGCAGCAGCGGCACGTTCCAGGGGATGATGGCGCCGACCACGCCCAGCGGCTCGCGCACCGTCACGCTCAGCACATTGGGGGCGAAGGGCACGCTCTCGCCCTTCAGCTCGGAACCGAGGCCGCCGAAGAACTCGAACACATCGGCCACCACGCCGGCCTCGACGCGGCTTTCCGTGCGCAGCGCCTTGCCGGTCTCGAGCGCGATGAGGCGCGACAGCTCCTCCTGGTGCGCCTTCAGCAGGGCCGCGCACTGGTGCACCAGCGCGCCGCGCTTGCGGGCGGGCATCTTGGCCCATTCCTTCTGGGCGCGGGCCGCGTCCTGCACGGCGGCGTCCACGTCGGCGGCATCACCCTCGGCGGCGCGCGCCACTTCCTCGCCGGTCGCGGGGTTCACCACCGCGAAGGTCTTGCCGGAACGGGCCGGGACATAGCGCCCGCCGACGAAATGCAGGCCGGACAGCGCCTTGGCCAGAGCGCGGCAATCCGTGGTGGGGTCGGCCGGGGTGGGGTGCGGCGTGTCGAGCATGGCGATGTCCTCCGTAGGGGGCGGACCATGCGACGGATGGGGGGCGCCGGGCAACCCTGGCGGGCCGCGGCCGTTGCTTGGTCAACAGAGGAGACCGCCGATGACCGAGCCCACCACCCCCGATGCCATGTCGCGCGAGAAGGCCCGCGCCCTGCTGGACGACATCCGCATCGTCATGCTCGCCACCCATTCGCCCGAGGGCGGTCTGCACGCGCGCCCCATGCAGATCGTGGGCCTGGAAGGCAGCACCATCTGGTTCTTCACCGATGTGGACAGCCCGAAATCCATGGAGATCGGGCGCGACCATGACGTGCTGGTCGCGGCTTCCTGCCCCGAGCGGAAGGAATATGTCTCCGTGGCCGGCACCGCCCGCGTGGTGCAGGACGTGGACAAGCAGCGCGAGCTCTGGACGGAGGATGCCCGCCCCTGGTTCCCGGAAGGCGCCCGCAGCGAGGACCTGGCGCTGATTTCCGTGACCATGCGCTCGGCCGAGTACTGGGACAGCAAGCCCACCGGCGGCTTCCTCGCCTTCAGCTATATCCAGGCGATGCATGAGGGCGAGGAGGGCGAGGCCCAGCACGGCAAGGCCCGCTTCGGGGGCTGATGCCCCCTGCCGCCGGCGCGGCTCAATGATCCGCCAGGCGGCGCGCATGACGTCGCGCCAGCTGGCGATCACCTCGCGAACAAGGCCCGCGGCGCTCTCCAGGCGCGGTGGCGCCGCGCCTTCGGCATGGGGGCGCGGGCTCTCTTGAGCAGGGCCATCCCGGCAACACGACAGATGCCCGTGGCGCGGCGCGGCGATGACGCGGTAGTGAAAGCGCCGCCGCCCCACCGGAGGCCCCATGCCCGACCACCCCCTTCTCGACCTGCCCGATCGCGCGGCCTGGCGCGCCTGGCTCGCCGAGAACCACGGCGCCTCGGGCAGCGTGTGGCTCGTGATCCCGCGCAAGGGCCATGGCGCGCTGACCACCGAGGAGGCCGTGCTGGAAGCCCTGTGCTTCGGCTGGATCGACAGCCGCCCGCGCAAGCTCGACGCCACGCGCTCCCTGCTGCTGATGTCACCGCGCCGGCCGGGCAGCGCCTGGTCGGGCGTGAACAAGGCGCGGGTGGAGCGGCTGGCGGCCGCCGGGCTGATGGCCGCCCCGGGCGAGGCCGCCATCCGGCGCAGCATGCAGGATGGCGGCTGGACGCGCCTCGATGCCGCGACGGCGCTGACCGAGCCGGAGGCGCTGCTGGACGCGCTGCGCGCCACGCCCGGCGCCCTGGAGGCCTGGCAGGGTTTTCCGGCATCGCACCGCCGGGCGAACCTCGAATGGGTGGCGCAGGCCAGGCGCCCCGCCACGCGGGCGGCCCGCATCGCCGAGATCGCGACGCGGGCGGCACTGGGTGAGCGTGCCAATACTTGGAAGCGTCCCTGATTTCGCGCTTGCGCGGCTCATGCTGCAAGTGCGAAGGCGGTTCCCATGCGGGAAGGCGTTCACATCACCGGCGCGGCGGGGGCAGGAACCTCGACCCTGGGTGCGCGCCTCGCGCAGCGCCGCGGCTGGGCCTATGCCGAAACGGATGACGCGCTGTGGCTGCCGACCGAGCCGCCCTACCAGCAACTCCGCCCGGCGCCGGAGCGCATCCCCTTCCTGCGGACGCAGATCCCGGAGGGGCAGCCCTATGTGCTCTCGGGGGCCGTGCTGGGCTGGGGCGAGGCGCTGACACCCGAATTCCGCCTGGTGGTGTTCCTCGACACGCCGCGGGAGGTGCGGCTGGCGCGCCTCAGGCTGCGGGAGGCGGCGCGCTTCGGCGCTTCCATCGGGCCGGGCGGCGCGAGGCGGGCGGAATACCTGGAATTCCTGGCCTGGGCCGCCTCCTATGACGCGGGTACCGAGCCGGGCCGCAGCCGGGCCCGGCATGAGGCCTGGTTCACCACCCTCCCTTGCCCCCTGCTGCGCCTCGAAGGCACTCTGCCGCCGGATGAACTGGTGCGCCGCACGGACGCGGCGCTGGAGAAGATATTCGCATGACCACACCCTCCGGCCCGCTCAAGGGGCTTCGCGTGCTCGACCTCACCCGCGTGCTCGCGGGGCCCACCTGCACCCAGATGCTGGGCGACCTCGGCGCCGAGGTCATCAAGATCGAACGGCCCGAGGCGGGCGACGATACGCGCGGCTTCGCGCCCCCCTTCTGGCCGGAGACGAAGGAGAGCGCCTATTTCCTGGGGGTGAACCGCAACAAGCTCTCGGTCACGGTGGACATCGCCAAGCCCGAGGGCCAGGCCGTGATCCACAAGCTGCTGGAGCATTGCGACATCCTGGCCGAGAACTTCAAGGTCGGCGCGCTGGCCAAGTACGGTCTGGGCTGGGAGCAGCTGAAGGAGAAGTATCCGCGGCTGATCTACTGCTCCATCACCGGCTTCGGCCAGACAGGTCCCTATGCGCCGCGCCCGGGTTATGACGCGCTGATCCAGGCGATGGGCGGCGTCATGTCGCTGACCGGGGAGCCGAACGGTTCGCCGCAGAAGGTGGGCGTGCCGGTGGCCGACCTCTTCGCCGGCCTCTATGGCTGCATCGGCATCCTGGCCGCGCTGAACCACCGCCACGCGACGGGCCAGGGCCAGCAGATTGATATCGGCATGCTGGACACGCATGTGGCCTGGCTGGCGAACCAGGGCATGAACTACATCGCGACCGGCGAGAACCCGCCGCGCCTCGGCAACCAGCACCCCAATATCAGCCCCTACCAGGAATTCCCGACCAAGGACGGCTACATGATCCTGGCCGTCGGCAACGACCCCACCTTCGAGCGCTTCTGCAAGGCCTTCGGCCAGGAGGCGCTGCTGGCCGACGAACGCTTCGCCACCAACCCCCAGCGCGTGGCCAACCGCGACCTGGTGACCCAGACGCTGACGCCGCTGACCAAGTCCAAGACCACCTCCGAATGGGTGGAGGCGCTGGAGGCGTTGAAGATCGCCTGCGGCCCGATCAACACGCTGGAGCAGGTCTTCGCCGACCCGCATGTGCAGGCGCGCGGCATGCGGGTGAAGATGCCGCACGCGTCCGGGCAGGAGATCGAGGTCATCGCCAATCCGGTGAAGCTCTCGGCCACGCCGCCCGACTACCGCGTGCCGCCCCCGGTGCTCGGCCAGCACACGGCGCAGGTGTTGACCGGCATGCTGGGGATGAGTGAGGCCGAGGTGGCCGCGCTGAAGGACAAGGGCATCCTGTGACGCCGCGCGCGGGCCAGCTCCAGGCGCCAACCCCGGCCGGCCCCGTGCTGCTGCGCTGGGTGGAATGGGGGCCGGTGCAAGGCCGGCCCGTGCTCTGCCTCCATGGGCTGACCCGCAACGGTCGCGACTTCGACGCGCTGGCCATGGACTTGGCCGGGCAGGGGCGGCGCGTGGTTTGCCCTGACATGCCCGGGCGCGGCATGTCAGGGTGGTTGCCCGACGGCATGGCCTATGCGGTGCCGACCTATCTCGCGGTGCTGGCTCCGCTGCTGGAGGCATTGCGCCAGGTGGACGTGGTGGGCACCTCGATGGGCGGGCTCATCGCCATGGGGCAATGCACGGTGCCCGGGGTCAGGATTCGCCGGCTCGTGCTGAATGATGTCGGCCCCTTCCTCTCGGCGGAGGGCACGCAACGGCTGCGTGACCATCTTGTCCACGCGCCCGGCGAATTCGCGGATATCGCGGAATACGAGGCGCATTTGCGGAAGGCCAATGCGGGTTTCGGGGCACTGACGGACAGCCAATGGGCGGCGATGGCCCTGCATGGCGCGCGGATGACGGGCAGTGGCCGTGTCGTCCCCCATTTCGACCCGGCCATCTTCGCCCCCATGATGACGAGAGCCACGCTGCCCAACGTGGACCTCTGGCCGATCTGGCCGATGGTGGCGCAGCGGCCTGTGCTGGTGCTGCGCGGCGCCATGTCAGAGCTGCTGACGCCCGCCGTCGCCGCGCGCATGGCCCAAAGCCCCGGCGTCAGGCTGGAGACCATTCCGGGCTGCGGCCACGCGCCTGCCCTGATGGATCCGGGACAGATCGCGCTGGTGCGAAACTTCCTGTCGGACTGAAGGTTCCGCACACGACCTGAGATTTCCGCCTTGCCTTGATCCAGATCAAAGCGAGCCTTCTCGCGACGGCATAGTTTGCTCCAGTTATTAAGAAAATTAAGATATATGGACCTGCTCACGTAAGGCGGTCCGTTGAGGAGGCGGCATGCCAGTTTCCCCAGAACTTCTCCGCGCCGCCCTCGGCCGGCGTGGCCTGCTGCTGGGCGCGGGTGCCCTGGCCGGGGCCGGCGCCATGGCGCGCGCGCCCCAGGCGGCGGTCGCCACCACGGCGAAGATCGTCATCATCGGCGCGGGGGCCGCGGGCCTCGCCACCGCCTCGCGCCTTGCCATGGGCCTGTCGGGGGCACAGATCACGTTGCTCGACAAGCGGCGGGAGCATCACTACCAGCCGGGCTACACCCTGGTGGCCGCCGGGTTGAAGAGCCCGGACTACGTGCTCTCCTCCACCCGCGAATGGGTGGCGCGCGGCGTGAACTGGGTGGAGGAGGCGGCCGCCGAGATCGACCCGGTGGGCAAGGTGGTCACCACCGATGCCGGCCAGCGCCTGCCCTATGACTTCCTGGTGGTGGCGACGGGCCTGACGCTGGACTACGGCGCCATCGAGGGCATGGACGTCTCGCGCATCGGCCAGAACGGCCTGGGCAGCGTCTATGCCGGACCGGCCCAGGCGGCGGCCACCTGGCGCGCTATGTCGGACTTCGCGGACAAGGGCGGGCAGGGCGTGTTCCTGCGCCCCGCCACCGAGATGAAATGCGCCGGCGCGCCGCTGAAATATGCCTTCCTGACCGATGACTTCCTGCGCCGCCGCGGCAATCGCGGCCGGGCGGAACTGACCTACAACGCGCAGAACCGCGTGCTGTTCAGCGTGCCCATCGTGGCCGAGCGGGTGCGCATGCTCTACGCCGAGCGCAACATCCGCGTCACGCATGACCATGTGCTGCGCAAGATCGACCTCGACCGCCGCATCGCGACCTTCCGCACGCCGGCCGGCGATGCCGAGCAGAGCTACGACTTCATCAACGTGATCCCGCCGATGCGCGCGCCGGAGGTGGTCCGCAATTCGCCGCTGCGCTGGCAGACCGGCCCCTGGGCGGCCGATGGCTGGGCCGAGGTGGACCGCCACACGCTGCGCCATGTCCGCTTCCCCGAAGTCTTCTGCGTGGGCGACGTGGCCGGCGTGCCCAAGGGCAAGACGGCGGCCAGCGTGAAGTGGCAGGTGCCCGTGGCGGTGGACCACCTGATCGCCACCATCCAGGGCCGCGAGAGCGCCGAGCGCTACAATGGCTACACCTCCTGCCCGCTCATCACCCGGGTGGGACGGGCGATGCTGGTGGAGTTCGACTACAACGACAACCTGACGCCTTCCTTCCCCGGCGTGATCGCGCCGCTGGAGGAGCTGTGGATTTCCTGGATCATGAAGGAGGTGGGGCTGAAGCCCACCTACCTCGCCATGCTGCGCGGCCGCGCGTGAAGGAGGGCTGACCCCATGAAGGAACTCGATCTCGCCACGCTGGTGGCCGTCTTCCAGGAAATGCTGGGCTGGACCTTCTGGCCGCTGGCGGCGCTGGCCGCCTTGGTCACGCTGATCTTCCTGCGCGTGCTGCTGCGCGACCGCCGCCTGGTCCCGCAGCGCCTGGTCTGGGCCGAGGCACTGGGCGTGATGGGCGGGGTGGTCGCGGTGCTGGTGATGTTCACCGTCACCAGCTCGGGCTTCGCCGACATGGGCGGGCCGATTGATTGGCTGCTGGTCCTGGCCATCTTCGGCTTCGGCACCATCGGCACGGCGCTGGGGCTCTACGCGGCGCTCGGGCTGTTCCGGCGCCGCGCGGCCTGAAGGCGGCCCTGAGGGTCAGCCTGCCTTCAACAGGCGGGCGGCCTTCACCGCGAAGTAGGTCAGGATGCCGTTGGCGCCGGCGCGCTTGAAGCACATCAGGCTCTCCATCATGGCGCGGTCATGGTCCAGCCAGCCGCGTTCCACCGCGGCCATCAGCATCGAGTACTCGCCGCTCACCTGGTAGACGAAGGTGGGCGCGCCGAATTCGCGCCGCACCCGGTGCACCACGTCGAGGTAGGGCAGGCCGGGCTTCACCATCACCATGTCCGCTCCCTCCGCGAGGTCGAGCGCGACTTCGCGCAGCGCCTCGTCGGTGTTGGCGGGGTCCATCTGATAGGTCTTCTTGTCCTTGGGTCCCGCCCGGTCCGGCCCGGTGAGCGAGCCGATGGCGTCGCGGAAGGGCGCGTAGAAGCCAGACGCATACTTGGCGGCATAGGACATGATGCGCGTGCGCTGCAGCCCCTCCGCATCCAGCGCGGCGCGGATGGTGCCGATGCGCCCGTCCATCATGTCGGACGGCGCCACGATGTCCACGCCGGCCTTCGCGTAGTTCACGGACATGGTGACGAGGGCGGCCACGCTTTCCTCATTGTCGACCTCGCCATTCCGCACCACGCCGTCATGGGCGTGGGTGGTGTAGGTGTCGAGCGCCACGTCGCCGATGACGCCCAGGCCCGGATGCGCCGCCTTCAGCGCGCGCGCGGCACGGCAGGTGAGGTTGTCGGGGTCGAGCGCGCCCGTGCCGTCCTCGTCGCGCGCCTCCATGGGCGTGTAGGGAAACAGCGCCACGGCCGGGATGCCCAGCGCCGCGGCCTCGGCCACATGTTCGGCCACCACATCGGGGCTGACGCGCAGCACACCCGGCATGGAGGGCACCTCGACCCGCTGGCCCGTGCCTTCGGTCAGGAAGATGGGCCAGATCAGGTTGCCCACATGCAGCGCGTTCTCGGCCACCAGGGCGCGCGTCCAGGCGTCCTGGCGGTTGCGCCGCATGCGGGTGGTGGGGAAGCTTCCCGCATACATCATCATGCCAGCGCCTGCTCCAGGTCCGCGATGATGTCGTCAATGTGCTCGATGCCGATGGACAGGCGCACATAGCCGGGCGTGACACCGCTCATCGCCTGCTCGCTCTCGTCGAGCTGGCTATGGGTGGTGGTGGCGGGATGGATGGCGAGGCTGCGCGCGTCGCCGATATTGGCCACGTGGTAGAACATCTTGAGCTTCTCGATGAAGGCCTGCCCGGCCTCCTTCCCGCCCGCCAGCTCGATGCCCATCAGGCTGCCCATGCCGCCCTTGAGGTGGGTGTCGGCGCGCCGGCGCGACTCGCCCTCGGCCAGGGAGGGGTGGATCACCTTGGTCACCTTGGGGTGCGCCGCCAGCCAGGCGGCGGCCTTGATGGCGTTGGAGCAATGCCGCTCCATCCGCAGCGGCAGCGTCTCCAGCCCCTGGAGGAACATGAAGGCGTTGAAGGGCGACATGGGCGCGCCGAGATCCCGCAGCAGGCAGGTGCGCATGCGCAGGATGTAGGCGATGGGCCCGAGCGGCTTGGCCGCCTGCGACCAGACCGCGCCATGGTAGGATGGGTCGGGCCTGTTCAGCGTGGGGAAGCGGTCACCGCCCGCCTCCCAGTCGAAATTGCCGCCATCCACCACGATGCCGCCGATGGAGGTGCCATGCCCGCCGATCCACTTCGTGGTCGAGTGCATGACGATGGCCGCGCCATGCTGGAAGGGCTTGCAGATGATGGGGGCCGCCGTGTTGTCCATGATGAGCGGCACGCCAAGACGGCGCCCGATGGCAGCCACCTCCGCGATGGGGAAGACCTGCAGCTTCGGGTTGGGCAGGGTCTCGGCGTAATAGGCGCGGGTGCGGGCGTCGGTGGCGCGCGCGAAGCCCTCCGGGTCGGAGGGGTCCACGAAGCGGACCTCGATGCCGAACTGCTTCAGCGTGTTGGCGAAGAGGTTCCAGGTGCCGCCATAGAGGTCGGTGGAGCTGACGATGTTGTCGCCGGCCTCGCAGAGGTTCATCACGCAGAAGGTCGTCGCCGCCTGCCCCGAGCCGACCGCCAGCGCCGCCGCACCGCCTTCCATCGCCGCGATGCGCGTCTCCAGCGCGTCGCAGGTGGGGTTCATGATGCGGGTGTAGATGTTGCCCAGCTCAGCCAGGCCGAACAGGCGGGCGGCATGGCCCGTGTCCTGGAACTGGAAGCTGGTGGTCTGGTGGATGGGCACCGCGACGGAGCCGGTGTTCGGGTCCGCGCGGTGGCTGCCGCCATGCAGGGCGATGGTCTCGGGGTTGGTGTACTGGCTCATCCTGGCATCCCTCGCATTTGCGGCGAGGGTGCCATCAGTTGCGCGCCGGCGGAAGGGTTGGCGCGGGCGCGGGCGCGGCCGGGGCCTGGGTGCCGGGGGTGGCGCCGGGGACGATGCCGGGCGGCGGTGTCTCGGTCGCCGGCCGCAGCGTCTCGGTGCCGTTGCCCTGGGCGCCCATCAGGGTCCAGCTTCCCTCCAGCACATCGCCGTCGCGCAGTTCATAGACGCCCATGCCGGTCATGTTGCCGGCGGTGAAGGCGGTGGCGAAGGTGCGGCCGGAGACCATGGCCACGCCCTCGATCCGCTCGCGCCCGATGCTCCAGACCAGGTGGAAGCTCGACAGCCCCACCTGCCGCAGCTCCAGCAGGCCCCGGTATTCCGAGCCGTCGAGGTTGCGCCCCGTCACCTCATAGACGCCGCTGCGCTGGGCGGCGGCGGGGGTGGCGGCACCCCAGGACAGGGCGGGGGCGAGCAGCGCGGCCAGGAAAAGGCGCTTCATCGGGGCGGGTATCCTCATTTCACCAGGGCGACACGGAGCGAGTTGGTCGTCCCCGGGGTGCCGAAGGGCACGCCCGCGGTGACGACGATCTCCTCGCCAGTCCTCGCGAAGCCCTCCTGCATGGCCGCCCGGGTGGCGCGCGCCACCATCTCCGTCATGGAATGGATATCCTGGACCACGAGCGGATGCACCCCCCACACCACCGCCAGGCGCCGCGCGGATTCCATGCGGGGCGTCAGGCCCAGGATGGGGCAGTCCGGCCGCTCCCGCGCCACGCGCAGCGTGGTGCTGGCGGTGGAGGTGAAGGTGGCCACCACCTGCGCGCCGATGGTCCGCGCCACCTGGGCGGCGGCCGCGGCGATGGCGCCCGCGCTGGTGCGCTCGGCCTCGGGGCGGCTCTGGTCGGTCTGGGCGCGCCAGCCGGCATCCTGCTCGGTGCGGGCCACGATGCGGTCCATGATGGAAACCGCCTCCAGCGGGTATTGCCCCGCCGCCGTCTCGGCCGAGAGCATCACCGCATCCGCCCCGTCGAACACTGCCGTCGCCACGTCACTGGCCTCGGCGCGGGTGGGGGAGGGGGCGGAGATCATGCTCTCCAGCATCTGGGTCGCCACCACGACCGGTTTTCCCAGGGCGCGGGCGGCGCGAACCAGGCGCTTCTGCACCAGCGGCACCTCCTCGGGCGGCAGTTCCACGCCGAGGTCGCCGCGCGCCACCATCACCGCATCGGCCAGCGCCAGGATGCCGTCCATGTTCTCGACGGCCTGGGGCTTCTCCATCTTCACCATGATCCAGGCGCGCCCGGCCGCGATCTCCTGCGCCTCGGCCACGTCCTCGGGGCGCTGCACGAAGCTGAGGCCCACATACTCGATGCCCAGCGGCAGCACGAAGTCGAGGTCGGCGCGGTCCTTCGCGGTCAGGGCCGGGATGGGCAGGGCCACGTCGGGCACGTTCACGCCCTTGCGGTCGGAGAGCGGGCCGCCCACCACCACCTCGGTCTCCAGGTGGTCGCCCTCCACCTGGCGCGTCACGCGCAGCTTCAGCTTGCCGTCATCCAGCAGCAGCGTCGTGCCGATGCGCGCGGCGGCGATGATCTCGGGGTGGGGCAATTGGGCCCGGCGCACATCGCCGGGCGTGGGGCTGAGGTCCAGGCGGAAGGGCTTGCCCGGCGTCAGCTGCACGCGGCCGGCGGCGAACTTGCCCACGCGCAGCTTGGGGCCCTGCACATCGGCCAGGATGCCGATGGGCCGGCCCAGGCGCTTCTCCACGTCGCGGATCATCTCGATGCGCTGGGCGTGGTCCTCGTGGCTGCCATGGCTGAAGTTCAGCCGGAACACGTCGGCGCCCGCGCGGAACAGCTTCTCGATCACCTCGACGGTGCTGCTCGCCGGGCCGAGGGTGGCGATGATCTTGGTGCGCCGGTGGCGCCGCATGGGAATGCGAGGGGGCATCGCGTCTCCTTCAGGCGCCGATGAGGATGGCGCGGACGTCGTTCACATTGGTCAGGGTGGGGCCGGTCCGCAGCGCGGACCCCGCGGCCTCGAAGACGTCGAGGCTGCGATGCTCCTCCAGGCAGGCGCGCGGGTCGAGGCCCTTCTGGCGGGCGGCGGCGAGGGTTCCCGGCCCCGCGATGGCGCCAGCGGCCTCCGACCGGCCATCAATACCGTCCGTGTCGGCGGCCAGCGCCCAGGTGTTCGGCGCGCCGTTCAGCGTCAACGCCATGGCCAGCAGGCATTCGGTGTTGCGCCCGCCGCTGCCCTTCGTGCCGGGCGGCAGGGTGACGGTGGTCTCGCCGCCCGAGAGCAGCACGCAGGGCGCGGGCAGGGGGTGGCCATGCGCGGTCACGGAGCGGGCGATGCCGGCCAGCGCCGTGCCCACATGCCGGGCCTCGCCCTCCAGCGCGTCACCGAGGATGAGAGGGGTCAGCCCCTCCGCCCGTGCCGCCTCGGCCATGGCGCGCAGCGCCATCATCGGCGTCGCGATCAGGCGGAATTCGGCGGTGGCGAGGCGCGGGTCGCCGGGCTTGGGGCTTTCCTCCGCGCCGGCGGCGAGATGCGCCACCACGGCCGGCGGCAGTTCCATCCGATGATGGGCGACCAGGGCGCGGGCCTCGGCGAAGGTCTTGGGGTCGGCAACGGTGGGGCCGGAGGCGATCACCTCCGGGTCATCCCCCGGCACGTCCGAAATCGCCAGCGTCACCACCCGCGCCGGATGCGCCGCCGCCGCCAGCCGCCCGCCCGAGAAGGCGGAGAGATGCTTGCGGATGGCGTTCATCGCATGGATCGAGGCGCCGGAAGCGAGCAGCGCCCGGTTGGTGGCGATGAGATCCTCCAGGGTCAGCCCCGGCGCGGGCAGGGTGGCCAGCGCGGACCCCCCGCCCGAGATCAGCGCCAGCACCAGGTCGCGCTCGGTGAGCCCTTCCAGCATCGCCAGGATTTCGGCCGCCGCCGCCGCACCCCCGGCATCGGGCACCGGGTGCGCGCCGAAGCGCAGCCCGATGCGCGACAGCGGCAGCCCCGCCCCGTGCGGCGCGATGACGAGGCCGGTCAGCGGCACATCGGCCCAGGCGGCTTCCACCGCCTGGGCCATCTTGGCCGCGGCCTTGCCCACACCCACCACGATCACGCGCCCCTCGCGCGGGGGTTCGGGCAAATGGGCGGCGAGGACGGCAAGCGGATCGGCCGCGCGCACGCCGGCGGCGAACATCGCCCGCAGCGCGGCCTCGGCGCGTTCGTCATCCCAGGCGCCTGCGCGCGATTCCATGCCTTGCCCTCCGTTTCGCGCAATATGGAGAAGGATGGGGGCCAGGGCCACCGCTGCGCTGATTGACAGGGTAGGGCCACGCCTTTTCAGTCACTTCCATGAACGCGACTGACCGTCCCATGCGCCTTGGCCTCTTTCTCCAGGGCGCGGGGCACCACGTCGCCGGCTGGCGCCACCCGGAGGCGGAGTTCGGCGGTGAGAACCTGGGCCTGATCCAGCGCATCGCCGCCACGGCCGAGTCGGGGCATTTCGACCTGCTGTTTCTTGCCGACGGGCTGACCACCAGCGCCGACGCCCACCCCTCCTTCGTGGCGCGGCTGGAGCCGGTGGCGCTGCTTTCGGCGCTCGCCATGGGGACGCGGCACATCGGCCTGGCCGCCACCATGTCCACCACCTACACCGAGCCCTTCCACCTGGCGCGCGCCTTCGCGAGCCTGGACCACATCAGCGGCGGGCGGGCGGCGTGGAATGCCGTCACCACCTCCTATGCCCGGTCCTCGGCCAATTTCATGCGGGGGCAGCACCCTTCCCATGACGACCGCTACGCCATCGCGGAGGAGTTCATTGATGTGGTGCGCGGGCTGTGGGACAGCTTCGCGGACGATGCCTTCGTGAAGGACAAGGCGCGCAGCGTCTATGTCGAGCCTGGGCGGGTCCACACGCTGAACCACCAGGGCAGGTTCTTCACGGTGGGCGGGCCGCTCAATGTCTCGCGGCCGCCGCAGGGGCATCCGGTCATCATCCAGTCGGGCTCCTCCGGGCCCGGGCAGCGGCTGGCGGCGCGGGTGGGGGAGATCATCTTCACCGCCCAGCAGACCGAGGCGGAGGGCCGGGCCTTCCGCGAAGGCCTCCACGCCCAGGTGCGCGCGGCGGGGCGCGACCCCGCCCATGTGATGGTGCTGCCCGGCGTCTGCCCCGTGATCGGCGGCACCGAGGCCGAGGCGAAGGCGCTCTACGCCCAACTCCAGGGCGGAATTGACCCGGCGGCGGCCATCCTGCTGCTGAATGACCGGCTGGGGCATGATGTGTCCGGCTACGACCTGGACGGCCCGCTGCCCGACCTGCCGCAATCCGACCAGTTGCAAAGCCGGGCGCGGCTGCTGACGGATCTGGCGCGGCGCGAGAACCTGACCCTTCGGGAACTTTACTATCTGGTGGCGGGCGCGCGCGGGCACCGCATCGTCTGGGGCACGCCCGGGCAGGTGGCGGACGCGCTTGAGGAATGGTTCCGCGGGGGTGCCGCCGACGGCTTCAACATCATGCCCCCCTTCTTTCCCACCCAGTTCGAGCGTTTCGTGGAGGATGTGGTCCCGATTTTGCGCCGGCGCGGCCTGGTGCGGGGCGAATACACCGGCGGGACACTGCGCGAGAATCTGGGCCTGCCCCGCCCCCCCAACCGCTTCTTCCCGGGCTGAGGCGCACCATCTCGGGCCCATGGAACGCGCCCCGGACTACCCTCGCCCGCCCCGCCTGGAGCCCAGCATCCGCCGCGTGCGCGTGATCCTGGGCGGGGAGGTGATCGTGGACAGCCGGGATTGCTGGCGTGTGCTGGAAACCTGGCACCCGCCCTCCTGGTATGTTCCGGCCGACGCCTTCGCGCCCGGCGCGCTGCGCCCCGCGCAGGGGTCCAGCTTCTGCGAATGGAAGGGCCGCGCGCGCTATTTCGACCTGGTGGGCGGCAGCCGGGTCGCGGAACGCGCCGCCTGGTCCTACCCCGAGCCCACCCCGGGATTTGCCGCCATCGCGGGGCATGTGGCGCTCTATGCCGGCCGGGTGGATGCCTGTTTCGTGGATGACTGGCAGGTCGAGCCCCAGCCGGGCGGCTTCTATGGCGGCTGGATCACGCCCGATGTGGAAGGGCCCTTCAAGGGCGCGCCCGGCACGCAAGGCTGGTAGGGGGCTGGTCGCACCGTTTCGGCCATGGCAATGCGGCGGGGAAGGCAAAGAGGCACCCCATGCGCACCCACAAGATCGCGGCCATCCCGGGCGACGGCATCGGCCAGGAGGTCATTCCCGCCGGCCTCGCCGTGCTGCGCGCCCTGACCGAGCGCGCCGGCGATTTTTCTCTCGACGTGACCGAGTTCCCCTGGGGCAGCGACTACTACCGCGAAACCGGGCGGATGATGCCCGAGGACGGGCTGGACCGGCTCAAGCGCTTCGACGCCATCTATTTCGGCGCGGTGGGTGACCCGCATTTGCCCGATGACCTGACGCTGTGGGGCCTGCGCCTGGCCATCTGCCAGGGCTTCGACCAGTTCGCCAATATCCGCCCCACCCGCGTCCTGCCCGGCCTGGAAAGCCCCCTGCGCGGCCTCGCCCCCGGCGCGATTGACTGGGTCATCGTGCGCGAGAACAGCGAGGGCGAATATGCCGGCCATGGCGGCCGCGCCCATCGCGGCCACGCCATCGAGGTGGCGACCGAGACCTCCATCTTCACCCGCGCGGGCGTGGAGCGGATCATGCGCGCCGCCTTCGCCATCGCGGCTTCGCGCCCGCGCAAGCTGCTGACGGTGGTCACCAAGTCCAACGCTCAGCGCCACGGCATGGTGTTTTGGGACGAGGTGGCCGCCAAGGTGGCCGAGGACTTCCCCGAAGTCCGCTGGGAGAAGGAACTGGTGGATGCCATGGCGGCCCGCATGGTCCGCAAGCCCGCCGGCATTGATACGGTGGTCGCCACCAACCTGCACGCCGACATCCTGAGCGACCTGGCGGGTGCCCTGGCGGGTTCCCTGGGCGTGGCGCCCACGGCCAACCTGGACCCGACGCGGCAATACCCCTCGATGTTCGAGCCCATCCATGGCTCGGCCTTCGACATCATGGGGCAGGGGGTGGCCAACCCCATCGCCACCTTCTGGACCGCCTGCATGATGCTGGAGCACCTGGGCGAGGCCGCCGGTGCCCGCCGCCTGATGCGCGCCATCGAGGCCGCCACGGCCCAGGGCGTGCTGACGGCCGACCTCGGAGGCACGGCGCGAATGGATGACGTGACGGAGGCCGTCATCGCCGCCATCCGCGGCGACAACGCGCCGGATTGAAGCGGCGCGCCCCAGGGCGCATCTGGGGGACGAGAGCAGAGGAGAGACACGCCATGCCCGCCCCCCAGCCCGAAGCCGACCTGGCCCTTGGCGCCGCCGCCAGCCTGGACGCCGCCGCCCGCGACAAGATCGAGGCCGCGGCCTTCCGCAAGCTGGTCGCCCATCTGCGCGACCGGACCGATGTGCAGAACATTGACATGATGAACCTCACGGGGTTCTGCCGGAACTGCCTCAGCCGCTGGTACCAGGAAGCGGCCGGCGAGGCCGGGCTGTCTTTGGAAACCCCCGCCGCGCGCGAGATCGTCTACGGCATGGACTACAAGGCCTGGCAGGCCGCGCACCAGAAGGAAGCGAGCCCCGCCCAGCAGGCCGCCTTCAAGGACGCCATGGCCAAGCACGGCTGACGGCTTCCGCAAGGGGGGTTTTGGGGCTAGACCCAGCCCCCCTGAACGGCCCAAGGAGGCGCCCATGTCCGACACGCCCGACACCGCCGCCGAGAGCCGCGCCCGCCAGGCCAAGGCCGCCGAATCCGAAGTGGGCGGCATCGCGCCCGAGCGGCTGCGCTCCATCATTGACCGCATCGAGCGGCTGGAGGAGGAGCGCAAGGCGCTCGCCTCCGACATCAAGGACATCTACGCCGAGGCGAAGTCGGCAGGGTTCGAGCCCAAGGTGATCCGCCAGCTCATCATGCTGCGCCGCAAGGAGCCGGCCGAGGTGGAGGAGCAGGAAACCCTGCTCGATCTCTACAAGCGCGCGCTGGGGATGTAGCGGGCTTCAGCCGCGTTCCTGCCGGTAGCGCAGCAGCGCCCGGCCGAGGGCGCTGGTGACCTCGTTGCGCGTATAGGGCTTGGACAGCCAGCCCAGCGGGGCCGCCGCCACCTCGGCGCGGTGCCGGGTGGTGGGGTCCGAGTGGGCCGTGGCGAAGACGCAGGGAATGCCGAAGCGGTCCCGGATTTCGGCCGCGGCATCAATCCCATCCCGCCGGCCCACCAGGCGGATGTCCATCAGCACGATGTCTGGCGACTGGGATTCGGCCAGCGACACGGCCGCTTCCGCCGTGGCGGCGATGCCGATCACCGTGAAGCCGGCCGCCGTCAGGCTGTCCTCGGCGTCCATGGCGACGAAGAATTCATCCTCGACGATCAGCACACGGCCGCGCGGCAGCTCGACGCCACCCTGGCGGTCATCGGTGGCGCGCACCATACGCTCTGGCGGCCCGGCATCGCCCTCTGTCATGACGGTCTCGGTGCGATCCTTCACCTGCGACATGTCCGTCGCACTCCTTTCATTCCTGCGGCGGGCCCGCCGGCGCTGGAAAGCGCAGGACCACGGAGGCCCCTCCCGCCGGGCCCGGCACCACCGACAGCTCACCATTCAGCTGCCGGGCCAGGCCGAGCACCAGTTTCAACCCGGTAGCGCCCGTTCGGGTTGCCGCATCGAGGGTGAAGCCTGGCCCATCATCCTCGACACGCAATTCCACCATCTCCCCCGGCATCTGCCGCAGGGCGATGCGGATGCTGTCGGGCGGGGTTCCGTCCGGGCAGCCATGCTTCACCGCATTCACCAGCAATTCGTGCAGCACGAGGCCAAGCGGCACGGCGGCGTCGTTGGAGATCTCCACCGGATCGGCCGAGAGGCTGACGCCGTGGGCCACGCCCAGCCCGGCCAGCACCCCGCCGACGACGCGTTGGAGGAAGGTCTCGCCCGGCACCCCGCGCAAATTGTCGCCCAGGTAGAGCATCTGGTGCACGGTGCCGACCGCGGCGAGGCGGCGCGAGGCCTCGGCCAGCACCGCCTGCGGGTCCGTGGCCCAGGCGGCGGCCCGGCGGCTCATGCCCAGCATGCCCACCAGCATCTGGATGTTGTTCTTCACCCGGTGGTGCAGCTCGTTCAGCAGCACGTCCCGGTCGCGCACCGCGGCTTCGAGGGCGAGCTGGGCGCGGCGGCGGCGGCTGATCTCGACGTTGAGTTCATCGAGCTTGCGGCCCAGCAGGGGGAAGCGGTCATCCTCCCGGTCCACCAGGCGCAGCAACAGCTTCGCGCGCTGTTCGCCGCCGGCGGGGGCCATCACCGCGCCAAAGCCCCGGAAGCGCGTCACGCGCCCATCCGCGCCGCGCAGTTGCAGCGCGCCGGGAAGGGCGGTGCGGCTGCCCGAGCAGCGGCGCAGCCATTGCCGCAGGCGTTCGGCCGCCTCCGCGTCGGGGCCGAGCGCCGTAAGGTCGGCCCCCGCCGCGACGCCCGCGCCGAAGCGCGCCTGCGCCGCCCGGTTCGCGAAGCCGATCCGCGCATCGGTGCCCAGGACGAGCGCGGGTTCGGGAAGGGTCTGGAGCACCTGGGCCGCGCCTTCAGCCAACGTCATCTCGACGGAAGTACTCCCGGGCCCCTGGCGTTGCAGCCTCCTCGGGGCGGAACAGCACCACCACGCGGCAGGCGGGGTCCCCGGCCGCGATGGTCCGGTCCAGCCGGACGGCCGCATAGCCCTGGCTTTCAGCGGCGATGGCGCCGAAGACGTTGGATGTCATCATGCAGAGCGAGGGCCGCCCCTTGACGAAATCGCCGAAGGGGCAGGCGGTGTTGCCGAAGACGATCTGGTTCTCGTCTTCCTCGATGATGGAGAATTCGCCCTGGATACGGCGCTTGAGGTCCACCAGCACCTGGCCGAGCTGCTGGCGGTCGAGACGTTCCACCGCCAATGCGCGGCGGTAGTCGTCATGGATGTGCTCGCCCATGGCCGCGCCCACCAGGCTGATGTAGCCAGAGGCCTCCTCCAGCCCCACCACGTCTTCCAAGGCGCCCGACAATTCGCGCAGCAGGCGGCGGAGAAAGACGTCCCGTTCCAACGGCACGGCGAGCCCGGCGACACTCTTCCCCATGGGCGATGCGGGGGAGTGATGATCGGACATGTCCACATCCCCCATCGAAAATCCACGGGTGCGGGAATCGCACATATTCATAATTTTGTATGTTCTGACGGATAACACGCCGGTGGCCCGTGGCACAAATAAGTTTGCACGGACCAACCATGGCGGCTTGGCGGTATCCGGGTCAAGGAAGTATCCGGAGGTTCGCATGCAGGAACCCCTCGAAGATCTTAGCTTCGTCCTTTGTCGCTTGACGCCTGGGTGATTTCGCGGGGCAGGTTTGCACCCAGCGTATCAACGCGGCCCGCGTGTCCGGTTGAGCGCCAGTTCCTCCGGCGTCAGCAGAAAGCCCACCATGATGCGGTGGTCCTGGATGCGACGTTCGGTGCGCAGCGGGAAGACCAGCTCGACCCGGGGCGAGGTCACGGTCGTGACGGTGGTGTTGGGGGCGAAGGTCACGCGCTGGACGAAGGTCTGGCGGTTCAGGATCGTCTCCGTCCCATCCTCGACGATGGCGATGAACCAGGGCAGGTCCGCGCTGCGCTCCGCGGATGCGGGGCCGCGCTCCACCTGGAAGCGCGCGGCGAGCGAGACGGCCACCCCTTCGCCGCGCCGCGCGCCGCGGCAGGCGCCGTCCAGCGCCTGGATGCGGGCGTCGAGCACCAGGGTCGAGAGGTCGGGCGGCGTGCCGGGACGGTGGCGCGACAAATCGGCCACGTCCGAGGGCAGGCTCAGCGTCGGGCAGGCGATCAACAGGTTTTCCACGCGGGATTGCGAGCACCCGGCCAGCCCCAGCGTGGCCAGAAGAACCATCCCCAAACCCCAGAACTTGCCCCGCATCGCCACTCCCTCTCTCCCGCGCGCCGCACAGCGCCCCGCATGACTTGTCGCGGCGCCGCGGCGCCGCCATGTGTCCGGCGCTTCACGTCTGGCACCGATCGCGCCGAAGCGGTAGTCTCGGATGCTCGAACACGCGCTGGGAATACAACCATCCATGGACCAAAAGCCCACTTTGAAGGTTCTGCTCGCCGGTCCGCGCGGCTTTTGCGCCGGGGTGGACCGCGCCATCAAGATCGTCGAGGAGGCGCTGAAACGCTACGGCGCGCCGGTCTATGTGCGGCACGAGATCGTCCATAACCGTTTCGTCGTGCAGTCGCTGGAGGCGCAGGGCGCGATCTTCGTCGAGGAACTCGATGAGATTCCCAATGACGGTCAGCCCGTGGTCTTCAGCGCCCATGGCGTGCCCAAGGCCATCCCGGCCGAGGCCGAGCGCCGGCAGATGTTCTTCCTGGACGCCACCTGCCCGCTGGTCAGCAAGGTGCACCGCGAGGCCGAGCACCACTTCACCCGCAACCGCCACATCTTCCTGATCGGCCATGCCGGCCACCCGGAGGTGATCGGCACCATGGGCCAGCTGCCGCCCGGTGCCATCACCCTGGTCGAGGACGAGGCCCAGGCCCGCAGCGTGGAACCGCCGCCGGGCCACGACCTTTCGTTCATCACGCAGACCACGCTCTCGGTGGATGACACGGCCGAGATCGTGGACATCCTGCGCGAGCGCTTCCCGCAGATCTCCGCCCCCGCCAAGGAGGACATCTGCTACGCCACGACCAACCGCCAGGCCGCCGTGAAGGAGATCGCGCCGCGCGTCGAGATGATGATCGTGGTGGGTGCGCCCAATTCCTCCAACTCGCTGCGCCTGGTCGAGGTGGCCAGCCGCTCGGGCTGCAAGGCGGCCGTGATGGTGCAGCGCGGGGCGGAGCTGAACCTCGACCAGGTGGCCCAGTATTCCAGCATCGGCATCACCGCCGGCGCCAGCGCGCCCGAGCTGCTGGTGGAGGAGGTGCTGGCCAAGCTGCGCGAGCGCTACAGCCTCGACATCGAGGAGGTGGTGGTGGCCGAGGAGAAGATCATCTTCAAGCTGCCTGCCGCCCTCGCCACCGCGCCCGCCGCCTGACCTGCATCCTGTTCAGTGGCGGTCTACACCGAGGTCACGGATGAGGCGCTGCGCGCCTTCCTGGCCGAATATGGCATTGGCGACCTCCTGGCCTATCGCGGCATCGCGGAGGGCGTCGAGAATTCCAACTACGCGCTGAAGACGACGCAGGGCGACTATATCCTGACCCTCTACGAGAAGCGGGTGGACCCGGCGGAACTGCCCTGGTTCCTCGGGCTGATGCGGCACCTGGCGGCGGGCGGCATCTCCTGCCCCGAGCCGGTGCCGGGGCGGGATGGCGCGGCGCTGCGGCAATTGGCCGGCCGGCCAGCCGCCATCTGCACCTTCCTGCCCGGCTTCTGGCCGCGGCGGGTGCGGCCCTCCCACTGCGCGCCGCTGGGCGATGCGCTGGCCGGGCTGCACGCGGCCGGCATGGGCTTCCCCGCCACCCGCCGGAACGCGCTGGGCGCCGATGCCTGGGCGCCGCTTCTGGACCGTTGCCGGGCGGATGGCGAGCCCGGACTGATCGCGGAACTCGACGCCGCGCTGGCCGCCATCCTGGCGGAATGGCCGGCGCCGGGTGCGCTGCCCATCGGCCATATCCATGCCGACCTGTTTCCCGACAATGTCTTCTTCCTGGAGGATGCGGGGCGGCGGCCGCGCATCTCGGGCCTGATTGATTTCTACTTCGCCTGCACGGACATGCTGGCCTATGACATCGCCATCGTGCTGAACGCCTGGTGCTTCGAGACCGATTTTCAGTTCAACGTGACCAAGGCGCGGGCCATCCTGACGGCCTACCAGGCGCGGCGGCCGCTGAGCCCGGCCGAATGGGCGGCGCTGCCCATGCTGTGCCGAGGGGCGGCCATGCGTTTCCTACTGACCCGCCTCTATGACTGGGTGAACACGCCCGCGGGCGCCATGGTCACGCGCAAGGACCCCTTGGAATACCTGCACCGCCTGCGCTTCTTCGCCCATGCGCGCGACGCCGCCGCGATCGGGGGCTGAGATGGGCGAGACGGGCGGCGATGTGGTCGAGATCTGGACCGATGGCGGCTGCAAGCCCAATCCGGGCCCGGGCGGCTGGGCCGCCATCCTGCGCTTCGGCACGGCGGAGCGCGAACTGACCGGCGCCGAGCCGGCCACCACCAACAACCGGATGGAGCTTTCCGCCGCCATCGCGGCGCTGGAGGCGCTGAAACGCCCCTGCCGCGTGGTGCTGCACACGGACAGCGAATATGTCCGCAACGGCATGGAGCGCTGGGTGAAGGGCTGGGTCCGCAACAACTGGCGCAATGCCGCGCGCGAACCCGTGAAGAACTACGAGCTGTGGCAACGCCTGCTGGCCGCCGCCAAGCCGCACCAGGTCGAGTGGAAATGGGTGCGCGGCCATGCCGGCGACGTGATGAACGAACGCGCCGACGTGCTGGCGACCCAGGCGCGGGAGGGCCTGGGCCAGTAGCGTCTGATCGGCTTCGGTGAATACCGAAGCCGTGAATCAGCCGCTCGACAGCCTCTGATCGGCTTCGGTGAATACCGAAGCCGTGAAGCAGCCGCTCGGCAATCGCCCGCGTTACCGCTCCGGCTGCAGGCTGCGCGGGCCGACGCGCAGCACGGGCGTCGCGCAGACCTCCAGCCCCGCCATCTCGATGGCGCTGCCATCCACGAAGACCACCCGCACCGCCTGCGGCTCGGCGCCCGTGGGCGTCTGGAAGCTGCCGCCGGGGGGCAGGATGTTGGGCGCCAGCCGGTCACGCCCCCAGCCGGCCGGGCCGGTGCCGCTGACATAGAGCTGCTCGATCGCCTGGCCCGCGCCATTGCTCACGCGCAGCACGGCGTCGCAGCGTGCCCCGGGGGCGCCGCCGCCCGCCGCCACGCAGCCGGCCAGGAGAAACAGGGGAAGGACACGCCACATGGTCAACTCCAATTCGGGTCAATGGCGGGGATGGCGGCGCCACCGGTGAGGGCCTCGCCGGCCGCCAGCAGCACATCCTCGCGATAGCGCGGCCCGGCCAGCTGCACGCCCACCGGCCGGTCGCCCGCCATGCCGGTGGTGACGGTGAGCGCCGGCACGCCAATGAAGGGCAGGCCCACCTGGGTCAACTGCGCTTCCAGCAATTCGCGGAAGCGGTCGAAGCCCTTGGTGTCCTCCTCATTGTCGAAGGGCAGTTCACCACAGACGGGCAGCAGCACCACGGGGTATCGCGTGAAGAATTGCATCCATTGCCGCACGAAGCCGGCGCGCGCCGTCAGCGCATCCTGCAATTCCGCGAGGTCGGCGGGCGGCGGTGTGAGCTTGGCCAGGTGCTGATAGACGGCGAGCGAAGCGGGCTCGTTCTCCTGTTCCACCGCCGCCATCACGCCGCGGTGCAGCAACTCCATCCAGAGCATGCCCTGCAGGCGGGCGGGCTCGCGCAGGGGGGGCAGGGCGTCCACCTCCTCCACCGTCCAGCCGGCGGCCTTGAGGCGGGCGGCGGCCTCGCGCAGCGCCTTCTCGACGGCGGGGGCCACCTTCATGCCCTCCGGCGCCACGCAGAGCGCCGCATGGCGGGGCAGTTCCGGGCCGTCATGGGGCGCGGGCACATACCAAGGGTCGCGGTGGTCGGGCAGGCTCATGGCGTGCAGGCCGAGGCGCACATCCGCCAGGCTGCGCGCCAGCGGGCCGCTGACGGACATCAGCTGCGGCCCGATGTCGCGTTCCGGCAAGGAGGGGTTCCAGACGGGAATCCGCCCCAGCGTCGGCCGCAGCCCGTGGATGCCGCAGACATAGGCCGGGTAGCGCACGGAGCCGCCGATATCCGTCCCATGCCCGATGGCGCCGATGCCCGCCGCCGTGGCCGCGCCCGCCCCGCCCGAGGAACCCCCCGGCGTGATGTGCCGGCCCAGCGGGTTGTAGGTGGCGCCATGGATCAGGTTCGAGCAGAACCAGCGCACCGAGAAGGCGGGCGTGTTGGTGCGCCCGATGATCACGGCGCCGGCCTTCTTCATGTTGGCCACCACCGGGTTGTCCTCGGTGGCGCGGTGCCCGGCCTGGGCGCGCAGCCCGTTGGTGGTGGCGAAGCCCGCCTGGTCCACATTTACCTTGATCGTGACGGGCACGCCGGCCAGAAGCCCGGGCGCCTCGCCGCGGGCGAGCGCCGCATCCACCGCATCGGCCGCTTCCAGGGCCTGTTCGGGCATGGTCTGGACCACGGCGTTGAGGCGGGGGTTCACGGCGTCGAGTCGCGCCAGCGCCGACTGCGCCACCTCCCGCGCCGAAACCTTGCGCGCGGCGATGGCCGCCACCGTTTCGCTGGCCGTCCAGCCCCACATCTCCGTCATCGCCGCCCCCGTGCGTGTTCTCCCGGCATCATCGCCGGGAGGGGGCGGGCGTCAATCAGCCCGTGCCGAAGCCCGAGCCAGGCTTGCGGTATTCGGGGCGCGGCGGGCTGAAGATGTCGAGCACGCGGCACCCCTCCGGCCCCGCGCGCATGGTGTGCGGCACGCCGCCGGGCGTGCGCCAGAAATCGCCCTTGCGCACCTCGATGGCCTCATCGCCCTGGAAGCGGATGGCGCTGCCTTCCAGCAGCACGCCCCATTGTTCCTCCGGGTGGTGGTGCATGACGCCCTCGGCGTTGGGGGCGATTTCCACCACCGAGAGCATGGCCTGCTCGCCCGCGAAGATGCGGGTGGTGACGCCCGGCGCCAATTCGCGGAACAGGCCGGCCGCCGTGTCGTCCAGGCGGTGGAATTCGTCGCGCTGGCTCATCCCGGCAGTTCCAGCACGTTCTTGCTGAGGATGTTGCGCTGGATCTCGTTGGTGCCGCCATAGATCGTGGTGGGCCGCGCCTGGATGTAGAGCGCGCCGGGGTTGAGGTTCCGGTTGCCCTCCATGGGGCCGAACAGCCCGGCATTCTCGCCCGCCACCTCCAGCGCCGTCTCGGTGATGCGCTGGAACAGCTCCGACTGCACGATCTTGAGCTGGGAGACGTCGGCGCCCAGCGGCCGGCCCTGCTTCAGCACCTCCACATAGCGGGCGTAGAGGGCCTTGAGGTCCTCGAGGTCCGTGCGGTGGCGGCCGTAGCGGTCGGCAAACAGCGGGTCCTCGGCCAGGCCCATCCGCTCGGCCAGTTGGCGCAGCCGGGTCAGGGCGTAGGCGGACTGGCGGGGGGAGCCCAGGTAGATGCGCTCGAAGCTCAGCAGCGCCTTGGCCATGTCCCAGCCCTTGTTGAGCTGGCCGACCAGGTTCTCCTTCGGCACCTTCACATTGTCGAAGAAGACCTCGCAGAACTCGTCATGCATCTCGAGGTTGATGATGGGCCGCACGGTGATGCCCGGCGTATTCATGTCCACCAGCAGGAAGCTGATCCCCTCCTGCTTCTTGGCGGCCTTGTCGGTGCGGACCAGCAGGAAGATCCAGTTCGCGTCCTGCGCCAGCGTCGTCCAGGTCTTTTGGCCGTTCACCACATAATGGTCGCCCATGTCCACCGCCTCGGTGCGGAGGCTGGCCAGGTCGGAGCCGCTGTTGGGCTCGGAATAGCCCTGGCACCAGATATGCTCGCCATTCAGGATCTTGGGCAGGAAGTGCTGCTTCTGCGCCTCGGTGCCGTAGCGGATCACGAGCGGCCCCAGCATGATGATGCCGTGGTCATTGCAGCGGGCGCAGCCCCAGCGCTCCAACTCCTCGGTGAAGATGATCTGCTTGGCGGGCGACAGGCCAAGCCCGCCATACTCCCGCGGCCAGCCCGGGCAGAGCCAGCCCTTCTCGGCCAGCTTGAAATACCAGACCTTGTTCTCCTCCCAGTGGAGGCGCTTCTCCGGGTTCCGCAACTCGGCCGGATAATTGGCCTCGATCCAGGACCGGATGTGCAGGCGGAAGGCCTCGTCCGGCAGGGTGTTCAGGTCATCCGGCTCACGCGGCGTGATGGCGTTCATGGGGCTTCTCCCGGGAGATGATGAGGGTGTCGCGGCGGTCGCTGGGGGAGGCGCTGCCTTCCCCAGACCCCATCCGCCGGGGACTTTGGGTCCCCGGACCCCTCTCGCTGTGAATTGGGTTTGGAGGGAGGGGGCGTCGAGGTCGTGACCTGGATGAAGGGCGCGCGCGACCCCCTCCCTCCAAACCCAACCCCGATGAAAGGATCCAGGGGCCCACTGGCCCCTGGCGGGAGGGTCTGGGAGGGCAGGGCCCTCCCAGGCGCCACCCGCGTCACCCTCATCGCCCCTGGAAGCTGGGCTTGCGCTTGCCCAGGAAGGCGGCGCGGCCTTCTCGGAAATCGGCCGTGGTGAAGAGGGTGGCCTGGAAGTCGGATTCGCGGGCGAGGGCGGTTTCGAGGTCGTCCGCGAACCACTGCTTGGTGAAGGCGATGGGCAGGGGCGCTTCCTGTGCCAGGGTCTGTGCGCGCTCCAGCGCCACTTCCAGCGCCTTCCCCTTGGGCACCACATGGTCCACGAGGCCGATGGCCTTGGCCTCGGTGCCGAGATACTGCGTGTGGAACAGCAGCATGTCGCGCGCGCGGCCAACACCAATACGTGCCGGCAGGGTGGCGGGCATGCCCATGTCCGACATCAGGCCGATCTTGTGGAAGCCGGCCATGAAGCGCGCATCCTCGGCGGCCACGATGTGGTCGCAGAGCAACGCGAGGGAGAGGCCAGCACCCACAGCCCAGCCCTCGACGGCGGCCACGATGGGCAGGTTGCCGCGCGCCAGCAGCCGCACCAGGCGGTGGGTGCGGCGCATCCGCTCGCGC
Organism: Roseococcus sp.; assembly: GCA_035998215.1. Taxonomy (GTDB): domain Bacteria; phylum Pseudomonadota; class Alphaproteobacteria; order Acetobacterales; family Acetobacteraceae; genus Roseococcus. The sequence goes on along the minus strand of DASYHU010000025.1, from coordinate 216,530 downwards.
CCGTCATAGGCGCTCTCGATGTCCATGCCCGAGATGTCGCCGCCGGCCGAGAACACGCCCTCGCTGCCCGTCAGAACCAGGGCGCGTGTCTGCCCATCGGCCGAGGCGCGTTCGAGGGCCTGTTCCAGCTCCACGCGCAGCGGCACCGCCAGCGCGTTGCGGCGCGCGGGGTAGTCCAGCGTCAGCACAACCACCGCGCCATGGCGCTCCTCGGTGATGCGCATGCGCGTCTTGGGGTCCATGCCGTCCATTGTTTCCTCCCGCGCGGCCTTCAGGCCGCCTCGTCCTCGGTTTCGGGCGCCAGTTCCATGAAGCGGCGGCGGTGCAGGTTGGCGCCGCCATAGGCGGGGGCCAGCACCATGGTCCGCCGCAGGTGCAGCCCCACATCATATTGGTCGGTGTAGCCGATGCCGCCATGCAGCTGGACGCAGGCCTGCTGCACCGCCATGCCGGCCTCGCTGGCGCGGGCCTTGGCACGGCTGACCAGGGCGCGGGCGGCGTCGCCGGTGAGCCCGTCATCGAGCGCGGCCGCGGCCTGCTCGACGGCCGCACGGGTCAGCGCCACCTGGATCTTGGCATCGGCGGCCTTGTGCTGCAGCGCCTGGAATGTGCCGATGATCTTGCCGAATTGCTGCCGGGTGCGGAGGTAGTCCAGCGTCATGGTGAACGCCGCCTCCATGCCGCCCAGCAGGGAGGCTGCGGTCAGCAGCGCCGCGCGGTCCAACCCCTCCGTAAGTGCCGCGCCCACGTCGTCGGCGATGTGCGTGCCCGGCCCGTGGCCGGTGAAGGGCAGGGGGCGGATGGTGCCGTAGTGCCCGCCATCCTGGGTGTGTTCGGTGGCGATCTCCACCTGGTCGCGCGTGAGCAGGTGCAGGGCGACGCGCCCGCCCTCGGCCACCGGCCACAGGATGTGCGTGGCGCCGGCCGCCATGGGCACGAAGCGCCTGGCACCCTCGGCCGAGGTGGCCGGGGAAAGGGTGTGCGCGCGGTCCTGCCAGGCGGTCAGCACCACCGCCTCGCCGGCCAGGAGCTGGGGCAGGACGGTGGAGTCCCCCGCGGCCGCCAGCAGGTGCGCGGAGAGCATCAGCGCCACCACGGGCTCGGGGGCGCAGGCGCGGCCCACTTCCTCGGCCAGCGCGGCGCCCTCGCCCAGGCCGAGGCCCGTGCCGCCGGCGGCTTCGGGCACGGAGAGGCCGATCCAGCCCGCCTCGCCCATGGCCCGCAGCAGGGCCGGGTCGAAGCCCGGCTCCTGGAAGCGCAGGGCGCGGACACGCCCCATGTCGGTGCCGAGCAGGCCGCGCGCGCTGTCGCGGATCATCTCGATGCTCTCGGCGCGGTCGCCCTCGAAGGGCGCGACGCCCGCGGCCAGGGCCGCGCTCACGAACGGGTGTGCAGCTTGGCCGCACTCTTCGCCTGGAGTTCCTCGAGGCTGATGCCCGGCGCGATGTCGCGCACCACGAAGCCCAGCCCCGGCTCGATGTCGAGCACGGCCAGGTTCGTATAGACCCGCCGCACATTGCCGGGCGCGGTCAGCGGATAGCCGCAGCGCTCCACGATCTTGGGGCGGCCATCCTTGGTGGTGTGCTCCATCACGACCCAGAGCTGCTTGGCACCCACGCCCAGGTCCATCGCGCCGCCCACGGCGGGTGCGGTGTCGTTCTCGGAGGTGGCCCAGTTGGCGAGGTCGCCATTTTCCGCCACCTCGAAGCCGCCCAGCACGCAGAGGTCAATGTGGCCGCCGCGGATCATGGCGAAGCTGTCGGCATGGTGGCAGAAGCTGCCGCCCGGCCGCAGCGTGATCATCTGCTTGCCGGCATTGATCAGCCAGGGGTCCTCCTTGCCCTTCTCCGGGGCCGGGCCCATGCCCAGCACGCCGTTCTCGGACTGGAAGATCACCTCGCGCTCCAGCGGCACATGGTCGGCGATCAGCGTGGGAATGCCGATGCCGAGGTTGACGACCCAGCCTTCGGGAATGTCGGCGGCGGCCTTGGCGGCCATCTGGGCGCGGGAAAAGGGCTGCATGGCGTTTCTCCTCGTTGGGGAGTTTAGGTCAGGAAAGGGCGGACGGTCACGCCCAGGGCGCGCCACGATCCACGCGCACCACGCGCTTCACATAGATGCCGGGGGTCGCGATCATCTCGGGGTTCAGCTCGCCCAGTTCGCGGATGTGCTGCACCTGCGCGATGGTGAGGTCGGCGGCCATGGCCATCACGGGGTTAAAGTTCCGGCCCGACTGGTTGTAGGTGATGTTGCCCCAGCGGTCGGCCTCCCAGCCCTCGATGAGGGCCACATCGGCCTTCAGCGCGTGCTCCATCACGTATTTGCGGCCGTTGAACTCCCGTTCCTCCTTGCCCTTGGCCAGCAGCGTGCCGGTGGAGGTGGCGGTGTAGAAGGCGGGAATGCCCGCACCCGCGGCGCGCATGCGCTCGGCCATGGTGCCCTGGGGGACGATCTCCAGCTCGATCTTGCCCTCGCGGTACAGCTCCTCGAAGACCACGCTGCCGGCGCTGCGCGGGAAGGAGCAGATGATCTTGCGCACCCGGCCGAGCTCCATCAGCCGCGCCAGGCCCACATGCCCCGTGCCCGCATTGTTGGCGACGCAGGTGAGGTCGGTGGCGCCCTGTTCGATCAGCCCCTCGATGAGTTCATCGGGCTGGCCCACGCTGCCGAAGCCGCCGATCAGGACGGTGCTGCCATCCTTCACGCCCGCCAGCGCTTCCGCCACCGAATTCACGATCTTGTTGATCATCCGCTTTCCTGCCCTCAAGCCCCCGGGCGCGAGGCACGCCGCCGCCCGGTGGGCGGCGCACCGCGCGCCGCCGCTACTCTGTCGACGCGGATTGTGCGGGCAGGGGCCGTGTTCTCCAAGGGGGCGCGGCGGAATTTCAACCTTTCGCGTTTGGTAGCAGCGCCGTGATCTCCGGCGTCGTCACCGCGCCCTGCATGAAGTCGAACCGCCCCGCGCGCAGTTCGCGCGCCGCGCCCACCAGAGCCCCCATGGCGTGGCGGTAGAGCGCGCCGCCCAGGGAGATGCGCCGCACGCCCGCCGCCGCCAGTTCCTCCAGCGGCACCGCCCCGGAGCGGGGGCCGAACACCACATTCACCGGGCGCGGCGCCACGGCGCGCACCACGGCGCGGATGCTGTCCATGTCGGGCAGGCCGGGGGCGTAGAGCACATCCGCCCCCACCTCGGCGAAGGCGACCAGGCGGCGGATGGTGTCGTCCAGGTCGGGCCGCCCGTGCAGGAAGTTGTCGCAGCGCGCGGTCAGCACGATGCGCCCGCGCGCGGCCTTCGCGGCGGCGGCGATGCGCGCCACGGCGTGGTCGAAGTCATGGATGGGGCGGGCGGGGTCGGTGGTGATGTCCTCGATGCCGAGCCCCGCGAGGCCGGCCGCGATGGCGGCCTCCACCGTCGCCACCACATCCCCGGGCGCGGGGCCGAAGCCATCCTCCAGGTCGCCATTCACCGGCAGCCCCGTCAGCCGCGCGATGAGGGCGGCATTGGCGATGGCGGCCTCCCGGCTGATGGCCGCCCGCGCATCCGGCACCCCGGCCGCGAAGGCGATGCCGAGCGAGGTGGAGGCCAGCGCCGGGAACCCCTCCCGCGCCAGCAACACGGCCGAGGCGCCATCCCAGGGGTTGGGCATGACGAAGCAGGGGCCCTGGTGCAGGGCGCGGAAGGCTTCATAGGCGGCGGACATGGCGGCGTCTCCTCGGCGTGGGAGGCAAGCCTGCACCGGGAGGGCGCGGAAACGCTTCGGCGTTCTGCGAAACCCAGCCATCTACCCGGGCGAGTCCACGCCATGGCGCCGGAGCCGGCCTTGGGCGCCGCGGCCTATTCGGCCTCGGCGTAGGGGTTCTCGGTCCCGCGCAATTGCAGCCGGATCGGCACGCCCGGCATGTCGAACTCCGTGCGGAAGCCGTTCAGCAGGTAGCGCTGGTATTCCAGCGGCACCTGCTCCGCCCGCGTGCCGAAGATGACGATGGTGGGCGGGCGGGCCTTCGGCATGGTCGCGTAGCGCAGCTTGAGGCGCCGCCCATCCACAAGCGGCGGCTGGTGCTTTTCCAGCATGTGCTCGAACCAGCGGTTCAGGGCGCCCGTGCCGATGCGGCGGTTCCAGCGCTCATGCGTGCGGCGCACCGCGGGCATCAGCTTGTCCACGCCCGCCCCCGTGGCGGCGGACATGGTCACCACCTCGATGCCGCGCAGCTGGTTCAGCGAGGTCTCGAGCGTGTCGGCCACGCGCGCGCGGGCCGCGGCCCGGTCCTCCACCGCATCCCACTTGTTCAGCGCGATGACGACGGCGCGGCCCTCGCGCTCCGCCAGGCGCGCGATGCGGATGTCCTGCTCCTCCAGCCCCAGCAGGGCGTCCAGGACCAGCACCACCACCTCCGCCTCGCGCAGCGCGCTGATGGAGGCGGCGACGCTCATTTCCTCCAGCCGGTGGGTGATGCGCGCGCGCTTGCGCATGCCCGCCGTGTCCACCACGCGGATGCGCCCGACCTCATCGGCGAATTCGGAGGCGATGGCGTCGCGCGTGAGGCCAGGCTCCGGCCCCGTGATCATGCGCTCCTCGCCGATCAGGGTGTTCAGCAGCGTGGATTTTCCCGCGTTCGGCCGGCCCAGGATGGCGAGGCGCAGCGGGCGGTTCTCGTCGTCCTGCGCGTCGTCCTTGAGCGGGGCGGGCAGGTGTTCCGCGATCTCGTCCATGAGGGTGCCGATGCCCTCGCCATGCTCGGCCGAGACGGCGATGGGGTCGCCCAGGCCCAGCTCATAGGCCTCCATGGCGGCGGAAGCGCCGCCGCGCCCCTCGGCCTTGTTGGCGACGAGGATGACGGGGCGGCGGGCGCGGCGCAGCCAATTGGCGAAGGCGCGGTCGGCCGCCGTGATGCCGGCGCGCACATCCACGACGAAGATGGCGACATCGGCCATCTCCAGCGCCGCCTCGCTGCTGGCGCGCATGCGGCCGAACAGCGTCTCGGGTGCCGCTTCCTCCAGCCCCGCCGTGTCCACCAGCATCACGTCGCGGCCGGCGATCATCGTCTCGGCCTCCTTGCGGTCGCGCGTGACGCCGGGCGTGTCGTCCACGATGGCGATGCGCCGCCCGACCAGCCGGTTGAACAGGGAGGACTTCCCGACATTCGGCCGGCCCAGGATGGCGACGACGGGCAGCCCGCCGGTTTCGGCCGTGCTCATCCCACGCCGCGCAGGGCGACGACGCTGCCGCTGTCCACCAGCAGGTAGGCGCCTTCCAGGGCCAGCGCCGGCTGCAGGGTGCAGCCCGCGGGCAGGCGGGAGCGCGCGATGATCTCGCCCGAATCCGCATCCACCTCGATGGCCTGGCCCGTGCTGCTGGTCAGCAGCAGGCGGCCCCCGCCCAGCACGGGCGGGCCATAGAGGATGGGGTCACGCCGCCGGTCGGGGTCGCCGAAGGAGGGCAGGGCGGTGATCCAGCGGATGCGCCCATCCTCGCGCCCCATGCACAGCAACTCGGCCTCGCGCGAGAGCAGCCACACCCAGTCGCCGGCGGCCGCCACGGTCACGGGGCCGCCAACATCGCGCTCCCACACCCGCCGGCCGGAGCGCAGGTCGAGCGAGGCGCTGGTGCCGCCCACGCTGGTGACGTGCACGCGCCCGCGGTCAATGACGGGCATGGCGGTGATGGCGCTGAAGTCGGAGAGCGAGGGGGCGCCGGAGCGGGCCAGGCCCAGGCTCTCGGTCCACACGGTGCGGCCATCGGCCACGCGCAGCGCGACGATCTCGCCCGAGGCGAGGCCCACCACCGCGAGGTCACCCTCCACGGCCGGGCTCGGCTGGCCCAGCATCAGCGCCTGCACGGGAATGCCGCGGAAGGACCAGGCGCGGCTGCCATCCTCGGTCGAGAAGGCCAGCACATGGTTCTCGACATTGGGCACCAGGATGCGCCCGCCCGCCACCGCGATGCCGCCGCGCGCGGCCGAGGGCATGGGCGCGCGCCAGCGGATGGCGCCGGTCGCTGGGTCCAGCGCCATGACCTCCGCGAGACCGGTCACGACGTAGAGGCTGCCTTCATGCAGCGCCATGGCCCCGCCCAGCGCGCCGCCGCGGGAATCCTCGGGGCGGGTGTCGCGCTGCCAGCGGCGGCTGCCGCGCGCGATGTCCAGCGCGGAGACGCGGCCCATGGCGTCCATCGCATAGACCGTCTCCCCCTCCACCAGGGGCGGCGCGGTCATGCGCTGGCGGTAGCCGGTGCCGGTGCCGATGGAGCTGCGCCACACCTCGCCCAGCGGGCGGGCGAGGGCGAGGTGCCCCGGCGCATGGCCGGGATTGCCCCCCGGCATCGCCCAGGCGGTGTTCACCACGGGCGCGGGCAGGGCGAAGGGCCGGGCCTGGGCCGAAGCATCCACCCCGAGCGTGCGCTGGGCCGAGAGCACGGGCGCGCGGGTGCCCGGCAGCGGGTCCTCCCGGGTGCCGAGCAGGCGGTCGGTCGCGTCGGTGATGGTATCGCAGCCGGCCAGCAGCGCGGCGGCGCCCAGCAGGGCGGCGCGGCGGCCCCAAAGGCGGGGGTTCATGGGCTTGTCCATCAGCTTCCCGTTCCTTGCATCAGGCGGTTCGCGCGTTCCCGGATCCCGGGCGGCGTCGCCGCATCGGCCAGCAGGGCCTGAAGATGTCCGCGGGCCTCCGCGTTGCGGCCGGCGCGCAGCGCGACCAGCGCCAGCACCTCCCGCGCCGAGGCGCGCCAGGGCGCGGCCTCGCCCGCCAGCGGGGTGAGGCGGGCCGTGATCTCACCCGCATCGGCCACGTCCACCGCGTGCAGGCCCCACAGCACGGTGGCGAGGTCACGGTAGAGGCTGTCCGCCCCGCCATCCGCCGCCAGCGCGTTGTAGGCGGCCAGGGCCTCGTCGCGCTGGCCCGTCTCGGCCAGCAGGGCGGCGGCGCGCAGCCGTGCCAGGGTGCGGTAGCCGGCGGGCGCCTCGGCCGCGATGGCGCTGAAGCGCTGGGCGGCGGCACGCATGTCGGCGCCCTCGGCCGCGGCTTCCTGGGCCACGGCCAGGAATTGCGCGGCGGCCTGGCCGGCCTGGCGGTTCTCGTACCAGCGCCAGCCCTGCCAGCCGGCCACGCCCGCCAGCGCCAGAAGCAGCGCCCCGGCCAGCAGGCTGCCATAGCGCATGGCCAGCCGCTTGGCGCGCTCGGCGCGCAGTTCCTCATCAACTTCGTCAACAAGATCGGGCAAGGCTCTGCGCTTTTCCGGATATGGGCCGCGTGGGAGCAGGGGGTATAGCTCGCGCTTCGCCTTGCGTTAAGGCTGGCCGTGCTGGAAGGGGCGATGCCCCGCTTTTCCCGGCCTTTCCTCCCCCTGCTTCTGGCCCTCGCGCTGCCCGCCTGCGATGGCCCCTCCCTCGTCGGGCTGGGGGCGGCGACCGTCGTCTCCCTCCCGCTCACCGGCCGCGCCCCGCCGGATTTGCTGGTCAGCGCCGTCACCGGCCGGGATTGCTCCATCGTCCGTCTGGACCGCGGCATGAGCTATTGCGCCGCCCCGGAACCCGCGCCCGGCAACGCGCCCTACTGCACGCGCAGCCTGGGCCAGGTGGATTGCTGGGTGACGCGGCCGCCCATGCTGGGCCCCCCGCTCGCCACCGGCCCGCGGGGGGTGGTGGATGGCCCCACCGGCCTGACCCCGGCGCAGGAGGCCGACCGGACGGCGCGCTGGCCCGGCCTGTTCTGACCGGCGCTTGACGCGATCTCTTGTAAGTGAGAAATTTTCTCACATGCAAGACATCGCCCTGTTGGACGACCCGCTGGAGCGCCGCATCGCCGCGCGCCTGGCCGCGCTGCGTGCCGAATCCGGCCTGTCGCTGGAGGAACTGGCCCAGCGCAGCGGCATTTCCCGCGCCACCCTTTCGCGCCTGGAACGCGGGGAGACCAGCCCTACCGCCGCCATGCTGGGCCGGCTTTGCGCCGTGCATGGCTGGACTCTTTCACGATTGATGGCCGAGGCCGAGGGCGCCGCCCCCGCCCTCGTGCGCCTGGCCGACCAGCCTTGCTGGACCGACCCCGAGACCGGCTTCCGCCGCCGCGCCGCCTCGCCCCCGGGGCCAGGGCTGCGGATGGAGATGGTGGCGGGCGAATTGCCGGCGGGGGCGGCCATCGCCTACCCCGCGCCGCCCATGCCGCGCATGGAACAGCACCTGCTGCTGACCACGGGGACCCTGCGCTTCGAGCATGGGCCGCAGGGCTGGGACCTGGCGCCCGGTGATTGCCTGCGCCTGGTGCTGACCGGCCCCACCAGGCTGGCGGCGGGGCCGGAGGGCGCGGCCTACCTCATCGCGATCGCCGCGCCATGACCGTGGAGGAACTGGACGCCCCCGCCGCCGAGGCCGCGCTGCCCGCGCTGGCCGAAATCCTGCACGGCTGCGTCCATGGCGGGGCCAGCGTGGGCTTCATCCTGCCCTTCTCGCCCGAGGATTCCGCCCAATGGTGGCGCGCGAAGGTGCTGCCGGCCGTGGCGGCCGGCGAACGCCGGCTGCTGGTGGCCCGGCGCGGGGGGCGCATCCTGGGCACCGCGCAGCTCGACCTCGGCACGCCGCCCAACCAACGCCACCGCGCCGAGGTCTGCAAGGTGCTGGTGCATCCCGACGCGCGCCGCCAGGGGCTGGGCCGGGCGCTGATGCGGGCGGTGGAGCCCATCGCCCGTGCCGAGCGGCGCAGCCTGCTGACGCTGGACACGGTGGCCGGCAGCGCGGCGCAGCACCTCTATGACTCGCTGGGCTATGCCCTGGTGGGCGTTCTGCCCGGCTGGGCGCGCGCGGCGCGCGAGGACCGGCTGGAGGGCACGGCCATCATGTACAAGCGCCTGGCATGACAGCCGGTGGTCACCGGAACGCGACGGGCCGCCCCACGGGCGCGCCCAGCACCTCGCCCTCGCGCATCACCGCGTGGCCGCGCACGATGGTGCCCACCGGCCAGCCCTGGCAGCGATAGCCGGCGAAGGGCGTCCAGCCGCAGGGGCTCGCGATCCATTCCTCGGTGATCTCGCGGCTGGCGGCCATGTCCACCAGGGTGAAGTCGGCGTCGTAGCCCACCGCGAGCCGCCCCTTGTTCACCGCCCCATAGACCCGCGCCGGCCCCGCGCACATCAGATCCACCAGCCGCATGAGGCTGAGGCGGCCCTGGCTCACATGGTCGAGCATGATGGGCACGATGGTCTGCACGCCGGTCAGGCCGGCCGCCGTGTCGGGCCAGGGCCGTTCCTTGGCGGCGCGGGAATGGGGCGCGTGGTCGCTGCCCACCACGTCCACCGTGCCGTTGCGCACGGCCTCCCAGGCGGCTTCGAGGTGGCGGCGGTCGCGGATGGGGGGGTTCATCACGGCATAGCCGCCCAGCCGGTCATAGGCCTCGTCGGTCTGGGTCAGGTGGTTCATCAGCACCTCGACGGTGCAGAGGTCGCGGAAGCCGGCCAGGTATTCCAGCTCCTCCGCGCTGCTCACATGCAGGATGTGCGCGGGGCGGCCGGTCTTGCGGGCCAGGGCCATCAGGCGCTTGGTGCCCAGCATGGCGGTCTCGACATCACGCCATTCCATGTGGTTGCGGTGTGGCATGCCGGCGGTGAAGAGCGTCTTGCGCTCCTGCAGGCGGTATTCGTCCTCGGAGTGGTAGCAGATGCGGCGGCGGCCGGAGCGCATCACGGCCTCCAGCGTCGCGTCATCCTCGATCAGCAGGTCGCCGGTGGAGGAACCCGCGAAAACCTTCACCGCGCAGACATTTTCCTCGGTCTCCAGCGCGGCCAGGTCGGCGATGTTCTTCTTGGACGCGCCGACATAGAGGCCCATGTCGCACCAGGCCTGCTCGGCCACATAGCCGCGCTTCCAGGCGAGCTGTTCGCTGTTCGTGATGGAAGGCGCGGTGTTGGGCATGTCGAAGACGGCGGCCAGCCCGCCCAGCACGGCGGCCTTGGTGCCGGTGGCGATGGTCTCGACCGTGGCATCCCCGGGCTCGCGCAGGTGCACATGGGCATCAATCAGCCCGGGCAGGACGTGCAGCCGCGCGCAGTCCAGCACCTGGTCGGCCTCGGCCTTGCGCAGGTCGCCCATGGCGGCGATGCGCCCGTCGCGCACGCCGATGTCCAAAGGCTCGATGCCCCAGGGCAGGACGGCCTGGCCGCCGCGCAAGATCATGTCGTAACGGGGCATTCCACTCTCCGGTCTGAAACGGCGCGCAAGCTATCCCGTGCATCCCGGATGGACGCAAGCCATGGACAGGGGGGCGCGGCCAGGGCACATGCAGCGCCCCATGGCCACGCCCTCGCCCTGCACCGGAGAATGTCGCGTCGGCACGCAGGGGATCTGCCGTGGCTGCGGGCGGACGCTGGAGGAGATCGCGGCCTGGTCCACCGCCAGCGAGGACCAGCGCGCGGCCATCGTGAAGGCGGCCGCGGCGCGCCGGCCGGACGGCCGGAGCGGTGAACCGGTCGCCCAACAAAGCTAACGCGCCGCCGGCCCCACCTCGCTGAGGGCGATGTTCTGCGCGGCGAGGCTGGCCGCCATGCTCTCCGGCGCCACCGTGATCACACGCTCCCAATCCTGCCGGGCGCCCGCCGCGTCGCCGCGCAGTTGGCGCAGGATGCCGCGTTCGAGCAGCGCCTCGGCATTGTCAGGGGCGAGGTTCAGCGCGCGCTGGATCATGTTCACGGCCTCGGTCGCGCGGTCGAGGTGGCGCAGGGCGGCCGCGCGGAAGACCATGGCCTCCACCCGGTCGGGCTCCAGCGTCAGGGCCCGGTCCAGGTCGTCCAGCGCATCGCCGTAGCGGGAGAGCGCGGCCTGGATCACGGCACGGTCCACCAGCAGGTCGGGGTCATTGGGGGCCAGCGTCAGGGCCAGGGTGGCGGCGGCGAAGGCGCGGTTGGGGTTGCCCGCCATCATCCAGGCCTGGGACGCCTGGCCATAGACCGCGGCCCGCGCAAGCCCGCCGGCGCGGCTGCTGGTGCCCAGGCGTTCCAGCCGCTCGGCCGCCGTGTCGGGCTGGCCCAGGCCGATCATGGCCAGCGCGGCGCAATGCAGCGCGCCATCGCCGCCGCCCGTCGCGTCCCAGGCCTGGGCGAAGCGCATCGCCTCCTCCGGGTCGTCGCGCAGCAGGGCGAGGCAATTGTCATAATCGGCACCGTCGCTCAGCCGGGGCAATTCGGGCGGCAGGGGGAGGGGAAGCTCCTGCACGGGGCTGGCGGGCGCGGGCGGCGGGGGGGCGGCGGTGCTCACCACCGGGGGCGGCTCACGCCACCATGTCGCGCCAAGTGCCAGGAGCACGAGCAGCGCGGCGAGGCTGAGCAGCAGGGGGAGGCGGCGATTCACGCGCGGAACATAGGGTGTGACGGGCCGCTGCGGAATCGGCCCCGTTGCCGAATTTGCGGCGATCCTCCCAGATGGGCGGCATGACACAGACCCTGACCCTGATCGGCCTTGGCTACACCGGTGCCGCACTGGCGGCGTTGGCCCTGCGCGGCGGCTGGCGCGTGGTGGCCACGGCGCGCGACCCCGCCCGCCTGGCCGCCCCGCCGGGTGTGGAGGTGGTGCCCTTCGCCGATGGCGCGGCATTGCGCGCGGCCACCCACCTCGTCGCCACCGCCCCGCCCGGGCCGGAGGGCGACCCCGCCTGGGCTGCCCATTCCGAGGCGCTGCGCGCGGCTCCCCTGCGCTGGGTGGGCTACATCTCGACCACCGGCGTCTATGGCGACCGCGGCGGGGCCTGGGTGGACGAGACGATGCCCCCCACCCCCACCCAGGACCGCAGCCGGCGGCGCGTGGCGGCGGAGGGGCAATGGGCGGAGCTGGCCGGGCGCGCGGCGGTGGACCTGTTCCGCACCGGCGGCATCTACGGCCCCGGCCGCAGCCCGCTGGACGAAATGCGGGCCGGCACGGCGCGGCGCGTGGTCCGGCCCGGCCACCGCTTCAGCCGCATCCACCGCGACGATATCGCCCGCGCCCTGTTCGCGGCGGCGAGCCGCCCGCCCGCGGCCGGTGTCCGGGTGCTGCACCTGGTGGATGACGAGCCCTGCACCAGCGCCGATGTGGTGCTGGAGGCCGCGCGTCTGCTGGGCATGACCCCCCCGCCCGAAATCCCCTATGCCGAGGCCGCGCCGCGCATGAGCGAGATGGGCCGCAGCTTCTGGGCCGAAAGCCGCCTGGTTTCCAGCGTGCGCACCCGCGCGGCGCTGGGCATCGAATGGGCCTATCCGAGCTTCCGCGAGGGGCTACGCGCGATCCTGGCCGAGGAGCGCCTCCAGGGTGCGGCCCAGCAATGACAGGTCGCCGGGGGTGGAGAGGCGGTGGTCGCCACCTTTCACCAGCGTGACCTCCACGTCCTGCCCCGTCACCTGCTGGGCGATGCGAAGGGAATGTTGCCAGGGCACGTCCGCATCGGCCTGCCCGTGCAGCAGCCGGATGGGGATGTCGAGCGCGATGGGGGTGCGAAGAAGCAGGTGGCGCCGTCCCTCCTCGATCAGCGCGCGGGTGATGGGGTAGGGCTCGCCATAGGCGCTGGGGCGCAGCCACTGGCCCCGGGTCATGATGGCCTGGCGCACCGGCTCGGGCATCTCGGCCCACATCAGGTCCTCGGTGAAGTCGGGCGCGGGGGCGATGCCCACCAGGGCGCGCACCCGCGCGGGGTGGCGCAGCGCCAGCAGCAGCGCGATCCAGCCGCCCATGGAGGAGCCCACCAGGATCTGCGGCCCCTGGGTGAGCGCCAGCAGCGCGGCCTCGGCATCGGCAGCCCATCGGCCGATGGTGCCGTCCTCGAAGCGCCCGCCCGAGGCGCCGTGGCCGCTGTAGTCCAGGCGCAGATAGGCCCGCCCCCGCGCCGCGCACCATTCGGCCAGGAACTGCGCCTTGCTGCCCGTCATGTCGCTGTGGAAGCCGCCCAGGAAGACGATGCCGGGGGCAGACCCCTCCAGGCGCCGGAAGGCGATGGGCGTGCCGTCTGGGGCGGGGATGGTGCCGGTGATCTCGTCCATGGGGCCCGGCATGGCACCGGGGCGGGCGGGCGGCAAGCGGGGTGCCCTTGCAGCGCTGGGGGCGGCCGCCCTACCACCGCGCGATGGAACCTCCCGCCACGATATTGCAGGTGCTGCCGGCGCTCGATGCGGGCGGGGTGGAGCGCGGCACGCTCGAGATCGCGGCCGCGCTGGTGGCGGCGGGGCACCGGGCGGTCGTGGCCTCGGCCGGCGGGCGGCTGGTGCCGGCGCTGGAGGCGCTGGGGGCACGCCACGTCACCTTGCCGTTGGCGACGAAATCCCCCTGGGGCATGTGGCGCAACGCGGCGCGGCTCAAGGCCTTGATCGCCGCCGAGGGCGTGGCGCTGGTCCACGCGCGCTCCCGCGCGCCGGCCTGGTCGGCACTGTTCGCGGCGCGGCGGGCGGGGGTGCCCTTCGTCACCACCTACCACGCCACCTATTCCGAGAATTTTCCAGGCAAACGCGCCTACAATGCGGTGATGGCGCGGGGCGACCGCGTCATCGCCATCAGCCACCACATCGCCGACCACATCCGCGCGCGGCATGGGGTGGGGGAGGACCGGCTGCGGATCATCCCGCGCGGGGCGGATTTGTCGCTGTTCGACCCGGCGCGGGTGGACCCGGCGCGCGTCTCGGCGCTGCGGACGGGCTGGGGGGTCCCGGAGGGCGCGCCGCTCATTCTCCTGCCCGGCCGCCTCACCCGCTGGAAGGGCCAGGCCGTGCTGGTGGAGGCCCTGGCGCATGTGCCCGGCGCCCATGCCGTGCTGGCGGGCGATGCCCAGGGGCGGGAGGGGTTCGTGGCCGGGCTCCGGGCCCTGGCCGGGCGGCTGGGCGTTTCCGACCGCACCCACATCGTGGGCCATGTGGCCGACATGCCCGCGGCCCTGCTGGCCGCCGATGTGGTGGTCCATGCCAGCCTCCAGCCCGAGGGCTTCGGCCGGACGGTGGTAGAGGCCCAGGCCATGGGCCGCCCCGTGATCGCCTCCGACCTCGGCGCCCCGCGCGAGACGGTGGCGCAGGGGGTGACGGGCTGGCGCGTCCCGCCCGGGGATGCGGCAGCGCTGGCGGCGGCCATCGGGCATGTGCTGGCGCTGGGTGCCGCGGCCCTGGCGCGGCTGGGGCAGGCGGCGCGGGCGGCCGCGCCCAGCGTGGCCGCGATGCAGGCGGCCACGCTCGCGGTCTATTCGGAGATGCTCTCGGGCGCCGCGGTGGGGAGCCATTCGGGTCGGAGCACATAGCCGCCGCCCGTGCCGTCCTGTCGGACATAGCCGCCCGCCGCCTCCAGCATCGCATCCACCGAGCCGAAGCCGGCATAGTCGCTGCCGCGCAATGTCTCGCCCGTGCGGTCGCGGACGATCTGGCCGAGATCGGGCAGGTGGAGCGGCTCCGTCGTCCCCTCCATCGCCTCCCGGATCACGGTCAGGATGGCCTGGTTCAGGTCGGGGCCGAACAGCGCGTCCCGGTTGGCCTCGCGCTGCCAGCCCAGCGCCTCGGCGAGCGCATCGAGGCCCAGCACCTCGTCAGCCGCCGCGCGCACCACCCGGCCCAGCTCCGGATGGGCGACCAGGCGCGTGGTCCGGTCGGCCGCGCGCAGCCGCAGCAGCAGGGGCACGAAGTCGCTGTCGGAGGAGAGCAGGGTGAATTCGTCCATGCGGGCCAGCGGGGAGGCCAGCGCGTCCATGACATCCAGCGCGATCCGCAAATCCGCGCCGTTCTTCATGCGGGTCAGGCGGGGGCAGTCCACCACCTCGAAGCCCGCCGCCTGGAAGGCATAGCGGAAGGAGCTGAAATAGCGGCGCATGCCGTCGGCTTCCTCAAGGTAGCCGGCGGGGTTCATGTAGCAGCGGCGCAGCAGGAAGCGGCGCGGCACGCCCTGGCTGAGCCAGGCGAGCCATTCCTCCGGCGCCTCCGCGAAGTGGCGGGCGACCTCCACGCCCGCACCCTCCCGCAGGCCTGAGAGGACGTTGTCGAAATCCACATAGATCGCGCTGCGCCGCGCGGCTGTTTCGGTCATCCCGCCAATCTGCGCGCGGGCGGGGGCCGCCGCAAGCGCCGCCATGGGGGGCGGTTGCCCTTGACCGCGGGGCGGGGGGTGCCCATGGTCCCGCCCCTTCGCGCAACCCTTCCTCATCCGTGAGTCCCCGATGCCCGTGATCACCCTGCCCGACGGTTCCACCCGCCCCTTTGACGGCGCGGTGACGGGCACGACGGTGGCCGCCAGCATCGGGCCTGGGCTGGCCAAGGCGGCCCTGGCCATGGAGGTGGATGGCCGGCTGATGGACCTCTCAGCCGAGATTGAGGCCGACGCCAGGCTGCGCTTCATCACCCGCCGCGACCCCGAGGCGCTGGAGATGATCCGCCACGACTGCGCCCATGTGCTGGCGGAAGCCGTGCAGGAGCTGTTCCCCGGCACCCAGGTGACCATCGGCCCCTCGATCGAGAACGGCTTCTACTACGACTTCCACCGCAACGAGCCCTTCACCCCCGAGGATTTTCCCGCCATCGAGGCGAAGATGCGCGAGATCATCGCGCGCGGCGCGCGCTTCGAGCGCCGGGTGGTCAGCCGCGCCGAGGCGGTGGACGTCTTCGTCAAGAAGGGCGAGCGGTTCAAGGTGGAGCTGATCCGCGACCTGCCGGCGGACCAGGTGATCACCCTCTACAGCCAGGGCGAATGGACCGACCTCTGCCGCGGCCCGCACATGCGGACCACCGCCGATGTGGGCCCCGCCTTCAAGCTGATGAAGGTGGCCGGCGCCTATTGGCGCGGCAAGAGCGAGAACCCGGTGCTGAGCCGCATCTACGGCACCGCCTGGCGCGACCAGAAGGAACTCGACGCCTACCTCACCATGCTGGAGGAGGCCGAGAAGCGCGACCACCGCAAGATCGGCCGCGAGATGCACCTGTTCCACCTGCAGGAGGAGGCGACGGGCAGCGTCTTCTGGCACCCCAAGGGCTGGAAGCTGTATCGCACCGTCGAGGACTATATGCGCCGCCGCCTGGATGCGGCCGACTACGAGGAGGTGAAGACCCCCCAGCTGGTGGACCGCCGCCTCTGGGAAGCCTCCGGCCACTGGGAAAAATTCCGTCACGCCATGTTCCTCGCCAAGGTCGAGGACAAGGACGAGGCCGACCGCACCTATGCGCTGAAGCCCATGAACTGCCCCTGCCATGTGCAGATCTTCAACCAGGGCATCCGCTCCTACCGCGACCTGCCGATGCGGATGGCGGAGTTCGGCGCCTGCCACCGCTTCGAACCCTCGGGTGCCTTGCACGGCATCATGCGCGTGCGCGCCTTCACCCAGGACGACGCGCACATCTTCTGCGAGGAGCACCAGATCGCCTCGGAGACGGTGCGCTTCGTGGACCTGCTCTCCGCCATCTACCGGGACCTGGGCTTCACCGACTTCCGCGTGAAGTTCAGCGACCGCCCGGAGGTCCGCGCGGGTGAGGACGCGGTGTGGGACCGTGCGGAGGGTGCGCTGAAGGAGGCCTGCGTCACCGCCGGCGTGGAATACGAGCTGAACCCGGGCGAGGGCGCCTTCTACGGCCCCAAGCTGGAATTCGTGCTGCGTGACGCCATCGGCCGCGACTGGCAATGCGGCACGCTCCAGGTGGATTTTGTGCTGCCCGAGCGGCTGGACGCCACCTATGTGGCCGAGGACGGCACCCGCAAGCGCCCGGTCATGCTGCACCGCGCCATCCTGGGCAGCTTCGAGCGCTTCCTGGGCATCCTGATCGAGCAGCATGCCGGCCGCTTCCCGCTGTGGCTCGCGCCGGTGCAGGTGGTGGTCGCCACCATCGTGGACGATGCCGCGCCCTTCGCCGAGCAGGCTGCCGCCGCGCTGCGCGCAGCCGGCCTGCGCGTCGAGACCGACCTGCGGAACGAGAAGATCAACCGGAAGGTCGTGGACCATATCGAGCAGCGCGTGCCCGTGCTGGCCGTGGTGGGCCGGCGCGAGGCGGAGGAGGGCAAGCTCGTCCTCCGCCGCCTGCCGGGCCGTGAGCAGGAGGTGCTGCCCTTGGCCGAGGCCGTGGCCCTGCTGCGGCGCGAGGGGATGGCGCCCGATTTGTCAAGCGCCCCCGTTGCAGCGGAATGAACGCCGCCCCATAAGATTGCCCAATTGCCTCGCAACAGACACAGGAGCAGACCATAGCCCGTGGCCCCATGCCGCCTTCGCCGCCCTCGCGCGAAGGCCCCCGCGTCAATGAAGAAATCCGCGTCCCGCAGGTTCGCCTGATTGACGAGAATGGCGAGATGATCGGGGTGCTGAGCATCCGCGACGCGCTGTATCGCGCCTACCAGTCCGGCCTGGACCTGCTGGAGATCAGCCCCAACGCGGTCCCGCCCGTCTGCAAGATCACCGACTACGGCAAGTTCAAGTACGAACAGCAGAAGAAGGCCAACGAGGCCCGCAAGAAGCAGAAGGTCGTTGAGATCAAGGAAATCAAGGTTCGCCCGAACATTGATGACCATGACTACGACGTGAAGATGAAGCAGGCGAAGGGCTTCATTGGCGAAGGTGACAAGGTGAAGGTCACGCTGCGGTTCCGCGGGCGCGAGATGGCGCACCAGGAACTGGGTGTGAAGCTGCTGGAGCGGATTCGGACCGAACTGGCCGAGATCGTGAAGGTGGAAAGCATGCCCCGCCTGGAAAACCGCCAGATGATCATGGTGCTCGCTCCCAAATAACGGCGAAGCCGTTATTTGGTGTTTTTCCGCCCTCAAACGCCGGGCGCGCGCTTCGCGCGCTTGGCTTTCGCGCCGCTATCGGCGCGCGGGTGGTGAAGTTGGTTTGGGCGCGCCGGCCGCTTTGCGGCCGGATCCTCTTGGCGCCGCCCTGACTTCCCTCGGGTCGCGTTTTGCCAGGCCTCGCTGGCCCGTTTCGCCCCTTGCCATTGACTCTCCCCGCCCTGGCGCCTATTCGCGACGCTCCGGCCCAAGGCCAACCCCGGTCCCGCCCCATGCGGGATCACCGTCGCTCCGCGAGTTTCGCGCAGCGGCGCATTTTCGTTTGGAGGCGTGTTCACTGTGTTCGAGGCGCTGGGTTCCAAGCTGCAGGGTGTGTTCGACCGCCTGCGCGGCCGTGGCGCCCTGTCCGAAGCCGATGTGAACGACGCGCTGCGCGAGGTGCGGATCGCGCTGCTGGAAGCCGACGTTGCCCTTCCCGTGGTGAAGGACATCACCGCCAAGGTGCGGGAGCGCGCGGTGGGGCAGGAGGTGATCCGCTCCATCCAGCCCGGCCAGATGGTGGTGAAGATCGTCCATGACGCGCTGGTGGACGCGCTGGGCGGCAAGGATGGCGCCACGGGCATAGACCTCGCGGCCGCGGCCCCGGTGCCCATCCTGATGGTGGGCCTCCAGGGTTCGGGCAAGACGACCACCTCCGGCAAGATCGCGCTGCGCCTGAAGGGGCGGGAGCGCAAGAAGGTGCTGCTGGCCAGCCTCGACGTGCACCGCCCGGCCGCGCAGCTCCAGCTCCAGACGCTGGCGCAGCAGGCGGATGTCACCTCGCTGCCCATCATCGCCGGCCAGACGCCCTTGCAGATCGCGCAGCGGGCCATGGAGACGGCGCGCGGCGAGCTCTATGACGTTGTCATCCTCGACACCGCCGGCCGGCTCGCCATTGACGAGGCGCTGATGGACGAGGTGGCGGCCGTGAAGGCCGCCGTGAAGCCGCACGAGACGC
Source organism: Roseococcus sp. (assembly GCA_035998215.1). Taxonomy (GTDB): domain Bacteria; phylum Pseudomonadota; class Alphaproteobacteria; order Acetobacterales; family Acetobacteraceae; genus Roseococcus. The sequence goes on along the minus strand of DASYHU010000025.1, from coordinate 197,860 downwards.
TGCTGGTCGTGGACGCCATGACCGGCCAGGACGCGGTGAACACCGCCCGCGCCTTCAATGAAAAGGTGGGCGTCACCGGCATCGTCATGACGCGGGTGGATGGCGATGCGCGCGGTGGCGCCGCGCTGTCCATGCGCGCCGTCACGGGCGCGCCCATCAAGCTGCTGGGTGCCGGCGAGAAGCTCGACGCGCTGGAGGATTTCCACCCCGACCGCATCGCCGGCCGCATCCTGGGCATGGGCGACATCGTCTCCCTGGTGGAGCGCGCGGCGGAGACCATTGACCAGGCCGAGGCCGAGAAGCTCGCGGCCCGGATGCAGAAGGGCCAGTTCTCGCTGGAGGATTATGCGGCCCAGCTCAAGCAGATCGGCAAGATGGGCTCCCTCTCGGGCATGCTCGGCATGCTGCCGGGCATCGGCAAGCTGAAGTCGCAGCTTGAGGGCGCCAATCTCGACCAGACCATCCTGAAGAAACAGGCGGCCATCATCTCGTCCATGACGGTGAAGGAACGCCGCGCCCCCGACATCATCAAGGCGTCGCGCAAGCGGCGCATCGCGGCCGGTTCGGGCGCCTCCGTGCAGGAGGTGAACCGGCTGCTCAAGCAATTCGAGGACATGCGCGACATGATGAAGCGCATGAACAAGATGGGCCAGAAAGGCTTGATGCGTGGCGGGCTCGCCGCGCTCATGCCCCAAGGCAAGCGTCCATTCTAGACCGACAGGAGAAGTGAGTTCATGGGCCTGAAGATCCGCCTCGCCCGCGCCGGCGCCAAGAAGCGCCCCTACTACCACATCGTGGTGGCCGACAGCCGCAGCCCGCGCGACGGCCGCTTCATCGAGAAGCTGGGCAGCTACAACCCCATGCTGCCGGCCGAGCACGCCGACCGCGTGCGCCTGCAGAACGAGAAGATCGCCGAGTGGGTGGGCAAGGGCGCCCTGCCGACCGAGCGCGTGGCGAAGTTCCTGGGCAAGGCCGGCATCATCCCCATGCCCGTCTACAAGGAGCAGCCGATCCAGTCCGCGCCGAAGAAGAAGGCGCAGGAACGCGCCGCCGCGGCCGCGCGCGGCTGAGGCCCAGGGCGCATAGGGCAGAGGCGCATAGGGCGGCACCATGGGCGCGGGCATGATCCTGCTGGGCGAGATCGGGCGGCCGCACGGCGTGCGGGGCCTGGTGCGCGTCCGCAGCTTCGCCGCGGCGCCCGAGGGGCTGACCGCCTATGGCCCGCTGGTGGATGAGGCCGGCCGCACCCTGGTGCTGACGCTGGTCGCCGCCGACCTCGCCCGCGTGGAAGGCATCACCGACCGCGATGCCGCCGCCCGCCTGACCGGCACCAAGCTCTACGTCCCCCGCGAGGCCCTGCCGCCGCCGGAGGAGGAGGAGTTCTACCTGGCCGACCTCCAGGGCATGGCCGCCTTCACCGAGGCGGGCGAAAGCCTGGGCGAGGTGCGTGCGGTCGAGGACCATGGCGGCGGGGCCTTCCTGGTGCTGTCCGGCCCGCCCGAGCGCCTCATCCCCTTCACCCGCGCCGCGGTGCCGGTGGTGGATGTGGCGGCGCGGCGCCTGGTCATCGTGCCCCCCGCCGAAAGCGTGGCGGGTGGTGCGGAGGACGCGGCATGAGCTTCCACGCCACGGCGCTGACCCTCTTCCCCGAGATGTTCCCGGGCCCGCTCGGCCTTTCCCTCGCCGGGCGTGCCCTGCGCGAGGGGATCTGGCGGCTCGACGCCCAGGACATCCGCGCCCAGGCGCGCGATCGTCACCGCACGGTGGACGATACGCCCTTCGGCGGCGGGGCAGGGATGGTGATGCGGCCCGATGTGGTGGACGCGGCCATCGCGGCCGCCATGCCGGACGGCGATGCGCGCCCGCTGGTCTACCTCACCCCGCGCGGGCGCCTGCTCGACCAGGCGCTGGTGCGGGAGATCGCGGCGGGGCCTGGCGTGGTGCTGCTCTGCGGGCGCTATGAGGGCGTGGACCAGCGCGTCATCGAGGCGCGTTCCATGCGCGAAATCTCGCTCGGCGACTATGTGCTGAGCGGGGGTGAGATGGCGGCGCTGACCCTGCTCGATGCCTGCGTGCGGCTGCTGCCCGGGGTGATGGGCGGTGCCGAGAGCGCGCTGGAGGAAAGCCACTCCGCCGGCCTGCTGGAATACCCGCACTACACGCGCCCCGCCGAATGGCAGGGCCGCGCCGTGCCGCCCGTGCTGCTTTCCGGCCACCACGCCGAGGTGGCCCGCTGGCGGCGCGAACAAGCCGAGGCCGCGACGCGCGAGCGCCGGCCCGATCTTTGGAACCGGATTGCCGCCGGCGCCGCCGCGGCCTAGATGAATTGAGAAAGGACTGACCGATGAACCTGTTGCAGCAGTTCGACGCCGAGCAGAAGGCCAAGCTCGTCGCCGCCCGCCCCGTGCCCGAGTTCGACGCCGGTGACACGGTGCGCGTGATGGTGAAGGTGGTGGAGGGCGAGCGCGTCCGCACCCAGGCCTATGAGGGCGTGGTGATCGCGCGCTCCAACCGCGGCCTGCACAGCAACTTCACCGTGCGCAAGCTCTCCTACGGCGAGGGCGTGGAGCGCGTCTTCCCGCTGCACTCGCCCGCCATCGCCGAGATCACGGTGGTGCGCCGCGGCAAGGTGCGGCGCGCGAAGCTCTATTACCTGCGCGGCCGCACGGGCAAGTCGGCCCGCATCGCCGAGAAGCTGGGGCTGCGCGGCACCAAGGACACGCCGGCCGCCGAGGGCTGAGCCTTCCAGGCCGCGCCGCGAGGCGCGGCCTTTTTTGACTGTGACGATCACTTCCGGGGGAAGCACCATGGCCGAGAACAGGCCCCGCACACTCTTCGACAAGATCTGGGCGCATCACGTCGTCGAGACGCTGCCCGATGGCACGGCACTTCTCTACATCGATCGCCACCTCGTCCATGAAGTGACCAGCCCCCAGGCCTTCGAAGGGCTGCGCGCCGCGAACCGCCCCGTGCGTCGGCCGGATGCCACCATCGCGGTGGTGGACCACAACATCGCCACCGACAGCAGCCGCCGCACCGGCATCACCGACCCCGAGAGCCGCGTCCAGGTCGAGACGCTGGAGAAGAACGTCGTCGAGTTCGGCGTGCCCTATATCCCGCTGCTCGATGCGCGGCAGGGCATCGTCCATGTCATCGGGCCGGAGCAGGGGCTCTCGCTGCCCGGCATGACCATCGTCTGCGGTGACAGCCACACCTCGACCCATGGCGCGCTGGGCGCGCTGGCCTTCGGCATCGGCACCAGTGAGGTGGAGCATGTGCTGGCCACCCAGACGCTGCTGCAGAAGCCGGCCAAGAACATGCGCGTGACGGTGGACGGCAAGCTGCCGCTGGGCTGCACGGCGAAGGACATTGTGCTGGCCATCATCGGCAAGATCGGCACCGCCGGCGGCACGGGCCACGTCATCGAATTCGCGGGCGAGGCCATCCGCGCCCTCGACATGGCCGGGCGCATGACGGTCTGCAACATGTCCATCGAGGCTGGCGCCCGCGCCGGCATGGTGGCGCCGGACCAGACCACCTTCGACTATGTGAAGGGCCGCCCCTACGCCCCCAAGGGGGAGGCCTTCGACCGCGCCGTTGCCTGGTGGTCCACCCTGCCCTCCGACCCCGGCGCGGTGTTCGACAAGGAGGTGGTGCTCGACGCCGCCGAGATCGCGCCCATGGTCTCCTGGGGCACGAGCCCCGAGGATGTGGCGCCCATCACCGCCACCGTCCCCGACCCTGCCGCGGCGCCCAACGAGACGCGCCGCGCGCAGCTTGAGCGCATGATCCAGTACATGGGCCTCACACCCGGCCAGAAGCTGACGGACCTCAAGGTGGACGTGGTCTTCATCGGCAGCTGCACCAACAGCCGCATCGAGGACATCCGCGTCGCCGCGGCCATCGCCAAGGGCCGCCGCGTGGCCGAGGGCGTGCGCGCCATGGTCGTGCCGGGTTCCGGCCTCATCAAGCAGCAGGCCGAGGCTGAGGGGCTGGACCGCATCCTCACCGAGGCGGGCTTTGAATGGCGCGAGGCCGGGTGCTCGATGTGCCTCGGCATGAACCCGGACAAGCTCACGCCGGGGCAGCGCTGCGCCTCCACCTCCAACCGCAACTTCGAGGGCCGGCAGGGGCCGGGCGGGCGCACGCACCTGCTCTCGCCCGCCATGGCCACCGCCGCCGCCCTGGCCGGGCACCTGGCCGATGTGCGCGACTACCAGCCGCAAGGGAGCCACTGAGCCATGAAGCCCTTCACGACGCTGACCGGGGTGGCGGCACCGCTGCCCAAGGCCAATGTGGACACGGACCAGATCATCCCCGCGCGCTTCCTCAAGACCATCGCGCGCACCGGGCTGGGCAAGAGCCTCTTCGCCAATTTCCGCTATGACGAGCAGGGGCGGGAAAACCCCGACTTCGTGCTGAACCAGGCGCCCTACCGGAACGCCGAAATCCTCATCGCCTTCGAGAATTTCGGCTGTGGCTCCTCGCGCGAGCACGCGCCCTGGGCGCTGCTCGACTTCGGCATCCGCTGCGTCATCGCGCCCGATTTCGCGGACATCTTCCACAACAACAGCTTCAAGAACGGCATCCTGCCCGTGAAGCTGCCGCGCGAAATCTGCGCGGCGCTGATGGAGGATGCGAAGCTCGGCGGCAATGCGCGCATCACGGTGGATCTGGAGCGCCAAGTGGTGGTGCGCCCCAGCGGCGAGGAAATCCCCTTCGAGGTGGACCCCTTCCGCAAGCACCTGTTGCTGAACGGGTTGGACGACATCGGCCAGACCATGCAGCACAAGCCCGCCATTGACGATTTCGAGGCCCGCCAGCGCGCGGCCCAGCCCTGGCTCTACGCCTAACCTGAAGCCCGCCTGGCCCTTGGTCCCCACCGCCCCACGCCGGGGGCGGGCCGGGCGGTGGAGAAAAACATGTCCGCGAACAAGAAGCTGCTCGTCCTGCCCGGTGATGGCATTGGCCCCGAGGTGATGCGCGAAGTCCGACGCGTCATTGACTGGATGGAGCACCGCCGCGCCGCCCGTTTCAGCATTGATGAGGGCCTGGTGGGCGGCGCCGCCATTGACGCCACCGGCCAGCCCTGCCCCGACGCCACCCTGGAAGCCGCGCGCGAGGCCGATGCCGTGCTGTTCGGCAGCGTGGGCGGCCCCAAGTGGGATGGCCTGCCCTTCGAGCAGCGGCCGGAACTCGGCATCCTGCGGCTGCGCAAGGAACTTGGCTTGTTTGCCAACCTGCGCCCCGCCGTGGTGCTGGACCCCCTGGTGGATGCCTCCAGCCTCAAGCCCGACGTTGTGCGCGGCCTCGACATCATGATCGTGCGCGAGAGCACGGGCGGCATTTATTTCGGCGAGCCGCGCGGCATCCACAAGGACAGCGCCGGCAAGCGCGTGGGTATTGATACCGAAGTCTACTCCGAGGACGAGATCGCCCGCGTGGCCCGCGTCGCCTTCGACCTGGCCCGCCAGCGCCGCAACAAGGTGACCAGCACCGAGAAGGCCAACGTCATGCAGTCCGGCCGCCTCTGGCGTGCCGTGGTGAGCGAGGTCCACAAGGCCGAATACGCCGATGTGGAGCTGGAGCACATGTATGCCGACAACGCGGCCATGCAGCTTTGCTCGCGGCCCAAGCAGTTTGACGTGATCCTGGGTTCCAACCTGTTCGGCGACGTTCTGTCGGACCTCGCCGCGGCGCTGACGGGTTCGCTCGGCATGCTGCCCTCGGCCACGCTGGGCGCGGTGCAGCCCTCGGGCAAGCGGCACGCGCTGTATGAGCCCATCCATGGCTCGGCGCCGGACATCGCGGGGAAGGGGGTCGCGAATCCTTCCGCGCAAATCCTCTCCTTCGCCATGCTGCTGCGCATCTCCTTCGGCATGGAGGAGGACGCGAAGCTGATCGAGACGGCGGTGGAGAAGGTGCTGGCGGGAGGCCTCCGCACGGCCGACATCATGCAGCCCGGCATGGCGCGCGTCAGCACCAGCGTGATGGGCGAGAGCGTGGTGCGCGAGCTGGAGAAGCTCGCCAAGTGAGGCGGCGCGAAACCCGGGCCTGATGCGCAGAAAGCGCAGGGCCCGGGGCTTGCGCTTCCGCACGAGGGACGGTAACTCCCCCGTCACGGCCAGCGCCCGTAGCTCAATGGATAGAGCATCAGACTACGGATCTGAGGGTTGGGAGTTCGAATCTTCCCGGGCGCGCCACTTCCCCAAAACTTCCGGACAATTGCGCGGTTTTCGGACCTCCCGACCGGTGCCTAAGATGTCCATTCACGTCGCACGGGCAGGCCGTCGCGGGGCATCTTGCATGGGGGCAGCGGCGTGGATGACAGGCCGGGGCATGCGGCGGCGCCGAATCCTCCCCTGATGCGCCAGGAGGGCGCCCAAGTGCGGATGAGGGCCGCGGACGGCACGCTGCTGGGTGGATTCGCCTGGCGCCACGACCAGCACGACCCATCGCGCTCCATTGTCGTGGTCGCGCCTGCCACCTCCGTGCGGTGCCGCTACTACGCCCGCTTCGCCGCCTATCTCTTCGCCCACGGCCATGACGTGCTGCTCTTCGACTACCGGGGCATCGGCGCATCCCGCCCGCCCAGCTTGCGCGGCTTCCGCGCCGACTGGCTGGATTGGGGCGAGCAGGACCTGGAGGCCGCTCTGGAACACGTGGCGGCCTCTTTCCCCGGCCAGCCGATCCAGCTTGTGGGCCATTCCATCGGCGGCTTCGCCATCGGCCTCGCGCCGTCCAATGGAAAGGTCGCGCGGATCCTGACGGTGGGCGCGCAATACGCCTATTGGCGCGATTACGCCGCGACCCAGCGACAGCGCATGTATCTGAAATGGCACGTCCTGATGCCGGCGATCACGCGGCTTTTCGGGTATTGCCCGGCCCGCCGCCTGGGCTGGATGGAGGACACCCCCGCCGGCATCGTGCGCGACTGGAGCCGCATGAGGCCGCGGTTCGAGGACAGCCTGGGGCCAGATCGCCGCAGGGGTGAGGCCAGGTCGCTGCCGCGCCGCTTTGTCCATGTCACCGCGCCCATACTGGCCATCGGGCTGGACGATGATCCCTATGGCACGCCTGAGGCGCTGGACCGGCTGCTGGCCTACTACCAGGCCAGCCCGCGGTGCCATTGGCGGATCGCGCCCGCCGAGATCGGCGTGGACGCCATCGGCCACTTCGCCTTCTTCCACGACCGCTTCAAGGAAAGGCTCTGGCCACTGGCGCTGGCCTGGCTGCGGGCCGGCGCGATTCCGGCCGGCGCGCCAGGCCGCCCTTGGGCCACGACGCCATCCGGAGCCTCGCCGTCAGGCGACTGATGACAGGGCGGAGGGGCGGTGACACAGTGCCGCGATGCAGCAATTCCGCCCCTTGCCCGAGGACGCCGCATGAACCAGACCACCCGCCTGGCCAAAGGGGCGCTGGAGGCGCGGGTCCGCCGGGACCTGGAATTCCTGAACCTGCCGCCGCGCAACTGGGTGCCCCCGCGCGCCCGCCAGGGCGAGGCCGTGCTGGATGTGGTGGTGGTGGGCGCGGGGATGAACGGCATCGCGGCAGCGGGGGCTCTCATCCATCGCGGCATCCGCAATATCGTGGTGCTGGAGGCGCGCGCGCCGGGGCGCGAGGGCCCCTGGATGACGACGGCGCGCATGGACACGCTGCGCTCGCCCAAGACGCTGCCGGGGCCTTGCATGGGCATCCCCTCGCTCACCTTCCGCGCCTGGCATGAGGACCGCTTCGGGCCGGAGGCCTGGGAGGCGCTGTACAAGATCCCCAACGCCATGTGGCAGGACTACCTCTCCTGGCTGCAGCGCGTGCTGGAATTGCCCGTGCGCCATGGCGTGCGCGTGACGGATGTGGCGCCGGAGGATGGGCTGCTGCGGGTGGCCGTCGAGACACCCGCGGGGCCGCAGGCGCTGCTGGCGCGGCATGTGGTGCTGGCCACCGGCCGCGCGGGGGCGGGGGGGCTGGTCTGGCCCTCCTTCGTGCCGCAATCCCTGGTGCCGGACCTTGCCATCCAGGCCTGCGAACCGCTGGATTTCGCGCCCTTGGTTGGCAAGTCACTGGCCGTGATCGGCGCCGGTGCCTCGGCCTGGGACAATGCGGCGACGGCGCTGGAACGCGGCGCGGCCTCGGCCACGCTCTATGTGCGCGCGAAGTCTCTGCCACAGATCAACAAGGGCCGCGGCAGCACCGGCCCGCACTACTTCCACGGCTGGGACGCCCTGACGCCTGAACAGCGCTGGGAACTGATGGGCTACATGCTCGACGTGCGCTCGCCCCCGCCGCACGAAACCGTGCACCGCGCGCTGCGCCTGAAAGGCTTTTCCATCGTTTTTGGCGCGCCCACCTTGGGTGCGCGGCGCGAGGGAGGCCAGGTGGTGCTGTCGCTCGGCGGCGAGGCCCCGCGCGAGGTGGCGCATGACTACCTGGTGGTCGCCACCGGCTATCGCGTGGACATGGACCATGTGCCCGAACTGGCCCGCTTCGCCCCGCATGCCCAGCGCTTCGGCGATGTGGTTGCGGGGGCGGCGGCGCGGCCCGACCTCGCGGCCTTCCCCTTCCTGGGTACGGGCTTCGAACTGCTGCCGCGCGGCGCCGGCGCGCCGCCCGAACTCGGCCGCATCCACCTGATGAACCACGGTGCCATCGCCTCGCTGGGCGCCATTTCCAGCGACATCCCGGGCGTCATGGTGGCGGGCGAGCGTGTGGCGCAGTCCATCCTGCGCGCGCTGATGCGGGCGGAATGGCCCGCGATCCGCGAAGCGCTTCACGCATTTGACGAACCCGAGCTGGAGAGCACACCCTTCTATGTGCCGCGAGGAATGGAACCCAAGTGATGCGTGACCTGCTGGACGAACTCGCCCGCATCCAGCCCGGCAGCCGCCTTGACGGGCTGCGGGCGCTGCGCCCCGATGTGCGCGCCGCCGTGGCCGGCAGCGAGGCCGCGATCTTCGAGGGGGAAAGCGGCCTGACCCCCGCCGAGCGCCACGCCGTCGCCCAGGCCGTCGCCGAGTGGAACAACGAGCCGGCCCTGGCCGCGCACCACGCCGCCCGCGCCGCCGCCTCACCCCGCCTGCCAGCCCTGCTGGCCCATGCCGAGATGCTGACGAAGCGCCCCGACCAAGCGACGCCCGCCGCGGTGCAGGCGCTGGCCGAAGCGGGCCTTGTCCCGCGCGACGTGGTGATGCTCTCGCAGCTTGTGGCGCACATGAACTTCATGGCTCGGATGCTGGCCACCTTCCGCCTGCTGGAGCGCGCCTGATGCCGTCCACCCATGATTTCGGCTTCCCCATGCAAAGCCTGGACTGGGCGTCCTGGGTGCCCGTGCTGGACCTCGCCAAGGCCACGCCCGACGAGATCAAGGTGCTGGAGGAAAGCCACCCCAAGGCCAAGGAAAACCCCTACTACCTACTGCTCGTGCAGGAGGCGGAGGTGCTGCGGCAGCGATCGAAGCTGTTCAACACCATCATGTATGGGCCGCGCGGCGCCTCGCGCGCCGAGCGCGAACTGGCCGCCACCGCTGAGTCCCGCCTGAACGGCTGCCCCTACTGCGCCTCGGTCCATGCGCTGCGCTATGTGCAGATGAAGGGCGACCCTGACCTCATGGCCCGGCTGATGGCCGATGGCGTGGACACCCCCATGGAGGCCCGCCCCCGCGCCATCGTGGACTTCGCGGTGAAGCTGGCCGCCACCCCCTCCGCCGCCACCGAGGCCGACATCGCCCGCCTGCGCGAACAGGGGCTGGAGGATGCGCAGATCCTGGACATCGCCATGTCGGTCGCGATGTTCGCCAATGCCAATCGCCTGATGCAGACCCTGGGCGAGGCCGTGCTGCCGAAGGACGCCGCCTGATGAACGAGATGGTCCAGCTGGCCCACCGCGTCCTGCCTGGCGGGCATTTCGGCAACATGGCCTCCGACATCGCGCTGGTGCGCGGAGAGGGCGGGCATGTCTGGGACAGCGAGGGCCGCGAGTATATTGATTACCTGCTCGGCTCCGGCCCCATGTTCATCGGCCACGCGCACCCGGAAGTGACGGCGGCCGTGCTGGAGCAGATCCCGCGCGGCACCACCTTCTTCGCGAACAACCCCGCCGGCATCGAACTCGCCGCCGCCATCGTGGACGCCATGCCCTGCGCGGACCAGGTGCGCTTCCTCGCCTCGGGGACGGAGGCCGACATGTACGCGATGCGCGTCGTCCGCGCCTTCCGCGGGCGGGAGAAAATCCTGAAGTTCGAAGGCGGCTACCACGGCATGAGCGACCACGCGCTGATGTCGCTGGCGCCGAAGCGTCCCGGGAACTTCCCCCACCCCATCCCGGACAGCGCGGGCATTCCCACCCGCGTGCAGGACGAAGTGCTGGTCGCCCCCTTCAACGACGCGGACGCCGCCGTGGCGCTGATCGAGGCGCACCAGGACGAACTCGCCGGCGTGATCCTGGAGCCCTTCCAGCGCCTCATCCCGCCCGTGCCGGGCTTCCTCCAGGCCATCCGCGAGGTGACCGCGCGCCTCGACATCCCGCTCATCTTCGACGAGGTCGTCTGCGGCTTCCGCTTCGGCTACTCGGGCGCACAGGGCTATTATGGCGTGACGCCCGATCTCTGCACGCTGGGCAAGATCATCGGGGGTGGCTTCCCGCTGGCGGCCCTCTGCGGCCGCGCCGACATCATGGCGCATTTCGACCGCGCGAAGGTGGGCGAGGAGGGGTTCCTCATGCAGGTGGGCACCCTCTCCGGCAACCCGGTCGCCGCCGTGGCGGGGCTTGCCACGCTGGCCGTGCTGCGCCGCCCCGGCGCCTATGACGATGTCTTCGCGCGCGGGCGCCGCATGATGGCGGGCCTCACCGAGGCGCTGCGCCGCCGCGGCGTGGCAGGCCAGGTGGTGGGTGAGCCGGTGCTCTTCGACGTGGTCTACGCCGCGGGCGAAATCCGCAGCCACCGCGACACGCTGCGCGCCGATGGCGCCGTGCAGGCCGCGGTGAACCGCCATTTGCGCGCGGGTGGCATCATGAAGGGCGACAGCAAGTACTACCTCTCCACCGCGCACTCCGATGCCGATGTGGACCGCACGCTTTCCCTTTTCGACGAGGCGCTGGGCGCGTTGTGACGCGCGCTTGACCAGCCCCCCCCGCCCCAGGGATACGGGTTGCATGAACGCCGCCAGCCAGACCCCCGTGGCGCAGTCCGACATGGTGGCCGCCGTGCGCTGGGCCTACCGGATGGTGCTCGGCCGTGATCCGGAAAACGACAAGGTCATCGCCAACTGGGCCTCCCTGCGGGACCCCCAGGCCGTGCTGCGGCACCTGGCGCGCTCGGGCGAGGCGGAGGAGGTGGCGGCCACGAACCGCCCGTTGCTCGGCAGTTGGCCCGACAAGCCGCTCGATGCCGAGGCCGTTCGCGCCGCCGGATTGCTGCTGCATGGCGAGGTGCCGCGAGAGGAGGAGGTGGAGGCCACCCTCGTGCTCTGCTCGACGGGTGCCGCGCTGCGCGAGGCCTTCCTCGAAAGCCCCGCCTATGCCGCGCTGCGCGACGGGCGCGGGGCGCCGGCCCCGATCATGGGCGCCCCCCCGCCTCGCCCACCTTCGAGCGAGGCGGAGGTGATGCTGGACGGGCGCCGCCTGAGGATTCGGGGCCAGGAGGAGGATGCCTACTGGCGTGTCCTGCGGCATGGGGTGGTGGAAAGCTCCGTCACCTCCCTGCTGCGTGTCACCCGGGCCCACCTGGCCGGGGGCGGGCAGGGCGCGGTGCTGATGGATGTGGGCGCCAATATCGGCCTGGCCTCGCTGGCCATGGCGCAGGCCGCACCCGGCCATGCGGTGCTGCTGGCCATCGAGCCAAATGCCGTCAACGCGGACCATCTGCGGCACAACCTCGCGGCGAACGGCCTGCCGCGCGCCCGTGTGGAGGAGATGGCGGTCGGCGCGCGCGACGGCGAAGCCGAGTTCATGGCGGATGCGCGCAACTCCGCGACCGGCCATCTGCTGGGTGGCGAGCGCGCCGCCGCCGGCGCCGGGCGCACGGTCCTGCGCGTGCCGGTGCAGCGGCTCGACCGGCTGCTGGCGGACCATGGCTGCGAGCGGCTGGACGTGCTGAAGGTGGATGTGGAAGGCGGCGAGGATGCCGTGCTGGCCGGCGCCGGCGATCTGCTGGCGCGCTACCGCACCCTGGTGCACATCGAGTTCAACCTCTGGACCATCATGGCCATGGCCGGCGCCAACCCGCGCCGCGTGCTGGAGAACTGGGCCGCCGCCTTCCCGCACATCGTGGCCTTCGGCGATGACGGCAACCCCGCGCCGCTGAGGGATGCGGAACTGCTGATGTGGTTCCTCTACGTCACCACCACCAAGCGCGGCGGCATGGGAGACATCGTGCTCTGCCACGACCTGGAGTGGCTGAAGCGCTGGAAGTAGTGCCTGGTTGCCCTGGGCGGCATCGCCAAGGGCGCGGCTTGCGACCCCGTGTGGAGCCTCAGGCCGGAACCATGGCGACCGCGTCACGCTCGGCGGCGTGACAGGCCGCGCGCGAGGCGCCCTGGTGGTTGCGCAGCTGCGGCGCCTCCGCCTTGCAGCGGTCGAAGACCAGCGGGCAGCGCGGGTGGAAGGCGCAGCCGGGCGGCGGTGCCAGCGGGTCCGGGAAGACGCTGCCCAGCCGCGTGTCGGGCAGGCCCAGCCGCGGATCGGGCGTCAGCACCGAGGCCAGCAGGCCGCGGCTGTAGGGGTGCTGGGCGCTGACCATGACTTCGGCGGTCGGGCCTTCCTCCACCACGCGGCCCAGGTACATCACCGCCACACGGGTCGCGAGCATCTGCACGACGGCCAGGTTGTGGCTGATGAAGAGGCTGGTTAGCCCCAGCCGCGATTGCAGATCCATCAGCAGGTTCAGGATCTGCGCCTGCACCGAGACATCCAGCGCCGACGTGGGCTCGTCGCAGATGAGAAGCTGCGGTTTCAGGATCAGCGCGCGCGCGATGGCGACGCGCTGCCGCTGCCCGCCCGAGAGCTGCGAGGGATAGGCCGCGGCGTGGCGTGGGGCGAGACCCACCAGCGCCAGCATCTCCTCCACGCGCGTCTCGCGTTCGGCGGCACTTCCCTCGCCATGCACGACCAGCGGCAGGCCCACGATGGAGGCGATGGTCTTGCGCGGGTTCAGCGAGGAATAGGGGTCCTGGAAGACGGGCTGCACCAGCCGCGCGCGTTCCAGCCGGCCCAACTGCCCGATGGGGCGGCCGTCAATCAGCACCTCGCCCTCGGTGGGTTTCTCGAGGCCGAGCACCATCTTGGCCAGCGTGCTCTTGCCACACCCGCTCTCGCCCACCAGGCCCAGCACCTGGCCGCGCGGCACGGCGAGCGAGACGCCGCCCACCGCCATCAATGGCCGCTTGGGCGCGAACATGCCGCGGCCCACGGAATAGCGCTTCACCACGTTGCGCAGTTCGAGGATGGGGTGCTGGGCGTTCATGCCGGGTTCTCCAGCAGGGAGGGCACCGCGGAGGGCAGGATGCAGCGCCAGGCATGGCCTTCCGCGCCGGTCGTGACGGGCACGGGACGGGCGCAGGGTTCGGTCGCGAAGGCGCAGCGCTCGCGGAAGGCGCAGCCCTCGATGCCGCCCACCAGGCTCGGCACCAGGCCGGGGATGGTGCCCAGCGGTACACCCGGCCTGCTGCGCGCGGGGATGGGGATGCAGTCAATCAGGCCGCGCGTGTAGGGGTGGCGCGGTTCGTCGAAGACGGTGACGGTGGGGCCGCTTTCCACCACCTCACCCGCATACATGACGGCCACGCGGTGGGCCACACGGGCGACGATGCCGAGGTCGTGCGTCACCAGCAGCAGGCCCATGCCGAATTCCCGCTGAAGCTCCGCCAGCAAATGCAGGATTTCGGCCTGGATGGTGACGTCGAGCGCGGTTGTCGGCTCGTCCGCCAGGATCAGGTCGGGGCCGCACATCAGCGCCATCGCGATCATCACGCGCTGGCGCAGGCCGCCCGAGAGTTCGTGCGGGTATTGCACGAGGCGGCGGCCGGCGGCCGCGATGCCCACGCGCTCCAGCAGGAAGACGGCGCGGTCGGTGGCTTCCCGGCGGTTGCCCTTGCCGTGGCGCAGGAAGGGTTCGGTCAGCTGGTCGCCGATGGTCCAGGCCGGGTTGAGGCTGGTCATCGGCTCCTGGAAGATCATCGCCATGCGGTTGCCGCGCAGGTCGCGCAGGCGGCGCGGCGTCATGTCCAGCAGGTCCTCGCCGGCGAAGCGCATATGGGCCGCGGTGCGCCGGGCCGAACCCGGCAGCAGCCCCATGACCGCGAGCGAGGTGAGCGATTTGCCGCAGCCGCTTTCCCCCACCACGCAGAGCGTCTCGCCGCGCGCTACCGTCAGCGTCACGTCACGCACGGCGTGCAGGATGCCGTCGGCAACGGGGATCTGCACCGCGAGCTGCTTCACATCAAGGACGGGCGTGGTCATGAGCGGCCCTCCGGCGCGGTGGCGTCGCGGATGCCGTCGCCCAGCATGTTGATGGCCAGCACCAGGATACAGATGGCCAGGCCCGGCAGCAGGATCACCCAGGGGTCGAAGAGCATGACCTCCTTCGCCTCCGCCACCATCAGCCCCCAGGAGGGGAGCGGCGGCTGCACGCCGAGGCCGAGGAAGGACAGCGCCGCCTCCAGCAGGATGGCCTGCGCCATCTCGTAGCTCGCCACCACCACCAGCGCGGGGATGAGGTTGGGCAGGATTTCGCCCACCAGGATGCGCGGCGTGGAACAGCCCACGGCCTGCGCGGCCGCCACGTATTCGAGGTTCCGCAACTGCATGGTCGCACTTCGCATCACCACCGCGAAGCGGTCCCACAGCAGCAGGCCCAGCACCAGAACCACCACCTGCAAGGATCCGCCGGCCACGGCCACGACAGCGAGTGCCACCATCACCACCGGCAACGAAAGCCGCGTGGTGATGAGGAAGGACACCACCGTGTCCACGCGCCCGCCGAAATAGCCGGCGGCCACGCCCAGCACCGTGCCGATGACGCCCGAGACCAGCATGGTCAGCAGCCCGATCAGCAGCGAGATGCGCGCGCCATAGATCAGCCGCGAGAGATAGTCGCGCCCGAGATTGTCCGTGCCCAGCAGGTAGCGCGGGTCGGCCATTTCGGCATCAATGAAGGCGGGCGGGATCAGCCGGTCGTCCAACGTCTGCGCATAGGGGTCGTGCGGCGCGATCCACGGCGCGAAGATCGCCATCAGGGTGATCAGGCCGAGGACCGTCGCGGCCAGGATCAGCCCGGAATTGCCCAGGATGCGGCCGCGCTTCTTGCGCAGCTTCATGGGGGGCGGCGTTGCGGTGATGTCGCTCATGTCAGCCCCTGCGAATGCGCGGATCGAGCCAGGCGTTCAGGATGTCCGCCACCAGCGTCAGGATCACGTAGAACAGCGCGACCAGCAGCAGGATGCCCTGCACGACGGGGAAGTCGCGGCGGGAGATGGCCTCCCAGGCCAGGTAGCCGATGCCCTGCAGCGCGAAGACCGTCTCGATGATGACCGAGCCCGAGAGCATGTTCCCGAACTGCACGGAGCACAGCGCCACCACGGGGATGATGGCGTTGCGCAGCGCGTGCTTCAGCACCACGACACGGCCCGGAAGCCCCTTGGCGCGGGCCGTCCGGATGTAGTCGGAGGTCATCACCTCCACCATGCCGCCGCGCGTCAGGCGCATCAGCACCGGCGCCGAGAACCAGCCCAGCGTGATGGCGGGCATGACGAAGTGCAGCCAGGTGTCGGAGCCCGAGATGGGCAGCCAGCCGAGTGCCAGGCCGAAGAAGAAGATCATCAGCAGGCCGAACCAGAAATTCGGCATGGCCTGGCCGATCACCGCGATGCCAAGCGCCCCCCGGTCCACCCAGGTGTTGCGCTTGAGGGCGGCAATGATGCCGAGCGGAAGCGAGATCAGCAGCGCGATGACGAGGCCCAGCCCCGCCAGCGTCAGCGTCACCGGAAGCCGCGACATGATGAGGTTGGCGACGCTCTCCGGGTAGAAGAGCGATCGCCCGAGGTCACCCTGCACCGCCCGCCACAGCCATTCCGCGTATTGCACGACGATCGGGCGGTTCAGGCCGTATTGCTCGCGGATGCGTTCGACTTCCGCGGGGCTTGCATCCTCTCCGGCGAGGGAGATGGCGAGGTCGCCGGAGATGCGCAGCAGCATGAAGGCGATGGCGGAAACGGCGATGCCGACCACCAGCGCCAGCAGCAGCCGGCGTAGGGTGAAACGCAGCACGGATCAGCGCCGCCAGCGGGCCGAGTAGAAGCGCGGCACCTCATCGGCCGCCGGCGTGAACTCCAGCTGGGCATTGAAGGCGTAGGTCAGCGGGAAGGTCCACAGCGGTGCCCAGTAGGCCTGCTCGGTGATGCGGCGCATGGCGGCCGTGTAGGCCTCGCGCCGCGCCGCGGGGTCGGTGTTGTTGTCGCCGCGCTCCAGCAACGCCATCACCTCCGGGTCCCGCGTCATGTCGTCGGTGGAGCCGCGGAAGAAGTAGGAGGTGGAGTTCGCCACGTCGAACAGTGAGGTCGAACCCCAGGACCCATAGGCGAGGCGCACCTGCCCCTCGCGCGTCGCGCGCTGGTAGGCGTCGTATTGCTGCCATTGCAGGTTTGCGGTGATGCCCACGGCGCGCAGGTTGCCGATGATGGCCTCGCCCCAGGGGCGTTCGCGATAGCCCATCATGTTGACGGTGAAGCCGTTGGGGTAGCCGGCCTCGGCCAGCAGCGCGCGGGCGCGGGCGGGGTCGTAGTCGTAGCGCGTGATGCCATCCTGCACGCAGCCGAACTGGTCCGGGTGGCAGGGGGTGTGCAGCGGGTCGGAGCCCTCGCCCACCAGGTTGCGCACGATGCCCGCGCGGTCAATCGCGTGGTTGATGGCCTGGCGCACCCGGATGTCGCGCATCGGGTTGTCCTGCTCGCCGGTGCGGCCGGCGGCGTCCATCTGGAGGTAGTGGAAGCGCACCGTGCCGCCGGAGGCCACGGTGATGCCACGGCGGCGCTGCAGGTTGCGCGCCTGGTCGGGCGTCACGCGCCACACCCAGTCCACCCCGCCGGTCAGCAGCTCGGCCACGCGGGTGTTCGCTTCGGGCACGCGGCGGAAGATCAGGCGCTCCACCTCGGGCTGGCCCTTGGCGCCGCCGAAATAGCGGTCGAAGCGCTCGAAGACGATGCGCTGGCCGGCGCTGAGTTCCGTCACGCGATAGGGGCCGGTGCCGATCGGGTTGCGGCCCATGCCCTCCCGCCCGGTGGCGAGCGAGGCGCGCGGGATGATCAGCAGCGTGGTGAGGTATTCCTGCCAGGGGCCGAAGGCGGCCGGGGTGCGCAGGCGGACGGTGTGGTTGTCCACCAGCTCCGCCCCCGCGAGCCAGCGGGCGCGGCCGCCATTCGTCACCTGGTTCGCCGGGTCGAGGGCGAACTGGACGGTGGCCACCACGTCACGCGCATCCACCGTGTCGCCATTGTGCGCGATGATGCCCTGCCGGATGCGGAGCTCGATCGTGGTGTCGTCAATGACCCGCACGGATTCCGCGAGATGGTTCTCATACTCGCCGGTGCGGAGATTGCGGTAGAGCGGCGCGTCCCACACATGGAAGCCGAAGATCACGCCCTCGCGCGCCGAGTTGAAGTAGGGCGAGATGTTCGCGGGCTCGGTGTCGGAGAACCAGCGAATGGTGTTCTGCGCCGGCTGCGCCAGCACGGCGGGTGCGCCGAACGTCACCGCGGCGGCCATGGCCACGGCCCCCAGAAGATGTCTTCTCATGCTTGCTGCCTCCTTGTTGTTCTCGACGATAAGGACCTCGCCCGCAGGGTCAACCACGAACACGGGCGGGCGTGGTGCTCAGCCGAGTTCCGCGCGCACCATCGCTGCACCTTCGGACAGCGCGCGGAGCTTGGCGAAGGCCACATCGCGCGGCAGATACTTCATGCCGCAATCGGGCGCGGGGATGAGGCGTTCGGGTGGCAGCACCTCCAGCCCCGCGCGGATGCGGCCCGCCACGGTCTCGGGCGTCTCCACCTCCCGCGTGCCGAGGTCGATCACGCCGAGCATCACCGCCTTGCCCTCCAGCTCCCGCAGGATGGCGAGGTCGAGCCGCGGTTGCGCCGCCTCGATGGAGATCTGCGCGGCCGTGGTGCCCGACAGTTCCGGCAGGAAGGAGTAGCCCGAGGGCTTCTCGCTCACCATCGCTGCGTAGCCGAAGCACATGTGGATGACGGTGGTGCCCTCGATGCCTTCCAGCGCGCGGTTGATGGCGGGGATGGCGAAGCGTCGCGCGCGTTCGGGGAAGGCCTGCATCCACGGCTCGTCGAGCTGGATGACGTCCGCGCCGGCGGCCTTCAGTTCACGGATCTCGGCGTTGAGCGCCACCGCGAAATCCATCGCGAGCTCGGCCTCGTCGGCATAGAACTCGTTCTTCGCCTGCGCCGTCATGGTGAAGGGGCCGGGCAGGGTGATCTTGATGGCGCGGTCCGTGTTGGCGCGCGCGAATTCCACGTCGCGCACCTCGACCGCGCGGGTGCGCGCGATGCGTCCCGTCACGCGCGGCACGATGGTGGGCTTGCCGGTACGGCCGATCACCTCGCCGGGCTTGCCGTGGTCAATGCCCTCCAGCGTGGAGGAGAAGTGGTTGCTGTAGCTCTCGCGGCGGATTTCGCCATCGGTGATGATGTCGATGCCCGCGCGTTCCTGGTCGCGGATCGCGATCAGGGTGGCGTCATCCTGCGCCTCCTCCAGCAGCGGTTCGGCCACGCGCCACACCTCGGGCGTGCGCACGCGCGGCACCAGGCGCCCGCGCAGCTTGGCCTGGTCCACGAGCCAGGCGGGCTGGGGGTAGCTGCCCACGACCGTCGTGGGCAGGAGGGGGAGTTTCTTGTCCATCAGCCGCGCTTTCCTTCGCCGATATCCCACCAGATGCCCGCCATCAGCCGCAGCCCCTCGCGCAGCAGCGGCGCCAGCGCGTGCTCGTCCGGCCCGTGCTGGTTGCAACCGGCATAGGAGTTGGGAATCCAGAGCACGGGCAGGCCCAGCTCCTCGATGAACATGTCCGACGGGTTGGAGCCTGAGGAATTGGGCACGATGTTGGGCGCCCGGCCGGCGGTCAGCGTCATGCTCTCCGCCACCACGCCGACCCAGGGGTTGTACGGGTCGGTGCGGGCGGCGCCGAAGACATCGCGCTCGGCCACGGGGATGATCTGCACGCTCTCGAAGCCGCGCGCGTCCAGGTGGGCGCGCAAAGCGGGCAGGAAGTCCTTCGCCGGCACGTCCGCCGTGTGGCGGATTTGCAGCCGGGCGCGCGCCTCGCCCTGCACGGCATTGGTGGGGGCGTCGGGGTGGCCCGTGATCTGCGCCAGCACGATGACGCTGGTCCAGCCAAAGATCTTTTCCGCCTTGGTCAGCCCGGGTTCGCCCCATTTCGGGTCCGCTTCCGGCAGGCCCGGGATGTCCTCGAAGACAAGGCCCGCGATGGCCTGGCGCACGCCGGGCGGGACCGATTTCGGCGTCCAGCCCTCCACCAGGATCTTGCCGTCCTGGTCCACGATGCTGGCCAGCGCGTGGGCCAGCACGAAGCCCGGGTCGCGCAGCACGCCGCCCCAATGGCCGGAATGATGCGCCTCGTTCCGCAGATGCACCACGAGGTCGAACGCGATGCCGCCGCGCGCGCCGAGCTTCAGCTCGGGCATGAAGGTGGTCTGGCGCGGGCCGTCCAGGCCGATGAAGACATCGGCGGCCAGGGCGTCGCGGTGCTGGATGATGAGGTCACGCAGCCCGGGCGAGCCCTGCTCCTCGCCCGTCTCGACCAGCACCTTGGCGTTGAAGCCAAGCCGCCCGCGTTCCGCGATCACCGCGCGCAGCGCCTCGATGGCGATGAGGTGCTGGCCCTTGTTGTCCACCGTGCCGCGGCCATACCACTTGTCGCCCTTGACGGTGACGGCGAAGGGGTCGAGCCCATCCGTCCACTTGCCGGCCAGCCCGCGCACCACGTCGCCATGGCCGTAGACCAGGATGGTGGGCAGGGCAGGGTCCTCGATGCGGGTGCCGACATAGACCGGGCCGAACTGGGGGTTGGGGTTGGGAATGACCCGGCCCTCGAAGCCCATGCCTTCCATCAGCGCGGGGATGGTTTCCTCGCAATAGCGGGTGAGGGCGGGCTGGCTGCCGGCCATCTGGCTCTCGGTGGGCACGGCGACCAGCCGCCGCAGCGCCTCCAGATAGGCGCCGCTGTCGAAGCATTCCTCCGCGCGCCGCAGCGCGCCGTCCCGGGACGGTTGCATCCTTGCCCTACATCTCCCTGCCTTGATGGGGCGGATGCTGGCACTGGCGCGTGTGTTCCACAACCGAGGGCCACCCCGCTTGACCTGCGGCCGGGGGGCCTCTATGCGACGGCCCAGCGCTAGTCCCGTTCGTCTAGAGGCCTAGGACACCAGCCTTTCACGTTGGCAGCACGGGTTCGAATCCCGTACGGGACGCCAGATCTCTCCCAAGGCGCAGGAATCAAAGATGTCTCTACGGAGTGAGGCGGGGTTTTGACCCCAACCCTGGCTTCGTTTCGGTGTCAGCTTTATGCGGCTATGCGTCGGTGCAAGGCGGCGACACCTCCGCCTTCACGATGCTTCCCCCGCGCAGTGCCCGTGCCTCCTCGGCAAGTTGGCAGGTGGCCTGACTGGAGACGCCGTTGAATCCCTGCTCACGCCGCTCGGCAATGTCGAACGGGTGCCGGGGTTCGATCAGCCAAGCCATGTCTCGCTGGGCCTGGATCCGGACGGCCACGCCCATTTGGAGATCAGGCGCAGGGCGCTGACCTTTGCACTTGTGCCGATGGGGCCCCCTGTGGAGAGCCAGGGTTGGACCACATCCCTTGCGCAGCGGACTGGTTTCGCACGCAGCACCCCGGCGCGGGCGTTGCTTTCCATGTCCTGCCCACCCATCCGCGAACGAGCGCCACTCGACAGAACCGGCGGCCACACGGCCCGAATTTCCCCGTCCTCATGCTGGGTGTTGCGCTGTCTTCGCCAGCATCGAATCGGACATCGGGACCATGCGCGAAGATGCTTCGCATGCGATCAAGCCGCCCCGAAGGTCCCATGTCGGCGCGCCGCCGGCCGGTGCCACCGCCGGCACAGCCTGGAACAGGCCGGCCTCTCCGGCTGACCCTTGCTCCTGGCCCCGCGCCCCTCACCCACGGGGCGCCAGCGCCCGCGCCAGGCGGAAGCGCAGCCGGTTGATCAGGGCGAAGGCGGCCTGCATCGTCACCGCGAAGAAGAGCATCACCAGCAGGAAGAGGGCCACGCGGTCGGCCAGGGCGGGCATGCGCTCGGCCTCGCGGATGGTGGTGAAGATGGCCTCTGGCGTACCCACCGCCGCGGCCACCCCGGACGACATCAGCAGCACGCAGAAGGCCCGCGCGAGGTTGGGCAGGAACAGCACCGCGGTCGCGCCGTCGCGCGCGCGCAGCGCCCGCAGCGCCACCTGGCCGTTGTCCGCCACATAGGAGACCGCGTAGACGGCTTGCGAGAGGATGACCGCCGTCATGCTCCAATCGCCCAGGAAGCCGAGGGTCGCCGCATACTCGCGCGGCACGGCGTTGAGCAGGAAGAACATCACCACGAAGGTGGGGGCCGCCCGCAGCAGCCCGACCACGGCCGCCGCCGGCCCCGCGGCCAGCGGCCCCGCGCAGAGCATCACGGCCAGCGGAAGCCCTGCCGCCAGCCCCACCAGCAGCGAGAGCATCGCGATCTCGACGTTTACGGCCAGGCCCGCGAAGAAGCGCGGCAGGAAGTCGGGCAGGACCTCGATCATCGCGCCATGCTCATGCCGGTAGCCGGCGCTGCACCCGCCCTCCGGCCCACACCACCAGCGCCACCAGCGACGCATAGAACACCAGCAGGAAGGAGTAGGTCAGCACGCGCTCGCTGGTGAAGGAGGTGATGTCGGTCAGCGCGTTCAGCAATTCGGGCACGCCGATCATGCTGGCGATGGATGT
This sequence comes from Roseococcus sp., assembly GCA_035998215.1. Taxonomy (GTDB): domain Bacteria; phylum Pseudomonadota; class Alphaproteobacteria; order Acetobacterales; family Acetobacteraceae; genus Roseococcus. The sequence continues at coordinate 175,860 of DASYHU010000025.1, read as the reverse complement.
GCTCTTGGTGGCGTTCACGAGGAAGGACATGATTTGCACCGAGGCGCCCCGCACCGCCAGCCGGAACCGCAACTCCGGCGGCACGTCGGGCGGCAGGGCGGCATGGGCGTCGGCGATGCCGGCGGCGGCGTGGCTGCCGTTGTAGAGCCCGATCATCACGATCGCGAGCAGCAATGCGACACCCGTCGAATAGGGCAGGATGACGCTCACCGCGGCGTAGCCGAAGAACAGCAGCAGCACGAGGGGCGAGCATTGCAGCAGCCCCGTGAGCGCGCGCATGACGAGGCGCGGCAGCGCGTGGCGCGCGCACAGGGCGGCGCCGAACCCCAGCGCCAGCCCCAGTGTCGCGACAAGCGCGCCGGCGACCAGCAGCAGCGAGATGACGATGCCCCGCAGGAACACCTCGAGCGCGATCTGGGACTTCAGCATGGGCAGCGACACGCGCAGGCCGAGCCAATCCAGCAGCCAGCGCTCCAGCACCTCGACCCCGGGCGCGATGGCGGAGGGAAGCAGCAGCAGCACGGCGGGCGGCGCCAGGCATTCCAGTCGCGGGGCGCCATCCGCGCCGAGGCAGGCGGGGTCCTGCCAGCGCGCCTGTTCCTCGCGCAGCGGACCCTCCGCGATGCCGTGGTGATTTGCCAGGGCGAGGAAATACCCCTCCGCGTGCCAGCGGGTGGAGAGGATGTCCATCACGCGCGCCAGGCGATCCTCCTGCCGGGTGGCCATGCCCCAGGGCAGGGTGGAGACGACCATGCGGGTCGTGAAGCGCGCCGCGAAAGCCGGGTCCGCGAGGTGGACGCTGAACAGCGCGTCGTCGTGCATGGCCAGGGTGCAGACCTCGAGGCGAAGCGCGTCGAGCATCTGCGCGGGGTTGTCGAACAGCAGCAGACGCGCGCCCTCGCCCGCGATCCGCGCATTGTCCGCGTTGCCGATGGTCACGCAGACGGTCAGGCCGCGAAGATCCCCGGTGCCGTCGGTGGCCACGCGACGGTCGCCCACGATGACGGTGCGCGAGGCATAGTAGTGGGGGCGGATGAAGCGGACCTGGCTGTCGCGCGCCACCGTATGCCCCATGGTGCCGATCACCGCGTCCACCCGCCGCTCCGCCAGCATGGCGATGCGGTTGGCGGGCGTGACGGGGACCAGTTCGAGCTGCACGCCGAGCCGCGCCGCGAGGCCGCGCGCGAGGTCCACCTCGAACCCCACCCATTCGTGCGCGGCGCGGCGTTCGGCGAATCGCGCATAGTCCGTGCGCACGCCCACGCGGATGATGCCGCGGCAGAGAACGGCGACCAGGGCGTCATTCACCGTGCAGGCGGAAGCCTCCGCCTCCGTCACCAGTTCCGCGATGCGCGTCTCGCCCGGCGCGGCACCCGCCGCAGCTCCGCCAGCGAGCAGCCAGAGCAGCAGCGCCGCCAGCAGCGGGCGCCACACAGGCACGAAGCAGGCGCCGCCCGGATGGCTCATGCCCTAGCGGCCAGCGCCAACGCGGTGGGCGATGTCGAGGATGTCGGCCTGGACGAAGCAGTGTTCGCCTACCTGCTGCAACAGCCTGGCGCTCGTGGCGGCGGCCACGGCGGGGTTCATCAGGGCCCGCTTTCCGGGCGGCACCACCATGAGTGTGGAGGCGATGCGCCGGCAGGCGAGGCCCTGCGCCGCCAGCAGTCTGCGCGTCTGCCCGATGCCCAGAAAGGCGCTGTGCACGAGTAGCGCACGGCCCCCCTCGGCCAGGTGCGGCCCCAGGCCCATCAGCAGGGGATCCAGCACGCGCCGCCCATCCGGACCGCCATCGCTCCAGCTGCGGGCGCGCGTTGGAAACCGGGGCACGGTGGCGGCGAATTGCGGGGGGTTGGCCACGATCAGGTCGAAGCGTTGGCCTTCCAGCCCGGCCCAAAGGTCCCCCAGCCGCAGTTCCGCCTGGTGGCCTGTTTCGGCCAGCAGGCGCCGGGCGCTGTCGAGCGCGCCGGCGTCAATGTCGGTGCCGACCAGGCGTTCCGCGCCGAGTGCGCCCAGGCTCGCCAGCACGACACCCGAGCCCACGCCGAGCTCCAGCACCGTGCCGCGCACATGCCGCCTGGCGCGGGTCTGCAGCGTGTGGAGCAGGAAGGCGGTGAATTCGCTGGGGCGCCAAGGGTCGGCGCATCCGGCCTCGGCGGATGCCAGCTGCCGATCGGCGAAGGAAATGCCCTCCATGCTCCGCGTGTGATTCAACGAGCACCTCTGCCAGACCGAATGCCAAGTCGTCTGCGGCGCATGATCGGGGACCGCGCGTAAACGGGAAGTGAACCGCGCGTGACGGGCGGCCGTGTGGCCCTGCCTGGCCTGCCCGGGGTGGACCACCCGTGAATGTGATGGGTCGCCCCTGTTAACCCGGCCTTCACGCCCGCCGGTCCAGTCTGCGCCGCGTCAGCAGAGCCGAGGAGCACGCATGATGCGCAGCATGGGCCACAAGGGCAGCACGCCCGGGGCGTCGGAGGATTCCTGCCCTTGCTGCGGGCCGATGGGCGCCCTGGGGCGTCGCCAGGCATTCGGCTTGGGCGGTGCCCTCGCGGCCACGCTCTGGGCCGGTTCGCCCGCCCGCGCCGCAAGCGGCAACTACGAGGCGATGCTGGTGAACTGCATTGACCCGCGCTTCGCTTCGCCCAGCTCGGCCTACATGGCCGCCCGCGGCCTGCGCGGGCGCTTCAGCCAGTTCGTGATCGCCGGCGGGCCGATCGGCGCGGTGCATCCGCGTTTCGCCGGGTGGCACGAGACATTCTGGGAGAACCTTGCCGTCTCGGTCGATCTGCACCGCATCCAGCGGGTCGTGGCGCTGACCCATCGTGACTGTGGCGCGGCCAAGCTCGCCTTCGGCGACGCCGCCGTGGCGGCGCCCGCGGCGGAACAGGCGGCGCACCATGAATGTCTGCGCCAATTCGCCGCCGAGGTCCGGCGCCGCCATCCCACCCTGGTGGTGGATGCCGGCCTGACCGCCGCCTCGGGCGCGGTCGAGCTGGTCCATTAGCGCGGTCGGCGTAGGTCAAGATGGCACACATGCCGCCAGGCGCCGACGTCCAGGCCAAGACTTCCGGGCCTGGCCGCGTCTCGCCCCGCGCGCTGGCGGGCCTTGCGGCCGCGGCGGCGCTGGGCGTGGTGGCGGGCGTCGCCTGGGCCGAATGGCGCACGCCGCCGCTGGGCTCCGGCATGGCGGTGGTGCCGCAGGAGCAGTTGGCGGCCATTTCCGCGCGGCTCTCCGCTCTCGAGCGCGGCCAGGCCCGGCCGGCCAGCGCGCCCGCGCACATGGGGCCGGCGACGGCCCCGCGTGAACGCTTCATCCTTGCCATGCTGCATCTGCAGGCCGCTGCGGCGACCGCGCGGCCGTGGCTACGCGAATACGACCTGGCCGTCAGCCTTGCCCCGGCTGGCGCGCTGCCGCCGCCCGTGGCCGAGGTGCTGGCTAGCCACGCCGCGCGCGGCCTGGCCAGCGAGGCCGCCCTTGCGGAGCGCTTCGACACGCTGGCCCCCGCCCTCCTTGCGCGCACCCCGGCCGAGGGCGGCCTGCTGGAGCGCCTGGGGCTCGCGGCGCGCGGCACTTTCTCTGCGTTGGGCCTTGCCACGCCGCCGCCCACGAGCGGCACGGAGGCGGCCGTGCAGCGCATCCGCGAACAGCTGCGCCGTGGCCAGCTGGCCGCGGCCCTGCATGACGCGGCCACGCTCGACCCCGCGCTGCAACCGCTGCTGAGCGGCTGGCTCGCCCAGGCGCGCGGGCGCCTCGCGGTCGAGCACGCCATCCAGGAAACCCTGCTGCGGGCCATGGGAGGGGGGATCGATGGTCCCGCCTGAGCTCCCTCCCACCTCCCTGTGGGTCGCCCCCGTCCAGACCATGGAGATCATCTTGCGCAAGACCGCCCTTGGACTCGCCGGCCTGCTGGGCGTGATGCTCGCCACGCTGCCCGCCATGGCCACTGGCTCGCTCACCCTGCGCGACCGGCTGACCGTCGCCGGCACCTTTTCCACGGAGGGGGTGGGCCGCATGCTGGCGCAGCGCTTCGCCGAGGGGACGCAGGGCGCGCACCCGCCGCAACTGGAGGTGATGCGCGGCAGTGAAGCTTTCGAGCGCTTCTGTGCCGGCATAGGCCCCGACACGCCCGACTTTGCCCTTGTCAGCCGCCGCATGCCGCGCGGTGTCATGGAGCACTGCCGCGCCAATGGCGTGACCGAGGTCGTGGAGCTACGCCTGGGCTACAGTGCCGTGGTGCTGGCCGCCCGCCGTGGCGACATCGCCCCCGCGCTGACCAGCCGCCAGATCTATGAGGCCCTTGCGGCTGAGCGCACCAGCGGTGAGGGCTTCGAGCCCAACCGCACCCGGCTGTGGTCCGAGATCGACCCCTCCCTGCCGCCGCGCGAGATCCGCATGCTGGTGCCCGAGGCTGGCACCGGCATGCGCGCTCTGATGGAAGACCTGATGCTGGAGGCGGGCTGCCGCGAAGTGCGCGCCATTCGCCTGTTGTTCGAGGCGTCCTACCGCCGGTCCAAGTGCGTGACCCTGCGCGAGGATCAGCGGGCGGTGCCTGTCGCCCATGGGGAGATCATGGGCGCGTTGCTGGCGGCGCCGCCGGGCACCATCGCCGTGCTTTCCTATGACCAGCTGCTGCGCGCGGGTGGCAACCTGCTGCCGCTGCGGCTCGACGGCGTGCTGCCCGACGCGGCCGGCATCGCCACGCTCGACTACAACCAGGCGCAGGTCGTCTTCCTCTACGCGAAGCGCCAGCACCTGCCGACGCGCGAGGGCGTGGGCGTTGTGCAAGGCCTGCGCGCCCTCCTCACCGAAGCCACGAGCGAACGGGCGGCTGGGCCGGGCGGCTATCTTGGACTGGCCGGCCTCGTCCCCCTCCCGCCGGCTGAGCGTCACGCCCAGCGGCGCGTGGCCGAGCGCCTCTCGCTCCGTTCCCGCTGACCCCCCGACGAAGGAACCATCCGCCATGCCGCACCGCCAGACCAGGGCCATCGCCGCGCTTGCGCTGCTGGGGGCAGTCGCCTTCTCGATGCCCGCGGCCACCCAGCCCAGCACGGTCGTCACCGTGCCCCTGCAGGACCTGCCGCCCAGCCCGAGCCTGGGCGAGCGCGCGGGCCAGCTCTGGTCCGGCCTGCTGGACCAGCTCGGCATCACGCCGGGCGCCAATGGCATGATGCGCAGCGCCACCGACACCGCGCGCCGCCATGCCCGCGCGCGCGACGACTTCGCCTGGCTGATGGACGTGGCCGGCTACAAGCTCAAGGAAATCGAGAGCTCGGTCAGCCTCATTCCCAGCCTGTCGCTGACCTTCGGGCAAGCACGCGAGCTGACCGAGGCCGACCGGGATCATGTGGAACGCCAGCTGGAGCGCCACGCGCGCCGCAACCCGGGCACCTTCGAGGCCATGCAGCGGGCCATCGTCCGCGCCGTGCTGGAGGCGAGCGAGATCGGTGGCTTCTCGGTCGAGAAGGTCGAGATCGACCTGTTTCCCTGGCCCAAGGTGAAGCTGCAGCTCGTGCCCACCGATGCGCCGGTGGGCGTGGAGGCGGCCCGCATCCTGCGCGCCATCGACCGGCTGAACCGACAGCTGGAGGAGCGCCGGGCGCAGGCGCCCGAGCAGCCCTTCCCGCCGGCGGTTCTGACCCCGTTCCTCCAGCCCGCCACGCTGCCGGGCACACGCTCCTGAACCTTCTTCCGAAGAGGCCCAAAATGGACCACTTGCCCCGAATGGCGGCCTGTCCGCCCTGCGTCCCTCCCTCCAACCGGAGGAGGCTGACCGATGTTGCATGAAGGCCGCGCCAGCGCGCGCTTCGCCGAGCTCGTGAAGCTGCACATGCAGGGCCGCCGCTTCCTGGACCGCGAGCAGGAGCGCCGGCTGCTGGAGGAGGGTGTCGGCCGCTACGGCCTGACGCTGGAGGAGGCCACGGGCGTGGTGCGCGCCCATGCCGAGGGCACGGAGATCGCGCTGGAGGGGGATCTCAGCCGTTCGGGCGGGCAATTGCTTCGCACCATGGCCGACCGGCATGGCCGCATCTCGCGCGAGGATTTCGGCAAGGTCGCGAGCTTTTACCGCATGCGCGCGGGGGCTGGCCTGTCGCAGGCCGAGGCCGAGCGGCGGGTGAAGCGCCTCATGGAGGAGATGGAGCTGCAGCCGCGGCGAAGCGGCCGGCTGCTGCGGACCCGCCGCTGGTACCGCGCAATCGAAGCGTAGGCGGCGCACGCCATGCTCTTCCTCGACAGCTCCCTGACCATCGCGCTGGCCGGGTTGCCCTTGCCGCTCGCCGCGCTGGCCGCGGTGGGCGTCCCGGTCCTGATCGCGCTGCTGGTGGGCAGCGTGATCTCGGGCATCTTCACGCAGCAGGAATTCACCCAGAACGCCTTCATGGCCTCGGTGAAATACGGCTTCGTGGTCGAGATCTACGCGGCCGTGGCGGCGCTGACGCTGGTCGGCGCCTGGGACATCTACTCGACGATGCGCGACGTGCTCCAGCAGGAGGTGGGCGGCCTCTACATGCTGGCGCTCAGCGTGGACAGCTTCAGCCTGGCCGAACAGGCCCCGCTGCGCGAGGCCATGCGGGGCGCGATCCGCGGCTATGCCGGCGATGTGGTGGCGCTGGACTGGCCCTCGCTGCAGGCTGGCATCCCCTCGGTCGGCTCCGACGCGGCCTTCCAGCGCCTGGCGCGCGCCTTCCTCGATGCCGAGCCGCTGACGCAGGGGCAGGGTGCGCTGCTGCAGAACACCACGCAATGGATCGCGCAGGTGGGCGACGCGCGCATCGGCCGGCTCTCGGTCACGTCGCGGACGCTGTCGGGGCTGATCTGGTTCCTGGTGATGATGGTCTCGGTCGCGGTCATCAGCTTCCAGTGGTTCTTCGGCGGGCCCAACCGGGGCCTGCACATCGCGATGGGGGCCGTGACGGCGCTGATCGTGGGCGGGGTGCTGCTGGTGGCGGTGAAGCTTGCACACCCGCTGGCCGGCGATCCCGCGCTGCTCTCCGCCCGGCCCTTCCTTGAACTGATGCAGGTGCAATGATGCGCAGGGCCCCTAGCGCCTCAGCCCGGCGCCAGCTCCGACCGATGCATCCCGCGCAAGGCCCAGCCCAGGCGGGCCCAGCGCCGGTGCCACCGCCACTGCTGGAAGGCCAGCAGCAGCACCAGGAAGGTCCAGAAGCTGAGGCGCCGCACGCCCCAGGCGCCAAGATGCACCAGCAGGTGCGCGCCCAGCGCGCCGGCCAGGACCAGCAGGGCGAGCGCGGCGACACCTCGCCCGGCCGGCAGCCCGCGGTTGCGCGCCCAGAGGCCGGCCAACCCGGCCAGGAGCATAAGACCCACCAGGACGGCCAGCGCCCCAGGGACGTCGCCCGGCAGCCGGGCCAGGAGTCGCGCGGCGGCCACGGGGCCGGGCCACGCCTCGCGTCCCAGCAATTCGCCGAGGCTCGCCGCCCACATGGCGTCGGGCGCGAAGATTCGGTGTGGCGCGAACTCCCGCGCATGGGGGCTCGCCGCCACCAGCGCGAGGCCGAGCGCCGTCCCCGCCGCGAGTGCCAGGGATGCCGCCCAGCGCGCATCCCCAAGCCAGGCCATGTCGCGCAGCCGCCAGCCGCACAGCCAGGCGGCGCCAAGCGCCAGCCAGGCGGGCAAGCCCATAAGCAGCGCCTCGCTCAGCCGCATCGCGACCTCGGTGGCCATCACGAAGCTCCAATCTTCCAGCCAATGCCCATGGCAGGAAGGTTAGCATGAATTTGGCCGGGCGCCGAACTTGGAGAAGGCGCGGGCTGCCCGCGTCGCTGTCGGGCCTGCTGCTTCTGGGCGGCGCGGCGCTGCTGGCGGGCCTTTCGGGCAGCCGCGCAGAGGCGCGACTGGCGGTCGCCGTCATCGCGCCCGATGGTGCCTGCGTGGCGCGCATCCTGCCCGCCGCCGCCCTGGCCGGGGTCGAGACACGCCTGGCCGAGGAGGCGGAGCGGCTCGCGGCCATGGCCGGGCGCCTGATGGCCGATGCCGCCGCCGCCCGCCTCGCCGAGGCGCGTGAGCGCGTGCCGGCCTTCGGTGACTGGGCCTATGGCTGGGTGCAGTCCTACGTCACGTCCTACCAGGTGCTGGGGCGCATGCTGCGCGGCCTCGTCGCCCCCACCCCCGAGGCCGACCAGGCGGGCTGGGCCGAGCGCCTCGTCGAGGAGGTCTCGCAGCCCATGCGCGAGGCGTTCGGCGCGCGTGTGCTGCCGCCGGACCTCGCCGATGGCCTGCTGGCCGACCTGCGCCACGCGGCGGGGGTGCTGGACCTGGCGTGGCAGGCGGCGCTGCGGCGTGAAGCGGCGATGCTGGCCGCGCTGGAGGCGGCTGCCGCACCCGGCGCGCCCGTGGCGGCGCGTCTGGACCTGCGGGCGGCGGGACAGTCCCTCGTGCCCGACCTCGCGGTCCCGCCGGCGGCGGTGGGTGCCCTGCATCCCGGTGATGCCGGCGTCACCTTGCTGCGGACCATCCGGCCCATGGCCGCGCGCGTGGGCGCGGCGGTGCTGCGGGCCAGCGAGGCAGGCTCCATCGTCGCGGCCGCCGGGGCGTTGGGCTTCGCCATGGGCGGCGCTTCGGGCGTCGCGTTGGGGGCCGCGGCCGGCATGGGCGCCTCCTGGACGCTCGACTGGGGCCTGAGCCGCCTGGATTCGGCGCTGCACCGCGGCGAGTTCGAGGCGCAGGCGCTGCGCGTGCTGGAGGCCGCCGAGCAGGGTATCGCGGCCGGCGCGCAGGACCTGGCCGCGGCCACGCTGGCCGCGCGCCGCGTGGCGCTGCGCCCGCCTGCGCGCGGCTGCGAAACCCTGGGCGCGGCCGCCCCGCTGGGGAGGGCCATGCCATGAGCCACCCCTTCGACTGGACCTCGCTCATCGCACGGATCCTGTTCGGCTTCTTCATCGTCTTCGCCGTCTACAACCCGAGCGGCCATTCCTATTGGCACTGGCTTTGGCTGGGCGAAGGCGGCTTCTGGCTCAAGTTTGCGGTGGGCATGGCGCTGGTGGGCCTGCACGCCATGGTCATCGCCAGCGTGCTGGGCGTCCTGAAGTGGCGCGGCGTGCTGCTGGTGGCGGCCACGCTCTTCGCCAGCTGGATGGCCATCTCGGGCCTGACGGGAATGGGCGGCGGCTGGAGCGCATCCGGCCTCCTCACCGGCCTGCTGACCGGTGTCGCGCTGATCTACGCGACCGGCCTGTCCTTCCCCCACCTGCACCACCGCCTCTCCGGTATCGCCCATGTCGAAAAGGTCTACTGACGATGCAAAATGCCTCGAACGAGACGCCCCGTGCCGCGGACACCTTCCTGGTGTCCTGCATTGACCCGCGCCTCACCGATGACACCACCTTCTATTTCTCGGCGCTCGGCCGCACCGACCGCTACAGCGAGATGCGGATCGCGGGCGGCGCCCTGGCCGCGCTGGAGGAGCACAACGCGGCCTGGTCGCGCGCGCTGTTCGACAACCTCGCCGCGTCGCGCCAGTTGCACGGCATCCGCACCGTCACCTTCCTGAACCACCGCGACTGCGGGGCCATGCATCTCTGGGCCGGACGGCGCCTCTCCGCCGATCCGGCCGACGAGCTGCGCGTGCATGGCGAGGTGCTGAACCGCGCGGCGGCCGCGGTGCGCGCCCGCCACCCCGACCTGCAGATCGAGATCAAGCTGATGGAGCTGGACAGCTCCGTGCGCGTCCTGCCCTGCGCCACCTGCGTGCCGCGCGGCTTCCGCGCCGAAGGGGTGGAGCCCGCCGCCCGGCTGACGGCCGCGGCGGCCCTCGGCACCGGCGCCATGCTGGCCCCGCAGGAGGCGGAGGGCCCGCCGCGCGATGCGCGGGCCTTCACCGAGCTTGCCCGGCTGCGCAACGCCACCGGCGGGCATGACCCGGCCTCGGACCTCGCGCTGCTCAGCCGTGGCGTCACGGAGTTCGGCCTCAGCGCCACCGAGGCGCAACAGGCGCTGGAGGCCACCGCCGATGCCGCCGGCAGCCTCCCGGGCCGCCAGCTGGAACGCGACACCCTTGCCTACCTGCGCTCCGTGCAGGATCGCAAGGGACGCCTTGCCAAGGGCGATGTGAAGAACGGCGCGAAGCTCTACCGCCGGCTCAGCGGGGTGCGCGTCACCGCCGCCGAGGCCGAGCAAAGGGCCGCGCGCCTCGCCGAGGCCGAGGGGCTGGCGGCGCGGCCCGAGGGCATCTGGCCCTTCCGCTCCGCAAGCTGGCTCCGGCGCATGGCCGACGGCCCGGCCTGACGCATGACGCGAAGCACCAATCCCGAAGGACAGAACATGATGATGGCTGGCACATTCGACATGCGCGCCCTGCGCCGCGCGGCCCGTGGCCTGCTGGGCACGGCGCTGGGGGTGGCGGCCTTGCTCGCCGCCGCGCCACGGCCCGGTTCGGCGCAGCCTGCCCCGCCCACGGCGTCGGCGCCGGCCCCCGATGCGGTGGACGCCATTCGCGCGCGGGGCCACGTGCTTTGCGGGGTGGCGCCGGCCGCCCCCGGCTTCGCCGTGCAGGGCGCGCGCGGCGCCTGGCAGGGGCTGGACGCGGATTTCTGCCGCGGCATCGCCTCGGCCATCCTGGGCGACCCGGCCCGGGTGCGCTTCGTCCCCATCCCGGCCGCGGACCGTTTCGCGCGGCTGCGCGCCGGCGAGGTGGACCTGCTGGCGCGCAACACGACCTGGACGCTGGAGCGCGAGGCGGGCGAGGGCGTGATCTTCCCCGCCACGACCTACTATGACGGCCAGGGCTTCCTGGTGCGCCGTGAGCGCGGGGTGACCCGCGTGCAGCAGCTTGAGGGCGCCACCATCTGCGTCGAGGGCGGCACCACCTCCGAGCAGCAGCTCGTCGAGCACATGACGCGGGCCGGGCTGCGCATCAACCTGGCCCGCGCGCCGAGCGGGGAGGCGGCGCGTGCGGCCTTTCTGGCCCAGCAATGCGACGCGCTGACGGGCGACAGCACGGGCCTGGCCGGCTTCATGGCGCAGCAGGGCAGCCGCGCCTCGCGCTTCGCGCTGCTCTTCGAGGTGATCTCGAAGGAGCCTCTCGGCCCCGTGCTGCGGCAGGAGGACCTTCGGCTTTCGCGCATCGCCCGCTGGACCCATTTCGTGATGCTGACGGCTGAGGAAATGGGCCTGGACAGCACCGTGGTGGAGCAGCTTCGCACCGGGCCGGCCCAGAACCTCGCGGCCGCGAGCCAGGATGTGCAGCGCCTGTTCGGCCGCCAGGGCCGCTCGGGCGAGATGCTGGGCCTCGATCCCGACTGGGGCGCGCGCGTCATCCGGCAGGTGGGGAACTACCGGGAAATCTGGGAGCGCAACATCGGCCCCCTGGGTGTGGAGCGCGGGATGAACCTGCTGTGGAACCAGGGCGGTCTCCAGTTCTCGCCGCCCATCCGATAGGGCCCGCCACGACCCGGCACGTAAGTGTTGCAACCCCGCCGTTTCTTACCGCGCGACGGGGACTTCCGGTTGCCCAGGCCCTGGTGTTCCATTCCCATCCAGGGGAGGCAACCGGACCATGGACGCATTGCTGGGGCCCGCCGGGCTTTCCACGGCCGAGGCGCTCGAAATCCTCCGCCTGTCCCTGCCACCCGTCCCGCGCGACGTCGTCTGGTGGTCCGACCTGGATTATCCCCTGGCCGCCGCGCAGCTGATGGACCTCTCGCTGCGGGGCGAGGTGGACACGGACCTGCACAGCGTCACCCGGATGGGGCGTGGATCTCTGCCGCCCTTCCTTACCCCGCTGCTGGACGGGCCGGCGCCGATTGAACCCGTGATCGAGGCCATTCTGGGCCGCATCGGAGATGTGCGGGCGGAGATCCTGGCGGCGTTGCAGACCCGGGGGTATCTGGAGGCCGGGCGGGCGCCGCTGCCATGGGGCTTCTGCCAGGCCCGGCCCCAGCTGCGCGACCTGCGCGCGCCGGCCGCGCTGCGTGCCACGATCCGCGCGCTGGTGGAGGGCGACGACCTGCCCTCGCCCGAACAGGCGGCTCTGGTCTCGGTGCTGCACGCCTCCGGGAGGATGGCCGATATCCTGGCCCTGCCCGCGCCCGAGACGTGGCAGGCCCGGCATGCGGCGCGGATCGAGGCGATCGGCCGGATGGAACTGCTGGGGCGCGGCGTCTCGGCCACGCTGGCCCGCCTGCGGGAGAGGCTGCGCGCCTATGTCCTCTGGCCCGAGGGCCGCCCGAGGGCGGCGCCGCGCCCTGGCGCCCGCTGGGAATGGCGGGCCTTCTGGCCGGCCGGCGCGCGCCCCTTCCTGCCCACCGCGCTCGACCTCGCCGGCGCGGCCCGGCCGGGCGACGAGGAGACGGAGGCGGACACCTACCTCTTCGTCCATGGCAAGCGGGACAACATCAAGCTGCGCGGCGGGGGGCTGAAGGTGAAGCCCGTCATCGAGGCCTTCGACGAGTTCTGCGCCTTCGGGCCAAGCCTCCGCCTGGCCTTTCCCGCGCGCGCCCAGCGCCTGTCTGGAATCTTCGCTCGGTTCAACGACGTCCATGCGAAGCTGCGCGACCGCGAGCAGCTGCTGGCGGCCCTGGTGGCGGCCGGATACCGCCCAGGTGTGGTCGAGGTCCGCAAGACCCGGCGCCAATACCGCGCCATCCTCGGCGTGAAGGCCGAGCTGGCGCGGATCACGGTCGGAGACAGGGAATTCCTCTCCCTCAGCCTGGAAAGCCGCTACCTCACGGCGTTGCGCGTCCTGTCGCGCCACGTCGAGGCGGACGGGGCGGTGGTCGCCGGCTATGCGGAGTTCCTGGAGCGGGTCGCGCCGGGGCGCGGCTGAGGGGTCGCTGAAGCCCGGCCTCCGTTCGAGAATCTCCGCCTCCGTCCGCGAAATCGTCGGTCACGCGCCACCTGGGCCTTCCTGCGGCGTTGGCTTCGCAGGCAAGGCGGGGATTGGGCATGGCGGGCTGGGAGCAGCATGACGACGGGCGTGGCGCGCGACGGGGCGACTGGCTGCTCGGCGGTGCCGCCCTGGCGGCGCTTCTGGCGCTGGTTGCGAGCAGTTCGCTCACTTCATCTCCACGCGCGGCCGCCCCGTCGCGATGCCCGCGGCCGGCAATGGCCACACCCCCCGCCGGTGCCGCCGCGCGGAGCCCGTCCGAGATCCCGCCCCGGGGCTGGTGGCAGATCCTGAAGCGCACCGCCCAGCAGGCCAGTGAGGACCGGCTGATGATGGAGGCCGCCGCCATCACCTTCTACACCCTGCTGGCGCTGTTCCCGGCGCTGGCGGCGCTGGCCTCGCTCTATGCGCTGTGGACGGACCCCGCGACCATCCAGGGCCACCTTTCCGCGCTGGGCGGCTTCGTTCCCGAAGGCGGCATGCAGATCATCGAGGAACAGGTGGCGCGCGTGACCGAGACCGGCGGCGGCACGCTGGGACTGGGCGCCGTGCTCGGCCTGCTCGTCTCCCTGTGGTCGTCCAACCAGGCGGCGAAGGCGATGTTCGACGCGCTGAACATCGTCTACGAGGAGCGCGAGAAGCGCAGCTTCATCCACTTCACCGCGGTGACGCTGGCCTTCACCCTCTGCCTCATTCTCTTCGCCATCCTGACCATGATGGGCGTGGTCGCGGTGCCGGTGGTGCTGGGCATGGTGGGGCTGGGCGGCACCGCCGAAAGCCTGCTGCGCCACGGACGCTGGCCCGTGCTGCTGGTCCTGGTGGGGCTGGTGCTGGCCTGCCTCTACCGCTGGGGGCCGAGCCGGGCGCGGGCGAAATGGCGCTGGGTGAGCTGGGGCAGCGCCTTCGCCTCGGTGGCGTGGCTGGGCGGCTCGGCCGCCTTTTCCTGGTATGTCGCGAATTTCGGCAGCTTCAACGAGACCTACGGCTCGCTCGGCGCCGTGGTGGGGTTCATGACCTGGATCTGGCTCTCGGCCCTCGTCATCCTGCTGGGGGGCGAGTTGAACGCCGAGATGGAGCACCAGACGGCCCGCGACACGACCACCGCGCCGGACAAGCCGATGGGCCGCCGGCACGCCCAGATGGCCGACCGCGTGGCGGCCGGTTAGGCGGGGCGCCTCAATCGCCTCCGCGCGCGGAGAGCAACAGCCCCGCCTCCGTCCGCACCCGGACGAAGGCCACGCCGAAAGCAGCGTCCAGCCGCGCATCCTCGGCCAGGGCGGCCGCCGGCCCGAGCGCCTGCAAGCGCCCCTGGTGCAGCAGGGCCAGGCGGTCGCAGCCCGCCAGCGCGAGGTTGAGGTCATGCACCACCACCGCCACCGCCGCCCCCTCCCGCGCCGCGGCGCGCAGCCGCCGCATGAGGGCGAGGGACTGCCCCACATCCAGCGCCGCCGTCGCCTCGTCGGCCAAGACAACGCCGGGCCGCGTGGCCAGCACCGAGGCCGCCAGCACGCGCGCCCGCTCGCCGCCGGAAAGGCTGGACCAGCGGCGCCCCAGCAGCCCGGCCACGCCATGCAGGGTGGCGACTTCCTCAAGCCCCTCGGCACTGCCGCCGCGCTCCAGCCCGAGGCGCAGCAATTCCCGCGCCGTGTAGTCCCAGTGCGGCGCGAAGTGCTGGGGAAGGTAGCCCATGCGCCGCGCGCGCTCTCGCGCCGGCCAGGCGGGCAGCGGCCGGCCATGCAGCCGGATCTCACCCGGGGCGGGGCGGAGCAGCCCGGCCATCAGTCGCAGCAGCGTGGTCTTGCCCGCGCCATTCGGACCAATGAGGCCCAGCACCTCGCCAGCGCGCAGGTCGAGGGAGACATCCTCCACCAGCGCCACCCCTCCGGCGCGATGGCCCACGCCCCGCAGGCTGAGCGCCGCCTCAGCCACGCCGCGCCTCCCGCGCCAGGACCAGCAGGAAGAAGGGCGCGCCGATGGCCGCCGTGACGAGGCCGAGCGGAATTTCGGCGGGCGGCAGCAGGGCGCGGGCCGCGCCGTCGCACAACATGGCCAGCCCCGCGCCGATGGCCGCCGCGCGCGGCAGCAGTCCGCGGTGCAGCGGCCCCGCCGTCCAGCGCGCCAGATGCGGCGCCATCAGCCCCACGAAGCCCACCAGCCCGCCCCACACCACGCTGACCGCGACCACGAAGGCGCCGGCCAGCACGGCCAGCGCGACGAAGCGCCGCACCGGAAGGCCAAAGGATTCCGCCACCGCCTCGCCCAGCCCCAGCAGATCAAGCCCCCGCGCCAGGCCGAGGCACAGGACCAGCGCCGCCGCCGTGAGAGCCCCCAGCACGGCCAGTTCGGGCCAGGAGGGCGTCTGCACGCCCCCGAGCGCCCAGGCCAGCACGGCCTGCAGGCTCACCGTCTCGTCGGACAGCGCCAGCATCAGGAAGGAGCGCACCGCCCCCAGCAGCGCCGCGACCGCCACGCCGGCCAGCAGCAGCGCGGCCACGGAGGTCCCATCGGCCAGCCGCGCCAGCGCCAGCACCAGCCAGGTGGCCCCCCAGGCGCCGCAGAAGGCCAGCAGCGGCAGGGCGAGCCATGTCGGCAGCGGCAGCGCGACCAGCAGCGCCACGGTCGCACCCACCGCCGCGCCGCCCGCGCTGCCGAGCAGGTAGGGTTCCGCCAGCGGGTTGCGGAACACGCCCTGGAACACCGCGCCGCCGAGCGCCAGCAAAGCCCCCACGCAGCCCGCCGCCAGCACGCGCGGCAGGCGCCATTGCCACAGGAGTTGCCCCAGGGGCTGCGCGGGGTCGGCCAGCAGGGATAGCGCCTCGGCCGGCGTCAGCGTCACCGCGCCCAGCATCAGCCCGGCCAGCAGGCCGAGCGGCGGCAGCAGCCAGGCGATCATGCCGCCTCCCCGTGCAGCAGCCGCGCGAGGCTCTCGACCCCATCCACCACGCGCGGGCCGGGGATGAGGAATTGCGCGCGGCTGACCACATGCACCCGGCCCGTGCGGACGGCCGAGAGCGACACGAAGCCGGTGCGGCGCGGCACATCCGCCGCCTGGTCGGGCCGGCCGGCCACCAGGTAGAAGGCGGGGTCGGCGCGCAGGATGGCCTCGCCGGAGACGAGGGGCGGGCCATTGGGCGAAAGCTCCGGAAACACGCTCTCGCCCCCCGCCAGCCGCACCGCGTCGAAGGAATAACTGCCGGGGCGGATGGTGCCATAGACGCCGCGCCCGGTGCTGGAGGTTTCCATGAAGACCCGCACCGGCGCGCGCCCCCCAAGCCGGGCCCGCACGGCGCCGAGCCGCGCCTCCAGCCGCGCCACCAGCGCTTCGGCCATTGCCTCCTGCCCGGTGGCCATTCCCAGCAGGCGGAGGTTGGCGAAGATCTGCGCGAGGTCATGATGCGTCACCACCAGCACCGGCACGCCGATGCGCGCCATGGGTTCGGTCAGCGCATGGGCGGCGTTGCGGGCGGGGGTCATCACCACGAGGTCGGCTTCCAGCCGCGCGATGGCCTCGGCCGAGAAGCCGAGCCTGCCGCCCACCAACGGAAGCCCCTGCACCTCGGGCGGGAAGCGGGTGTAGGCCTCGATGCCCACCACGCGGTCCAGCGCGCCGATGGCCGCCAGCATTTCGGTGTTCGAGGCAAAGATGGCCACGATCCGCCGCGGCGGCCGCGCGATGACGACGCGCCGCCCCAGCCCATCCGTCACCGCGCGCGGCCAGGACTGCGCGCGCGCGGCCAGGGGTGCCAGCAGGGGTGCGGCCAGCAGCGCGCGGCGTGGCAGCGTCAGAATGTGACGCGCAACCCGGCCGTGAACTCCCGCCCCGGCATCGAATTGCCCAGCCCGCCATTGGAGAAGCGTGCATCCCCCAGGAAGGGCTGCCCCGCCGTCGCGATGAAGAGCGCGTGGTTGTTCACGTCGAACAGGTTGTTGATGGCGCCGAAGATGCGCAAGCCCGGCGCCTGCTCGGGCAGGGGCTGGAAGCTGCCGCGCAGGTTCCACACCCAGAAGGGGCCCTTGCGGTGGATGTATTCGCGGAAGGGCTCCGCGGCCGGGATCAGCAGGTTTTCCTCGGTGTCGTAGTGGACGGGCCCGCGCAGGATGCCCAGCACCGAGACATCCCACCGCGCCTGGCCCACCGTGGTGCCGATGGCCGCCTGGTAGCGATACATGCGCTGCGCCGTGCGCGTGTTCACCCGGGGGCCAAGCCGCGCGCCCTCGTCGATCATGTCGAAGTTCCAGGATGCGTTGGCGAAGGCGGTCCAGCGCCAGCCCTGGATGCCGAAGGCGCGCGCCATGTCGGCCTGGAATTGCACCTCCAGCCCGCGCACCAGGATGTCGCCCGGGTTGTTCACATAGTCCGAGGTATTGGCGACGCCAGGCCGCGCGCGGGTGGTGATGCGGTCATGGATGGTGTTCTGGAACAGCGCCACATCGGCCCGCCAGCCGGGGCGGAACAGCGCGGCTCCCACCTCGTACTGCGTGCTGGTCTCGGGGCGCAGGTTCGGGTTACCGAAGACGCGCCCGCCGCCCAGCGCCGTGAAGTCCGCGGCGAGGTCCGTGGCCGTGGGCGCGCGGAAGCCGGTCGCCGCATTGGCGCGCAGCACGGCACCCTCCGCCACGCGCAGGCTCGCGCCGGCCGACCAGGTGGTGGCCTCATACTCCGCGCGGCGCAGGCGCAGCGCCGGCTGGTTGGGGGTCGCGTCCACCTGCGTCTCGCCCCAGGTCCGGCGCACGCCGCCGCGCAGCGTCAGCCGGTCATCCCACAGGCGCTGCGAGAGTTCGGCGAAGAGGCCCGCCGTCCGCTCCGTCTGGTCATTGTCGAAGGGCGGCACCTGGGTGGTGATGCCGCTCCCAGGCAGCCCCACGCGCCAGCGGGTGGAGCGCAGGGTGGAGTATTCGAGATCGAGCCCCGTCACCAGTTCCGCCCCCTGCCACAGCCGCATGGAGGGCTGCAGGCGCAGGCCGAGTATGTCCAGCGTGCGGTGGTTGCGGTCGGCATCCGTGCCCGGCACCGGCAGCCCCGCTCCGCTGCGCTGGATGGGCGAACGCCAGCGGAAATGGTCCACGTCGCGCACCGCGTAGAACTGGCCGAACCAGCGGTAGCGCCCGTCTTCCGTGCCGCCGTCCAGCGTCACGTCGGCGGAGGCGTTGGTGCGGTCCTCGCTGTTGGTGGGGTTCCAGGCGGAGCCGCGGAACCCCGAATTATAGGTGCCGTCGGTCCGTAGGGTCACGCCCACGCGCCCCAGCCCGGTCTGCACGCCGAGCGCCCCCAGCGCGCCCAGGCGGTTCCACTGCGTGCCCGCCTGCTCGGCCCCGCCGCCCGCGCGGTAGGAATCGCGCCGGCCGCCGGCGAAGCCCAGGTAGTAGTCCACGCCCGCACTCTCCAGCGCGCCGCCGTAGCCCGCGCGCCCCTCGACCAGCCCCCAGGAGCCGCCGCGAAGCTCGGCCCGCCCGCCCGGCGAATTCACCCCGTCGCGCAGGATGAGGTTGATGACGCCGCCGAGCGCCTGGCTGCCATAGACCACGCTGGCCGGGCCGCGGATCACCTCGATGCGCGCGACCTCGGAGGGGCTGAGCTTCGAGAGGTTCGCCGTGCCCGCGCGCCGGCCGTTCACCAGCACCAGCACCTGGCTGCGAAAGTCACGCCCCTGGCCGTCAGTGGCGCCGCCGCGGATGTTGATGCTGGTCTGCGCGGGCGTCCATTCGCTGAAGAAGCCGACCGCGTTCTCGGCCAGCAGGTCCGTCAGGTTCTGGGCGGTGCTGTTGCGGATGGTGGCTTCGTCAATCACCTGCACGGTGCCGGCCAGCGCGGAGCGCGGCTCCGGCCGGCGTGTCGCCGTTACCACCACCTCGTCCAGGCTGGCCGTGGGGGGCAGGCGGACCTCGGGCGCCATGCCCTGCGCGCGAAGGGTGGCGGCGGGCAGGCCCAGCACGGCCAGCGCCGAGCCGGCGAGAAGAAGTTGTCGCATCGGTTCAGAGATTCCAGAGGAGAAGGGCGGAGACTTTTGGCGCGGCAAGTTCGACGCCGCCGCAGGGCAGGGGGCGCGCGGCCGCCTCCACCGCCGCGCGGCAGGCGGCGGGCGGCAGGGAGAGCTGGGTCGCGCAATAGCGCGTGGCGGCGTCGAGCCCGTCGAAGCGCGCGCGGAAGGTCCAGGGCGCAAGGCGGATGTCGTGCGGCTGGTCCGGACCCAGGGCGGCGAGCACGCCGCGCAGGGCGGGCGTTTCGTCCTCGCCATGCAGGGCGGCGGGCAGGGCGCCGGCCAGGCACCAGCGGCGCGGCCCGTGCTGGGCCGGCACCACCCAGGCCACCCGCGCCCGCGCGAGCGCCCGCATGTGGCCAAGCAGGGTTCGCGGTGCCTGGAGCGTGGCGCCGATATTGGCGGCGAAGGCCCAGTGATGCGGGGCGAGGCCCAGTTCGGGCAGGGCTTCCCAGCGGGCGTTCAAGGCGCGCAGCTGCGTCCGCCGCAGCCGCCCCAGCCGGGCGCGCAGGTAGCGGTTGGGTTCCAGCGCGGTCCATTCCGCGGCTTCCGGCAGCCAGGGCAGGACCGGATGGCCGGCGCCGGCGCCGATGTCGAGCAGGCTGTCCGGCGCCTCGCCGTGCAGGGCGCCGGCGATGGCCGCGCCATAGTCGGAGCGGTCCAATGCCTGCGCGTAGAACCGCGCGGCGCGGTCGGGCCAGACGGAACCTCGGCCCATATCCGGGGAGAGGCTGCCCTCCGGGCGCGGATCGGGGTTAGACTGCGGTGCCATCCGGCCAATCCTGTGATAAGATCACATCATGTGCAAGAGCATCCCCTTCCCGCGTTCGCTCTCCGCCTCCGCGCGGGGTGAATTTCTCGCCAGCGCGGCCGCGCCACCGCTGTCGCGCAACCAGGCGCTGGTGATGGGCGTGCTGCGCGCCGAGACGGGCCGGGCGCTGACCGCCTATGAGGTGCTGGAACGCCTGCGCCCTGAGGGAATCCGTGGGCCGCAGACCGTCTATCGGGCCCTCGACGCGCTGCGCGAGGCCGGGCTGATCCATCGCATTGAGAGCCTGAACGCCTACACTTCCGCCATCAGCGCGCGGCCGAGCTGCGGCTGCACCCCGGCCCCCTATGACGACCATGCCCACCCCAGCGCCTTTGCCGTCTGCCGTGGGTGCGGCGCCGTGAATGACCTGGAGGACGCAGCGCTGGCGGCCGTGCTGGGCGTCACGGCCGATGACAGCGGCTATGCGGTGGAACGCCGCGTGGTGGAGCTGGTGGGCACTTGCCCCGAGTGCGCCCGCGCCGCGGCGGAGGCCTGACCGCGCGACGTGAGTGTGATGATATTCAATAACGCAAGCGGTCCGCCCGTGCTGCATGGCGGCAATATGGCGGCCGCGCGCCGGCGGTTCCCGCACGCGCCCGAGCCGTTCCTGGACCTCTCCACCGGCATCGCGCCGCGCGCCTATCCGCTGCCGCCACTGCCGCCCGTCGCCCTTACCCGCCTGCCGGAACCCGCCGACCATGCCGCCCTCTGTGCCCTGGCCGCGCGGCGCTGGGGCGTGCCGGCGGGGGCGCGGGTGGTGGCCGCCCCCGGCACGCAGATCCTGCTGCCCATGGTCGCGGCGCTGCGCCCGCCGGGCCAGGCGCGCATCCTGGGCCCCACCTATGCCGAGCACGCCCGCGCCGCCACCCTGGCCGGGCATGCGGCGCACGAGGTGCCTGCGCTGGAGGCACTGACACCGGCCGCGGTCGTGACGGTGGTGAACCCCGACAACCCCACAGGCCGCGTGCTGCCCTTCGCCACGCTGGAAGCCCTGGCCGCCACCCAGCGTGCGGCGGAGGGGCTGCTGGTGGTGGATGAGGCCTTTCTCGACGCCGACCCGGGCTTGCCGACCGCGCTGCCCCTGGTGCCGGGGGGCGGGGTGGTGGTGCTGCGCTCCTTCGGCAAGTTCCATGGCCTGGCGGGGGTCCGGCTGGGCTTCGCCGTGGTGCCGGAGGCCATCGCGGCGCGGCTGGAGGCGCTGCTTGGCCCCTGGTGCGTCGCGGGGCCGGCCCTGCATGCAGGGCTGGCGGCGCTGGCCGACGAGGATTGGGCTGCGGCGCAGTGCGAACAACTCCATGCGGCGTCGGCCCGGCTCGATGCCGTGCTCGCGGCCGCAGGCCTCGCGGTGCTGGGCGGCACGCCGCTGTTCCGCTTCGTGGCGGCCCCCCCCGGCACCGGGGAGCGCCTGGGCCGCGCCGGCATCCTGGTGCGCGAATTCCCCCACTGGCCGGACCGTCTGCGCCTGGGCCTGCCGCCCGACGAGGCCGGCTTCGCGCGGCTGGCGGCGGCGCTGGCGTGACCGGGCTTGCCCTTCTCGCGCTGCTGATCGAGGCCGCCATCGGCTATCCGCAGCGCCTGGTGGACCGCATCGGCCACCCCGTCATCTGGATCGGCCGGCTGATCGCGGCGATGGATCGCGGATGGAACCAGGCGGCGCGGAGTTTCGCCGCGCGCCGTGCGGCGGGGGTCGCGGCGCTGCTGGTGCTGCTGCTGGTGGCGGGCGGCGTGGGGCTGGCGCTGCAATCGGCGCTGCTGGCGCTGCCCTTCGGCCTGCTGGTCGTGGCGCTGGTCGCCAGCAGCCTGCTCGCGCAGCGCAGCCTGCACGAGCATGTGGCGCGCGTGGCCGAGGCGATGGAACAGGGCGGGCTGGATGCGGGGCGCGAGGCCGTCTCGCATATCGTGGGCCGCGACCCGCTCTCGCTGGACGAAGCGGGCGTGGCGCGCGCGGCGATCGAGAGCCTCGCGGAGAACTTCTCCGACGGCGTCACCGCGCCGGGCTTCTGGCTGGCGCTGGGCGGGCTGCCGGGGGCGGCCATCTACAAGGCCGTGAACACCGCCGACAGCATGATCGGCCATCGCACCGCGCGGCATGAGGCCTTTGGCTGGGCGTCCGCGCGCTGCGACGATGTGCTGAACCTGCCGGCCTCGCGCCTCACGGGGCTGGCCCTCATCGCGGCCGCGGCACTTCTGCCGGGCATGGATGCGCGGGGTGCGTGGCGCGCCATGTGGCGGGATGCGAAGCGCCACCGCTCGCCCAATGCCGGCTGGCCGGAGGCCGCGATGGCGGGCGCGCTGGGCCTCGCGCTCGCCGGCCCGCGCCACTATGGCGGCGTGCTGGTGGAGGATGCCTTCATGGGCGATGGGCGGCGGGAGGCCCGTGCCGCCGACATCCGCGCCGCGCTGCGCCTGTATCGTGTGGCGGACGCCCTGCTCATCGCGCTGCTGGCGCTCATCTTCCTCGCGCTGCAAGGCTGAGCAGCGCGTCGAGGTCCAGATGCGCTTCCAGATGCGCGGCCAGCGCATCCAGCGCCGCCTCCACCTCCGCCTCATGGTCGAGCCGCGGCGCGCCGGCGTCGAAGCGCGCGAGCCAGGATGCGCGCTGGGTCGTGCTGCCGAACAGGCCGTGAATATAGGTGCCGGTGACGCGCCCATCGGGCGAGACGGCGCCCTCCGCGCCGCTGTCCTCCAGGGTGGCGAAGGGGCGGGCGCGTGCGGGGCCATCGGTGCGGCCCATATGCATCTCATAGCCGGTGAGGGATGCGCCGTCATGGCTGCGGCCGCGCACGGGCACCAGGCGCTTTTCGCCTGAGAGCACCGTGTCCACCTCCAGCAATCCCAGGCCAGGCAGCGTGCCGGGCGGCCCCTCCACGCCGTCCGGGTCGGCCACGGTCCGGCCCAGCATCTGGTAGCCGCCGCACAGACCCAGCACATGCCCGCCGCGCCGGAGATGTGCGGCGATGTCCAGGTCGAAGCCCGCCGCGCGCAGCGCGCGCAGGTCGGAGAGCGTGGACTTCGATCCAGGCAGGATGACGAGCTGCGCATCGCCCGGCAGGGCCTGGCCCGGCCGTACGCGCAGCACCTCCACCTCCGGCTCCGCGATCAGCGGGTCGAGGTCGTCGAAATTGGCGATGGCGGGCAGGATGGGCACGGCCACGCGCAGCCTGGCCCCCGGCTTGCGCGCGAGCGGATGGTCCAGCGCCAGCGCATCCTCGGCCGGCAGCTTCGCCGCATCGGGCAGGTGGGGCACGAGGCCCAGCGCCGCCCAGCCCGTGCGCGCGGCGATCAGCGCCATGCCATCGGCGAAGAGCGCGGGGTCGCCGCGGAAGCGGTTGACGATGAAGCCGCCGATCATGGCGGCGTCCTCGGCCTCCAGCACCGCATGGGTGCCGACGAGCGCCGCGATGACGCCGCCGCGGTCAATGTCGCCGATCAGCACCACGGGCACATCCGCCGCGCGCGCGAAGCCCATGTTGGCGATGTCATTGGCGCGGAGATTGACCTCGGCGGCACTGCCGGCGCCCTCGACCAGCACGATGTCGGCCTCGGCGCGCATCCGCGCGAAACTGTCGAGCACGGCGGCCATGAAGCCGGGCTTCAGGCGCTGGTATTCCGCCGCCCGCGCCTGCCCCACCACGCGCCCCTGCACGATGATCTGGGCACCCACCTGGCTTTGCGGCTTGAGCAGCACGGGGTTCATGTGGACCGAGGGGGCTACGCCAGCGGCGCGCGCCTGCAGCGCCTGCGCGCGGCCGATCTCGCCGCCATCGGCCGTGACGGCGGCGTTGTTGCTCATGTTCTGCGGCTTGAAGGGGCGTACGCTGAGGCCGCGCCGGGTGAAGGCGCGCGCCAGCCCCGCCACGATCAACGACTTGCCGACGTCGGAGCCGGTGCCCTGGAACATCAAGGCGAGCGACATCAGAACTCGATGCCCTTCTGCGCCTTCACCCCCGCGGCGAAATGGTGCTTCACCGCGCCCATCTCGGTGACGAGGTCGGCCGCCTCGATCAGCGCGGGCTTCGCGTTGCGGCCAGTGACGACCACATGCAGCAGCGGCCGCCGCGCGGCGAGGTCCGCCAGCACGCCTTCCAGCGGCAGGTAGTCATAGCGCAGGGCGATGTTCAACTCGTCCAGCAGCACCAGGTCCAGCGCGGGGTCCGCCAGCATGGCGCGCGCCATCTCCCAGGCGCGGGTGGCGGCGGCCACGTCGCGGGCGCGGTCCTGGGTTTCCCAGGTGAAGCCCTCGCCCATGGAGTGCCAGCGCACGCGCTCGCCGAACTGCGTCAGCGCCGCGCGTTCGCCCGTCTCCCAGGCGCCCTTGATGAACTGCACCACGCCCACGCGCCCGCCGGCGCCCAGCATCCGCAGCGCGAGGCCGAAAGCCGCGGTGGACTTGCCCTTGCCCGGCCCCGTGTGGACGATCAGCAGGCCCTTTTCCGTGATGGTCTTGGACGCCACCTCGGCATCCTGCACGGCCTTGCGCGCGGCCATCTTGGCGCGGTGGCGGGCTTCCTCCTCGCTCATGGCTTCACCCTGAGCGGAATTCCCGCCACCACCAGCTCCACATGGTCCGCCAGGGCGGCCATGCGCTGGTTCAGCAGCCCTTGGGCGTCGCGGAAGCGCCGGCCGAGCGGCGTCGCGGGCACGATGCCCTGGCCCACCTCGTTGGAGACCAGCACCACCGGCCCGGTGCGCGCGCGCAGCGCGGCCTCCAGCGCTTCCGTCGCGGCGCCAATATCCGCCTCGGCCAGCATCAGGTTGGACAGCCACAGCGTCAGGCAATCCACCAACACGGGTGGGCGGGCGCGCGCCAGGGCGGCGGGCAGGTCGCGCGGGGCGTCCAGCGTCTCCCACCCCGCCGCGCGCCGGGCGCGGTGCTCGGCGATTCGCGCCGCCATCTCGGCGTCGAAGGCCTCGGCGGTGGCGATATAGGTCCAGGGCGAGGGCAGGGCGGCGATGAGGGCTTCCGCGCGGCGGCTCTTCCCCGAACGCGCGCCCCCCAGGATCAAGGTCAGGCTGTTCACGTGGCCATCATGCCCCAGGCAAGGCTGATTGACACGCCCCGCGTCACTCCGCTTGATAGGCCGGTTCGAAGGTTCCCCGGGGACGGGGATGAAAAGGGAATCCGGAGCGGGCTGCGGCCCGAGGCCGGAGCTGCCCCCGCAACTGTGAACGGTGAGCGGGCATCACATGTCACTGGGCCAACCCATCGCGAAGATGGGCCCCGGGAAGACGATGCCCCGCGGTGATCCGTGAGCCAGGAGACCTGCCTTGGAACACAGAATGCGCCGGGCGGGGTGCCTCGGTGCAGGGCCGTCCCGGCAGGGGCGTGCGGTGACGCGCGCGCCCCGGATGCACCCCTTTGCCCTGTCGTTGGGGCCGGAGCATCCGCGCGTGTCCTCCGATGTCGTGATCTTTGTCTGCACCACCTGCAAGCGCGAGGGCGATGCGCCCGATGCCCCCCGCGCCGGCGCCGCGCTGGGCGAGGCCGTGGCGGCCGCCGGCCCGCACCGCGTGCAGTTCGTGAACTGCCTGTCCAATTGTTCGCGTGGCCCTTCGGCGGCGCTCGTCCGGCCTGGCGGCTGGAGCTACATCTTCGGCAAGCTGGAACACCAGGACTCGCCCGAGGCGCTGCACGCCGGCGCCGCGCTGCTCGGCGCCTCCGAGGACGGCACCATGCCCTGGAAGGGCCGCCCCGAAATCCTGAAGCGCCAGATGATCGCGCGCATCCCCCCCTTCGACTTCACCCCCGCGGAGAGCGCCCCATGAGCGGCCAGAGCCTGGACAAGACCCCCTGCACGATCGTCACGGGCTTCCTCGGCGCGGGCAAGACCACGCTGATCCGGCACCTGCTGGAAAACCCGGGCGGGCGGCGCATCGCCGTCATCGTGAACGAGTTCGGTGACATCGGCATGGATGCCGAAATCCTGCGCGGCTGCGGCGTGGAGGCCTGCGCGGAGGCCGATATCGTGGAGCTCGCCAATGGCTGCATCTGCTGCACCGTGGCCGATGACTTCGTGCCCACGCTGGACGCCCTGCTGGCGCGAACCCCCCGCCCGGACCACATCCTGATCGAGACGTCCGGGCTGGCGCTCCCCAAGCCGCTGGTGCAGGCCTTCCACTGGCCCGCCATCAAGGGCCGCGTGACGGTGGATGGCGTGGTGGCGGTGGTGGATGGCGCCGCACTCGCCGAAGGCCGCGTGGCGCATGACGAGGCGGCGCTGGCGGCGCAACGCGCCGCCGACCCCTCGCTCGACCATGACGACCCGGTGGAGGAAGTGTTCGAGGACCAGGTGGCCTGCGCCGACCTGATCGTGCTGACCAAGGCCGATCTGCTGGACGAGGCCGGGCTGGCCCGCGCACGCGCCGCGCTGGTCGCCGCGCTCCCGCGCCCCATCGGCGTGCTGGAGGCACAGTCGGGCCGCATCTCGCCCGCGCTGCTGCTGGGCCTGGGCCTCGCCACCGAGGCCGAGATCGAGGCCCGCCGCACCCATCACGACAATGAGGAGGACCACGACCACGAGGATTTCGATTCCGTGGTCCTGCCGCTGCCCGAAGTGACGGATGCCAGCACCCTCGCACAGCGCGTCGCCGCCGCCTGCGCCGTGCCCGGTGTGCTGCGCGCCAAGGGCTTCGCGGCCGTTGCCGGCAAGCCCATGCGGCTGCTGGTGCAGGCCGTGGGCCAGCGCGTCGGCCATCATTTCGACCGCGCCTGGGCGCCGGGCGAGGCGCGGGCGGGGCAACTCGTCGTGCTCGGCCTGCACGGCTTCGACGCGGCGGCGGTGGCCGAGGCGCTCGCGGCACCCTGATGCCATGCACCTGCTGAACACCTCCACCGCGACGCTGGACGAGCAGACGGAGCCCGTGGATCTCCGCCAGCCGCCCGCGCCCATGGCGGTGCTCAGCTTCACCGACAGCGACCTGGCGGGCCTCGCCGCCGCCTGGGAGGCGGAGCGGGACGTGCTGCCCGCGCTGCGACTGGTGCCGCTGCGGGAGTTGCGCCACCCCATGTCGGTGGACCTCTGGCTGGACCGCACGGCCATCGGCGCGCGCGTCATCGTGCTGCGGCTGCTGGGGGGCTTGGACTGGTGGCGCTATGGCGCCGAGCAACTGGCCGCCTTCTGCCGCGCGCGGGGCATCGCGCTGGCCGTGCTGCCGGGCGAGGACCGCGCCGATCCGCGCCTGCCCGCCCTCTCCACCCTGCCGGCGGAGGAATGCGCCGCGCTGCTGGAAGGGTTCCGCGCCGGCGGCGTGGTCGCGCTGCGCGGCGTGCTGCGGCGCATGGCGGCGCATTGCGGGGTGGCGCTGGAGGCCGCGCCGGCCGAGGCCCTCCCGCCCGCCGGCTTCTGCGCGGAATGGCCACGGCCCGACGGCACGCGTCCGGTGGTGCCCATCATCTTCTACCGCTCCATGCGGCTGGCGGAGGACATGGCACCCGTCACCGCCCTGGCCGAAGCGCTTGCGGCGCAGGGCGTGGCGCCGGTGCCGATCTTCGTGGCGAGCCTGAAAGAGCCGCATTCGGTGGCCTTCCTGCGGGAGGAATTTCCGCGCCTGAACCCCGCGCTGATCGTCTCCTGCACCGCCTTCGCCGAAGGGCAGGCGCAGCCGGTGCTGGCGGCCTGCGGCGTGCCGGTGGTGCAGGCCGTCATCGCCACCACCGCGCGCGTGGCCTGGGAAGAGGGCGCGCGTGGGCTGGGGGCCGCCGACCTCGCCATGCATGTCGTTCTGCCGGAGCTGGACGGGCGCGTGCTGGGCGGCGTCATCGGCTTCAAGGACATGGCACCCACCGCACCGGAACTGGGCTTCACCCGCCAGGTGAATCGCGCCGAGCCTGACCGCGTGGCGCAACTGGCCGGGCGCATCCTGGCCCTGCTGCGGCTGCGCGCCACGCCGCCCGGCCAGCGGCGCCTCGCGGTGCTCCTGCCGGATTATCCGGGGGCGGGCGGGCGCACGGGCTATGCCGTGGGTCTCGACGTGCCGGCCAGCGTGCTGGCGCTGCTGGAGGATTTGCGGGCCGCCGGCTACGACACGGGTACGCCGCCCGCCTCGCCCCGCGCCCTGCTCGATGCCCTGGCCGAGCCGTCCGCCACCTGGTGCCTGGCGAACTACGCCGCGCCGCCCGACGCGGCCTGGGGGGCGCCCGAGAACGACCCCGACGCAGCGGACGGCGCCTTCCGCTTCCGCGCCTTGGCCTGCGGCAACATCCTGCTGGCCGTGGCGCCGGATCGCGGGCGTGCCAGCGACCGCCGCGCCACCTACCATGACCCCGCACTGCCGCCGCGCCACGCGCTGCGCGCCTTCGGGCTATGGCTGCGCCGCGCGCGCGATGTGCATGCCGTGGTCCACATGGGCGCCCATGGCACGTTGGAATGGCTGCCGGGCAAGGCGGTGGCGCTGACGGCCGAGTGCTTCCCCGAGCGCGTGCTGGGCGCGCTGCCCGTGGTCTACCCCTTCCTCGTCAGCAATCCGGGCGAGGCGGCGCAGGCCAAGCGCCGCATCGCCGCCGTCACGCTGGGGCATTTGCCGCCCCCCCTCGCCACGCCCGCCCTGGCGCCCGAACTGCAGGACCTCGACCGCCTGCTCGATGAATTCGCCGCCGCCGATGGCATGGACCGCCGCCGCCGCGAACGCCTGGCGCAGCTCATCCAGGCGCGCGCCGCCTCGGTGCCCAGCCTGCCCGCGCTGCCGGAGGATGCGGGCGAACGCCTGCGCGCGCTGGATGCCTGGATGTGCGACGTGAAGGAACTGGCCCTCCAGGACGGGCTGCACATCTATGGCCGCGCCGCTCCCGGCGCCGGCCCCGAGCAACAGGCCTGCGCGGAAGCCGAACGCGCCGGGTTGCTCGCCGCCCTCGACGCCCGCCATATTCCGCCCGGCCCCGCCGGCGCCCCCGCCCGCGGCCGGCGCGACGTGATGCCCACGGGCCGCAACCTCGCCACCACCGATCCGCGCGGCCTGCCCACGCCGACCGCCATGGAACTCGGTCGGCTGGCGGCGGCCGAGGCGCTGCGACTCTACGCGCAGGAGCATGGCGAGATGCCGCGCCGCCTGGTGCTGGACCTCTGGGGCAGCGCCACCCTGCGCACCGGCGGCGAGGAGATCGCGCAGGGCCTCGCCCTGCTGGGCTGCACGCCCGTCTGGGAAGCGGCGACGGGCCGCGTCACCGGCATCGAGGTGCAGCCGCCCGCCGTGCTGGGCCGCGCCCGCGTGGACGTGACCTGGCGCATCTCCGGCCTGTTCCGAGATCTGTTCCCGGCGCAGATCGCGCTGCTGGACGCCGCCGTGCGGGCGGTTGCCGCGCGCGACGAGAGCGGCGAGGAAAATCCCCTCGCCGCCGCGCGCCGCGCGGGCGAGCCGCTCGCGCGTATTTTCGGCGCGGCCCCCGGCGCCTATGGAGCTGGCTTGGAGGACGCGCTTTCTTCCGGCGACTGGACCGCGCGCGAGGAGCTGGGCCGCGCCTATCTCGCCGCCGCCTCGCACAGCTATGGCGGGCCGGGCGGCGAGGCCGCGCCCGATGCGGGCTTCGCCACCCGCGTGGCCCAGGCCGATGCGCTGCTGCACCCGGGCGACGACCCCGCGCGCGATCTGTTGCAGGGCGGTGCCGATGTCGCGCACCTTGGCGGCTTCGCAGCAGCGGCGGCGGCGCTGGGGGTTGCGCCCGCGTTGATCACCCTCGACACCACCGACCCCGCCCGCCCGCGCGCCCGCACCCTGGAGGCGGCGCTGCGCCGGCTCGTGATGGGCCGCGCGGTGGATCCGCGCTTCCTCGCCGGCCAGATGCGGCACGGACCCCGCGGCGCCTCCGAACTGGCCGAGACGGTGGACCGCCTGGTGGCCTTCGCCGAGACCACCCAGGCGGTGGACAGCGCCCTGCTGGACCGCATCCACGCGGCCTATGTGCGGGACGCGGCGGTGCGCGACTTCCTGCGCCGCGAGAACCCCGCCGCCGCGCGCGCCATCGCGCTGCGCCTGGGCGATGCGCTGCGGCGCGGCCTCTGGCACCCGCGCCGCAACGCGACGCCCGCCGAGCTGGCCCTGCTGATGGAGCCCGGCTGATGCGTCGCGGCGCCTGCCCGAGCCTCGATGCCCCCATGGAGACGGGCGATGGGCTGCTGGCCCGCCTGCCGCCCGCCGCCATGCCGCCCGCGTCCTGGGTGGCGCTGGCCCATGCGGCGCGGCGGGCGGGCAACGGGCTGCTCGACATCACGGCGCGCGGCAGCGTGCAGCTGCGCGGGCTCAGCGCCGGGACGCTGGACCTGGCCGCGGAACTCGTGCCGGCGGAATGGCCGCGCGGCGCGCTGGTGATGACCTCGCCGCTGGCGGGGGAGGCGGCCGACGAAATCCGCGACCCCCGCCCGCTCGCCGGGCGCCTGGCCGCCGCCGCGCCGCCAGGCCTGCCGCCCAAGGCCACGGTGCTGGTGGATGGCGGAGGGCCATTGCACCTGGCGGCTGAGGCGGCGGACCTGCACCTCGTCGCACGGCCCGATGGCTGGCGGCTGGGGTATGGCGGGGCGTGGCGGGATGCGGGCGAGGAGGACGCCGCCTTCACCGCCGCGCTGGACCTGCTGCGCGTGATGGCGCGTGACGGCACCCGCCAGCCGATGGTGCCCGAGGCCGGGCGGACCCCGGAGCCCATCGGCCTGCACAAGCTGCGCGACGGCGTGGCGCTGGGCCTGGGCCTGCCCTTCGGACGGGTGGACGCCGAGACCCTCATTGCCCTTGCCGAAGCCAGCGGCGCCCGTGCCCTGCGTGGCGCGCCCGGCCGCGCCCTGCTGGCCATTGGCGCGGCAGAACCGGAGGCGCTGCGCGAGCGCGCGGCCGCGCTGGGCTTCATCACCGACCCGGCCGACCCGCGCCGCCGCGTCGCCGCCTGCCCGGGCGCCCCCGCATGCGCCTCGGCGCTGACGGAGACCCGCGCGCTCGCCGCGAGGTTGGCGCCGCTGGTGCCACGGGGCGCGCTGCTGCACGTCTCGGGCTGCGCCAAGGGCTGCGCCCATCCCCGCGCCGCCACCCGCACGCTGGTCGGCACGCCGCGGGGCCTGGGCTTGATCCGGCGCGGGCGGGCGGGCGACACAGTGACCGAGATGCTCGACCCCCAGGATGCGCGCGCCTTGTTGGCGCGGGAGTTTGCCGCCCATGCATGACTACATCCGCGATGGCGCGGCGATCTACGAACGCTCCTTTGCCATCATCCGCGCCGAGGCGGATCTCGTGCGCTTCACGGCCGAGGAAGAGGACATCGCGGTCCGCATGATCCATGCCTGCGGGCTGGTCGAGGCCGCGGCCCACTTCGCCTTCGCCCCCGGCTTCGTCGCGGCGGGACGCGGCGCGCTCCAGGCCGGCGCCGCCATCCTCTGCGACGCCGAGATGGTGGCGCGCGGCGTCACCCGCGCGCGCCTGCCCGCCGACAACGCCGTGATCTGCACCCTGCGCGACCCGCGCGTGCCGGAGATGGCGGCGCGCATCGGGAACACGCGCTCGGTCGCCGCCATGGCGCTGTGGGAGGAGCATCTGGCGGGCAGCGTCGTCGTCATCGGCAATGCGCCCACCGCGCTGTTCCACCTGCTCGACATGATCGAGGCCGGCGCGCCCCGCCCCGCCGCCATCATCGGCATGCCGGTGGGCTTTGTGGGCGCGGCCGAATCGAAGGAGGCGCTGATTCAGGCACCGCACGGCATCCCCTGGGCCGTGGTGCGCGGGCGCATGGGCGGCAGCGCCATGGCGGCGGCGGCGCTGAACGCGCTGGCGAGGCCCGGGCTGTGACGGGGCGTCTCTATGGCTTGGGCCTCGGCCCCGGCGATCCGGAACTGCTGACGCTGAAGGCCGCCCGGCTGCTCGATGCCGTGCCGGTCGTGGCCTATTTCGCGAAGCAGGGCAGCCCGAGCAACGCGCGCGCCATCATCGCGCACCGGCTGCGGCCGGGGGTGGTGGAACTGCCCTTGCTCTATCCGGTGACGACGGAAATCCCGCGCGGCGATCCGGCGTATCGCGCGGCACTCGACGCCTTCCACGACGCGGCCGCCGCCGACATCGCGGCCCATCTCGAAGCCGGGCGCGACGTGGCGGTGGCGAGCGAGGGGGATGCGCTGTTCTACGGTTCCTACATGCACCTCCATGTGCGGCTCGCGCATCGCTTCCCAACCGAGGTGGTGCCCGGCATCACCGCGATGTCCGGCGCCTGGGCGCTGGCCGGCCTGCCCATCGCGCAGGGCGATGACGTGCTGACCGTGCTGCAGGGCACGCTGGACGAGGACGCGCTGACGCAGCGCCTGCGTGGAACCGAGGCCGCCATCATCATGAAGCTCGGCCGCAACCTGCCGCGCGTGCGGGCCGCACTCGCCCGCGCCGGGCGGCTGGAGGCGGCCTTCTATGCCGAGCGCGTGGGCACGCCCGCCCAGCGCGTGCTGCGCCTCGTGGACCGCGACGAAGCGCCTGCGCCGTATTTTTCGCTGATCCTCGTGCCCGGCTGGACGCGATGAGCGGGCGGCTGGACGTGGTGGGCATCGGGCCGGGCGAGGCGGCGCTGGTGACGCCTGCCGCCAGCGCGGTGCTGGCGGCGGCAGAGGCGCTCTACGGCTACGGCCCCTATCTCGACCGCGTGCCGCCACATCCCGGGCAAGTCCGCCACGCCAGCGACAACCGCGAGGAGTTGGCCCGCGCCGCCGCCGCGCTGGACGCCGCCGCCGCGGGTGCCCGCGTGGCCATGGTGACCGGCGGGGACCCCGGCGTCTTCGCCATGGCGGCGGCGGTGTGCGAGGCGATCGAACAGGGGCCGCCGCAATGGCGCGTGCTGGAGGTGCAGGTCCATCCGGGCATCACCGCCATGCTGGCGCTGGCGGCACGGGCCGGCGCGCCGCTCGGGCATGATTTCTGCGCCATCTCGCTCTCGGACAACCTCAAGCCCTGGGAGGTGGTGGAGCAGCGACTCGCCGCCGCCGCCGGCGCGGGCTTCGCCATCGCGCTCTACAACCCCATCAGCCGCGCGCGGCCCTGGCAATTGGCCGCGGCCTTCGCCTGCCTCTCGCGCCATCTGCCGCCCGAGGTGCCGGTCATCTTCGGCCATGCCGTGGCGCGCGCGGCGGAACAGGTGGTGATCGCCCCGCTGGCGGAAGCCGCCGCCCAGCCCGCCAGCATGGCGAGCTGCATCATCATCGGCACGCGGCAGACCCGGGTGGTGGCGCGGCCGGGTCTGCCGCCGCTGACCTATACGCCGCGCAGCTTCAGCGCATGAGACAGCCATTCCAGCGCGGCCGCCACCGTGGCGACCTGCGGAGCCTCGGGCGGCGCCGGGCGTTGCAGCATCAGCACCGGCAGGCCGCGCGCGCGGGCGGCCAGCAGCTTGGCGTGGCTGGCCGTGCCGCCGCTGTTCTTGCAGACGATGACCTCGATGCGGTGCGTGTCCAGCAGAAGCGCCTCATCCGCCAGGGTGAACGGGCCGCGCGCGGTGATGGCCGTCACCTCCGGCATGGGCGGGGGCGGGGTGATGGGGTCCACGCTGCGGATCAGGTAGCGGTGCTGGGGGGCGGCGGCGAAGCCCGCCACCTCCTGCCGCCCCAGCGCCAGGAACACGCGCCGGGGGGCGGTGCCCAGCGCCACGCAGGCGGCGGCGACATCGGCCACGGGGCGCCAGTCATCGCCGGGTTCCGGCGCCCAGGCGGGGCGCGCCAGGCACAGCAGGGGCACGCGCGCGCGCCGCGCGGCCAGGGCCGCATGGGCCGAGATGCGCGCGGCATAGGGGTGGGTCGCGTCCAGCAGCGCCGCCACGCGGTGTTCGCGCAGCCAGGCCTCCAGCCCCTCCGCGCCGCCAAAGCCGCCCACCCGCACCGGCACGGGCATGGCCAGCGGGCTTTGCGTGCGCCCGGCGAGCGAGAGGGTCACGTCGAGGTCATCGCGCGCGGCCAGGCGCTCGGCCACAAGGCGCGCCTCGGTGGTGCCGCCCAGCAGGAGGAGGTGGGGTCGCATGGATGAGGCTTCGCGCGCCGCGCCGTGGTTGTCCATCATCGGCATCGGCGAGGACGGGTTGGCGGGGCTGGGCACGGCGGCCCTCGCCTCCCTGGCCGGGGCCGAGGTCGTCTTTGGCGGCACGCGCCATCTGCGCCTCGCGGCCGGGGGAATCACGGGTGAGGGGCACCCCTGGCCCTCGCCCTTCAGCATCGCCCCCGTGCTGGCCCTGCGCGGGCGGCGCGTGGCGGTGCTGGCCTCGGGCGACCCCATGTGGCACGGCGCCGGGGCCAGCCTGCTGCGCGAGATCCCGGCCCATGAGGCGCGGGTGTTTCCGCAAGCCTCCGCCGCCAGCCTCGCCGCCGCGCGGCTGGGCTGGGCACTGGCGGAGGTGACGACACTCTCCCTGCACGGACGCGACATCGCCCTGCTGCGTCCGCACCTGCACCCCGGCGCGCGGCTGATCCTGCTGACCAGCGGCACCGAGGCGCCCGCCGCCATCGCGGCCCTGCTGGCGGGCGCGGGCTTCGGGGAAAGCCGGCTGACCTTGCTGGAGGCGCTGGGCGGACCCGAGGAACGGCAGCGCAACGCCCGCGCCTCGGGTTTCGCGCTGGACGCGCCGCACCCGCTGAACACCCTGGCCGTGGAGGTGGTGGCCTCCCCCGAGGCCACCTGGCTGCCGCGCGCCCCTGGCCTGCCCGACGCGCTCTTCCAGCATGACGGGCAGCTCACGAAGCGGGAGGCGCGGGCGTTGGCCCTCTCCGCCCTGCGGCCCTTCCCGGGCGGGCTGTTGTGGGATGTGGGGGCGGGCGCCGGCTCCATCGGCATCGAATGGATGCTGGCGCACCCCGCCTGCCGCGCCATCGGCATCGAGGCGCGGGCGGACCGTGCCGCGCGCGCCGCCATCAATGCCGCGGCGCTGGGCGTTCCGGGGCTGCGCCTGGTGGTGGGCGAGGCGCCCGCCGCGCTCACGGGCCTGCCGGCGCCCGATGCCATCTTCCTGGGCGGCGGCGCGAATGATCCGGGCGTGTTCGAGGCGGCGCTGGAAGCCCTCAAGCCTGGCGGCGTCTTCGTGGCCCATGCCGTGACGCTGCAGACCGAGGCGCTCCTGCTGGCCCGCCACGCCGCGCTGGGCGGTGAACTGTTGCGGTTCAACCTCTCCCGCGCGGAGGCGGTGGGCAGCATGACCGGCTGGCGCCCCGCCATGCCCGTGACCCAATGGGCCTGGCGCAAGCCATGATGGTGGCGGGGCTGGGCTGCCGGCGTGGCGCGGCGGCGGAGGATGTGCTGGCGGCCATCACGGGCGCGCTGGTGGCGGCGGGGCGTGAGGGCGCGGCGCTGGCCCGGCTGGCCACCAGCGCCGCCAAGGCGGAGGAACCCGGCCTGCGCGATGCCGCCGCGACGCTGGGGCTGGAATTGCTGGCCCTGTCCGAGGCCGCGCTGCACGCCGCCGCCCCGCATGGACTCACCCGTTCCGTGCGCGCCCTGGAGGCCACCGGCCTGCCCTCCCTGGCCGAGGCCGCGGCGCTGGCCGGGGCGGGGGAGGGGGCCGTGCTGCTGGGTCCGCGCGTCGCCGCCGGGCGGGCCGTCACCTGCGCCCTGGCGGAGCGCCTGTCATGACCGTCCATTTCATCGGCGCCGGGCCAGGTGCGGCCGACCTGCTGACGCTGCGCGGGCGCGACATCCTGGCGCGCTGCCCCGTCTGCCTCTACGCCGGCTCCATCATCCCGCGCGAGATGCTGGTCCATTGCCCGCCCGGCGCGCGGCTGGTGGACACGGCGCCCATGAGCCTCGACGAGATCGAGGCCGAATGTGTCGCCGCCCATGAAGCGGGGCAGGACGTGGCGCGGCTGCATTCCGGGGACCTCTCGATCTATTCCGTCATCGCCGAACAGAAGCGGCGGTTGGAGGCGCGGGGCATTCCCGTCAGCCTCACCCCCGGCGTGCCGGCCTTTGCCGCCGCCGCCGCGGTATTGGGGCGGGAGTTGACCGTGCCCGCGCTGGCGCAGTCGGTGGTGTTGACGCGTGTGCCGGGCCGGGCCTCGCCCATGCCGGAGGGCGAGACGCTGGCGGGTTTCGCGGCCACGGGGGCCACGCTGGCCATCCACCTGGCGGTGCCGCAGCTGGCGCGCATCGTGGAGGAACTGGCGCCCTTCTACGGCGCGGGTTGCCCCGCCGCCGTGGTGGTCCGCGCTTCCTGGCCCGATGAGCAGGTGTTCCGCGGCACGCTGTCGGACATCGCGCCCCAGGTCGCGGCGGCCGGCGTGGAGCGCACGGCGCTGATCCTGGTGGGGCCTGCGCTCGCGCCCGAGGATTTCCGCGAGAGCGCCCTCTACGCGCCCGACTATCAGCGCCGGTTCCGGGGCAGGGAGGGGCTGTGATCCACCGAAGCGAAATCCGCCCGGCCCACCAGCCGGCCCGTGCGGTCGAAGACCACGACTTCCAGCTCGGTGGGCGCGGGATACAACGCCTCGGCGGCGACCGCCCAGGCGCGGGCGGCGATGGCATGGCCCAGCGGCTGGCCGGCCGTCTCGGCGATGTGGAAGGCCTCGGCCACCGTGTTGGCGGCGGCGATGCGCGCGGAGAGCGCCGCATCGGGCAGCAGGGCACCGAGCGCGGCCAGGTCCGCCTCGCCGCGCTTGGAATGCAGGTCGAGCCGGCCCTGGGCCAGCTTGGTCATCTTGGCGACACCCCCCGCCACGGTCACGCGCGGGATGGGGTGGCGGCGGAGGTATTTCAGCATGCCGCCCACGAAATCGCCCATCTCCAGCAGCGCCACATCGGGCAGGCCGTGCAGCTTCTGGATGGCGGCCTCGGACGCGCTGCCGGTGCTGCCCGCCACATGGGCCACGCCCATGGCGCGGGCCACATCCACGCCGCGATGGATGGAATCGATCCAGGCGGCGCAGGAGTAGGGAATGACGATGCCCGTGGTGCCCAGCACCGACAGCCCGCCCAGGATGCCGAGCCGCCCGTTCAGCGTGCGTTCGGCCAGGCGCTCGCCATCGGCGATGGCGATTTCCACCTCGGCGTCGGGGGCGGGCGAGATCTCCTCCAGCGCCGCGCGGATCATGGCGCGGGGGCCGGGGTTGATGGCGGGCTCGCCGGGCGGCAGCGGCAGGCCGGGACGGGTGATGGTACCCACGCCCGGCCCCGCGCGGAAGCGCAGCCCCGCGCCGGGCGCCAACGGCCGCACCGTCACCAGGATCAGCGCGCCATGGGTCACGTCGGGGTCGTCGCCCGCATCCTTCACCACGGCGGCCAGCGCGCCGCCCGCCACGCGCTCGGCGCGGGCCAGGGCGAAGGCGGGCGTCTCGCCCCCAGGCAGGCGGATGGTCACGGGGTCGGGGAAGTCGCCATGCACCAGCGCGGCATAGGCGGCCTTGGCCGCGGCCGTGGCACAGGCGCCCGTGGTCCAGCCGCGGCGCAGCGTCTTGCCCTCATCCATGCCGGCTTCGGTAGCGCGGCGCCCTGCCCCGCGATAGGCCCGACATGAACGCCGACGCCCTTGCCGCGCTGCTCGCCCGCGGCCCCGTCATGGCGCCGGGCGAGGTCTGGCTGGCCGGCGCCGGCCCCGGCGATCCCGGACTGCTGACGCTGGAGGTGCTGGGCGCGCTGGGCCAGGCCGACGTCATCATCCATGACGCGCTGATCGAGCCGGAGGTGCTGGCCCTGGCCCGCCCCGGCGCCGATCTCGTCTTCGTGGGCAAGCGCGGCGGCCGGCCCTCGGCCCGCCAGGTGGAAATCACGGCCCTGCTCGTGGCCGAGGCCCGCGCCGGGCGGCGCGTGCTGCGCCTGAAGGGCGGCGACCCCTTCGTGTTCGGCCGCGGCGGGGAGGAGGCGGTGGCGCTGGCCGAGGCCCGCATCCCCTTCCGGGTGCTGCCCGGCCTGACCTCGGGCCTCGCGGCGATGACGGCGGCCTCCATCCCGGCCACCATGCGCGAGACCAACCAGGCCATCATCCTCGCCACCGGCCACGCCGCCGACACCTCGCAGGCGCCGGACTGGGCGGCGCTGGCGCGCACGGGCCAGCCCATCCTGCTCTACATGGCGACGCGCACCCTGCCCGCCATCGTGGCGGCGCTGCTGGAGGGCGGGCTGCCGCCCGAGACCCCCGCCGCCGTGGTGGTGGGCGCGACCACGCCCGACCAGTCCGTGATCGTGACGCGGCTCGATGCGCTGGCGGGGATGGAGATTCCCTCGCCCGCCATCATCGGCATCGGCGCCATCGTGGCGGTGCGCGAACGCCTGCTGGCCCATGCCGGCCGGCTGCTGGCCTGAATGCGCGGCCTGGTCATCGCCGCCCCGCGCTCCGGCGCGGGCAAGACCACGGTGACGCTGGGGCTGCTGGCGGCCCTGGCCGCGCGGGGCGTGGCGGTGCGCGCGGCGAAGATCGGACCGGACTACATTGATACGGGCTTCCACGCCGCCGCCACGGGCCGGCCGGGCATGAACCTGGACAGCTGGGCCATGCCGGAGGCACTGCGCGACGCCCTGTTGGCCGAGACCGCACAGGGCGCCGACCTGCTGCTGGCCGAGGGCGCCATGGGCCTCTTCGACGGCATCCCGGGGCCGGAGGGGCAGCGCGGCTCGGCCGCTGATCTTTGCGCGCGGCACGGGCTGCCTGTGCTGCTGGTGCTGGATGTGGGCGGCCAGGCGCAGACGGCGGCCGCCATGCTGCGCGGCTTCGCCACCCATGACCCCGCGGTGCGGATCGCGGGCGTGGTGCTGAACCGCCTGGGCAGCCCGCGCCACCGCCGCCTGGTGGAGGAGGCGATGGCGCCGCTCGGCATTCCCGTGCTGGGCGGCATCCCGAAGGACGCGCCGCCCGGCCTGCCGGAGCGCCACCTGGGCCTGGTCCAGGCCGAGGAACACCCGGCCCTGGCCGAGGCGCTGTCGCGGCTCGCCGCCATGGCCGAGGCGCATCTGGACCTGGACGGGATCATGGCCGCGGCCCAGCCGGTGCGCCTGCACCCGGGCCGGGCGGTGGCGCTGCGCCCGCCGGGGCAGCGCATCGCGCTCGCGCGGGATGCGGCTTTCTCCTTCGTCTATGGGCATGTGCTGGCCGGCTGGCGCGCGGCGGGGGCGGAGGTGGTGCCCTTCTCGCCCCTGGCCGACGAGGCGCCGCCCGCGGATTGCGATGCCTGCTGGCTGCCCGGCGGCTACCCGGAGCTGCACGCGGCACGGCTTTCCGCCGCCACGCGTTTCCGCGCGGGGCTGGCCGGTTTCGCCGCCACCCGCCCCGTGCATGGCGAGTGCGGCGGCTACATGGTGCTGGGCCAGGCGCTGACCGATGCGGCCGGCACCACCCATGCCATGACGGGGTTGCTGGGCCATTCCACCAGCTTCGCCACGCGCCGGCTGCACCTGGGCTATCGCCGCGCGCGGCTGCTGGCGGGTGGGGTGCTGGGCGCGGCCGGGCAGCACTTGCGCGGCCATGAATTCCACTACGCGACCGAGGCCAACCCCGGGACCGACGCGCCCTTCGCGGCGCTGCAAGATGGCGAGGGGCGGGACCTCGGCCCCGCCGGCGGGCGGCGCGGCCATGTCTCGGGCAGTTTCTTCCACATGATCGCGGAGGAAGCGCCCCCATGCTGACGCCCGCCTTCGAGACCCCTGCCTTCCGGGACGGCTTCGCGGAACTGCTGCGCTGGCGCCGCGATGTACGCCGCTTCCGCCCTGATCCCGTGCCGCCCGCCCTGGTCACCCGCCTGCTGGAGATGGCGATGCTGGCCCCCTCGGTCGGGCTGTCGCAGCCCTGGCGTTTCCTGCTGGTGGAAAGCGCTGACCGCCGCGCGGCCATCCGCCGCGAGTTCGAGGCCAGCAACGCCGAGGCATCCCGCCTCTATGCCGGCGAACAGGCGGCCCGCTATGCCGCGCTGAAGCTGGAGGGGCTGCGCGAGGCGCCCGTGCACCTCGCGGTCTGTGCCGCGCGTGACCCTGTGGCGGGCCATGGCCTCGGCCGCCAGACCCAGCCCGAGACGCTGCGTGATTCGGTGGTCTGCGCCATCCATACGATCTGGCTGGCGGCGCGGGTGGAGGGGCTGGGGCTGGGCTGGATCTCCATCCTGCGGCCGGCGGTGGCCGAGGCCATCCTCGACGTGCCGCCGGGTGCCGAGCTGGTGGCCTACCTGGTCCTGGGCTGGCCCGAGGCGGCGGGCGAGGAGCCCGAGCTGGCCGCGGCGGGCTGGGAGCAACGCCAAGGCCTCGCTGCCGTGCTGGAGATGCGCTGATGCCCTTTCCCGAAGCCCAGGCGCGGCTGGATGCGCTCGCCAAGCCGCCCGGCAGCCTGGGCAAGCTGGAGCGGCTGGCGCTGCGCCTCGCCGCCACCCAGGGGCAACTCGACCCCCGCACGCGGCCCCGGCGCCTTGTCATCTTCGCGGGCGATCATGGCGTGGTGGCGGATGGGGTGGGGTTGTGGCCCTCCGCCGTCACGGGCGCGATGATGCGGCTGATGCGGGAAGGCCGTTCCTCGGCCAGCGCGCTGGCCCGCGCGGCGGGGGCGGAATTCCTTCTGGTGGATGCGGGTTCGCTGGCCGAGGGCATCGCGCCGGGGCCGGGCTTCCTCGAGGCGCGGGTGGGGCGCGGCACGGCCAGCCTCGCGCAGGGGCCGGCCATGCCGGTGGCCGAATTCGAGGCCGCCTGGGCGCTGGGTGCGCGCGTGGCGGCCGAGGCCGCCGCCCAGGGCATCGCGGTGCTGGCGCTGGGCGAGATGGGCATCGGCAACACCACGGCCGCCGCCGCCCTGGGCGCGCTGCTGACGGGCGAGGCGCCAGAGGCCATGGTCGGCCCCGGCGCTGGCGCCAATCCGGAAAGCCTCGCCCGCAAGCACGCCATCGTGGCCGCCGCCGTGGCGCGCGCGCGGGCCGAGCCGGACCTCCGCGCCGCCATCGCCGGCCTGTGCGGGTATGAGATCGCGGCACTGGCCGGATGCATCGTGGAGGGCAGCCGGCGGCGGCTGACGGTGGTGCTGGACGGGCTGATCGTCGGCGCGGCCGCGCTGGTGGCCCAGCGCCTCAGCCCCGGCGCGCTGGACGGTGCCATCGCCGCGCATGTGGGGGCCGAGCCTGGCCATGCGCGGATGCTGGCCACACTTGGCCTCGAACCCTTCCTCGACTGGGAGTTGCGCCTGGGCGAGGGCAGCGGGGCGGCGCTGCTGCTGCCCCTGCTGGATGCCGCCGCCGCGTTGCTGACCGAGGTGGCCACACTGGCGGAAGTCGCGGCCGGCTGATGCGTGACTGGGTGCAGCCGGCAGCCCTGGCGCTGCGCTTCCTCAGCCGCCTCTCGCTGCCCGGGGAGGAGATGGCGCGCTTCCAGCGCGACCTGCCGCGCGGGCTGATGTTCTTCCCCTTGGCGGGGGCACTGCTGGCGGGGCTGACGGCCCTGGTGCTGCTGGGGGCGGCGCAGATCTTTCCGCTGTATCTGGCCGTGCTGCTGGCGCTGGGTTTCGACGCCTGGCTGGGACGCGGCCTGCACGAGGACGCGCTGGCCGATCTCT
Organism: Roseococcus sp.; assembly: GCA_035998215.1. GTDB lineage: Bacteria > Pseudomonadota > Alphaproteobacteria > Acetobacterales > Acetobacteraceae > Roseococcus. Next base: position 134,793 of record DASYHU010000025.1, on the reverse strand, counting down.
GCGACGGGCTGGGCGGCGGCCGCACGCCCGAGGATGTGCTGCGGATCATGAAGGACAGCGCCATCGGCGCCTTCGGGGCGCTGGCGCTGGGCTTCGCCGTGGCGCTGCGCGCGGCCGCCCTGGTGGCGCAGGACGACCCCTGGCGCGCGGCGCTGGTGCTGGTGGTGGCCGGCGCCCTGGCGCGGCTGCTGATGCTGGCCGTGATCTGGCGCGTGCCCGCCCTGCCGGGGCTGGGCGGCAGCGTGGCGGGGGCCATGGACGGGCGGCGCTTCGCCCTGGCCGTGCTTGTGGCGCTGCCGGTGCCGGTGCTGGGGGCCTCGCTTTCGCCGGGCGGGATGGCGCTGGCCCTGCTGGGGACTGGCGCCTTCTTCGCCTGGTATCGCGCCCTGCTGCTTCGCCGGCTGGGTGGGGCCAATGGAGATGCCATGGGGGCCGCCGCCTGCGCCGGTTTGGTGCTGGTGCCGCTCTGTTTCGCCGCATGGTGATCATGCTGCGCCACACCGCGGTGGCCGCCCACTGGCGCGGGCGCTGCTATGGCGCGAGCGATGTGGCGCTTTCCGCCGAAGGCCGGGCCGCCGCGCGCCATTTGGCCGCGACGCTGGAGGGGTCTGGCATCACGCGGCTCCAGGCCTCGCCCTTGCGGCGGGCGCGCTTCCTGGGCGGGCTGCTGGCCCGCCGGCTCGGCCTGCCGCTGGAAATCGTCCCCGCCCTGGCCGAGCGGGACTTCGGGGATTGGGAAGGCCAGTCCTGGGACGCCATTTACGCCGCCCATGGCGAGGCGATGATGGGCATGGTCGAAGCCCCCGCCAGCTTCCGCCCGGGCGGCGGCGAGACCACCCTGGAACTTGCCGCGCGGATCGAGGCCTGGTTCGCCGGGCTGCCGCGTGGCGAGGGGGTGCTGGCCGTCACCCATGGCGGGCCGGTGGCCGCCTTGCGCGGGCGGCTCGCGGGCCAGCCGGTGCGCGGCTGGCTGGCCCTGGTGCCGGCGCTGGGCGAGGCGGTGCGCCTGCCTGGCTGAACCCGCTACCCCGCCAGCACGCCGCGCCGCACCTGGTCCAACTCAATGGATTCGAACAGCGCGCGGAAATTGCCCTCGCCGAAGCCCTGGTCGCCCTTGCGCTGGATGAGCTCGAAGAAGATCGGCCCGATGACGGTGTCGGTGAAGATCTGCAAGAGCCGCCCGCCGCTGGGCGAGCCATCCATCAGGATGCGGTTGGCGGCCAGGCGGGCGATGTCCTCGCCGGTGTCGGGCAGGCGCTGGGGCAGCAGCTCGTAATAGGTGTCGGGCGTGTCGAGGAAGCCCACGCCCTGGGCCCGCAGCCCCTCCACGCTGGCATGGATGTCGGTCGTGCCCATGGCGATGTGCTGGATGCCCTCGCCGCCATAGGCGCGGAGGTATTCCTCGATCTGCGACTTGTCGTCGGCGCTCTCGTTGATGGGGATGCGGATCTGGCCGCAGGGGCTGGTCATGGCCTTGGACTTGAGGCCGGTCAGCTTCCCCTCGATGTCGAAGTAGCGGATCTCGCGGAAGTTGAAGAGGCGCTCATAGAAGCCCGCCCAGGCGTCCATCCGGCCGCGATGGACATTGTGGGTGAGGTGGTCAATCACCGTCAGGCCATGGCCTGCGGGGTTGGGGTCTATGCCCTCGATGGGCCGGAAATCCACCTCGTAGATGGAGCCGCGCGGGCCGTAGCGGTCCACGAAGTAGATCAGGCTGCCGCCAATGCCCTCGATGGCCGGGATGTTCAGCTCCATCGGCCCCACGCGGCCATGGAAGGGGCGGGCGCCCAGCGTCAGCGCGCGGTCCCAGGCGGCGCCGGCATCGGCCACGCGGAAGGCCATGGCGCAGGCCGACGGCCCATGCACCCGGCCGAAGGATTGCGCGAAGCTGGCGGGTTCGGCGTTCAGCAGGAAGTTCACGTCCCCCTGGCGCCACAGCGTCACGTCCTTGCTGCGATGCCGCGCCACGGCGGTGAAGCCCATGCGGGTGAAGACCTGGCGCAGGTGCTCGGTGTCCGGGCCGGTGAATTCCACGAACTCGAAGCCGTCCGTGCCCATCGGGTTCTCGGCGCTGACGACGCCGGCAAGCGCGGTGCGGTCGGGGGGGATGTCCATGGGCGTTTCCTCTCAGATGGGCCTGTCCGACGCATCGCGCGCGCCGGGGGCGATGGGGGCGGAGTCGCGGGCGGCGCGCAGCATCTCGGGCAGGTCGGCCAGCAGCGCGTAGAGCGCGGCGTAGTCCTCGATGACGAAATAGGTCGGCTGCAGGTCGTCAATGCGGTAGTCGCTGCGCAGCACGCGTGCCGGGTCGAAGCGCAGGCGCAAGGGACCGCGGCCCCGCGCGGGGGTTTCCGTGGCGTGGACGGTTTCGGTGGCGCTGCTGAGGATGCCGGCGCCATAGGCGCGCAGCGCGCCCCCCTCCAGGATCAGTCCGAACTCCACCATGTGCCAGTAGAGGCGGGCCAGTGGCTTCAAGGTGCCCTCGCGCGCCGCCCTGTCGCCCAGGCGGCCATAGCCCTCCAGGAAGCCCGCGAACTCGGGGTTGGTCAGCAGCGGCACATGCCCGAGGAAGTCGTGGAAGATGTCAGGCTCTTCCAGGTAGTCCATCTCCTCGGGGCGGCGCAGCCAGGCGGTCACGGGGAAGCGCCGTGCGGCGAGGTGGCCGAAGAAGGCGTCGTCGGGCAGCAGGCCGGGCACGGCCACGAGACGCCAGCCCGTCGCGGCCAGCGCGGTGGAGGCGCGGTCAAGGTCGGGCACGCCGTGAGCGGCGTCGAGCCGCGCCAGCCCTTCACGATAGGCGGCGGCGGCATGGCGGGGGAACAGCGCCGATTGCCGGGCGTAGAGGGCGCGCCAAGCGGCGTGGTCCCGTTCCGGGATGGCGTCGTGCCGCTGCGGCAAGGTGTAGTCCGCCGCGGCCGAGGCGTAGTCGCCGCGCAGATGGGGGGAGGGGGCCTGGACGTTCATCGCCGACAGGTTAGCCCCTTGCGCCAGGTGAATTTCACCGAGATTCACCCTATTTTTGGTCTCAGATAACGCATTTTCCCTATACAAGAGCCCACTCATGGCGAAATCCACTCAGATTCCACTGGACGCAGTGGATCGGCGCATTCTCCGCGCGCTCCAGCGCGATGGGCGGCTTTCCATCCTGGCCCTGGCGGAGGCGGTCGGGCTCTCGGCGACGCCCTGCCAGCGGCGGGTGCGGCGGCTGGAGGAGGCGGGCGTCATCCAGGGCTATGCCGCCCGCGTGGATGCGGCGCGGGTGGGCCTGCCCTTGCAGGCCTTCGTGCAGGTCGCGCTGCAAAGCCATGCGGAGGAGGTGGTGGAGCGCTTCCACACCGCGCTTGCCGCCCGGCCCGAGGTGCTGGCCGCCTACACCATGTCCGGCGAGATGGACTACCTGCTGCACGTGCTGGCGCCCGACATGGAGGCCTTCGGCGACTTCGCCACACGCGCCCTGCTGCGGATGCCAGGAGTGAAGGAGACGCGCTCTGCCTTCGTGCTGGCCACGCTGAAGCCACCCGGCGAGGTCCCCACCTGAGGTTCAAGTTCCGGTTGACAGCGCCGGGGCCATGTGGCGAGCATTTTGCCGTGCCATCGGCACGCTCTAGGAAACGCAAGACACCTTTTCCGCAAAGCCGTGGCGCGCCTGCTGACACTGGACATTAACTGCTCTGCCCCCAGCTTGGCACTTGTGGTGGAGATGCCGTGCGCCGGCCTGTCGCCCAACGCCAGGCCCGCCCTATCGGCGGGCCCAGCCCCTGAAGGATCACGATGACGACATCAGGCAAGGACCCTGCGCTGACCAGCTTCGAAGCGGTGGCGGGGCAGGAATTCGACGTGGTCATCGTGGGCTCCGGCGTCAGCGGCGCGGTGATCGCGAAGCAGCTGGGCGCGCGCGGCTGCCGCGTGCTGGTGCTGGAGGCGGGCTCGGGCAACGACATCACCGTCGCCGACTACGAGGAGAGCGTGCAGCGCTTCTATGGCGCGCAGGGCAAGGACAACAATTCAGCCTACGCCAAGTCTCGCAACGCGCCCATGCCGCGCGACTACGAGACGCGCAAGCTCCAGCCCGGCCAGCCCAATGCCGATGGCTACCTGGTGCAGATGGGGCCGCTCGAGATCGACAGCACCTACACCCGCGTCCTCGGCGGCACGACCCGCCATTGGGAGGGCAAGGCGCTCAGGATGCTGCCCGATGACTTCCGCATGCGTTCCCTGTTCGGCCAGGGGCGCGACTGGCCGTTGGCCTACAGCGACCTCGACGCCCATTACCGCGCGGCCGAGCGTGAGCTTGGTGTCGCCGGCGATGTCGAGGACCAGCAATATGGCGGGCTCGATTTCGGGCCGGGCTATGTGCTGCCCATGCGGAAGATGCCGCTTTCCTACCTCGACCGCATGATCGCGCGGGACCTGGACGGCATGGAGGTGACGCTGGCGGGCGAGACCTTCCCGCTCAAGGTCCGCTCCACGCCGCAGGCGCGCAACGGTGTGCCGAACCCCGCCTATGACGAGGGGCGCGGCTACAAGCCCGTGGGCGCCGTCAGCACCCACCAGGAGGACAAGGGCGAGCGTTGCCAGGGCAACACCAACTGCGTGCCCATCTGCCCCGTGCAGGCGAAGTATGACGCGCGCCGCACCCTCTATGCCGCGCTGGAGGCGGGCAACGTCCAGCTCCTGGCCTGGAGCGTCGCCTCGCGGCTGGAGGTGGACGGCGCCACTGGCCAGGTGACGCAACTCGAATTCAAGACCTATGACCACCCCGACGCGCCCGGCCACCGCGTCGGTCATGTGCGCGCCAAGGTCTTCGTGCTGGCGGCGAACGCGGTGGAGAATGCGCGGCTGATGCTGGCCTCGGACCTGCCGGGCAGCAGCAACCTCGTCGGCCGCAACCTGATGGACCACATGTACCTGCTGACCTGGGCGCTGATGCCCCGGCCCGCGGGCGCGCTGCGCGGGCCCATCTGCACCGCCGGCATCGAGGACATCCGCACCGGCGCCTATCGCCGCCACCACGCCGCGGTGCGCTATTCCATCCACAATGACGGCTGGGGCTGGGCCACCGGCTCGCCCTACTCGGACCTGTTGCACCTGGTGGAGAACGAGAACCGCTTCGGGGCCTCGCTGCGCCAGGGGCTGATTGACCGCGTCTCGCGGCAATTCCTGATGGACTGCATGATCGAGGTGCTGCCCGACGAGAGCAACCGCGTCTCGGTGGACCCGCGCTGGGTGGACCAGATGGGCAATCCGCGCCCCGTCATCTCCTTCGGCGCCACGCCCTATACGCTGGAGACGGCCGCCTTCTCGCGCCGGCTGTCGCGCCGCATCTTCCAGCGCCTCGGCGCCGAGGACCACACGCATTACGACCCGCTCGCCCCCGGCTATGTCAGCCATGACGGCGAGGGCTATGTGCTGCGCGGCGGCAACCATTGGGCCGGCACGCACATCATGGGAAGCAGCGCGCGGGATTCCGTCGTGGATTCGACGCAGCGCAGCTGGGACCACCCGAACCTCTATCTCGCCGGCGCCGGCTCCATGGCCAGCATCGGCACCGCGAATACCACCTTGACGCTGGCGGCGCTCTGCTTCCGCACGGCCGATGCCATCCTGGCCGGGCTCGGCACGCACGCGCCCGCCGCCGCGACCACGGGAGCCCGCGCGTGAGCCTCACCAAGATCACCGACAAGGCCGGGCTGCACCGGCACCTCGAAGCCGCCATGCAGCTCGAGCATGCGACGATCCCGCCCTATCTGAACGCGCTCTACTCCATCAAGCCCGGCACCAACACCGAGGCCTTCCACATCCTGCGCGCCGTGGCGGTGGAGGAGATGCTGCACCTGACGCTGGCCGCGAACATCCTGAACGCGGTGGGCGGCAAGCCGGACATGACGGTGCCCAGCTTCGTGCCGACCTACCCGGCCTACCTGCCCGATGGCGAGACGGACTTCCAGGTGGATTGCCAGGCCTTCAGCCGCGCGGCGATCGAGACCTTCCTCAAGATCGAGCGGCCTGCCCAGGGCGCGACACCCGGCGTGGACACCATCCACAAGGGGCGCAAGCGCGCGCATCACAACGGCCATGGGCGCCACGGCACGGCGCTGCGCGCCCGCCATGTGCCGGGCAATGAGGAGGAGCACTTCTACAGCATCGGCGAGTTCTACCAGGCGATCGAGGAAGGCCTCGAACGCCTGCATGACGAGATGGGCGATGCGCTGTTCAGCGGCGACCCGGCGCGGCAGATCACGCCCGAATATTATTATTCCGCCGGCGGCGGGCTGATCGCGGTGACGGACCTGGCCTCGGCCAAGGCCGCCATCCGCCTGATCTCCGAACAGGGCGAGGGTGTGACCGACAACATCTTCGACTACGAGGGCGAGATCGCGCACTACTACCGCTTCGAACAGCTGCTGCTCGGCCGCTACTACCAGAAGGGCGATGCGCGCGGCCGCCCTACGGGGCGTGAGGTCGCGGTGGACTGGGATGCGGTCTTTCCCATCAAGGCCAATGCCCGGATCGCGGATTTCCCGGAAGGCTCCGCGCTGCGCCAGGGGGCGGAGGAGTTCAACCGCGCCTATGGCGACTTCCTTGCCCTGCTGACCCGCGCCTTCCAGGGCGAGCCCGCCATGTTCGTCGAGGCGGTGGGTGGGATGTTCCAGCTGAAGGAGCTCTACTACCAGATCATGCGCCAGCCGCTCGGCGATGGCACCCACGCGGCCCCCACCTATGAGATCCCCCATGGCTGACATGCTCGACGGCTTCCTGGCTCTCTCCGAGGCGCTGACCGGCTTCACCGACCGGCGTCTGCGCGGAACAGGCCAGGCGGAGGCCTACCTCGCCACCGCCATGGATATCGTGGGCGAGGGCGTGATGCGGGACCTGCTGCTGGCGGCCGAGGAGGCACGCGCCTCCGCGGGCGGCGATGCGGCGAAGCACGAGGCGGAGCTGCGCCGCCTGGTGATGAGCGACGATCGCCTGGGGCCTGTCGCGCGCAACATCATCCGCATGTGGTATGTCGGCAGTTGGTATCAGCTGCCCAAGGCCTGGCGCGAGGCTTATGGGCAGTCGCCGCGCGACAAGGACCATGTGGTCTCGCCCATCTCCTACACGGAAGGACTGCTCTGGCCCGCCATCGGCGCCAATCCTGCGGGGGCGAAGCCGGCGGGCTATGGCATGTGGGCCATGCCGCCGCGCATCGCGCCCGGCTGAAGCTCTCGGCCGGATGATTCACGCCGCCGGCCGTGCCGGCGACGATCGGATGTGATGGTGCCCGGCCGATTCACGCCGCCGGCTATGCCGGCGACGATCGGACGGGGCGCCCTCAGGCCTCTCCCGTCCGGTTCAGGAAGACCAGCACCTGGGGATTTTCCGCCAGGAAGTAGCCGGGCGTGTAGTAGCCCGTCGTGGCGAAATCCGGCCGCCCGTCACCGTCGAAATCCGCGACTGTGATGCGCGCGGCGGACGACCACGACACGCGCTGCTTCACGAACAGCGCTTTCTCCAAATCCACGCACTTGTAGTAGAACACGCCCTGCCAGGGCCGCGGCCCGCGCAGCGCCACCAGGAATTCGTCATCCCCGTCGCCGTCGAAATCGGCGCAGACGACATGGTGCCCGGCGCCTTCGCCCACCTCGTTGGGGTCACCGAAGACATCCAGCACATGCCGCGTCCAGGGTCCTGATTCGAGCGTGGACCCAGGCTCCTTCACATAGACGGCGACCACATTGCCGTGGAACGGCTCCATGGTCGCGACATAGGCCTGCGGGTCGTTGCCGATGCGGCCCGTGGCGGCGTTGCCGGTGCCAAGGAAGCCGGTCAGCCCCACCTCCTCCGTCTCGCCGGTGCCGATGTGGCGCTTCTGCCAGGCGGCGCCATCGTAATAGAACCAGGTGACGCCTTCCTCGCTGGAGAGGATGACGGAATCCAGCTCCGAACCGGGGCGGAACTTGCCCACCTGCACGTCATGGATGATGCGGAAGGAGACCTCGTCCACCAACGTGCCCTCCCAACCTTCGGGCTGGGCCGGCTGCTCGGGCACGGGGTAGAGCATGACGCGCACAGGCGCGTGCACGCCGGTCAGCCCGCCCTGCGGCCCCACCACGGGCAGTGCCATGAGTTCCAGCCGGTCGGTGCGGGTGAAGTGGCCGAGGCGCAGCCGGTGGGTCGCCATCAGCGGCGCGATGGGGTGGGTGGCCCAGTGGCCTTCGGCGCTCGGGTCGGCCGGGTTTTGCAGCCAGGAGATCTTCCCGTCGCCATCGCGGCAATGGAACATGCACTCGCCGTAGTCGTGGCAGATGATGAAGTCGGGCCGGCCATTGCCCGTCAGGTCGGCGTGGTCCAGTGCCACGGGCTTCTGGAACTGGCCGATGATGCGCTTCTGCCAGCCCGGATTCTCGTACCAGGCCACCTCGCCGATCGCGAGGCCGGAGACGATCAGATCTGGCTTGCCGTCGCCGTTGATGTCCACGGCGTCAATCCAGTAGCCATCCTTCAGCCCGTCCTCGACGACGACCTGTTCGAACTTGGGCAGGGTGATGTTGGAGCCCATGAAGGTGCTTTCCGCGCGAGAGGGAAGGGGGTTCAGCTGACCGGCAGTCCGAGGGCCTCGAGCGCGCCGCGCGCCACCCCCATGTCATCCGTGTAGTGCCCGCCCGAGACGCCGATGGCGCCGATCATCTGGCCGTCCTCCATGATGGGATAGCCGCCGCCATAGACGACGACCCGCGGCGTGTGCACCACGCCGTGGAGCAGCGGGCCGTCCTCCTTGATGAAGTCCCACCAGGCATGGGTGGGGATGCCGAAGGAGGCCACCGTCCAGGCCTTGTTGATGGCGATGTCCTCCGAGACGAAGGGCGCGCCGTCCATGGCGTGATAGGCCTTGAGCTGCCGCGCCTCGTTCATGATGGCGATGCACATGGGTTTGCCGCCCGCGCGGGCCACCTCGATGGCGGCGTCCACCAGCCGCTGGGCGAGGGCCGCGTCTATGCTGCGTTTGACGATGCTCAACGGACCATTCCCCTGTGTCTCTGGAAGCCGATGTCTTTTGACGCGAAGCAATTTAACGCAAGGTGATCGGCGCGTCTGCGCCGCCCAATCTCCGTGGTGGCGGGATGGTTGTGGCCCTCACCCACAGGTGTCAAGCGAAAGCGGGATCGGAAGGCGCGACCTTCTTGCTTGCGACGCAAATTGGCCGCGTGCATCCTGGCCTCGGCGAGGCGTCAGGGATATTTGGTTTCGCAGGCAGGATGATGGCGGCGCAGGCCGGCATCAATCCCCTTTCAATTTTAGGGTGCGAGACTTGCTTCCTGTTCCAACCCACGCCACAGGGCTGGCGGAAATGTGCGGGCGATATCCCCGGGGGAAAGCGAGACAATGTTCCAACGTGACAAGGTGATGCTGGGCATCACGCCCACCTGCTGGACCAATGATGACTTCCCCTTGCTCGGCCATGACACGAGCTGGGGCCAGGTCATGAGCGAGATGGCGCTGGCGGGCTATGAAGGCTGCTCCGTCGGCCACAACTTCCCCAAGGACCGGGCGGTGTTGAAGGCGGAACTCGCCCGCCGCGGCCTGCGCGTGAGCGAGCCCTGGGTCAGCACCCTCTTTACCGCGCGGGCGATGGAAGAGCGCACCATCGAGAATTTCATCGCGCAGATGGACTTCATGCAGGAGATGGGCGGCACCGACGTGGTGGTGGCCGAGCTGGGCGGCGCGGTGCACCAGCAGCCGGTCACGCCGCTGGCCAACAAGCCCATCTTCACCGACGCGCAATGGGATTCGCTGGTGGCGGGGCTGAACAAGCTTGGCGCCATGGCCAAGGCCCGGGGCATGCAGCTGTGTTATCACCACCACATGGGCACGGGCGTGCAGACCCGCGCCGAGGTGGACCGGCTGATGGCCGCGACCGATCCTTCCTGCGTCCACCTGCTGCTGGACACGGGGCACCTCGCCTGGTCGGGCGATGACCCGTTGGAGATGGCGCGCGCCCATGCGAAGCGCATCCGCCACGTCCACCTGAAGGACATCCGCCCCGAGGTGATCGCGCGCGGGACCGCGGGCAGCCTCAGCTTCCAGGAATCCATCATGGAGGGCGCCTTCACCGTGCCCGGCGACGGCGCGATCGACTTCCGCCCCATCCTGCAGACCCTGGCCGATGCCGATTTCGCCGGTTGGCTGGTGGTGGAGGCCGAACAGGACCCCGCCCGCGCCAACCCCCTGGATCATGCGCGCAAGGCGCGGGAATATCTGCGCGGGATCATCGGCTTTTGAGTCACACTTCCACGGAGGCCCATGGGGCGGCGCATGGCGCCCCCCATTTCACGCTGATGCAGCAATTCGGCCCGATGGGCGTCGCCTGGGCGGTGTTCCTGGCGATGACCCTGATGGGCCATGACGCGCACAGCCATGCGGGGCTGGGGCAGTCCTTCGTCATCGTCGTGGTGCTCTTCACCACCATCCTCTGGGGCGCCATCGGCGTGATGCGCCACGCGGAGGCGGTGGCGCACGAACTGGGCGAACCGCTGGGCACGCTGGTGCTAACGCTCTCGGCCGTCACGGTCGAGGTGGCGCTGATCCTCTCCGTGATGCTGGTGGGCAACAGCGAGCCCACCCTTGCGCGCGACACCATGTTCGCCGTGGTCATGATCATCGTGAACGGGCTGCTGGGCGCGGCGCTGCTGCTGGGCGGGTTCCGCCATCGGCAGCAGATCTACAACCTGGAGGGCGCGCGCTCCTTCCTCGTGGTGCTCACGCCGCTCGCCATCTGCGCGATGGTCCTGCCCAATTTCACCACCTCGACGCCGGGCGCCACGCTCTCCTTCGCGCAGGCGGCGACGCTGGGCGTCATCACGCTGTTCCTCTACGGCGTCTTTCTCGCCTTGCAGACCAGCCGCCACCGCTCCTTCTTCGCCGAGGCGGCGGCCGAGGTGACGGGCGGCCATCGCGGCCCCGAGCCAGATGGGGCGGGCACCCCCCGCGCCAGCCGCGCGAAGGTGGTGCGCCACGCCCTCTTCCTGCTGCTGACCATCATTCCCGTGGCGCTGCTCGCGCATGACATGGCCGAGGCGCTGGACCGCGTGGACCGCGCGCTGGGCGTGCCGGTGCAGATGACGGGCGTCATCATCGCGGTGCTGATTCTCGCACCCGAGGGCATGGCCGCGCTGCGCGCCGCCTGGGCGAACCAGTTGCAGCGCTCGGTGAACATCCTGCTCGGCTCCTCGCTGTCCACCATCGGCATGACGGTGCCGGCGGTGCTGCTGGTGGGGCACTTCATCGGCCATGACATCGTGCTGGGCCTGGATCAGGCGCACATGATCATGCTGGTGCTCACCCTTGTCACGGCGGGCCTCACCTTCGGCACCGCCAAGACCGACATGCTGAAGGGGGCGGTGCACCTGGCCCTTTTCGGCATCTACCTCATGCTCGTGCTGGTGCCCTGACGCGGGAGGCGGATGTGACGGCGATGATCCTCGGGCGTGACATCTGCGGCGATCTCGGTGCGGCTTCGTCGCGCGAGTGGCTCATCACCAACGGGATCGGGGGCTATGCCTCGGGCACGGTCTCCGGCGCGCCCACGCGCGGTTATCACGGGCTGCTGGTGGCCGCGCTCGAACCCCACCCCGCCCGCACCCTGCTGGCCGCCGCACTGCTGGAGGAGATGGAGGGCGCGTCGGGCCGCTACGAGCTCGCCACGCTGAACTGGGCTGGTGGCGTGACCTCGCCGCAGGGATACCGCTTCCTCGACAGTTTCCGGCTGGAAGGCACCATCCCCTGCTGGCGCTTCGCCTGCGGTGGCGAGGTGCTGGAAAAGCGCATCTGGATGGAGGCCGGCCGCAACATCACCCGCGTGGAATACCGCCTGGTGCGGGGCGCCGGGCCGGTGCGGCTGACGCTGAAGGCCCTGGTGGACCACCGCGACCACCATTCCCGCACCACGGCCGATTCCTGGCAGCCCGAGGTTTCGTTGGGCGAGGGCACGGCGCGCGTGCTGGCCTTCCCCGGCGCCACGCCGCTGCACATCGCGGCCGAGGGCGCCGAGGCGCATCCCGGCACCGGCTGGTTCCGCGGCTTCGACCTTCCGCGCGAGCGGGAGCGCGGCCTGCAGGACCGGCAGGACCACCACCATGCGGTGAGCTTCACGCTCACGCTCACGCCCGGCGGCCGCGCGCAGGTGGTGCTCTCCGCCGGCGAGCCCGCCGTACCGGACCCCACCGCGCTCGATCGCGCCCGTGCGCGCGAGGCGGGGCTGCTGGCCCGCTTCGCCAACCTGCAGCCCGCAGCGCCGGACTGGGTCCGGCAACTCGTGCTGTCCGCCGACCAGTTCATCATCGCGCGCCAGGATGCCGGGGGGCGCGCGGGGCATTCCGTCATCGCGGGCTACCATTGGTTCGCGGATTGGGGCCGCGACACCATGATCAGCCTGCCGGGGCTGACGCTGGCCACTGGGCGGCCCGAGATCGCGCGCTCCGTCCTGCTCACCTTCGCGGGCTTCGTGGACCAGGGCATGCTGCCCAACCGCTTCCCCGATGGCGGCGAGACGCCCGAATACAACACGGTGGATGCGACGCTCTGGTTCTTCGACGCCATCCGCAAATACCACGCGGCCACGCGCGACGACGCCACCCTGCTGGCCCTGCTGCCGGTGATGGAGGAGATCATCGCCTGGCATCGCCGCGGCACGCGCTATGGCATCGCCGTGGACCCGGCCGATGGCCTGCTGCGCGCGGGCGAGGCAGGGGTGCAGCTCACCTGGATGGATGCGCGTGTGAACGGGCGCGAGATCACGCCGCGCACCGGCAAGCCCGTCGAGGTGAACGCGCTGTGGTACAACGCGCTGCGCGTGATGGCCGAAAGCCTGGCCCGGCTGGGTCGCGACGCCAGCCTCTATGCGGGCCTGGCGCACACGGCGCGGGAGGGCTTCGGGCGCTTCTGGAACGCGCAGGCGGGCCATTGCTTCGACGTGCTGGACGGGCCGGACGGTCATGACGCCACGCTGCGGCCCAACCAGATCCTCGCCGCCAGCCTGCGGCCTGAACTGCTGCCGCTGGACCGGCGGCTGGCAGTGCTTTCCGCCTGCGAGGGCGCGCTGCTCGGCCCCTGCGGGTTACGCAGCCTGGATCCCGTGCACCCCGATTATCGCGGCACCTATGGCGGCGATTCGGCGTCGCGCGATGGCGGCTATCACCAGGGTCCCGTCTGGGGCTGGCTGGCCGGCCCCTTCATCGAGGCACACCTGGCGGCCGGCGGCAGCGCTGAGGTGGCGCGGTTGCGGCTGGATTCCATCGGGCGCGAGACGCAGCGCCAGGGCCTCGGCACACTGAACGAGATCTATGAAGGCGACCCACCCCACGCCCCGCGCGGTTGCATCGCCCAGGCCTGGTCCGTGGCCGAGGCGCTGCGCGCCTGGGCGCTGGTGGAAGCCCAGGACGAGACAGGGAAGGCCAGGCCATGAGCGAAGCCCAGCGTATCAAGAGCCGCGACGCGGGCCAGGAGGATTGGGCGCTCTGGGGCCCCTATCTCAGCGAACGCCAATGGGGGACGGTCCGCGAGGATTTCAGCCCCTACGGCAATGCCTGGGAGTATTTCCCGCATGACCACGCGCGCTCCCGCACCTACCGCTGGGGCGAGGATGGGCTGGGTGGCATCTCCGACAACAAGCAGCGGCTGTGCTTTGCGCTCGCCCTGTGGAATGGCGCGGACCCCATTCTGAAGGAACGCCTGTTCGGCTTGACCAACAGCGAGGGCAACCACGGCGAGGACGTGAAGGAATACTACTTCTACCAGGACAACACGCCGACCCATAGCCACATGCGGATGCTCTACAAATATCCGCACCGCGCCTTCCCCTATGGCGACCTGTTGGCCGAGAACGCCCGCCGCAAATCCACCGACCCGCGCGCGCCGGAATACGAATTGATTGACACCGGTGCCTTCGACGAGGACCGGTATTTCGATGTCGAGATCGCCTATGCCAAGCGCGGGGTGGCCGACATCCTGGCGCGCATCACCGTCACCAATCGCGGGCCTGATCCGCACGAAGTTACGCTGCTGCCCACGCTGTGGTTCCGCAACACCTGGAGCTGGGCGGAGGGCAGCGAGAAGCCGGTGTTGCGCGCCGTGGCGGCGGACGTCGTGGAAGCGACGCACCCCGCCCTCGGCCCCATGCGGCTCATCGCCGAAGGTGCCGAACGCCTTCTGTTTTGCGAGAACGAGACCAACATTCACCGTCTCTTCGGCGCGGAAGGCGGGCCCGCGCACCCGAAGGACGCCTTCCACGACTTCGTGGTGCATGGCGATGCCGGCGCCGTGAATCCAGCGGGCGAGGGGACCAAGGCCGCCGCCCTGCACCGCCGCACCTTGGCCCCCGGCGAGAGCTGGACCCTGAGGCTGCGCCTGACCAACGACGCCGCCGCGACCACATTGGGCGCCGATTTCGACGCCACCTTCGCCAACCGCGCGGCCGAGGCCGATGCCTTCTATGACGAGGTGCTACCGAAGAACGTCTCGCCCGAGCGCCGCGCCATCATGCGCCAGGCCCAGGCTGGCATGCTCTGGAGCAAGCAGTTCTATCACTACGTCGTCGAGGAATGGCTGAAGGGCGACCGCTACCCGCCGCCCCCCGAACGCGCCAATGGCCGCAACGCGCAATGGCGGCACTTCTACGCCGAAGACGTGCTCTCGATGCCAGACAAGTGGGAATATCCCTGGTTCGCCAGCTGGGACATGGCCTTCCACTGCGTCGTCCTCGCCCAGGTGGACCCGGGCTTCGCCAAGGGACAGCTTCGGCTGCTGACGCGCGAATTCTACATGTCGCCCACTGGCCAGGTGCCGGCCTATGAATGGGCCTTCGAGGATGTGAACCCGCCCGTCGGCCCCTGGGCCGCCTGGGAAATCTACAAGCGCGAGCTGGCCCAGACCGGCAAGGGCGACGTGCCCTTCCTGGAGCGCATCTTCCAGCGCTCGCTGATGAACTTCACCTGGTGGGTGAACCGCAAGGACGCCGACAACAACAACCTCTTCCAGGGCGGCTTCCTGGGGATGGACAATATTGGCGTCATTGACCGCACGGCCGCGGAACGCCAGGGCTTCCGCCTCTACCAGGCGGATGCCACCTCCTGGATGGGCTTCTCGGCGCTGGTGCTGATGGAGATGGCGATCGAACTGGCCAAGCACGACAAGGTCTATATCGAGATCGGCGTGAAGTTCCTCCAGCACTACCTCTACATCGCCGACGCCATGAACCACCTGACGCGCCAGACCGACGGCGCGCTGGATCTCTGGGACGAGGAGGAGGGCTTCTATTTCGACGTGGCGCTGCGGCATGGGCAGTACCAGAAGCTGAAGGTGCGCTCCCTCGTGGGGCTCACGCCGCTGCTGCCCGTTTCCTCCATTGATATTCCGGCGCTCGAGGACGACTTCGAGGATGTCTTCCGCGACCGGCTACGCTGGTTCCTCGGCCGCCAGCCCGAACTGCTGGAACAGGCGAGCGAGACTCATGACGGTCTGGACCAGACCATCCTGCTCTCCTTCCTGAGTGAGGACCGGCTGCGGCGCATCCTCGCCGTCATGCTGGACGAGCAGGAATTCCTCTCTCCCCACGGCATCCGCTCCATCTCCCAGCGCCACCGCGACCACCCCTATGCGCTGCAGGTGGATGGCGAGACCCTTGTGGACGCCTATGAGCCCGCCGAATCCAGCAGCGGCATGTTCGGCGGCAATTCCAACTGGCGCGGCCCCATCTGGATGCCCGTCAACATGTTGATCGTGGAGAGCCTGCGCCGCTTCCACGCGCATTATGGCGAGCGCTTTCAAGTGGAGTGCCCCACCGGCTCCGGTGTGACGATGACGCTGGACGAAGTGGCGGACGAGATCAGCCGCCGCCTTGTTTCCATTTTCGAGCCAGGCCCCGATGGCCGGCGCCCCCTTTATGGCGGCACCGAGCGCTTCCAGTCGGACCCGCACTGGCGCGACAACATCCTGTTCTACGAATACTTCCATGGCGACAATGGCGCGGGCATCGGCGCCTCGCACCAGACGGGCTGGACGGGCCTTGTCTCCATCCTCATCGAGGAGTTGGCGAAGCGCGGAAAGGGCTGAGGGTGCGCGCCGCCCTGCGCCTCTGGCGCGGCGAAGCCCCGCTCGATGTCGCCTTCTGGAACTGGGCGGTGATCGGCGCGCTGGTGGTGAACATCTCAACCACCATCGGCTTCTTCCTGCTGTTCAAGGAAGGCCAGATATTGCCGGCCTACCTGGTCGGCTACGGCATGTCGCTGCCCTACAATTTGCTGGCGCTGGTCGGCGTCTGGCGCAGCGCCGCGCGCTACGCCGGGCCGCCATTCCATGCTGCCCTGGCCCGCTGGACGGCCACCCCGCTTCTGGCGGTGCTGAGCGCGACCTGAGCGCCTTCAGATGTCCAGGAAGACGGTTTCCTTCGGCCCCTGGAGGTGGATGTCGAAGCGGTAGGCCCCCGGCCCCGTGCGCCGCGCGATCAGCGTCTCCGCCCGCGCGCGGTGCTCGATGCGCGACAGGATGGGGTCCTCGGCATTGGCGGCCTCTTCATCGGCGAAATAAAGCCGCGTCTGCAGGCCGATATTGATGCCGCGCGCCACCACCCAGACGCTGACATGGGGCGCCTGCAACCGGCCGTCGGGCCAGGGCACGCGGCCGGGCTTCACCGTGTGGAAGGTAAATTCGCCGGTGTTCATGTCGCCGGCCGAGCGGCCGAAGCCCGTGAAGTTCGGGTCCGCCTGTCCGCGGCGCTCGTGCGGCGTGTTGAAAAGGCCGGCCGCATCGGCCTGCCAGATTTCCACCAGCGCATCCTTCAGCACCGCGCCCATGCCGTCATGCACGGCGCCGGTGACCGTGATCTCCTCGCCGCGCACCGGCCCGGTCTTCATCACGGCGCCGAGATCCCCGCCATACATCGCGATGCCGCAGACATTGGGTGTGCAGCCGATATGCACATAGGGCCCCGCCGTCTGCGAGGCGGTCTCGATGAAAGGCGGCATCACAGCCCCTCCTTGCGGTTCTCGAAGACGGATTGGCGGCGGCCGCGCAGCACGATGTCGAAGCGGAAGGCGCGGCTGTCCATCGGGATGGTGGCCTGCATGTCGAGCTTGGCGACGAGGCGTTGCAGCGCCGCCGCATCCGTGACGGCGCCCAGGATGGGGCAGAGCGGAATCAGCGGGTCGCCTTCGAAATACATCTGCGTGATGAGGCGCTGCGCGAAGGAGGGGCCGAACAGCGAAAGGTGGATATGCGCGGGCCGCCAGTCATTGCCGCCATTGGGCCAGGGGTAGGGGCCTGGCATGACGGTGCGGAAGCTGTAGTGGCCCTCCGCATCGGTCAGGCAGCGCCCGCAGCCGCCGAAATTCGGGTCGAGCGGCGCCAGGTACCCTTCCTTCGCGTGGCGGTAGCGCCCGCCGGCATTGGCCTGCCACACCTCCACCAGCGCGCCGGGCACGCCACGGCCCGTCTCGTCCACCACCCGGCCATGCACGATGATGCGCGGGCCGATGGCCGTCTCGCCGGGGGCGGCGAAATTGCTCAGCAGGTCCGCGTCCAGCGGGCCCAGCAGGGATTGGCCGAAGACAGGTCCCGTCTCCTCACTGAGCGAGGAGGGGAAGGAGAGCAGCGGCGCGCGCGGCGAACGCCAGACGCTGGTCTTGTAGGGCGGGTGGAGGGCCGCGGGCTGCGCCGCGCGGTTGCGGGCCATGAAGCCGCCCAGCGGCGGCGGTGGCGTCTGGTCCGGGGGCATGGCGTTCTCTCCTCCTCTGGCTTCAGTAGGGCAGGCCCACATAGTTCTCGGCCAGCACGCGCCGCGCCGATTCGGATGAGGCGAGCAGCGCGAACTCGGCATCCTGCATGCGGCGCTCGAAGGGGGTGCTGGTGTCGAAGCGGTGCAGCAGCGTGGTCAGCGACCAGGAGAAGCGCTCGGCCTTCCACACGCGCTCCAGCGCCCGGGCGGAATAGGCATTGATGCCGGCCTCCGACCGGTCCTGGTAGTATTCGACCAGCGCCTCGGACAGATAATGCACGTCACCGGCGGCGAGGTTCAGCCCCTTGGCGCCGGTGGGCGGGACGATGTGCGCGGCATCGCCCGCCAGGAAGAGGCGGCCGAAGCGCATGGGCTCGGCCACGAAGCTGCGAAGCGGGGCGATGGATTTCTCGATGGGCGGGCCGGTCACCACCTGTTCGGCCGCTGCGGGATCGAGGCGCCGGCGCAACTCGTCCCAGAACATGTCGTCGGTCCAGCGGGCGGGATCGTCATCCGCGCGGCACTGCACGTAATACCGGCTGCGCGTGGCCGAGCGCATGGAACACAGCGCGAACCCGCGTTCATGCCCCGCATAGATCAATTCATGTGAACAGGGCGGCACGTCGGCCAGCACGCCCAGCCAGCCGAAGGGGTAGATGCGCTCGAAGGTCTCGATCGCGCGGGCGGGCACGCTCGCCCGGCTGGCGCCGTGATAGCCATCGCAGCCCGCGATGAAGTCGCAGGCGGTCTGTCGCGCCTGGCCTTCCTCGGTCCAGGTGACGTGGGGGTTGGGTCCGTCGAAGCCGTGCAGCGCCACATCGCGCGCGCCGAAGATGATGGGGGCGCCGAGCGCGGCGCGATGCTCCATCAGATCCCGCGTCACTTCCGTCTGCCCATAGACCGTGACGCTGCGCCCACCGGTGAGGGCGCGGATGTCAATGCGCAGGTGGCGGCCCGCAAAGTTCAGCGCGAAGCCCTCGTGCACCAGGCCTTCCCGCTCCAGCCGTGCGGCCACACCCGCCTTACGCAGCAGGCCCACCGTCCCGTCCTCCAGCACGCCGGCGCGAATGCGGCCCAGCACATGGTCACGCGACTGGCGCTCCAGGATCAGCGTGTCGATCCCCGCCTGATGCAGCAGCGCGCCAAGCAGAAGGCCGGAAGGGCCGGCGCCAATGATGACCACCTGGTGCCGCATCCGTGTCCCTTCCCCTGTTTCGCGCCTGGGCGGCGGATGATTTTCACTAGTGGAAGCCCGCCCCCGACTGTAGGCTCGAAACGACGCAAGACTTGGACATTTGCGAGCGATTCATGCCCAGAACCGAGAGGCCTTCCCCGGCAGGGCGCCTCTACCGCATCCCCGTTTTCGGTCTCTATGGCGCGGCGGCGGGGCAGGCTTCGGGCGGCTACGTCCACATCGAGACCATCTCCTCCCGCGCCCCCGCGCATGATTGGGAAATCCTGGTCCATCGCCACGAGAACCTGGCGCAATGCGTGCTGGTGCAGGAGGGCGGCGGCACGCTGGAGGTCGAGGGCGAGAAGGTGGATTTCGTGGCACCCTGGTTCGTCTGGATGCCCTCCGCCGCCGTGCACGGCTTCCGCTTCGACACGGGCACGGAGGGCCATGTGCTGACCGTCTCGGATGATGTGGTGGCGGGCAGCATCGCGGGCGTGCCGGAAGGCGAGCGCCTGGCCCAACTGCTGTTGCGGCCCGTCTACGCCGCGGCGCGGGACGAGGAGGAGATCGCGATCTCCATGCCCGCCACCATGCGCGCCATCGCACGCGAACATGACCTGCCGCGCACCGGCGTCACCGCCGCGCTGCAGGCGCATCTGGTGCTGCTTCTCGTCGCCATCCTGCGCACGCGGACCTTGTCGGAGCTCACCGAGACGCTCGGCAACCAGGGGGCCAGCGGATTTCGCCGCTTCCGCGAGCATGTGGAACGCAACTTCCGCCGGCAGGAGAGCATTGACGACATCGCAAGCCAGCTTGGCATGAGCCGGGGCCAGCTCTATGCGGTGACGATGCGGGCCGTCGGCAAGTCCCCGCTGCGCATCCTGCATGACCGCCGCATCATCGAGTGCAAGCGCGAACTCACCTACTCCAGCCAGCCCATCGCGCAGATCGCCTATGAATTGGGCTTCTCCGACGAGGCCTATTTCAGCCGCTTCTTCACTAAGCACGCGGGCATTTCGCCCAGCGCCTTCCGCAAGGCCCGGCGAAAGGCGCTTCAGTCGGGATAGATCACGCGGGCGGCAGGCGCAGCGCGCCGTCCAGGCGGATGGTCTCGCCATTCAGCAGTGGGTTGGCCGCGATGGTCAGCACCAGCGCGCCGAATTCCGCGGGCTTGCCCAGGCGCTGGGGAAACAGCGGCTGGCGTGACAGGGCCTCGCGCGCCTCGGGCGTCAGCGTGTCCATCAGGGGCGTGTGGATCAGGCCCGGCGCAATGGTGACGACCCTGACGCCGAAACGCGCCAGCTCCCGCGCCGCGGGCAGCGTCAGCGCCACGATGCCGCCCTTCGACGCCGCATAGGCCGCCTGGCCCACCTGGCCCTCATAGGCCGCGACCGAGGCCGTGCAGATGATCAGCCCGCGTTCGCCATCGGCCAGCGGCTCATTGCCGGTCATGCGCGAGGCCGCCACGCGCATCAGGTTGAAGGTGCCGATGAGGTTCACGCGGATCACGCGCTCGAACAGCGCCAGGTCATGGGGGCCGCCGCGGCCCGCGATGCGCGCGGCCGGAGCGATGCCGGCGCAGGCCACCACGACGCGCAGCGGCGCCAGCAGCGAGGCGGTCTCCACCGCGGCGGCCACCACTGCCTCCTCCGCCACGTCACCCGCAATGGCGACACCGCCGATGCGCGCCGCCACCATCTCGGCCTTGGCCGCGTCAATGTCCAGCACCACCACCTTGGCGCCGGCTTGCGCCAGGGCCTCGGCGGTGGCCTCGCCCAGGCCGGAGCCACCGCCGCTGACGATGGCCGATGCACCCGAGATTTCCATGCTCAGTCTCCGGAGGGCAGGGGTTGGACGGCCTTGGGCGCACGCTTGTCCACGAAGGCGGTCAGGCGACGCTCCGCCTCGGGCGCGGTCTGCGCCAGCGCGGCCATGAGGCTCTCCACGAAGAGGCCGTCGGATTCCGACATGTCCTGGATGCGCGGCAGGGCGTGCAGCACGCCGGCCACGGTCAGCGGCGCCGCCTCTGCCACCCGCGACGCCACCTCGCGGGCGCGCGCCAAGGCCTCGCCGGCTGGCTCCAGATAGGTGACGAGGCCCGCGCGCTCGGCGGCCGCGGCGTCCAGGGTGCGGCCCGTCAGCATCATATCCGTCATCCGCGCGGCACCGATGAGGCGCGCGACATGCACCGTGGCGCCGCCGCCCACGAAGATGCCGCGCGTCCCTTCGGGCAGTGCGAAGACCGCGGTCGTGTCGGCCACCCGGATGTGGCAGGCGGCCGCGAGTTCCAGCCCGCCGCCGACACAGGCGCCATGCACGGCGGCGATGGCGGGGACGGGGCCCTCGCGCAGCATGCGGAAGACGCGGTGCCAGCCGCGCGAGTGGTGGAACACCTCCTCCGCCGTGCGGGTGCGGTGCTCGGACAGGTCGAGCCCCGCGCAGAAGCAGGGGCCATGCCCGTGCAGGATGATGGCGCGCGCGTCGCGCTGCGCCACGGCCAGGCGCTCCTCCAGGGCCGCCAGCAGCGCATCGCTGATGGCGTTGCGCTTGGCGGGCCGGTTCAGCCCGAGCAGCGCCACGTTCCCCGCCATCTCGAGGGTGACAAGCTCCTGCGTCATCGTCTCCCCGCAATCCGGCGCAGCGCCTGGATCAGCGCGGCGCGCTCCGTCGCGTCCAGGCCAGAGGTGAGTTCCGCCTCCATGGCGGCTTCACGCTCCCGCGCCTTGCGCAGCAGGGCCCGCCCCGCCGGCGTCAGCCGCAGGATGTTGGCGCGCCTATTGCGGGCATCCTCCACGCGACGGATGAGGCCTTCCTGTTCCAGCCCGCCCAGCAGCACGGCCATGTTGGGTGGTTTCACCCGCAGCGCTTCCGCGAGGTCGGTCTGCCGGCGTGCGGTCCCGGCCTCGATCAGCAGCAGGGCGCCCAGACGGCCCGGTGTCAGGCTCAGTGGCGACATGGCCTGGTTGAACATGTCGAAGGCCGTCATCTGCGCGAGGCGCAGCCAGAAGCCCACCCGGTCATCGAGGGGCCCCCTCGCGGATTCCCCCGCGAGCGGTGCCTCATCTACCTCGACGGCGGCGGTGGGCGGGCTGGTGTCCTGATTCGGCGTTCGCGACATGCCCTCGATATGCAGCGCCGCTTTCCCCTTGGCAATGGTATTATGTGATATAATTATAAAGCATAACGCATGGCCACCGTGAGGCTGCCGGAGGGATGAGATGTCAGATGTTCGGGGGGCAAGGGGCCCACTTGCGGAGAAGCCCCGGCCTCGGTTGGGGCCGGGGCCGGTCTCGATCGAGCGCCGCGCGGATGGCGCCCTCCTGGTGACGCCCCGGCGGGCCCTCGGCCCCTATCCGCGGCGGCTCACCGAAAGCCTGGAACGCTGGGCGGCGCAGGACCCCGACCGCACGCTGATCGCCCGGCGCGACCCGGCCTCGGACGGTGCCTGGCGGCGTATCACCTATGGGCAGATGCTTCATGCCGTGCGCGCGGTGGGGCAGGCGCTGCTCGACCGTGGTGCCTCGGTGCAGCGGCCGGTTGCCATCCTGTCGGCGAACTGTCTCGACCAGGCGGTGCTGACCTTGGCGGCCCTGCATGTGGGGGTGCTGGTCGCGCCCATCTCGCCCTCCTATGCGCTGCTGGCGAAGGATTTCGCCAAGCTGCGCCACTGCCTGGAACTGGTCGGGCCGGCCATCGTCTTCGCCGAGGACGGACAGCGCTTCGCCGACGCCATCGCCGCCGCCTGCCCGGCGGATGCCAGCCTCATCGTCTCACGCCACCCGCCCGAGGGGCGGCGCGCCACCCTCTTCGCGGAACTGCTCGCGACCAAGGCCGGCCCCGCGGTGGAGGCGGCCGCCGAGGCGATGGACCCGGATGCGCCGGCCAAGATCCTGTTCACTTCCGGCTCCACCGGCATGCCCAAGGGCGTGATCAACACCCAGCGCATGATCTGCTCCAACCAGCAGATGCTGCGCGAGGCCTTCCCCTTCCTCTCCGAGGAGCCGCCCGTGCTGCTGGACTGGCTGCCCTGGCACCACACCTTCGGCGGCAACCACAATCTGGGCCTCGTGATCTACAATGGCGGGTCGCTCTACATGGATGACGGGCGGCCCACGCCCGGGCGCTACGCCGAATCCCTGCGGAACCTGCGCGAGATCGCGACACACATCCACTTCAACGTGCCACTCGGCTTCAGTGAGCTGGTGCAGGCGCTGAAGGAGGATGCGACGCTGCGCGACACCTTCTTCTCCCGTCTGCGGATGATGTTCTATTCCTCGGCCGGCCTGCCGCAGCACATCTGGGATGAGCTGGACGCGCTGGCGCTCGCCACGCGCGGCGAACGCATCCCCATGATCACCGGGCTTGGCGCCACTGAGACGGCCCCCTTCGCCATCTGCGTGCGGGAGGAATTCTCGGAGTCCGGCGCGGTGGGCCTGCCCGTGCCTGGGGTGGAGCTCAAGCTCGCCCCGGTCGGCGACAAGATGGAGGCGCGGGTCCGCGGCCCCTCGATCACGCCCGGCTACTGGCGCAACCACGCCGCGACCGAGGCGGCCTTCGACGAGGAGGGCTGGTACCGCTTCGGCGACGCGCTGGTGCCGCTCGACGCTGACGACCTGCACAAGGGCTTCCGCTTCGACGGCCGCATCAGCGAGGATTTCAAGCTTTCCACCGGCACCTGGGTCAGCGTTGGCCCGCTGCGCCAGCGCCTGGTGGCCGCGCTGGCGCCCTTCGTGAAGGATGCCGTGATCGCGGCGCCCGACCGCGACATGCTGACGGCCATCCTGCTCCCCGCGCCCGAGGCCATCCTCTCGCTGGTGCCGGAGGGGCAGCACCCCATGACGCATCCCGCCCTGCGGGCCATCCTGGCCGAACGCCTGCGCGCCCTGGCGGCCGAGGCGGGTGCGAGCAGCCAGCGCATCGCCCGCGCCACGCTGCTGACCGACCCCCTTTCGATCGAGGCCGGCGAGATCACCGACAAGGCCTCCGTCAACCAGCGCGCCGTGCTGGCGCGCCGCGCCGCGCTGGTGGCGGAGCTTTATGCCGAGACGCCGCCCGCCCATGTCATCATTGTTGGAGACCCCGCATGACCGCCCTGCACATGAGCTGGGAGGACGCCTGGCTGCTCGCCGGCGCCCGGACCCCCTTCGCCGATCTCGGCGGGCCGCTCGGCCTCGTCTCGCCCATTGACCTCGGCATCAAGGCGGCGCGCGCGGCGCTGGCCAAGGCGGGGCTGGATGGGTCGGAGATCGGCTATGTCGTCGCCGGCTCGGTCGCGCAGGCCAGCTTCGATGCCTACATGCTGCCGCGCCACATCGGCCTCTATGCCGGCGTGCCGGTCGAGGTGCCGGCGCTGCTGGTGCAGCGGGTCTGCGGCACCGGCATCGAGGCCATCACCCAGGCGGCCACGGCGGTGGAGCGGCATGGCGTGCGCTTCGCCCTCGCCGCCGGCGCCGAGAGCATGAGCCGCAACCCCATCGCCGCCTTCACCCATCGCGGCGGCTTCGGCCTGGGCGCGCCCGTCGAGTTCAAGGACTTCCTGTGGGAGGCACTGCTCGACCCCGCCTGCGGCCTGACCATGGGCGGCACGGCGGAGGAGCTGGCACGGCGCCACGGCTTCACCCGCGCGGAGGTGGACGCCTATGCCGCGCGCAGCTTCGACCGCGCCCTGGCCGCGCGCGCGGCGGGTTTCTTCGAGGACGAGGTGGTGCCGGTCGTCAGTGAGGCCTTCACGCGCGAGGGGATGAAGGACCGCGGCATCCACCTGCCGCGCAAGGTGGAGAGCGTCGCCGCCGACACGCATCCGCGCCCCTCGCCGGTGGAACAGCTAGCGAAGATCCGCCCCGCCTTCGGAGGGCTGCAGACGGGCGGCAATTCCTCGGCGGTGGTGGATGGCGCGGCGGCGGCCGTCATCGCCTCGGGCGCGGAGGTGAAGGGGCGCGCGCCGCTGGCGCGGCTGGTGGCGGCGACCGCAATCGGCTGCCCGCCGGAGATCATGGGCATCGGGCCGGTGCCCGCCATCCGCGCGCTGCTGGAGCGCACGGGCCTGGCACTCGATGACATCGCACTGGTGGAGATCAACGAGGCCTTCGGCGCCCAGGTCATGGCCTGCGCGCGCGAACTGGAGTTGGATGAGGCGCGGCTGAACGTGAATGGCGGGGCCATCGCCATCGGCCATCCGCTCGCCGCGACAGGCGTGCGCCTCTGCGTGACCGTGGCGCGGGAGCTGCGTCGGCGCGGCGCGCGCTATGGCGTGGCCTCGGCCTGCATCGGCGGCGGCCAGGGCATCGCGCTGCTGCTGGAGAACCCCGATGGACATGGCTGAACCGCGCCTCGTCCACCGCCGCGCGCTGACGATCGAGTGGGGCGATTGCGACCCCGCGGGTATCGTCTTCTACCCGCGCTACTTCGCCATGTTCGATGCCTCGACGGCGGCGCTGTTCCACGCGGCGCTGGGCATGCCCAAGATCGCCTGGATCGCGCGCTTCGGCATATTGGGCATTCCGATGGTGGACACGCGGGCGAAGTTCCATGTGCCATCGGCCTATGGCGATGAGGTCGTGATCGAAAGCCGCATCACCGCCTTCCGCCGTTCCTCCTTCGACGTGGCCCACCGGCTGCTGAAGGCCGATGGCGCGCTGGGCGTGGAGGGTTTCGAGACGCGCGTCTGGACGGTGCGCGAGGCCGAAGGCGGGCGCATCCGCTCCGCGCCGATTCCGGCGGAGGTGACGGCCGCCTTCGCCTGAAGGAAGGCGCGCCGTCACGGCGTGGCGTCAGGTCTGCGGCTGGAAGCCGCTTTCACGCACGATGCGGGCCCAGTTCTCCCGCTCCCGCCCGATGCGCGCGGCGAAGTCATCGGGGCGCGTGATGATGGGCAGGAATTCCAACCGGTCCAGCGCGGTGCGGACTTCCGGCGTCGCCGCTGCCGCCGCGACGGTGTTGTAGAGCGACAGCGCGATGGCGTTGGGTGTGCGTGCCGGCAGGAACAGCCCCATCCAGTCGGTCACGATCAGGTCCCGGAAGCCGCTTTCGGCGATGGTCGGCACATCGGGCAGGCGCGACACGCGCTCCGGGCCGGAGATGGCCAGGATGCGCAGCCCTCGGCCATGGTGCGGCATGATGTCGGACAGCACCGTGACCACCATGGGGATGTTGCCGGCGACGGCGTCCGTCACCGCCGGCGCGGCGCCGCGATAGGGCACATGGTTCATGGTGACGCCCAGGGCACGGCCCACCATGTCGCCCACGAAGTGCCCGCCCGAACCCGCGCCGGGCGAGCCGAAGACAACATCCGATCCGCGTTGGGCGCGCAGCCAGTCGGTGAACTCGGCGAAGTTCCGTGCGGGGTGGCTGGCCGTCACCGCGATGCCGAAGGCGAATTCGCAAAGCGTGCAGACCGGCACGAAGTCGGTCAGCGCGTCATGCCGCGCCTCGCGCGGGAAGATGTGCGGCTGCAGCGTCATCACGCTGGCTGGCGACATGAGCATGGTGGCACCATCGGGCTCGGCGGTGCGGACGGCTTCCAACGCCAGGCGGCCCGTGGCGCCCGGCCGGTTCTCGACCAGCGCGGCCGGCGCGTAGTTGGGGCGCAGCCGCTCGGCATAGAGGCGGGCCACCAGGTCGGTGGGGCCGCCGGCGGCGAAGCCCACCAGCATCCGCACGTTGCGCGGCACGGTCTGCGCCCGCGCGCCTGGCACCTGCAGGGCCAGCGCCGCGGTTCCGAGCGCCAGGGCCCCCCGCCGTCCGATGCTTGTCATCTCCTGTCTCCCTTCTTTGTTGATTGTCGTGTGTTCAGGCCGCCGTGCCCCACACCTCGCGTGCCACCTCGACGATCATCTCGAGCTTCCGCCACTGCTCCTCCTCGGCCAGGGTGTTGCCCTCCTGCGTCGAGGCGAAGCCGCATTGCGGGCTGAGGCAGAGCTGGTCGAGCGGCGCGAATTTCGCGGCCTCCTCGATGCGGCGCTTGATGTCGTCCTTGCTTTCCAGTGTGCCGGTCTTGGAGGTGACGAGGCCCAGCACCACCGTCTTGCCCTTTGGCAGGAAGCGAAGCGGCTCGAAGCCGCCTGCGCGGTCGCTGTCCCATTCCATGAAGTAGCCATCCACCGGCATGGCGTTGAACAGCACCTCCGCCACCGGCTCGTAGCCACCCGAGGCGATGAAGGTGGAGCGGAAATTGCCCCGGCAGAGATGCATGGTGATCAGCAGGTCCGCGGGCTTTTCGGCGAGCGCGGTGGCGACCATGCCGGCATAGATGCCGGGCTGGCGCTCAGGATCGTCGCCGCGCTCGCGCAGCATCTCGCGCTGCGCTGGGTCGCAGAGATAGGCGAAGGAGATGTCGTCGAGCTGCAGGTAGCGGCAGCCCGCGGCATACATGTCCGCGACGGCACCGGCATAGGCGCGGCCCACATCGGCGTAGAACTCGTCCATGTCGGGATAGAGGCCCGGGGCCATCATCTTCCGCCCGCCCCGGTAGTGCAGCATGGAGGGGCCGGGGATGGTCATCTTGGGCGTCTGCCGCGCGCGTGTGGCCAGGTAGCGGAAATGCCCCACCATGGGGTGCGCCGCATAGCCCACGCGGTCATTGATCCGCAGGGTCTTGGGCACGCCCACACCGCCCTTGAAGTTCATGCCGCTGTCGCCGTCCTCGGAGGAGACGCCGGGCAGGCGTTCCAGGAAGTCGAAATGCCAGTAGGCGCGGCGGAACTCGCCATCGGTAACGCTGTGCAGGCCGATCGCCTCCTGCTTCGCGACGAGGGCCGCGATCTCCTGGTCCTCCACCTCCTGCAACTCGGCGAGGGACATGCGGCCGGCGAGCGTCGCCTCGCGCGCGGCCTTGAGCGTGCCGGTGCGGAGCAGGCTGCCGACATGGTCGGCGCGGAAGGGACGAAGTGCGGTCATGAGGGATTCCAGAATGCTGTCGAGGGTTCAGCCGGCCAGCGCGGCGCGCACCCGGTCCGGCGTGAAGGGAAGTGCCGCGAGCCGCTTTCCAGTCGCGGCCAGCACCGCGTTGGAGATGGCCGGCGCCACGGTGCCCAGGCCAAGCTCCGCCACCGGCAGCGGCACCTCGCCCCCGCCTACGAGGCGAAGCTGCACCTCGGGCGTCTCTGGCGCGCGCAGCATCTCGTAGTCGGTGAAGTTGCCCTGCTGCACGGCGCCATCGCGGATGGTCAGCCGCTCCGTCAGGGCGCTGGAGACGCCCCAGAGCAGCGAGGATTCGATCTGCCGCATGGCGTTGCGCGGTTGCACCACGAGGCCCACATCAGCCGCGCACCACAGGCGCAGCACGCGCAGCGTGCCGGCGGTCGCGTCCACCGTCACCTCGGCCACCGTCGCCGCCAGCGCCTCGCCCAACTGCGGCAGGCCAAGCTTGGCGAAGCCGATGCCCAGATGCGTGCCGCTGCGCGGGCGGTTCCAGTCCGCCATGGCGCCCACCGCCTCGACCACCGCCCGCGCCCGCGCATCGCGCAGCAGCGCGAGGCGATAGGCGAGCGGGTCCGTCTGCGACTGGCGGGCCAGGTCGTCCACCACGGCTTCCACCGCGAAGGCGTTCGGCCCCGCCCCGATCCCGCGCCAGGGCGCGGTCCGCACGCCATGCTCGCGGTAGAGGTGCTGCGTCAGCGTGGCCGGCACGTCGTAATGCGCGACATTGGCATGATAGGTCACGATGTGGTCCACGCCGCGCTGCGCCTCCAGCCGCGCGCGACCATAGAGCTGCGGCACCACCAGGTCCGAGGCCAGGCGGTGGCGCCATGCCGTGATCCGCCCCGCCGCATCCAGCCCCACCTCGATGCGGTGCGCCGTCATCGGCCGGACATGGGCGTTGGCCACGTCGTCCTCGCGCGTGGCCATCACCTTCACGGGGCGGCCCACGGCGCGCGCGACATGCACCGCCTCCACCGCGTAATCAATGGCCGCGCGACGGCCGAAGCCGCCGCCCATGGTGAGCATATGCACCGTGACCCGCTCGGCCGGTATGCCGAGGATGCGCGCCGCCTCGTCGCGCACCAGGCTCGGCCATTGGGTGCCGGCCCAGATCTCGGCGCCGGCCTCGGTCACGGACGCCACGCAAGTCAGCGGCTCCATCTGGCCGTGATAGACATAGTCCGTCGTGAACTCGGCGCTATGCACGCGCGCGGCGCCGGCCAGGGCCTGCTCCGGCTCGCCGGAGCGAAGGACCTGCACGCCGGGCTTCGTGGCGTCGCGCACGTCCTGGAGGTAGGACGCCAGCGCAGCTTCGGAATCATGCGTCGCACCCTCGCCGGGCGACCATTGCACGGAGAGCGCCCGCCGCGCGGCCAGCACCGCCTCCACCCGCTCACCCAGGATGGCGACACCCTGGTCGAGCGGCAGCACATGGGTGATGCCCGGCCGTTGCAGCAGCGCCGCGCCATTGTGCGACAGCGGCCGTGCGCCCAGCCGGGGCGATCGCGCCACGGTCGCGTGCAGCATCCCGGGCAGGCGCACATCCATGGCGAACATGGTCTGGCCCAGCGCCTTGGCCGGCACGTCGAACCGCGCCACGTCCCGTCCGATCAGGCGAAAGGCCGAGATGGGCTTGAGCGCCGCGGGCGTGATCTCGGGCAGGGTGGCGGGGGCGCGCGCGAAGCGGGCCACCTCGCCATAGCTCATGCGCCGGCCGGAGGCGGCATGCAACACGGTGCTGGGCTCGGTGGAAAGCTGCTCCACCGGTACGCCCCACCGCGCCGCCACCGCATCCAGCAGCACCCGCCGCGCCTGCGCGCCGGCCATCCGCAACGGCATCCAGTAGCCGCGCACGGAGAGGCTCGCCACCACGAACTGGCTGCGGAAGATGGGGCTGTCATAGGCCGCGCGCACCGGCGCCGTCTCGATGCGGACCTTCGTCCAGTCGGCATCCAGTTCTTCCGCGACGATCAGCGGCAGGGCGGTGTTCGTGCCCTGGCCCATCTCCGGCACCGGGGCCTGGATGGTGATGGTCCCGTCGGGGGCGATGGCGACATAGGCGTTGAGCGCCCCCGTGCCGGGCTGCGCCGTCGCGCTCTCGCCAGCGGTGAAGGCGAAGGTGAAGGCCAGGCCGCCGGCCAGCACGCCGCGGCGGGTCAGGGTGGTGCCGGTGCTCATCTCACGCCTCCCGCGCCGCGTGCTGGATGGCATCCACCACCTGGTTGTAGGTGGCGCAGCGGCAGAGGTTGCCCTGCATGTGGTCCAGGATCTCCTCGCGGCTGGGCCGCGGGCTGCGCGCCAGCAGTGTCGCGGCCTGCATGATCTGCCCCGTCTGGCAGTAGCCGCATTGCGGCGTCTGCACCGCGACCCAGGCGCGCACCAGCGGGTGCTCGGCGCCGCCGGGCAGGCCCTCGATGGTGGTGACGGCGCGGCCGCCCACATCGCCCACCGCGATGGCGCAGGAGCGTACCGCCTCGCCATCCAGGTGCACGGTGCAGGCGCCGCAGGCCGCGACGCCGCAGCCATACTTCGTGCCTGTCAGCCCGAGGTGCTCACGCAGCACCCACAGCAGCGGCGTGTCGGGCGCCGCTTCGACCGTGACCGCGCGCGCGTTGACGTTGAGCGGGATCATGAACAGCTTCCTCTGCCTGTCTCGGTATGGGTGGCGTCAGTCCATGGAGGCGCCGGTTTCACGCACCAGCCGGCCCCATTTCTCGCTTTCCGCGCGGGCGAAGGCCGCGAATTCCTCGGGCGTGCCGCCGCGCACGATGGCGCCCTGGCTGGCCAGCAGCTCACGCACGTCTGGCTGGTTCAGGATGCGGTCCACCTCGGCCGAGAGGCGCCGCACGCGGTCGGGTGGCGCGTTCGCATGGGTGCACAGGCTCATCCATGTGGCGGAGAGCAACTCAGGCACGCCCTGCTCGGCGGTGGTGGGCACGTCGGGCATGAGCGCGAGGCGCGTGGGATGGGCGACCGCGATGGCCTTGAGGCGGTTGTCGCGCACGAAGGGCGCGGCCGAGAAGGCGGCGTCCCACATGGCCATCGTGTGGCCCGACACCAGCGAGGTCAGCGCGGGGGCCGAGCCGCCGAAGGGCACATGGGTGGGGTTGCCGCCCTGTCCCATCGCGCGCGTCATGGCGATGGTGAGGTGCGAGGGCGTGCCGATGCCGGCCGAGGCATGCGCCAGCGCATCGCCCTGCCGGCGGGACAGGGCCAGGAATTCCTGCAGGGTGTTGGCGGGCAGCGAGGGGTGCGCCACCAGCACCAGCGGGATGACGCTGATCAGCGAGGCGAAGGCGAAGTCCCGGAACGGGTCATAGGGCAGGCGGCGATAGAGATGCGGGTTGATGGCGATGGGACCCGAGGGGGTCGCGTAGACCGTGTGGCCATCGGCCGGCGCCTGCAGGAAGGCCTGGGCGGCGACGATGCCGTTGGCGCCGGGCCGGTTCTCCACGACCACGCCCTGGCCCCAGCGTTCGGACAGGCGCTGGGCCACGAGGCGCGCCTGGGCATCGGCTGAACCGCCGGCCGAGACGGGCACGAAGAAGCGCATCGGGCGGCTTGGAAAGCCGTCGGTCTGGGCCTTCGCCGGACGAAGGGCGAGGGCGGGCAGCCCGAGCAGTGCGAGCCCCGCACGGCGGGAGATCGGGGCCATGGGCGGGGCGGCGCCTTGCGGCGCTGGGAAAGCCGGGGCGCTCAAGGCCTGATGGCTTTCGTGCCGCGGAGACAGCATGGCCCGCGCCCGTGCACGGGGGATGTGGACAGGGTGCTTGTATGCACGCTTGGCCTCACTTTCTTGGACTGTTTACATCTGCACAGGCCGCGCCGCCGGGTCGATGGACCAATCAACAAGAAACTTGGATTTTCCATTGACCATGCATGGGTCCGCATGACCGCTTGCCCAGAAGCGGATCAACCTGTATACAGACTGTATCACATGATGGATGTCAGTGATGGCTTCGTCACCCTCCTTCCCCCTGAACGCCTGGTATGCGGCCGCCTGGGACCATGAGGTCGGGCGGGAATTGCTCCCGCGCACCATCTGCGGCCGCAAGCTGGTGCTCTACCGGACCATGGGGGGTGGCGCGGTGGCGCTGCTCGATGCCTGCTGGCACCGCCTGCTGCCCCTCTCCATGGGGCGTCTGCGCGGGGACGAGGTGCAATGCGGCTATCACGGGCTGCGCTTCGACGCGCGGGGCCGCTGCACCCACATGCCCTCCCAGGAGACCATCAATCCTGCCGCGCGGGTGCGCAGCTTTCCGGTGGTCGAGCGGCATCGCTTCGTCTGGGTCTGGCCGGGCGATCCCGCGCTGGCCGACCCCGCCTTGGTGCCCGACCTGCACTGGAATGACGACCCCGCCTGGGCGGGCGATGGCGGGTTGATCCAGGCCCGCTGCGACTACCGCCTGCTGGTGGACAACCTGATGGACCTGACGCACGAGACCTTCATCCATGCCGACAGCATCGGCGACGACCATGTGGCCGAGGCCCCCTTCGAGGTGACGCATGGCGAGCGCACCGCGACCGTGACGCGCTGGATGATCGACATCGAGCCGCCGCCCTTCTGGCGCCAGCAATATGGCCGGCCCGGGCGGGTGGACCGCTGGCAGATCATCCGCTTCGAGGCGCCCTGCACGGTGGCCATTGACGTGGGCGTCGCCGCCACCGGCACCGGCGCGCCGCAGGGCGACCGGAGCCAGGGCGTCAGCATGGTGGTGATCAACACCATCACCCCCGCGACCGGGGGCACCTGCCATTATTTCTGGGCCAATGCGCGCGACTACCGCCTGAACGAGCAGCTGGTCACGACGCAGATCAAGCAGGGCGTGGCGCGCATCTTCGCCCAGGATGAGGCCATCGTCGAAGCGCAGCAGCGCGCCATCGAGGAGAACCCCGGCCACGTCTTCTACAACCTGAACATAGACGCCGGCTCCATGTGGGCACGGCGCATCATTGACCGCATGGTGGCCGCGGAACACGCGCCGCATGGCATGGCGGCGGAGTGACATGTCCCAGACCCTTTCCGCCCAGCTCCGCCTGCGCGACCTGATCCTCAGCGGCGAATTGCAGCCTGGCGAGCGCCTGTCCGAACCCTCCGTCGCTGAGCGTCTCGGTGCGTCGCGCACGCCGGTGCGCGCCGCCCTGGTGCGCCTGGCCGAGGAGGGGCTGGTGAAACCCATTCCCTCCGGCGGCTTCGCCGTGAACTCCTTCGCCGAGGAGGAGATCCACGATGCGATCGAGCTGCGCGGCACGCTGGAGGGCCATGCCGCGCGCCTGGCCGCCGAGCGCGGCGCGCCCGGCGGCACGCTCGCCGAGATGCGGCGCCTGCTGGTGCGGATGGACGAGGCCACGACGCCCCCCATCAGCGAGGACGGCTTCACGGACTATGTCGCGCTCAACGCCCATTTCCACGAATTGCTGGTGGAGGCCGCAGGCAGCGCGGTCGTGGCGCGGCAGATCGGCCGCGTGGTGGCGCTGCCCTTCGCCTCGCCCTCGGGCTTCGTGCTGGCCCAGGCGGCGCTGCCTGCCTCCCAGCGGGTGCTGGTGGTGGCGCAGGAGCATCATCGCGCCGTGGTCGAGGCCATCGAGCACCGCGAGGCCGCGCGTGCCGAGGCGCTGATGCGCGAGCATGCGCGCCTTGCCCGCCGCAACCTGGAACTGGTCCTGCATGACCAGGATTCGCTGCGCCTGGTGCGGGGCGGCGTGCTGATCCGCCGGCGCGGTTGGGCCTGACCGCCATGGAGCGCGACGACCGTTGGACCATGGCGACCTTGCGTGGCACGCGTCTGCTCGCCCCCGCCATCCGTGAGTTCACGCTGGTGCCGGATGGCGGCGCCACTGCCTATCCCACGGGCGCGCATCTTTGCGTGCGCCTGGACATCAGCGGGCGGCCCGCGTTGCGCCATTACTCGCTGGTCGGCGCGGGGCCGCGCGATGGGGCCTGGCGGATTGCGGTGCAGCGCGCGGCGGAGAGCCGTGGCGGCTCGCCCGCGATGTGGGCGCTGGAGCCGGGCGCGCGGCTCGCCATCTCCCATCCGCGCAGCCATTTCGAACTGGCGGCCGGCGCGGCCGAGGTGCTCTTGCTCGCGGGCGGTATCGGCGTCACCCCGCTGGTCGGCATGGCGGAGGTGCTGGCGCGTCGCGGCGCCCGCCTGCGGATGGTCTATGCCGGGCGGTCGCGCGCCTCCATGGCTTATCTCGACGAGCTTTCGGCACTGCTCGGCCCCGCGCTGACGGTGCAGGCGGAAGACGAATGCGGCCGCCCGGACCTGGACGCGATCTTCGCGGACCTCTCCCCGGATGCGGAGGCCTATGTCTGCGGCCCTATCGGCCTGCTGACGGCGGCGCGCCGCGCCTGGGCCGCGTCGGGGCGGCCGGCGGCCAGCCTGGTCTTTGAGACTTTCGGCTCCTCCGGCCAGGCCACGGCCAGCGCGTTCACCGTCCGCATCCCCCGCTTCGGGCGCGAGGTGACGGTGCCCGCCGGCGCCAGCATGCTGGAGGCGCTGGAGGCCGCGGGCATCGGCGTGCTGTCCGATTGCCGACGCGGCGAGTGCGGGCTTTGCGCGCTGGATGTGCTGGCCGTGGAGGGCCGCGTGGACCACCGCGACGTGTTCTTCTCGGAGCGCCAGCACCACGAGAACCGGCGGATCTGCGCCTGCGTGTCGCGCGTTGCCGGCGGTGCGATCACCATTGACCCGCCCTGGCGCGGCGATGGACGCCTGACGCCAGGGGCGGAGGGAAGGGGCGCCTAGCCCCGCCCTTCCTCGACGGCGTGGCAGGCCACCTGCGCGTCGCCGGCCGGGTGCATGACGGGCGCCTCGGCGCGGCAGCGGTCCTGGGCCAGCGGGCAGCGCGGGTGGAAGGCGCAGCCGCTGGGCGGGGTGATGGGCGAGGGCACCTCGCCCCCCACCGGCGTGCGCACGCGCCCCGTCATGCCAAGGTCCGGGATCGCCTCCATCAGGGCCCGCGTGTAGGGATGGCGCGGGGTGGTGAAGAGGGTCTCGGCCGGGGCGAGTTCCACCAGCTTTCCCAGGTACATCACGCCGATGCGGTCGCTGACCTGGCGCACCACGGCGAGGTTGTGGCTGATGAAGAGGTAGGTGAGGCCCAGCCGCGCCTGGAGTTCCTTCATCAGGTTCAGGATCTGCGCCTGCACCGAGACGTCGAGCGCCGAGGTCGGCTCGTCGCAGACCAGGAATTCCGGCTGGGAGGAGAGGGCGCGCGCGATGGAGATGCGCTGCCGCTGCCCGCCCGAGAATTCATGCGGGAACTTCGCGCCATCGAGCGGCGAAAGCCCCACCTGCGTCAGCAGTTCCGCAACACGCGCGGCCTCATCCGCGCGCGAGGGGGCGAGGCCGAAGGCGCGGATGGGTTCGGCGATAATGTCGGCCACGCGCCAGCGCGGGTTGAGGCTGGCATAGGGGTCCTGGAAGATCATCTGCATGCGGCTGCGCTGCGCACTGTCCGCGCGCGCCCGCGCCAGGTCCTGGCCGTCGAACAGCACGCGGCCGCGCGTGGTGGGGTAGAGGCCGACCGCCAGCCGCGCCACGGTGGACTTGCCGCAGCCGCTCTCGCCCACCAGGGAAAGGGTGGTGCCCTTCGGGATCGCGAAGGAAATGCCGTCCACCGCGCGCAGCATGCGCCGCCCCTCGCGCGCCAGCAGTCGTTGCAGCAAAGGGCGCGAGACGTCGAAATGCCGCGCGACCTCCTCCACCTCCAGCATCGGCGTCAGGTCGGCGCGGCGGGCTTCGGCCAGGCGCGTCTCGGCGGTGGCGCTCATGGCGCGTGCAGCCAGCAGGCGGCGGCGGTGGCGCCGGCGGGCATCAGTTCTGGGCGTTCCACGCGGCACCGGTCAAAGGCCCGCGGACAGCGGGGATTGTAGGCGCAGCCGGATGGAATGGCGGAAAGGCGCGGCATGGCGCCGTCAATCTGCTGCAGCCGGTCCACGCGGCGGTCGAGCGGCGGGATGGAGCCCATCAGCCCCTGCGCGTAGGGGTGGTTCGCGTGCTTCACCACCTCACGCACTGGACCGATTTCGGCGATGCGGCCGGCATACATGACGGCCACGCGGTCGGCCGTCTCCGCGATCACGCCCATGTCGTGCGTCACCAGCATCATGGCCGTGCCCTTCTCGCGCGCCAGCGATTTCAGCAGCGCGATGACCTGCGCCTGGATGGAGACATCGAGCGCCGTCGTCGGCTCATCCGCCACGATCAGTCGCGGTTCGGCGCAGAGGGCGAGGGCAATGACGACGCGCTGCCGCATGCCGCCGGAGAATTCATGCGGGTAGCTGTCTATGCGCTCCCGCGCCGCCGGGATGCCCACCAGTTCCAGCCAGCCGATCGCGCGTTCCCGCGCCTCGCCGGGGCCGATGGGCAGGTGGGTCGTCATCGTCTCGGCCAGCTGGCGGCCGATGGTGTAGAGCGGGTTCAGCGTGGTCAGCGGGTCCTGGAAGATGGCGCCGATCTGCCGGCCGCGGATGCGGCGCATCTCCTCATAGGGCAGGTTGTCAATGCGCCGGCCGTCCAGCCGGATTTCGCCCCCGGCGATGCGGCCTGGCGGTTCCAGCAGGCCGATGATGGCAGCACCCGTCATGGACTTGCCCGCCCCGCTCTCGCCCACCACGCCCAGGATTTCACCTGGCGCGATGGAGAAGGAGACATCATCCAGCGCCACCAGGGTGCCGCGGCGCGTGGGGAATTCCACGCGCAGGTTCTTCACGTCGAGCAGGGACATCAGCGCAGCTTCGGATTGAGGGCGTCGCGCAGCCAATCGCCCAGCAGGTTGACGGAGAGCACCATCACGATCAGCGCCACGCCCGGGAAGATGGTGATCCACCACTCGCCCGAGAACAGGAAATCATTGCCGATGCGGATGAGGGTGCCGAGGCTGGGCTGGGTGGGTGGCACGCCCACGCCCAGGAAGGACAGCGTGGCCTCCGCCAGGATGGCGAAGCCCAGCGAAAGCGTGGCGATGACCAGCACCGGCGACATGACATTGGGCAGCACGTGGCTCAGCATGATCCTGAGCGGCGAGCGGCCGATCACGCGCGCCGCCTGCACATATTCCTTGTTGCGCTCCACCATGGTGGAGCCGCGGACGGTGCGGGCGAATTGCGGCCAGTTGGAGATGCCGATGGCGAAGATCACGACGAAGAGGGCGATGTTCTCATGCAGCTCGCGCGGCAGGGCGGCGCGCACGATGCCATCCACCAGCAGCGCCACCAGGATGCCGGGGAAGGTCAGCTGGATGTCCGCGATGCGCATCAGCACCGCATCCACCGTGCCGCCGAGATAGCCAGCCAGCAGTCCGAGCGAGACGCCCAGGATGGTGGAGAAGGCCACGGCCGCGAAGCCCACCAGCAGCGAGACGCGCGCCCCATACATGATGGCTGACAGCACGTCCCGCCCCTGGTCATCGGTGCCGAGCAGGTAGGTGGGGTCGCCCTCCGCCTCCCAGGCCGGCGGCTTGAAGGCGTCGAGCAGCTGCAGCGAGGCGAGGTCGAAGGGGTTGTGCGGGGCGAGCCAGGTGGCGAACACCGCGCCCGCGATGCAGATGAAGGCCACGATGGCCGAGATGACGGTCACGGGCGAGCGCGTGAAGCTCCACCAGAGGTCGGAGTCGAAGAAGGCCTTCATGGCTCAGTGCCCTCCGCGCCCGACGCGCAGCCGCGGGTCTACCGCGTAATAAAGCAGGTCCACCACCAGGTTGATGGTGACGAAGACCAGCGCGATGAGCATCAGGTAGGCCGCCATGATGGGGATGTCGGCCGCACCCACGCTCTGGATGAAGAGGAGCCCCATGCCTGGCCACTGGAACACCGTCTCGGTGACGATGGCAAAGGCGATGATGCCGCCCAGCTGCAGCCCCGCGATGGTGATGACGGGCACCAGCGTGTTCTTCAGCGCATGGCCGAAATGGATGGCGCGGTTGGGCAGGCCGCGCGCGCGGGCGAACTTGATGTAGTCGGTCCGCAGCACCTCCATCATCTCGGAACGCACGAGGCGCATGATGAGCGTCAGCTGGAACAGCCCCAGCGTGATGGCGGGCAGGATCAGCGCCTTGATCCCGCTCCAGGTCAGGAAGCCCGTGCTCCACCAGCCCAGCTGCACCACGTCGCCGCGCCCGAAGCTCGGCAGCCAGCCCAGCCACACGCTGAAGGTGAGGATGAGCAGGATGCCGATGAGGAAGGTGGGCAGCGAGACGCCGATCAGCGAGAAGGTCAGGAAGAAGCGGCTCAGCCAGGAATTGCGGTAGAGGCCGGTATAGACCCCCATCGGCACGCCCACCACCAGCGCCAGGATGGCGGCGGTGAGGGCGAGTTCCAGCGTGGCCGGCGCGCGTTCCAGGATCAGGTCCGAGACGGGGCGGGAGAGGCGGTAGGAAAGGCCGAACTCCCCCTGGACCGCATTGCCCAGGAAGGTGCCGAACTGCACGAAGAAGGGCTGGTCCAGGCCGAGTTCGCGCACCAGCGCATCGCGCTGGGCCACGGTGTAGTCCTGGCCCAGCATGATCGCCACCGGGTCGCCCACATAGGCGAACATGGCGAAGCTGATGAGCGAGACGATGAACATGACGGGAAGCGCCTGCAACAGGCGCGAGACGATGAAAGCCAGCATGTGCAGATGGGTCCTGCACGCCGGCGCGGGGGGCCGCGCCGGCGCGGGTTACGGTGTCAGTTCACGGTCATCCAGCGGAAATAGGGCTGGTTGTTCGCCATGTGCGGGATGGTGACGTTGCCGCGCATCGCCCAGGGGATCATCTGGTGGTGCAGCGGGATGTGGGGCACGTCCTCGCGGTAGAGGCGCAGCGCCTCGCGGATCGTGGCCGCGCGGGCCTCGCCGCTCTCGGTCACCATGCGGTCAATCAGGGCGTCCATGCGCGGGTTGGAATAACGGCCATGGTTCCAGATGCCGTTGCCCGGCTGGCCGTCACGCGTGCGGACCAGCGACTGGAAGGAATAGAGCGCATCCAGCGTCGGCACGCCCCAGCCCAGCATGTAGATGCTGCTGTCGTCGCGCTGGATCTTCTGGAAGAAGGGGCCGAGCGGCATGGCGTTCAGGCGCGTGCGAACCCCGACCCGCGTCCACATCGCGGCCACCGCCTGGCAGATGGCCTCGTCGTTGATGTAGCGGTTGTTGGGGCAGTCGAGCGTGACTTCGAAGCCGTTGGGGAAGCCGGCCTCGGCCAGCAGGGCGCGGGCGCGGGCGGCGTCGAAGGGCAGGCGCACGTCTTCCTCGCGCACATAGCCGTTCACCTGCTCGGGGAAGAGCGTTCCGGTGATGACCGACTGCCCGCGCATCACCGCGCGCTGGATCGCGTTGATGTCAATCGCGTGGTAGAGTGCCTGACGCACTCGCACGTCCTGGAAGGGGTTGCGGCCGGTCACGTTGCTGTACTGCAGTTCGGGCCGGTGGGTGTCCATCGCGAAGAAGATGGTGCGCACCTCGGGGCCTTCCAGCACGCGCATGTTCTGTGCGGCGCGCAGGCGGTTGAGGTCCTGCAGGGGCGGGTCCAGCACGAAGTCGATCTCGCCCGAAAGCAGCGCCGCCACGCGCGTGGCGTCGGAGGCGATGGGGCGATAGATGATCTCGGTCACGTTGCCGCTGCCCATCTCGGGCACGCGCCAGCCCCACCAGTCGTCGTTGCGCACCAGCACGGTGCGCACATCGGCCTCGCGCACCGAGAGGCGGAAGGCGCCGGTCCCGTTGGTGTTGCGGACGGTGTGCATCTCCTCGCGCTGGCGCGTGTTCTGCGGGCGCGTGGCGTTGTTCGCCTCCGACCAGGCCTTCGACATCATGAAGACCGAGGCGATCTTGTTGGGCAGGATCGGGTCGGGGATGCGGGTGATGATGTCCACCGTATGGGCATCCACCGCCACCGCGCGCTCGATCGTGTCCACGAAGATGCCGTAGTTGGACGTGGGGGCAAGCGCGCGGGTGATGCTGAACACCACGTCATCGGCCGTGAAGGGCTCCCCGCCATGGAAGCGAACGCCCTGCCGAAGGGTGAAGCGCCAGCGGTTGGGCTCGGCCTGCACCCATTCGGTGGCGAGGCCGGGTGCCAGGCCCAGCCGCTGGTCGCGTGTGATCAGCGGATCATAGATCTGCTGCAGGATCATGGTGACGGTGCCAAGGTTCTGGCTGTGCGGGTCCATGGTGTTCGGATCACCGCTGGCGGACCATCGGATGGTCCGGGCCTCCGACGGGACACTCAGGCCGAGCAGCGCCACGGCCGCGGCCGCGACGAGCAAGAGACGACGCATTCGGAACTCTCCCTGATGACGCGGGCCGGGGGTGGGAGGTTGGCCAACCCCGCCCTGCCCGAACCGGAACCTCTAGCTTATCGGCCGCCAATGGCCGATGGAAGCGCCGCGTTCAGCCCAGTTCAACCCGCGGAACGGCGCCGGTCTTCTCCCCGGGGGCTGGCTTTGCCTGCTCGATGTCGCCTTTGCCCAGGTTGCGGGCACGGTAGCGCGCGGCGTTCAGCGCGGCCCCGATCAGGATGAAATAGACGCCCAGGTAGAACCAGGTCAGCAGCACCACCACCGCGCCCAGCGTCCCATAGACCGCGTCATAGCTGACGAAGCGGCCCAGGTAGAAGGAGAACAGCACCGAGGCCCCGGTCCAGAGCAGCGTGGCCAGCACCGCGCCCGGCGAGAAGATGTGCCAGTTGGGCGGCGGCTTGGGTGGCCCGTAGCGGTAGAGGGTGGAAATGGACAGCAGCACCGAGACGAACAGAAAGATCTGGGAGAGCAGGCGCGGGAACCAGGCCTCCTCCTCCGGCACCCCCAGGATGCCGAGCACGGTCGGCAGCGCCACCAGCACCCCCAAGCCCACCACGACGGCCAGGATGGCGCCCAGCGTCAGCATCAGCGCCGTCAGATAGAAGGCCAGGAAGCCGCGCTGCTCCGTGTCGGCGCGGGCGAGCGGCAGGGCGCCCAGCAGCGCGCGCACCCCGGCCGATGCGCTCCAGAGCGCGATGCCCAGGCTGATGGCGGCCGAGAAACCGAGCTGCCCACGCGGTGCCGTGACGAGCTGTCGGATGCGCTCGGCGATCAGCTCCATCACATCCTCCGGCAGCACGCGCTGGAGCAGCGCGAGTTGCGGCTCGATCGTGTAGAGGTCGAACCACAACCCGTAGAACGAGATCGTCAGCGACAGCGCGGGGAACAGCGCGAACAGCGCGTAGAAGGCGCAGCCGGCCGAGACGAGGGAGATCTGGTCCGAGGTCAGCACCGCCCAGGTCTCGGCGAGCGCCTGTCGGGGCGTGTGGAAGCGTGACGGCATTGTCGGTCCCGGTCGTGATGGTTGCGCGCATCCGCGACGGGACAACGCCCGATGCGCCCCTCGCGTTGCGCCGGAGGCTGGTGCGCGTAACCTGGGAGACGCACAGAGGAAAGCCGCCATGATTCAGACCCGCACCCACCGGCCCTTGTTGATGGGGCGCCGCGGCGCCGTGGCGTCCAACCACCCGGTCGCGACCGCGGCCGGCATGGAGGTGCTGCGCGCGGGCGGCAGCGCGGCGGATGCGGCGGTGGCCGTCTCCCTCACATTGGGGGTGGTGGAGCCGCACATGTCGGGGCTGGGCGGGGATGGCTTCTATCACCATTGGTCCGCCGCCTCCGGCCGGGCCGAGACCTATGCCGGCACCGGCCCCGCGCCCGCGGCCGCGACGGTGGAACGCTACCGCGCCGAGGGCGGCATCCCGGTCTGGGGGCCGCTCTCCACCCAGACGCCCGGCAAGGTCGCGGGGCTGGCCGCCCTGCATGCGGCGCATGGCGGCAAGCCCTGGGCCAGCCTGTTCGGCCCGGCCATCGAGGCCGCGCGCGAGGGCTTCGCCGCCACGTCCACCTTTCGCCGCTTCGCCGCCAGCATGCGGGAACGCCTGCTGCCCGATGCCGTGGCGCGCGACGCCTTCCTGCCCGGCGGCGCCCCGCCCGGGCTGGGCGCGCTGGTGATCCAGCCGGCGCTTGCCGCCACCCTGCAACGCCTGGCCGAGGGCGGCGCGGAGGAGTTTTTCCAGGGCCCCCTCGCGCGTGACCTGGCGGCCGACCTGGCCGATTCCGGCACGCTGGTTGCCGCCGCCGACCTTGCCGCCGTGCGGCCGCGCGAGGCCCCGCCCATCGCCATGCCCTGGCGCGGCTTCGAACTGCGCCAGACCCCCGCACCCTCCATGGGCTTCGCCATGTTGCAGATGCTGGCCATGCTGGAGCACCACGACATCGCGGCGATGGGCTGGGGTTCGGAGGCGCTGGTCCACCTGATGGTGGAGGCCAAGAAGCGCGCCTTCCTGGAGCGCGAGGCCCATGCCGGCATGGAGGCCCCGCCCTTCGCCGAACTGCTCTCGCCCGCCCGCGCGGCCGCGCACGCCGCCACGATCGGTCCTCGCGCGGCCCAACTTCCGGTGCGCCCGATACCGGAATCCGACACCACCTATTTCTGCGTGATGGATGCCGAGGGCAATGCCGTCTCGGCCATCCAATCCTTGAACTCGGCCTTCGGCGCGGGCGTGGTGGGGCGGCGGACGGGCGTGCTGTTCAACAACCGCATGGCCTATTGGCACCTGGAGGAGGGCCACCCCAACCGCCTCGCCCCCGGGCGCATCGTGCGCCATACCATGAACGCGCCCATGGCCATGAAGGACGGCCGGCCCTGGCTGCTCTTCGGCACGCCGGGTGCCGACAACCAGGTGCAGATCAATGCGCAGGTGCTCGTGGCCATCGCGGTCTTCGGCCTCGACCCCCAGCAGGCGCTGGAGGCCCCGCGCTGGACCTCCTCCCAGCCCGGCCAGGAGAGCAACTACCCCCATGCGGGCGGCGAGGTGCTGACGTTGGAGGCGGGCATCGGCGAGGACGTGATCGCGGGCCTGCGTGCGCGTGGGCATGAGGTGAAGGTGGTGCCGCCGCTGGAAGGCCCGTGCAGCGTCGCCGCCATCCGGCTCTTGGACAGTGGCGTGCGGATGGCGGCGTCCGACCCGCGGCGGGATGGCTGGGCGGCGGCGTGGTAGGCTAGCGCCGCGCGCCCGGCGGCTTCTGCCGCAGCGTCAGCCCCGGGATCACGGCCAGCAGGCAGACGAGGCCCACAACCAGGAAGGCATCGCGGAAGCCCTCCAGCGCCGCCTGCGCCTCGACCATCCGCAGCAGGAAATCCTGCGCGGCGTCGCGGCGGATCACCTCGGGCAGGCCTTCCTTGGCGTAGAGGCCTTCCAGCAGGCGCCGTGCCTCCAGCAGCGTGTCCCCGCCCTCGGTCGTGGCGGAGAGGGTTTCCGCGTGGAACTGCGTGCGCCGCTCGGTCAGGACGGAGATCAGGTTCGTGCCCAGCGCGCCGCCCAGCATCCGGAAGAAGTTGATGCCCCCGGCACCCTGGCCCAGCAGGTGCGGCGGCAGGGCGCGCATGGCGCCGACATTCATGTTGGGCATGGTGAGCCCCAGCCCCACCCGCCCCACCAGGATCCAGAAGGCCAGCTCCCAGAAGCCTGTGTCGGTTCCCACGAAGCTGATCAGCCAGCAGGAGAAGGCGAACAGCGCCAGCCCCGCGCAGATCGGCAGCCAGGGCGGCACGAAGTCCGACATGCGCCCGGCCGCGAGAAACACGAAGGCCACCGCGAAGCCCGCCGGCATCAGGATCAGCCCCGAGCGCGTGGGCGTATAGCCCTGCACGATCTGCACGAGCAGCGGCAGCAGGTAGGTCGAGCCGAAGATGGCGCCGCCATAGATGAAGGCCACCAGGGCCGCCATGGCGAAGCCCATGTGCGAGAAGACGCGCAGGTTCAGCAGCGGCGCGGGGTTGATGCGCTGCCACGCGACGAAGCCGATGGTCGCGA
The DNA here is from genome assembly GCA_035998215.1 of Roseococcus sp. Lineage (GTDB taxonomy): Bacteria > Pseudomonadota > Alphaproteobacteria > Acetobacterales > Acetobacteraceae > Roseococcus. Next base: position 91,126 of record DASYHU010000025.1, on the reverse strand, counting down.
CCCCCGCCGCCACCAGCTTGCCCACCACGATGTCCGAAGACCAACCGTGCCGCTGCCCATCCGTGAGCCCCGACAACAGCCCGCCGATCGCCACCGCGAGCAGCAGGCAGCCGAACCAGTCGAGCGGCCGCGCGGCCCCGGTGGCGAGCCGCCCCGGCATGAAGATCAGCCCCAGCAGCAAGCCCAGCCCCGCGGTGGGCAGGCTCAGGAAGAACAGCGCGTGCCAGCCGAAGCTGTCCACCAGCACGCCCCCCAGCGCAGGGCCGGTGGCTGGCGCCATCACCACGCCGAAGCTGAACAGCCCCATGGCCGTGCCGCGCCGCTCGGGCGGGAAGACCAGGAAGATGATCTGCATGGACAGCGGCTGCAGCAGCCCCGCCGACGCCCCCTGCGCCACGCGGCAGAGGATCATCAGGTTCGCATCCTCCGCGATGCCCGCGAGCACCGAGGCCAGGATGAAGACGCTGATGGACCCCACATAGGTCAGGCGGAAGCCGAAGCGCTCCACCGCCCAGGCGTTCAGCAGCATGAAGCCCGTATTGGCCGCGAGGAAGCCGGTGGCGAGCAGCTGCCCCTGCTCCTGCCCCATGCCGAGCGCCCCCATGATGTCGGGCAGCGCGACCACCACGATGGTGGAGGAGAGGATGCAGGAGATGGTGCCCGTGAGTGCCGCCAGCGTCACCCACCAGCGGTAGGAGGGGCCGAAGCGGGCGAACATGTCCTCGACGGTCGGGCCCCCGGCGCGCGGAGGAGGCGGACCGCTGCGGCGCGGCGCAGGGGCGGCGGCCGTGGCGCTCATGGCCGGGGCGGGATGCCCTCGCCATCCGCCCGTGCCGTGACGCGCGCCAGCATGCCTGGCCGCAGCATTCCCGGCGGCGGCGGCGGGTCGAGCCGCACGCGCAGCGGCAGGCGTTGCGTGATGCGCGTGAAGTTGCCGGAGGGGTTGGCGCTTGGCAGCAGGGCGAACTGGCTCGTCGCGGCCTCGATCAGCCGTTCCACCTCGCCCTCGAAGCGCTCGCCGGGCCAGGCGTCCACTGTGACGGTGACGCGGGTGCCCAGGCGGAAATGCCGCACCTCCGTCTCCTTCACATTGGCGTCCACCCAGACATTGGCGGGGTTATGGATCAGGATCATGCGCTGGCCGGCCTGCACATGCTCGCCGGGTTCGAGGAAGACGCGGTTCACCACGCCGTCGAAGGGCATGCGCAGCGTGCGGTCCTCGACCTCCAGCACGGCACGGTCGCGCTGCACTTCCAGTTCGCGCGCCTGTGGGCCGAGTGCCTGGATCTGCGCGGTGATGACGCCCATCTCCTCGCGCGCGGCCAGGGCCACGGCCATCATCGCTTCTGCGTTGCGGATGTCGGCGCCGGCGGACAGCACGCGCTGCCGCGCTGATTCCGCGCCGAGGCGCAACTGTTCCAGCCGCTGCCGCGTCGCCGCACCGGTCGCGCTCAGGCGTTCGGCGCGGTCCAGCTCGGCCTCGGCGAAGACGCGCTCGGCCTCGGCGGAGGGCAGGGCGGCGCGGGCGGCGTCCAGGCGCGCGCGCGCGGCCTCGTGCTGGCTGCGGCTGGTCTGGTCCACCAGCGCGAGCCGCGCCTCCAGCTCCGCCCGCCGGGCGGCGATGCCGGTCAGCCGCGCCTCATATTGCTCGACCGCCAGTGCCGCATCCCGCGCATCCATCCGCGCCAGCAGCGCGCCCCGCGCCACGCGATCCCCGGGCGAGACGGCGATCTCCCGCACCCAGCCCGGCGCGCGGCTGGAGAGCACGGTCATGTCCGAGCCCACCCGCGCATCGTCCAGGACCACATGGGTGAATTGCCAGTGCAGCCAGCGCAGCCCGAGGCCCAGCACCACCACGGCCACGGTCATCAGCGCCACCCGGCGAAGCCAGCGCCGGCGCTGGCCCGCGCGCCGTTCCGTCACCACCTCGCGCCCGGATCGCTCCGCCGGACCGATGTCCATTCCAGCATCCCTACTCGCTGGCGAAAGCATAGGGTCACATTCGTGGCGGGGCCAATGGTGCCCGCCACGCCTCAGCGCAGCCTGAACCAGAGCGCGCCACAAAACAGCGTCACCGTCCCCCACAGCCCCAGCAAAGCGGGGCCGGTGCCCACGGCATCGGCGAGGAAGCCCACGGCCAGCGGCACGGCCGAGAAGCCCAGATGCCCGATGACGAAGAAGCCCGCGATGGCGCGCGGCCGTTCCTGGGGCGCCCCCGCCGCCGCCAGCGCGAGGCCGCCCAGATAGACAAAGCCATAGGCCGCCGTGCCCAGCACCGCGCCCCCCAGCAGCAGCAGCCACAGCATGCCGCCCAGCGTGCCGGCGATGGCGAGGCCCGAGCCCAGCACCAGCACCGGCAACCCCATCAGCAGCGCGGGCCGCGGGGCCACGCGGCGCAAGGCCTGTTGCGTGGCGGCCCCCACCAGGATCATCAGCGCCACCGCCCAGGCGCCGGCCTGGCCTTGCCCGGCGGCGGCGAGGGTGGCCGGGATGGTGGTCAGCACCACCCCCGTCAGCCCCCAGGCGGGCAGCATGCCCAGCGTGCCGGCCAGGGTCCCGCGTGGAAAAAGGGGCAGGCGCAGCCAGCCGCCACGCGGGGCGGGCAGCGTCTCCGGCAGCGGCGCCAGCAGGGCCAGCACCGTCCCCACCAACGCCAGATGCGCCCAGAACACCACGGGCGGCCGCCATTCCGGCGCGGCGAGCAGGGCCAGGAGGGTCAGGAGGGAGCCGGTGCCGAAGCTCAGTGCCGTGCCGGTGGTGACGACACCCGCGCCCAGCCGGCTCGCCGCCTCGGGGCTGCTGCCCTCGCGTTCGGCCAGTTCGGCGGCCCAGGCACCGGCGGCATTGGCCACGCACCCCATGCCCAGCCCCTGCAACAGCCTGGCCAACGCCAGTGGCAGCAGGCCCGGCCACAGCGCCAGCAGCAAGGTGGAGCCGCCGGTCAGCGCCAGCCCCGCCATCATGCAGCGCCGCCGGCCGATGCGGTCGGGCAGGGGGCCGAGCAGGGGCGCGGTCAGGATCAGCACGGCCGCGTAGCAGGCGAAGGCGGCGGCCAGTGGCCCAGCCCCCGCGCCCGCCGCGTATTCGGCATAGAGGGGCAAGGGCAGGGTGGTGGACAGCCCGGCCGCGAAGACCGCGAGACCCACGCGGCGAGGGGCAGCGGGCATCAGAACCCCGTCTCGGCGCGGCAGGCGTGGTCCACCGCCTCCCAGCGCGCGCCGCGGGACAGGTTGCGTTCCAGGCAGGCGGCATAGGCCTCGCAAGCCGCGCGGGGCCGGGCATCGGCCATGCAGGCCGCGACGAACGGCTCCTGCCAGCCTTCGGCGAGGCCAGCAGGGGAGGGGGCGGGTGCGACCAGCATCAGCGCGCCGATCAGCAGTGGCTGGTGCACCAGGTAGATCAGCAGGCTCCAGCGCCCGGCGCCGACCATCCCGCGCCCAACCCAGCCACCCGGCCGCCAGCCCCACCAGGGTTGCGGCCCCGCCGCCACCCAGGCGCGCCCCAGCGCCACGCCGCCCAGCACCAGGGCGAGCCAGGGGAAGACCGGCACCAGGTCCGGCGAGGGGGGTGTGGCGGTGGAAAGCCCCAGCCAGTACCAGCCGAAGCCATTGAAGACCGGGTGCGCCAGAAGGTGCGGCCCGGCCAGCAGCGCGGCCATGGCGAGGCCCAGCAGCCAGAACGGCGCGCGCAGGAAGGGCAGGGCCAGCAGGCTCGCCACCGCGATCATGTGCAGGATGCCGAAGAAGATGAAGGCCTGCGGGTTGAACCACCAGCTGCCCAGGCTGACCAGCAGCGCCGCCCCCGTGATGAGCCCCAGCCGCCGGAGGTAGCGCCCCCAGCCCTGTCCGGCATGGGCGGCCAGCACGAGGCCCACCCCCACCAGCCCCAGGAAAGCCCCCGTGATGCCGCGTGCGAAGGCAACCCAGCCCGGATGCCGCGCCACATCGGTCACGATCAGGCCGAACAGCGAGAGGTCCCAGGCGAAATGATAGACCACCATGGCGGCGATGGCCGCGCCCCGCGCCGCATCCACCGCGGCGAGGCGGACAGCCGCCATCAGCCCCGTGCCGTGGGGAGGTCTATCCAGAAGCGGCTGCCCTGTTCCTCGGTGCTGTCGAAATCCATGCGGCCCCCCATCACCTCGGTCAGTTCGCGGGCGATGGCGAGGCCGATGCCCGAGCCTTCCACCGCGCTGTGCTCGGCGCCCAGGCGGTTGAACCGCTGGAACACCTCGTCCTGGCGTCCGGCCGGGATGCCGATTCCCGTATCCGTCACCTCAAGGCGCGTCCAGCCCGGCTCCGGCCAGGCGGCGCGCAGATGGACCGTGCCGCCTGGCCGGTTGTACTTGATGGCGTTGGACAAAAGATTGCCCAGCACCTGCTGCAGCCGCCCCCGGTCGGCCAGGATGTGGCCGGGGCTCGGCGTCACGGTCAGCGTCACCCCGGCCTTGAGGCTGGCGGGCAGGGCGACGGCGCCGGCGTCGCGCAGCAGGGTGGCGAGGTCCAGCGCCTCGATCCGCAGGGAGACGCCACGGTCCTCGATGCGCTTCACATCCCCGGCATCCTCGATCAGCCGCAGCAGGCGCTGGCCGCCTTGCTCGATTTCGCGGACGTAGTCGCGTTGCAGGGGGGTCAGCGGATGGTCCGGGTCGGTGGCCAGAAGCTGGTTGAAGCCCATGATGGCGTTGAGCGGGGTGCGCAGCTCATGCCCCATGCCCAGCAGGAAGTCGGTCTTGGCGCGGCTCGCCTCCTCCAGCCGCGCCTGGGCCTCTCGAAGCTGCTCCAGCAGGCGCTCGATGGTCATCAGCAGCAGGCCAAGCAGCGCCACGGCCATCGAGGTGGGCATGGCCGCCACCGCGACGAGGAAGCCGAGATTGGCGAAATCCGCGGGGCCGAGCAGCAGATGATGGTAGACCCGGATGATCAGCAGGACGACCAGCGCCGCGAAGCCCAGCGCCGCGAAGCCGAGGCCCATCCCCGAGGCCCTGTCCCGGTGCACCGCCAGGTTGAACAGGACCGCCGCCAGGAGGATGAGGCCGCCGAGGCTCGTCACCACGATCCGCATCGAATTGTCCTGCGCGACCAGCACCGCCCAGGCGGCGCCCGCGCCCGCCCCGACGATGAGGAGGGCCGAGGCCTTCCACTGCGTCGGACGCCCGAAGAAGCGGCGCAGCCCGTTCAGCAGCAGGGCACCCCCCGTCAGCCACAGCGTGGAATTGATGACCCGCGGAATGGGCTGCAACTGGTCCAGGCCGGCCGAAAGCTGGCCGAAGGCGAAGGCGAAGAGAATGGCGGCGGTGGCCCACTCCATGGGGCCGGCCATGGGGCGCGTCAGCCGCCATGCCACCAGCAGGGCGCCTGCCAGCGACACGTAGAACAGCGCGTTCATGACAAGGCCAGGAGACATTCCGGACACATCAACCTTGAGTGGGTAGGCCAGGATAGTCGCCTTCGCATGCCTTGGACACCGGGGCGAGCAACCCCCGGCCCGTGCCGGCGTTGGCGGCAGGCAGGGCGATGGTGCCTTGATGGGCGCCGAAACCCACCCCATAGTCCGAGGCGGTGGCACGGTGCCCATCCCACGTAATGCACAGGAGAGAAACATGGCCTGGAAGACCCCCAAGATCGTCGAAGTGTCCCTGGCGCTGGAAATCAACAGCTACGCTTGCGCCGAGGTCGGCTGAGCCTGCCGCGGGGCTGTTTCCCGCGGGACTGAACACGGCCAGGAGAGGGTGCCGCGCCCATGCTGCGCGTGATCGTGCTGGGCGCGGGGGCCGGCGGCGGATTCCCCCAGTGGAATTCCGCCGGAATTGGTTGTGTGCGCGCCCGCGCGCGCGACCCGTCCGCCTTGCCGCGCAGCCAAGCCTCCATCGCCGCCTCGGCTGACGGAGAGCGCTGGGTTCTGGTCAATGCCAGCCCTGATCTGCGCGCCCAGATCGCGGCCACGCCGGCGCTGCATCCGAGTCAGGATCGGCTGCGCCACTCTCCCATTTCGGCGGTCGTCCTGACGGGCGGGGAGGTGGATGCCATCATGGGCCTTCTGCATCTGCGCGAACGTCATGCCTTCGAGATCTGGGGCGCGTCCCCGGCCCTGTCCGTGATGGAGGCCAACCCGATCTTCCGCGCGGTGAACCCGGCGATCGTCCCCCGCCGCCTTCTTCCCCTCGGGCAGGCGTTCGAACTGATGGGCCTCTGTGTCACCGCCTATGCGGTACCGGGCAAGGTGCCCCTCTTTGCGGAGGAGGCGGGCCTTTCGGAGGAGGCGGAGGCCGCCCCCGTGGCGGAGGATGGCGAGGCGCTGGGCCTCGCCCTTTCCGCGGGCGGCGGCACGCTGCACGTCATTCCCGGCTGCGCCATGATGACGCCCGCCCTGCGCCAGCGCCTGGCCGGCGCGGAGTGCGTGCTGTTCGACGGCACCCTCTTCACCGATGACGAGATGATCCGCACCGGCGCGGGCCCCAAGACCGGCCGCCGCATGGGCCACATGCCCATGACCGGGCCAGGCGGCACCCTGGAGGCCTTCGAGGGGCTGGGCGTGCGCCGGCGCATCTTCCTGCACGTCAACAACACCAACCCCGCCCTGCTGGCCGACAGCCCCGAGCGCGCGCATCTGGCCGCCGCCGGCTGGGAGGTGGCGGAGGACGGGATGGAGATCTTCGTCTGATGCTCTCGCCGGATGCATTCGAGGCTGCCCTGCGCGCGATCGGCGACGAGCGGTATCACATCCACCATCCCTTCCATCACCTGCTGCACGACGGGAAGCTGTCCCGCGCGCAGGTCCAGGCCTGGGCGCTGAACCGCTACTACTACCAGGCCTCCATCCCGGCGAAGGACGCATCGCTGCTGGCCCGCCTGCCCACCACGGACCTGCGCCGCGAATGGCGCCGGCGCCTCGAGGACCATGACGGCGACGGCAGCGCGCCGGGCGGCGTGGAGCGCTGGCTGGCACTCACCGACGGGTTGGGGCTGGACCGCGACTATGTGGTCTCCCTGCGCGGCCTGTTGCCCGGCACCCGCTTCGCGGTGGACGCCTATGTGCGTTTCGTGCGGGAGCGGAGCGTGCTGGAGGCCATCGCCTCCTCGTTGACGGAGATGTTCTCCACCAACATCATCCGGCTGCGCGTGGCCGGCATGCTGCGGAACTACGACTTCGTGAGCGAGGCGACGCTGGCCTATTTCAAGCCGCGCCTGACCCAGGCGCCGCAGGATGTGGCCTTCGCGCTCGACTATGTGAAGCGCCACGCCGACACCTCCGAGAAGCAGGAAGCCTGCCTCGATGCGCTCCGCTTCAAGTGCGACCTTCTCTGGGCGCAGCTCGATGCGCTGCACCTCGCCTATGTGGAACCAGGCCTGATCCCGCCCGGCGCCTTCGTGCCGGAAGGGCATGTGGCGCAGCGATCGGGGGCGGCATGAGCGCCGCCGATTCACGCCTCCGGGCTGAGGCCCTCCGGCGATCGGGGGCGAGATGAGCGCCACCGATTCACGCCTCCGGGCTGAGGCCCTCCGGCGATCGGGGGCGGCATGATCCCCCGCTTCGCCCCCGGCGTCCGCCTGCAGGAGGACCGCGCCCGCAGCCGTTGGATGGTGATGGCGCCGGAGCGCATGTTCCTGCCCGACGAAACCGCGCTGGCCGTGCTGCGCCTCGTGGATGGCGCGCGGGACGAGGCCGCCATCGTGGCGGCCCTTGCCGCGCAATATGCCGCCCCGCCCGACGTCATCGCCGCCGATGTGCGCGCCCTGTTGGAAGACCTGCGAACGCGCGGGGCGGTGACGTGGTAGAGGCGCCGCTCGCCCTTCTGGCGGAACTCACGCATCGCTGCCCGCTGCGCTGCCCCTACTGTTCCAACCCCATGGAGCTGGCGCGCGCGGCGACGGAGCTGACCACCGCCGAATGGGCGCGCGTCTTCGAGGAAGCGGCGGCGCTGGGCTGCCTGCAGGTGCACCTCTCGGGCGGCGAGCCGACCGCGCGGCGGGACATCGTGGAGATCACGGCCGCCGCCCGCGCCGCGGGCCTCTACACCAACCTCATCACCGCCGGCGTCCTGCTGGATGCAGGGCTGATGGAGCGGCTGGTGGCGGCGGGCCTCGACCATGTGCAGCTCTCGGTGCAGGACGCCGACGAGGCGGGGGCCGAGCGTATCGGCGGCCTCAAGGGTGCGCATGCGGCCAAGGCGCGGGCGGCGGCCCTGGTGCGCGCGGCGGGCCTGCCGCTGACGCTGAACGCCGTGGTCCACCGCCAGAACCTGCACAACCTGCCCGCGCTGGTGGAGCGCGCGCTGGAATGGGGCGCCGCCCGGCTGGAAGTGGCGCATGTGCAGTATTACGGCTGGGCGCTGGCCAATCGTGACGCGTTGCTGCCCACCCGCGCCCAGCTGGATGAGGCCACGCGGGTGGTGGAGGCCGCGCGCGCCGCTCACAAGGGCAGGCTGGTCATTGACTATGTGGTGCCGGACTACCACGCGACGCGGCCCAAGCCCTGCATGGGAGGCTGGGGGCGACGCTTCCTGGGCGTCTCGCCCGCCGGCAACATCCTGCCCTGCCACGCGGCGGAAAGCCTGACGGGCCTCACCTTCCCCAATGCGCGCGAGACCAGCCTCGCCGCCGCCTGGGCCGACAGCCCCGCCTTCAACGCCTTCCGCGGCGCCGCCTGGATGCCCGAACCCTGCCGGGGCTGCGAGCGCCGCGAGGTGGATTGGGGCGGCTGCCGCTGCCAGGCCTTCGCCCTGACGGGCGATGCGGCGGCGACCGACCCTGCCTGCGCCCTTTCTCCCCATCACGGGTTGTTGCAGGCGGCGGTGACCCACGCGCAGGGTGAGACTTTCCGCTATCGGCAATATGGCCGGGCGCGCTGAAGCAATGGGCCTCTTGCGGGCCGCGGCGTGCCGCCCTTCTAATCATGGCAATCACCAATAAACCGGAGGGAAACATGAACACGAACATCATCCCCGCGCTGGCTGGCGCGGCACTCCTGCTGGCGCCGGGCCTCGTCCTTGCGCAGGGTGCGCCGCCCCCCGCCTGGGCGCAGGGTCGCTCGCCCGAGATGGCGAATTCCACCCTGGCCCCCCATGCCGGGCGCCTGACCGTGACGCCGCCCGACCAGCTTCCCACCGCGCAGCTGCGCGTGCCCGAGGGCTTCCAGGTGGAACTCTGGGCGCATGGCCTGCCGGGCGCGCGCGTCATGGTGCGCGGGCCCAATGGCACCATCTTCGTGGGCACGCGCGGCATCGGCCGCGTCTATGCCGTGCGCGAGGAGGGCGGGCAGCGCCGGGTCAGCACCTTCATGCAGGGGCTGACCCAGCCCTCCGGCCTCGCCATCCGTGACGGCGCGCTCTACATCTCGGCCATCAACCGCATGCTGCGCGTGGACAATGTCGAGCAGAACCTGTCCAACCCGCAGCCCGTGGACCTGACGGCCGCCTTCAACCTGCCCGAGGCGCCGCATCATGGCTGGACGCACATCGCCTTCGGGCCTGACGGGCGCCTGTATGTGCCGCGCGGCGTGCCCTGCAACATCTGCGATACGGATGGCGAGCGCTACGCCCTCATCGCGAGCTTCAACCCCGACGGCAGCGACCGGCGCATCGAGGCGCGGGGCGTGCGCAACTCGGTGGGCTTCGACTTCCACCCGCGCACGGGCCAGCTCTGGTTCTCGAACCATGGGCGGGACTGGGCGGGCAATGACAACCCCTCCGACACGCTGCACGTGAACATGCGCCGCGGCGAGCATCACGGCTTCCCCTGGTGCCACAGCGGCTGGCAGGACCCGGCCGTGAGCGGCCGGCTGTGCAGCGAATTCCCGCCGCCGGCGCTGATCCTGGGCCCGCATGTCGCGCCCATCGGCACGCATTTCTACACCGGCACGGCCTTCCCCGAGCAGTATCGCAACGCGCTCTTCATCGCCAATCGCGGTTCCTGGAACCGTGAGCGGCTCTCGGGCTACGAGGTGGTGGTGGTGCGCGAGGCCGAGGGCGGCCGCCTGGTGCAGGAACCCTTCCTGACCGGCTTCCGTGATGACGCCAACCAGCGCTTCCTCGGCCGCCCGGCTGGCGTGCTGACCATGCCCGACGGCTCCATGCTCGTGTCCGACGAGCAGAACGGTGCCATCTTCCGCATCACCTACCGGCGCTGATGCGGGCGCTGGCCTTCCTGGCGGCGGCCCTGCTGGCCGCCGCGACCCCCGCCTGGGCGGCGGACGCCACGCGCGGCGCCGCCCTGGCCGAGGCGCGCAACTGCGCCGCCTGCCACGGGGCGAACGGCATCAGCGCCGTGCCGCTGATGCCCTCGCTGGCCGGGCAGCAGGCGGAATTCCTGCTGGTCCAGCTCATCATGTTCCGCGAGGGGCTCCGCCCTGTGCCCGCCATGGTCGAGCCCGCGCGCGGCCTGACGGATGGCGAGATCGAGGACCTGGCGGCCTTCTACGCCGCCCTGCCCTCGGGGCCGGCCGCCACCGATCCGCGCAACGAGGCGCTGGCCGCACGTGGGGCGGAACTCTCGGCCGCGCGCAATTGCAGCACCTGCCACCGCCCGGACTACTCCGGCCAGGCCCAGGTGCCGCGCATCAACCACCAGCGCGAGGATTTCCTGGTGCACACCCTCGCGGAATATCGCGACAACCTGCGTGTCGGCATGGACACGCAGATGAACGGGGTCATGCACGGGCTGACCAACGCGGACATCCGCGCCATCGCGCATTATCTCGCGCACCGCTGAGCATCCCGCCCCGCGCCACGGCGTTCTTCCCAGGCATTTCGAGGGGAGCATGGCCATGGCGATCAACCTGCGCGACATCCTGGAGCAGATGATGGGGCCCGGCGCCACGGGGCAGGCCGGGCAACGCCCGGGCCAGGCGGCCGGCCCCGGCCCCATGGGCAACATGTTCGGTGGGTCCCTGGGCGACATGCTGGGGCGTATCCGCCCGCCCGCGACGGGCGGCCAGGCGGCGGCGGCCGGCGGGCTGCTGGGAGCGGTGCTGGGTGGCGGCCTCGCGCGCACGGGCGGCATGGCGTTGCTGGGGTTGCTGGCCCACCGTGCCTATTCCCAATGGCAGGCGCAGCAGGCCGGGGCGGTCCAGACCCCGGCCCAGGAGGATTTCGCGCAGCCCGAGGCCGCCGACAGTGCGGGCCAGCCCTTCGACCTCTCCCTCATCCGCGCCATGGTCGCCGCCGCCCGCGCCGATGGCATGCTCGATGCCGGCGAGCGGGAGCGCATCTTCGCCGAGGCCGAGCGGCTGGACCTGTCGGATGAGGAGAAGGGCGAGATCTTCGGCATTCTCGACACCCCGGCCGATCCGCGCGCGGTGGCGGCGCTGGCCGCGACGGCGGCCCAAGGGGCCGAACTTTACCTTGCCTCCGCCATGGCCATGGGTGCGACGCACAACGCCTCGGAACGCGCCTACCTGGGCGCCTTGGCCAGCGCGTTGCGTCTGCCGCCCGAGCTGCGCGCCCAGCTTGACGCGCAGCTGCGCGAGGCGACGGGGGAGGGAGCCTAAAGCGTGATCACCATTCGTTGATCACGCTTCAGGCATAGCTGAGCGGCTGATTCACGCCTTTGGTGATTCCACCAAAGGCGATCAGACGCTAGGGCAGCCCCTCCGCCGCCCGCAGCGACGCGCGCCAGCGCCAGGCGATCTGCAGCGTCGCCAGCAGCCCGAAGCCGGCGAAGAGTGTCGCCGTGCTGGCGAAGCCCATCCACGCGACGCCGAGCCCGGCCAGCAGCAGCCCCATTGGCAGGCCATAGATGGCCAGCATCCGCAGGCCCATCACGCGCCCGCGGAAGGCGGGGGCCGTGATGCGCAGGATCAGCACCGAGAGCGGCACCATGCACAGGCTTTGCAGGAAGCCCGTCAGCAGCAGCAGCACCATGCCGAGCGCGGCCACCGCCACCCAGGCATAGACGAGCAGGAGCGCGAACCACAGCGCGGCCGCGGCCAGCATCAGCCGTGCGGGCCATGGCCCCACGCCGCCCAGGCCGATCAGCAGTGACCCCATCAGCGCGCCGCCCGAGAAGCAGGCGAAGAGCGTGCCGAGGCCCGTCTGCTCCATCCCGTAGATGTCGCGCGCCACATGCGGCAACAGCCCGCCCGTGAGGGGATAGGCCGCGAAGTTGGTCAGGCAGGCCAGCGCCAGCAGGGCGACCAGCGCCTGGTTGTCCCGCGCATGGCCCACGCCCGCGGCGAATTCCCCCCAGATGGCGCGGGGCGAGGCGCGCGCGCGGCCCGTGGCGTCCGGCGTAACCTCGCGGATGCCGAACGCCAGCAGCAGGCTCGCGGCGTAGAGGCAGGTCACCGCCAGATAGGCCCACCCCATGCCGAGCCAGGCCACAAGTCCCGCCCCCGTCAGCGCACCCACCACACGCGCGCCATCCATGCTCACGCGCTCCACGCCCAGCGCACGCGGCAACAGCGCGGCCGGCATGGTGGCGCCGATCAAGGCGTTGCGGACACCGATGTCCGAGGGCCGCACCAGGCCCATCAGGAAGGCCATGACGAAGACGGCCACCACGCCCAGGTTCCCGGTCAGCACCAGCGCCGCCAGCACCGCCGCCTGCACCACATAGAAGCCGCGCATGGCCAGCAGCACGCGCCGCTGGCCCACCCTGTCGCCCGCCACGCCATAGAAGGGCGATATCAGCGTGCCCAGGAATTGCAGCGCGCCGAAGATGGTCAGCGCGACCACGGACTCCGTCTCCACCAGCACGAACCAGGCCAGCAACAGGGTCTCCATCTCGAAGGCCCAGGAGGTGGCGAGGTCAGAAGGCCATTGGAAGCGAAAGCTGCGCTGGCTGAAGGGCGAGCGGGGTGGTGGCCCCACCGGGCGAGTGGCCCCGGCCTGCCTCATGGGTTTCCTCCCTGGAACGCCATGCGGGCGCGCCTTTGGCCGAAACTGTAGCCGTCATGGCGGTGGGGGGAAGGGGCGGCCCGCGAAGACCTCAGGCGCGCGTTGTGCGAATATCGAAACGGACAACCCTATCTGTGGTAGAGTGGCTTTCCTGGATAGGCGTTCGAATGGCAACGCCCTCAAAAATATCGTAAATTTCCAGCCCTGCCGCCAAACGCGCCCCGTGCCAGGAGTTTGAAGGGTTTGTTTGTCCTCCCGTTCCGCATCCCTGCCATGTGTCCCTCAGGGACCGGGCCATGCTGACCGGCTGCGCCTTCGACACGCCAGGTGGTGCGGAACTCCTGGTTATTTCCGTGTGGCTGGGGGTTGCCACTGTGACGGGCTGGGTGCTGCGCCAGCACCCCTTCTTTGGTCGGCCGCATTTCATCTTGTGCAACTTCGCCATACTGTGGTGGCTGGCCATGGTGTTGGGCGAGCTGGCCACACCCGTGCTGGGCTGCAAGATGTTCTTTGCCGCCGCCGCCTGGCCGTCCATCGCCCTGCTGCCCACGGCCTGGGCGCTGTTCCTGCTGCACTATTGTTTTCACATGCCCATCCGCCACCCCGGGGCGGAAGTCGCGCTGCTGTGGGGCACGGTGCTGGCCGTCTCGCTCATGGCCTGGACCAATCCGTGGCACGGGCTGTTCTATGGGCCGGGTACCTCGCTGGCCTGGGTGGACGGCCGGTTGTCGGGCGTCTTTGACCATGGGCCGCTGTTCTACATCGCCGCGGCCTGGCTCTACGTGCCTTTGCTGACGGCACTGGGCGTCGTCGTCACCGGCGCCTTCCGGGCCCCGGTGGCCCACCGCCCCTATTTCCTGCTGCTGCTCTTCATCACGGCCATCCCGCTGGCGGCCAACTTCGCCTACATCACCCACCGCGCCACGGTGGCGGGCTTCGACCCCACGCCCTTCGCCTTCGCGGTGGTGCTGGTGCTCTACACCGGCCTCATCTTCACCAACCGCATGTTCGACCTGACGGCCATCGCGCGGGACGTGCTCTACTACCAGCTCGGCTCCCCGGTGCTGGTGCTGGACGTGGCCGGCACCGTGACGGGGGCGAATCCCGAGGCCATGCGCCTCTTCCCCGGCGGCCGCGTGGGCCAGCCCATCTGGCAATGGCCGCATTTGCAGGGCTTCGGCGCGGCGGCGGAGGGCCTGGATGCGCCCCAGAGCCTCGGTTTCGACGGCCGCTTCTTCGACGTGACGACCACCCCCATCCACAAGCCGCTGGGGCAGGGCCGCGGCGTGATCGGGGCCGTCATCCTGCTGAACGACACGACGGAATTGCGGCGCAATGCCCGCCAGCTGGAGACCGCGCTGGAGGTGAGCCAGCTGCGCCTGCACGAGATCGAGAACCAGCGGCGCCTGCTGCGCAACCTCTTCGACCTGGCCCCCTTCGGCGTCACGCTGGTCGAGACGCCGAACGGCCGGCTGCGCGAGGTCAATCCCGCTTTCGCCAGCATGACGGCGCAGTCCGCGGCACCCGGCGAAAGGCTGCCTGATCTGCTATCAGACCCCGGCCGGCTCGCGCTGGCTGAGGCCGCGACCCTGCCCGAGGGCGGGCGTGTGGGGCCGGTGGTGGCCGAGATCCGCCGTCGCGATGGCGGCTATGTGATGGTCGAGTTGCAAGCCGTGGCCGCCGGCGCGGGCCTGTATTGGACCATCCTGACGGACCTGACCGAGACCCGGGCCCTGCAGGAGGCGCTGCAGGTGGAGCGCGACTTCCTCTCGCGCCTCATGGCGACCTCGGTCTCCGCCATCCTGGCGGTGGATGAGGATCGCCAGATCGTCTTCGCGAATGCCGAGGCCGAGCGCCTGCTGGAGATGGACCGGGCCACCCTGCTCGCCACCCGGATCAATGATCCGGGATGGCACTACACCACGCCCGAGGGCGGGCCCATGGCGCAGGAGGATCTGCCCTTTCCCGTCGTCATGCGGACCGGCCGGCCCGTGCGCGATCTCCGCCTGGGTGTGGAGGGGCCGGACGGGCGCCGGCGCATTCTCTCGGTCAACGCAGCCCCCATGCATGCCACGGCGCTGACGCCGGGCCGCGTCGTGCTCTCGCTGACCGACATCACCGCGCAATGGGAGGTCCAGGCCGCCCTGGTCGCGGCGCGGCAGGAGGCCGAGGCCGCCTCCATCGCCAAGAGCCGCTTCCTGGCCAATATGAGCCACGAAATCCGCACGCCCATGAACGCCATCCTCGGGCTGCTGGCCTTGCTGCGCCGCACCAGCCTGGATGCGCGGCAGGCGGACTATGTGGGCAAGACCGAGGGTGCGGCGCGCGCCCTGCTCGGGCTGCTGAACGACATCCTGGACTTCTCGAAGGTCGAGGCGGGGAAGATCGCGCTCGACCCGCGGCCCGTTTCGCTCGATGCCATGCTGCGCGAGCTGGGCGTCATCCTGGCGGCCAACCTGGGCGCCAAGCCCATCGAGCTGCTCTTCGACATGGACCCCCGCCTGCCGACGCAGGTCCTGGTGGACGACCTGCGCCTCGCCCAGGTGCTGCTGAACCTGGCCGGCAACGCGATCAAATTCACCGAGGCGGGCGAGGTCGTGGTCTCGGTGCGGCTCCTTGCGCGGGAGGCGGGCCGGGCCAGCCTGGAATTCGCGGTGCGCGACTCAGGCATCGGCATCGCTGCCGACAACATGCCGCGCATCTTCGAGGGGTTTCTCCAGGCCGAGGCCTCGACCACGCGGAAGTTCGGCGGCACCGGCCTCGGGCTCGGCATCTCGCAACGCCTCGTGGTGCTGCTGGGCGGGGAGTTGCGGGTGGAGAGCACGCCAGGGCAGGGCAGCCGCTTCCACTTCGCGCTGGACCTCGAGCTGCCCGAGGCGCCCGCCCGGCTGCCAGGCCCGGTGAAGCGGCTGCTCTTCGTGGAGCCGCATCCGGTGGCGCGCGACATCCTGCCCCGGCTCGCGGCCCGGCTGGGCTGGCGGGCTGAGGCCGTCGCCGATCTCGCCGCCGCCCGCGTGCGGCGCGAGGCCCAGCGCTTCGACGCCGTGCTGGTGGAGGGGTTGCGGCCGGACACCCCCGAAGCCGGATGGGAGGGCGTCCTGGGCATGGGCACGGTCCATGATTGCGAGGGCTACGTCGCCGCCGGAGGCCCACCCGGGCGCTTCCTGGTGAAGCCCTTCACGCCGGCGCAGCTGCGGGAGCTGGTGGATGGCGCCGGCGCGCTGCCCCCCCCGCGCCGAAGCCCCCGTGGGCACGCGCCGCCTGGCCGGCCGGCGCCTGCTGCTGGTGGAGGACAATGTCATCAACCAGCAGGTGGCGCGCGAGCTGCTGGAGACCGAGGGCGCGCTCGTCACCGTCGCGGGCCATGGCGGCATCGCGGTGCAGCTCCTCGCGGAGATGCCTGGGCGCTTCGAAGCGGTGTTGATGGACCTGCAGATGCCGGAGATGGACGGGCTGGAGGCGACGGCGCTGATCCGCGGCCGGCTTGGCCTCCGGCAACTGCCCATCATCGCCATCACCGCCAATGCCATGCGCAGCGACCGCGATGCCTGCCTGGCCGCGGGCATGAACGCCCATGTCGGCAAGCCCTTCGACCTGGAGACGCTGGTGCAGACCCTGCTCTCCTGCTGGGGGGCCGCGCCCGCCGCCACGCCGCCCAGCGAGCCCGTGGCGGCGGAGCTGCCACTGCTCGACATTCCCGCCGCCATCGCGCGCCTGGGCGACAACCAGGACCTCTTCACCGAAACGCTGCGCGAGGCCCTGCCGATGATGGAGGCCACCCCCGGCGACATCGCCGCGCAATGGGAGGGCGGCGCCCATGCCGATGCACGCCGTGCTGCGCACACGCTGAAAGGCCTGGCCGGCATGGTGGGGGCCCCCAGGCTGGCGGAGTCCGCAGCCCGGCTGGAGGCGCGGCTCAAGGCACGGCCGGAGGAAAGCCCGGCCGAGGCGCTGGACGAACTGCGAAGCCAGCTCGCCCGCAGCCTCGCGGCGCTGCGCGCGTGGCTGGACGGGCATGATGCCGGGGACGACGGGGCGGCGGGCTGACGCGCCCCGTTTTCGTCACGCCATGAGGTCCGGCATCCGGTAGCGGTCCTCGGGCTCGTTCCAGCCCTTGAAGCGGGGCGCGCGCTTTTCGGCGAAGGCGGCGCGGCTTTCGATCAGGTCGCCCTTGGCGCCATGCTCGTGCAGCGCGGCCGCCAGCCTTTCCTGGGCGGGGCTGGGCGCGGGGCGCATGCGGCGCATCATGTGGACCGTGTTCACCCGCGCGGCGGGCGGCAGGGTGAGCAGATGGCGGGCCATCTCCAGCGCCGCCGGGATCAACTCCTCCGGCGCCACGAGGCGGTTGAGGAAGCCCAGCTGGAAAAATCGCTCGGCGGTGAAGCGGTAGCCGAGCGCCATCTCCATCGCGATGGGGTAGGGCATGTTGGCCAGGTGGCCGTGGTTGTAGCCGCCCAGCAGCCAGCGCTTCGCCTCCGAGACCTCGAAGATGGCGCCGGTCGCGGCCACCCGCAGGTCGGTGCGCTCCACCAGCATGAAGCCGCCGCCCATGGCGAAGCCGTTGATGGCCGCGATGACGGGCTTTTCCAGCGTGCCGGCCCTGAATGGGTCTTCCACCTCCAGCGGGCGGCCGCCCGGGGCACCATCGGCCAGTGATTCCTTCATGTCCTCGCCGGCGCAGAAGCCGCGGCCCGTGCCGGTGAGGATGGCCACCTCCAGCGCCGGGTCGTGTCGGAAAGCGGTCCAGGTGCGGGCAAGCTCGGTCCGCATCTCGTGGTTCAGGGCGTTCAGCCGCTCCGGCCGGTTCATCCGGATGATGAGCACCTGGCCGTGGGTTTCGGTCTCGACGGTGGGCATGGCGTGTCCTTGCGTGGTCAGGGCCATGAAACAGGAGGGCGCCAGGCGGGCCAACCCGGGGCGCGGCCGCGCGTTCATCGCGGCATGGACATGGAAGCGGCGCCGATCATCGGGGGGCTCGCCACCCTCGCCTCGGTGATCAGTTTCACGCCCCAGGCGTGGAAGGTGATCCGCACGCGGGACACCTCCAGCATCTCCGCCGCCATGTATGCCGTGACCGTGGTGGGTTTCGCGCTGTGGCTGACCTATGGCTGGCTGCTGGCCCAATGGCCGCTGATTGTCACCAATGGCATCTGCCTGCTGCTGTCGGGCTTCATCCTGGTGATGAAGCTGCTGCCGCGGCGGGGCAAGGCGGCGGTCGCGGAGGCGCTGTCGGTGCCGCCCGAGGGCGGTGGATAGCGCCCCCTGTCGTCCCCCTTCAGGCCATGAAGATGCGGATGCGCACGGCCGCCGGGTCGCGCTCGCCATATCCGAGGAACAGGCGCCGGTGCAGCCATTCATGGGCGGCGGCGCCGGTCTCGAAGACGGGGGCGGTGCGGAAATACACGCGCTCGGGCGGCACGGGCTCGCCGCGCAGCAGCTTCGCGGCGTCTTCGGGCGCGGCGTCGCGCAGGCCGCTGTTCACCACATAGACCAGCGCGCCATCGTCGAGGCGCAGCGTGTAGCGCGCGACCAGCTCCACCACCCCGTCGTGGCGGATCACCTGGTGGTCGGCGCCGCCGGGCATCACCTCGCCCGACAGGCGGGGCCCGGAGAGCCGCCCGCCCAGGATGGGAATGACGCGCCGCAGGCCCATCGGGCCCTGGCCCACCGTGATGGGGGCCGCGACCTGGACTTCGAGCTGGCCGACGAATTCGAGGCTGGGGGAGATGGACATGGCGTGCGGCCTCAATCCAGCGCCTGGAACCGGGTCATCCGGACCACCTCGGCCCAGCGCGCCGTCTCCTCCCGGCGCAGCGTGTCGAATCGCGCGCGGCCGAGGGGCGAGGGACGGAAGCCGCGCTGTTCCAGGCGCGCCGCCATCTCCGGCGTGTCCATCACGCGCAGCACGGCGGCCTCCAGCGCGGCCAGCGTCGCGGGCGGGGTACCGCTCGGGGCCACCAGCCCGAACCGGGAATTGAAGACGAGATCCTGCCGGCCCAGCTCGCCCATGGTGGGGACCTCGGGCAGCACCCTGGAGCGTTCGGGCCCGGTGACCGCAAGCGCCCTGAGGCGCCCCGCCTGCACATGGGGCGCCACCAGGGCGATGGTGCCGAACAGGCCCTTGGTGGTGCCGTTGAGCAGCGCCGTCATGGCATCGCCCGTCGTGCGGAAATGCACGGCCTCGACCGGCAGGCGCGAGGTGACGCCCATGATGGCCGCGCCGAAATGGCCCGGGGTGCCGGCGCCGAAAGTGCCCATGGGCAGTTGCGGCTGGCTGGCGGCCCAGCGCAGGTAACCCGCGAAATCCTCGACGGGCACGGAGTTCGGCACCACCAGTGCGAAGTCCAGCGCGGCGAGGAAGGCGATGGAGGCGAAGTCCCGCCCCGGATCATAGGGCAGGGAGGCGAAGATGCTGGGCCCCATGGTCAGTGGCCCCACGCCGCCCAGCATGAGGGTGGTGCCGTCCTCGCCCCGCACGCGCGCCACCTCCTGCGCCGCGATGACGCCGCCCGCGCCGGAGCGGTTGTCCACGATGACGCCGGCCGGCAGCGAATCCTTCAGCGCATCGGCCACCATCCGCGCCAGCAGGTCGGGGCCGGTGCCCGCCCCGAAGCCCACCACGATGCGCACGGGCCTGTCGGGCAGGGCGGCGCGGGCCTGGAGCGGGACCATGGCGGCGGCGCCGGCCAGGAGGGCGCGGCGCCCGGTCAGGTGCCGGGTCATCTTGGGTTCTCTCCGGGGTGCGCGTCCTGTGGCGGCCGCGCTTGCTGTTTCCCGTATTTATTCACGGAAGATGGACAACCGTAAATGTTTTGAAGGAGCGGCGGCATGGTCTTTCCCTGGGGTGGCCAGCCCTCCCATGCGGGCAGGCCTCTTGACGATGAGAATGATTCGCAGTTGCAGTGTGGCCCTCAACCCTGGGAGAGCCACAACATGCCCCACCCGTCCCGCCGCCGGCGGCGGACCCCGCTTGCGATCGCGC
The DNA here is from genome assembly GCA_035998215.1 of Roseococcus sp. Taxonomy (GTDB): domain Bacteria; phylum Pseudomonadota; class Alphaproteobacteria; order Acetobacterales; family Acetobacteraceae; genus Roseococcus. Next base: position 71,309 of record DASYHU010000025.1, on the reverse strand, counting down.
TGATCGCGGGCGGCCTCGCGCCCATTGCCGCCCCGCCCTGGGGCGCCGCCCGCGCCCAGACGGCCGCGCCGGATCCGGCCGATGTCCGCCTCGATGCCGGCATGCTGCTGCCCCCCGTCAACACCACCGCGCTGCGCAACGAACGCCGCCTCTTCGACACGCCCGCGACCGTGGACGTGATCCCGGGCCGCGACCTGGACGAACGCATGGTCCGCAACGCCGAGGACGTGTTCCGCTACACCCCCGGCGTCTTCGTGAACCGCCAGACCAGCGGCACCGACCCCTTTCGCAGCCTGGGCGGCATCACCATCCGCGGCGTCGGCAGCAACCGCGTGCTGACGCTCGTGGACGGCTTCCGCACCCTGGAGCGCATCACCGACAACACGCGCGACGTGGTGGACCCCTGGAACCTCAGCCGCGTGGAAATCCTGCGCGGGCCGGGCTCGGTGCTCTACGGCTCGGACGCGCTGGGCGGCGTGGTGAACTACATCACCCGCAACCCCAATGACCTGATCCGCCCCGGCCGGACCTGGGGCGGCGAGGTGGGCACCAGCTGGGATTCGCTGGACAACAGCCTGGTCACCCGCGGGACCTATGCGGTGCGGGCGGGCGATGTCTCGGCCATGCTCTCCTATCAGCGGCGCGATGCGAATGAGCCGCGGCGCACGCGCTCGCGCTCGGTGGGCGGCATCTGGAACTGCCCGCGCAACCCGCAGGCCACGCCCTGCGACCGGTTCGACCCGCTGGACATCAGCAGCAACAACGTCTTCGGCCGTATCGTGTGGGACCCCAACCCGGATCTGCGCCTGCGCGTCACGGGCGAATGGCTGGACCGCAGCACGGATGTGGATCAGCGCTATGACCTGGGCCCGGCCGCGGGGGGCATCACCAACCTCTCCTACCTGCGCAATCAGACCATCCGGCGCGGCCTCTTCGCGGTGGACGGGCAGTATCGCCCGGGCCTCGACTGGCTGGACGAGGTGCGCGTCATGCTGGGCTATTCGCCCCAGACCATCGAGCGTACCGGCTCCCGGCTGCGGCGCCTCGCCAACGGCCAGGAGCAGCGGGTGCGTGACGCACTGACCTATTCCGAGGACCTGATCCAGGGCGAGGCCCAGTTCCGCTCCAGCTTCGACCTGATCGGCGCGCGCCATGTGCTGACCTATGGCTTCGCGGGCAGCGTCACCGCCACCGACTATGCGCGGCAGGACGTGACGACAAACCTCGCCACGGGCGTCACCACCACCACCCGCGCCGGCGGCTTCAACTTCGCCAATGCCGACACGCGCCGGCTGGAGGGCTTCCTGCAGGACGAGGTGACGCTCTTTGGGGGCCGGCTGACGGTGACCCCCGGGCTGCGCCTGTCCAACACCAACATCAGCCCGCGCCCCGATGCCGACTACCGCCGCGTCGCGGGGCGCGAGCCGCGCACGCTCGACCAGACGAACCTGGCCTTCGGTGTCGGCGCCATCCTGCGGCTGGATGAGCGCTTCTCGCTCTACGGAAACTACGGCGAGGGCTTCAAGATGCCCACCGCCGAGCAGCTCTTCACCTCGCTGCCCAGCACCACCTTCAACCTGATCCCGAACCCCAACCTGCGGCCCGAGCAGGTCCGCAGCTACGAGGCGGGCGTGCGTATGCAGCTCCAGAACGCCTGGGTGAGCCTGGGCGCCTTCCGCGCCGAATACACGGACTTCATCCAGAGCTTCGTCAGCATCCCGAACAGCATCGACATCACCTACCAGAACCTCAGCGAGGTGACGTTGCAGGGCATCGAGGTGGCGGGCGCCTGGCGGCCGCATCCGCGCTGGCTGCTGCAGGCCTCGGCGTCCTGGCAGGAGGGCGAGCAGCGCGCGACCCGCACCGCGCCGCGCACCAATTTCGACGGCGCGCGTCCCTTCCTGATCAGCAGCGGCGTCACCTATGAGGACCCGGACCTCGGGCTGCGCGTCTCGTTGAACAACATCACCTCGGCAGGCGTCACGCAGGTCAGCGACCCGCAGCGCTACCGCCCGCCCGCCTATACGGTGTTCGACCTGACGGCGTCCTGGCGGCCCATCGAGCGGCTGGAGCTGAACGCGGGCATCTTCAACCTGCTGAACGCCCGCTACGTGCCGCTGGCGCCGGGGGGGACGGCCTACAACCAGTCGCGCTTCACCACGGACGACACGAAGCGCGTGAACCCCATCGAGTTGCAGGTGGCGCCGGGCACCAGCTTCCGCCTGGGCGCGCGCTACACCTTCTGACGGCGCCATCACCCCCCGCCGAGGGCCAGCACCTCGGCGGGGGAGAGGCCCGTCAGGCTCTCCCGCGCCTCGCCCAGCAGTGGGTCGTCGGCGCGGCCCCATTGCACAATCAGGTTGCGGCGCGCACGGGCCGAAAGGTTGGGCGCGCCGCCATGCAGCACCCGCGGATGGATCAGCACGATGCCGCCCGGCGGGCAGCGCGCCACCACCTCCGCCGCGCCCTCCGCCCCGTGTTGCGAGCCGGGGCGGAAGGCGGTGCCGCCATTTGCCGCATCCATCCCGTCCAGGCAGATCATCGCGCGCAGGAAGGCGCCGCGCGCGGTCGGCATGTAGCGGTTCAGCGCGTCACGGTGCCAGGCAATGCCACTGCCGCATCGCGCGGCCTTGATGGTGGCGTTGGTGAAGTGGCAGCGCAGTTCCTCGGTGCCGAGCAGCCCGATTGCCGCCGCCACCACCGCCGGATGCGCGAAGCCCTTCGCGAAGATGGGATCGAGCCGGCAGGGGTCGCCCAGCAGGAAGACCGCGTCGCCCGGTGCCGGCAGGCCCTGGCGTTGGCGGGGCGAGAGGTCCCGCTCCCAGGTCACCATGTCGGCGGGCAGCGTCGCGGCCCGGGCCAGCAGCGCATCCAGCGCCGCACCCAGGCGCCGGCGCAGCGAAGCGGGCAGGGGGGGCAGGATGGCGTAGCCCTGGCAGTGGAAGCGCCTCATTCGGCCTCCCGGCACCACCAGGCGTCGTCGCCATAGCCGAAGCGCGGCTGGCGTGGCGGGGGGGCGAAGCGGGCCGAGACGGCCAGGCGCCGCACCGGATCATAGCGCCCTGGCACCACCAGCCATTGCCATTGCAGCGCCCGGTCCAGCACGCGGGCCGTGGTGACGAGGCTGGCGCGGTCCGGCGCCGCCTCCAGCCGGTCCAGCAGCAGGTCCATCTCCGGCCGCGCGAAGCCCGTGGTGTTGCTGGCGCCCGCCGAACCCCACAGTGCGCGCTGCTCCGGCCCCGGCCATTCGGGCGGGATGGTGAAGCGGTAGGCCAGGTCGAAATCGTTCGCGCGCAGCCGCGCGGTGAAGCTGGGCGCGTCCAGCACCTCGAAGCGGGGCGCGATGCCCAGTCGCCGCAGCCCGCGGAACCACACGCCCACCAGCGCCTGCTGCGCGTTGCTCTGCGCCAGCACCGCAAGCTGGAACACCTCGCCCGTGTCGCGATGCGCGAGCCGCCCATCCGCGGCGCGCGGCACCCAGCCGGCCTCCGCCAGCAGGGCCAGCGCGCGTTCCAGCAGGGCGCGGTCGCGGCCCTTGCCGTCGCTGACGGGCGGCTGCCAGGCGCGGTGCCAGGCCTCGGGCGGGAAGAGACCCGGCACCTCCGCCATCAGCGCGCGCTCGGCGGCGTCCGGCGCCTCGGTGGCGGCGAGGTCGGAGTTCAGGAAGAAGCTGCCGGCGCGCTCGCTCTCGCCCTGGAAGAGCGCGGCATTGGCCCATTCGAAGTCCATCACCAGCGCCAGCGCCTCACGCACCCGCGCATCAGCGAAGCGGTCGCGCCGCAGGTTGAACGCGAAGCCGTTCATGCCGGTGATGTGGCCGTGGCGCTGGGTGTGGCGGATGAGCCGCCCCTCACGCACCGCGGGCAGGTCATAGCCCGTGGCCCAGCGGCGGGCGTCGTTCTCCACCATCCAGTCCACGCGGCCGGCGGCCAGCGCCTCGAAGACGGCGATGCGGTCGCGGAAGTAGCGCAGCTCGATGCGGTCCATGTTGTGGCGACCGCGGCCTGCGGCGGTGGCATCGCCCCACCAGCTCCTGTTGCGCGCGAAGGTCACGCGCTGGCCGGCCTCGACTTCCACCACGCGATAGGGGCCTGAACCCACCGGCGTCTCCAGCGTCAGCGCGCCGAAGTCGCGCCCCTGCCAGATGTGGCGTGGCAGGATGTGCACGCCGCCGATCTGCAAGGCGATGCGCCGCGCATCGCCGGGCGGCAGCGTGATGCGGACGGTTCGCGCATCCTCGGCCACGGTGTGGAGGCGTTCCAGCAGGGCGCGGTGGAAGGGGCGGCCGTGGCGGCCCAGGGTCGCGAAGCTGAACACCACATCCTCGGCCGTGACGGGCTGGCCATCATGCCAGCGCGCGCCCGCGCGGAGGGTGAAGCGCAGGGTGCGGGTGGCTTCGTCCAACGCCACTGCCTCGGCCAGGTTGGCGTAGCCCACCAGCACCTCGTCGGGCGCGGGCAGCAGCAGGGTCTCATAGACCCAGCTCCACACGCCCATCACGAAGCGGCCGCGCAGGGTGAAGGGGTTCAGCGTGTCGAAGGTGCCCGCCTGCGCCATCCGCAGGGTGCAGCCGCGCGGTGCATCGGGGCGCACATGCGGCCAATGGGGGAAGCCGGGCGGCAGGGCAGGGGTGCCGTGCACCGCCAGCGCGTCCGTGCGCGCCGCGGCCGGGTTCAGCAGAAGCGGAAGCAGGGCCAGGCCCCATATGCAAGTGCGAGTCATTCTCATATAAAGCCGCGAAAGGAGTCCGCCGGCAACATGCCCCCCTTGGCCCGTTACACGCTGCGCCGCCTGCTGCTGGTGCCGCCCACGCTGCTCGCCATCCTGGCGCTGAACTTCGCCGTCGCGCAGTTGGCGCCTGGCGGCCCGGTCGAGCATCTGCTCGCCACGCTGCAAGGCGATGTGCAGGACGCGGCCGAGCGCGCCCTTGGCGGCCAGGACAGCACCGCGGCGCCCGACCCCGCCTTCCGCCACCGCGGCGCCGAGGGGCTGGACCCCCGCCTGCTCGCCGAGATCGAGGCGCAGTTCGGCTTCGACCGCCCGCCGCTGGAGCGCTTCTGGCACATGTTGACGCGGCTGCTGGTGTTCGACCTGGGGCGTTCCTTGTTCCTCGACCAGCCGGTGACGCAGTTGCTGTGGGAGAGGCTGCCCGTCTCCCTGTCGCTGGGTCTCGCTTCGGCCGTGCTGACCTATGCGCTCGCCATCCCGCTCGGCATCGCGCTGGCCACCCGGCGCGGCACGGGCTTCGACCGGACGGCCACGGCGCTGACGGTGCTGGCCCATGCGGTGCCGGCCATGGTGGTGGCGGTGGCGCTGCTGGTGGTCTTCGGCGGCGGGCGGTTCCTGGCCTGGTTTCCCTCGGGCGGGCTCGCCTCGCCGGAGGCCGCCGCCTGGGCCTGGCCCTGGCGGGTGCTGGACCTGGCCTGGCACCTGGCCTTGCCGGTGGCGGCGCTGGTGATCTCGGGCTTCTCCTCGCTCGCGCTGCTCACGCGCAACCTCTTCCTGGAGGAGATCGGCAAGCACTACGTCCTGCTGGCCCGCGCCAAGGGCCTGGCGCCGCGCCGGGTGCTGCTGGGCCATGTCTTCCGCAACGCCATGCTGCTGGTGGTGGCCGGCCTGCCTGGCGCGCTGCTGGGCGTGGTCTTCGGCGGCGGCGTGCTGATCGAGGCGCTGTTCGGCCTGCAGGGCCTGGGCCTGCTCGGCATCGAGGCCGCGCTCAGCCGGGACTTCCCTGTGATCTTCGGCACGCTCTGGCTGACCACGCTGGCCGGGCTGGTGCTGCACCTAGCCTCGGACCTTCTCTATGTCGCGGTGGACCCGCGGATCGGCTTCGATGCGGCCCGGCGCTGACCTGCTGCGGCGCCGCAGCCTCTGGGCGCTGGGCCTCGTGCTGCTGCTGGTGCTGCCGGCGGAGTTCGTGGCCAATGACCGGCCCATCCTGCTCTGGCTGGACGGGCGGCTGCTGGTGCCCGCCTTGCAGCCCATCACCGAGGCCATGCTGGGCGGCAACCTGCCCATCCCGGCCGACTTCCACGACCCCGCCGTGGCCGCGCTGCTGGAGGCGCGAGGTGCCGTCAGCCTCTGGCCACCCATCCCGCACGGGCCGGCCAGCATCCCGCCCGGCCTGCCCGCCGCAGCCCCCGCGCCGCCCTCGGCGCTGCATTGGCTCGGCACCGATGACCAGTCGCGCGACGTGCTCGCGCGGCTGATCTGGGGCGCGCGGCTTTCGCTGGTCTTCGCCGCGATCGTCACCGCGGCCTCGCTGTTCATCGGCCTGCCGCTGGGCGCCTGGCAGGGTTATGCGGCCGGCCGCACCGACCTGGTGCTGCAACGCCTGACCGAGATCTGGTCCGGCGTGCCGCTGCTGTTCCTGCTGATGATCGTGGTGGCGGCGCTGGCCCCCTCGGTCTGGGTGCTGGCGGCCACCATGTCGCTGTTCTTCTGGATGGGCATCGCGGGCGTCACCCGCGCGGAGTTCCTGCGGCTTCGCGCGCAGGATTTCGTGCGGGCGGCGCTGGCGGCCGGGGCGGGGCCCGCGCGCATCATGCGCGTCCATATCCTGCCCAATGCCATGGGCCCCGTGCTGGCCATGCTGCCCTTCCTGATGGCGGGGGCGATGACCATGCTGGCGGGGCTTGATCTGCTCGGGCTCGGTCTGCCGCCGGGCACGCCCTCGTTGGGCGAGGCCCTGGCCCAGGCGCGCAACAACCTGCAGGCGCCCTGGCTCGCGCTCGGCGCCATCGCGGCCCTGGGCGGGCTGCTGCTGCTGCTGACGCTGCTGGGTCAGGCCTTGCGCGACGCCATGGACCCGCGCCTGCCCGCGCGGCGCACCATCATCACGCCCGGCGCCGCGATGGTGCCGGAGGGCGCGGTGCTGGCCATTACGGAACTCAGCGCGGGCTTCACCGCTGCACCCGTGCTGCACGGCGTCACACTGGCGCTGCGCCCAGGCGAGGCAGTGGCGCTGCTGGGCGAATCCGGCTCGGGCAAGACGCTGACGGGGCTGATCGCGGCCGGCCTCGCGCCGCCGCAGCTCGGTTTCATCAGCGGTTCCGTGCGGCTGATGGGCGCCGAGATGCTGGGCGCGCCCGAACCCCGCCGCCGCGCCGCGCTGCGCCGCCACCTGGGCCTGGTCTTCCAGGAGCCGGGCGCCGCGCTCAATCCGCTGCATGCCCTTTACCGCCAGGTGCGGGAGGCGGTCGAGGCGGGCGGGCTGCACGGCGCCGCCGCCCGTGCCGAGACCGATGCCCTGTTGCGCCGCGTGGGCCTGCCCGAAGCCAGCCGCCGTCCGCGCGCCCTGCCGCACCAGTTCTCGGGCGGGCAGCAGCAGCGCGCCGTCATCGCCATGGCCATCGCCCGCCGCCCCGCTTTGCTCGTGGCGGACGAACCCACCGCCTCGCTCGACGCGCCGCTGCGCGCGGACCTGCTCGACCTGCTGGCCGGGCTGGTGCGGGAGCGGGGGATGGCCCTGCTGCTCATCACCCATGACCTCGACGCCGCCCGCCGCGCCACCACCCGCGTGGCCGTGATGGGGGAGGGCCGTATCCTGGCCGACCTGCCCTGGGAGGCGGCGCTGCGCGCGCCCCCGCCCGCGCTGCACCGCCTGATGCCGCGCCCGCCCGCGCCCGCCCATGTTGGCGCCCCGGCCGATGCTCCCGTGCTGGAGGCGCGGGGCCTGACCCTGGCCTTCCCCGGTGCGGCACCCTTGGTCGAGGGGCTGGACCTGCGGCTGCATGCGGGGCGCACGCTGGCCGTCACCGGCTCCTCGGGCTGCGGCAAGACGAGCCTGGCGCTGGCCCTGCTGGGCCTGTTCCCCGGCACGGTGCAGTGCGAGGTGCGGCTGCGCGGCCGCCCCCTGGCCGAGATTCAGGGCTGGCGCCGCCGCGTGCAGATCGTCTTCCAGAACCCCGCCACGAGCCTCTCCCCACGCCTGTCCGTGCGCGACATCGTGCTGGAACCGCTGCTTCTGGCCGGCGAGCGGCGCCCGGGCGAGGCACGCCTCGTCGCCGCCCTGGCCGAGGTGGGCCTGCCCGCCACCCTGTCCGACCGCCGCCCGCACCAGCTCTCCGGCGGGCAGCGGCAGCGCGTGGCGCTGGCCCGCGCCCTCATCACCCGGCCCGAGGTGCTGGTGCTGGACGAACCCACCTCCGCCCTCGATCGCCATGTGGAGGCCGAGGTGCTGCGGCTGCTGGCCGGGCTGCAGGCCCGGCACGGCTTCGCCGCCCTTCTCATCACCCATGATCCCCGCGTGGTCGCGGCGCTGGCGCATGACGTGCTGGCGCTCGGTGCGCCCACGCCCTTGCCCGAGGAAAATGCCGCATGACCGGAACCGATATGCCGACCCGCCAGGAACTCACCGCCACCCCGGCCGAGATCGGCTTGCTGCTGCCCGGGTTGGGGCGCGTCATGGTGGCGCTCTCCGTGGGCAGTGCCGCGCATGAACGCATCGGCCGCGTCGCGCATGTGGCCCGGCGCGGTGGCACGCTCTGCCTCGGCGAGGAGACGGAGCTTGATCTCGGCGCCGTCCGGCGTGTGGTGCTGGACCGCGGCTCGGTCATGCGGGGGCAGGTCTATCCGCGGCTGGAATTCCAGGACGGCGCGGGGGCGGTACTGATGCGGGTGGTGGGGATGGAGGGCGAGGGGCCCTTCGAGACGAACCTCGCGCATCTGCTGGGCCCGGCCCCATCCCCGCATGAGGCCGTGCCCACCCCTGCCGCCGAGGCAAGCCCCGAGGTCGCCCCGGAGGACTGCGCCGCCACCACGCTGCTTCGCCGCCTGCATGCGGCGGGCGGGCCGGTGCGGGTGGCGCTGCGGACGGGGCCGGCCTGGCAGGCCTGGGAAGGGGTGCCGCCGGAACCGCGCCTGGTCATGGGGTATGTGAATCTGATCGAACCCAGCTTCCACTTGCATCTCAGGCTGGGCAGCGTGGCCGGCTTCCATGTCTCTGAAGATGGCTGGGAGGCGGTGGACGATACGGGTGTTCGCTTCGGCCTGACCCTGCGTGCCCTCAATGCCGCCGCGAGGGAGGGGATGGGCTGATGCCCTGGCAGGAAGATGTAAGCTATTGATTTGACTGGTGGGCGCTACTGGGATTGAACCAGTGACCCCTACCGTGTCAAGGTAGTGCTCTCCCGCTGAGCTAAGCGCCCGGGCCGAAGCCGGTGGCACCCTGTAGCGAAACCGCGGCCGCCCCGCAACCCTGGCGCCCGACGGTTTCGCCGCCACATCCCGCTGATGCAGACGCCACCCCAGGCCATCGCCCGCCTTCTCGACCGCGCCACTTATGAAGGCTACCGCCTGGGCTTCGAGGCCGCGCGCGAGGAGGCGGCCGTGCTCGCCGAACAGGCGGGCCAGGCGGCGCTGGCGGCCCGGCTGCGCGCCATGGCGGCCCTGCCGGACCGGGGCACCGCGCAATGACCCGCGAAGGCCCGCGCGACTGCCCGCATTGCGAGGAGGTGACCATGGCCAACCGCCTGCCCGATGGCCGCGTGGTTTGCTCCTGCCCGGCCATGCGCGACCTGCCGGCCGGGCCGGTCAGGCCCGGCGCAGCGACGCCCCCAGCGCCCGCCAGGCGATAAGGCCGCACAGCCCTCCGCCGGCCATCACCGCCGCCATGGGCAGCGCCGTGCCGTCATGGAAGAGCGCCAGCGCCAGCCCCGCCACGGCGCCGAGGGCGAATTGCAGGGTGCCGATCAAGGCGGAGGCCGTCCCGGCCATGTGCGGAAAGGGCGTGATGGCGATGATGCCGCCCAGCGGCAGCGCCAGCCCCAGCAGGCAGAGATAGGCCAGCAGCGCGGCGTAGAGCGCCCAGAACCCGAGCCCGAGCGCCACCGACAGCGCCGCCGCCAGCCCCGCGCAAGCCAGCCCCAGCAGCGTCAGGCCATAGACCCTGGCCCGCCCGAAGCGCTGGGCGAGCGGCCCGGCCAACTGCCCGCAGCCGATCACCCCCGCCGCCCCCGCGCCGAAGAGCCAGCCGAAATTCTCGGGTGCGATGCCATGCAACTCGATGAAGATGAAGGGTGAGCCAGCGATATAGGCGAACATTCCCGCGATGGCGCAGCCTGACCCCAATGCCGCCGCCATGAAGGGCGCCGTCGCCAGCAGCCCGCCGAAGTCGCGCGCGATCTGGAGGGTGGAGACGCGGCGGCGGCGCTCCATGGGCAGGGTTTCGGGCAGGAAGCGCCAGCACAGCAACAGCGCCAGCATCCCCACCAGCGCCAGCACGCCGAAGATGGCCCGCCAGCCAAGCCAGGCCGCGATCCAGCCGCCCAGCAGCGGCGCCACCATCGGCGCGACGCCCATGATGAGGAACAGCCGCGCCATCATCCGCACCGGGTCCATCCGGTCGGCCAGGTCGCGCACCACGGCGCGCGAGATCACCATGCCCGCGCAGCCGCCCAGCGCCTGCAACAGCCGGAAGGCGATGAGCCAGCCCATGCCCCAGGCCAGGGCGCACAGCACCGAGGCCAGGACATAGACGCCGAGTGCCGCGAAGAGCGGCCGCCGCCGCCCGTAGCGGTCGGCCAGTGGGCCGTGCAGCAATTGCCCCGCCGCCATGCCCAAGAAGAAGACGGCCAGCGTGAGCTGCGCGCCCTCCATGCCGCCCCCCAGCTCGGCCGCGATGGCCGGCAGGGCGGGCAGGTACATGTCAATGGACAGCGGCGCGAAGGCCGCCAGCAGCGCCAGGATGGCGATGACGGCCCGAAGGCGGATCATCCCGGAGGCGGCAGGAAGTCCACCTCGCACTCGGCCGAGATGCGGACCACCTGCTCGGGGTCCGTCAGGTTGTGGATGCGGCTGAACAGTTCGAACAGCTTGCGCGAGGGCGCCACCCAGAACAGCGCCCGCACCGGGGCGCCGGACTTGTTGAAGATGCCGTGTGGCAGGCCCATGGGCAGGCGGATGAGGTCACCGGGGCCGCCATGCGCCACCTGGCCATCCAGCAGGAATTCGAAATTCCCCTCCAGGATGTGGATGTATTCGTCCTGGGTGGTGTGAATATGCGGCGGCACGAAGGTGCCAGGCGGGAAGAGCGTGTCGAAGGCGAAGCTGTTCGCCGAAAGCTGCCGCGGCTTGTAGGTCTGGCCCAGGATGTTCCAGACGACGCCGCCGATGCCTTCGCCGGCGGGTGTGATTCCTGCGGTTTCCTGCATGTGTTCCTGGCCTTCCTTCGATGTTCAGACGTGGAGATATTGTTCGCGCAGTTCGGGTGCCGCGGCCAGGGCCGCGGAGGTGCCTTCCCACACGCTGCGCCCGCGTTCGACGATCACGTGCCGGTCGGCCAGCTTCAGCACGGCCGAGAGGTTTTTATCAATCAGCAGGATGGACTGGCCCTCGGCCTTGAGGCGCGCCAGCACCGTCCAGATCTCGGCGCGTATCAGCGGCGCCAGCCCCTCGGTCGCTTCGTCCAGGATCAGCAGGCGCGGGTTGGTCATCAGGGCGCGGCCGATGGCCAGCATCTGCTGCTCGCCGCCCGAGAGGTTGCGGCCCATGTTGCGCCGCCGCTCGCGCAGGCGGGGGAAGAGGGCATAGGCGGCCTCCAGCGTCCAGCGGCCCGGGCGGGCCGTGGCGATGAGGTTCTCCTCCACCGTGAGCGTGGGGAAGACCTGGCGCCCCTCGGGCACCAGCCCCAGCCCGAGCCGCGCGATGCGATGCGCGGGCAGGGCGGGCAGGGCGGTGCCGTCGAAACTGATGGTGCCACCCGTGATGCGCCCGCCCTGGCTCGGCAGCAGGCCCATGATGGCGCGGATGGTGGTGGTCTTGCCCATGCCGTTGCGGCCGAGCAGCGTCATCACCTCGCCCGCGCCCAGTTGGAAGGAGACGTCGAAAAGGGTCTGGGAGGCGCCATAGGCGGTGGCGAGGTTCTGCACGCGCAGCATCAGGCGGCCTCGTCCTCGCCCAGATAGGCCTCGCGCACGGCGGCATCGGCGCGGATCTGGTCAGGTGTGCCGGTGGCGATCACGCGGCCCTGGGCCAGGACCGAGATCCGGTCGGCCAGCGCAAAGACGGCCTGCATGTCATGCTCCACCAGCAGCACGGCATAGCGGGCACGCAGGCCAGAGAGCAGGCGGATCAGGCGCTCGGCCTCCTCTGGCCCGGTGCCGGCCAGCGGTTCGTCCAGCAGCAGGGCGCGGGGTTGCATGGCCAGGGCGATGGCGATCTCCAGCTGCCGCCGCTCGCCATGGCTGAGTGCCGCGGCGGGAGTGGCGGCGCGGGCGTCCAGCCCCACCTCGGCCAATGCGTCCATGGCCTCGGCGTTCAACGCAGCCTCGCGCGAGGCGGCGCGGAAGAAGCGGAGGGAGGAACCCCGGCGCGCCTGCACCGCCAGCGCCGCATTCTCCAGCGCCGAGAAGGAAGGGACCACGCTCGTGATCTGGAAGCTGCGCGCCAGGCCTCGCCGCGCGCGAGCTGGCATGGAGAGGGTGGTGATGTCCTCGCCCAGGAAGCGGATGCGCCCGGCATCGGGCGCCAAGGTGCCGCTGACCTGGTGGATCAGCGTGGTCTTGCCCGCGCCATTGGGGCCGATGAGCGCATGGATCTCGCCCTGGCGGACATCGAGCGTGACGTCATCGGTCACCAGCAGCCCGCCGAAGCTCTTTCGCAACCCGTGCAGGGCGAGGAGGGTCTCAGCCACGGCGCAACAGCCCCACGATGCCGCCGCGCAGGAAGAACACGCACAAGATCAGCAGCGGGCCGAAGACCAGGCGCCAATGCTCCATGGCGTGGGAAAGCCACTCCTCCACCAGCACGAAGGCCAGGGCCCCCACCAGCGCGCCATGCGGGCCGGCGAGCCCGCCCAGGATCACCATGAAGAGCAGATCACCGCTGCGCTGCCAGGCGAGGTAGGCGGGGGCGACGAATTCCGTGGCATTGGCCAGCAGCACGCCGGCCAGCCCGCCCATGGCGCCCGCGATCACATAGGCCAGCAGGCGATAGGGGGTGGGGTTGAAGCCCAGCGCCCGGGCGCGCGTCTCGTTCTCGCGCGATGCGCGCAGCACGCGGCCGAAGCGGCTTTCCAGCAGCGTTTGCACCAGCGCCCAGCAGGCGACGAGCGCGCCAAGGCAGACGAAATGAAAGACGAGGCGATTCTCCAGCCAGCGCGCGCCGAAGACCTCGGTGCGGCTGAACAGGGTGTAGCCATCATCCCCGCCATAGACGGCCAGCGAGGAGGTGGTGAAGAAGGCCATCTGCCCGAAGGCCAGCGTGATCATGATGAAGTGCACGCCCGAGGTGCGGATGGCGATGGCCCCCGTCAGCAGGGCGAAGAGCGCGGCGGCCAGGATGCCGGCGGGAAACACCATCCAGGCCTCGGTCAGCCCCGCATGGTCCAGCACCACCACCGCATAGGCGCCCATGCCCATCATCGCCGCATGCCCCAGGCTGACCAGCCCCGCACCCCCCACCAGCAGCATGAGCGAGACGGCGGCCAGGCCGAAGATCATGCCGCGCGCCAGGAGGGTGAGGCTGTGCCCCTGGCCCAGCCCCAAGAAGGGCGCCGCCGCCAGCGCCACGAAGACCAGCAGCGGCAGCCAGAGCCTTGGATTCCTCATGCGCGGGCCGGGAACAGCCCGGCCGGGCGGAAGGCGAGGATGGCGGCCATCACGATATAGACCAGCATGGAGGCGAGCGCCGCGCCCGTCTGTCGCGCGGAGGAGGCGTCCATGAACAGGCGCATCAGGTCCGGCATCAGGCCGCGGCCGATGGTCTCGACCAGCCCCACCAGCAGGGCGGCGATGAAGGCCCCGCGCACCGAGCCGATGCCGCCGATGACGATGACCACGAAGGCGAGGATGAGCAGGTTGTCGCCCATTCCCGGCTCCACCGAGAGGATGGGTGCGGCCATGACCCCCGCGAAGCCCGCCAGCATGGCGCCGAAGCCGAAGACCAGCATGAACAGCCGCCGGATATCCACCCCCAGCGCGGCGACCATGGGCGCGTTGGTGGCCCCGGCCCGCACCAGCATGCCGGCGCGCGTGCGTTCCACCAGGAACCAGAGCAGCGCGGCGGTGGCCAGCCCCGCGGCCAGGATGGCGAGGCGATAGGTGGGGTAGAGCAGCCCGTCCATGAGCGGCACGCCGCCCGAGAGCAGTTCCGGCACCGGCATCTGCATGGGGGCGGCGCCAAAGACCACCTTCACGCCCTCATTCAGGAAGAGGATCACGCCGAAGGTGGCCAGAACCTGCGAGAGATGGTCGCGGTCATAGAGGTGCCGGAACACCAGGAATTCCAGGACCAGCCCGAAGACCAGTGCCGCCGGCAGTGCCAGCAGCAGCCCCAGCCAGAAGCTGCCGGTGAGTGCGGTGAGCGTGGCCCCCAGATAGGCGCCCACCATGTATTGCACGCCGTGGGCCAGGTTGATGAAGTCCATCACCCCGAAGACGAGGGTGAGCCCGGCCGCCACGAGAAACAGCAGCACTCCGAACTGCAACCCGTTCAGCGCCTGCACAAGAAGCAGCGTCGTGTTCAAGAACCCAACCTCCGAGACGCGCCGCAAGGCGCGTCCCTCCGCCCCCCGAAATCCTTCGCGGGCTTTGCCCGCGAAGGCCAAACCGTCATGCCAGGAACAAGCGCCAAACCGGGGCCCCCGCGAAATTGCGAAGCGATTTCGTGGGGAAGCTAGACGCGCTGCGGCATGCGGCACTGCGCCGCCCAGGGGTCCACATTGGCCTCCAGCACGCGGCGCACCGTCTGCGTCTGGAACTTGCCATCAGGCCGGCGGACCACCTGGCACAGCCAGAAATCCTGCACGGGATACTGGTTGGCGCCGAAGCGGAAGCCGCCGCGCACCGAGGTGAAATCCGCCGCCGCGATGGCCGCGCGCAGCGCGTTCTTGTCAGAGAGATTGCCACCGACCTTCCGCACCGCGCTGTCCAGCAGCATGGCCGTGTCATAGCTCTGCGCGGCATAGGTGGCGGGGATGTAGTTGAAGGCGGCCTCGAAGTCCCGCACGAAGCGGGTGTTCTGGGCGTTGTCCATGTTGGGCGCCCAGTTGGCGCCGCTGTAGAAGCCGAGCGCCGCCTCACCCTGCGCGGGCAGCGTCGCCTCGTCCACGGTGAAGGTGGACAGGAAGGGGATGTTGGCCAGCCCAGCCTGGCGGTACTGCCGCACCAGGTTCACCCCCAGCCCACCCGGCATGAAGGTGAAGATGGCGTCCGGCCGCAGCGAGGCGATGCGCGCGAGCTCGGCCGAGAAGTCGAGCTGGGTGAGCGGCACATAGACCTCGTCCAGCACCTCGCCCTGGAAGCGGGACTTGAAGCCCGCCATGGCGTCGCGCCCGGCCTGGTAGTTGGGCGTCATCAGGAAGACGCGCCGATAGCCCAGGTCCTGCGCCGCCTGGCCCATCACGGAATGGACCTGGTCGTTGTTGTAGCTGGTGTTGAAGAAGAAGGGATTGCAGCCGCGCCCGGCGAAGGTGGAGGGGCCGGCATTGGAGGAGATGAGGAAGGTCCCGCTCTCGGTCACCGGCCGCATGATGGCCTGCAGGATGTTCGAGAAGACCACGCCCACCACGAAGTCCACCCGGTCGCGCTCCAGCGCGGCGCGAACCTTGGTGACGGCGACATCGGGGCGGAGTTCGTCATCAATGACGATGGTCTCGACCGCACGGCCGCCCAGCTGGTTGTTCAGGTGGCGCAGCCCCATGGTCCAGCCGTCGCGCAGCTGCGTGCCGAGCGCGGCCTGCGGCCCAGTCTGGACCGCGACGACGCCGACCTTGATGGGGGCGGCCTGGGCATGCAGGGCGGGTGCCGCCAGCACGCCCGCGCCCGTGGCCAGCAGCAGGCCGCGCCGGGTCGCGCCCGTCTTGTGGCCGGATTCCTGGAACGCCATCACCGCTCTCCCGTTTCGTGTCATCGAAGGTTGTTTTTCGCCTCAGGCCTCGGTTAGCCCGGCGCCCGCGTGCCATGCAAGCCGGGCTGCGCGCTGGGTCAAGGGGTGGGCCGGGTCTTCCAGCGGCGCCAGCACGGTGAAGTGGTTCAGGCCGGGCAGGGCCTCGTGGCCGCCATCCCAGAGGGCGGCGAATTCGCGGGTCTGGCGCAGGAACTCCCCGCTCTCCGCCCCGCCCACCACGGCGTGCAGCGGGCGGCCGGGCGGGGGCAGCAGGGCGGGTGAGAGGCCGCGTGCCGTCGCCTCGTCCAGCCCCAGCTTGTCGTTGATGGAGGTGCCGACCAGCGGCTCCAGCCAGAACAGGCCGGAGATGGGCAGCGCCGCCGCCACCACCGCGGCCGGCAGCCGCGCCAGCAGCATGGCGGCGAGGTGCCCCCCAGCCGAGTGACCCATGGCGAGCGCTGCCCGCCCCATGCGCGCATGCAGGGCGCGGGCCGCCGCCTCGGCCTGGGTCACGATGCGCGCCAGCGGCACCGCCGGGCAGAGGTCATAGGAAGGGACCGCCACCGCCACCCCCTGCGCCAGCAGCCCCGCCGCCACATGGCTGACCGCCCGTCCGTCCAGTGCCTGCCAGTAGCCGCCATGGAAGAACAGCGCGACGGGCGGCCGCGCCACGCCCGGCGGCAGGAAGAGGTCCATCACCTCGCGCGGCCCAGGCCCATAGGCCAGCGTCTCGGGCGGGTGGGCCAGGCGGAACGCCTCGGCGGACTGGATCCAACGCGCGATGAGGGCCCCGCTCTCAGGCACGCGCGCGCGGTTGTTGTATTCGATTTCGAAACTCATGGCGCGGATGATAGGGGCAGGCGCGAGGCCTAGGCAAAGAGAGGGGCGAGAAAGGTCCATGCGCATCTACCTGGCCGGGCCGGAGGTGTTCCTGCCGGAGGCGCAGGCCATCGGCGCGGCGAAGAAGGCGCTCTGCGCGCGGCATGGGTGGGAGGGCGTTTTTCCCATGGACCCGCCCGCCCTCTCCCCCTCGGGCGAGATGGACTGGCGTCGCATCCATGCCGCGAATGAATTGCTGCTGCGGGGCTGCGACGCGCTGGTGGCCAACCTCACCCCCTTCCGCGGGGTGGGCGCCGATCCGGGCACGGTGTTCGAACTGGGCTTCCTGCGTGCCCTGGGCAGGCCCGTGCATGGCTACACCCATGACCCGCGGCCGCACCGCGCGCGGGTGCCCGAGGCCCGGCTGGTTCAGGATGTCTGGACGGACGCCGACGGCCTGCGCGTGGAGGATCACGCCCTGTCGGAGAACCTGATGCTGGAAGGCGCGATCCGCGCTGGCGGGGGCGTGATGCTGCGGGCCGAAGTCGCGCTGGATTGGCGCGACCTCTCGCTGTTCGAGCGCTGCCTGGAGGCGATCCGCGATGCCTGAGGTTCAGGCCCAGCGCGGCTTGCGCTTCTCCCGGAAGGCCGCCAGCCCCTCGCGCCCCTCGTCGGAGGCGCGCTGGGTCCAGCTTTCGTAGGCCAGCTGGTCCATGGTCCGCGCATCCAGCAGCCAGCCATTGGCGCCCAGCATGCTGCGCTTGGTCATGGCGATGGCGGTGGGCGAGGAGAGCAGCATGGCGGAAATGATCTCCTCCAGCCGCGCCTCGATGGCGTCCGGCGCCAGCACCTCGTGCACCAGGCCGATGCGCATCGCCTCCTCCGGACCGAAGCGCTCACCCGTGATGGCGTAGCGGCGGGTGTGGCGCACGCCCATGGCATGGACCATGTGGGTCGAGATGGGGGTGGGGGCCACGCCCACGCGCACCTCGCTGATGCCGAAGCTGGCTTCCGTGGTGGCAAGTGCCACGTCCACGCAGCAGGCGATGCCGGTGCCGCCGCCGAAGCAGGCGCCATGGATCACAGCGAAGGTGGGCTTGGGGAACTCGTTCAGCACCTGCATGGCGCGGGTGGTCAGCATGGAGGCGGCATGGGCGGCGTCGGGCGCGGCCCCTGCGGCCTCGGTCAGCCAGTTGATGTCGGCGCCGGCCTGGAAATGGCGCCCCGCGCCACGGATGACCAGGCCGCGCACGGAGGGATCCTCCGCCATGGCTTCCATGCCGGAGATCAGCGCCTCCAGCATCTCGCCATTGTAGGCGTTGTTCAGCTTCGGCCGGTTGAGGGTGGCGGTGACGATGCCGCGGGCGTCGCGTTGCGTCAGCAGGACGGGTTCGGTGCTCATGCGGCGAAGCTTCCGCCCGCGCGCCTGCCCCGGCAAGGGGGCGCTTGGAGATGGGCGGCTGGGGCCTTAGCCTGCCCCGGAGCGGAGGGTTTTTCCAATGACGGTCCAGGGCATCAGCACAAGGTCGGAGACACCGGACGAGGCGCGGCGCCTCGCCATGCTGCACGCGGTGGAACGCAAGCTGCTCTGGCTTTCGGCCTGGATGATCCATCACGCCAACCATATCCGCCCCAACCGGGATGGGCTGAAGGTGGGCGGGCACCAGGCCTCCTGCGCCTCGGCCGTCTCCATCCTGACCGCGCTCTATTTCGACATCCTGAAGCCTGCCGACCGGGTGGCGGTGAAGCCCCATGCGGGGCCGGTGTTCCACGCCATGAACCTGCTGCTGGGGCGGCAGAGCGCCGAGAAGCTGTCCACCTTGCGCCAGTTCGGCGGCATCCAGCCCTATCCCTCGCGCATGAAGGATGGGGGCGAAGTGGATTTCTCCACCGGCAGCGTGGGGCTGGGCGTGGCGCTGACCAGCTTTGGCTCGCTCGTCCAGGACTATGTCCGGCTCAAGAAGCTGGCGCCGGAGGGCCTGCCGGCCGGCCGCCACGTCGCCATCGTGGGCGATGCGGAGCTGGACGAGGGCAATATCTACGAGGCCCTGCTGGAGGGCTGGAAGCACGACATCCGCAATGTCTGGTGGGTGGTGGACTACAACCGCCAGAGCCTGGACAGCGTGGTGCAGGACCGCCTCTTCGGCCGGATCGAGGGGCTGTTCCGCGACATGGGCTGGAACGTGGTCACGCTCAAATACGGACGGCGCCTCTCGGCCGCCTTCGCGCGCCCCGGCGGCGAGGCCCTGCGCCACTGGATTGATGACTGCCCCAACAGCCTCTACGCCGCGCTGACCTTCCAGGGGGGAGCGGCCTGGCGCGCGGCCCTGATGGCGGAGCTGGGGCGCGAGGAGGGGGTGCGGGCCATCATCGACCCGCTCTCGGATGACGAGCTGGCGGCGCTGATGACCAATCTGGGCGGCCATGACATCGAGACGCTGATGGAGGCCTTCCGCGAGGCCGACGCGCTGGGCGACCAGCCCACCTGCTTCATCGCCTACACCATCAAGGGCATGGGCCTGCCCTTCGCCGGGCACAAGGACAACCATGCCGGGCTGATGACCAAGGAGCAGATGGAAAGCTTCCGGGCGGAGATGGGCATCCGCCCCGGCCATGAATGGGACGAGTTCGAGGGGCTGGAATTCTCCTCCGCCGACATGCGCGCCTTCGTGGACAGCATCCCCTTCGCGAAAAAGCTGACGCCCGAGGGGCGGCGCCTGTCCTCCCCCACCATCCATGTGCCGGCGCGGCTGCCGGTGCCGCGGGTGCCGGCGGGGCGGAAGCTGTCCACCCAGGCGGCCTTCGGCGAGATCCTGGCCGGCATCGGGCGCGGGGAGGGGGAGTTCAAGGACCTCGCCTCCCGCATCGTCACCACCAGCCCGGATGTGACGGTCAGCACCAATCTCGGCCCCTGGGTGAATCGGCGCGGCATCTTCGACCGGCACCTGAAGAATGACGTTTTCCGCGACGCGAAGCTCGCCTCCGCCCAGCGCTGGGGCATGTCGCCCGAGGGGCAGCATGTGGAGCTGGGCATCGCCGAGCAGAATCTTTTTCTCGTCCTGGCGGCGCTGGGCCTGGCCGACCGGCTTTATGGCGCGCGGCTGCTGCCCATCGGCACCGTCTATGATCCCTTCGTGAACCGCGGCCTCGATGCACTCATCTATGGTTGCTACATGGATGCGCGCTTCCTGCTGGTGAGCACACCCTCCGGCCTGACCCTGGCCCCCGAGGGCGGCCAGCACCAGAGCGTGAACACGCCCCTGATCGGCATGGCGCAGGATAGGCTCGCCGCCTATGAGCCCGCCTTCGCCGATGAGCTCGCCATCCTGATGCGCCACGCCTTCGCGCACATGCAGGCCGAGAACGGGTCCAGCGTCTGGCTGCGCCTGTCCACCCGCGGGCTGGAGCAGCCGGAGCGCAGCCTGGACCCGGCGGCGGTGATTGCCGGCGGCTACTGGGTGACGCCGCCCGCGCCGGGTGCCCGCATCGCCATTGCCTACCAGGGCCCCCTGGCGCCCGAGGCCATGGCCGCCTTCGCCACCCTGCGGGAGGAAGAGCCAGGTGCGGGGCTGCTGGCCGTGACCAGCCCCGATAGGCTGCACCAGGGCTGGATCGAGGCGCGGAAGCGCGCCCGGCAGGGGCCGGGCGGCGCGCCCTCGCACATCGAGACGCTGCTGGCGCCGCTGGCGCGGGATGCCGGCATCGTCACCCTGCTGGACGGCCACCCGGCCGCGCTGGACTGGATGGGCGCGGTGCGGGGGCAGCGGGTGGCCGCGCTGGGCGTGGACCGCTTCGGGCAGGCGGGGGATATCCCGGCGCTCTACGCCGAATATGGGCTGGATGAGGCCGCGATCCTGGATGCGTGTGCGGAGGTGCTGGTCGGTCAGTAGGGGACCAGGGGCGCGTTCTTGCGCTGGTAGAGGGGGTGCTTCGGGCTGCCATCGGCATTCCGCCCGAAGCATTTGAGTGCCACGCCCGCCCCCGCCAGCATCGCCGCCAGGGCCGGCCCGCGCCCGGCCAGCGCCTTGGGCGGCTGCCCCCAGGCTGCCACCACCAGGGGAGCCCCCTGGCTCAGGCGCAGGATCGTGGCGTCGTTTTCCGGCCCTACCGGGTCCTCCACTTCCAGCAACCTCTGCTTGTCGGTGGCGCGATAGGCGAAGGCGTTCAGCATGATGAGGCCCGGCAGCCCCCAGAGATGCCGCGCCCGCCACATCACCCCGGCCACCGTCGGGTCATCGGCCGTCTCATCGGCCACCGAGGGGTTCATCCCGATCACCACGCCCGGCCCCGGGCTGCCCAATGGCGCCCCGTCCCAGCGGCGTTCCAGCCACCAGCGCCAGCGCCTGCAGGCCGAGAATCCGGCCGCCGAGACCACATCCGCCGCCAGCCTGCGGCGCACCTTCCCACCCGGGTCGTGCAAATCCATCCCCCCAGTATTGGCGGGATGCGGCCTTTCGGCTACACGCGCCCCTTCCTACCGGCAGCGCGGCTCCGCGGGCGTGGTGGAATTGGCAGACACGCTGGATTTAGGTTCCAGTGGCGCAAGCCGTGGGGGTTCAAGTCCCTCCGCCCGCACCACTGAGCCACCGGCAATCACTGGAACGGATTGCGCTGATGCAGGTGACCGAGGTCGCGAACGAAGGGCTCAAGCGGGCCTACACCGTGGTGGTGCCCGCCGCCGCCATCGCCGCGGAGAAGGACAAGCGCCTCGCGGAACTCGCCAAGGACATGAAGATCCCCGGGTTCCGTCCCGGCAAGGTGCCCCAGAAGATCGTCCAGGCCCGCTACGGCCAGGCCGTGATGGGCGAGGTGCTGGAAGCCTCGGTACAGGACGCCACGGGCAAGGTGGTGGAGGAGCGCGGCCTGCGCCCCGCCGTCCAGCCCAAGATCGAGCTCGTGAAGTTCGATGACGGCGCGGACCTCGAATTCCGCCTCGATGTCGAGGTGATGCCCGAGATCCCCATGCCGGACTTCGCCTCCATCACGCTCACGCGCCTCAAGGCCGAGGTGGGCGAGGAGCAGATCGCCCGCACGCTGGAGACCATCCAGTCCCGCAACGCGACCCTCCAGGACGCCGAGCCCCGCGCGGCCGCCAAGGGCGATGTGCTGGTCTGCGATTTCGTGGGCCGCATGGATGGCACCGAGTTCGAGGGCGGCGCGGCCCAGGACATGCCCATCGAGGTGGCGGGCCAGGGCTTCATCCCGGGCTTCACCGAGCAGCTGGAAGGGATGGCTCCGGGCGAGGAGCGCGTCATCAAGGTGAGCTTCCCCGCCACCTATGGCGCCGCCAACCTGGCCGGCAAGGATGCCGAGTTCACCATCAACGCCAAGGCGCTCAAGACCAGCGTGAAGCCCGCGCTGGACGATGAGTTCGCGAAGAAGCTGGGCCTCGAGGACCTGGCCAAGCTGCGCGAGGCCATCACCGAAAGCCTGCAGCGCGAATATGACGGGCTGAGCCGCCTCGCCATCAAGCGCCG
This sequence comes from Roseococcus sp., assembly GCA_035998215.1. Taxonomy (GTDB): domain Bacteria; phylum Pseudomonadota; class Alphaproteobacteria; order Acetobacterales; family Acetobacteraceae; genus Roseococcus. Next base: position 49,185 of record DASYHU010000025.1, on the reverse strand, counting down.
CCTGCTGGACGCGCTGGCCGAGCGCGCCAGCTTCACCGTGCCCGAAGCCATGGTGGAGGGCGAGTTTGCCGAGATCTGGCAGCGCGTGGAGGCCGACATGAAGGCCGGGCGCCTGGACGGCGAGGATGCCGGCAAGGACGAGGACACGCTGAAGGCCGACTATCGTGCCATCGCGGAGCGCCGCATCCGCCTCGGCCTGCTGCTGTCCGAGATCGGCCGCACCAACAACATCCAGGTGGGCCGCGAGGAGCTGTCCAAGGCGATGATGGCCGAGGTGCAGCGCTATCCCGGCCAGGAAAAGCAGGTCATCGAGTATTTCCAGAAGAATCCCCAGGCGATGGAGCAGCTTCGCAGCCCGCTCTTCGAGGAGAAGGTGGTGGACTTCATGCTGGAACTCGCCCAGGTGACGGATGAGACGGTGACGCCCGAGGCCCTGGCCGAGGCGTCGCAGAAGGCCTGACCCGCAGGCGCGGGCGTGGCGGGGGCTTCCCCCGCCGGGCAGGATGCCCACATGCTGTCACGAACTTGGGGTGAGGGGCGGATTCGCCTCCGCCCCGGACCCCCGCGCCCATTCCGGGGCGGGGCGTCATGATGGGAAGCCGAGCCATGGACCGCGATCCGGTCGAGATCTACAACAATTCCCTCGTGCCCATGGTGGTGGAGCAGTCCTCCCGGGGCGAGCGGGCCTATGACATCTATTCGCGCCTGTTGAAGGAGCGGATCATCTTCCTGACCGGCGCGGTCTACGACCAGGTGTCCAGCCTGATCTGCGCGCAGTTGCTGTTTCTGGAGAGCGAGAACCCGAACAAGGACATCTCGTTCTACATCAACAGCCCCGGTGGCGTGGTGAGCGCCGGCCTCGCGATCTATGACACCATGCAGTACATCCGTAGCCCGGTCAGCACCGTCTGCATCGGCATGGCGGCCTCCATGGGCTCGCTGCTGCTGACGGCCGGCGCCAAGGGCAAGCGCTACGCGCTGCCCAATGCACGAGTGATGGTGCACCAGCCCTCCGGCGGCGCGCAGGGCCAGGCGACGGACATCGAAATTCAGGCGCGCGAGATCCTGGAACTGCGCAAGCGGCTGAACCAGATCTATGTGAAACACACCGGCCAGCCGGTGGAGGCCATCGAGGCCAAGCTTGAGCGTGACAGCTATATGTCCGCCGAGGAAGCGATGAACTGGGGCCTGATCGACCAGGTGGTGACCGAGCGTCCCACCCCGGCTGAGACCCCCAAGGCCTGATTCCCCGCCGCGGCCGGAACAAACTGGCTGCATTGACTGGGCATTAGGTGTTTATGTGGTGTCCTGGCGCCAGCGCCAGGGCAGCGCTTCCCCCGGGAGGACCGGGGGTCTATTCTTTGCCGGCGCGCCATCCAGCCCGCCGGGGCTGGACAGGGAGCGAGGAGTGGGCATGAGCAAATCGGGCGACAGCAAGAACACCCTCTACTGCTCCTTCTGCGGGAAGTCGCAGCATGAGGTCCGCAAGCTGATTGCGGGACCGACGGTGTTCATCTGCGATGAATGCGTCGAACTCTGCATGGACATCATCCGTGAGGAGCACAAGACGCATCTCGTCAAGACGCGGGATGGCGTGCCGACGCCCAAGGAGATCTGCAAGGTCCTCGATGACTACGTTATCGGGCAGGACCATGCGAAGAAGGTCCTCTCGGTCGCGGTTCACAACCATTACAAGCGGTTGGCCGCGGGCGCGAAGAACAACGACGTCGAGATCGCAAAGTCCAACATCATGCTGCTGGGGCCTACGGGCTCGGGCAAGACGTTGCTCGCCCAGACCTTGGCGCGCATCCTTGACGTGCCCTTCACCATGGCCGACGCGACCACGCTGACCGAAGCCGGCTACGTCGGCGAGGATGTTGAGAACATCATCCTCAAGCTGCTCCAGGCCGCGGACTACAATGTCGAGCGCGCCCAGCGCGGCATCGTCTACATTGACGAAGTGGACAAGATCAGCCGCAAATCGGACAACCCTTCCATTACCCGTGATGTGAGCGGGGAGGGCGTCCAGCAGGCCCTGCTCAAGATCATGGAGGGCACCGTCGCCTCCGTGCCGCCCCAGGGCGGGCGCAAGCACCCGCAGCAGGAATTCCTGCAGGTGGACACGACGAACATCCTGTTCATCTGCGGCGGCGCCTTCGCAGGCATCGAGCGCATCATCGGCGCCCGCGGCAAGGGTTCGGGCATCGGCTTCGGCGCCGAGGTCCGCTCGCCCGAGGACCGGCGCACCGGCGCGGTGCTGCGCGAGGTGGAGCCCGAGGACCTGCTGAAGTTCGGCCTGATCCCGGAATTCATCGGCCGCCTGCCTGTGGTGGCCACGCTGGAGGACCTTGATGAGCGCGCGCTCATCGAAATCCTGACACGGCCGAAGAACGCCCTGCTGAAGCAGTACCAGCGCCTGTTCGAGATGGAGGGTGCCAAGCTCACCTTCACCGAGGACGCGCTGAAGTCCGTGGCGCAGCGGGCCATCCAGCGCAAGACGGGCGCGCGTGGCCTGCGCTCGATCATGGAGAGCATCCTGCTCTCGACCATGTTCGAGTTGCCGGGCCTGACCGACGTCGAGGAAGTGGTGGTGAACCGGGAAGTGGCCGAGAGCCGCGCCCAGCCGCTTTTCATCTATGGCGAGAAGGCCGCGGAACAGAGTTCCGCCTGATGGCTGTGTGGCGGCCCGCCTGCCCCCCGGGCGGGGCCGCCCACCATCCCGGTGTCTTGTCTGCCGTGGATCCCGACCCAAATACTCTGCTTTCCCGTGGTGCCGGCGGGCGTGCCTGTCCAGGGCGCCTGACCCACCGACTGTCCCCCGTGAGGTCCAAATGACGGAAGTTCCCCCAGGCGAGCTGCACCCGGTCCTGCCGCTCCGCGACATCGTCGTCTTCCCCCACATGATCGTGCCGCTCTTCGTTGGCCGCGAGAAATCCGTCCGCGCGCTGGAAGCGGTGATGCGGGAGGACAAGCAGATCCTCCTCGTCGCGCAGAAGAACGCGCAGCAGGATGACCCGGGCGCGGATGACCTGTTCCAGCTCGGCACCGTCTCCACGGTGCTGCAACTGCTCAAGCTGCCCGACGGCACGGTGAAGGTGCTCGTGGAAGGGCTGAAGCGCGCCCGCATCCAGGGCTTCAAGGACAATGAGAGCCACTTCGAGGCCTATGTCCAGCCGGTGGAGGAGCCGGCCTCGGAGAAGCGCGAAGTCGAGGCGCTGATGCGCTCGGTCATCTCGCAGTTCGAAAGCTACATCAAGCTCAACAAGAAGATCGCGCCTGAGGTGCTGGTCTCGGTCAACCAGATTGACGACCCGGGCAAGCTCGCGGACACGGTGGCGAGCCACCTTTCCATCAAGATCGCCGAAAAGCAGGAGCTGCTGGAGATCGCCTCCGTGGCGCAGCGGCTGGAACGCGTCTTCGCCCATATGGAGGGCGAGATGAGCGTGCTGCAGGTGGAGAAGCGCATCCGCAACCGCGTGAAGCGGCAGATGGAAAAGACGCAGCGCGAGTACTACCTGAACGAGCAGCTCAAGGCGATCCAGAAGGAGCTGGGCGAGGGCGAGGAAGGCCGCGACGAGCTGGCGGAGCTGGAGGCCAAGATCAAGGCCACCAAGCTCAGCAAGGAGGCCTCCGACAAGGCGCTGGCGGAGCTGAAGAAGCTGCGTTCCATGTCACCCATGTCGGCCGAGGCGACGGTGGTGCGAAACTACCTCGACTGGATTCTCTCCATCCCCTGGAAGAAGCGCAGCCGCGTCCGCAACGACATCACCGCCGCCGAACAGGTGCTCGACGCCGACCACTACGGCCTGGAGAAGGTGAAAGAGCGGATCATCGAATATCTCGCGGTCCAGTCGCGCTCGAAGAAAATTCGCGGGCCCATCCTGTGCCTGGTCGGGCCGCCGGGCGTGGGCAAGACCTCGCTCGGCAAGTCCATCGCCAAGGCGACCGGTCGCGCTTTCGTACGCATGTCGCTGGGCGGCGTGCGCGACGAGGCCGAGGTGCGTGGCCACCGGCGCACCTATATCGGCTCCATGCCCGGGAAGGTGATCCAGGGCATGAAGAAGGCCAAGACCTCCAACCCGCTCTTCCTGCTGGACGAAATCGACAAGCTGGGCGCCGATTGGCGCGGCGACCCGTCGAGCGCCCTGCTGGAGGTGTTGGACCCCGAGCAGAACTCGACCTTCGCGGATCACTACCTGGAGGTGGACTATGACCTCTCGGACGTGATGTTCGTGACCACTGCCAATTCGCTGCGCATGCCCCAGCCCTTGCTGGACCGCATGGAGATCATCCGCATCCCCGGCTACACTGAGGATGAGAAGCTCGAGATCTGCAAGCGGCACCTGATGAAGAAGGTGACGGAGGCCAACGGGCTGAAACCCGGCGAGTGGTCCGTCACGGACGACGCTTTGCGTGACCTGGTGCGCTACTACACCCGCGAGGCCGGGGTGCGCAGCCTGGAGCGCGAGGTGGGCGGCCTGGCGCGTAAGGCGGTGAAGGAGATCGTGAGCGGCAAGGCCAAGAAGGTCGCCATCACCCGCAAGAATCTCGAGAAATACGCCGGCGTGAAGAAGTTCCGCTATGGCGAGACCGAGAGCGAGGACATGGTGGGCGTGGTCACCGGCCTCGCCTGGACGGAGGTGGGTGGTGACATTCTCTCCATCGAAAGTGTGGTTGTCCCTGGCAAGGGCAACATCAAGCCCACCGGCCAGCTGGGCGATGTGATGAAGGAGAGCGTGAGCGCGGCGCTGTCCTATGTCCGCTCGCGCTCGGTGCAATTCGGCCTCAAGCCCACGCTGTTCGAGAAGCGCGACATCCATGTCCACGTGCCGGAGGGTGCGACGCCCAAGGACGGGCCAAGTGCGGGCGTGGCCATGGCCACGTCCATCATTTCGGTGCTGACGGGTATTCCGGTGCGGCGCGATGTGGCGATGACGGGCGAGATCACGCTGCGCGGCCGTGTGCTGCCCATCGGCGGCCTGAAGGAGAAGCTGCTGGCGGCCCTGCGTTCGGGCATCACCACGGTCTTTATCCCGAAGGACAATGAGAAGGACCTGGTGGACATTCCGGAGTCCGTCCGAAAGGCCTTGACCATCATCCCGGTCAGCCATGCGGACCAGGTTATCGGCAAGGCGCTGGTGCGGGCGCCGGAGGCGATCACCTGGGTGGAACCCGAGGAAGCGCCGGTGGCGCCGCCTGCGACGGAGAGCGGCGTTCGCCCGCATTAAGGCCAGGACAGGGAGGGGGTGTTCCCCCTCCCGATCTGCGTCAGGGTCGGCCGCGATGCCGCGGCGCAGCGGGGTTTCCCCCAGAAAACCGCGGCAATCCGCCAGGATTCCGATGACACCGTGATTGACGCGGCGGAAAACCGCCCCCTACTGTCCGCTTCGGTTCGCGGGCGGGGAATCGGTCCCGACGCCGACAGTTTCACGGAAAGGGGATCATCCCATGAACAAGCAGGACCTGGTGGCCGTTGTCGCGGACTCGGGTGAACTTTCCAAGGCCAAGGCGGGCGACGTGCTGGACGCGGTGTTCGAGGCCATCACGAAGGCGCTGAAGAAGAAGCAGGAGGTCCGTCTGGTGGGCTTCGGCACCTTCAGCACCAGCAAGCGCAAGGCCGGCAAGGGCCGTAACCCGCGCACGGGTGAGGAAATCAAGATTCCCGCCTCCACCACCGTCCGCTTCAAGGCCGGCAAGGGCCTCAAGGACGCTGTGAACTGATTGGCGCGCCCCGGGCTGGCACCGGGGCGCCACTTCGCGGGCGGGCGCTTAGCTCAGCGGTAGAGCGCCTGTTTTACACGCAGGATGTCGGCGGTTCGACCCCGTCAGCGCCCACCACGAAACCATCTGAAAATGCCGACCCCTTGGTTGACAGGTGTCGGTTGGGGGCCTAAACGCCCCAGCACTGCGCGGGTGTAGCTCAGTCGGTTAGAGCGCCGGCCTGTCACGCCGGAGGTCGCGGGTTCGAGCCCCGTCACTCGCGCCAGTTCGCCGCAACAGCGGCCTGCCCGTTAAGGGTTTCTTTCCTTTCACAATCTGATCGTTCCGTTCGCTGAGGCGCGCCCAGCATGCAGCGTGAACTGGTCCTTGCATCCCGGTCATCCGAATGCGGGCCTATGGCGGAAATGGGCGCGCCTCTGTATGGTGCGCCGCGTCACGCCTCCGGGTAAGGGGACGGGACCAAGCGCGGCTCACGCGTCTCTTGAGGCAAAGTTTACAAAGGCAAGGCCGGACAATGACCCAGCCCCTGCTCGCGCAGTATTTCCCGATCCTGGTCTTCCTGGGAATCGCGGGCGGAATCGCGCTCGCCATGGTGGGCGGCAGCATCCTGCTGGCCCGGCAGAAGCCCGACGCCGAGAAGCTGTCGGCCTATGAGTGCGGCTTCGCCCCCTTCGACGACACGCGCCGGCGCTTCGACGTGCGATTCTACCTGGTCGCCATCCTCTTCATCATCTTCGACCTGGAGGTGGCCTTCCTCTTCCCCTGGGCGGTGACGCTGGGCGACATCGGCTGGCTGGGCTTCTTCTCCATGATGAGCTTCCTGTTCGTGCTGACGGTCGGCTTCATCTACGAATGGCGCAAGGGCGCGCTGGACTGGGAGTGAGCGCCATGAACGAGATCAGCTGGAACAAGGGGGCGACACCCCCAGGCCCCGAGCAGGACGCCGTGATCCGCGCCGTCACCGGCGAGATCGAGGAGAAGGGCTTCGTCGTCGCCAACCTCGACAAGGTGGTGAACTGGGCCCGCACCGGCAGCCTCTGGCCGATGACCTTCGGCCTGGCGTGCTGCGCCGTGCCGATGATCCACGCCTACATGGCCCGCTATGACCTCGACCGCTTCGGCATCATCCCCCGCGGTTCGCCGCGGCAAAGCGACGTGATGATCGTGGCAGGCACGCTGACCAACAAGATGGCGCCCGCGCTGCGCAAGGTCTACGATCAGATGAGCGAGCCGCGCTGGGTCATCTCCATGGGCAGCTGCGCCAATGGCGGCGGCTACTACCACTATTCCTACAGCGTGGTGCGCGGCTGCGACCGCATCGTGCCGGTGGACATCTACGTGCCCGGCTGCCCGCCGACCTCGGAGGCGCTGGTCTACGGCATCCTCCAGCTCCAGAAGAAGATCCGCAGGACGGGGACCATCCTCCGTGGTTGACGCGCTCGAAGAGGCCATCCGCGCCGCCCTGCCCGACCGCGTGCCCGTCATCTACGGGCGTGCCCGCTTCGGGCATGAGCTGGTGCTGCATGTGCACCGCGAGGCGCTGCTGCCGCTGCTGGTGGTGCTGCGCGACACGCCCGAGCTCGACTTCGCCCAGTGCATGGACATCTGCGGCGTGGATTGGCCCGAACGGCCCGAACGGTTCGACGTGGTCTACAACCTGCTCAGCCTCACGCGGAACGCCCGCGTCACCGTCATCACCACGACGGACGAGACGCTGCCCGTGCCGAGCGTCTCGCTCCTCTGGCCGAGTGCCACCTGGTTCGAGCGCGAGTGCTGGGACATGTATGGCGTGGTCTTCGCGGGCCTCGACGACCTGCGGCGCCTGCTGACCGATTACGGCTTCGAAGGCCACCCGCTGCGCAAGGACTTCCCGCTGACCGGCCACGTCGAGGTCCGCTACGACGCCGAGGCCGGTCGCGTGGTGCAGGAACCCGTGAAGCTGACGCAGGATTTCCGCAGCTTCGACTTCCTCAGCCCCTGGGAGGCGATGACCACCCTGCCGGGCGACGAGAAGGTGCATCTGAACCGCGTCCCCGGCCTGGCCGTGGACGGGACGAAGGGCGACCAGAAGTGAGCGTCACCACAAACAACACGGCGACCACCACCGTCGAGGTGGACAGCCACACCATCAACTTCGGCCCGCAGCACCCGGCGGCCCATGGCGTGCTGCGCCTCATCCTGGAGATGAAGGGCGAGGTGGTGGAGCGCGCCGACCCGCATATCGGCCTGCTGCACCGCGGCACCGAGAAGCTGATCGAGCACAAGACCTACCTGCAGGCGCTGCCCTATTTCGACCGGCTGGACTACGTCAGCCCCATGGCGATGGAGCACGGCTTCGCACTCGCCACCGAGCGGCTGCTGGGCATTGATGCCGATGTGCCGGAACGCGCGCGCTACATCCGCGTGCTGTTCAGCGAGATCACGCGCATCCTGAACCACCTGCTGAACGTGACCACTTATGCGCTGGATTGCGGCGCCATCACCCCTTCGCTCTGGGGCTTCGAGCAGCGTGAACACCTGCTCGAGATGTACGAGATGACCTCGGGCAGCCATTACCACGCGAACTACTTCCGCCCCGGCGGCGTGGCGAAGGACATTCCGGCGCAACTGCCCGAGAAGATCCACAACTGGGCCCGCGCCTTCCCGGCCTTCCTGGACGACCTCGAAGGCCTGCTGACCGAGAACCGCATCTTCAAGCAGCGCACCGTGGACATCGGCGTGATGAGCGCCGAGGACGCCATGGCCTGGGGATTCTCCGGCCCCTGCCTGCGCGCGAGCGGCGTGGCTTGGGATCTCCGCAAATCGCAGCCCTATGAGGTCTATGACCGCATGGAGTTCGACGTGCCGGTGGGCCGCCATGGCGACTGCTATGACCGCTACCTGGTGCGAATGCAGGAGATGCGGCAGTCCATGCGCATCATTGACCAGTGCCTGGCGCAGATGAAGCCCGGCCCCATCAAGATCGCCGACAACAAGATCGTGCCGCCGACGCGCGGCGAGATGAAGCGCTCGATGGAGGCGCTCATCCATCACTTCAAGCTCTACACCGAAGGCTATCACGTGCCGCAGGGTTCGACCTATTCCGTGATCGAGGCGCCCAAGGGCGAATTCGGCTGCTACCTGGTGGCTGACGGGACCAACAAGCCCTATCGCTGCAAGATCCGTGCGCCCGGCTATGCCCACCTCCAGGCCATCGAGGCGCTGAGCAAGGGCCACATGCTGGCCGATGCGGTGGCCATCATCGGCAGCCTCGACATCGTCTTCGGGGAGATTGACCGATGAGCGCACAGCCCACGGAATTCGCCTTCGACGCAGTCAGCGAGGCCGAGATCGAGAAGATCATCGCGCGTTACCCCGCCGGCAAGCAGGCCAGCGCCGTCATCCCCTTGCTGTATATCGTGCAGCGGCAGATGGGCCGCGTCACCGGCAGCGCCTGGGTGCCGCGGGTGGCCATGGACGTGATCGCGCGGCGCCTCTCGATGCCGCCGATGCGCGTCTATGAGGTGGCGACCTTCTACCTCATGTTCAACACGAAGCCGATCGGCCGCTATCACCTGCAGGTCTGCGGCACCACGCCCTGCATGCTGCGCGGCAGCGACGACGTGCTGGCGGCCTGCAAGAGCGCGGGCGGCTTGAAGGGCTATGGCGACACCAGCGCGGACGGGCTGTTCACGCTGACCGAGGTGGAGTGCCTCGGCGCCTGCGTGAACGCGCCCATCCTGCAGGTGGATGACGACTACTACGAGGACATGGACCACGACAGCACCGTGCGGCTGATCGAGGCGCTGAAGCGTGGCGAACGGCCGCCGCATGGCAGCGCCATCGGTCGGCAGGCGGCCGCGCCCGTGGGCGGGCCCATGGTTCTCACCGGTTCGGAGGATTGAGCCATGGCGCTCTCGGACAAGGACCGCATCTTCACCAACCTCTACGGCACGCAGCCCTGGAACCTCTCGGCCGCACGCATGCGGGGCGATTGGGACGGCACGCGCGAGTATCTCGCCAAGGGCCGCGACTGGCTGATTGACGAGGTCAAGAATTCCGGTCTGCGCGGCCGTGGTGGCGCGGGCTTCCCCACCGGCATGAAGTGGTCCTTCATGCCGAAGCAGACCGATGGCCGCCCCTCCTACCTGGTGGTCAATGCCGATGAGAGCGAGCCTGGCACCTGCAAGGACCGCGACATCATCCGCCACGATCCGCACAAGCTGATCGAGGGCTGCCTGATCGCGGGCTTCGCTATGGGCGCAAGCGCCGGCTACATCTACATCCGCGGCGAATACTACAATGAGAGCGTGGTGCTCGAAGCCGCCATCGCCGAGGCCTATGAGGCTGGGCTGCTGGGCAAGAACGCCTGCGGTAGCGGTTACGACTTCGAGCTCTACGTCCATCGCGGCGCCGGCGCTTATATCTGCGGCGAAGAGACGGCGCTGATCGAGAGCCTGGAGGGCAAGAAGGGCATGCCGCGCCTGAAGCCGCCCTTCCCGGCGGCGGTGGGCCTCTATGGCTGCCCGACCACGGTGAACAACGTCGAGACCATCGCGGTGGTGCCGACAATTTTGCGGCGCGGGCCGGGCTGGTTCTCCTCCTTCGGGCGGGAGCGCAATGCGGGCACGAAGGTGTTCTGCATCTCGGGCCATGTGAACAAGCCCTGCAACGTGGAAGCCGAGATGAGCATCCCGCTGCGGGAACTCATTGACCGCTACGCCGGGGGCGTGCGCGGCGGCTGGGACAACCTGCTGGCCGTGATCCCGGGCGGCTCCTCGGTGCCGCTGCTGCCCAAGCACATCTGCGACGATGTGCTAATGGATTTCGACGCGCTGCGTGAGCACAAGTCCGGCCTCGGCACCGCGGGCGTGATCGTGATGGACAAGTCCACCGACGTGGTCCGTGCCATCGCGCGGCTCGCCCATTTCTACAAGCATGAGAGCTGCGGCCAGTGCACGCCCTGCCGCGAGGGCACGGGCTGGATGAAGCGCGTGATGGACCGGATGGTGCGCGGCGATGCGCAGATCGAGGAGATCGACATCCTCGAACAGGTCACGCGCCAGGTCGAAGGCCACACCATCTGCGCGCTGGGTGATGCGGCGGCCTGGCCCATCCAGGGTCTTATCCGGCATTTCCGCCCCGAGATGGAACGGCGGATCCGCGAGCGGCACGCGACCACAACCCCCATGGCGGCGGAGTAAGCACGATGGCCAAGGTCACCGTGGACGGCATCGAGGTCGAGGTCCCGAACGGCGCCTCGGTGCTCCAGGCCTGCGAGGCCGCGGGCAAGGAAGTGCCGCGCTTCTGCTATCATGAACGGCTGTCCGTCGCCGGCAATTGCCGCATGTGCCTGGTGGAGGTCGAGAAGGCGCCCAAGCCCGTCGCCTCCTGCGCCTATCCGGTCATGGACGGCATGAAGGTGTTCACCGACACGCCCGTGGTTCGCAACGCGCGGCGCGGCGTGATGGAATTCCTGCTGATTAACCACCCGCTGGACTGCCCCATCTGCGATCAGGGCGGCGAGTGCGACCTGCAGGACCAGGCCATGGCCTATGGCCGCGACCTCTCGCGCTACGACGAGGGCAAGCGGGCGGTGAAGGACAAGTATGTCGGCCCGCTCATCAAGACGGTGATGAACCGCTGCATCCACTGCACACGCTGCGTCCGCTTCGCCGCCGAGGTGGCGGGCGTGCCCGAGATGGGCGCCACAGGCCGCGGCGAGAGCATGGAGATCGGCACCTATGTCGAGAAGGCGCTGTCCAGCGAACTCTCCGGCAACCTGATTGACATCTGCCCGGTGGGCGCCCTGACCAGCCGGCCCTACGCCTTCGTCTCCCGCCCCTGGGAGTTGCGCAAGACCGAGAGCGTGGACGTGCTCGACGCGGTCGGTGCGGCCATCCGTGTGGATGTGCGCGGCGGCGAGGTGCTCCGCATCATGCCGCGCGTGCATGACGACGTGAACGAGGAATGGCTGGGTGACCGTGGCCGCTTCTCCTTCGACGGGCTGAAGCGCAACCGCCTCGACCGCCCCTGGCTGCGCCGCGACGGCAAGCTGCAGCCGGCGAGCTGGGCCGAGGCCATGGGCGCCATCGCGCGCGCATTGCCGGGCAAGCGGCTGGGTGCCATCGCGGGCGACACCATGGATGCCGAATCCATGTTCGCGCTGAAGGGGCTGATGACCGCGCTCGGCAGCCGGAACCTGGATTGCCGGCAGGATGGCGCGAAACTCGATGCCTCGCGCCCGGACTACTATCTGTTCAACACGGGCATCGCCGGGATCGAGCAGGCGGATGCCATCGTCATCGTCGGCAGCAACCCGCGTGTCGAGGCGCCGGTGCTGAATGCGCGCATCCGCAAGCGCTGGATGACGGGCGCGCTGCGCGTGGCCGTGGTCGGGCCGATGGCGGATCTGACCTATCCCACGCATGCGGTCACCATGGCCGAGGCGGGCGCCTTCCTGGACGGTGCGAAGAACCCCATGGTCATCCTCAGCCGTGGCGCGCTGGCGCGCGAGGATGGCGCGGCCGTGCTGGCTGCCGCCTGGGATCTGGCGAAGCAGGCTGGCGGTCTGCGCGAGGACTGGCACGGCTTCAACATGCTGCACCAGTTCGGCGGGCAAGTGGCGGCGCTCGACCTTGGCTTCCTGCCGGGCGAGGGCGGCCTGGACATGGCCGGCATGCTGGCGGGCGGCGTGGACGCGCTGTGGCTGCTGGGCGCCGATGGCTTCGACACGTCGCGCATCGCACCTGGCACCTTCGTCATCTACCAGGGCCATCACGGCGAGGCGGCCGCCGCGCGCGCCGACGTGATCCTGCCGGGTGCGGCCTACACCGAGAAGGACGGCACCTACGTCAACACCGAGGGCCGCGTGCAGCGTGGCCGCATGGCCGTGACGCCGCCCGGCGAGGCGCGGGAGGATTGGAAGATCATCCGCGCCGCCTCGCAGCTGCTGGGTGTCACGCTGCCCTATGATTCGCTGGAGGCGCTGCGGGCCGAAATGGCCGCGGCGCACCCCGTCTTCGCGCGGCTGGACCAGGGCCCGCTGCCCGGCTGCACCGATGACGCGGGGCCGGCGGCGACGGGCCCGCTGGGGATGGCGCCCTTCCAGCTTCCCATCCAGAACTACTGGCAGGTGGATCCCATCACGCGCGCGAGCCCGACCATGGCCGAGTGCGCGGCGACCTATCTGCAGCCCAAGCCGCTGCTGGCGGCGGAGTGAGGCGATGACGGAGTTCCTCAACACGCCGCTGGGCGTGCTCGCGCTGACGGTGGCGCAGGCGCTGGCTCTGCTGGTGCCGGTGCTGATCGGCGTGGCCTACCTGACCTGGGCCGAGCGCAAGGTGCTGGCCGCGATGCAGCTGCGCCGCGGCCCGAATGTGGTGGGGCCCTTCGGGCTGCTCCAGCCCTTCGCCGACGCCATCAAGATGCTGATGAAGGAGACCATCATCCCGTCGGGCGCCTCGCGGCTGCTCTTCCTGGCGGCGCCGATCCTCACCTTCGTGCTGGCCATGATCGCCTGGGCCGTGATCCCGGTGAATGATGGCTGGGCCATCGCCGACATCAATGTGGGCATCCTGTACCTCTTCGCGATCAGTTCGCTGGGCGTCTATGGCGTCATCATCGCGGGCTGGGCGTCGAATTCGAAATACGCCTTCCTGGGCGCGCTGCGTTCCGCCGCGCAGATGGTAAGCTACGAGGTCTCGATCGGCTTTGTGATCGTGACCGTGCTGCTCTGCGTGGGCTCGCTGAACCTGACCGAGATCGTCCGCGCGCAGGCGACGGTGTGGTTCGTCATCCCGCTGTTCCCCATGTTCGTCATCTTCTTCATCAGCGCGCTGGCCGAGACCAACCGCGCGCCCTTCGACCTTCCGGAGGGCGAGAGCGAGCTGGTGGCGGGCTTCTTCGTCGAATACAGCAGCATGTCTTTCGCGCTGTTCTTCCTCGGCGAATACGCGAACATGATCCTGATGAGCGCGCTGGCCACCATCCTCTTCCTGGGGGGCTGGCTGCCGCCGCTGGACATCGCGCCCTTCAACTGGGTGCCTGGCCCCATCTGGTTCGCGCTGAAGGTGGCGGCCTGCCTCTTCGTCTTCATCTGGGCGCGCGCCACCTTCCCGCGCTACCGCTATGACCAGCTGATGCGGCTGGGCTGGAAGGTCTTCCTGCCGTTCAGCCTGCTCTGGCTGGTGCTGACGGCCGCGGTTCTCAAGCTGACGGGGTGGCTGCCGGCATGACCACATTGGACCGTTTCGCGCGCTCCTTCCTGCTGACCGAGATCGTGGGCGGCATGGCATTGACGCTGCGCTACTTCTTCAGCCGCAAGTCGACGCTGAACTACCCCTATGAGAAGACGCCGCTCTCGCCGCGCTTCAAGGGGGAGCATGCGCTGCGCCGCTATCCCAATGGCGAGGAACGCTGCATCGCCTGCAAGCTGTGCGAGGCTGTGTGCCCGGCACTGGCCATCACCATCGAGGCCGAGCCGCGCGAGGATGGCAGCCGCCGCACCACGCGCTACGACATCGACATGACCAAGTGCATCTACTGCGGCATGTGCGAAGAGGCCTGCCCGGTGGATGCCATCGTCGAGGGGCCGAACATGGAGTTCGCCACCGAGACGCGCGAAGAACTGATGTACGACAAGGAGCGACTGCTGGCCAATGGCGACCGCTGGGAAAGCGAACTCGCCAAGCGGCTGGAGCTGGACGCCCCCTACCGCTGATGCAAGACGGCCGCGCCGAAGCGGCCCTGGGAAGGTTTGTTGAGATGGCCAGCTTGACGGAAGGACGGGTGCGATGATCGCAGGGCTCGCCTTCTATTTCTTCGCGTTCATCCTGATCGCGGCGGCGGTGATGGTCGTCACCGCGCGCAACCCCGTGCACTCCGTCATCTGGCTGATCGCGGCCTTCTTCAATGCGGCCGCGCTCTTCCTCATCGCGGGGGCCGAGTTCCTCGCGATGATCCTGGTCATCGTCTATGTGGGCGCGGTCGCGGTGCTGTTCCTCTTCGTGGTGATGATGCTGGACGTGGATTTCGCCCAGCTCCGCGAGGGGGTGCAGCGCTACGCGCCGGTGGGCGCGGTGGTGGGCGGCATCCTCTTCCTGGAACTGTTGCTGGTGCTGTCGGTGTGGCGCTTCGCGCCCGATGCCGGGGCGCTTCGCATGGCGCCGATGCCGGAGGGTGTGACGAACACCGAGGCCATCGGGCGCATCCTCTACACGGACCACATCTACCTCTTCCAGATTTCGGGGCTGATCCTGCTGGTGGCCATGATCGGCGCCATCGTGCTGACCCTGCGTGACCGTCCGGGCACCAAGCGACAGGACGTGGCCACGCAGATCGCGCGCAGCAGCACCGTCGCCATGGCGCGGCCTGAACTGGGCGAGGGCATCCGGCGCGAGGATATCCTGCGCCCCTTGCCGCCGCCGGCGAAGGACGCGCCCAAGCCCGTCACGCATGAGGGGGGGCACCACTGATGCTCGACATCGGCCTCACCCACTACCTGGTGGTCAGCGCGATCCTGTTCGTGCTGGGCGTCTTCGGCATCTTCATGAACCGCAAGAACGTCATCGTGATCCTGATGAGCGTGGAACTGATCCTGCTCTCGGTGAACCTGAACCTGGTGGCCTTCTCGGCGCAGCTCGGTGACCTCACGGGCCAGGTCTTCGCCATGTTCATCCTGACCGTGGCGGCGGCCGAGGCGGCCATCGGGCTTGCCATCGTCGTCATCTACTTCCGCAACCGCGGCAGCATCGAGGTCGAGGACATCTCGACCCTGAAGGGCTAGAACGATGTTCGTTGGGGCGGTCTTCTTCCCGCTGCTGGGCGCCTGCGTCAGCGGTTTCCTGGGGCGCTGGCTCGGCGACCGGGTGGCCATGTGGTCCACGGTGTTCTTCATGGCACTGGCGGCCATTTGCGGCCTGCTGGCCTTCTGGCAGGTGGCGCTCTCCGGCCAGCCGCAGACGGTGGTGCTCTTCACCTGGATGCAGGTGGGTGAGCTGTCGTTCTCCTGGTCGCTGCGCTACGACACGCTGGCCGCGATCATGGTTGGCATGGTCACGCTGATCTCGACGCTGATCCACCTCTACTCGATCGGCTACATGTCGCATGACGCGACGCCTGCGCGCTTCTTCGCCTACCTCAGCCTCTTCACCTTCATGATGCTGATGCTGGTGACGGCGGACAACCTCGTGCAGCTCTTCTTCGGCTGGGAGGGGGTCGGCCTCGCGAGCTACCTGCTCATCGGCTACTGGTATGAGAAGGACAGCGCGAACGCGGCCGCGATGAAGGCCTTCATCGTGAACCGGGTGGGCGACGTCTTCTTCATGCTGGGCATGGCGCTGACCTTCTTCACCTTCGGCAGCCTGGAGTTCGACGCCATCTTCGGCGCGGTCCAGAACCATGTGAATGACGTGTTCCTGGGCATCCCTTCGCTCGAACTCATCGGGGTGCTGCTGTTCCTCGGCGCCTGCGGCAAGTCGGCGCAGCTCGGCCTGCACACCTGGCTGCCGGACGCGATGGAGGGCCCGACGCCCGTCTCCGCGCTGATCCATGCGGCGACGATGGTGACCGCGGGCGTCTTCCTCATCTGCCGCATGTCGCCGGTCATGGAATACGCGCCGACCGCACTCGCCATCGTCACGGTGGTGGGCGCGTCCACCGCGCTCTTCGCGGCAACGATCGGCTGCGTGCAGAACGACATCAAGCGGATTATCGCCTACTCCACCTGCTCGCAGCTGGGCTACATGTTCTTCGCGGCGGGCGTGGGTCTCTACCAGGCGGCGATGTTCCACCTCTTCACCCACGCCTTCTTCAAGGCGCTGCTCTTCCTGGGCGCCGGCAGCGTGATCCACGCGATGTCCGATGAGCAGGACATCCGCAAGATGGGCGGCATCTGGAAGAAGATCCCTGTTACCTACGCGGTGATGTGGATCGGCTCGCTGGCCCTGGCCGGCATTCCCTTCTTCGCGGGCTACTACTCCAAGGACGCCATACTGGAGGGCGCGGTCGCGGCCGGCACCGGCGTGGGCATGTATGCCTTCATCTGCGGTGCGGTGGCGGCCTTCCTGACCGCCTTCTACTCCTGGCGCCTGCTGATCCTGACCTTCCACGGCAAGCCCCGCGCCGACCACCACACCATGGAGCACGTCCACGAAAGCCCGCTGGTGATGCTGGTGCCGCTGCTGCTGCTCTCGGTCGGCGCCATCACCACGGGGTTCGTCTTCGCGCCCTATTTCATCGGCGATGCGGCGACGGCCTTCTGGAACGGTGCCATCTACAACCTGCCGGCCAAGGACATGATGGAGGCGCTGCACCATGCGCCGCACTGGGTGCCCACACTGGCCAAGACGGTGGCCATCAGCGGCATCCTGCTCGCCATCCTGATCTATGGCTTCCTGCCGCACATCCCCGGCCAGGTGGCGGGGGCGGCGCCCGGGCCTTACCGCTTCCTGCTGAACAAGTGGTATTTCGACGAGCTGTATGACCGCGTCTTCGTCCAGCCGGCGCGGCGTCTCGCCGTGCAGCTCTGGCAGGTGGGCGATGCGCGCATCATTGACGGCATGCCCAATGGCGCGGCGGCACTCGCCGCCGGGGCCGCGCGTGGCACGGTACGGCTGCAGACGGGCAAGGTGGCCAGCTACGCCTTCGCCATGATCATCGGCCTTGTGGTCTTCGTGACCCTCTTCCTGACGGGGCGCTGAGCCATGAACGCCGCGGGTTTCCCCATTCTCTCCCTGGTCACCTTCCTGCCGCTGCTGGGAGTGCTGGTCATTCTCTCCGTGCGGGGCGACGAGGCGACGGTCGCCTCCAATGCCCGCTGGACCGCGCTCTGGACCAGCCTTGTCACCTTCGCGCTGTCGCTGGTGCTGTGGTTCCAGTTTGACCGCAACAGCCCGGATTTCCAGTTCGTGGAACGCCTCGACTGGCTGCCGGATTACGGCGTGTCCTACCTGATGGGCGTGGACGGCGTGTCGGTGCTGTTCGTGCTGCTGTCTACCGCGCTGACGCCGCTGTGCATCCTCGCTTCCTGGGAGTCGGTGCAGAACCGCGTGCGGGAATACATGATCGCCTTCCTGGTGCTGGAAACCATGATGGTCGGCATGTTCTGCGCTCTGGACTTCATGCTGTTCTACATCTTCTTCGAGGCCGTGCTGATCCCGATGTTCCTCATCATCGGCGTCTGGGGCGGGGCGCGGCGGGTGTATGCGGCCTACAAGTTCTTCCTCTACACCTTCCTGGGGTCGGTGCTGATGCTGCTGGCCATCATCGCCATCTGGTACCAGGCGGGCACGACCAGCATCCCCGAGATCTACGAGTTCGACATTCCCTTTGCGATGCAGGTCTGGATCTTCCTGGCCTTCTTCGCCTCCTTCGCGGTGAAGGTGCCGATGTGGCCCGTGCACACCTGGCTGCCTGATGCGCACGTTGAGGCACCTACCGCGGGCTCCGTCATCCTGGCAGGCGTGCTGCTGAAGATGGGCGCCTATGGCTTCCTGCGCTTCAGCGTTCCCATGCTGCCCGACGCCTCGCAGTATTTCGCCCCGATGATCTACGTGCTGAGCGTGGTGGCGGTGGTCTACACAAGCCTGGTCGCGCTTGCGCAGCAGGACATGAAGAAGCTCATCGCCTATTCCTCCGTGGCGCATATGGGCATTGTCACGCTCGGCATCTTCACCTTCAACCAGCAGGGCATCGAGGGCGCGCTCTTCACCATGCTGGCGCATGGCGTGGTGTCAGGCGCGCTGTTTCTCTGCGTGGGCGTGCTCTATGACCGGGAACACACGCGCGAAATCGCGCGCTATGGCGGCGTCGCGAAGATCATGCCGGCCTACGCGCTGATCTTCATGCTCTTCACCATGGCGTCGGTGGCACTGCCCGGCACGGCCGGTTTCCCCGGTGAGTTCCTGGTCATCGTGGGCGCCTGGGCGGTGAACCCCTGGGTGGCACTCGGCGCGGCCACGGGCATGGTGCTGGGTGCCTGCTACATGCTGCGGCTCTACCGTGGCGTGGCCTTCGGCCGCATCACGCGCGACGACCTCAAGCGCCTGCTCGATCTCAGCCCGCGCGAATATGCGGTGTTCTCTCCGCTGATCGTGCTGACGCTCTGGATGGGCGTCTATCCGCAATCCTTCCTCTCCTTCTTCTCCGCGACGGTGGCGCAGATGGTGGCCCAGCACCAGGCCGCCATTTCCGCCGCGTCGCGCTTCGCGGGGCTGTAAGCCATGAACTGGACCCTCGCCCTGCCGGAGATCGTGCTGGCGCTCTCCGGCCTCGCCATCCTTGTGGCTGGTGTTCTGCCCCGGCGCGACATGACCTTTCCCTGCACCATGATGGTGCTGGGCGCCTTCCTGCTCGCCGGCGCCGTCGTACTGGCGCAGCCCGATGGCATGGCGTTTGGCGGGCAATACATCTCGGACGCCTTCGCGCGCTTCATGAAGGTGCTGGTGCTGGCAGGTGCGGCGCTCGCCTTGCTGCTGGCGCTGGACTGGAATCGCGCCGAAGGCCTGTCACGCTTCGAATACCCCGTGCTCGTCCTCTTCGCGACGCTGGGCATGATGGTCATGATCTCGGCGAACGACCTGATGAGCCTCTATCTGGGGCTCGAGCTTCTGTCGCTGCCGCTCTACGTCATGGCCGCTTTCCACCGTGACAATGCACGCAGCGCCGAGGCGGGGCTGAAGTACTTCGTGCTCGGCGCGCTGTCCTCAGGGCTGATGCTCTACGGTATGTCGCTGGTCTATGGCTTCGCGGGGACCACGAACTTCGCGCAGCTCGCCCAGGTGCTGGGCGGCACCGCGCCCATCTCCGCGGGTGTGGTGGTGGGCATCGTCTTCATCATCACGGGCCTCTGCTTCAAGGTCGCGGCCGTGCCCTTCCACATGTGGACGCCCGACGTCTATGAGGGCGCGCCGACAAGTGTCGTCGCCTATTTCGCGACGGCCACGAAGGTCGGCGCCATCGCGGCCATCGTGCGCGTGCTCGCCGGGCCCTTTGGCGGCGCGGTGGACCAGTGGCAGCAGGTGATCGTGCTGGCCTCCCTCGCTTCCATGATCCTGGGCGCCTTCGCGGCCATCGGGCAGACCAACATCAAGCGCCTGATGGCCTATTCCTGGATCAGCCATACGGGCTTCGTTCTCATGGGCCTGGCCGTCGGTACCGAGGCCGGCCTGCGCGGCGTGCTGATCTACACGCCCATCTACCTGATGATGAGCCTGGGCGCCTTCAGCGTGCTGGTCGCCATGCGCCGGAACGGCCATGCGGTCGAGAACATCCAGGATCTTGCGGGGCTGGGCCGCACCGACCCTGCCATGGCGCTCGGCATGGCCATCTTCATGTTCGCCATGGCGGGCATCCCGCCGCTTTCCGGCTTCTTCGCCAAGCTCTACGTGTTGCTGCCGGCGGTGGAGGCGGGCTTCTGGCTGATGGCGGTGGTGGCCGTGCTCTCCTCTGTCGTCTCGGCCTATTACTACCTGCGCGTGGTGAAGGTGATGTATTTCGACCAGCCCGCGGGCGCACTGGACGCGCGGACCTCCGGCGTTTCCTTCGTGCTGGCCGGCACGGGCCTCTTCACCATGTTCTTCTTCCTGATGCCCGCCCCGCTGCTCGCGGCCGCGCGCCAGGCGGTGGCGGCACTGATCGGGTGAGCGGGTTGGCCTGGCGGCTCTCCATCGAGGAGAGCCTGCCCAGCACCCAGACCCTGGTTGCGGCGCGCGCTGAGGCGGGAGAACCTGCCGGCCTCGCCGTCATGGCCCGTCGCCAGACGGCAGGCCGGGGCCGTGCCAGCCGCAAGTGGCAGGACCAGCCCGGCAACCTCGCCATCTCCATCCTGGCGCGGCCGGAGTCCGATGCACGCCACATCGGGCAATTCGCCCTCCTCGCCGCCGTGGCCCTGCACCAGGCGGCCGCCTCTCATGCCCCCGTCCGGCTGCGCTGGCCCAACGACCTGCTGCTGGGCGAGGCGAAGGTGGCGGGCATCCTGACCGAGGCGTCGCTCCGGCCGGGCGGGGCGCTCTCACATGTCATCTTCGGCATTGGCGTGAACCTGGCCCATGCGCCGCCTGTGGAGGGGCGCGTCACCGCCTGCCTCGGCCCCATCCCACCCGAACGCTTTGCCTGGGCGCTGCTGGAGGCGCTCGGCCAGTGGCTGGACCGCCAGGTGCGCGAGGGCTTCGCGCCCATCCGCGCCGCCTGGATGGCGGCAGGCCCTCTGCCCGGCACGCCGCTTTCGGTGCGGCAGGGCGACAGTTTCATCCGGGGGCGCTACGAAGGCCTCACCGAGGCGGGCGCGCTGCGCCTGATCACGGAAGACGGCCCGCGCAGCTTTCATGCGGGCGAGTTGGGAGAGGTCTGAATGCTTCTGGCCGTGGATGCCGGCAACACGAATGTCGTCTTCGCCGTGCATGACGGGGCGGAATGGCGCGGGCGCTGGCGCATCGCCACCGACCCGCAGCGCACCAGCGACGAATACGCCGTCTGGCTGCTGACCTTGATGCAGCATGCGGGGCTGCGCCCGGCCGATATCACGCGCTGCGTCATCGGCACCGTGGTGCCGGCCGCGCTCTACAACCTCCGCCGCCTCAGCCGCGACTGGTTCGGGGCGGAACCGCTGGTGGCGCGCTCCTCCCTCGACTGGGGCTTCCACATCGACGTGGAGAGGCCGCAGGAGGTGGGGGCGGACCGTCTGCTGAACGCGCTGGCGGCCCACCATCATTATGCCGGTCCGCTGATCGTCATTGATTTCGGCACGGCCACCACCTTCGACGTGGTGGCGGCCGACGGCGCCTATCTGGGCGGCGTCATCGCGCCGGGCATCAACCTCTCCATCGAGGCGCTGCACCGCGCCGCCGCACGCCTGCCCCGCATCGGCATCGGCCGTCCGCAATCGGCCATCGGGCGCGACACGGTGGCCGCCATGCAGTCGGGCATCTTCTGGGGCTATGTGGGGCTGATCGAGGGCATCGTGAGCCGTATCCGCGCCGAGGCCGAACTGCCGGACATGAAGGTGATCGGCACCGGCGGCCTCGCGCCCTTGTTGGCCGAGGGCACCACCATGATCACCCGCGTGGACCAGGACATCACCCTTGAGGGGCTTCGCCTGTTGGCAGGCCGCAATCCCGCCCCCATTTCACAAAAAGACATGATGTGACGAATTTCCCGGACATGGACGATCTTGCCTTCATCCCCCTCGGCGGCACCGGGGAAATCGGGATGAACCTCAACGTGTATCGCTGCGATGGCCAGTTGCTGGCCGTGGATTGCGGCATCGGTTTCGGCGGCCCGGACAACCCGGCCGTGGACATCATGGTGCCCGACCCGGCCTGGCTGGCCGAGCGGCGGGATGTGCTGCAGGCCCTGGTCATCACCCATGCGCATGAGGACCATGTGGGGGCGGTGGCGCATCTCTGGCCCTCGCTGCGCTGTCCGGTGGTGGCCGGCCCCTTCGTCTCGGCCGTGCTGCGCCGCAAGCTGGCCGAGGCCGGCCTGTCGCAGGAAGTGCAGATCATCACCATCCCGGCCCCCGGCCGGCGCAGCTTCGGGGCCTTCGACCTCGAATTTCTGCGCGTGGCCCATTCGGTGCCGGAAGCCAGCGCGGTGGCCATCCGGACGCGCCACGGCATGGTGGTCCATACCGGCGACTGGAAGCTCGACCCCTATCCGCTCATCGGCCCCCCCACGGATGAGGCCGGCTTTGCCCGCCTCGGCGAGGAGGGCGTGCTGGCCATGGTGTGCGACAGCACCAATGCCATGGTGGAGGGCCATTCCGGCAGCGAGGCCGATGTGCGGCGCAACTTCGCCGCGCTCATCCGGGGGTTGAAGGGGCGCGTGGCGGTCAGCTGCTTCTCGACAAACCTCGCGCGGATCGAGTCCATCGCGCTCGCCGGCATTGCGGCGGGGCGGGATGTGGCACTGTTCGGGCGTTCCCTGCGCAATTCGGTGCAGGCGGCGCGCGAATGCGGGTATCTCGATGCCGTGCCCGACTTCCTTTCCGAGGAGGAGGCGGATTCCCTACCGGACGATAACCTTCTCCTTATCTGCACCGGCAGCCAGGGTGAGGAGCGCAGCGCGCTCGCCAAGATCGCGGCTGACACCCACCCCAACATCTCGCTGGGTCAGGGCGACACGGTCATCTTCTCCTCGCGCATGATCCCGGGGAACGAGCGCGCCATCCTGCGCGTCCAGGACGAGTTGTCGCGCCGCGGCGTGCGGATCATGACGGCCGATGACCATGCGGTGCATGTCTCGGGGCACCCGGCGCGGGATGAGCTGAAGCGTCTCTACGCCCTGGTGAAGCCGCGCTTCTCCATTCCCGTGCATGGCGAGTGGCGGCATCTGTCCGAGCATGCCGCCCTGGCACGCGAGTGTGGGGCCGAACCCATCCTGATCGAGGATGGCGATTTGGTGCGCCTGAGCGGCAACAAGCCCGAGGTCGCGGGCAGCGTGCCGGTGGGACGCCTCGCTGTGGATGGCAACCGGCTACTGCCCTTGCAGGGTGGGCTGATCGGCGCGCGCAAGCGCATGCTCTTCAACGGGATTGTGATGGCGAGCCTGGCGGTGGATGGGGAAGGGCGCGTCATGGGCCGCCCCCGTGTTTCCGCCCCCGGCCTGTTCGACGCCGAAGGGCCGGAACCGCAGCAACTGGCCGATGAACTGGCCCGGGGCATCAACGATCTGCCCAAAGGCCTGCGGCGCGAAGATGAGCCGCTGGCCGAGGCGGCCCGTGGCGTGCTGCGACGCGCGCTGGGCCGGCGGCTGCGAAAGCGGCCGAATGTCGAAGTCCACTTGCTGCGGGTCTAGGCCATGACGTTTTCGATGGGTTGGTTCATCAGCCTGGTCATCTTCGCCCTGGTGTGGTGGACGGTGCTGTTCTGCGTGCTGCCGGTTGGGGTGAAACCCGATGTGCAGGGCGACATCGAGGCCGGCGGCTGGCGGGGCGCACCCACCAAGCCGATGATCTGGCGCAAGCTGCTCTGGACGACCCTCATCTCGGTGGTGGTCTGGCTGGCCATCGTGGCCCTGGTGGACAGCAACCTCATCAGCTTTCGGGATGAGTGGCTGGCGATCCCGGATCGGTGAGAGTTGCGCAAGAAAAAGGCGGCTGCTGGGTTTTTATCAGCTTGCCGCCCGCGTTTTGAGCAATTACGTTGGATTGCCCGTTTTTTCGCCGTCTGCCGACCCGTTTTGCCGTTGAGCGACACCGGGCCTTTGCGGCATTTTCCGTGTCAGAGAGAGGGCTTTCCTCTTTCTGCCGTGTGACTGGCGTTTCCTCCCTTAACTTGGGCCGCTCCCTGACGGGGGTGGCCCTTTCTTTTTTTTAACTGGTTGCGCCCTCGAACATCAAGACATTTTTGGGATTAATTCGATGCTGCGACGCAGCATTCTTGCGTGCGGCGAGTCGGTTCCGCAACGATGCCGCCTTGTGGCCGTGGCGATTTGAGGCCGGCCCGATCTGCGCTACAGCAGGCGCGACCCGCCCGATGTGGCACTTTCCCGGGAAACCAGACCTTGCGCCTCACCCGTGCCTTCCTGCCCACGCTCAAGGAAACGCCTGCCGAGGCGCAGATCGTCTCGCACCGCCTCATGCTGCGCGCGGGGCTGATCCGGCAGACCTCCGCCGGCATCTACACTTGGCTGCCCGCCGGGCTGCGCGTGCTGAATCGCGTGGCCGACATCGTGCGCGAGGAACAGGACCGCGCCGGCGCGCAGGAGGTGCTGATGCCCACCATCCAGCCCGCCGAACTCTGGCAGCGTTCCGGCCGCTACGAGGATTACGGCAAGGAGATGCTCCGCATCCGCGACCGGCATGACCGCGAGATGCTCTACGGCCCGACCAACGAGGAAATGATCACGGACGTCTTCCGTGGCTACGCCACGTCCTACCGGGACCTGCCGCGCAACCTCTACCACATCCAGTGGAAGTTCCGGGACGAGGTGCGCCCCCGCTTCGGCGTGATGCGCGGTCGCGAATTCCTGATGAAGGACGCCTATTCCTTCGACCTGACGGCCGAGGGCGCGCGACACAGCTACCGCCAGATGCTCTATGCCTACCTCCGCACCTTCCAGCGGATGGGCCTGCGCGCCCTGCCCATGCGCGCCGACACCGGCCCCATCGGCGGCAATCTCAGCCACGAGTTCATCATCCTGGCCGAGACGGGCGAGAGCACCGTCTTCTACGACGCAGCCCTGGAGGAAATTGACTGGGCCGCCAAGGCCTTCGACTTCGACAGCACCTCCGACATGGAGGCCTGCTTCAACCTCGCCACCTCGGCCTATGCCGCGACCGAGGAAATGCAGGACGAGGCCGAATGGGCCAAGGTGCCCACTGAGCGCCAGCGCACCGGGCGCGGCATCGAGGTCGGCCACATCTTCTACTTCGGTACGAAATACTCTCAGCCCATGGGCCTCTCCGTCGCCGGGCCCAATGGCGAGGCGGTGGTGCCCGAGATGGGCAGCTACGGCATCGGCGTCTCGCGCCTGGTGGCCGCGCTGATCGAGGCGAACCATGACGAGGCTGGCATCAAGTGGCCCGACGCGGTGGCCCCTTGGAAGCTCGCCGTCCTCAACCTCAAGCCCGGCGACGCCGCCTGCGACGCGCTCTGCGAGAAGCTGCACGCGGCCTTCCCCAACGAGGCCATCTATGACGACCGGCCGGAGCGCGCCGGCGTGAAGTTCAACGATGCCGACCTGATGGGCTTCCCCTGGCAGGCCATCATCGGCCCGCGGGGCGCTGCGGCCGGCCGCGTGGAACTCAAGCGCCGGATGACGGGCGAGCGCGTCGAATGCAGCTTCGACGAGGCGCTGGCCAAGCTCGGCGCGTGATGTTCAACGCCTTCGAACGCAAAGTCGCGGCGCGCTACCTGCTCTCGCGGAAGAGTGATCGGTTCACCTCGGTGATCGCGACCTTCTCCTTCCTCGGTATCATGCTGGGGGTGGCGACGCTCATCATCGTCATGTCCGTGATGGGCGGGTTCCGGCAGGAGTTGCTGGGGCGCATCCTGGGCCTCAATGGCCATATGGGCGTCTATGCGGCGGAGCGCGGCAACCTCACCGAATATGATGCGGTGGCCGCGGCCATCCGCCGCGTGCCTGGCGTGACGATGGCGACGCCGGTGGTCGAGGGCCAGCTTCTTGTCACCAGCGAGGCCGGGGGTGCGACGGGCGGCCTGGCCCGCGGCATCCGGCCCGAGGATCTGCGCGCGCGCCGCATCATCGCCGACAATATCCGCGCCGGCAGCCTCGCGCAGTTCGAGGGCGATGACGCGGTGGCCATCGGTACACGGCTGGCGCTGCGGCTCGGCGTGAATGTGGGTGAGCGCGTCACGCTGGTCAGCCCGCAGGGGCGTACCACCGTCATCGGCACCGTCCCGCGGCTGCGCGCTTATCGCGTGGTGGCGCTGTTCGAAGTGGGCATGAACGAATACGACAGCGGTTACGTCTTCATGCCGATGCAGGCCGCGCAGGTCTATTTCCAGACGGGCGATGCCGCCACCCAGGTCGAGGTCTTCGTGGAGGACCCCACGCGGGTGCGCGCCGTGAACCAGGCCATCCGCGCGGCCCTGGACCGGCCTGTGCGCATCCTGGACTGGCAGGACGCCAATTCCAGCTTCTTCGCGGCCGTGCAGGTGGAGCGGAACGTGATGTTCCTGATCCTGACGCTCATCATCATCGTGGCGGCCTTCAACATCATCTCCTCGCTGATCATGCTGGTGAAGGACAAGGGGCGCGACATCGCGGTGCTTCGCACCATGGGCGCGACGCAGGGGGCCATTCTTCGCATCTTCCTGATGTGCGGTGCGCTGATCGGCGTGGTGGGGACCACGCTGGGCTTCATCCTGGGCGTGGTGTTCTGCCTCAATATCGAGAGCATCCGGCAATTCATCCAGGCGCTGTCGGGCGCCGAGCTGTTCAGCGCCGAGATCTACTTCCTCACCCAGTTGCCCGCCGTGCTGAACTGGCGCGAGGTGGCGCAGGTGGTGGCGCTGGCCCTGTCGCTGTCGCTGCTGGCCACCATCTACCCGTCCTGGCGCGCCGCGCGCACCGATCCGGTGGAGATGCTGCGCAATGAGTGAGCCCCTTCGCCTGGCGCGCGTGGCCCGCCGCTACCGCACCGAGGCCGGCGCGCTGGAGGTCTTGCGCGACGCCGACCTCACCATCGCCCGCGGTGAGATCGTGGCCCTTGTGGCGCCCTCCGGCACCGGCAAGTCCACCCTGCTGCACCTGGCGGGGCTGCTGGAACGGCCCGATGCCGGTGAGGTCCATATCGCGGGCCAGGCCGCCGGCACGCTGGATGATGGCGCCCGCACGTCCATCCGCCGCAACACCATCGGCTTCGTCTACCAGTTCCACCATTTGCTGGCGGAGTTCACGGCGGTGGAGAACGTGATGCTGCCGCAGATGACGGCCGGCGTGGGGGCCGCGCAGGCCCGGACGCGGGCGGCGGAATTGCTGGAGACCTTCGGCCTTGCCGCACGCCTGGACCACCGCCCCGGCAAGCTCTCGGGCGGCGAGCAGCAGCGGGTGGCCATCGCACGCGCGCTGGCCAACAGCCCCGCCTTGCTGCTGGCCGACGAGCCCACGGGCAACCTGGATGCGAGCACGGCCGGCATCGTGTTCGAGCAATTGCTGGCCGAGGCACGGGGCAGGGGCCTCGCTGCCCTCATCGCCACCCACAACCCGGAGCTGGCGGCCCGGATGGACCGGGTGGTGACGCTCCGGGAAGGGCGCATCATCCAGGGCTGAGAGGCGGTGGACAGCGGCGCCGCGCCGCCCCACCTTTGCGCCACAGCCAGGAAGGAAACACGACATGGCCGACTACCCCAATGTCCAGCTTCACATCGCCGGCCAGTGGCGCGGCGGTGAGGGCGGCAAGACAATCGACGTGCTCAACCCCGCCAGCGAGGAAGTGGTCGGCACCGTCGCCCACGCCAGCCAGCGCGACCTGGACGCCGCCCTTGAAGCGGCCGAGCGCGGCTTCGCCACCTGGCGCAAGGTCAGCCCCTATGAGCGCAGCAAGACCATGCGCAAGGCCGCCGACCTGCTGCGCGGTCGCGCCGACGCCATCGCCCGTCTCATGACGCTGGAGCAGGGCAAGCCCGTCGCCGAGGCCAAGATGGAGGTCATGGCCGCGGGTGACATCATTGACTGGTTCGCCGAGGAATCGCGCCGCACCTATGGCCAGGTGATCCCGGCGCGCGGCCCGGGCATCTACCAGCTCGCGATCAAGGAGCCGGTGGGCCCCGTCGCCGCCTTTACCCCCTGGAACTTCCCGATCAACCAGGTGGTGCGCAAGCTGTCCGCCGCGCTGGCCGCCGGCTGCTCCATCATCGTGAAGGCCCCGGAGGAGACGCCGGCCAGCCCTGCGGAACTCATCAAGTGCTTCCTGGAAGCGGGCGTGCCGGGTGATGTCATCGGTCTCGTCTATGGCGTGCCGAGCGAGATCAGCAGCTACCTCATCGCGCACCCCACCATCCGCAAGGTGACGTTCACCGGCAGCACCCCGGTGGGCAAGATGCTGAGCGCGATGGCCGGGCAGCACATGAAGCGCGTGACGATGGAACTGGGCGGCCATGCGCCCGCCATGGTCTTCGACGACGCCGATGTGGAGCACGCGGCCAAGACCCTCGCCATGGCCAAGTTCCGCAATGCGGGGCAGGTCTGCGTGAGCCCGACGCGCTTCCTGGTGCAGGAGAAGGTCTACGACCAGTTCGTGGCCAGCTTCGCGAGCCACGCCAAGGCCATCCAGGTGGGCGATGGCCTCGCCGCCGGCACCACGATGGGCCCCATGGCCAATGAACGCCGCGTGCCGGTGATGGAAACGCTGATCGCCGACGCGAAGGGCAAGGGTGCGGAGATCGTCACCGGTGGCAACCGCATCGGCAACAAGGGCTATTTCTTCGAGCCGACGGTGGTGGCCGGCGCCACGACCGACATGCGCGCCATGAACGAGGAGCCCTTCGGCCCCGTCGCCCTCATGCGCCCCTTCAAGGACCTGGAGGAAGTGGTGGGCGAGGCCAACCGCCTGCCCTTCGGCCTGGCCAGCTATGCCTTCACCACCAGCGGCAAGACGGCGCAGGCGCTGGCCGCCGGCGTCGAGGTGGGCATGATGACCATCAACCACCTGGGCCTGGCACTTCCCGAAGTGCCCTTCGGCGGCGTGCGCGACAGCGGCTATGGCACCGAAGGCGGTTCGGAGGCCATCGAGGCCTATCTGAACACGAAGTTCGTCAGCCAGTTCGGGCTCTGACCTCAATCCCCGGGAGATCGCTTCGCGTTTTCCCGGGGACCCCGTCCTGGCGCTGAGCCGGGGCGGGGGCACCGCGTTGCGGCGGCAAAGCCGCGGCGGCGCCCGAAGGGGCATCACGCCATCGGGCGCGCTACACTTGGCCCAGCCACGGAGTCGCGCATGGGCTTTGTCCATCTTCACACCCATTCCGCCTATTCGCTGAGCGAGGGCGCCATCAAGGCCGAGAAGCTCTCGGCGCTGGCGCTGGCCGCGAACATGCCGGCCGTGGCGCTGACCGACACCGCCAACCTCTTCGGTGCGCTGGAATTCGCCCAGGCGGCGGCCGCCAAGGGCATCCAGCCCATCATGGGCTGCCAGCTTTGGCTCTCGCGCGGAGAATCGCACAGCGACCCGAACCGCAACGGCGCGGATGTGGTGACGGCGCTCGCCATGGATACGGAGGGCTGGGGCAATCTCCAGCGCCTCTCCTCCCTGGGCTGGCTGGGCACCGACATCTCCGGCAAGCCTGCCGTGACGCTGGACCAGTTGCTCTCCCATGGTGCGGGTATCTTCCTGCTGACGGGCGGCGACCATGGCCCTCTGTCACGCCTGCTGGCCGAGGGGCGGCGGGAGGCGGCGGCGCATGTGCTGCACGCGCTGCGGGAGGGCTTCGACGGGCGGCTCGCGGTGGAACTGATGCGCCACCACACCGACCGCCAGGCCGCCCTCGAACCCGGGCTGCTGCGCCTGGCCGATGAGGCGGCGCTGCCCATCGTCGCCACCAACGACGTCTATTTCGCGGAGGCCAAGATGCACGAGGCGCATGACGCGCTGCTCTGCATCGCCGAGGGCCGTCTGATCACGGAGGCGCAGCGCCGGCGCGTCACTCCACACCACTGGTTCAAGCCCGCGGACCAGATGCGCGCCCTGTTCCACGACCTGCCCGAGGCCTGCGACAACACGCTCGCCATCGCGCGGATGTGCGCCGTAATGGCCGAGGTGAAGAAGCCCGAACTGCCCATCTGTCCCAAGGTCCAGCCCGGCCGCACCGAGGCCGAGACGGTGGCCGACATGGCCCGCACGGGCCTCGCCCGCCGCTTCCCGGAGGGCGTGCCGCCCGTCCACGCCGAACGCCTGGAATACGAACTGCGCGTCATCGAGCAGATGGGCTTCTCAGGCTACTTCCTGATCGTGGCGGACTTCATCCAGTGGGCGAAGGCGCAGGGCATCCCGGTGGGGCCGGGGCGCGGTTCGGGCGCGGGTTCGGTGGCCGCCTGGGCGCTGTCCATCACGGACCTCGACCCGCTGCGCTTCGGACTGCTGTTCGAGCGCTTCCTGAACCCCGAGCGCGTCTCGATGCCTGACTTCGACATCGACTTCTGCCAGGACCGGCGCGACGAAGTCATTGACTATGTCCGCCGCGAATATGGCGAGGAGCGCGTCGCGCAGATCATCACCTTCGGTAAGCTCCAGGCCAAGGCGGCGGTGCGCGACGTGGGCCGCGTGTTGGGCATGCCCTATGGCCAGGTGGACCGCATCGCCAGCCTGATCCCGAACAACCCGGCCAATCCCGTCAGCCTGAAGGATGCCATCGCGGGCGAGCCGCGCCTGAAGGACATGCAGGCGAGTGACGAGGCGGTGGCGCGGCTGCTCGACATCGCACTGCAGGTGGAAGGGCTCTACCGCAACGCCTCCACCCATGCGGCGGGCGTGGTCATCGGGCGCAAGCCGCTGATCGAGATCACCTCCATCTACCGCGACCCGCGTTCGCCGCACCTCATCACCCAGTATTCGATGAAGCATGTCGAGAACGCCTCGCTGGTGAAGTTCGACTTCCTGGGCCTCAAGACGCTGACGGTGCTGCAACGCGCTGTGGGGCTGCTGAAGGCGCAGGGCATCACGGTGGACATTGACCACCTGCCGCTCGATGACGAACGCACCTATGCCATGCTGGCACGCGGCGACGCGGCGGGCGTGTTCCAGTTCGAAGGCCAGGGCATGCGCGACTGCCTGCGCTCCATGCGCCCCGACCGTTTCGAGGACCTCATCGCCGCGGTTTCGCTCTACCGGCCGGGTCCCATGGAGAACATCCCGGCCTATTGCGCCCGCAAGCATGGCGAGAAGTGGGAGGCGCCGCACCCCTCCATCCAGGACATCCTGGGTGAGACCTACGGCATCATGGTCTACCAGGAACAGGTGATGCAGATCGCCCAGGTCATGGCGGGCTATTCGCTCGGCGGCGCCGACCTCCTGCGCCGCGCCATGGGCAAGAAGAACAAGGAGGAGATGGCGAAGCAGCGCGACATCTTCTGCGAGGGCGCCGCGAAGAATGGCGTCTCCGCCGCCAAGGCGGGCGAGGTCTTCGACCTCATGGAGAAGTTCGCCAATTACGGCTTCAACAAGTCGCACGCGGCGGCCTATGCGCTGGTGGCCTACCAGACGGCCTGGCTGAAGGCGAACCACCCCGTCGCCTTCCTCGCGGCTTCCATGACGCTGGACATGGACAAGACCGACAAGCTCGCCTCCCACATGCAGGAAGCCGCGCGGCTCGGCATCAAGGTGCTGCCGCCGGACATCAACCGCTCCGCCGCCGAATTCACCATCGAAAGCCATGACGGCAAGCCCGCCATCCGCTTCGCGCTGGCCGCCATCAAGCGGGTGGGCTTGGCGGCGATGCGCGACCTTGTCACGGCGCGCGGGCAGGGTGGCGATTTCACCAGCCTCGCGGATTTCGCGGCCCGGGTGGACCCGCGGCTGCTGAACAAAATGCAGTTGGAGAACCTCGCCAAGGCCGGCGCCTTCGACAGCCTGGAAGGCAACCGCGCGCGCCTCGTCGCCGGCGCCGAGACGGTGCTGCGCCGCGCCCAGGCCAGCGCGGAGGATCGCGCCAGCAACCAGATCGGCCTCTTCGCCGAGGTGGAGCAGGGCCCCCCCATGCTGCGCCTGCCGGACATGCCGGACTGGCCCACCCTGGACAAGCTGGGCTTCGAGGCGGAGGCGGTGGGCTTCCACCTCTCCGCCCACCCGCTCGACACCTACAAGATGGCGCTGCGGCGCCTGGGCTGCACGCCCTCGGCCCTGATCGCGGAGAAGGCGCGAGCTGGCTCCACGCGCCTCAAGCTCGCGGGCACCGTCACCGCGCGCAAGGAGCGCAACACCAAGACCGGCAGCCGCATGGCCTGGGTCAACCTCTCCGACCAGACGGGCGGCTATGAGGTGACCTTTTTCAGCGAGGTGCTGAACCGCGCGCGCGAATTGCTGGAGGATGGGAAAGCGGTGCTCGTCACGGCCGAGGTCCGGCTGGAGGGCGAGGCGCTGCGCCTGACCGCCCAGGATGTCGAGGCACTGGACAAGGCCGCCGCCGGGGTGGGGCAGGGGATGCGCATCATCCTGGAAGCCGCCAGCGCCCTGCCCGACATCCGCGCCCTGCTGGAGCGGGATGGGCGCGGGCGCGGCCGTGTGAGCCTGGTGCCGCAACTGGGCCCTGGCCAGGATGTCGAGATCACGCTGCCCGGCGGCTGGAATGTCTCGCCCCGCATGATGCAGGCACTGAAGGTGCTGCCCGGCGTCTCCCATGTGGAGGAGGTGTAGCTAGTCCTTCGCGCGCGCATCCTTGGCCAGCAGCTTGGCCTGGGACTGCATGCGGTCCAGCAACCCCAGCCCCAGCGCGCCGGCCACGAAGGTGACATGGATGCCGATGGCCCAGCCCAGCTCGCGGTCCGACAGCGAGGCGATATCCATGAATTTCTGCAGCAGATGGATCGAGCTGATGGCCACGATGGCGATGCCCACCTTCAGCTTGAGGTTGCCCGGATCGAGGTTCGACACCCACTCGATCTTGGAGGCCCCCTTCGCATCCGTCAGCCGCGAGACCAGGCTGTCATAGGAGGAGATGGCGACCATGGCGACCAGCGAGGCCACCAGCGCGCTGTCCACCAGGTAGAGCAGGCCGAGCAGCATCTGCGCATCGGAGGTGGAGGTCAGCGTGTCCGCCGCGAATTTCCACACCTTCACCAGGAAGCGCACGGCATAGGCCGCCAGCGCCACCGCGAGGCCGAGGTAGAAGATGACCAGGATGTACCGGCTGGCCAGCACCGCCCGGTCGGATAGATTTTGCATGGGACGCATCGCCGCGTTCAGGGATGAAGGAACCATAGAATGATTCAACGTCTGGCCGAAGAGGGGCGTCTGTCCGGCGCGGTGGTCCATGGCGGGCTGCTCTACCTGGCCGGGCAGGTGGCCGATGACGCGACGCTGGACGCCGAGGGGCAGACAGCGGATATCCTGCGCCAGATTGATGCGCTGCTGGCCGAGGCCGGCACCAGCAAGAAGAACCTGCTGAGCGTGCAGATCATCCTGGCCGACATCCGCGACGCGCCGGCCATGAACCGTGCCTGGGACGCTTGGCTGGACCCCGCCGCCAAGCCCGCCCGGATGACCATCCAGGCCCCGCTTGTGGATCCGGCGTGGCGGGTGGAGATCACGGGCATCGCGGCGATCACCGCCTGACCACGGGCTTCACCGGCAACGCGAGGGGCGTGGCGACGTTTCGCCTAACGTAGATTCCGCCACCCCTTCACCCGCATTTCGCCGCATTGCCCATCATGATGTGACCGTACAAGCAAAGTGAAGAACGCAAGTGACACCCGGCACACCTGACTTCTGGCATCGCAAGCGCGTCCTCGTCACCGGGGGCGCGGGCTTCCTCGGTTCCAACCTCTGCCATGCCCTGGCGGGGCTTGGTGCGCGGGTCACCGCGCTCGACGCCATGCTGCCCGATGGCGGCGCCAATCCCGCCAACCTCGAAGGCGCCGGCGTGATGCTGGTGCGTGGGGATTTGCGCGACACGGAACTCGCCACGCTGTGCCAGGGCACGGAGGTGCTGTTCAACCTGGCGGCCCAGACCAGCCACATGGGCGGCCAGCGGGACCCGGTGGCCGATATCGCCATCAACGCCGTGGCCCAGGTGCGGCTGGTGCAGGCCATGCGCGAGGCGGCGCCGCAGGCCGCGGTGGTCCATGCCTCCACAAGGCAATTCTACGGCCGCCCCATCAGCCTTCCGGTGGATGAGCTGCACCCGGTCAACCCGCCCGACGCCAATGGCGTCTCCAAATGGGCGGGCGAGCAGTATTGGCTGCTGGAAAGCCGGGTGCTGGGCCGCCCCGTGGTCTCGCTGCGCCTG
The DNA here is from genome assembly GCA_035998215.1 of Roseococcus sp. Taxonomy (GTDB): domain Bacteria; phylum Pseudomonadota; class Alphaproteobacteria; order Acetobacterales; family Acetobacteraceae; genus Roseococcus. The sequence goes on along the minus strand of DASYHU010000025.1, from coordinate 15,082 downwards.
ACCAACTGCTACGGCCCGCGGCTTCGCATCGCCGATGCGCGGCAGACCTTCCTCGGTATCTGGATGCGCAGGGTGCTGGAGGGCGAAGCCTTCGAAGTGTGGGGCGGCGCCCAGCTGCGCGACCTCGCCTATGTGGACGACGTGACCCGCGCCTTCCTCCTGGCCGCCGAACAGGCCGGCAAGGCCGATGTGACGGGGCGTGCCTTCAACCTCGGCGGCGCGCCGCCCATTTCCCTGCTGGACCTCGCGGAGCTTCTCATCAAGGCCAATGGCGGCGAGGGACGCTACGTCACGCGCGAATTCCCGGCCGACCGCGCCCCCATCGACATCGGCAGCTACCATGCCGACGACCGTGCCTTCCGCGCGGCCACCGGCTGGGCGCCGCGCGTTTCCCTGGATGATGGTCTCAAGCGCAGCCTCGAATGGTATCGTGCGCGCATGGCCGACTACGCCTTCTGAAGGACGATCCACCGATGAACGCCCCCCCTGCCATGCTGCCCTTCGCCGACCCGGGCGCGGGCTACCGGGCCTTGCAGCCCGAGATTGATGCCGCCGTCGCCCGCGCCCTCGCCTCGGGCTGGTATATCCTGGGCGCCGAGGGCGAGGCCTTCGAACAGGAATTCGCCCAGTGGCTCGGCCTGCCGCGCGCCGTGGGCTGCGCCAATGGCACGGATGCGCTGATGCTCATCCTGCGCGGCATGGGCATCGGGCCGGGCTGCACCGTGGCCACCGTCAGCCACACCGCGGTGGCGACCGTGGCCGCGATCGAGATGGCCGGCGCCACGCCGCTGCTGCTCGACATTGACCCCGAGACCTACACCATGGACGCCGACGAGCTGGCGGCCGTGCTGGAGGAACCGCCGCCCGGCCTGCCCCCCATCCGCGCCGCCATCCCCGTGCACATCTACGGCCAGGCCTGCGACCTCGGGCCCATGCTGGAGGCCTGCCGCGCCGCGGATGTGCGCCTCATCGAGGATTGCGCCCAGGCCCATGGCGCCGCCTGGCACGGCCAGCGCCTCGGCACGCTGGGCGATGCGGCGGCGTTCAGCCTCTATCCCACCAAGAATCTGGGCGCGCTGGGCGATGGCGGCATCCTCGCCACCGCCGATGCCGAGCTGGCCGACCGCATCGCGGCCATCCGGCAATATGGCTGGAAGCGCCGCTACATCAGTGACCTGGTCGGCGTGAACTCCCGCCTGGACGAGGTGCAGGCCGCCATCCTGCGCGTGAAACTCCAATACCTGGACGCGCAGAACGCCCGCCGCCAGCAGATCGCGGCCGCCTATGACGCGGCCCTGGCCGGCATTGGCCTCGCACCGCCCGTCCGGCGCCCGGATTGCGAGCACGTGTTTCACCTCTACGTGCTGCGTCACCCGGAGCGTGATGCCATCATGGCGGCGCTGAAGGCCCAGGGTATCGGCACCGGCATCCACTACCCCGTGCCCGTGCACGAGCAGCCGGCCTATGCGGGCCGCGTGGCGCTCGGCCCCGCCGATTGCGACGAGACCTCGCGCGCGGCGCGCGAGGTGTTTAGCCTGCCCATGTATCCCGAACTGACGGATGAGCAGGTGGAGCGCGTCTGCGCGGCCTTGCGCGCGCTCTGACGGCGCGGGTCAGCCGGGCCAGGGCAGGTCCAGCCAGGACAGGTGCCCGCCCTTGCCGGCCCCTGTGTCCAGGAACACGGCCTGCCCGCCGGAGCGCCCGCGCAGCGGCAAAGGCCGCCCGTCGCGGGAACGCTGGTCATGCCCGCAATAGACGGTGATGCCGGGCGGGATGGCGTCGAGCCAGTGCAGAACGCGCTCCGGAAACCCGTCCGCCGCCGTGCGCCCTGTCACCTGCCCGTAGAGCGCGCGGGCCAGGGCGCCTTCGGGCTTGCTTTCCCCCGCCGCGGCGGGGGAGGCGCCGAGCAGCATCGCCGGATGATAGGCGGCATGAACGAAGATCCAGGGCCCAAGGCGAAGCCAGGCCGGCGCGTGGCTGATCTGGCGGATGGCGCAGCGCGCCAGGGCCTCGCCATCCTCGGCGGCCCGAAGCTGGTCCAGCGTGCGGGGCACGGCCTCGGCGGGGCTGCGGACGCGGGCACCCATCAGGGCCCGGCGCAGCTTGTGATCGTGGTTCCCCAGGAGGAAGACGCCTTCGCCCGCTTCTCGCATGGCGAAGGCCATCCGCAGCGCGCCGGGCGCGTCCGGGCCGTAATCCGTCAGGTCTCCCAATTGGATGACGAAGCGCCGAGCGGCGCGCGCGCCCTCCAGCGCGGCGCGGAAGGCCGGCGCGTCGCCATGCACGTCACCCACCACGCGCAAGCCGATGAAGCCTTTGTCCCGCAGCCCGGCCAGGTCGGGTGTCACGCCGGCGCGGCCTCAGCCCGCAAGGCCGCATAGGCCTCCAGCGCCCGTGCCCGCCCGGCGGCGTGTTCGACGATGGGGCGGGGATAGTCCACGCCCAGCCGAATGCCCGCGCCCCGCAGCACGAGGTCTGGCGCCTCCCAGGGCTTGTGCAGATACTTGTCCGGCAGCTTGGCCAACTCCGGCACCCAATGCCGGACATAGGCGCCGTCGGCGTCGAATTTTTCGCCCTGAAGGGTCGGGTTGAAGACGCGGAAATAGGGCGCCGCATCCGCGCCGCACCCCGCCACCCACTGCCAGGAGGCGCTGTTGGAGGCGAGGTCGCCATCCAGCAGCGTGTCCCAGAACCAGGCCGCGCCCTCCTGCCAGGGCTGGAGCAGGTGCTTCACCAGCAAGGAGCCCGCGATCATCCGCACGCGGTTGTGCATCCATCCCATGCGCCAGAGCTGGCGCATCCCCGCATCCACGATGGGATAGCCGGTGCGGCCGCGCTGCCAGGCGCGCAGCAGTTTCGCGTCCGGCCGCCAGGGGAATTGCGCGAAATTGGCCTGGAGCGGCGCCTCCGGCAGTTCCGGACGGTGCCACAGCAGATGGTAGGAAAACTCGCGCCAGAGAATTTCCTTCAAGAAGGTGGCTTCGCCGCGCGCCCCCGCCTCCCGCGCCACGTGCCAGACCTGCCGGGGCGAGATTTCGCCGAAGCGCAGATGGGGCGAGAGGCCCGAAGTTCCCTCAACGCCGGGCGTGTTTCGCGCCCCGTCATAGCCCGCCAGCGCGCGCGTGGCGAAACGCTGGAGACGCGACCGCGCGCCCTCCTCGCCCGGGGTCCAATGGCGCGGGAACTCCCGCCACCAGTCGCGCTCGGGCAGCAGGCCCAGTGCGTCCAGCGCCAACCCCTCGGGCGCATCGGCCACGGGGTGAAGCTTGCCGGGCGCGGGCAGGGGCGGCGGCGGTTCGCCCAGCGCGAAGATGGCACGGGAGAAGGGGGTATAGACCGAATAGGGCTTGCCCTGGCCGGTGCGGACCCTGTGCGGCTCGTGCAGCAGGCCGGATGTGTGAAGCACCAGGCGCCGCCCCTCGGCCTGCAGCCCGTTGGCCAACGCTTCGTCGCGCCGCCGCGCCCATGGCTCATACAGCCGGCCCGCATGGACCTCCGTGGCGCCGATCGCGGCGGCGAGGCGGGGCAACAGCGCTTCCGCCTTTCCGACCGCCAGGTGCAGCGTCGCGCCGCGCGCCGCCAGCGCATCTCGCAGCGCGGCCAGGCTTTGGTGCAGCCACCAGCGTTGCGCCCCCCCATGCGCCCAGGCGCCGGCCGCGTCGTCATCGAGGATGTAGCAGGCCAGCACCGGCCGATCCTGGACCGCATGGAGGGCGGGGTTGTCGTCAAGGCGAAGGTCCTGGCGGAACCAGATCAGGGCAGGTGTCATATCGTTGCATATGTGGGGCCGATCCATCGGGGCCGGAACCCCGCAACCCGCACAAAGCTTGGGCGTTCGCTTCCCACGGGTCCGAACCGACCCACACATGTGCAGAAGGAACCCCCCATGCTTCACCGACGCCTGATGCTTGCCGCCCTGCCGACCCTGGTTGCCGGCGGCGCCTTTGCCCAGACCGTGGGCACCACCACCGCGCCCGCGCCCCTCGCCACCCCCTCCATCCAGGGCGGCCAGGTGACCAATGTGGTGGACACGCTCGCGGCCGCGGGCGGGTTCAACCAGTTCCTGGGCCTGCTTCAGCGCGCGGGCGTGATTGAGCACCTGCGTGGCGCAGGCCCCTTCATTCTGCTGGCGCCGAACGACATGGCCATGAACCGCGCGCCGCAGGGCTTCATTTCCCAGCTCGCCCCCGCGCAGCCGACGGGCCAGCAGTCCGCGGGTGACCCGGAGCGCCTGTTGGCCTTCGCCAACAGCCACATCGTGCAGAGCGACCTGCGCCTGTCCGCGATCATGGGCGGCAACACCGAGCTGCGGGCGCGCAACGGCAATGTCATCATCGTCCAGGCGCAGCCTGGTACGGCGGTGCGCGTGCTGGACACCATGCAGGGCGGCCAGGGTGCGGGCGGGATCAGCATCGAGGGCCGCCAGCGCAACATCGAGGTCGCGGAAATCCGTGCTAGCAACGGCGTGGTCTGGCCGATCAGCCTGCCGATCCTGGTCTGATCAGGCAGAGACGACGCCGCGCTGGGGCATGACGGGCAGGCTGTGCAGCCGCTCCTGCCCCAGCAGGAAGGCCCGCGCCCCGCGCGGGAAGAGGGGCGCGAAAGCCGCGTCCCTCGCCTCCAGCCCGCCCGCATAGGCGCCCAAGGCCGGCAGGACGAGGCGCCGGCCATCCCCCAGGAAACACGGCCGCGTCACTTGGCCAGCCCGTGTGGCCACGCTGGCCTTGGGGTGGTAGTGCCCGCTCAGCTCACCCACGCCATGCCGGGCGAGGGTCGGGCTTGCGATATGGCGGAACGCGAGCGGCCCCTCCAGCCATTCCTCCACGGCGCTTCCAGGCAGCCCCGCCGGGGCGATGGGGTCGTGGTTGCCCAACACCCAGACCAGCTCGCGCCCTGTCATGAGCCGCGCGAGCAGCGCGGCATCCTCGGCGCAAAGACGTGCCGCGCCACTCGCGTCATGGAAACTGTCGCCCAACAGGATGACGCGCCTCGGCGCATGGCGGCGCAGCGCGCGCTGCAACGCCTCCAGCGTGGCCCGTGTGTCATAGGGCGGCACCAGGCGGCCGCGCCCGGCGAAGTGGCTGCCTTTCTCCAGGTGCAGGTCGGCGGCGATCATCGTGGAACGCGCGGGCCAGAGCGCCACGCCCAGCGGGCAGAGCATGATGCGCTCACCCGCCATGTGCAGGGGTGCGAGGCTCATCGCACCACCTTGCCGCGTGGCGCGCTGCGGATGAAGCGGTTGCGGCGCGGTGGCGCGGGGCGTTCCTCGGGGGCTTCCGGCAACTGGCCTTCGAACATCTCGGCCCCATCGGTGGCTTCGGCCACCAGGGCGGCGGCCTCGGCCAGGAGCGCGTCCTCCGCGCCGCCCGCCACCCATTCACGCCCGATCTCGATCAGCGCCGGCACCGCCAGCGGCGAGACACGGTCCAGCCGCATGTGCTGCACCCGCCCCTTGGCGCGCGACAGCAGGCTGCCCAGGCGATGGACATCCGTCAGGCCGAACGCCGCCTCGGCGCGGGTGGCGCGCAGCAGGATGTGGTCGGGCTCATGCCGCCGCAGCACGTCATAGATCAGGTCGGAATTCATGGTCATCTGTCGCCGGCTCTTCTCGATGCCGGGAAGTTGCTTGTCCAGCAGCCCGGCGATGGTCGCGATGTTGCGGAAGGTTCGGCGGAGCATGCTGCTCTCCGCGATCCATTCCTCCAGCTCCTCCCCCAGCAGGTCCTCGACGAAGAGGGCGGCGGGGTTGGCCGGTTCGAAAGCCGACCATATGGCAATGACATAATCGGTCGCGACATAGCCAAGTGGCCCCCAGCCCAGCCGTTCCATCCGCTTCGTGGCCAGCATGCCCAGCGTCTGGTGCGCGAGCCGCCCCTCGAAGCAATAGGCCACCAGGAACCACTTGCCGCCGCGGGGGAAGGTTTCCACCAGCAGCCCGTCGGCGCGGGGCAGGGCGCTTTTGAGCTGTTGCAGCCGCAGCCATTCGCGCACGCTTTCGGGCAGCCTGTCCCAGGCGCCGGGCCGGGCCAGGATGGCGCGTACGCGGCTGGCGAGATGGGTGGAGAGCGGCATGCGGCTGCCCGCATAGGCCGGCACGCGCGGATCGCCCTCGCCGCCGCGCGTCACCTCGGCCGTGACGCCCGCGATCCGCTCGAAGCGGAGCACCTGGCCCGCGAAGAGGAAGGCATTGCCGGGTGCCAGGGTGGAGAGGAACCATTCCTCCACCTCGCCCAGGACGGGTCCGCCACGCAGCTTCACCTTCATCAGCGGCGCTTCCACGATGGTGCCGAGGTTCAGCCGGAGCTGCCGCGCCACCAGCGGGCCGCGCACATGCACCATGCCCTCCGCGTCGCGGAACAGGCGGCGGAAGCGGTCATAACTGCGCAGCGAATAGCCGCCATCCTCCACGAAGCGCAGCACGTCGTCGAAGTCGCGGCGCGACAGCTCGGCATAGGGCGCGGCGCGCGTCACCTCGGCATAGAGCGCATCCGGGTGGAAGGGCGCGTGGCAGGCCATGGCCAGCACATGCTGCGCCAGCACGTCGAGGCCGCCGGGGCGGGGTGGTTCGCCATCCAGCTCCTCCGCCGCCACCGATTCGAGGGCGGCGGCGCATTCGATCACCTCGAAGCGGTTGGCGGGGACGAGCCAGGCCGAGGAGGCCTCGTCCATCCGGTGATTGGCGCGCCCCACCCGTTGCAGCAGCCGCGCCACCCCCTTGGGCGCGCCCACCTGGATCACCTGGTCCACATCGCCCCAGTCAATCCCGAGGTCGAGCGAGGAGGTGGCGACCACGGCCCGCAGCTTTCCCTCCGCCATGGCGGCCTCCACGCGGCGGCGCTGTTCCACGGTCAAGGATCCGTGGTGCAGCGCGATGGGCAGCGCCGCCTCGTTCAGCTTCCACAATGCCGCGAAGATCAGTTCCGCCTGGGCGCGGGTGTTGACGAAGACGATGGTGACGCGCGCGGCGGTGATGCGTTCCATGATCTCGGGCGCGGACGCGAGGCCCATATGCCCGCCCCAGGGCAGGCGGCCGGCCGGAAGCTGCACGCCAAGCCGTGGCGCGGCACCCGCCGCCGCACGGACCAGCGCCACATCCCCTGGCCGCGCGGTGGAGGAGAGCCAGGCGCGCAGCGCCTCGGGGTGGTTCACCGTGGCGGACAGCCCCACCCGCCGCGCCGCCGGCGCCAGCACCGAGAGCCGCGCCAGCCCAAGCGCCAGCTGGTCGCCCCGCTTGGTGCCGGCCAGCGCATGCGCCTCGTCCACCACCACCGCCCGCAACCCGGCGAAGAGGTGCTTCGCCTCGGGCAGGGAAAGCAGCAGGACCAGGCTCTCCGGCGTGGTCAGCAGGATATGGGGTGGCGCTTCGCGCTGGCGGGCGCGGCGGTTGGCGGGGGTGTCGCCGGTGCGGGTCTCGACGCGGATGGGCAGGCCCATCTCCTCGATGGGTGCCATCAGGTTGCGGGCGATATCCACCGCCAGGGCCTTCAAGGGCGAGACATAGAGGGTGTGCAGCCCCTCGCGCGGGGTGGCGTGCAGTTCAATGAGCGAGGGCAGGAAGCCCGCCAGCGTCTTGCCGCCGCCCGTGGGGGCGATCAGCAGGGCCGAGCGGCCTGCCGCGGCCTCGGCCACCATGTGCAGCTGGTGCGCGCGTGGCTGCCAGCCCCGTGCGGCGAACCAGTGCTGGAATGCGTCGGGCAGGTCCACCATCCGCTGCGTCGCATGCCATCTGCGCCATCCCGCGGAAAGGGGGGCTGCTGGGCTTCAGGATCGAGGCCTCAGCCGGCCCAAGGACAATTGGGTCATCGGGCCGAATTCCCGATGGCCATCATACCAGGCCAGCAGGCGCGCCAGGAATTGGGGGGCATGCCGGGCACTGACCTTGAACTCGCCCCAATTCGGGTCGAACAGGTGCAGCAATGGACGGTCCGGCGAGGCGGTGTTGGCCGTGTAGGAGGCCATGGCATGCCCCTTTGCCGGCGCGTCGCCATGAAGGCACAGGAAATGATAGCTGTGGCTGGATGTCAGGCTGGCCAGGATGCCTGCCGCCTGCCGATCAAAGGCCCGGCCTGCCGTCCGGAATTATCCCAGCGGCAGAGGGATCCAGGCCAGGCCCGAGGCGTTCAGGATTCGCTGGCGGTAATCCTGCCATGGCGTGGCGGGTGGAAGAGTGAAGCGGGCGCCCATGGAAGCGTCGCGATGGGTGGCAAGGGCCGCGCGCAGGCTGTTGTCGCAGGCGAGATAGGCGGCGCGGCCCGCGGGACCTTCGCCTCGGTACCACATGTGCCGCGTCACCCAGAGGGCAGCGAGCGGGAAGCACACCCCGCCCGGACCAGAGCTGCCGCCGAACAGCAGGGCCTCGGACGAGACCGAGGGATCGCGCTGCGCCAGATGCACGCCCTGACGAAACGAGGCGGCCAGATCATCCTCCAGGCGAGGCATAGAGTTCTCCCGAATGAAGGCAGCATGGACACGGACGAAAACCAGAGCAAATGATTCGGATAATGCCGCCCCACCCTGAAAGCTGGCTGCGTGTGACCGAATCCGGGCTGTACTGCGAGCCAGGTGGATTTTTCGTGGATCCGACCCGCCCGGTGGACCGCGCCGTCATCACCCATGGCCACAGCGACCATGCCCGGCCCGGCCATGCCCATGTCCTGGCGACGCCCGAGACGTTGGCCATCATGCGCGAGCGCATGGGGGAGGACCGGGCGGGCACCACGCAACAGCCCCTGGGCTATGGCGAGGCGCTGACCGTCAATGGCGTGCGGGTCTGGCTGCGCCCGGCCGGGCATGTGCTGGGCAGCGCGCAGGTCTGCCTGGAATGGCAGGGCAGCCGCGCCGTGGTCAGTGGCGACTACAAGCGCCGCCCCGACCCCACCTGCCCCCCTTTCGAGGCCGAGCGCTGCGACGTCTTCGTCACCGAGGCCACCTTTGCCCTGCCGGTCTTCCGCCACCCGCCGGCGGCGCAGGAGATCGGCCGCCTGCTGTCGAGCCTCGCCCTCTTTCCCGAGCGGACCCATGTCATCGGCTGCTATGCGCTGGGCAAGGCGCAGCGGTTGATCGCTTTGTTGCGGCAGGCGGGCTGGGACGCGCCCATCCCGATCCATGGCGCGCTGCAACGGCTTTGCGCCCTGTACGAAAACCTGGGCGTGAAGCTCGGCCCGCTGGTGCCGGCAACGGTCGCGGCCAAGGACAAGCTGGCTGGCGCCATCGTTTTGGCCCCGCCCTCGGCCATCGCCGACCGCTGGGCGCGGCGGCTGAACGAGCCCGTGCCCTGTCTCGCCAGCGGGTGGATGCGCGTGCGGCAGCGCGCCAAGCAGGGCGGCGTGGAACTTCCGATGGTGATTTCCGACCATGCCGACTGGCCCGAGTTGCTGGAAACCTGCGCGGAGGTGGAGGCCAGCGAGGTCTGGATCACCCATGGGCGGGAGGAGGCGCTGATCCATGCCCTCGGCCAGCGGGGCATCCGCGGCCGCGCGCTCCACCTGGTGGGCCGCGGCGAGGAGGACGCGGAATGAGTGTTCCCGCCTTCGCCGAATTGCTGGAACGCCTGCTGTTCACCCCGGGCCGAAACGGCAAGGTGGCGCTGATCCGCCAATGGTTCGCGACCCAGCCCGACCCCGATCGGGGCATCGGGCTGGCGGCCCTGGCGGGCGAGCTGAACTTCCGCACCGCCAAGCCCGCGCTGCTGCGCGAACTCATCGCCACGCGCACCGACCCGGTGCTGTTCGCCATGAGCTACGATTATGTGGGCGACCTGGCCGAGACCATCGCCCTGCTCTGGCCCGAGGATGCGCGCAGCAATGCGCCGCCGCCGGGCCTCGCCGAAGTGGTCCGGACCCTGGATGGCGCGGGGCGCGGCGAGGTGCCCGCCATCATCGCCGCATGGCTCGACGCGCTGGATTCGGGCGCGCGTCTCGCGCTCATCAAGCTGGTCACGGGCGGGCTCCGGGTGGGGGCCTCCGCGCGGCTCGCCAAGGTGGCGCTGGCCGAATGGGCGGGGCAGGAGGTGGGCGAGATCGAGGAGGTCTGGCACGGCGTCCGTCCGCCCTATGTGCCGCTCTTCGCCTGGCTGGAGGGCAGGGGCCCGCGCCCCGACCCCGCGGGGCAGCCCATCTTCCGCCCCCTGATGCTGGCCCACCCGCTGGAGGCCAAGGATTTCGAGGCCCTGCATGCCCCGGACTGGCGGGCCGAGTGGAAGTGGGACGGCATCCGCGTGCAGCTCACGGCAGGGCCCGGCGGGCGGCGCCTGTGGTCTCGCTCGGGCGAGGACATCTCGGGCAGCTTCCCCGAGATCATCGCCGCCATGGACTTCCACGCGGTGGCCGATGGCGAGTTGCTCGTGGTGCGCGATGGCGAGGTGGCGCCCTTCAGCGACCTGCAGCAGCGGCTGAACCGCAAGACGGTGACGGGCAAGATACTGAAGGAATTCCCCGTGGCCGTGCGTCTCTATGACCTGCTCTTCGAGGGGGAGGAGGACCTGCGGCCGCTGCCCTTCGACACACGCCGCGCCCGCTTGGAGGCCTGGCACGAACGCACGCGGCCGCCGCTCAGCAGCCTTTCGCCGCTGATCGGCTTCGGCTCGATGGAGGAGCTTGCCGCCATCCGCGACGGCGCCCGGGCCGCGGCCATCGAGGGGCTGATGCTCAAGCGTGGCGACAGCCCCTACACGCCTGGCCGCGTGAAGGGCCCCTGGTGGAAGTGGAAGCGCGACCCGCTGACGCTCGATTGCGTGCTGATGTACGCGCAGCGCGGCCATGGGAAGCGGTCCAGCTTCTACTCGGACTTCACCTTCGGCGTGTGGCGGGGTGATGAGCTGGTGCCCGTCGGCAAGGCCTATTCCGGCTATACGGATGAGGAGCTGGCCTGGCTCGACAAATGGATCCGCGACCACACAACCGCCCGCTTCGGCCCGGTGCGGGAGGTGGAGCGGCATCTCGTCCTGGAGGTCGCCTTTGACGCGGCCCAGCGCAGCACGCGGCACAAATCGGGCTATGCGCTGCGCTTCCCGCGCATCGCGCGCATCCGCCGCGACAAGCCGGCGGCCGAGGCGGATCGGGTGGAAGCGGTGGAGGCACTGGTGGCCGGCACACTGGCCGGTTGACCCCCCGCCTGTTCCGAGGCGGCGCTTCGCCGCAACGGAGGGCGCACGAGGCCGATCATGAACCGGCCTGGCTTTCGGAGCGTGACGGCCCCCCGCATGCGCATGGGCCTTGTGCCGGATCAAGGCCCGCCATTGCGGACCTGGGCAGCATAGCGTTCGCAATTGCGAATGATTTGCGTTTCTCTTGCGACTGTCTCGCAGTTGCGGTATGCGCAAGCCCAACGCCACTCCTTCGAGGACGCCCATGCAACGCCGCCTGCTTCTCGCCGCCACCCCCGCCCTTCTCGCCGCGCCTAGCCTGGTGCGCGCCCAGAGCCGGGTGCTGAGCATCTACTCCTCGCGTCACTACGACACGGACCGCGAGCTGTATGACGGCTTCACCCGCGTGAGCGGCGTGCGCTGGCGCCTGATCGAGGCCAATGCGGACCAGCTGCTGGAGCGGATCCGCTCCGAGGGTGCGAACTCCCCCGCCGATGTGCTGATCACGGTGGATGCTGGGCGCCTGGCGCGCGCGAAAGAGGCGAATGCCCTGCAGCCTGTGAACTCCGCGACGTTGAACGAGCGGATTCCGGCCGCGCTGCGGGACCCCGAGGGGCACTGGTACGGCTTCTCCATGCGGGCCCGCGTGGTGATGTACCCGCGCGAGGCCGGCCTGCCCGCGGGTCTTGCGCGCTATGAGGACCTGGCCAAGCCCGAGTTCCGCGGCATGGTCTCCACCCGATCCTCCTCCAACATCTACTCCATCGGCTGGACGGCGAGCGTGCTGGCCGCCAATGGCGCCGAGGCGACCGAGGCCTGGGCCCGCGGCATCGCGGCCAACCTCTCCCGCCAGCCGCAGGGCGGCGATACGGACCAGATCCGGGCCGTGGCCTCGGGTCAGGGGCGGCTGGCCATTTCGAACACCTATTACCTCGGCAACCTCGCCCGTTCGCAGCGCGCCGAGGACCGCGCCATCGCCGAGCGGATGGCGGTGCTCTTCCCCAACCAGGGGGATCGCGGCACGCATGTGAACATCTCGGGCGGTGGCGTGGTGCGCACGGCCCCCAATGCCGAGGCGGCGAAGGCCTTCCTCGAATACATGACGAGCACCACGGCCCAGCGCATCTTCGCCGACGGCAACAGCGAGTATCCGGTGGCGCCCGGCGTGCAGCCCAGCGCCTTCCTGCAGGGCCTGGGCGAGTTCAAGCGCGACCCGCTGAACGCCGCGCGCATGGCGGAGTTGAGCCCGGAGGCGCTGCGCATCATGCAGCGCGCCGGCTGGCGCTGAAGCCATGATCATCTGCCTCTGCAACGCCATGAGCGATGGCGATGTGCGGGCGGCCGCGGCGGCAGGTGCCGCCCGGCCCAAGGATGTCTATGCCTGCTGTGGCGGCCGCGCCCAATGCGGCTGCTGCACCGCGACGGTGCTGCAGATCCTGCGCGAGACCCCTCCCGCCGCGAATGCTGCTTGATCCGGATTGGCGCCGGGACATATACCCGGCGCCAACATCAGGAGCGGCAGGCGATGCCAAAGGGCGACCCGAAGGTCATTGAACACCTCAATATCCAGCTCACCAATGAGCTGACCGCCATCAACCAGTACTTCCTGCACTCCCGCATGCTGGACGACTGGGGCGTCACGAAGCTCGCAAAGCATGAATATGCCGAGAGCATCGAGGAAATGCGCCATGCCGATGACCTCATCAAGCGCATTCTCTACCTGAACGGCCTGCCCAATGTGCAGCGCCTGAACCCCATCCTGATCGGCCAGAATGTGCGCGAGGTGCTGGAATGCGACCTCAAGCTCGAGCAGAAGGCGCTTGCCGACCTGAAGGAAGGCATCGCCTATTGCGAGGGTGTGCGGGACTACGTCAGCCGCGACCTGCTGAAGGCCATCCTTGCCAACGAGGAAGAGCACGAGGACTTCCTCGAAACCCAGTTCGACATGATCGAGCAGATGGGTTTGCAGAACTACATCCAGCTCAACAGCGCCGCCGCCCCCGAACAGCACGAGGGCGATTGAGCCTCACAACGGCGCGGTAAGGCACATCCCGCCGCGCCGAAAGACACAGCCCATCACCGAAAGCTCCGCCACGGCGCGATAGGCGCTGAGTGGCGGGGCCAGGCGGTGCAGCAAGGCGAGCGCCACGGCCCGCCGCCCGGACTGCACCACGCTGAGCGCCATCAGCAGCGTGGCTTCCCCCCGCGACACGGCCGGACATAGCGGCCATTGCATGTGCAGCCCCGGCAGGGCGCGCAGGGCAGCGTCGAAGGGCAGCGCCGCCCCCTCCATTCCGCTCGCCGCCAGGACAAGCGCCGCCGCGCCCATCGGGCCGGCCGGCCCGCTGCCAGCCCAGGCACGTGCGGCATCCAGCACCAGTCGCTCGGGTTCCGGCAGGGTGTCGGTCTCCTGGCCGATGAGGGGCCAGGCGGGCAATCCGCGTGTCGCCATTCTGCGCTCTCCAGTGATTCCCTCTTGTACTGCGATTGCGAGTGAGTCGCAAATGGGTTCTCCTGCAAGGGGCGAAATCCTTGGCATGAGGCGCATGGAAACGCGCTTGCGGTCAGTCTTCCACGAGGGAACACTCGTTCCATAGCATTGGAGGAACGCTTGATGAATCGTCGTCACCTGCTGGCCGCCACCGCCGCCGGCCTTGCCACGCCCCTGGTGCTGCGCGCCCAGAGCCTGGGCGCGGGCTTTCCCGACCGTCCGATCCGGCTGATCGTGCCCTGGCCCCCGGGTGGGTCCACCGACACCATCGCCCGCCTTTACCAGTCGCGCCTGGCCGACCTGCTGGGCAAGCCTGTCATCATTGACAACAGGGGCGGGGCTTCGGGGGCGACGGGGGCCATCGAGGCCTCGCGCGCGCCTGGGGACGGGAGCACCTGGCTTTTCGTCTATGACACACAGGCGACGAATGAGACCGTGATGCGCCTGCCGTTCCGCACGGCCGAGGCCTTTGTGCCCTGTTGCCATGTGGCATCCGGGCCGCTTGCCATGGTGGCGCACAACAGCACGCCCTTCCGCAGCTTCGAGGAGGTGGTGGCGGCTGCCCGTGCCCGGCCTGACACGCTGAACTACGCGACCTCCGGCGTGGGGGGCCTCGCGCATGTCTCGACCACGCTTCTGCAACAGCAGGGGAATTTCCGGATCGTCCATGTGCCCTACCGTGGCGGCGGGCCAGCCGTGCAGGACGCGGTGGCCGGACATGTGCCGCTGTTCATGACCAATGTGGTCATCGTCAGCCAGCATATCCGGGCCGGTACCCTGCGCCCCCTGGGCGTGACCACCCGCGGCGAGACGCGCCATGTGCCCAATACGCGCAGCTTCGCCCAGCAGGGCTTCGGAGATTTCGAGGCACCGACCTGGTGGGCCCTGCTCGGCCGTGCAGGGACGCCGCCGGCGCTGGTGAATCAGATGAACGAGGCGCTGGTGCGTGTGCTGAACGAGCCCGCCATCAAGGAACGCATCGAAGCGCAGGGTTGCGACGTTGTGGCTTCGAACCCGGAGGAATGCGGCCGTTTCATCAACGCGGAGATCGCGAAGTGGGGCCGCGTGATCACGGACAACAACATCCGCGCGGACAGCTGACCGCGCCACGCCCCGAGTGTCACGAATCCGCAACCCGGGTTCGTGCATGGGGGCCATGCGCGCCTGATCGCGGATAGGGATTTACAGGACCGTCTGTCCCCCATAGATAGGGGGGGCCGGAGCGATCCGGTCCCTCCGGTTCCTCGGACGGTTTGAGTTGACAAGCCCACCGGTTTCGGTAGACTTGATGGCTCACTCGGTCGGAGCCGGGTCCTAGCCAAACGGTTGGGAAAGGTGCTTTCAATCGCTTCGCGGTTGAAGATACCTCGTTGTTTCAAAATCACATCTGGTTATGCAGATAGTAGTGTTTGTGTGATCTGCTTTTGTTTTGCTGCTCTGAGAGGGGCGGTGGGATGGAGGTGGGTTGGAATGTTGGGATGCGTGGTTGGTGCTGCTGTGGTGAGAGC
>DASYHU010000010.1:0-2451 GCA_035998215.1 Roseococcus sp. | reverse complement strand
CGACTGCGCGTTCGACCCCGCCGTTGTCCGCGTCCCTTGTCTGACCGCCATCGGCTACGCCGCTGCCCAGGAGCCCGCCCCATGACCATGCAGCAGACCGTGGACGCCCTGCGCGCCCAGGCGACGGGCCGCGCGCACTGGTTCTCAGAGCGCCATCCCTACCGGTGCAGCAAGGCGGGGGGCTGGCACGATGCGGCTCTGGCCTACACCAACGTGGCCGCCATGGCCGCCGCCGGCACCTGCCATTCCCGCACCATGGGCGCCCGCGCCGAGGTGCTGGCGGACGTGGCCGAGCACCGGCGCCGGTCGCACGCGGCCCGCCGTCGCTGCCCGGACCTGACGCCGGCCATTTGGCAGCGGGGGCAGCGATGAGCGACCGCGCCCTGTTTCCCATCCCCTCCGACCCCGCCGCCTGGCACGCCATCCGGCTGCGCTACATCGGCGCCAGCGAGGTAGCCGCGCTCTTCGACGCCCAGCCGGACTACAGCCCCGGCCGCTTCGCCCTCTGGCACGTCAAGGCCGGCATCACCGAGCCCGAGCCCGTGGACAACCCGCGCGTGAAGTGGGGCCTCCGGCTGGAGGAAGTCATCGCCCAGGCCGCCGCCGAGGAGGAGGGCTGGCGCGTGCTGCCCGGCCAGTATGCCGCCCATGTCTGCGGCCTCGGGGCCACGCTGGACCGCATCATTGCGGAGCCCGGCCCGCAGGAGCGCGAGGCGGGCCTCACCGGCCCCGGCGTGCTGGAACTCAAAGCCGCCGACTGGCTCACCCACAAGAAGGGATGGGGCGAGGAGCCGCCCATGCACATCCTGCTGCAGTTGCAGGCGCAGCTCCACGCCACAGGCTATGGCTGGGGCGCGGTGGCCGTGCTGGTGGGGGGCAATGACCTGCGCATCTACCGCTACCGCGCGCGTCCCAAGCTGCAAGCCGAGATGGAGCGCCGGGTGCGGGACTTCTGGGCCAGCGTGCGCGCCGGCCAGCGCCCGAACGCCGATGGCAGCGAGAGCGCCTTCCGGACGCTGCGCGCGCTGACGCCCCTGCCCCTGGACGACGAGCCGGCGGAGCTGATGGAGGACGACGAGGCCGCCGCCCTGGCCGCCGATGTGGCGCGGTTCGGGGCCGAGCGCCGCGCGGCCGAGAAGCAGGAGGCCGAGGCCAAGGCCCGGCTGCTGGAAAAGCTGGGCAGCCATCGGTGGGCGAAGGTCAACGGGTGGAAGGTCAGCCAGGCCGTGACGCCGGCCAAGCCCGACCGCCCCGCCGAGCCCGGCGAAATCATCAAGGGCCGCGCGGAAAGCCGCCGCCTCATCGTCAGTGAAAGGACCGAAGCATGAGCGAAATCACCAAGGTGGCGGAGCCTAACAACCCCTTTGCCAAGGCCGCGCCCGATCACCTCTCAGCCGGCGCGGTGGCCATCGAAAGCGAGCGCGCAATTGCCGAGGCCCAAGGCCGGCTGCTCGTGGCGAAGCGTTTCCCGCGCGACGAAGCCGCCGCCTTTGCCCGCGTAATGGATGCGTGCCGCCGCCCGTCTCTCGCCGAGGTCGCAAACTACCGCTTCCCCCGCGGTGGACAGAGCGTCGAGGGTCCGAGCATCCGCCTGGCGGAAGAGCTGGCCCGCTGCTGGGGGAACATCGCCTACGGCATGCGCGAGCTGTCGCGGCGTAATGGCGAGAGCGAGATGGAAGCTTTCGCCTGGGATCAGCAGACGAACGTCCTTTCCACCCAAACCTTCACCGTGCGGCACCTCCGCGACAAGAGGGGCGGCTCGGAGGCGCTGAAAGACGAGCGGGACATCTACGAGATCACAGCGAACATGGCCTCGCGTCGGCTGCGCGCGCGCATCCTCGCCGTGCTGCCGCCAGATTTGGTCGACGCCGCCGTGGCTCAGTGCCGCGAGACCGTGAAGCACGGCAGCGACAAGCCGATGGCCGACCGCATCCGCGAGATGACCCAGGCCTTCGTGAAGATCGGCGTCTCGGCCGCGATGCTGGCGGAGAAGCTGGGCAAGCCCCTGGACACCGCCACGCCCGATGATCTGGCGGACCTACGCGGCATCTACCAAGCGATCCGGGACGGCGCGACCAGCATCAACGACGCTTTCGGTAAGGCGGCCTCCCCCGGCCTGACGCCGGGCATGTCCCGCCTCGATGCGCTGGAGCAGGAGGTCGGCACACCCAGGAAAGTGCCCGTGCCGGGGCCGGGGCCCCTGATGGCAGTGCACGACAACGCCACGCCGGAGGAGCTGGCGCGGCTGGCCGGGGATGAGGCGTGATGCACCTCGACCACGTTATGCCCCGCGCGCTGGAGCATCTGCTGGGGCCGGAGTGGAAGCGGCGGCTGCACGAGACGGTGCGGACGTTCATGGCCGGCACCACGCCCGGCGAACTGCGCCGCGCCGAGGTTCGGGCGCGCCGATCAGCGGCGGCGGCCGAGGCGAACAAGAAGCGGTGGGCGGCG
>DASYHU010000008.1:0-1905 GCA_035998215.1 Roseococcus sp. | reverse complement strand
CGACTGCGCGTTCGACCCCGCCGTTGTCCGCGTCCCTTGTCTGACCGCCATCGGCTACGCCGCTGCCCAGGAGCCCGCCCCATGACCATGCAGCAGACCGTGGACGCCCTGCGCGCCCAGGCGACGGGCCGCGCGCACTGGCTTGCCGAGCGGCACCCCTACCGGTGCCGGCGTGCGGTGGCGTGGCACGAGCGCGCCGCCGGCTACAGCAACGCGGCCGACCTGTTCCCCGCGGGGAGCTGCGCTGCGCGAACGATCGGCGCGCGTGCGGATGCGCTGGCCGAGGTGGCGCAGCTGCGCGCCTTCGCCTGGGCTGCCGTCGCAGAAGGGCGCGTGGAGGAGGCCGTGTCCTACCGGCGCCAGGCGCAGGCCGTGCGGCGGCGCGCCAGCATCGAGGCCAGCGTGTGGCGGAGGGGGGCATGACTGTCACCATCCACGCCGACCTGATCCAGGGCAGCAAGGAATGGCTCGCGGCACGGTGCGGGATGCTGACCGCGAGCGAGATGAAGCTCATCATGACGCCGACCGGAAAGGCGGCGAACAACGAGAAGGCCCGCGCCCATCTGTGGCAGCTGCTGGCCCAGCGCATCACGCGGCATGTCGAGCCCGCTTATGTCAGCGAGGACATGCTGCGCGGGCAGGACGACGAGCTGGAGGCGCGCGCCCTCTATGCCGAACACTTCGCCCCGGTGCAGGAGGTGGGTTTCATCACCCGCGCATTCGACTACTGCGACGAGCGGTTCACCATCGGCTATTCGCCCGATGGTCTGGTCGGCGCGGATGGCCTGATCGAGTGCAAGAGCCGGCGCCAGAAATACCAGGTGCAGACCATCGCCGAGCGCGTGGTGCCCGAGGAATACCTGCTGCAGATCCACACGGGGCTCCTCGTCACGGGGCGCGCATGGTGCGACCTCGTGAGCTACTCGGGCGGCCTGCCCATGATCCCCCTGCGGGTGGATCGGTGCGTCGAGATGGCGCGGCGCATCCTCAACGCGGCGGCTGAATTCGAGCGGCGGCTGTCGGAAGCCATGGCCGCCTATCACACCACCCTCGCCACGGTGCGGACTGTGCCGACCGAGCGCAGGGTCGAGCAGGAGATGATCGTCTGATGGTCGACATGTCGGAATTCGTGGCGCCCAAGAGCAACCAGCTCAACGCCGACGATCTGCTGCCGGGCCCGCGCACCATCCGCATCACGCGGGTGAGCGGCACCGGCAATGGCGAGCAGCCGGTGGCCGTCTCGTTCGAGGGCGACGACGGCAAGCCGTTCCTGCCCTGCAAGTCCATGCGCCGCGTGATGATCGCCGCGTGGGGCGCCGACGCATCGCAGTATGCCGGCCGGTCCATGACGCTCTACCGCGACCCGAAGGTGAAATGGGGCGGCATGGAGGTGGGCGGCATCCGCATCAGCCACATGTCGCACATCGAGCGCGAGATGGTCATGGCGCTGACCGTGACGAAGAAGGAGCGTGCGCCCTACCGCGTGAAGCCGCTGGTGATCGAGGCCCCGAAGCCAGCGACCGACGCCGCCCTGGATGCCGCACAGAACATCATCGCCCGCGTGAAGGGCGCGCATGACGCGGAGACGCTGCAGGAAGTCACCGCTGACCCCAAGGTGGTGAAGCTGCGCGCGCGGCTGCGCGAGGCCCGCCCCGAGCTGGCCGATCAGGTGGACGCGGCGGTGACAGCGCAACTCGAACTGGTCGAGATCGCGTGATGCAGGCACTGGACCACATCATGCCGCGCGCGCTCGAGCACCTGCTCGGGCCGGAGTGGAAGCGGCGGCTGCACGAGACGGTGCGGACGTTCATGGCCGGCACCACGCCCGGCGAACTGCGCCGCGCCGAGGTTCGGGCGCGCCGATCAGCGGCGGCGGCCGAGGCGAACAAGAAGCGGTGGGCGGCG
>DASYHU010000002.1:0-20131 GCA_035998215.1 Roseococcus sp. | reverse complement strand
CCGCTGGCGGCGCATGCTTGGCGGGGAGTGCCGCCATGGTCAGCCCTGCCGCGTGGTCGCCCGTGGCCGCCTCAACTCCGTGCTGGTCGAGTTCCGCGACGGGTGGCGCGTCGTCACATCACGGTATGCAGTGAGGAAGGCATGAGCGAACCCCGCTGGCTCGACCGTGCCGCTCTTGCCCGGCACATCTGCGTCAACCCCAACGCGGTGGCGCGGCTGCTGCGGGACGGCCGACTGCCCGCGCCGTCCTACCACCTTGGCCCCCGCAACCCGCGATGGGACCGGGGACAGGTTGACGCGGCCTTCAATGGCGGGCTTGCATCTGCCAACGCATCGCAGGCCATCCATGCCCTCGCCCAGGAAATCCGCCAAGCCGGGTAAGCCCCGCATCGTCCGCAAGGTGCTGGCAGACGGCACCGTGCGGGAATACGCCTACCCGCCGCGCCGCAAGGCGAAGGCCAGGCCGGCGCCCAGCGACACGCTGGAAGCCCTGATCCGGGCTTTCGAGGGCAGCCCCGAGTATGCCGCAAAGGCGGCCAGCACCCGCCAGAACTACGCCATCTACCTCAAGCCGTGGGCGAAGGTCGGGCATCTGCGCGCCCGAGACATCCGCCGCACCCACGTCCTGACGATCCGAGACGCCATTGCCGCCAGCAGAGGGCCGGGGGCTGCTACGGCATTCGTCCGCACCACCGGGGCGCTGTTCTCATGGGCGATTGACCGGGAGTGGGTGGAGGTGAACCCCGCCGCCCGCATCAAGGCGCTGCCGGGGGGCCATCATCGCCCGTGGAGCGATGCGGAGGCCGCCCAGGCGGGCGATGGGCTGCCGGAGCATCTGCGGCGGGTGGCCCTTCTGGCGGGCGCGATAGGCCAGCGCAGGGGCGATCTGTGCCGCCTGACATGGGCCGCCTATGATGGGCAGGCGATCAGGCTGACCCAACAGAAGACGGGGGAGAAGTTGGTCCTGACCCTGCCGCCCGATTTATGCGCGGAGCTGGACGGATGGAAGCGCCAGGCAACGGCCATTACGATCCTGACCAATGCGCGCGGGCAGCCATGGACGGCGCCGCACCTGTCGCGGGAGATCAAGCGGGCGACCGAGGCGCTGGGGCTGCACGGGCTGAAGCTGCACGGGCTGCGTCGGCGGGTGGCGGTCAGGATCGCCAATGCAGGGGGAACCATGCACGAGATTGCATCTGTGACCGGGCACCGGTCGCTTTCGATGGTGCAGGAATACACGCGAGGCGCGGATCAGGAACGGCTTGCGGCGGGGGCGCTGGAGCGCATCAAAGCGCCAACTGTGCAAACCAAGCGGAAAGGCTAGAACTACAATGCGGGCAATCTTTGTGATGATCAAGTGTGAGATGGGCCAAGCCTACCGCGTGGCCCGGGAGATGGCCGACAGTATCGCCGAATTGTCGGAGATGCACTCCATTTCCGGACAATATGACCTGCTGGGGAAGTTCTACCTGGAGCCGGAGCAGGATATCGGCCTCTTCGTGGTGGAGCGGGTGCAGAGCGTGGCGGGCGTGAAGGACACCTACACGCTGCAGACCTTCAACGCCTTCTCGGCCGGCAAGGGCTGACAGGCGCCAACCCAGGAGCGGCCTGCCGCGTTCCCAACCCCGTCATGGCGCGGGGGCGCTGCCCGCCCCGCGCCATCTTTGGCACGGCGGCGCCACATTGCGACCTTCAACCCGCCGCGCCCGCCTGCCCTTATGGTTGCGACAAAGGAGTGCGTCCGATGCGAAAGATCATCACCGCCCTGAGCCTGATGGGCCTGCTCGGCGTCGCGGCCTGCACCGATGCCTATGGCCGCCCGGACCCCGCCGCCACCGCCCTGCTGGGCGCCGGGGTGGGTGCGGCGGCCGGCCTCGCGATCGGCGCGGCCAGCCAACCGCGCTACCACGCGCCGCCGCCACGCTATTACGCGCCGGTGCGGCCGGTCTATCGCGGCTACTACGGGCCGCCGCGGGGCTACTACCACCATCGCCCGCGCGGCTACTATCGCTGGTAGGCCGCCTCAGCCGAAGCCGAGGAAGCCGTCCATGGAGGAAATGGGCGGTGCCGCGCGCAGCTTCGCGATGTCGGGCTTCGGCCGGCCGAATTCCGCATCGCCCGCCAGCGCCGCCTCCAGCGCGGCCGCGACCCCCAGCACGAAGGCATCGCCCCCGCGCGGCCCCACGATCTGCAGGCCGAAGGGAAAGCCCTTCTCGTCCAGGCCCACGGGCAGGCTGATGGCCGGGTGGCCCGTCAGCGTCACGTAGTAGGCCAGCGCCAGCCAGTGGAAGTAGGTGCGGGTCTTCTCGCCGTCGATCTCGCTCGGGAACAGCTCGCGCCAGGGGCGGGGGCTGATGGTGATGGCGGGCGTGATCAGCACGTCATGCTTCTCGAAGAAGCTCTGGAAGTTCCGGTAGATCACGGTCTGGCGGGTGGCGGCGCGGGCCTGGTCCTCCAGAGTGTAGCGCAGCCCCTCCTCCACATTCGCGATCATGTTCGGGCCGCACTTGTCGGCGTGGTTCCGCACGCGGTCGAGGTGGGACGCCAGCGCACCCGAGGCGCGCAGCACCTCGAAGGCCTCGTCGCCGCCCGTCACGTCGGGGGTGGCCGTCTCGATGCGGGCGAAGAGCGGCCCGCAGCCCTCCACGATGCGGCGGAACTTGCGGCGCACCACGCCCTCCACCAGGGCCAGGTTGAAGTCCTCGCTCGCGGCGACGCGCAGGCTGGAGAGGTCAATCTCCCGCGGCGGGTGGAACAGGGCGGGCTCGCCCCGCACCGTGCGGGCGTGCAGGGTGTAGGCCAGCGGGTCGCCGGCATCGTCGCCCGCCATGGCCGACAGCATCAGGCAGAGGTCCGGCACATCCCGCGCCATCGGGCCCAGCACGGAAAGCGGGTTCCAGCCATGGCCCCGCCGCTCATTGGGCACCAGACCCGGCGAGGGCCGGTAGCCCACGATGCCGTTGAAGGCCGCGGGGTTGCGCAGCGAACCGCCCGTGTCGGAGCCCGAGGCCAGCGGCACCATGTCGCAGGCCAGCGCCACCGCCGAGCCGCCCGAGGAACCGGCGGCATTGTGCGTGGGGTCGAAGGCATTGCCCGTCGCGCCATAGACCGCGTTGCGGCTGTTCGCCCCCAGGCCGAATTCCGGCACGTTGGTCTTGCCCAGCACGATGCCGCCCGCCTCGCGCAGGTGGCGCACCATGCCCTCGTCGCGCGTGGGGATGTGGTCCTTGAAGAGCAGGCTGCCCCAGGTGGTCCGCAGCCCCTTCGTCTCCTCCAGGTCCTTGATGCCGAGCGGCAATCCGTGCAGCGCGCCCAGCCGCTCGCCCTTCATCACGGCATCCTCGGCCGCGCGGGCCTGGGCGCGGGCGGCGTCCACATCCATGGCCGTCATGGCGTTCACGGCCGGGTTCACCTGGCCGATGCGCGCGAGGCAGCTTTCCAGCAGCTCGACGGGCGAGAGCTTCTTGCGCCCGATCATCCGCCGGGCGGTGGTGGCGGGCAGTTCGCAGGGTTCGGTCATGTCCGGGACTTCCTCAGTAGCCGATCACGCAGCCATCCTTGCGCGGATCGCTGCCGCCGATCAGGCAGCCCCGCGCCTGGTCGATCAGGATGGCCTGGCCGCCGCCATGCGGCTTGTCCCAGGCCACGCAGCGATGGCCCATGGCGTCCAGCCCCGCCACCACATCGGCCGGGATGCCGCGCTCCACCTGGATCGCGCCCTCGCGCGGGAAGAGGCGGGCGAGGTCAATCGCCTCCTGCGGGTCGAGGCCCCATTCGAAGATGTTGGACAGCAGCAGGCTCTGCCCCATCGGCTGGAAATGCCCGCCCATCACGCCGAAGGGCATCACGGCGCGGCCATTTTGCGTGGCCATGCCGGGGATGATGGTGTGCATGGGCCGCTTGCCCGGCGCGATGCAGTTGGGGTGGCCCTCCTGCAGACGGAAGCCGAAGCCGCGGTTGTGCAGCATGACGCCCGACTTCTCGGCCATGATGCCGGAGCCGAAGCTCTCGAACAGCGAATTGATGAAGGAGCAGGCGTTGCCCTCCTCATCCACCACGCAGAGATAGACGGTGTCCGCATGCACCGGGAACAGGGTGCCGGCGGGCGGCAGCTCGGCCAGGGCGCGCCCATCCTGGATGCCGCGCGCGAGGCCATGCAGGTATGCGTCGGAGAGCAGGTGCTCCACCGGCACATCCACCTGGGCGGGGTCCGCCACGAAGGCGTCGCGGTCGCGGTAGGCCAGGCGCGCGGCCTCGATGTGGCGGTGCAGGCGCGTGAGGCCGAGCGGCCCGCCCTCGGCCTTGGGCATGTTCTCCAGCATGCCCAGGATCATCAACGTGATGATGCCGGTGCCGTTGGGCGGGCATTGATGGATGTCCATGCCCTTCCAGGACCGCTTGATGGGGGTGACGAATTCCGCGCCCAACAGGGCGTCGGCGAAGTCCTGCTCGGTCTGGGTGCCGCCCAGCGCGCGCAGGGTCGCCACCATGTCGGCCGCGATCTCGCCCTCGTAGAAGGCACGGGCACCGCCCTTGGCGATGGCGCGCAGCGTGGCGGCCAGGGCCGGGAACTGCATCTTCTGGCCCATGACGGGCGCGCGGCCGCCCGGCAGGTAGTGCCGCGCCGAGGCCTCATGCCCCGCGAGCTTGCCCGCCGCCTCCTCCCAGTCATGCGCCACGCGGGCATGGACGTGGAAGCCCTCCTCGGCCGCGCGGATGGCGGGCTGCAGCAGGTAGCCCAGCTCTTTCCGCCCATAGGCCGCGTTCAGCGCCTGCCAGGCCGAGACGGCACCCGGGATGGTGACCGAATGGACCGAGGTGTTGACCATCGCGGTCAGCCCCTTGGCGCGCAGCGCCTCGGGCGTGGAACCCGCGGATGCCCGGCCCGAGCCGTTCATGGCAATCACCTGGTCGCCACCGGCCGGCGCATACAGGCAGAAATTGTCGCCGCCGATGCCGGTGCTCTGCGGCTCGATCACGCCCAGCAGGGCGACGGCGGCGATGGCGGCGTCCAGCGCGTTGCCACCCGCCTTCAGCACCTCGATGGCGGCGAGCGAGGCGGCCGGCATGGAGGTGGCGGCCATGCCCCGGCCAGCAATCACCGGGCTGCGGCCGGGCAGGTGGAAGTCGCGCATCGGGAGTGTCCTCGGCGGTTTTGATGTCGCGTCCATTCTGGACCAGGGGTGGCGGCGCCGCAAACCTGGGGGCACCCCTCGCCTCCCGCGCGGAAATCGGCTAGCGCGCGCAAATGAGCGAGACGATCGGCTTCGACAATTTCCTGAAGGTGGACATCCGGGTGGGCACCATCGTGGATGCCCAGCCCTTCCCCGAGGCGCGCAAGCCCGCCATCAAGCTCTGGGTGGATTTCGGCAACGGGATCGGCGTGCGGAAATCCTCCGCGCAGATCACCGCCCACTACTCCCCCGACCGGCTGATCGGCCGGCAGGTGCTGGCGGTGGTGAATTTCCCGCCCCGGCAGATCGGCCCCTTCCTCAGCGAGGTGCTGGTGCTGGGCGTCCCTGACGAGAATGGCGCGGTGGTTCTGCTGCGCCCGGATTTGACCGTGCCCAATGGCGGAAGGATGCATTGAAGGTGGCGCAGCGCTATTTCACCGTGGGCTGGGACCAGTTGCACCGCGACGCGAAGGCGCTCGCGTGGCGGCTGATGGAAAAGGGCCCCTGGACGGGCGTGGTGGCCATCACCCGGGGCGGGCTGATCCCGGCCGCCATCATCGCGCGCGAACTCGAATGCCGCATCATCGAGACGGTCAGCGTCATCACCTATGACGAGGAGAGGCGCGGCGACCCGCGCGTGGCCAAGGCCCCCGTCGCCGCCGGTGATGGCACCGGCTGGCTGCTGGTGGATGACCTGGTGGACACCGGCACCACGGCCAAGCTGGTGCGCGCCATGCTGCCCGGCGCCCATTTCGCCACGATCTACGCGAAGCCCGCCGGCAAGCCCCTGGTGGACAGCTTCGTGACCGAGGTGAGCCAGGACACCTGGATCCTGTTCCCCTGGGACACCGAGGCCCAGTTCATTCCACCGATCGCGAAGGCTGGGGCCGCGAAGTAAGGGGCTTCTCGGCGGGGCTGCCCTCCAGCGGCAGCGCGGCGATGGGGGGCGAGACCAGCGGCGCGCCCGTCTCACCCTCCTTCAGGGCCAGCACCTTGTCCACGCGGCGCCCGTCCATGTCCACCACCTCGAAGCGCCAGCCGCTGTAGGCGATGCGGTCCGCCTCGCGCGGGATTCGCTGCAGCAGCGCCATCATCAGCCCGGCCACGGTGTGGTAGTGGCCCGACTGGGGCGGCGGCTCGAAATCCTTGAGGCGCCCGCGCAGCTCGTCCAGCGCCATCATGCCATCCAGCAGGATGGAACCGTCGAAGCGGGCCACGGCACCGGGGGCCGCTTCCGGGGCGGGACCCAGTTCGCCCACGATGGCCTCCAGCAGGTCGGAGGCGGTCACCACCCCCTCGAAGCTGCCATATTCGTCCAGCACCAGCGCCATGCCCAAGGGGTCGCCGCGCAGGCGTTCCAGCGCGTCGAGCGCCGAGAGGTTGTCGGGCAGCACGGTGGGCTGGCGAAGGGCGGCGGGGATGGAGATGGCGCCGCCGGCCAGCAGCTGGTCCAGCAGCTCCTTCACGGCCACCACGCCCACCACATTGTCCACCCGCCGGTCCGCCACGATGAAGCGCGTGACATTGTCGGCCCGCAGCGCCTCGGCCACCACCTCGGGGGCGGCGTGGCGGTCAATCCAGGCCACCTCGTTGCGCGGCGTCATCAGCGCGCGCACCGGGCGGTCGGCCAGGCGCAGGACGCGCTCGATCATTTGCCGTTCGTTGGGGTCCAGCGCGCCGGCCTGCACGCCCTCGGCCACCACGGCCTTCACCTCCTCCTCGGTCACGCCCTGTTCGGTGGGCTTGTGGGCGCCGAACAGCCGCAGGATGGCGGCGGAAGAGCTGGAGAGCAGCCAGATGAACGGCCCCGTCACCCGCGCCAGCACGGTCAGCGCCGGGGCCAGCAGGGAAGCCACGCGCTCGGGGTTCCGCAGGGCGAGTTGCTTGGGCACCAGCTCGCCCAGGATCAGGTTGGCATAGGTGATGGCCAGCACGACCAGGCCGAAGGCCAGCGCCTGGCCATAGCCGAAGACGAAGGGCAGTTCCTCCAGCGCCGCGCCCAGCGGCCGGGCCAGGGCCGCGCCGCCGAAGACGCCGGCCAGGATGCCCACCAGGGTGATGCCCACCTGCACCGTGGGCAGGAAGCGGCCGGGATCCTCGTGCAGGGCCAGGGCGGCGGCGGCGCCTGGCTTGCCCGCGCGCTCCATCGCCTGCAGCCGCCCCCTCCGGGAGGAGACGACGGCCAGCTCGCTCATCGCGAAGACGCCATTGACCAGCGTCAGCAGGAGGATGAAGCCGATGTCGAGGAACATGCCCATGGCGGGGCTATAGCGCGGCGCGTGCCCGGGCGCACACCTCTTGCACCCCGGCCGCTCTTGCGGCTGATGTGCGGCGCATGAACGCCGCGCATGAACGCCTGCTCTGGACCCTGGGCCTCTCGGGCCTGCTGCCCTTCGCCGCCGCGGCGCTGGCCGTGCTGCTGGCGCCCGATTACTGGGGCGGCTTCGCGCGCGGCGCGCTGATCGCCTATGGCGCCGTCATCCTGTCCTTCCTGGGGGCGGTGCATTGGGGCCTCGCGCTGCGGGCCCCGGCAGGCGAGGCCTGGGCGACGCCGGCGCGGCTGGTGCTGGGCGTCATGCCCTCGCTGATCGGCTGGGTGGCCATGATGCTGTTCGAGGCACCGTCGCTGCTGCTGCTGGCCCTGGGCATCCTGGCCACGGCCGGGGTGGAGCAATGGGCGGCCACGCGCGGGCTGGTGCCGGGCTTCTACATGCGGCTGCGCTGGGTGCTGTCGCTGGGGGCGGCGGCGTGCCTGCTGCTGCCCTTCCTGGCGTGAGCGGGAGCGTCTCGGTTTCGTTAACCAAATCTCAAGATATTTATCTTGTCTTAAAATTCGCGGCGCGTTAGCAATTTCTTCAGAGATTGCCGACGGAGCCCCCATGCCCAGCGCCGAAATCCTGCTCTTCCCCCAGCGCGCCCCCACGGAACCCGCGCCCGAGGACCGGCTTCGCCACGCCCTGGCCGCCCTGGACGCCGCGCTGGAGGAACAGCGCGCGGCGGTGGCCGCCTTCCAGTCCAACCTGGGTGAGCTGGGCGATGCCGTGGCAGGGCTGGAAAACAGCCTGCGGAAATACGCCTGCCAGCTCACCGCCACCCATGGCGACGCGCTGGCGGCGCAGGACAGCGCCCGCAAGCTGGAAGCCACCGCCCAGGGCTGGATGGATCAGCTGGGGCGCTAGCGCCTGATGGGCTTCGGTGTTTCACCGAAGCCGTGCATCAGCCGCCCAGCGAGCCCCCGAAGCGCCGGTTGTCCCCGGGCCGCAAGCGCAACCCTGGCCGCAGCGCCGTGAAGGGCAGCGTGGCCGGGTCCGCCACCACCGGCCCGGGTGCCGCCGCCACCAGCACCGCCGCGGCGATGGGCTGGAAATGCGCCCGGAAATGCACCGAGGACTTCACGGCGACGATGCGCTCCGCCGCCGGCTCCACGCCCAGGTGGCGGAACACCGCCTGGTCATGCGCCTGCATCTTCCGCGAGACGATCACCACCCGCACAGACCCCACCCGCAGCAGCGCCGTCAGGCCCAGATTGGCCGGGTTGCCCGCGCCCATCGGCCCTTCCAGGGTGAAGCGCCCGTCCGACAGCCTCTCCACCACGCCCGTCACGCGCAGCGGCGCGCCGTCACTCTTGCCGCCGAGGTCGAGAGTGAGGCTGGCCCCCTCCCCCGCCGCGTGGCAGGCGGCCGCCGCCTCGGCATCGTTCATGGGGGCGAGCGCGGCGGGTGCCCCCTGGCGCAGCAGTTCCGCCAGCAGGCCGGTGGTGTCGCCATGCCCGCCGCCGCCCGGATTGTCCTGGGTGTCGGCGATGATGACGGGCTTGCCCGCGCCGTCCGAGAGGCGCAGCGCCTCGGCCACCGCCGCATCGGCCTCCATCACGCCGCCGGTGAAGGCGGCTTCGCGGGCGGCAATCTCCAGCGCCAGGGCCTCCGCGGCGGCTTCGGCGGCGCCCTGCGTCTCGGCCCAGCAGGCGATGGCCTGGCCGCAGCCCGCGAAATCGGCGTAGGGGAAGCCGAAGCAGTAGCCGAGTTCGACCACCCCCTGCTCCAACCGGGCGCGGGCCTCCATGACGCCCGCCATCGGCTCGACCATGGTGCATTGGCTGGTGATGGGGATGAGGAAATCCAGCTCCCGGAAGGCCATGGCCCAGGGCGCGCCACGGCGGATGCGGGCCAGCAGCAGGTCGGTGGCGCGGCGGCCCACGGCGCGCATGTCCACATGCGGGTAGGTGCGATAAGGCACCAGCACATCGGCGCATTCGGCCATCAGCCGCGTCATGTTGGCGTGCGGATCGAGCGTGGCGGCGATGGGGATGTCGGGCCCCACCACCGCGCGGGCGCGGCGCAGCAATTCGCCCTCGGCATCGGGGAAGTCGTCGCTGACCATGGCGCCGTGCAGGTCGAGGAAGAGGCCGTCCAGCGGGCCCTCGTCCAGCGCGTCGGACAGGGCCGCCAGGATCAGTGCCGACAACCGCTCGAAGGCCGCGCGCGTGACGGGGCCGGCCGGGTTGGCAAAGGCCCAGGCCAGCGGCGCGATGGTGGCGCCCGCCGCGTCACAGGCCGCGATGGCGCCGGCGGCACAGGCGGAGGTGGTGCGAAGCCCCTCCACCAATTCGTCCCGATGCAGCAAAGGCGGCAGGCCGCCGGGCTTGAGGAAATCCTCCCAGCCCGTGGCCCGCGGGGCAAAGGAATGGCTTTCGTGCAGGAAGCCGCCGATGGCGATTCTCATTGCGCCGCCTCCAGGATGGCATCGGCCAGCACCAGCAGCCCCGCCTCGGCCCATTCGGGGGTGATGCTCTCGGCCTCGTTGTGGGACAGCCCGCCATGGCAGGGCACGAAGAGCATGGCGGTGGGCACGCTGCGCGCGACATAGACGGCGTCATGGCCGATGCCGGTGGGCATTTCCTTCGCCGCCAGGCCCCGCCGTGCCACCGAGTCGCGCAGATGCCCCAGCAGCGCCGCGTCGAAGCGGATCGGGGGCGAATGCCAGAAATCGCTGACGGTGATGGCCACGTCCCGCGCGCGGGCGATCTCGGCCGCCCGCGCCCGCAGCGCCTCGCCCATGGCGTCGAGCTGCGCGGGGTCGCCATGGCGGGTGTCCACGCTGAACCAGACCCGCCCCGGGGCCACGTTGCGGCTGTCGGGGTGGACCATGATGCGCCCCACGGTGCCACGGCCCAGCTCCCCATCGGGCGCGCGGGCGGCGAGGGCGATCTCCTCCACCGCCGCGATGAGGTGGCTCGCCGCCACCAGCGCGTCGCGCCGTCCGGCCATGGCGCTGCCGCCATGCGCCTCGGCACCCTCCACCACCACGTCATACCAGCGCTGGGCGAGGGCGTGCGTCACGATGCCGACCGACTTGCCCTCGCGTTCCAGCACCGGGCCCTGCTCGATGTGCAGTTCCAGGAAGGCGGCCATCTCGGGCAGCGTCGCCTCGCCGCGCCAGCCGATGCGGGCGAGTTCGTCGCCGAAGGTGATGCCCGCCGCGTCGGTCGTGCCCAGCACCTGCTCGGGCGGGAAGATGCCCATGGCCGCGCCGCTGCCCATCATGGGGGGCGAGAAGCGGGCCCCCTCCTCATTGGTGAAGTTGACCAGCATGAGCGGCGCCTCGGTCTCCGCCCCGGCCTCGTGCAGGGCGCGCAGCACCTCCAGCCCCGCCAGCACGCCCAGCACCCCGTCGAACTTGCCGCCTGTCGGCTGGGTGTCGAGGTGGCTGCCGAAACCCACCGGCTTGCGGGACGCATCGCGCCCCGGCCGCAGCAGCGCCATGTTGCCGAAGGGGTCGAGGTGCAGGGTGCAGCCATAGGCGGTGGCGCGCTCCACCAGCCAGGCGCGGGCCTCTCCGTCCAGGTCCGTCAGGGCCTGGCGGTTGCAGCCGCCGCGCGGCGTGCCGCCGATCTGCGCCACCTCATGCAGGTCGGCCCAGAGGCGGGCGCCGGAGAGGGGGATGTTTCGGGCCATCAGCATGCTTCAACTCCACACCACTCCGCCATGGCCAGCGCGATGCTGCGCGTGATGCCATGCACGCTCTCCACACCGACATTCTCGTCAATGCCATGGATGTCCTGCGCGTCCGGGCCGAAGACCGCGCAGGGCGTGCCCTGGTAGAGGACGTAGTGGCGGCCATCGGTCAGCCCCGTGGCCGGGTAGTCGCGCAGGCTGCCGCCCGTGGCGTCCGCATAGCTGCGGCGGGCGAGCGTGCTGATCTCGGTGTCGCGCGGGAAGGTGCAGGGGTCGGCCATGAAGCCCTTGAATTCCAGCTTCACCTGGGCGCCGCGCAGGCGTTCGTGCTGGCGGGCCTGGTCCACCAGCCGCTCGATGTCGCGCCTGGTCTCGGCGGCCGTGTAGCCCAGCATGACGCCGACGCGCAGGCCGATGCGGCAGCGGGTCGCCACGGAGGAATTCCACTCGCCGCCCTCGATGGTGCCGAGGTTCACGTTCACCGGGTGGTTCACGCCGTGGAATTCGGGCGCGATGTGCTCGGCCCGGTTGCGCTCGGCCTCGTAGTCCTTGAAGGCGGCGGCGATGATCTGCGCGGCCTCGATGGCGTTCACGCCGGCCTGCATGTCGCGCACATGGGCGGGGCGGCCGCTCACCGTCACCCAGGCCCAGACCACGCCGACCTCGGCCGTGTAGAGCGCGTCCACGCCCGGCCCGGGCTCGGGGATGATGACGGCATCGGGCCTGGGCAGGGCCAGCATGGCGGCGAGCGCGCCATTGCCGGTGCATTCCTCCTCGATCACGGCGGCCATCTGCACTTCGGCGGCGGGTTGCAGCCCGGCGCGCTTCAGGGCGGCGAAGGCCATGGCGTAGCTGACGATGCCGGCCTTCATGTCGCCCGCGCCGCGGCCATAGATGCGGCCATTGCGGACACTCGGCGCGTATGGCGGGGTTTCCCACATGTCGGCCGCGCCCTCGGGCACCACGTCCACATGGCCTTGCAGCAGCAGCGACCGGCCGGAGGCGGCACGTGGGCGGTGGATGGCCGCCACATTGTCGCGGCCCGCGTAGGGGATCAGCGGCGGCGAGAGGCCCGGATGCCCCGCCATGGCCTCCGGGTCCGTCGGGATGCGGAAGGGATCGAGGCCGAGATGCCGGTACAGCCGCTCCATCTCGTTCAGCGCCCCCGCCTCGTTGCCGAGGGTGGAGGGGCAGCGCACCAGGCGGAACAGCCAGTCCAGGCTTTCGTCACGCAGGGAATCGCAGGCGTCGAGGATGGCGCGGCGCGCGCCGGGGTCTAGCAAGGGCATCGCCGCAGCACACCAGCGCCCCGCCGTGTTGTCGAGGGGCGGGCCGGTGTTACCGTGGCCGCATGAAAGCCTTCCACGACCCGGGCGAGGCCGCCCACCACCCGAAGTTCTTCCTCATGCGCGGGGCGCTGCGGGCGAACTACGAAATCCCCGCCCGCGCCGCCTCGCTGCGGGAGGGGCTGGCGCGGCTGGGCCTGGTGCCGGAGGTGGCGCCTGAAATTCCGCACCACGCCCTGCTCTGGGCGCATGAACCCGCCTATCTCGACTTCCTGCGCGACGCCGCCGCCGAATGGGCCACCCTGCCCGAGCCGGGCGCCGAGGTGGTCGGCAATGTCCACCCCACGCCCGAGATGATCAGCCAGGGCGGGCGGGTGCCGTCCGGCCTGGTGGGCCGTGTCGGCTGGTTCACCGCCGATGCCGCCTGCCCCATCGGCCCCGGCACCTGGGACGCGGCGCGCGGCGCGGCCGCCTGCGCGCTCGCCGCCGCGCAGGTCGCGGCCGCGGGCGGTGACGCCTATGCGCTCTGCCGCCCGCCCGGCCACCACGCCTATGCCGCGCGGGCGGGCGGGCATTGCTACATCAACAACGCCGCCATCGCGGTGGAGGCGCTGCGCCTGGCCGGCGCGGCGCGCGTGGCGGTGCTCGACATTGACAGCCATCACGGCAACGGCACCCAGGGCATCTTCTGGAAGCGAGCCGATGTGCTGACCGTCTCGGTCCATGGCGACCCCAACCGCTACTACCCCTGGTTCGTCGGCCATGCGGGGGAGCGCGGCGCGGGGCCGGGCACGGGCTGCAACCTGAACCTGCCGCTGCCCTTCGGCACCGGCGATGCCGAGTGGCTCGCCGCCATCGGGCATGGGCTGGACGCCATCCGCGCCTTCAACCCCGAGGCGCTGGTCCTCTCGCTCGGCTTCGACGCCAGCGAACATGAGCCGCTCGCCGCGCTGAAGGTCACGGCCGAGGGCTTCGCCCGCGCGGGGGAGGCCCTCGGCGCGCTGAACCTGCCCACCGCCATCTGCCAGGAGGGCGGCTACAATTGCGACATCCTGGGTGACCTGCTGGCCCGTTTCCTGTCAGGCTTCGGCCGATGAACAACCCGCTGATCCTCGACACGCACATCGACATCCGCTGGCCCGAGCCGCCGGACTGGCTTTCCAACACCGACCGCTGCGTGGACCTGCCCAAGATGCGCGAGGGCGGCATGTCCGCCGCCGTCTTCATCGCCTATGTCGCGCAAGGCCCGCGCGACCATGTGGGCCACGCCGCCGCCGGCGCCCGCGCCGAGGCCATGCTGCGCCACATCCGTGACCGCGCGGATGGCACCACGACCCGCTTCTGCGCCACCCCGGACGAGGTGGAGGCCGCCTTCGCCGCCGGCGTGCCCGCCGTGCTCTCGGCCGTCGAGAACGGCTATGCCATGGGGCATGACCTGGGGCGCATCGCGCAATGGCGGCGGCTGGGCGCCATCTACCTGACCCTGACGCATGACGGGCACAACGCGCTCTCCGACAGCGCCCGCCCCCGCAAGAACCTGGGCGATGCCGAGGAGGAGCATGGCGGGCTGACGGCCCTCGGCCGTGCCGCCATCGCGGAGATGAACCGGGTGGGGCTGATGCTGGACTGCTCGCACGTGTCCAAGGCCGGCATGATGCAGGCCTGCGAGGCCTCCCGCGCGCCCGTCGCCGTCACCCACACCGCCTGCGCGGCCCTGAACGCCCACCCGCGCAACCTGGATGATGAGCAGCTGGACGCCATCCGGGCCTGCGGCGGGGTCGCGCAAATCACGGCCGTGGCCTCCTTCCTGAAGGCCGCGCCGCCCAATGGCGCCGCTCAGGCAACGGTCGCGGACCTGGTGGACCATGTGGACCACGCGGTGCGGCGCATCGGCCTCGACCATGTGGGCATCTCGTCCGATTTTGACGGAGGCGGCGGCGTGCAGGGATGGATGCATGCGGGGGAAACCGCCGCCATTACCGCCGAACTGGCGCGGCGCGGCTATGGCCCGCGCGAGATCGGGCTGCTCTGGTCCGGCAATTTCCTGCGGGTCTGGCGCGAGGTTCTCCGTCACATGACATGAACGCAACGGCTTGCGCCTGGGGCCATGGCGTGCATATGCAGCGTCCGGACAAATAGCCGACCATTCAACGGGGGATATGGCCTGATGCGCCTTGCGGTCCTGAAGGAGACGAAGCCCGGCGAAAGCCGAGTGGCGGCGACGCCCGAGACGGTGAAAAAACTCATCGCGCTCGGCCTCGACGTCACGGTGGAGCAGGGCGCGGGCCTCGCCTCCGGCCTGCCGGACGCGGAATATGCAGCGGCCGGCGCCACCCTGGCGCCCGATGCCGCCACGGCGCTGGCCGGTGCCGCCATCGTCTTCACCGTCCGCGCGCCGGAGGCGGCGCTGCCCCAGGGCGCGCTGCTGATCGGCACGCTCCAGGCCGATGCGGCGGCCGCCCAGGCCTACGCGACCGCAGGGGTCGAGGCCTGCTCCATGGAACTCCTGCCGCGCATCACCCGCGCGCAGAGCATGGACGTGCTGTCCTCCCAGGCGAACCTGGCGGGCTACCGCGCCGTGATCGAGGGTGCCAGCGCCTTCGACCGTGGCTTCCCCATGTTGATGACGGCGGCCGGCACCGTGCCCGCCGCCAACGTCTTCGTGATGGGCGCGGGTGTCGCGGGCCTGCAGGCCATCGCGACCGCGCGCCGCCTGGGCGGCCGCGTCTCGGCCACCGATGTGCGCCCCGCCGCCAAGGAGGAGATCAAGTCCCTCGGCGCCAGCTTCGTGGGCTATGAGGACGAGGAGAGCCGCGCGGCCCAGACCGCCGGCGGCTACGCCAAGCAGCTTTCCGCCGAGTTCTACGCCAAGCAGGCCGAGGTGGTGGCCGCGCACATCGCCAAGCAGGATGTGGTGGTCTGCACCGCCCTGGTGCAGGGCCGCCGCGCGCCGACCCTGGTGACGGAGGCCATGGTGGCTTCCATGAAGCCCGGCAGCGTCATCGTGGACATCGCCTCCGATGCCGGCGGCAATTGCGCCCTGACCAAGCCCGGTGAGCTGTTCGTGACGGAAAACGGCGTGAAGATCCTGGGCTACACCAACTGGCCCGGCCGCATCCCCGCCGCCGCCAGCGCGCTGTACGCGCGCAACCTGCTCACCTTCCTGACCACCTTCTGGGACAAGGACGCGAAGGCGCCCAAGCTGCCGCCCGAGGACGACATCGTCCAGGGTGTGACGCTGACGCGCGCTGGCGCCGTGGTCCACAAGATGTTCGCCCCCGCGGCCTGACGGAGACCCCCATGAGCACCCAGACGGAACTGGCCAACCGCGCCGCCGAGCTTTCGGCACGCGCCGCCGAGCTGGCGGACTTCGCCCGCCGCGCCGCCGAAGCCACGGCCCCCGTGGCCCAGGTGGTGGAACCCTTCCTGCTGATGCTGACCATCTTCCTGATGGCCTGCTTCGTCGGATACTACGTGGTGTGGTCGGTGACGCCCGCGCTGCACTCGCCGCTGATGGGCGTGACCAACGCCATCTCCTCGGTCATCGTCGTGGGCGGCATCCTCGCCGCCGCGGCGGCCGAGAGCGACGCGGCCCGCCTCTTCGGCGTGCTGGCCGTGACGCTGGCCTCGGTGAACATCTTCGGCGGCTTCCTGGTCACGCGCCGCATGCTCTCCATGTTCCAGAAGAAGAAGGGCTGAGGCAGACATGGCCACCATCGCCACCCTCGCCTACCTCGCCGCCTCGGTCCTGTTCATCCTGGCGCTGCGCGGCCTCTCGCACCCCGAGACGTCGCGGCAGGGCAACCAGTACGGCATGATCGGGATGGGCATCGCCATCGTGGCGACCATCCTGAACTCCGGCATGGACTTCGGCGGCTTCGTGCTGATCATCGCGGGCATCGCCATCGGCGGCTCGATCGGCACGGTTATCGCCAGCCGCATCCAGATGACCTCGCTGCCGCAGCTGGTCGCCGCCTTCCACTCGCTGGTGGGCCTGGCGGCCGTCTTCGTGGCGGCGGCGGCGATGTATTCGCCGCAGAGCTTCGGCATTGGCGTGCCGGGCGACATCAAGGGCGCCTCCCTGCTGGAGATGTCGCTGGGCCTGGCCATCGGCGCCATCACCTTCTCGGGCTCCGTCATCGCCTTCCTCAAGCTGGATGGCCGCATGTCGGGCGCGCCCATCCTCTTCGCGAACCAGCACAAGCTGAACGCCGGCCTGGGCCTGCTGCTGCTGCTGCTGGTGATCCTCTTCGTCGCCACCGGCTCGCCCACCCTGTTCTGGATGATCGCGATCCTGGCCTTCGGCCTGGGCTTCCTGCTCATCATCCCGATCGGCGGCGCGGACATGCCCGTGGTCGTGTCCATGCTGAACAGCTATTCGGGCTGGGCGGCGGCGGGCATCGGCTTCACCATCGGCAACCTGCTGCTGATCGTGACCGGCGCGCTGGTCGGTGCCTCGGGCGCCATCCTCTCCTACATCATGTGCAAGGGGATGAACCGCTCCATCATCAACGTGCTGCTGGGCGGCTTTGGCAGCGAAGGCGGCGCGGCGGCGGCCGGTGGCGGGGGCGAGCGTGCCCCGGTCAAGGCCGGCAGCCCCGAGGACGCGGCCTTCATCATGAAGAACGCCGGCAAGATCATCGTGGTGCCCGGCTATGGCATGGCGGTGGCCCAGGCCCAGCAGGTGGTGCGCGAGATGGCGGACCTGCTGAAGAAGGAGGGCGTGGAGGTCTCCTATGCCATCCATCCGGTCGCCGGCCGCATGCCCGGCCACATGAACGTGCTGCTGGCCGAGGCGAACGTGCCCTATGACGAGGTGCATGAGCTGGAGGAGATCAACCCCGAATTCGCCGAGGCCGACGTGGCCTATGTGATCGGGGCCAATGACGTGACCAACCCGGCCGCCAAGACCGACAAGTCCAGCGCCATCTACGGCATGCCCATCCTGGATGTGGAGCGCGCCAAGACGGTGTTCTTCGTGAAGCGCGGCATGGCCAGCGGCTATGCCGGCGTGGAGAACGAACTGTTCTTCCGCCCGAACACCATGATGCTGTTCGGCGATGCGAAGAAGGTGACGCAGGAGATCGTGCAGGCCTTGCAGCGCTAAAGCGCTGCAAGGCTTTCTTGTGCCCTCAGACGCCGGGCGCGCGCTTGGCTTTCGCCGCGCCGCTGGTGCGCTGGCGGGGCGGTAGAGTGGGCGGCGCCGGTCGCGCTGCGGCCGGATCCTCGGCGCGAGGCGCGGCGCTTTCCTGACCGCGCCACACAAAGGGCGCTCACCTCGCGGTGGCGCCCTTTTTCACATGCGCGGCCAAGGTGCGCCACCATCAACGCGAAAAGGGCGCCCACCCGAAGGTGGCGCCCTGTCCGCGTGCGATGACAGGAAGAAGTGGCTTTAGAAGCCCTCGCGCTCCAGCCGCTTGCGCTCCACCTTGCGGGCGCGGCGGACGGCCTCAGCGGCTTCGCGGGCGCGACGCTCGCTCGGCTTCTCGTAGTGGCGGCGAAGCTTCATCTCGCGGAACACACCCTCGCGCTGCAGCTTCTTCTTGAGCGCCTTGAGCGCCTGATCAACATTGTTGTCCCGGACGACGACTTGCACGCGGGCGAATCTCCTGCTGGCCTCTGGCCGATCAACGTGGAAAAGGCCCGTGGGCAAGAACGCCCCGTGCCGTGCAAGGCAGATAACACAACCACCCCCCTCGCGCAAACCCCTTTCCTGTGGCCAAACGATGCCGACGGAGGTTCGCATGGCCATTCTCAAGATCGCCCGCATGGGCCACCCGGTATTGCTTGGCGAGGCCGCCCCGGTGCCCGACCCCACCGCCCCCGAGATGCGTCGCCTGGTGCGCGACATGGCCGAGACACTGACCGATGCCGGTGGGGTCGGCCTCGCCGCGCCCCAGGTGCATGTGCCGCTGCGCCTCTTTCTCTGGCGCGACGGGCCGGCGCTGAACGTGCTCTTCAACCCGGAGCTGACGCCGCTGGATGACGCCATGGAGCTGGGTTGGGAGGGCTGCCTCTCCATCCCCGGCCTGCGCGGCCAGGTGCCCCGCTTCCGGCGCCTGGCCTGGTCCGGGCAGGACGCCTCAGGAAATCGTGTCGCGGGTGAGGCGGAAGGCTTCGCCGCCCGTGTTCTTCAGCACGAGAATGACCATCTGAACGGCATCTTCTATTTGATGCGCATGGAGGACCTTTCGATGCTTGGCTTCACCGAGGAACTCGCCCGCGCGGCCGAAGCCGCCCGCGGGGACGCGCCATGACCGATGACGCCCTGATCCTCGCCGCCGTTGCCCAGGCCAATGAGCTGGGCTGGACGCGCGAGACGCTGCGCCGTGCCCTGGAGGACCAGGGCGAGCCCGCGGGGATGGTGGACAACGCCTTCCCACGCGGCGTGGCGGGCGCGGTCGAAGCCTGGTGTGCCTTGGCGGACCGGCGCATGGAAGAGGCTGCGGCCGCCGAGGACATGACCGCGCTCCGCACCCCCCAGCGCATCCGCCGCGTCATCGAGCTGCGTCTGCGCGCGGCCGAGCCCGACCGCGAGGCACTGCGCGCCGCCACCGCCCTGCTGGCCCTGCCCTGGAACCTCCCCGTGGCGCTGCGCTGCACGGCCAACACGGCCTCGGCGATCTGGTACGCGGCCGGGGACAGCTCGGCCGACTTCTCCTGGTACACGCGCCGCGCCACGGTGGCGGCGATCTATGGTGCCACCCTGGCCTATTGGATGCGCCCACAGGCACCCGATTTGGAGGATGTGCTGGAATTCCTCGATCGGCGCTTGGCGGACCTACCCAAACCCAAGCCAAAACAAGAACATGCATGAAGAGGCTTCGCGCGGGGATGAGTTCCCTGTAAAGCTTCGCTGGGATGCCGAGTCGCGTGCCCAAAAGGCGGCTTCAAGGCAGGGGATCTTTCTTTCGGGGGATAGCGCCATGGCGCGCAAATTCATGCTGTTGGGCGGCATCGCGGCCGTCATGGCCGTGCCGAGCCTGGCACTGGCCACCTGCCTGCGGCCGGCGGAAAGGACAGCCTTCGACATCCGTGCGCTGCAAAGCCAGTTGATGGTCGTCGCGCTCTCCTGCCAGCAGCAGGACAGCTACAACGCCTTCGTCACGCGCTTCCGCGGGCATCTGGGCGACGCGCATCGCGGGGTGACGGGCTACTACCAGCGCGCCTCGGGCCGGCAGGCGCAGCGGGTGATGGACCAGTACATCACCAACCTGGCCAACAACCAGATGCAGGTGGGCATCACCCAGGGCTCGCATTTCTGCCAGAACCAGATGCCGCTGTTCCAGCAGGCGATGGCCGCGAACACCCCGGCGGAGCTTGCCGCCATCACGCAGCGCGCCAGCATCCCGCAGCCGCTGAACACCGAAAACTGCCCGACGCCGCCGGCCCGGCAGCAGCGGGCCAGCGCGACGCGGTAGGCTGATCCTTTCCCGACGGGGCGGTTTGGCCCCAAGCCATCAAGGCGGCCCCGACGGGCCGCCTTTTTTCATGGCCAGGCGATGGCCCGGGACGCGCCCAAAAGAAAAGGGGCGCTTTTCAGCGCCCCTTCCCAAAGTCCCGTGCGGAACGCCCTGCTTAGCGCAGGACGATTTCCACGCGGCGGTTCTGCGGCTCGCGCACGCCCTGGGCGGTCGGGACGAGCGGACGATCGAAGCCGAAGCCCTGGATCGTGATCTCGTTCCGGTTGATGCCACGGCGCACCAGCTCGGCGGCC
>DASYHU010000031.1:0-219221 GCA_035998215.1 Roseococcus sp. | reverse complement strand
GGCCGCCGAGCTGGTGCGCCGTGGCATCAACCGGAACGAGATCACGATCCAGGGCTTCGGCTTCGATCGTCCGCTCGTCCCGACCGCCCAGGGCGTGCGCGAGCCGCAGAACCGCCGCGTGGAAATCGTCCTGCGCTAAGCGCGGGACTTCCATCGTCGAACTGGGGAAGGGGGCGCCGAAAGGCGCCCCTTTTTCATGCGTTTTCTACATTTTCCAGCAGCGTTCATCTTTCGTTGACATTCCATCCCGCCTGCCGGTTCATGACAGGACCGACACAGGGAGGACATATCCTTGCAACGACGCGCCCTCTTCCCGCTGGGACTGCTCAGCCTGCTGGCCGCCTGCACGGAGGGTGGTGGCGGTCGCAGGCCGCGGCCGGTCACGCGGAGCTCCGCACCGGGGCCTGACGCGGCTTGGTGGGCGCGGCAGCGGGAGCGCACCGAATGTCTCCAGCGGCAGCGGCGTTCGATCAACGCGCAGAACCGCGGGCGGCAGACCTGGCGCTATACGGGCAGTTGCTGAGGCGCGACCCGGCTTTCAGCCGCGCCGCAACCTCTCCCTGGCGTGCGGCGACCCGGCTTTCAGCCGCGCCGCAACCTCTCCCCGGCGTGCGGCGACCCGGCTTTCAGCCGCGCCGCAACCTTTCCCCGGCGTGCGGCGACCCGGCTTTCAGCCGCGCCGCACGACATACCCCCCCGCCTCGCTGGCGGCGATGATGGCATCGCCCTGGGCGGCATCGCGCACCTCCACCATCAGGTGCAGCTCGGTGCTCTGCACCGTGGGCGCGCCGAAGAGCTGCTGGTGCTTCACCTCAATCACGTTCCCGCCCACGTCGGAAATGCGCTTCGAGATATCGGCCAACACGCCCGGCCGGTCGGGGATGTCGAAGTGCAGGCGCAGGATGCGTCCGTCGCGCAGCAATTGCCGCAGCAGCACGTTGGAGAGCGCGCGGGCGTCAATATTGCCGCCGCACACGGTGGTGCCCACCACGCGGCCCTTGAAGCGGTCCGGATGGGTCAGCACGGCGGCGAGGCCCACGGCGCCGGCGCCCTCGGCCACCACCTTGGCGCCCTCGGCCAGCAGGGCGACGGCCTGTTCCACCGCGCGCTCAGGCACCAGCAGCACCTCCACGCCCAGGTTGCGGAGGATGGCGACGGCCTTCTCGCCCACATCACGGACCGCGATGCCCTCGGCGATGGTGGGGCCGCCCACGGAAACCGGCTGGCCCGCCAGGCGCTGGGCCATGGCGGGGTAGCCCTCCACCTCCACACCGAAGACGGGCAGGCCGGGGCGCAGCTCCGCCAGCGCGGTGGCGATGCCCGAGCACAGCCCGCCGCCGCCCACCGGGATGGCCAGCACCTCGATCTCCGGCGCGTCCTCCAGCATTTCCAGCGCCATGGTCCCCTGCCCCGCGATCACGGCCGGGTCGTCATAGGGGTGGATGAAGGTCAGCCCCTCGCGCAGCGCCAGTTCATGCGCGTGGGAGGCGGCCTCGGCCAGGCTTTCGCCGAACAACACCACCCGCGCGCCCCAGAACTCGGTGCGGACCACCTTGGTGGCCGGGGTGAAGCGCGGCATGACGATGGTGGCCGCGACGCCGGCCAGCTGCGCGTGGCGCGCCACTGCCTGGGCGTGGTTGCCGGCCGACATGGCGATGACGCCCGCCGCCTTTTCCCGCGCGGTCAGCAGGGCCAGGCGATTGGCCGCGCCACGTTCCTTGAAGGCGCCGGTGGCCTGGAGGTTGTCCAGCTTCAGCAGCACCCGCGTGCCGGCGGCGCGGCTGACGGCGGGGTTCTCCAGCGTGGGCGTGCGGATGACGGCGCCCTTGATGCGCTCGGCCGCGGCACGGATGTCGGCGAGGGTGACGGCGGGCTTGGTGCCCAGCGCCACCGCGGCGTCTGCGGACATGTGGCGCGCCTTCAGCTGTAGGCGACGGCCGTGATCTCCACGGCCCGCGCGCCCCCGGGGGCCGGGACCTCGACGCTGTCGCCCACCGTCTTGCCCATCAGCGCCTTGGCGAGCGGGGAGGAGAGCGAGATGGAGCCC
This sequence comes from Roseococcus sp., assembly GCA_035998215.1. Taxonomy (GTDB): domain Bacteria; phylum Pseudomonadota; class Alphaproteobacteria; order Acetobacterales; family Acetobacteraceae; genus Roseococcus. The sequence goes on along the minus strand of DASYHU010000031.1, from coordinate 217,174 downwards.
GTCTTCATGTCCGCCTCGTATTGGCCGACGATGCGATAGGTCGTCTCCTTCTCGGTCTCCTCGTCCACGATGGTGACGCGGGCGCCGAAGCGCACCTGGTCACCGGTGATCTTGGAGACGTCAATGACCTCGACCGAGGGGATGATGGATTCGAGTTCGCCGATACGGCCCTCGATGAAGGATTGCCGTTCCCGGGCCGCGTGATACTCGGCGTTCTCCGACAGGTCGCCATGCGCCCGCGCCTCCGCGATCGCGCGGATGATGGCCGGGCGCTCCTCGGATTTCAGATGCCGCAGTTCCTCTTCCAGCTTGGCCAGCCCCTCGGCGGTCATCGGGAACTTCTGCACGGGCAGTCTTCCTTCACAGATGCCCTTCGCGCCGGTGAAACCCGTTGCACATCGCCGGCGACGAAGGGGGGAAGGGCGGAGGCCTGATCGCCCCCGCCCGAAAGGTCAGAATGACGTGGTAGAGTAGGATTGCAGGGGCGCCACATCAAGACTCTGCGTGCGCAGCGCCGTGATCGCCCCCACCGCCGCGCGGGCACCCGCCATGGTTGTGTAGTGCGGCACCCCCTGCGTGAGCGCCGAGCGGCGGATGTCGAAACTGTCCGACACGCTGCGCCCGCCGCCCGAAGTGTTGATGACCAGCTGGATCTCACCCGACTTGATGGCGTCCACGCAATGCGGGCGGCCTTCCAGCACCTTGTTCACCAGCGCGACCTCCAGCCCCGCCTCGCGCAGGCGCGCGGCCGTGCCCCGCGTCGCCATGATGCGGAAGCCGAGGTCCGACAGGCGCCGCGCCAGGCCCACCGCGGCCGCCTTGTCGCCCTCGCGCACGCTGATGAAGGCGGTGCCGGATTCGGGCAGCTTCACCCCCGCCCCCATCTGGGACTTGAGGAAGGCGCGTTCGAAGCTGGTGTCGAGACCCATGACCTCGCCGGTGGACTTCATCTCGGGGCCGAGCAGCACGTCCACGCCGGGGAAGCGGTTGAAGGGGAAGACGGCCTCCTTCACCGCGACATGGCCGGACACCGCGTCGTCATCCAGCTTGAACTCGGCGAGCTTGGCGCCCGCCATCACCCGCGCGCCGATCTTGGCGACGGCCACACCCGTGGCCTTGGCCACGAAGGGCACGGTGCGGCTGGCGCGGGGGTTCACCTCCAGCACGTAGATCTCGCCATCCTTCACCGCATACTGCACGTTCATCAGGCCACGCACCTTGAGCGCGCGCGCCATGGCCTCCGTCTCGGCCTTCAGCTCGGTCACGATGGAGGGCGGGAGCGAATAGGGCGGCAGCGAACAGGCGCTGTCACCGGAATGGATGCCGGCTTCCTCGATGTGCTCCATGACGCCCGCCACATAGACCTGGCCATCGGCGTCGGCGATGCAGTCCACATCCACCTCGATCGCGTCCTGGAGATACTGGTCGATCAGGATGGGGTTCTCGCCCGAGACGCGAACGGCCTCCACGCCGAAGCGGCGAAGCTGTTCGGCATTGTGGGCGATCTCCATCGCACGCCCGCCCAGTACGTAGCTGGGCCGCACGACGACCGGATAGCCGATGCGGGCCGCTTCGGCCTCCGCCTCGTCCAGCGTGCGGGCGGTGCCGTTCTGCGGCTGCTTGAGGCCAAGGCCACGCAGCAGAAGCTGGAAGCGCTCGCGGTCTTCCGCGATGTCAATGGCCTCGGCGCTGGTGCCCAGGATGGGGATGCCGGCCTTGTCCAGGGCTTGCGACAGCTTCAGCGGCGTCTGTCCGCCATATTGCACGATGCAGCCCAGCACCTCGCCGCTTTCCTGCTCGCGGCGGATCAGCGCGATCACGTCCTCGGGCGTCAGCGGTTCGAAGTAGAGGCGGTCGGAGGTGTCGTAGTCGGTGCTGACCGTCTCGGGGTTGCAGTTGACCATGATGGTCTCGAAGCCCGCGCCCCCATGCTTGGCGCTGAGCGCGTAGCAGGCATGGACGCAGCAATAGTCGAACTCGATGCCCTGGCCGATGCGGTTCGGCCCGCCGCCCAGGATGACCACCTTCTTCGCATCCGTGGGGCGGGATTCGCAGACGGGGTCGCCGAAGCCGCCCTCATAGGTCGAATACATGTAAGGCGTGTCAGAGGCGAATTCGGCCGCGCAGGTGTCAATGCGCTTGTAGACGGGGCGCACGCCCAGCGCCTCGCGCGCGGCGGCCACGGCCTCTTCCTTCTGGCCGGTGATGCGGGCGAGCTGCTTGTCGGAGAAGCCCAGCGCCTTCACCGCGCGCAGCGCCTGCGCGGTGCGGGGCAGGCCCTGTTCGCGGACGACCTTCTCGGCGTCCACGATGCGCGCGATCTCGCGGATGAACCACGGGTCGAACTTGCAGGCGGCGTGGATGGCGTCCACCGACATGCCCGCGCGCAGCGCCTGCGCCACGGTCAGGATGCGGTCCGGCCGGGGCGAGGCGAGGCTCGCATGGAAGGCCTCGAAGCTGCCATCGCCCGGGGGGGCTTCCTCATCCAGGCCGGAAAGCCCCGTCTCCAGGCTCCGCAGCCCCTTCTGGAGCGCTTCGGCGAAGCTGCGGCCGATGGCCATGGCCTCGCCCACGCTCTTCATGGAGGTGGTCAGCGTGGCGGGCGTGCCGGGGAATTTCTCGAAGGTGAAGCGCGGGATCTTCACCACCACGTAGTCAATGGTGGGTTCGAAGCTGGCGGGCGTCACGCGCGTGATGTCGTTCTTCAGCTCATCCAGCGTGTAGCCGACGGCGAGCTTGGCCGCGATCTTGGCGATGGGAAAACCCGTGGCCTTCGAAGCCAGGGCAGAAGAACGCGACACGCGCGGATTCATCTCGATGATGACCATGCGCCCATCGGCCGGGTTGATGCCGAACTGCACGTTGGACCCGCCCGTGTCCACGCCGATCTCGCGCAGGCAGGCGATGGAGGCGTCGCGCATGCGCTGGTATTCGCGGTCGGTCAGCGTCAGCGCGGGGGCGATGGTCACGCTGTCGCCGGTGTGCACGCCCATCGGGTCCAGGTTCTCGATGGAGCAGATGATGATGCAGTTGTCCGCGCGGTCGCGGACCACCTCCATCTCGAACTCCTTCCAGCCCAGCACGCTTTCCTCGACCAGCACCTCATTGGTCATGGAGGCGTCGAGGCCGGCGGCGATGATCTGCTCAAACTCCTCGCGGTTGTAGGCGATGCCGCCCCCCGTGCCGCCCAGGGTGAAGGAGGGCCGGATCACGCAGGGCAGGCCCACCTGTTCGAGGGCCGCGCGGGCCTCCTCCATGCTGTGCGCGATGGCGCTGCGCGGGCTCTCGATGCCGATCTTGGACATGGCATCGCGGAACTTCTGGCGGTCCTCGGCCTTGTCGATCACCTCGGCCTTGGCGCCGATCAGCTCGCAGCCGTATTTCGTGAGCACGCCCGCCGCATCCAGCTTCAGCGCGGTGTTGAGCGCGGTCTGCCCGCCCATGGTGGGCAGCAGCGCGTCGGGGCGTTCCTTGGCGATGATCTTCTCGACCACCTCGGGCGTGATGGGCTCGATGTAGGTCGCGTCCGCGAGCCCCGGGTCGGTCATGATGGTGGCGGGGTTGGAGTTCACCAGGATGACGCGATAGCCCTCGGCGCGCAGCGCCTTGCAGGCCTGGGCACCCGAATAGTCGAACTCGCAGGCCTGGCCGATGACGATCGGGCCCGCGCCGATGATGAGGATGGATTGGATGTCGGTGCGCTTGGGCATGGTCAGCCGCCTGTGTTGCGCCGCGCGAGCATGATCAGCAGCGCGGGGGTGAGGATGTGGCCCGGGATCACGAACACCCACCAGGTGACGTGCCAGGGCGCGGGGATGAGAAAGGTCAGAAGCAGGTGGAAGGCGAGCGAGGCCGCCGTCGCCGCCAGGATGCCGCGGGGGCCGGGCCAGCGCCGCTCCGCGAAGCGGGCCAGCAGCGTGACGATGAGGCCCACATAGGCCAGCCCCTGCAGGATGATGAGAATCTGGGTCACGACTGCCCCCCCTTTTCCTGTTTCCAGGCCGACCACAGCAGGGCCGGCAGCAGCAGCAGATGCGGCACGCCCCAGAGGGCCAGCGCGGTGGGCACGTGCTCGGGTTCCAGCATCAGCAGCGTGACGCTGTGGACGATGCAGGAGATGGCGAAGGCGCCAAGGGCCGCGTGCATGGGGCGCACCAGCTTCTTCAGCGAATGCGCCACCCAGAAGAGCACCAGGCCCGAATAACCCAGCGCCATCAGCCCCAGGAGAAACCCGCTCATCGCGCCACCCTGCCCTTCCACCACACAACAAGCGCGGCGATGCCGTGCGACACCGCCACCAGGATCACCACCGGCCATGGGTTGCCCGGCGGCGCGAAGCCGATGGCGTGCAGCAGCAGGCCCAGCATCAGCATGGAGGTGCCGAAGGCCGCACTCCGCCGCCGGATGAAGCCGCCCAGCGCGATCACCGTGACCAGCGCCACGAGCGTCGTGCCCGCCAGCAGCGCGCCCAGCGCGAAGAGGGTGAGAAGGGTATCGGCCATCAGGTGCTCCGCCCGTCCGTCAGCGCGAGCTTCACCGCGATCAGCGCCAGCGCGCCCCCCAGCAGCCAGCGCTGCACCGCCATCCAGCCCGGATTGCTGCCCAGGAAACGCGCCGTGGCCGAGGCCCCGCGCACCAGCACCGCGTCGAAGGCGGTGCACAGCCCGATCTGCACCGCGCCCAGGATGGCCGCCTGCACGAAGACATCCCCGCGCGCGGGGTCGAGGAAGGGCGGCAGCACCGCCACGTAGAACAGCGCGACCTTGGGGTTGAGTGCGGCGGTGGCGAAGCCCACGGCGAAGAGGCGCCCGTCGGGCTCCGCCGGCAGGGCGCGGGGCGCGAAGAGCGGCTCGCCCCCCGGCCGCACGCATTGCCAGGCGAGCCACATGAGGTAGGCCGCGCCGCCCAGCCGCAGCGCATCCCAGGCATAGGGAATGGCCAGCAGCGCGGCCGTGATGCCCGCCGCCGCGCAGAGCATGATGGCGAGCGAGCCCGCCTGGCACCCCAGCAGCGAGACCATCCCCGCCCGCGTCCCCTGCGCGAGCGAGCGCGAGACCAGGTAGAGCATGTTGGGTCCCGGCGTGATGGCGAGCCCGAGCGAAAGGGCCGCGAAGACCAGCAGCGTGTCGAGCGATGGCATGGTGTCAGCCCTCCAGCAGCCGGCGCAGCATGGGCTCCACGTCGCGCTTGCCCTGGCCCATGGCGCGCTCGATCTCGACCACGGCGCGCAGCGCGGGGGTCAGGCCACGCTCGCCCAGTTCGATCAGCCCCGCGGTGCTGAGGCGTTCCAGCGCCGTCTCCAGCACGTTGCGGCCGAACTGCAGGTTCTGTTCCCGCCGCGGATAGGGGGAGAGGCGGCTGCGGAGCTTGTCCAGCGCGGCGCCGTCAATGGGCGAGACATCCTCGCGCCAGAGCTTGTAGCTGGCCAGCAGCAGGAACTGCTCGGTGGCGCGCAGCGAGAGCACGCGCGGATGCGCGGCCGACAGCTCCTCGAAGCGCATCCAGGCGGGCAGTTCCATGCGCGCTCAGCCCTGGATCGAATACCCGCCATCCACCGCGATGGATGTGCCGGTGATATAGGCGGCGGCGTCGGAGGCGTAGAAGGCGGCGATCCCCTCGAAATCCTCCGGCGTGCCCCAGCGGCCGGCGGGCGCGCGGGCGCGCACGTTCTCGTCCAGGCCCGGAATGTCGCGGCGCGCGCCGCGCGTCAGGTCGGTGTCAATCCAGCCCGGCAACACGCAGTTCACCGTGATGCCATCCTTGGCCCAGGCCGTGGCGAGCGACTTCGTCAGCTGCACCACCGCCCCCTTGGACGAGGCATAGGCCGCGTGCAGCGGCATGCCGAAGATGGAGAGCATGGAGCCATTGTTGATGACGCGCCCGACACCGCCCGCCTTCATGTAGGGATGCGCCGCCTGGGCGGCGAACATGGCACTCGTCAGGTTGGTGTTCAGCACGGTGTGCCAGTCTTCCAGCGTCACCTGCTCGGGCGGGCGGCGGATATTGGTGCCGGCATTGTTCACCAGGATGTCGAGGCGCCCCAGCACCTCCATGCAGCGCGCGACCATGGCCTTCAGCGAGGCCTGGTCGGTCACGTCCACCTCCACGCTCGCGGCGGTGGCGCCGAGCTCCTCCAGCGCCGCGACGGCGGCCGCGTTCTTGGCCGCGTCGCGCCCCGCCACCATCACGGCGGCGCCATTGCGCGCCAGCCCCCGCGCGAAGCCGAGCCCGATGCCGCCATTGCCCCCGGTGACGAGGGCCACGCGCCCTGACAGGTCGAACATCGCTAACCCCTCCCTTTGATGGTTCAGGCCGCGCGGGCCTCCGCCATCATCGCCACGAACCGGTGGAAGAGGTAGTGGCTGTCGCTGGGGCCGGGGCTGGCCTCGGGGTGGTATTGCACACTGAAGGCCGGGCGGTCGGTGGCCGCGATGCCCTCGTTGCTGCCGTCGAAGAGGCTGACATGCGTCACCTTGGCCGTGGCCGGCAGGGTGGAGGCATCCACCGCGAAGCCGTGGTTCTGGCTGGTGATCTCGACGCGGCCGGTGGCCAGGTCCTGCACGGGCTGGTTGGCGCCGCGGTGCCCGCGGTCCAGCTTGTAGGTGCGCGCGCCGAGCGCCAGCGCCAGCAGCTGGTGCCCCAGGCAGATGCCGAAGGTGGGGATGCGCGCCTCCAGCACCGCCCGGATGGCCGGCACGGCATATTCGCCCGTCGCCGCCGGGTCGCCGGGGCCGTTGGAGAGGAACACGCCGTCGGGTTTCTCGCGGAGGATGTCCTCGGCGGTGGCGGTGGCGGGCAACACCGTCACGGCGCAGCCGGCATCGGCCAGGCAGCGCAGGATGTTGCGCTTGGCGCCATAGTCGAGGGCCACCACCCGGAATTGCGGCGCATCCTGCTTGCCGAAGCCGGCCCCCCAGGACCAGCGCGTGCCGTCCCAGGCGTAGGACTGGCGGGCGGTCACCTCCTTCGCGAGGTCCATCCCCTCCAGCCCCGGCCAGGACTTCGCCTGGGCGACGAGCGCCGGGATGTCGAAGCGGCCATCGGCCGGGAAGGCCAGCACGCCATTGGGCGCCCCGCCATCGCGGATGCGGATGGTCAGCGCCCGCGTGTCCACGCCAGCGATGCCGGGAATGTCATGGCGCTTCAGCCAGTCCTGCAGGTGGGCGGTGGCGCGGTAATTGGCGGGCTCGGTCACGTCCTGCTTCACCACCAGGCCACGGCAGACGGGGTTGGCGGCCTCCATGTCCTCGGGGTTGGTGCCGACATTGCCGATATGCGGGAAGGTGAAGGCGATGATCTGCGCGGCGTAGGAGGGGTCGGTGAGCGTCTCCTGATAGCCCGTCATGCCGGTGTTGAAGCAGATCTCGGCCACCATGGTGCCATGCGCGCCGAAGCCGCGGCCCCAGAAGACGCTCCCATCATCCAGCACCAGGGCGGCGGTGGCACCTTCGGGGGCGGTCTCGGTCATGGGCGTTTCCTTGTTGGAGCGCGGCGTGGAGGAGGGTGCCCCGGGCAGGGCGTCCAGCGGAAGGCCGGTGGCGTTCATCACGGCGGCCCAGTGGCGGGCCGGGATGGCGCGGGCCTGGCGCCATTTCCGGATGGCCTCGGTGCCCACCTGACAGGTGGCGGCGGCCGCTTCGGCCCCGCCCATGAGGGCGAGGATGTCTTCCACACTGCGCATGGGCTAGACTATGTGGGAAATCACTTCCCACTTCAAGGCGAGATGCACGCCCTGGGAAAAACCCTCCACGCATAGGAAGCCCGCCATGAGCCTGCGCGACCGTTTCACCGCCGAACTCAAGACCTCCATGCTCGCCAAGGACGCGCCGCGCACCGCGGCGCTGCGCATGATCACGGCCAAGCTCAAGGACACCGACATCGCCGCCCGCCCCGGCCCGCCGGTGGATGACGCCGCCATCGTCGCCATGCTGCGCGGCATGGCGAAGTCCCGCCGCGAATCCGTGGAGCTCTACCGCCAGGGCAACCGCCCGGAACTCGCCGCCAAGGAGGAGGCCGAGATCAGCGTCATCGAATCCTTCCTGCCCCAGCAGATGGACGAGGCCGCCATGGCCGCCGCCGTGCAGCAGGCCGTGGCCGAGGCGGGCGCCACCTCCATCAAGGACATGGGCAAGGTCATGGCCGCCCTGAAAGCCAAGCACGCCGCCAGCCTGGACATGGCCAAGGCCGGCCCGTTGGTGAAGGCGGCATTGGGCGGGTAAGGGCGCCGGGCGCGCTGGCAGGGGCTGCCGCCCCCGCACCCCCGCCAGGGGCCATGGGCCCCTGACCCCATCTGTGATGGCCATTTGTGGGGAGGGGCATGGCGTGCCTTTCGACACGGGCGCGCCCGTGATGCCCCTCCCCGCAAATGGCCATGAGACGGGTTCCGAGGGCCAAGGCCCTCGGCGGGAGGGGCCTGGGGAGGGCGGCGCCCTTCCCAGCGGCACCAGGCGCCCCTAGCCCGCCTTGTGTTCCGTGGTGCCCAGGGCGTCGGCCAGGCGGGTGGTGGCGCTGCCGGGGCGCGCGGGCTTGGGCTGGCTGTCATGCGGCGCCCAGCCGGTCATCACCAGCAGGGGCGCCTCCATCTCCAGCGGCAGCCGCGCGAAGGCGAGCGGGAAGAGAGCACGCGGAGGCGTGCGCGGGTCGCGGGCGCGGATGGCGTTGGTCTCGCCCGCCGCGCGCAGGTCCGCCACCAGCGCCATGGGCGTGCGCCAGGCCAGCGAAAGACGGTCCTGGTCGGCCACCGGCAGGGCGAAGCCCGCGCGTTGCAACAGCGCGGCGAGGTCCCGCAGTTCCGGAAACGGCGAGACGCGGGGGGAGATGCCGCCGCGGGTTTCGCTCTCGGCGGCGGCCAGCGCCTCGCGGAGCGGTTGCAGCGTGCCGAGGCCGGGCAGGCTCGCCAGGAACAGCCCATCCGGCGCCAGCGCCTGGCGGAGTTGGACCAGCGCGCCCGGCAGGTCGTTCACCATGTGCAGGCTGAGGCTGGCCACGATCAGGTCGAAGCTGTGCGGCGCGAAGGGCAGCCATTCCTCGTCTGCCGCCAGCGGCAGGCCGCCGGCGCGCGCCGCCATGGGGGCCGCCAGGTCCATGGACACCACGAAGGGAATGCCCCGCGCGGCCAGCCGCGGTGCCACGGCGCCGCGCCCGCCCAAATCGAGCGCGCGGGTGAAGCGGCGCGTGGTGTCGTCCAGCCGGTCCAGCAGGATCTCGGCGGCGGCGTCCAGGATGGGGGCGACGTGATGCACGCGCGGGGCCGCGCGGGCGCGGCGGCGGGCGAGCAGGGTGCGGTCGAAGATCTCGGGTGCGGCTTCCACCGAGTTCATGTGCGGCCCGTGGCGCCGCGGCGCAAGCGGGGTTAGCATCGGGGCCGCATCGAGGAGGAACCGAGCCATGAACACCATGGACGTCAAGGCGGCCCGCACCGCCGCCGTCGCCGCCGCCGTCGGCCGCGTGCGCGAGATCGAAAGCCGCATGGGTGTCACGCGCGAGGCGCTGGAGGCCATCAAGGCCGAGCTGATGAACCTCGCCGCGCAGGAGCACCTCTTCCCCTCCAGCGAGTTCCCGCCGCCGCCCAATGGCGAGAAGGGCAGCAACCGCTACCTGCTGCGCGAGGAGGACAACAACCGCTTCGCCCTCTATTTGAACGCGCTGAACCCCGGCAATTCCACCAAGCCGCATGACCACACCACCTGGGCCGTGGTCGTGGCCGTGGACGGGCAGGAGCTGAACAAGGTCTATGACCGGGTGGATGACGGTTCGGACCCCGCGCGCTGCGAAATGCGCGTGCGCGAGGAGATCATGGTGGAACCCGGCCGCGGCATCGCGCTGATGCCCGAGGACATCCACTCCATCCACACCACCGGCGAGCGGCCCACGCGGCATTTGCACATGTATGGCCTGGCGCTGGAAAAGCTGGATGGCCGCCGCGCCTTCGACGACAAGACGGGCGAGGTCAGCTTCTACAACAAGAGCTTCATGAAGCCGACCGCCGGCACCGACCGCTGATGCGCCTGGTGGATGCGGCCACGCTGAAGGCGTGGATCGGCGCGGGGCGCGAACTCGCCATCCTCGACGCGCGCGAGGAGGGCGAGTTCGGCCACGGGCACCTGTTCTGGGCCATCCCCTGCCCGCTCTCCAAGCGGGAATTGCGGGCGCGGGCGCTGCTGCCGCGGCTGGAGGCGACGGTGGTCTGCGTGGATGGCGGCGAGGGCTACGCCGAGAAGCTCGCGGCCTTCCTGGAGGGCATCGGCGCCACCGATGTCCGTGTGCTGCAGGGCGGCACGCCCGCCTGGGAAGCGGCGGGCTACGTGGTCTTCACCGGGGTGCACGTGCCCTCCAAGGCCTTCGGCGAATGGGTGGAACACCACTACGGCACCGAAAGCCTGGACGCGGCGGAGCTGGACGCGCTGATGAAGGCGGGGACGGACCTCGTCATCCTCGACAGCCGGCCGATGGACGAGTTCCACCGCATGTCCATCCCCGGCGGGGTGAACGTGCCGGGGGGCGAGCTGGCCTATCGCATCGCGGATCTGGTGCCGAACCCGGACACCACCATCGTCGTGAACTGCGCGGGCCGCACCCGCAGCATCATGGGCGCGGAGAGCCTCCGCCAGGCGGGCGTGCCCAACAAGGTCGTGGCTCTTCGCAACGGCACCATGGGGTGGGAGCTGGCGGGGCTGCAGGTGGCGCGCGGGCAGACCGAAAGCTACCCGCCCGGCACGCCCGCCACCGCCGCGCTGGCGCTGGAGCGCGCCACCGCCTTCGCTTCCCGCACCGGCGTGCGCGAATGCACCCGCGCCGAGGCCGAGGCGATGCGCGCCGACCCCTCCCGCACCACCTATGCGCTGGATGTCCGCGCGCTGGACGAATACGCGGCCGGGCATATCCCGGGCTTCCGCCACGCGCCCGGCGGGCAGCTGGTGCAGGCCACCGACCAATGGATAGCGGTGCGCGGCGCACGCGTGATCCTGGCCGACAACGACACGGTGCGCGCGCGGATGAGCGCCTCCTGGCTGCGGCTGATGGGCGGGTGGGAGGTGTTCGTCGTCACCGACCCGCTTTCGGGCGCGCTGGAGACGGGGCCCTGGGTGCCGTCGCTGACGCACACGCCCTCGGCGCCGAGCGTGACGCCGGAAGCCTTGGCGAAGGAGACGGGGGTGACGGTGCTGGACCTCGCGCGCTCCATTGATTTCCGCGCGGGGCACATTCCCGGAAGCGTCTGGGCCGTGCGGGGACGGCTGCCGGCGGTGGAGGGGCCTGTCGTCATCACGGCCCCCGACCCGCTGCTGGCGCACCTGGCCGCGGCCGAGACGCTGGGCGCACGGGTGCTGGAAGGCGGTGTGGCCGCCTGGCGCGCCGCCGGCCTGCCCATCGCCACCGATCGCCACAACCCGCCGGACGAGGCCTGCGTGGACTGGTATCTGCGCCCCTATGACCGCAACAGCGGCATCGAGGAGGCCATGCACGCCTATCTCTCCTGGGAGATTGACCTGGTGCATGAGGTGGCGCGCGACGGCGACGCGCCCTTCGGGGCTTGGTAGGCGGCGCCCTTCGCCGCCTGGGCATCGGCGCGCTGGACGCGCTGCTGCCCCCCCATTGCCTGACCTGCGACGCCCCGGTGGACGCGCAGGGCGGTCTATGCGCCGACTGCTTCGGCGCGCTTTCCTTCGTCTCCGCGCCCCATTGCGCGCGGTGCGGGGTGCCCTTCCCCCATGTCGGCATGGGCACGCCCATGGCGGATGGCGCCTGGTGCGATGCCTGCGTGCAGGCGCCCCCCGCCTTCACCGCCGCACGGGCGGCGCTGCGCTATGACGCGGGCGCCAAGGCGCTGATCCTGCCCTTCAAGCACCGGGACGCGGTGGAGATGGCGCGCCCCCTCGCCCGCCACATGGCCCGCGCGGGGCGCGACCTGCTGGCCGAAGCCGACATGCTGCTGCCGGTGCCGCTGCACCGCTGGCGGCTGTTTGCGCGGCGGCACAACCAGGCGGCGCTGCTGGCGGGGGAGGTTTCGCGGATTTCGGGCGTGCCGCACCGGCCCTTGCTGCTGCGCCGCCTGCGCCGCACCAGGCCGCTGGGCGAGATGGGCGCGCGCGACCGCGCCACGGAGCTGGAAGGCGCCTTCGGCCTGGCGCCAGGTGCCACGCGGGTCCTGGCCGGCCGGCGGGTGGTGCTGGTGGATGACGTGCTGACCAGCGGCGCCACCGCCGATGCCTGCGCGCGCGCCCTGCTGGCGGGCGGGGCGGCACGGGTGGATGTGCTGGCGGCGGCGCGCGTGCCGGACCCGCGGATGGAAAACGGCGTCTGATCGGCGCTGGTGGAACACCAGCGACGTGAATCAGCCGCGCAACAAACCCCTCAAAGCCGCCCCTCTTCCTTCAGCACCGTCTCCGCCATCCGCAGCGCATCAATGGCGGCGGGGAAGCCGCAATAGGCGACGGCGTGGGTGAAGACCTCGCTGATCTCCTCCGCCGTGCAGCCATTGTTGAGCGCGGCGACGAGGTGGATGCGGAGTTCGTGCGGGTGGTTCAGCGCGCAGAGCATGCCCAGCGTGATCAGGCTGCGCTGCTTGCGGTCGAGATGCGGGCGGGTCCAGAGGGTGGCATAGGCCATTTCCTCCGACAGGGCGCGGATGGCCTGGTTGAAGGGCGTGGTGCTGGCGTCGCGCGCCTCGGTGTAGGGCGCGCCCAGGATTTCGCGCATCTCCTGCCGGCCACGGGCGCGCAGCGTGGCATGGGCCTGTTCTTCATTCATCGTCGTTTCTCTCCGGTTCCGGCCGGCCATGGCGCATGCGGCCGCGCGAGAGCTCGGCCACCACGCCGTGCAGCGTCCTGAGCTCCTGCTCGGTCACTTCGCCACGGGTGAACCAATGGCGCAAATTCCGCACCATGCCGGGGCGCTTCGCCTCGTTGCGCAGGAAGCCGCAGGCATCCAGCTCCGCGATGAGGTGGCCCATGAAGTTTTCCAGGGATTCGCGTGTGGCGACGCCGGTCTTGTGGGTTTGCAGCCGCACGGGGGGTGTCTCGTCGGCCGCGACCCACCATTCATAGGCCAGCACCATCACGGCCTGGGCGAGGTTCAGCGAGGAGAATTCCGGGTTCAGCGGGTAGCGCACCAGCGTGTCGGCGCGCGCCAGGTCCTCGGCCTCCAGCCCCGCGCGCTCGGGGCCGAAGAGGATGGCGGTGCGCAGGTTGCGCTCGCGCAGGCCGCGCAGTTCGGCGGCTGCGGCGCGCGCCGTCATGACGGGCATGATGACGTGGCGCGGGCGCGGGCAGGTGGCGAAGACGCGGTGGCAATCGGCGATGGCGTCATCCACCGATGCGTGGACGGTGGCGGCGTCCAGGATGCGGTCGGCGCCCGAGGCCGCGGCCCAGGCGCGTTCGCGGGGCCAGCCCTCGCGGGGGCTGACCAGGCGCAGGTGGAACAGGCCGCCATTGGCCATGGCGCGCGCGGTGGTGCCGATGTTCTCGGGCAATTGCGGGCGGACGAGGACCACGATGGGCGTCTCGCCCTCGGGCGCGACGAGGGGCGCGGCGCCTTCCTCACGCATGGGTCAGCGTCCGATCGGCCTTGGCGAAGCCAAGGACGTGAAGCGGCCGCGCGGCGTACAGCGTCCGATCGGACTTGGCGAAGCCAAGGGCGTGAATCGGCCGCGCGGCACACGGCGTCCGATCGGACTTGGCCGACACGGCAGGCTGGCGGACAGGCGCCGCCATGGGTCAGGCCCGCCGCCAGGTCGTGCCGCCGGCGCCATCCTCCAGGATGATGCCCTGGGCCTTCAGCGCGTCGCGGATGCGGTCGGCCTCCGCCCAGTTCTTCGCGGCGCGGGCGGCGAGGCGCGCGGCGATGGCGGCCTCGACCTCGGCATCGCCGCCGCCCTGGCGCCATTGCGCGGGGTCATGCAGCGGCAGGCCCAGGATCTGCGCGGCTTGCACGATGGCGGCGCGCGCCTCGCCCGGCGCGGGGTCCCAAGGCGCGGGCGTGCGCGCATGGACGGCGGCGGGCGAGCCGCCAACCGAAGCCACGTTCTCCAGCGTGCGCAGGTCCCGCAGGCGGGCGAGGGCCAGCGGCGTGTTCAGGTCGTCATGCAGCGGCTCCAGCACCCAGTCCACCATGGCGGCCGGCGCTTCGGCCTCGGGCGCGGGGCGGGCCAGCATGGCGTAGAAATCGTCCAGCTCCGCCTTGCATTCGTCCAGCGCGGCCAGGGTGAAATCCAGCGCGGAGCGGTAATGGGTGCGCAGCAGCAACAGCCGGAACGCCTCGCCCGCCCAGGGGCCGCGCGTCAGCACGTCCTGCACGGTCATGAAGTTGCCGAGGCTCTTCGACATCTTCTCGCCATCCACCAGCAGCATGCCGTTGTGCAGCCAGGTATGGGCCATGAAGGCGGTGCCGAAGGCGGCGCGGGATTGGGCCACCTCGTTCTCATGGTGCGGGAACAGCAGGTCATGCCCGCCGCCATGGATGTCGAAGGTCTCGCCGAGGTGCCGCCAGGACATGGCGGAGCATTCGATGTGCCAGCCCGGCCGGCCGCGGCCCCAGGGGCTGTCCCAGCCGGGGGTGTCCGCGTCAGAGGGCTTCCACAGCACGAAGTCGCCGGGGTCGCGCTTGTAGGGGGCGACGTCCACGCGGGCGCCGGCGAGCAGCTCGTCCTGGTTGCGACCGGAGAGCTTCCCGTAGTCCGCGAAGCTGCCCACGCTGAACAGCACATGGCCCTCGGCCGCATAGGCGTGGCCGCGCGCGATGAGCTTTTCGGTGAGTGCCACCATCTCCGCGATGTGTCCGGTGGCGGTCGGCTCCACATCGGGGGGGAGGCAGTTGAGTGCGGCCATGTCGCGGTGGAAATCGGCGGTGGTGCGGCTCGTGATGGCGCTGATGGGCTGGCCCGTCTCGCGCGCGCGGGCGTTGATCTTGTCGTCCACGTCCGTGATGTTCCGGGCGTAGGTCACGCGCGGGTAGAGCCGCCGCAGCAGCCGCGCCAGCACGTCGAACACCACCACGGGGCGCGCATTGCCCAGATGCGCCAGGTCATAGACGGTGGGCCCGCAGACATAGAGGCGCACATGGCTGGCATCGAGCGGCGTGAACGCCTCCTCGCGCCGGGTCAGGCTGTTGTGGAAGCGAAGCTGGGGCATTTGCGGGAAATCCGTGAGGGCATGGGCTGGCGTGCGCGCGGCGGTTGGCGCGTGGTATCGTCAGCGACAGGTGATGCTCTGGCCCATGCGGAGGTTATGCGCCCGCACGGGCCTTCGTTTCAAGGCTGAAGCGAGGCCGCCAGCCGCGCCTCGGTCCGCGCGCGGCCGATCAAGGGCAGAAGCTGCTTCATGTCGGGGCCCTGGTCCTCGCCGGTCAGAGCGCGGCGCAGGGGGAGGAACAGCCCCTTCCCCTTTCGCCCGCTGATGGCCTTGAGCGCGTTGGTCCAAGCGGTCCAGGTGGTGTCGTCCCAGGGTTCGGCGGGCAGGTTCTCGCGCGCATGGGCCAGGTATTCGGCCTCGTCTGGCTGGGGGATGGGCGCAATGTGGCCCTGCACCACCTCCCACCAGTGCTTCGCCTCGGGCAGGGTGTCGAGATTGCCGCGCACGGCGTCCCAGAAGGCCTCGGTGGCGCCCTCGGGCAGGCGGGGGGAGATGTCCGCGAAGGGCAGCGCGTGCAGCAGCTTGCGGTTCAGCCCCATCATCTGCCGCGGGTCGAAGCGCGGCGAGGAATGGGAGACGGCGCCGAGGTCGAAGCCCGCCAGCAGGTCGCGCGGGGCGCCAGGTGCCGGGTCATGCGAGGTGCCGAGGCCCGCCAGGTAGCCGGTGATGGAGGCGGCCTCGATCCCGTCGCGGCGCAACTGCCGCAGCGAGAGGCTGCCGATGCGCTTGGACAGCGGCCCGCCATCGGCATCGGTCAGCAGCGGCAGGTGGGCGAAGGCGAGCTTGCGGGGGTCACCACCCAGGGCCGCGAAGAGGTCGAGCTGGATGCCCGTGTTCGTCACATGGTCCTCGCCCCGGATCACATGGGTGATGCCCATGTCCAGGTCGTCCACCACGGAGGTGAAGGTGTAGAGGGGCGACCCGTCGGCGCGCACCAGCACCGGGTCGCTGATGGCGGAGAGCTTCACCGCGCGGCGGCCCAGCACATGGTCCTGCCATTCCACCGTGGTGTTGGACAGCTTGAAGCGCCAATAGGGCACCTTCCCGTTCGCCATGGCGCGCGCGAGCTGCTCCGGCGTCATCTTCAGCGCCGCGCGGTCATAGAGGGGCGGGCGCCCCTGGCGGCGCTGCTGCTCGCGCTTGAAGGCCAGCTCCTCCTCGCTCTCCAGGCAGGGGTAGAGGCGGCCCGAGGCCTTCAGCGCCTCCGCGGCCGTGGCATAGCGGTCCAGGCGGTCGGACTGGCGCACCAGCTCATCCCAGTCGAGGCCGAGCCAGCGGAGGTCCTCCTCGATGGCCTCGGCATAGTCCTGGCGGGAGCGCTGGGTGTCGGTGTCGTCCAGGCGCAGCAGCAGGTGGCCGCCAGACTTGCGGGCGAAGAGCCAGTTGGCGAGTGCGATGCGCGCATTGCCCACATGCAGGTGCCCCGTGGGAGAGGGGGCGAAGCGGAGTTTCATGTCGGGCTTAATCCTCGCCGTCGTCGTCTTCGGCGTCGCCGCGCGGGTCGAGCATGCGCCAGTTGCGCTCCTCCCGGTCGCGGCAGGGGGTGGCGGTGAAATGGGCGAGTTCGGTGGCGCTTTTCCAGGCGCCATCTTCCACCCCGCCCACCTCGGCATCCTCGCCGAAGGCGAACCAGGCGTCGCGCACCTGCTCGGGCGTCATGCCACGGGCGCGGCAGATTTCGACGCTGTCGCGCACGCGGCGGCGGGCGAAGGCATTGGCGTGGGCGAGCGAGGTGAAGCCGCGCACCACCTCCACCGGCTCCTGCCCATTGGCGCCGGAGAGGTCGAGGATGCGGACCTCCAGCCCTTCCGGCGGGGCGAGCAGTTCCTCGCTCATGCGATCAGCCCCGTGAAGCCGTTGGTGATGGGATAGCGGCGGTCGCGGCCGAAGGCGCGGCGGCCGATCTTCACGCCGGGCGGCGCCTGGCGGCGCTTGTATTCGGCGCGGTCCAGCATGCGCCAGACGCGCAGCACCAGCGCGCGATCGAAGCCCTGGGCCACCATCTCGTCCACGCCGCGCTCCTCCTCGACCAGGCCCATCAGCAGGGCGTCCAGCACGTCATAGGGCGGCAGCGTGTCCTGGTCCTTCTGGTCGGGCTTGAGTTCGGCGGAGGGGGGCTTGGTGATGACGCGGTCGGGCATCACGGGGCCGCGGGGGCCGCGCGCGTCGTGCGGGATGTTGGCGTTGCGCCAACGGCAGACGGCGAAGACATCGGTCTTGTAGACATCCTTGAGCACGGAATAGCCGCCGCACATGTCGCCATAGATGGTGGCGTAGCCGGTGCTCATCTCGCTCTTGTTGCCGGTGGTCAGCAGCATGTCGCCGAACTTGTTCGACATGGCCATGAGCGTGACGCCGCGGATGCGGGACTGGATGTTCTCTTCCGTGATGTCGGGGGGGCGGTTGCCGAAGGCCGGCGCCAGCATCCCGGCGAAGGCCTCCATGGCGGGGCCGATGTTCACGCTCTCATAGCGGATGCCGAGCAGCCGGGCGCATTCGGCCGCATCCTCCAGGCTTTCCGCGCTGGTATAGGGCGAGGGCAGCATGACCGCGCGCACCCGGTCGGGCCCCAGCGCATCGGCGGCGACGGCGGCGGAGAGCGCGCTGTCTATGCCGCCCGAGAGGCCGAGCACGATGCCGGGGAAGCCGTTCTTCTCCACATAGTCGCGCAGGCCGAGCGTCATGGCCGCGTAGATCTGCGCCTCGTGGGAAAGGGGCTTGGCCAGCGGCTGCGGTTCGCAGCGCCACCCCTCCCCGTCCCGCACCCAGTCGGTGAGGGCGAGCATCTCGGTGAAGGAGGGCAGCCGCACGGCGAGCTTGCGGTCGGCGTTCAGCACGAAGCTGGCGCCGTCAAAGACCAGCTCATCCTGCCCGCAATTCTGGTTGAGGAAGACGAAGGGCAGCCCCGTCTCGACCACCCGCGAGACGGCGAGGTCAATCCGCGCCTCGCTCTTGTCCACCTCGAAGGGGGAGCCGTTGATGGCCAGCAGCAGTTCCGCACCGGATTCCACCAGCGTCTCGGAGACGGCGGGGAACCACCAATCCTCACAGATCATCAGGCCGATGCGGGTGCCGCGGAACACCACGGGGCCGGGCGCAGGGCCGGCGTCGAAGACGCGCTTGTCGTCGAAGACACCATAATTCGGCAACTCGTGCTTGGCGCGGCGGGCCACGATCTTCCCGCCATCCAGCAGGTAGGCCGCGTTGTAGAGCTTTCCCCCATCTTTCCAGGGGCCGCCCAGGATCACGCCCGGGCCCCCATCGGCGGTCTCGGCGGCCAGCGCCTCGATCTCCGCCACGCACATGTCGTGGAAGGCGGGCTTCAGGACCAGGTCCTCGGGCGGGTAGCCGGCGATGCTGAATTCGGGCGTCACCAGCAGGTCGGCGCCGGCGGCGGCCGCCTCGGCGCGCAGGCGCCGGATCTTGGCGGCGTTGTTCCGCAGCGCGCCCTCATGGGGGTTCATCTGCGCGAGGGCGATGCGGAGGCGCTGGGTCATGTCGTGGAAGTAGGCAGGGTGCCGCGCGCGGTCAATTCAACTCCCACGCCTTTGCCCATTCTTCCGCAGCAGGAATTCGCGGCCCACCTTCACCCGCGCCACCCCGTCATAATCCACGATGTCGGCGGTGGCGTAGGTCTCGCTCCAGAGGTCGGGGATGAAGCTGCCGGTGCCCACCAGGTCCAGCGGCGCGCGCGCCTCGGCCATCACGCGGCACTTGCCCACCCCGAAGCCCGAGGAACCCACGATGCGGACCTTGGGGAAGCCCGCCTCGTCCAGCGCCTCGCGCACGCGCCAGATGGCGGCGGCGGAGACGCCGGTGCCGACCAGGTGGCGAAGCTCGGTCTCGGACCGGTAGCGGCGGATGGCGGCGGGCGCGTGGCGTTCCAGCACGGCATAGCTCTCGGCCGGATCGAGCCCTTCGAGGAAACGCCCGCCATGGGTGTCGAGGCGCACGGCCATCCGGCCCGCCTCGGCGAGGCCCGGGAAGCGGCGGCAGACGGCCAGGCTGTCCGTCACCTCCTGCCCGAAATAATCCACCAGCACCGTCAGGTCGTCATCGGGATAGGTGGCGTGGAACATCTCGGCCGCGCGCAGCGTGGAACCCGCATAGCCGATCAGGGCATGGGGCATGGTGCCGCGCCCGGCCTTGGCGCCGAACCAATGCGCCGTCGCGTCATTGGCATTGCCGATGAAGCCGCGCGCACCCTCGCGCCGGGCGGCCGCGCTGCCCACGCTGGCCGCATAGGCCATCATCTCCTGCATGTCCTGCCCGGCGCAGTGCCGCGCCTCCATGGCCAGGAAGGCGGTGCCGGGCAGTTCCAGGCACATCTGGTAGGCGTTGTGGGCGGCGACACAGGCCGGGCCAAGCTTCTGGAGGTAGAGGGTTTCGAGGTCCGCGAGGGCGGCGAAGGAGCCGGTGAGGTAGAGCAGCGGGTCACCCGCCCCCACCCAGGCGCCCTCGGGGTATTTCACCTCGATCTCGATCGGCGTGCCGCGGCGGGCCGAGACGGCCTCCAGGAATTCCACCGCCAGCCGGGGGGCCGAGACCACCGGCCGGCGCAGGAACACCGCGTAGGTGACGCGCGCATCGCCGAATTTCTCGACGATGCGGCGGGTGCGGTTGAAGTAGCTGTCTGTCCGCCCCGCGATTTCGTCATCCCGCATGGGCGCTACTGCGCGGCCCGGGCGGGGATGCGCTCGGGGCGGGCGCGGTGGGCCTTCAGCTCCTCGGCGATGAGGAAGGCCAGTTCCAGCGACTGCTCGGCATTCAGGCGCGGGTCGCAGAAGGTGGCGTAGTTGGCCGAGAGGTCGGCCGCCGTCAGCTTCTGCGCACCGCCCACGCATTCCGTCACGTCGCGGCCCGTCATCTCCACATGCACGCCGCCGGCATGGGCGCCCTCGGCCGCCATCACGTCGAAGAAGCGGCGCACCTCGTCCAGGATGGCGTCGAAGCTGCGGGTCTTGTAGCCGTTCTGGGTGGTGGTGTTGCCGTGCATGGGGTCGCAGAGCCAGACCACCTGGCGCCCGGCCTCGCGCACCGCGCGCACCAGGGGGGCGAGCTTCGTCTCGACCTTGTCGGCCCCCATGCGGGAGATGAGGGTGAGGCGCCCGCCCTCGTTGCGCGGGTTGAGGATTTCCGTGAGCCGCACCAGCTCGCCCGCATCCATCGTGGGGCCCACCTTCATGCCGATGGGGTTGGCCACGCCGCGCAGGAACTCCACATGCGCGCCGTCCGGCTGGCGCGTGCGGTCGCCAATCCAGAGGAAATGCGCGCTGCACGCATAGGTGCGGTGGTGGGTGCTGCTCTGGCGGGTCAGCGCCTCCTCGTAAGGAAGCAGCAGCGATTCATGGCTGGTGTAGAAGGCCGTCTCGCGGATTTGCGGGGCATTGTCGCTGTTCATGCCGCAGGCGGCCATGAAGCGCAGCGTCTCATCAATCCGGTTGGACAGGCCCTCATACTGGTCGGCCAGCGGCGAGCGCGCGACGAAATCCAGGTTCCAGCGATGGACCTGGTGCAGATCCGCGAAGCCGCCGGTGGCAAAGGCGCGCAGCAGGTTCAGCGTGCCGGCCGATTGCAGGTAGGCGAACTCCATCCGCGCGGGGTCGGGCACCCGGGCCTCGGGCGTGAAGGCGGCGCCGTTGATGATGTCGCCGCGGTAGGAGGGCAGCGTCACGCCATCCTGCGTCTCGACATCGCTGCTGCGGGGCTTGGCGAACTGCCCAGCCATGCGCCCCAGCTTCACCACCGGCATGCCGGCGCCGAAGGTCAGCACCACGGCCATCTGCAACAGCACCTTGAAGCTGTCGCGGATGGCGTCGGCATGGAAATCCGCGAAGCTTTCGGCGCAATCCCCCCCCTGGAGGACGAAGGCCTGGCCCTGGGCAGCTTCGGCGAGCGCGGCCTTGAGTCGCTCGCACTCGCCTGCAAAAACCAGCGGCGGAAAGGTCTTGACCTTGGCTTCCATGGCGGCGAGGGCCGCCGTGTCGGGATAGTCCGGCACTTGCCGGATGGGCATCTGCCGCCAGGAATCGGGGCGCCATTCACGCGCCATGGCCGTCACTCCAGTAGAGAAAGGTCCGTGACACTAGGGCAGGCCCGGCCGCGTGGCTACCGGTTGTGCCGCGAGGGCGATTCACCGCTCCGGCGATGCCGCCTCCGCGGATCGCACTCCCTTGCCGAGAGGGCGATTCACCGCTCCGGCAATGCCGCCTCCGCGGATCGCGCTCCCTTGCCGAGAGGGCGATTCACCGCTCCGGCAATGCCGCCTCCGCGGATCGCGCTCCCTTGCCGAGAGGGCGATTCACCGCTCCGGCGATGCCGCCTCCGCGGATCGCGCTCTATTCCGCCGCGTCAGCCGTGACCCCCGCCACCCGGGTGCGGGTCCTGAGCGTCACGAATTCCTCGGCCGCGGTGGGGTGGATGCCGATGGTCCGGTCGAAATCGGCCTTGGTGGCGCCCATGCGGACGGCGATGCCGATGCCCTGCATGATCTCGGCCGCGTCCTCGCCCACCATGTGCGCGCCCAGGATGCGCTGGCTTTCCTGGCAGACCACCAGCTTCATCATCACCCGCATGCCATCCCGCTTGGTGATGGTGTGGCGCATGGGGGTGAAGCGGGTCAGGTAGATGTCCACCGGCCCGCGCCGAGCCGCCTCCTCCTCGGAGAGCCCCACCGTGCCCACGGGGGGCGAGGTGAAGATGGCCGTCGGCACGTTCTCATAGCTGGCCCTGCGGGGGTTGCCCCCATAGAGGCTGTCCGCCAGGGCATGACCCACGGCGGTGGCCATGGGGGTCAGGTTCAGCCGGTCCGTCACGTCGCCGATGGCGAAGATGTGGGGGATGTTGGTCGCGTGGTCCTCATCCACCGGGATGGCACCGCCCTCCGCCATGTTCACGCCGGCGCGCTCCAGCCCCAGCCCCTCGGTGTTGGGGGCGCGGCCGGTGCAGAAGAACACCGCGTCCACCTCGCGCATGCCATTGTTGGAGAGACCGAGCAGGATGCGCCCATCCGGCAGGCGTTGCAGGCGGGTGGCATTGACCCCCCCTTCCATGCGGATGCCCTGTGCCGTCATGGCCTCCGTCAGGCAGAGGCGCACGTCGTTGTCGAAGCCGCGCAGCACCTGGGGCGAGCGGTGGAAGACCTCCACCTCCGCGCCCAGCCCGTGCAGAAGGCAGGCGAATTCGAGCGCGATGTAGCCCGCGCCCAGGATGGCGACCTTCTTCGGCAAGGCGGGCAGGGTGAACAGGTCATCACTGATGAGGCCCAGTTCCGCGCCCGGAATGTCGAGGCGCGTGGCCCGCCCGCCGGTCGCGATCACGATGCGCTCGGCGGTGACGCGCTGCTCGCCCACGCGGAGCGTGTGCGCGTCCTCGAAGGTGGCCCGCGCGTCGAAGCTGGTCACCCCCGCGCCTTGCAGCAGGCGGCCATAGATGCCGGAGAGGCGCCCCACCTCCGCATCCCGCGCGGCGGCGAGCTTCGCCCAGTCATGCGCGCCCTTGGTGATGTCCCAGCCGAAGGCGGCGGCATCCTCGGCCCAATGCCCGTATTCGGCGGCCTGGACCATCAGCTTCTTGGGCACGCAGCCCACATTGACGCAGGTGCCGCCCCAGAAACGCTCCTCGGCCACGGCCGCGCGTGCGCCATGGCCGGCGGCGATGCGCGCCATCCGCACCCCGCCCGAGCCGCCGCCGATGACGAAGAGGTCGAAATCATAGGACATGGGCGGGGTTCCTGGGCCGTTGCGTCACCCCGCCCATGTAGGCGCTCCGTCCCGGCAATGAAACCGGGGCGCTACCAGCCGATGGCGCGCGGCAGCCAGGTGGCGAGTGCGGGGAAGGCGAAGACCGCCGCCACCGCCAGGATCTGCAAGGCCACGAAGGGGATGACGCCGCGGTAGATCTCGCCCGTGGTGATCTCGGGCGGGGCCGCGCCGCGCAGGAAGAACAGCGCCCAGCCAAAGGGCGGTGTCAGGAAGGAGGTCTGGAGCATGACCGCGATGAGGGCGGCGAGCCACACCGGGTCCACGCCGGCATTGGCGAAGATGGGCAGGAAGAGGGGGACCGCGATGTAGGAGATCTCGATCCATTCCAGGAAGAAGCCCAGCACGAAGATCAGCAGCAGCATGAAGAGGATGTCGCTGTTCACGCCGCCGGGGAGGAAGGCGAAGAGATCCTCCACCAGCTGTTCGCCCCGCAGGCCGCGGAAGGCCAGGGCAAAGACCTGCGCGCAGATAAGGACGAACATCATCATGGCCGTGATGCGCGCGGCCGAGGCCGCACTCTCCCACAGCAGCGTGGCGTTGAAGCGCCGGCCCAGCGCCGTGACGAGTACGGCGCCCAGCGCGCCCATGGCGGCCGCCTCGGTGGGGGCGGCGATGCCGCCGATGATGGAGCCCAGCACCGCGATGATGAGGCCGACGGGCGGCAGCACCACGCGCAGCAGGCGCAGCAGCAGTTGGCGCGTGTCCATCAGCGCGCGCTCCGCGGCCGGCACGGGCGGCGCCATGTCGGGGCGGACCATTCCCAGCACGATCACATAGGTCGCGAACATCGCGGCCAGCAGCAGGCCCGGGAACACCGCGGCGGCGAAGAGCGTGCCGACCGAGAGGTTCATGATGTCCGCCATCAGGATCAGGATGAGCGAGGGCGGGATGATCTGCCCCAGCGTGCCCGAGGCGCAGATGACGCCGCAGGCGAGCCCCCGGTCATAGCCGCGGCTCATCATGGCCGGCAGCGCCAGCAGCGCCAGCGTGACGACGGTGGCGCCGACGATGCCCGTGGTCGCCCCCATCAGCACGCCCACGAAGACGACGCCCAGCGCCAGCCCGCCCCGCAAATTGCCGGCAAGGCGGCCGACCACCGCCATGAGGTCCTCGGCCAGGCGGGACTTTTCCAGCATCACCCCCATGAAGACGAAGAGCGGGATGGCCAGCAGCGTGTAGTTCGTCACCACGCCGTAGATGCGCGCCGGCAGCAGGTTGAACAGCATGGGCCCGAAGCCCAGCCAGCCGAAGACGAAGCCCGAGATGGCGAGCGTCAGCGCCACCGGCACCCCCACGAGCAGCAGCGCGAAGAAGGCGAGCAGCATCGCGATGGCGTAGATTTCCTGGATCGGCATGGCGGGGGGTCCGGAAGTTTCAGCGCCCGAGGCGCGGCGCGAGGCGGAGGAGAAGGGCGGTGAATTGCAGCGCCAGCAGCGCGAAGCCCAAGGGGATGAAGCCCTTCAGGATGTAGCGCGCGTCAATGCCGCCCGGATTGGCCGAGCCCTCGCCCTGCATCCAGGACTGCATGACATAGCGCCAGGACAGCCAGATCACGGCCAGGCTCACCAGCAGCCCGGCGAGGCAGGAGAGGAACTCCACCCGGTTCTGCCACACCTCGCTCATGCGGGCGTAGAGCACGTCCACCCGCACATGCTCGCCATGGCGCAGCGCCCAGGCCGCGCCCAGCAGCGCAATGGGCGACATCAGGTGCCATTCGAGCTCCTGCGCCCAGACGCTGCCGGCGGAGAAGCCGTAGCGCAGCAGCACATTGCCCGCCATGACGAGAACCAGGCCGATGAGCGCCACGGCGGAGAGGCGTCCCAGCCCCTCCACCACGGCCTCCAGCGCGTCGGCGGCGCGGCTCATGCTTCCCGGATCTTGTTGTGGTAGGGCACTTCCGAGTAGCGCGACCAGGCGTCGAAGCGCGCCTTGTAGGCCATGTAGCTCTCATGCACGCGGCGCGTCACCGCATCGCGCGCCACCGCCGCCTCCAGCACCTTCGCCGTCTCCTCGCGCAGACGCGCCACCACGGCATCGGGCAGTTCGCGCGCCTCCACGCCGTGGTTGCGGATCAGGTCGTCCATGGCATCCGCGTTGTTCTTCTGGCACCAGGCCTCGGAGATGACGTTGCAGGCGGCGACGGCATTCTCGACGATGGCCTTGAGGTCATTGGGCAGGCGGGCCCAGGCGGCCTTGTTGATGATGAGCTCGGACGCCGTCGCCGTCTCGTGCCAGCCCGTCGTGTAGTAGTTCTTGGCCACCCGGTGCAGGCCGAGCTGGCGGTCCAGGTAGGGGCCGACGAACTCCGCCGCGTCAATCACGCCGCGCTCCAGGGCGGGGAAGATCTCGCCACCCGGCAGCAGGCGCACATCCACGCCCAGCGCCTGGTAAACCCGCCCCGCCATGCCCGGTACGCGCATCTTGAGACCGCGCAGATCTTCGACCGTGTTGATGGGGCGGCGGAACCAGCCCGTCATCTGCACGCCGGTGTTGCCGCAGAGGAAGGGCACCAGGTTGAAGCGGTCATAGACCTCGCGCCAGAGATCGAGGCCGCCGCCATCATACATCCAGCCGTTCAGCCCCTGGAAGTTCAGGCCGAAGGGCACGGCGGTGAAGTATTGCGCGGCGAAGGTCTTGCCGGTCCAGAAATAGGCGTTGGCGTAGTTCATCTCGACGATGCCGGCGCTCACGGCATCGAAGCCCTCGGCCGCCGGGATCAGTTCGCCAGCGCCGAAGAACTGGATGCGGAGGCGGTTGTTGGACATGCGCTGGATGCGGTCAATCAGATCGCGCGCCGAGCCGGGGCCGGTGGAGTAGAAGGCCGCCTGGGGGCCGTAGAAACTGGTCATGCGCCAGTTGAAGGTGGTCTGCGCGGTGACGACGGCGGGGGTGGCGAGGCTGCCCGCGATGCCGCCCGCGGCGGCGCCCAACATCAAGCGACGGTTCATGTGCTCTCTCCGGCCTGGACTGGATGTCCGTTCCGGGAGACCAATTGTTGATACACAGGGCGACGCCAAGCCGTCTTGGCAGGCAAAGCCGCGCCTATGGCGCACTCCCTGCCCGTTTTCGGGGCGCCTTGCCTATTCCACCGTCACGCTTTTCGCCAGGTTGCGCGGCTGGTCCACATCCGTGCCCTTCAGCACAGCCACATGATAGGCCAGCAGTTGCACCGGGATGGCGTGCAGGATGGGCTGGCTGAAGGGGTCGGCGTCGGGCAGCACCACCACGCGCTCGGCGAAGCGGCGCAGCGCCGGCGCGCCCGCGGCATCGGTGAAGGCCATGATGCGCCCGCCACGCGCCGCCGCCTCCTGCAGGTTGGACGCCGTCTTTTCATAGAGCGGGCCCGAGGGGCAGAGCGCGATGACCGGCACCGAAGCGTCAATCAGCGCGATGGGGCCGTGCTTCATCTCGCCCGCCGCATAGCCCTCGGCGTGGATGTAGCTGATCTCCTTCAGCTTCAGCGCACCCTCCAGCGCGATGGGATAGAGCGCACCGCGGCCGATGAAGAGCACGTCGCGCGCGCCGGCCACCTCGGCGGCGAGTGCGCGGATTTCGGCATCCTGCGCCAGCACCGCCGCCGCATGCTCGGGCACCTGCAGCAGGGCGTTGGACAGCCGCGCGGCCTCCTCCGGCGCGAGCGTGCCGCGCGCGCGCCCGAAGCCGATGGCGAGGCAGGCCAGCACCGAAAGCTGCGCCGTGATGGCCTTGGTGGAGGCGACGGAAATCTCCGGCCCCGCCACGGTCAGCACGGTGGCGTCACTTTCGCGCGCCATGCTGCTCTCGGGCACGTTCACAATGGACAGGATTTTCTGGCCCCGCGCCCGCAGCATCTTCATGGCGGCCAGGTTGTCCGCCGTCTCGCCGGACTGGCTGATGAGAAGGGCGGCGCCGCCCTCGGGCAGCGGCGGGTCGCGGTAGCGCAATTCGCTCGCCACATCGGCATCCACCGGCAGGCGGGCGAGCTGCTCGATCCAGTAGCGCCCCACCAGCCCCGCCAGGAAGGCGCTGCCGCAGGCGGTGATGGTCAGCCGCGGCACGTCGCGGATGTCGAAGGGCAGGTTGGGCAGGTTCACGCCCAGCGTGGCGGGATCGAGATATTGCCGCAGCGTGTCGCCCAGCACGGCCGGGTGTTCATGGAGTTCCTTCTCCATGAAGTGGCGATAATTGCCCTTGCCCATCGCGGCACCCGAGACGGCGCTGACGCGGATGGCACGTTCGGTGGGCTGGCCCTCGGCGTCGTAGAACTGCGCGCCGCCGGGCGTCAGCACCGCATGATCGCCCTCATCCAGGTAGGCGATGCGGCGGGTGAGCGGGGCCAGGGCAAGCGCGTCGGACCCCACGAACATCTCGCCCTCGCCAAAACCCACGGCGAGCGGCGCGCCGTGGCGGCCCACCACCAGCATCTCGGGGTGGCCCGCGAACATGATGGCCACCGCGAAGGCGCCGTGCACGCGGGAGAGGGCGGCGGCCGCGGCCTCGCGCGGGGGCAGGCCCTGGACGAGGTGCCAGTCCACCAGCTTGCAGAAGGTCTCGGTATCGGTCTCGGTCTCGAAGACGTAGCCCTTGCCTTCGAGTTCCGTGCGGAGTTCGGCGTAGTTCTCGAAGATGCCGTTGTGGACCACCGCGACCCGCAGCGTGGCGTGCGGGTGGGCGTTGCGCTCGACCGGCGCGCCATGGGTGGCCCAGCGCGTGTGGCCGATGCCCGTGGTGCCTTCCAGCGGCGTGGCTTCCAGCACGGCGGCGAGGTTGAGGAGCTTGCCCTCGGCGCGCCGCCGCTCGATGCGGCCCTCCGTCAGCGTCGCGATGCCCGCGCTGTCATAGCCGCGGTATTCGAGGCGCCGCAGCGCGTCCAGCAGGCGCGGCGCGGCGGCCTCGCGGCCGACAACTCCGACAATTCCGCACATGGGGTGGGCTCCTCAGCTCTTGCGGCGCGGCTGCGGCTTGACGCCGGGCTGTTCTTGGCGCGGCTTGACGCCGCGACCGGGCTTGTTGGCCTGGCGGCCGCGGGCGATGGCGAGCGCATCCTCCGGCACATCCTCGGTGATGACGCTGCCGGCGGCGGTGATGGCGCGCGCGCCCACGCGCACCGGGGCGACCAGGGCGGTGTCGCTGCCGATGAAGGCGCCCTCCCCGATCTCGGTACGGTGCTTGTTCACGCCGTCATAGTTGCAGGTGATGGTGCCCGCGCCGATGTTGGCCCCCGCCCCCACCGTCACATCACCCAGATAGGTCAGGTGGTTGGCCTTGGCGCCGGCGCCGAGGGTGGCGGCCTTCAGCTCCACGAAATTGCCGACATGCGCGCCCTGCCCGACATCGGCGCCCGGGCGCAGGCGCGCATAGGGGCCGATGATGGCGCCCGCGCGCACCACGCAGCCCTCGAGGTGCGAGAAGGCGCGGATGCGGGCACCCTCCTCCACCGCCACGCCGGGGGCGAAGACCACATGCGGCTCCACCACCACATCGGGGGCGAGGCGCGTGTCCCAGGCCAGCGTCACGCTGCCGGGGTCGGTCAGGGTGGCGCCGCCCAGCATGGCGGCCGCGCGCAGGCGGGACTGGATCTCGGCCTCGGCGGCGGCCAGTTCGACGCGGGTGTTGATGCCGCGGAGCTCGGCCTCCGGCGCTTCGACGGCCGTGGTGCGCAGGCCCTCGGCGCGGGCGGCGGCGACCACGTCGGTCAGGTAGTATTCGCCCTGGCGGTTGTCATTCTTCAGCGCGGCCAGCCAGCGGAACAGAAGCGGCGCGGCGGCGCAGACCACGCCGGCATTGCACAGGCCGATGGCGCGTTCCGCCTCGGTCGCGTCGGCATGTTCGACGATGCGCTCCACCTGCCCGGCCCCGTCCAGCACCACGCGGCCGTAGCGGCCTGGGTCGGCCGGGCGCATGGCCAGCAGCGCGAGATCCGCCTGCGCGCGCGCCGCGACCAGGCGTTCCAGGGTCGTGGTGGTGATGAGGGGGTTGTCGCCATAGAGCACCGCCACATCGCCGCCGAAGCCCTCCAGCAGGGGGGCCGCGATGCGCGCGGCGTGGCCGGTGCCCAGGCGTTCGTGCTGCACCACCGTGGCGTGCGGAGCGACCGCGGCGGCCAGCGGCTCCATGCCCGGCCCCACCACCACCACGATGCGCTGGAACACCGGCGCGCAGGCGGCCAGCAAATGCTGCACCATGGGCCGGCCGGCCAGATGGTGCATCACCTTCGGCTGGCTCGACCGCATGCGGGTGCCCTGCCCCGCCGCGAGAATGATGGCTGCGCGCATTCGCTGGCCCCTGAACTGCAACGGCTTCGGGGTCTAGCCGGGGGGTGCGCGGCGGGGCAAGGGCACGCGGCCCACGCTTTCTTGCGCTTCGTGTCAGCGCGTCAGGCGGCGGATCAGCGCTTCGTTGCTGCGGCGGACCAGCATGGGCATCAACAGCGCATCCAGCACCCACCACACCAGGATGAAGCCGAGCCCGATATAGCCAATGAACACCAGCGACAGCACCCAGGACATGACGAAGACGCCCAGCATGAAGAGGCCGGAGAGCCAGCGGCCCAGATACATGCGGTGCACCCCGCCATAGCCCAGGAAAAACCAGATGAGGTAGGCCACGACCAGCGACTTGGCGTTGGCGTGGTAGTGCATGGCGGCGTAGTCGTCGTGGCGGGGAGGCATGAG
The DNA here is from genome assembly GCA_035998215.1 of Roseococcus sp. Classification (GTDB taxonomy): domain Bacteria; phylum Pseudomonadota; class Alphaproteobacteria; order Acetobacterales; family Acetobacteraceae; genus Roseococcus. Next base: position 187,633 of record DASYHU010000031.1, on the reverse strand, counting down.
TGGCGGGGACCTTTGTCTTGGCGTGGCGCTTGCGCCATATGGGACCTTGTCCCTTCCGGAACGAGGCCCCGCATGACGATCGAATTGCACACCTGGAACACCCCCAATGGCCGCAAGATCAGCGTGGCCCTCGAGGAGATGGGGCTGGACTACAGCGTGCACCCTGTGAACATCTCAAAGGGCGAACAGTTTAACCCCGAGTTCCTGAAATTCGCGCCGAACAACCGAATCCCTGCCATCCGCGACCCGAATGGCCCGGGCGGCCAGCCGGCGACCGTGTTCGAGAGCGGCGCCATCCTGTGGTATCTGGCCGAGAAGACCGGCAAGTTCTGGCCGAAGGACCTGGCCGCCCGCGTGCCGGTGATGGAGTGGCTGATGTGGCAGATGGGCGGCTTCGGCCCCATGCCCGGCCAGGTGCACCACTTCCTGATGCAGCCCGAGGGCCCGGCGCGGGACTACGGCTTCAACCGCTACCACAGCGAGACAAAGCGCCTCTATGGCGTTCTGGACCGGCGCCTGGCCGGGCGGGAGTTCGTGGCGACGGAAGGCGAGCCCTCGATCGCGGACTTCGCCATCATCGGCTGGGCCTGGCGGCATGAGCGGCACCAGGTGCCCTTCGACGACCTGCCCAACGTGGCCGCCTGGTATGAGCGGATGATGGCCCGCCCGGGGACGGCGCGGGGCTTCGAGGTGTCGCTGGGCTGAAGGGTTGGGGGGCGCGCGGCCGCGACGCGCGCCCGCTTTCAGGTGGCATTTGACGGGGGCGGGTTGGGGCTGTATCACCCGCGACTGCATACGCCGTGTGACTTTCCACTCCTGCGGAGGGGTGGCCGAGTGGCCGAAGGCGGCGGTTTGCTAAACCGTTATAGGATGTCAAGTCCTATCGTGGGTTCGAATCCCATCCCCTCCGCCATTTCCCTTCCTCGGCCAGCCTTCCGTAGCAGGAGCTAAGCCTCCAGCTCCGAGCCAGGGGACTGCAACCGACGCAGCAGGGCAAAGAGCACCTCGCGGTCCACAGGCTTCGCCAGATGCGCGTCCATGCCGGCGGCGCGGCATTCCTCGATCTCCTCGGACATGGCCGAGGCCGTCACGGCGATCACCAGCGTGCGGTTCAAGGGCGGAGGCAGCGCGCGGATGCGCCGTGTGGCCTCCAGACCGTCCATCCCGGGCATCCGCACATCCATCAGCACCGCGTCGAACTGGCCGGACTGCACCTCCGCCAGGGCCTCCACCCCATTGGTGGCAAGCGTGACATGGTGCCCCGCCGCAGTCAGCACCGCATGCATGAGGATGCGGTTGGGCGCGATGTCATCGGCCACCAGCAGGCGCAGCGGCGGCAAGGCGGGGGCACCGGCCGGTGCGCCGGCACCGTCCACAGGCATGCGCGCGGGCCGCAGCGGCAGTTCGAGCCAGAAGGTGGCGCCCTGCCCCGGCAGGCTGTCCACGCCGACGCGCCCCCGCATCAGCTCCGCGAGGCGCGCCGTGATGGCGAGGCCGAGGCCCGTGCCGGAGCTCTCGGAATCGCCCGCCCGTCCGAGCTGGGTGAAGTCCTGGAACAGAAGATCGCGCTTTTCCTCGGGCACGCCCAGCCCGCTGTCCCGCACCTCGATGCGGACCATGCCCCCGGCCTCGGCCGCGGCCCGCATGGTGACGTGGCCGCCAGGCGGGGTGAATTTCACGGCGTTGGAGAGCAGGTTCAGCAGCATCTGCCGCAGCCGCGTCGCGTCCGCTTCCACGGCCTCGGGCAGGCCCGGCGCGGTGTCGAGCCTGAGCGCGATTCCCTTGCGGTTGGCCTCCGGACCCAGCAGGCCCATGCAGCCTTCCAGCAGCGGGCCAAGGGCGATGGGCGCCGGCTCGAGCTCCAGCTTGCCGGCATTGATCTTGGCGAGGTCCAGCAGCCGGTTCACCAGGTCGCGCAGATGCGTCCCTGCCTCATGCAGCAGGCGAAGCTGCTCATGCTGCTCGGGCGTGGGCGCGCTGCCGGAGAGCAGCAGTTCCGCGAAGCCCAGGATGGCGTTCAGCGGCGTACGCAATTCATGCGACATGCGGGCCAGGAACATGCTCTTGGCCTCGGCCGCGGCCTGCACCTCGGCCATGGCGTGCTTCAGCGGCGTGATGTCGGTGCGCAGGCTCACGATATGGCCCGCGCGCGTGCGCCGCTCCATCGCCTGTGCCCAGCGCCCGCCGGGCAGCGGCACCTCGCGGCTCGGGCTGTCAGGCCCGGCCGAGCGGATGCGCTGCAAGAGGTCCATGATCCAGCTCTCGGCTTCCGGCGACCCCGGGTTCAGCCCATGGGCATAGGCGCCGCTGGCGACGCCGGCCCTGATCAGCCCCTCGACCGTGGTGCCGGCGCGCAGCACCGGCGCGAGGTGCGGGAACATGGCCAGGTAGGCGTCATTCCAGAGGAAGATGCGCTCCTGCGGGTCGCACACATAGAGGGCGGAGGGGAGCGAGTTGATGATCTCGCGCAGCAGGGTCTCGGCCGCGGCGCGGCGGGCGATTTCGGCCCGTGCCTCCTCCTCGGCGCGGCGGCGGGCCGTGATGTCCGTCTCCACCGCGATGAAGCCGCCCAGCGCGCCATCCGCGGCCCGGATGGGGGTGGCCTCGATCTCGATCCAGAAGGGGCTGCCATCCTTGCGGTGGTTCACGACCGCGACATGGAACCCCCGGCCCGCACGGACGGCCTCGCGCATCAGCGCCGTCGTGGCCGGATCGGTGCCAGGCCCCCGCAGCACCGAGCCGGGGCTGCGGCCCAGCAGGTCGGCCAGGCTGTAGCCGGTGGCGCGCACGAAGGCCTCGTTCACCCACTCGGTGCGACCGGCCGCATCCGTGATGATGACGGGCGTCGTCATCTGCTGGACAACCAGCGCGAGGCGCGCATGTTCGGCGCGGCGCGCGGCGAGGTCCGTGATGTCCTCCATGATGCCGAACAGCAGGCGCCGGCCGGACATGTCGCGCGCCGCGCGGCCGCGCAGGCGCACCGTGCGCGCGCGCCCGCGCGCCGTGACGAAGGGAAGGTCCAGGTCCCAGGGCGAGCCGTCGCGGAAGGACCGCTCCAGCGCCTCGCGCAGGGGGCCCCGCGCGGCCTCGGGATAGAAGGCCAGCCCCGCATCGAGCCTGGGGATGTAGTCGTCGCCCACTTCGTGCAATTCGCGGGTCCGCCGGGACCAGTAGAGGGAGCCATCCTCGAGGTTCGCGCGCCAGGCGCCGATGCCGGCCAGGTCGAGCAGTTCGCCATCGCCGAGGCCCGCCGCGGCCCACTCCCCGGTGGTGAGGAGGTTCGTCACCACGCCGCTCCGTTCAGTTGGCTCTCGGCACCGCGTCGGTGCAGGTCCTGCAAACGGGACGCTGCCTCGGCGATGGCGGTTCCGGGACATCTTCGCAACGCGTTCTCTCCGGCTGGCTGACAGGCGCGTGGGTCCGCACTGGCGCCGTCCGGACAGCGGCCACGCGGGCCAGGCCGTCCTCTCGCGCAAAGGCTGAGGTGCCAAGCGGAACCTCAACCGGCGATAGGTTCACCTTATCCGGAAATCGCGTTGCACGTCTACGTGGCTGCCGGGGGCGGCGATGCCACCAGCCCCCGAGGCGAGGGCTGATGGCGCCCCCGGGCCTCAGCTTCCCGCGCCCTCGATCACCTGGCCGAAGCGCTCCCAGCTGCTGCCGTTCCAGCGCTGCAGCTGCATCTGGCGGATCACGTTGTAGTTGTCGGGCTGGCTCTGCACCAGGACGCCAGGCAGCAGCGTGGCCAACTGCATGGGGCGGATATTGCGGGCGTGGTTCATCACGTTCTCGCGGCTGAAGTCGTTGCCACATTGGCGCAGCACCTGGATCATGGTCGCGCCCACGCCATAGCCGTAGGTGTAGTTGTTGTCGCCCAGATCGCCGTCGGGGATGTAGCGCTGCATGAACTGGCGCCACTCGTTCATGCCCGGGTCATTGGCCCAGGCGGGGTCGGACTGGTCCTTGCGGTAGTCGGAGGTGATGAGGCCCACGCCCTTCTCCACCCCGGCCGGCTGCATCACCACGCCCACCGAGACCGAGACGTTGGTCATGAACATCATCGGCCGCCAGCCGATGTCGTGCACGCGACGGATGGCCTGGGCGGCGAAGCGCGGGATGACGCCGCAGATCAGCACATCGGCGCCCGTCGCCTGGAGCTGGACGATCTGGCTGTCGATCGTGGGGTCCGTCGCCTCGTTGGTGGCGGTGACGACCATGGAGCGGAAGCGGTCGCCCAGCACGTCCTGCACGCCGTGCAGGTAGTCCCGCCCGAAGTCATCGTTCTGGTAGAGCAGCGCGATCTTCGCGTTGGGCCGCTGTTCCAGGACGTGCTTGGTGTAGATCTGCGCCTCGACGCGATAGCTGGGCTGCCAGCCCATGGTGTAGGGAAACTCGCGCGGGTTCGCCCATTTGTCGGCGCCGGTGGCCAGGAACAGGTGCGGCACGCGGCGCTGGTTCACATAGCGGTGGACCGCGTTGTTGGTGGGCGTGCCGAGCTGGTTGAACAGGAAGGCCACGCGGTCACGCTCCACCAGGCGGCGGGTCTGTTCCAGGGTGCGCGGGGGCTGGTAGCCGTCATCATAGACGGTGAAGCGCACGCGGCGGCCACCCACGCCACCCTCGTCATTCAGGCGGCGGAACATGGCCTCCAGGCAGCGCGAGATCACGGAATAGGAGGAGGCCGGGCCGGACAGCGCGTTGGTGCTGCCGATATGGAGCTCGGTCGCCGTGACGCCGGGCGCTTCCTGCGCGGCGGCGATCTGGGGCGCGGCCAAGGGGGCGGCGACTGCGCCGGCGCTGCCGGCGAGGAGAAGGCGGCGGGTGGTGGTCATGGATGTGTTCCTCTCGTTTCTTGTTGTGATGATCAGGGCGCACGCCCGCCCAACCGGGCGAGGACGCGGCGCACCAGCCCCGCGACCCCATCGGGCAGGACGAACAGAAACACGATGAGAATGATGCCGTAGATGACGCCGGGTGCCGCGCGGCTGATGCTCTCGGCGATGTTGGGCACGAAGAGCACGAAAAGCCCGCCGAAGACCGAGCCCAGGATGGACGCCACCCCCCCCACCACCATCCCCACGAAGAGCGAGATGGACAGCAGGAAGGTGAAGCTGTCGGGGGCCACGAACTCCACCGCGGCGGCCGAGAGCGCGCCGGCCACGCCCGTGATCATGGCACTCACCGCGAAGGCGCGCGTCTTGAGGGCCGCGATGTCCATGCCCATGGCCTCGGCCGCCGTCGGGTGGTCACGCGTGGCCATCAGCGCGCGGCCGATGCGCCCGCGGATGAGGTTCCAGGCCAGCAGGTAGCAGAGCGCCGCCACCACCAGCGCCAGCAGATACATGAACTGGTCGGGCGTGATGGCCACGCGCGCGGTGAGCCAGGCGGGCGGTTCGGGCTTCATCAGGAACAGGCCCTGCACGCCGCCTGTCCAGCCCTCCAGCGCCCGGTGCTTGAGCAGCTGCGGCACGGCCACCGCGAGCGAGAAGGTGACGAGCGCCAGATACAACCCGCCCAGCCGCAGCGCCGGCAGCCCCACCGCATAACCCACCATGCCGCAGATGGCCGCCGCGAAGGGCAGGGTCGCGTAGAAGGACCAGTCGGCCTGCGCCATCAGGATGGCGGTGACATAGGCGCCGATGGCGAAGAAGGCGCCATGCCCCAGCGAGATCTGCCCATTGTAGCCGGTGACGATGTTCAACCCCAGCACGGCCAGCGACATGATGACGGCCATGGTGAGCTGGAACAGGTGGAAGCTTTCCAGCAGCCAGAGCGGCGCCAGCGCCACGGCCAGCCCCAGCGCCAGCCAGGCGCCGCGGCGCGCGACGCTGGCGCGGGGGGCGGCGGCGGCGAGGCCGGGGGTCTCCTGGATCGCGCTCATCCCTCACACCCTCGAGAAGACGACGCGGCCGAAGAGCCCGGAGGGCTTCAGCACCAGCACGCCGATGATGATGACGAGCGCCACGGAGAGCTTGAGCTCCGTCCCCACGATGTAGGCGCCGGCCAGGTTCTCCAGCACGCCCACCAGGAAGCCGCCCGCGACGGCCCCCGGCGGGTTGTCAATGCCGCCCAGCAGCGCGCCCGCGAAGGCATAGAGCAGGATACCCAGCATCATGTTCGGGTCGAGGAAGACGATGGGCGCCACCATCATTCCCGCCACCGAGCCGATGGCCGCCGCGAGCCCCCAGCCCAGCGCCAGCATCACGTCCACCCTGATGCCCACGAGGCGCGCCGAGCGCGGGTTGTAGGCCGCGGCCCGCATGGCCAGCCCGAGCGAGGTCTTGGTGAAGAACAGATAGACCAGCACCAGCACGCCCAGCGTCACCCCCACGCTGCCCAACTGGTGCGCCGAGAGCAGGCCACCCAGCATCGGCCCGCCGCCTTCAAACGGCGAGGGAAACACCTTGGTCGTGTAGCCGAACACCCAGCCCGTCAGGTTCCCGATGATGAGCAGCATGCCGATATAGACGCCCACATGCGTCAGGATGGGCGCGTGCTGCACCGGCCGCATGATGAGGCGTTCCACCAGCGCCCCCATCACGAACGACACCGCCAAAGTGGCGCCGAAGGCGACCCAGTAGGGAAACCCCGCCTGGATGAAGGTGAGCGCGATGAAGGTGGAAAGCGTCGCCATTTCGCCCTGGGCGAAATTCACATGGTGGGTCGCCTGGTAGATCATGACGATGGCGAGTGCCACGGAGGCATAGATGCCGCCCGTGGCGATGCCGGCCGCGAGCTGCAAGAGAAACGCATCCATGGGTCAGTATCCCAGATAGGAACGGCGGATGGCCTCGTCCTGCCGGATTTCGGCGGCGGGGCCGGACATGACGATGCGCCCCGTCTCCAGCAGGTAGGCGCGGTCGGCGAGTTCGAGGGCGAGGTTCGCGTTCTGCTCCACCAGCAGGATGCCCACGCCGCTCTCGGCGCGGATGCGGCGGAGGATGCCGAAGATGTCCTGCACGATGAGCGGCGCGAGGCCGAAGCTCGGTTCATCCAGCAGCAGCAGCTTGGGCCGCAGCAGCAGCGCGCGCGCGATGGCCAGCATCTGCTGCTCGCCGCCGGAGAGCGTGCCGGCCTGCTGCCTCCAGCGTTGCTTCAGGCGGGGAAACCACTCCCACATGCGCTCGAAGTCGCGCTGCACCTCCCCGTCGCGGCGCACATAGGCGCCCAGGCGGAAATTCTCCTCGACCGTCAGCTCCATGAAGGTGCCGCGGCCATCGGGCACATGGGCCACGCCGCGCCGCGCGATGTCCTCGGTGGCAAGGCCCGTGATGCGCTGGCCGGAGAGGTTCACCTCGCCCTCCATGCGGACCATGCCGCAGACGGCGCGCAGCGTGGTGGTCTTGCCCGCGCCATTGGCGCCGAGCAGGGTGGTGACACCCCCCTCCTCAACCGCGAAGTCGAGGCCGTGCAGCACATGCGTCGGGCCATAGCCGGCGCGCAGCCCCTTCACATCAAGCAGCATGGACGACCTCCGCATGGCCATCGCCCAGATAGGCGCGGATCACCTCGGGGCTGCTGCGCACCTCGTCCGGCGTTCCGTCCGCGATCTTCTTGCCGAAGTCGAGCGCCACCACCTTGTCGGAGACGCGCATGACGAGGCTCATGTGATGCTCGACCAGCAGGATGGCCAGGTCGAAGCTGCGGCGGACATGTTGGAACAGCTCGGCCAGCTCATCCACCTCGCCATGGTTCAGGCCGCCCGCGGGTTCGTCCAGCAACAGCAGCTTGGGTTCGCTGATGAGGGCGCGGGCCATCTCCACGCGCTTCTGCGTGCCGAAGGGCAGGTCCACCACAAGCTTGTCGGCCACGGGCTCCAGTTGCAGCAGATGGATGAGTTCGCGCGCGCGCCGCGCGGCCGCCGCTTCCTCGGCCCGCGCGCGCGGCAGGCGCAGCGCATTGGCCAGGAAACCGGCGCCACCGGCCGAATGCGCGCCGGCCAGGATGTTCTCCCGCACCGTCATGGACTTAAACAAGGCGAGGTTCTGGAAGGTGCGCCCCAGCCCCAGCGGCGCCATGCGGTGGCGCGGCTGGCCGGTGGTGACGGTGCCGGCAAAGCGCACCTGGCCCTCCTGCGGGCGGTAGATGCCGCTGATCACGTTGAACAGCGTGGTCTTGCCCGCCCCATTGGGGCCGATGAGGCCGCAGATCTGTCGCTCATGCACGTCGAAGGAGACGCCGCCCACGGCGGTGACGCCGCCGAAGCGCACCACGATGTCCCGGACCTCAAGCAGCGCCACGCGCCACACCCTTCGCACGCGCGGGCTCTCGCCGCACGGACTTCCCCCTGGACCCCATCATTCCTCCACGAGCCGGCGCTTCTCGCGCACCGATGCCGCGAACATTAGCGGCGAGGTTCGCGGCGCAAAGCAAGCATGAATTTCGGGGGTGTCGCGTCGTGTGGCGGACGTTCCAAAATCAGCCCCTCATCCCGCAAGACAAGACTGCGCCGCAAACGCATTGAAGTGGCGGCGGCAAGCCCGATAGGCTCCTGGCCAGAGGGAGAACACCATGTCCAAGATGACCCCGCCTTCGCGCCTCGACGTGCTTGTCGTGGGTGCCGGATTCGGCGGCATGTACATGCTGCATCGGCTGCGCGGCCTGGGCCTCGCCGCGCATGTGGTGGAGGCGGGCGCGGGCGTGGGCGGCACCTGGTACTGGAACCGCTATCCGGGCGCGCGCTGCGACGTGGAGAGCATGCAGTATTCCTACTCCTTCCTCGACGAGTTGCAGCAGGGCTGGCGCTGGTCCGAACGCTTCGCCGCCCAGCCCGAGATCCTGCGCTATGCGAACCATGTGGCCGATGCGCTGGACCTGCGCCGCGACATCAGCTTCGAGACGCGCGTGACCGCCGCGCGCTGGGACGAGGAGGCCGGCGAATGGCGCATCGCCACCGACCGCGGCCAGGGCGTCGTGGCGCGGCATCTGGTGCTGGCGACGGGCTGCCTCTCCTCGGCCCGCCTGCCGGACATCCCGGGCATCGAGCGTTTCGCGGGCCGCGTGCTGCACACCGGGCAATGGCCGCATGAGGGGGTGGACTTCACCGGCCAGCGCGTGGGCGTCATCGGCACGGGGTCCTCGGCCATCCAGGCCATTCCCGTGATCGCGGAGCAGGCGGCGCAACTCACCGTGTTCCAGCGCACGCCCAACTTCTCCATCCCCTCGCGCAACGCGCCGATGGACGCGCCCTATGAGCAATCCTGGAAGCAGGACTACGCGGCGCGGCGCGCGGCGGCGCGGAAGATGCGCACGGGCATCCTCTACGAACTCAACCCGAAATCCGCGCTGGAAGTCAGCGCCGAGGAACGGGAGGCGGAATACGAACGCCGCTGGCAGGCTGGCGGCACCGCCTTCATGGCCGCCTTCAGCGACCTGCTGCTGAACAAGGAGGCCAACGACACGGCCGCCGAATTCGTCCGCCGCAAGATCCGCGCCATGGTGCGGGACCCCGCGGTGGCCGAGGCGCTGGCCCCCACCAACCACCCCATCGGTACCAAGCGCATCTGCGTGGACACGCGCTACTACGAGACCTTCAACCGCGCGAACGTGAAGCTCGTGAACCTCCGCCAGGATCCGATCGAGGAGGTGACCGCAACCGGCATCCGCACCGCCTCCGGCCTGCACGAGCTGGACGCGCTGGTCTGCGCCACGGGCTTCGACGCGATGACGGGCACCATCCTGGCCATGGATCTGCGCGGCGTGGGCGGGCTGTCCTTGCGGCAGCTCTGGGCCGATGGGCCGCGCGCGCATCTGGGGCTGATGGTGGCGGGATTTCCCAACATGTTCATGATCACGGGCCCCGGCAGCCCCTCCGTGCTGTCCAACATGATCGTCTCCATCGAGCAGCATGTGGACTGGGTGACGGACCTGCTCGCGCAGATGCAGGCGCGCGGCCTCACGCGCGTGGAACCCACGGCCGAGGCGCAGGAGGCATGGGTCACGCATGTGAACGAGGTGGCGCACCGCACCCTCTATCCGCAGGCGAATTCCTGGTACATGGGCGCCAACATCCCGGGCAAGCCGCAGCTCTTCATGCCCTATGTGGGTGGCGTGGGCACCTATCGCGAACGCTGCGACGCGATTGCCGCCGAGGGCTATCCGGGCTTCACGCTGGGGGCGGGCGCGCGGGCCGCCGCTGCCGAATAACGGGCTTTCGCCGCGGCCGATTCACGCCTTCGGCGAAGGCCGAAGGCGATCGGACGCTCAGTTCGCGGTATGGCCGCCATCGGCCGCCAGCGCCTCGCCGGTCACGAAGCCCGCGCGGTCGGACAGCAGCCACACCACAGCCTCCGCGATCTCCTCCACCGTGCCGATGCGACCCATCGGCACGCGGCCGAGAATGGCCTCCCGCCGCCGCTCGATGCTCCGGCTGGCCAGCGGCGTCTCCACATAGCCCGGGCAGATGGCGTTCACGCGCACCCCCTGCCCCGCATGGTCCAGCGCGGCGCTGCGCGTCAGCCCTATCACGGCGTGCTTGGCGGCCACATAGGCGCCGGCCTTGGGCAGCGCGATACGCCCGGCGATGGAGGCGGTGTTGACGATGGAACCACCACCCCCCGCCGCCATCGCCGGAACCTGGTGGCGCAGGCAGAGGAACACGCCTGTCAGGTTCACGCCAAGGACGCGCGACCATTCCTCAGGCGGGATCTCGGCCAGCGGCAGCGCTTCGACAGGTGCGACGCCCGCATTGTTGAAGGCGCAGTCCAGGCGCCCCCAGGCGTCACGCGCCGCGCGGACCATGGCGGCCACCTCGGCGTCCACCGTCACGTCGCAGGCTTGGCCGCGCGCCTCGCCGCCGGCCTGGCGGATGGTCTCGGCCACGCGCGCCGCCCCTTCGCCGTCACGGTCGGCGACCAGCACGCGGGCGCCTTCCTCGGCCATGCGCAGCGCCGTCGCACGCCCGATGCCGGACGCCCCGCCCGTGACCAGCGCCACCTTGCCTCGCAGCAGCATCGCCCGCGCCCTCCCTTGCCATGCGCCCAGTGCAGCATGGCCGAAGGGCGCGGGGGAAGGCGTCCGTCGTTATTCCACGCGGATGCCGGCGGCGCGGATCACCCCGCCCCAGTCGGCCCGGTCGCGGGCGATGGTCCGCGCGAAACTCGCGGGGTCCTCGAAGTTGGGGGCGAGGCCGCTGTCCAGCAGGCGCTGCCGCAGCAGCGGCACCTCCAGCCCGCTTCGCACCGCCGCGGCCCAGCGGGCGATGGCCTCCTCGGGCATGCCGCGCGGGCCGCAGAGGCCGAACCAGCCGATCACCTCGAGCCCCGGCACGATGTCCGGCAGGCGGGGCGCGTCGGGAAAGTCGGGCCAACCCTGTCGGTCGCCCATGGCCAGCAGGCGCAGCTGCCCGCCCTTGATCTGCCCCATCACGTCGCCGAGGTTGGTGATCAGCAGATCGGCCCGGCCGGCGATCACGTCCACCGCCGCCAGCGCCGCACCCCGGTAGGGCACGTGCAGCAGGTCAATGCCCGCCATGCGCTTCAGCCGCTCGCCCGAGAGGTGCTGCGCCGCGCCATAGCCGGCACTGGCATAGGTCAGCGCGCCAGGCCGGGCGCGGGCGGCGGCGATCAGTTCCTCCAGCGTGCGATAAGGGCTGTTGGCGCCCGTCACCACCACATAGGAGGAGCGCGCCACATTCGCGATCGGCACGAGGTCCCGCCCCACGTCAATCGGCAGGTTCATGCCCGGCAGTTCGGGGCTGATGGTCATGGGCCCCATGGGGCAGAGCAGCACGGTGCCGCCATCGGGCCGGCTGCGGACCACATATTCGGCGGCGATGAAGCCGCTGCCACCGGTGCGGATATCCACCACCGCGCGGTGGCCAAGTTCGGCGGCCGCACCCTCCGCCACCACGCGGGCCGTGATGTCGGTGGTGCCGCCGGCCGCGAAGCCCACCACGACGCGGGTGGGGCGGTCGAAGGGTGCCTGGGCCTGGGCGAGCCCCGCCCCTGCCAGCATGGCGGCGACGCCGCCCAGGATCAGTCGTCGGAACATGGTCATTGTCCTCCCGTTCGGTTCATTCGACGCGAATGCCGCCCGCGCGGATCGTCTCGCCCCAGGCCGCGCGGTCGGTGGCGATGGTGCGGGCGAAGGTCGCGGGGTCCTCGAAGCGCGGGGTCAGGCCGTATTCCAGCAGGCGCTGTTGCAGCGCGGGCGCCCCGAAGCCGGCGCGCAGCGCCTCCACCCAGCGTCCCAGCACCGCCTCGGGCAGGCCGCGCGGTGCGCAGAGCCCGAACCAGCCGCTGACCGCATAGCCCGGCAGCGTCTCGGAGATCTGCGCGACACCTGGGAAGCGGGGCGAGCCGATGCCGTCCGCGAAGGCCAGCAGCCGCAGCCCCTCGCCCAGCTGCGCGGCCACATCGCCCAGGTTGGTGATGATGGTGGTGGCGCGCCCGGCCGCCACATCCACCACGCCCGGCGCCGCGCCGCGATACGGGACATGGGTGAGGTCGAGCCGCCCCGTCTGCGCGAAGCGGGCACCCGAGAGATGCGAGACGGAGCCGATGCCCGCGCTGGCATAGGTGATGCTGCCCGGGCGGGCGCGGGCGGCGGCCACCACATCGGCCACGCTGCGGTATTCGGACCGTGCCGAGACCACCATCACCTGGGTGGAATGCACCAGGTTGGCGATGGGCACGAGGTCGCGCGCCGGGTCCATCGGCATCTGCGCGCCGGGAAGTTCCGGCGTGATGGTCAGCAGCCCGGTCGAGCATTGCACCACCGTGTGCCCGTCGGGCGCGCTGCGGGCAGCCTCGGCCGCGGCGATGAAGCCGTTGGCGCCGGTGCGGATGTCCACCACCGGGCGCTGGCCGAAGGCGCCGCTCACCGCCTCGGCCGTCAGGCGGTTCACGAGGTCGCTCGTGCCGCCGGCCGCGAAGCCGCCCAGGATGCGGATGGGGCGGTCGGGAAAGGCCTGCGCGCCGGTCGCGGCGAGCATCCCCGCCGCGAGGGCGATGAAGGCGATCTTTTTCATGTTGGTTTCCTCCCCTTGGACACGGCCCCCTCAGGGCCGCATCTGCAATCTCGACGGTATGGGCTGGCGCAGCGGATCGGCCATGCGGGCGAAGTCGCACAGCAGGGGCCGGGTCTCGCGCGGGTCTATGATCTCCTCCACCCAGAAGGTCTCGGCCGTGCGGAAGGGCGAGCGGAGGAGGTTCAGCCGGTCCTCGATCTCCGCGAGCTTGGCGGCGGGGTCCTCCGCCGCGTCGAGGTCGGCGCGGTAGGCGGCCTCGATGCCCCCCTCCAGCGGCAGGGAGCCCCAGCGCGCCGAGAGCCAGGCATAGCGCAGCGAAAGCCGCCCCGCCGGCTGGTGCGCCGCCCCGGCCACCCCGAAGGCGTTGCGGATGACGATGGTGCACCAGGGCACGGTGGTCTGGTTCATCGCCGCCATGGCGCGCACGCCGTGGCGGATGGTCGCGCTGCGCTCGGCCTCCAGCCCCACCATGAAGCCCGGGCAGTCCATCAGGTAGACGACGGGCAGGTGGAAGGTCTCGGCCAGGTCCATGAAGCGCACCACCTTCTGGCAGGTGTCCGCGGTCCAGGAGCCGCCGTAGAAGAACGGGTCGCTCGCCATCACCGCGACCGCCCGGCCGTCCAGCCTGGCGAGGCCGGTGATGAGCGAACGGCCGAACATCTTGCCCATCTCGAAGAAGGAGCCCTTGTCCACCACGCGCTCGATGATGGGGCGCATCTGATAGACGCGCCGCCGCTCGCGCGGGATGGCGTTCATCAGCGCCTCGTCGCGCCGCCCGGGATCGTCCTCGCAGGGGAGGATGGGCGAGACGTCATGCACCGAGGAGGGCAGGTAGGAGAGGAAGCGCCGGGCGCATGCGAAGGCCTCCTCCTCCGTGTCCACGGCGTGGTCCACGGCACCCGCCTTGCACTGCGTCTCCCAGCCGCCCAGCTCCTCCTTGGTGACGGGGGCGCCGAGGCGCGAGACCACGGGCGGGCCGGCCACGAACATGGCGGAACTCTTGGTCATCACCGAATAATGGGTGGAGGCGAGGCGCGCCGCCCCCAGCCCCGCGACCGAGCCCAGCCCCAGCCCCACCACCGGCACCGCCGAGAGGTTCAGCGTGGTGTAGAGGAACAGCCCCGTGCCGCCGACGCCGCCGGGCAGGTTGGCGCGCCCCGTCGTCTCGATGGTCTTGACCGAGCCGCCGCCGCCCGAACCCTCGATGACGCGGATGATGGGCATGCGGAATTCATGGGCCATGCGCTCGGCCATCAGCGGCTTTTCGCGGATGGTGGCGTCCGCGCTGCCGCCGCGCACGGTGAAGTCGTCGCCCACCAGCACCACGCGCCGCCCGTCCAGCGTCGCACGGCCCCAGACGCAGTTGGAGGGCGTGAGTTCCAGCAGGCGGCCCTGCGCGTCGTATTCCGCCTTGCCCGCGATGGCGCCGACCTCGTGGAAGGAGCCGGGGTCGGCCAGCTTCTCGATGCGCTCGCGCACGGTCAGGCGCCCGGCCTCGTGCTGGCGCCGCACCTTGGCCTCGCCGCCCATGCGCCTCGCATGGGATTCGCGCAGGCGCAGCTCGTCCAGTTCGGGCTGCCAGAGGCCGGGCTTGGGCGTGGCGGGGGTCTCGGGAGGGGGCGATGCGGACATATGCGGTCTTCCCAAGGTCAGGCGGGGGGGGGTCAGGCGGGGCTGGGCACGGCGAGGCCGCGCTGCCGGAAGGTTTCGAGGAAATGCGTGTCCACGCCGCCCGCCCGCATCTCGGCGCTTCGCAGCAGCCCGGCGAGGAAGGCTGCGTTCAGGCGGATGCCCTCGGCGCGGCAGGAATCCAGCGCCTCGGCCAGCCTGGCCAGCGCCTCGGCGCGGCTGGGCGCATGGACGATGAGCTTCGCGATCATCGGGTCGTAGAAGGGCGTCAGCGTGTCACCCGCGCGCACGCCCGCATCCACCCGCAGCCCCTCGCCCGGGGCGGGCAGATCAAGTGCGGCGATGTGCCCCGGCGAGGGCAGGAAGTTGCGCGCAGGGTCTTCGGCGCAGAGGCGGGCCTCGATGGCGTGGCCGGTGAAGCGCACCTCCTCCTGGCGCATCGGCAGCGCCTCGCCGGCCGCGATGCGCAGCTGCCATTCCACGAGGTCGAGCCCCGTGATCATCTCGGTGACCGGATGCTCCACCTGCAGGCGCGTGTTCATCTCGATGAACCAGATGCTGTCCGGCCCGAGCGGGCGGGAGCCGTCCGCCACGAACTCCACCGTGCCGGCGCCGACATAGCCCACCTCCCGCGCCAGGGCTGTCGCGCGCCGGCCCAGCTCCACGCGCAGGGCCTCGTCCATGCCGGGGGCGGGCGCCTCCTCGACCAGCTTCTGGTTGCGGCGCTGGGGCGAGCAGTCGCGCTCGCCCAGGTGGATCACCTGGCCGTGGCGGTCGGCGAAGACCTGCATCTCGATGTGGCGGGCCTGGGGGACGAACTTCTCCAGCATCACGGTGCTGTCGCCGAAGGCCGCGGCCTCGCGCCGTGCGGCGGCGAGTGCGGCGGGGAAGCCCGACGGATCCTCGGCGCGGCGCATCCCGCGCCCGCCGCCGCCCGCCACCGCCTTGATCATGACGGGGTAGCCGATGCGCGCGGCGGCGGCCGCGAGTTCTTCGTCGGTGGCCTCGCCCTCATGGCCGGGCAGCAGGGGCACGCCCGCGCGACGGGCCACCGCCTTGGCCGCGGCCTTGCCGCCCATGGCACGGATGGCCGCGGCGGGCGGGCCGATGAAGACCAGGCCGGCCGCGGTGCAGGCCTCTGCGAAATCCGCGTTCTCGCTCAGGAAACCATAGCCCGGATGGACGGCCCGCGCCCCCGCGCGCCTCGCGGCGTCCAGGATGGCCGGGATGTTGAGGTAGCTCTCGGCCGGCCGCGGCGGGCCGATGCGTTCCGCCCGGTCGGCGGCCGCGACATGCATCGCATCGGCATCCGCGTCCGAGAACACCGCGACCGTGGGCACGCCCAGCCGGCGGCAGGTGGAGGCGATGCGGCAGGCGATCTCGCCGCGGTTCGCGATGAGGACGGGGCCGATCACCTCAGGTCTCGATCCGGGCCACCGCCTGGCCCTCCGTGATCTGGTCGCCCTCCGCGACCAGGATGGCGGTGATGGTGCCATCGGCCGGCGACAGGACGGGAATCTCCATCTTCATGGATTCGAGGATGATGATGGCGTCGCCCTCGCTCACGCGCGCGCCGGGGCCGGCCTCGATCTTCCACACCGCGCTGGTCAGTTCGGCGACGATGGTGATTTCAGCCATGGCTTTCCTCCGGGGGCTCTATTTTGTTATCACAAATCCCGGTCCGCCGCCCGTCAAGTGCGCCGAGGCCATGAATCGACGAAAGGGGTGATGATGGCGCAGCGGGAGCCGGAGGTGCCGAGCGCGGAACGGGTCGCGGGGCGCGTGCACCAATGGCTGCGGCAGGAGCTGATGCGCAGCCGCTTCCGCCCCGGCGAGAAGCTGAAGCTGCGCCACCTGGCCGAGGAGCTGGGCGTGAGCCTGACGCCCGTGCGCGAGGCCATCGCGCGCCTGGTCAGCGAGAACGCGCTGGAACAGCTCGACCACCGCTCCGCCCGCGTGCCGCTCTTCTGCGAGGCGCGGCTGCGCGAGGTGTGCGAGTTGCGGATGGAGCTGGAGGGCAAGGCCGCCGAACGCGCGGCCGAGCGCGTGACACCGGCCGATGTGGCGCGGCTGGCCGCCATCCACGCCCGCATGACCGAGGCGCGCCTCGCCGACCGCCGCCCGGAGATGATGCAGGAGAACGAGCGTTTCCACCTCACCCTCTGCGCCATGGCGGACATGCCGGTGCTGCTGCAGATCGTGGAGAACCTCTGGCTGCGCTGCGGGCCGTTCAACTTCGCGCTGCTGAGCATGCGCCTGCTGCACCGGCCCGAGGAACACCCGCACAATGACGTGATCCGTGGCCTCGCTTTGGGCGATGGGGCCTTGGCGCGGCTCGCCATCCAGCGCGACATCGCGGTCTATGCGGAGGCCATCCGGCGGCGCGTGCCCGCCATCAATGTCGCCGCGGCGGGTTGACAGGCCGCGCCTTCCGAAATTCTTTGATCACAAATAACCGGCCCCGCCCAGGCGGCGCGGCCAGGAGGAACGCGCCATGACGCAAGCCCCACGCCCGCCCCTGCCGCTTGCGCATCTGCGCGTCCTGGAGGCGGGCGGCGGCGTGGCCCTGGCCTATGCCGGCAAGCTCTTCGCCGATTTCGGCGCGACGGTGGTGAAGCTGGAACCCCCGGGCGGGGACCCGCTGCGCGCCACGCCGCCCTGTGTCGAGACCGGACAGGGGCCGCAATCCGCCCTCTTCGCCTGGCTCAACACCAACAAGCGCAGCATGACCCGCGCGCCGGACGCCGCCGGGTTCGACCTGCTGCTGGACGCCCGCCCCCCTGGCCAGCGTGGCGCGGAGGCGCCCATCACCGTGCTGCTCTCCTGGTTCGGCGAAAGCGGCCCCTATGCCGGCTTCGCCGCCACGGATGTGACGTGCCGGGCGCTGGCCGGCGTGCTGGCCGGCACCGGCCCGGCCGAGGGCCCGCCCGCCATGCTGGGCGGCATCGCGGGCGAGGTCTTCGCGGGCATCGCCACCTTCAACGCGGCGGCCGCGGCGCTTTTCGCGGGCCGTCCGCGGCGGCTGGAGGTCAGCATCCACGAGGCCAATGTCGCCATCGCCGAATACCAGGCCACCCAGGGGCTGACCCACCCGGAGGTGGACCGCCGCCACGGCGTGAACCGCTTCGCGCCCACCAGCCCGCTCGGCGTCTATCCGTGCCGCGAGGGCTGGCTCGGCATCACCATCGTCACACCCGCGCAGTTCCGCGCCTTCTGCGAGATGATCGGCGCGCCGGAGCTGGGCCGTGACCCGCGCTTCGTCATCGGCCTCGACCGCCTGCGCCATGCCGATGAGCTGGAGGCGCTCTTCGCCCCCCGCCTGCGCGAACGCACGGCCGAGGAGTGGTTCGAGGAGGCGCTGGCGCGCCGCCTGCCCTTCGCCATCGTGCCGGACATCGCGCGGCTTCTTCAGATGCCGGTCCACCGCGCGCGGGATGCCTTCGGCACCGTGCGACTGGGCGAGGCCCAATTCGAGGGGCCGACGCTGCCGCAGCGCCTGACGCGCACGCCGCCCCTGGCCGAGGGCCGCGCCCCCATGGCCGGCGAACATGACGGCCTGCCCCTGCCCCCGCGCGCCGCGCCCGTGGCGGCCCCGGCCGTGGCGGGCGATGCCGGCCTACCGCTGGCGGGCCTGCGCATCCTGGACCTCAGCATGGGCTGGGCCGGGCCGCTCTGCACCCGCCAGGCGGCCGACCTGGGCGCCGAGGTGGTGAAGGTCGAGGCGGTGCAATACCCCGACTGGTGGCGCGGCGTGGACCCGCGCGACGCCTTCTTCGCCGCGCGTGACTACGAGAAGGACCTGCGCTTCTGCGTGCTCAACCGCAACAAGACGGGCATCACGCTGGACCTCGCCTCGGCCGAGGGGGCCGCGTTGCTGCGGCGCCTGGTGCGCGGGGTGGATGCGGTGGTGGAGAACTACGCGCGCGAGGTGCTGCCCAAGCTCGGCCTCGACTATCCGGTGCTGGCGGGTGAACGGCCGGACCTCGTCATGGTCTCCATGCCGGCATTCGGCGGCAGCGGGCCCTGGCGCGATGCGCGGGCCTATGGCTCCACGCTGGAACATGCCTCGGGCCTGCCCAGCGTCTCGGGCGAGGCGCATTGGCCGCCCACCACCAACCAGCTCGCCTATGGGGACCCGGTGGGCGGGCTGAACGCGGCGGCGGCGCTGCTGGTGGCGCTGCTGCACCGCCAGCGAACCGGCGAGGGCCAGCATGTGGACCTGGCGCAGGTGGAGTGCATGTTCCCCCTGGTGGCGCCCTGGATCGTGGCGCAATCGGCCACCGGCTCACCTGGGCCGAGGCTGGGCAACCGCCACCTGGTCTTCGTGCCGCATGGCGCCTTTCCCTGCGCGCGGGAGGGCTGGATCGCGGTGACCATCACGGATGACGCGGCCTGGCGGGGGCTGTGCCGCGCCATGGGCCGCGCGGACCTGGCCGCGGACGCCACGCTCGCCACCGCCGGGGGGCGCCGCGCGCGCGAGGCGGAGCTGGAGGCGGCGCTCGCCGCCTGGACCGCCTTGCGCGAGGCGGATGCCGCCATGGCGGCACTCCAGGCCGAGGGCGTGGCGTCGGGCGTGGTCCGCTGGCCCACCGCGCTCTACGACGACCCGCATCTGCGCGCGCGCGGCTTCTGGCAGCCGGTGGATCGTGCCTGGCTCGGGCCGCACCGCCAGCCCTCGGCGCCCTTCCGCGCGGCCGGCGCGGCGCCGCTGCCGGTGCGCCACCCCGCGCCGACGCTGGGACAGCACAATGGGGCGGTGCTGGGGGGCGTGCTCGGCCTTGGGGCGGAGGAACTGGCGCGGCTGGAGGCGTCGGGGGTGATCGGCACGGAGGCCATCCCGACCTCCGCGCGGCGGCCGCGCGCGGGCGCGACGTGACCGGGACGCGCGGAGACCCTCAGCCCCTGGGCTTCGCCCCGGCGGGGCCGGCCAGGTGCCAGCACGCCACCCAGGCATAGAGGCCCGCGCGCTTCAGCACGCCCTGGCGATAGAGGCCGCAGCGCCGCAGGGCGGCCAACTTGCCGAGGAAGCCGACGCGCGGCAGGTCCGACAGCTCGCGCAAGAGGCTTCGCGCCTCGGGCGTGAGATCGGGGTGGCGCAGCAGGCCCTCCACATGCGCGAGGAAGCGCCGCGTGAAGATGTCAGGCCCCCGGCGCGCCGCCCGCAGCGCCCGGGACATGCCGCCGGCCGCGGCGCCCACGGCGTTGGCACCATGCTGCCGGTACAGGATGACGGGATGGGGATCCAGGATGACGCGGCCGCCCACCGCCGTGGTCACGAGATAGGCCCACCAGTCGTGCAGGGTGATGGCGGGCGGGGGCGTCGCCAGCATCGCCTGGCGCGCCGCCTCGTTGAGGACGACGGTGCAGCCGGTCGCGATGTTCTGCACCAGCGCGTTGCGCAGCGAGGCGGGGCGCGGGAAGGCGGGTGAGAGGCCCCGCTCCGCCAGCCCGCCATCCACCAGGCGTTGCCGGGCGCAATACAGGGCCGGCCGATCCGCCGCCTCGCCCGCCAGGGCTTGGCGCGCGCGGAGAAGCTTGTCCGGAAGCCACACATCGTCCTGGTCGCAGAAGGCATAGCGCTGCCCGCGCGGTGCCTCGGCCAGCAAGGCCAGGAAGTTGCCGAGCGCCCCGAGCCGCGCCGGCCCATCGGGCAGGCGCACCACCTGGCCGGGGCGGCAGCTCGCCGCGAAGCTGTCCAGGATGGACGGCGTGCGGTCGGTGGAAAGATCATCGCGCACGACCAGCACCCAGTCCTCGTCGCGCTGGTCGCGCAGGCTGCGCAGCTGTTCCGCCAGGAAGGCCTCGCCGTTGAAGGTCGCGAGCAGCACGACCGTGCCGGGCAGCCCGACGGGTGCCGCCGCCCCCTCGCCGCCCTTCGCCACCGCCGCCGATCTCTCCACCCGCCCAAGGCCCCCGCGTTGCGAAGGCCATCCCGTAACAGACGCGGCCGGCCTCGGGTAGCGTGGCGCCGCGGCCGGCGGGCTGGAAAGGGGTGCTGGAACGGAGTAGTGTCGATTTTTTGTTGCCGGGCTAAAGCCTTCGAGGAACAATGACTTCTTCAGACAGCATCACGCCGATCTCGAACACAGTATCGGCGTATGATGGACTTTCCGAAATTGACCGGATCGCGCCAGGCTCGGCCCCCGCCATCTTCCGCCAACCGGCGCGGCAAGGCGCCATCAGCGCGTGGTGGGGCCATGTGCCCTTCGCGCAATGGCTGATGCACGTGGCGCGGCCCCGCCGCGTGGTGGAGCTCGGCACGCACAACGGCGTCTCCTACGCCGCCTTCTGTTCCTCGGCCCAGGTGGAGAAGCTCGACTGCCGCTGCACCGCGGTGGACACCTGGCAGGGCGACCACCAGGCCGGCCGCTACGACAGCCGCGTCTTCGACGCGCTTCGCGCCTGGCATGACCCGGCCTATGCGGGCTTCTCGAACCTGATGCGCTGCACCTTCGACGAGGCCGCCCCCCGCATCGAGAATGGCAGCGTGGACCTGCTGCACATTGATGGCCTGCACACCTATGAGGCGGTGCGCCACGACCT
The DNA here is from genome assembly GCA_035998215.1 of Roseococcus sp. Lineage (GTDB taxonomy): Bacteria > Pseudomonadota > Alphaproteobacteria > Acetobacterales > Acetobacteraceae > Roseococcus. The sequence goes on along the minus strand of DASYHU010000031.1, from coordinate 166,491 downwards.
GGAGACCTGGCTGCCCAAGATGTCGCGCCGCGGCATCGTGCTGCTGCACGACACCGAGGTGCGGGATGGCGATTTCGGCGTCTGGCGCCTGTGGGGGGAAGTGCGGGAGCGCTACCCCTCCTTCGGCTTCCGCCACAGCCACGGGCTGGGCGTGCTGGCCGTCGGCGCCGAGGCCGCGCCCGCGGTCCTCGCCCTCTGTGCCCTGCGCGAGCCCGAGCGGGTCGCGCGGGTGGAGGCGTTGTTCGCGCTGATCGGCCGACGCTGGTCCGCCGAGGGCGAACTGGCCTTCGAATGGACAAGGATCGCGGAGCTGCGCGAGGCGGTCCGGCAGGCGGAGGCCCGGGAAACGGCGGCTGTGGCCGGCATGGCGGCCATCACGGGCAGCACGACCTGGCGCGCCACGCAGTCGCTGCGCGCCATCCTCGCCCGCATGCCCTGGCTTCGCAGCACGATACGCGCGGCGTGGCGCATGGCCGGGCGGCTGGCCTGGGCGGCGCGGAGGCGGGCACACAGGCGGACGACCGGCGAGCGCATCATGCAGAGCGGCCTGTTCGACCCGGCCTACTACCTCGCGGCCAACCCCGATGTGGAGGCGGCCGGGATGGACCCCCTGTCCCACTTCCTCTCGACCGGCTGGCGTGAACGCCGGGACCCCTCGCCGGGCTTCTCCGTGGGCGGCTACCTCGCGCGCTACGAGGATGTGCGGGCGGCGGGGGTGAACCCGCTGCTGCACTACCTGCAGCAGGGCCGCCGCGAGGGGCGCCTCGCGGTGACCCCCGCCGGCGAGCTGGTGCATCACGCGCCGCGCCAGACCCAGGCCGGCAAGGCCCTGGACCTGCTCCGCGCCATCGCCCGCAATCCGGGCCTCGTGCTCGGCATCGCGCGCAAGAGCCGGGAGATCGGCCTGCGCCGTGCCGCCGCGCTGGCCTGGGCGGCGAATGTGCCGCCGCCCCCCGTGCCGCCGCCCGCCGCAGCCGAACCACCGGGCCCCGAGGACTGGCTGCTCGATGCCTTCGGGATCGTGCCCTACTGCCTCAATCCCCATTTGCAGCAGGACCCGGCGGTGCCGCCGCTGCGCCTGGCCGTGCACCTGCACCTCTACTACGAGGAGATGACGGAGCGCTGCATCGGCTACCTCCGCAACATCCCCGCCCGCTTCGACCTCTTCGTCTCCGTGCCGGAGGGGCGGGACACCGCTTCCCTGTCGCGCCAGCTGGCCGAGGCCCTGCCCGAGGCCGGCCAGGTGATCGTGGAGGCGGTGCCCAACCGCGGGCGTGACATCGCCCCCCTCATCGTGCAGTTCGGCCCGCGCCTGCTGCGCTACGACGCGGTGGCGCATTTCCACACCAAGAAGAGCCCGCACAAGGCTTCCTACGCGAGCTGGTTCCAGCGGATCATGGACACGCTCTGCGGCTCGCGCAGCGGGGTCACGCAAATCCTCGACCTGCTCGCGCGGGATGCGAAGACGGTCTATCCGGCCGGCAACAAGATCCGCTTGACCGACAGCGGCTGGAGCGAGAATCGCGACATCGCGGCCGAGCTTCTCGCCGCGCATGGGCTGGAGGGCATCGAGGACCTGCCGCGGGTCGAGTTCCCGCAGGGCTCCATGTTCTGGGCCCGTGCGGCGAGCCTCTCGCGGCTGCTGAGCCTGCCGCTGCGCTTCGAGGATTTCCCCGAGGAACCGATCCCGCCCGACGGCACGCTGGCACATGCGCTGGAACGCCTCATCCTCGTGCCGGGGCGGTCGGAGCCGGGGCGCAACTATCGCCTGGAAGCCCCCGGGCTGAGCCGGGAGGGCGGCCCGCTCTTCGAGGCCCAGCACGACTTCTCGGGCGAGATCGTGCACGACACGGTCAAGGTGCTGGCCTACTACCTGCCGCAATTCCATCCCACGCCCGAGAACAGCGCCTGGCACGGCGAGGGCTTCACCGAGTGGTACAAGGTCCGTGGCGCCTACCCGCTGTTCCAGGGCCATTACCAGCAGCACGTCCCGCACCCGGACCTCGGCTACTATCACCTCGATTCCCCCGCCCAGCTCCATCTCCAGGCGGAGATGATGCGCAAGGCCGGCGTGCACGGGATGATCTTCTACCACTACTGGTTCTCGGGCCGGCTGATCCTGGAGAAGCCGGCCCAGATGCTGCTCGGCGCGCCCGAGGTGGCGATGCCCTTCTGCTTCTGCTGGGCGAATGAGAACTGGACGCGCCGTTGGGATGGGAATGAGCGGGAAATCCTGCTGGGTCAGGACTACTCGCCCGAGGATGCGCGGGCCTTCATCCGCCACCTCATCCCCTTCTTCCGGGACGACCGCTACATCAAGGTGGAAGGCCGGCCGCTGCTGTTCGTCTATCGCCCCTCCTCCATCCCGGACGGGCAGGATTATGTCGGCATCTGGCGGCGCGAATGCGAGGCGGCGGGCCTGAAGGCGCCCTATGTCGTCGCGGTGCTGACCCGTGGCGCGGCCTCGCCCGCGGATCACGGGATGGATGCGGGGGCCGAACGGGTGCTGCATGACTGGCTGGGCAGCGCCGCGCGGGACATCCGCGGCGCGCTGCGCCCCTATTGGCCGGTCAATGGCAGCGTCCTGGACTACAGGGATGTCGCGAACCACTACATGCGCCAGAGCCTGCCACGCGAGGCGCCGCTGTTCCGCTCACTGGTGCCGGCCTGGGACAATACGGCGCGCTATGGCTCCGAAGCCTTCATGGTGCATCACTTCAGCACGGAGGTGATGCAGCGCTGGATGGAGCACCTGGTCGCGGACGCGGAACGCCATCTGCCCGTGGACCGTCGCTTCGTCATCGTGAACGCCTGGAACGAATGGGCGGAGGGCGCGCATCTCGAACCCGACATGCGCTTCGGCTACGGCTACCTCAACGCCATCGGCCGGGCGCTGAGCGGCCGGCGCTTCGGCACGCTGGATGGCATCGCGGTGCCGGCGGAGCTCGTCATCACGCTGGGCTTCGGCGAGGCCGGGGCGGGGCGGCTGCGACAGGATGTGGAGGCGCGGCGGAAATTCGTCCGCTGCCTGGCGAATTCCGGTGGGCTGGGCGGCGCCAGGCTGCGCGTGGCCGATGCGGAGCTGGCCGCGATCCTGCGCGCGGAAGGCCTCAACTGTGACGGCGCGGCGCAGGCCGAGGCGGACTTCACGCTCTACTTCGCGGATCTCTTCCTCTTCCCCGACCACAGCATCGAGCGCCTGTTGCAGACGGCACTGCGCTTTCCCGGCCACAGCGTGTGCGCGAGCCCGGTCAATGATCCGGGCTTCCTGCACGACCCCGCCGCGCCGGCAGGGCAGATCCCCTTCCCCTATGAGGGCCGCACGGGCATGGAGTTGGAACCGGCCGCGCCGGTGCTGGGCTACAAGGTCTGCGCGCAGGCGCCCTGCTTCCGGATGGGCGAGCGGCATGAGGCGGCGGGCGACCGCGTCTCGACCGTGATCCGCTACCACGGGCGGGGCGACCGGCGGCTTCTGGCCAAGGCGCTGTTGAGCCTGCTGGCGCAGGCGGGGTGCCGCGTGCGGCCCTGCATCGGTGTACAGGACATGCCGGAGGCCGAGCGGGAGGACTTCCTGCGCGAGCTGGACCGGCTGCCCTGGGCGGAGGCGTGCCGGCCGCTGGTGCGCTTCTTCCACGGCACGCCCGAGCAGCCAGACCGCCGTTCGGAGATGCTGAACGAGATGCTGCGCGCCGCCGGGCCGGACTATGTCGGCTTCCTGGACTATGACGACGTGCTGTTCCCGCATGCCTATGCGTCGCTGCTGGCCCGCCTGCGGCTGACGGGCAGGAACGCCACCTTCGGCCGCGTCTATTCCACCGACGTGGACGGCGTGGGCGGCCTCATCCTGCGGCGGGACCGTGTCTTTGACCACGGCCGGACCCATGAGGACTTCCTCACGACGAACCTGGCGCCGGTGCACAGCTTCCTGCTCGACATGCGCCAGATTGATGCCACGGCGATCGAGTATTTCCCCGACATGAAGTTCATGGAGGATTACTACCTGACCTTGCAGGTCTTCTCACCGGACGGGGCCGACTGGGATTCGCTCGCCCAGGACAATTTCATCGGCGACTACATCCACATGCAGGGCCAGGATGCGAACACGCTGGCGGTCTCGGACGCCGCGAAGCGGCGCGAACAGCTGATGAGCCCCGAGTTCAGCCTCTCGCTGGTGCGCATCAACGAACTGCGCGAGCGCCTGCCGAAGCGGGGCTGAGGCTGGAGCCGCTGCACCGCGAGCCGGCGCGTTGCAGCGGGTCCAGATACATGTTTTGCGCGTTTTCCGAGGCGCCAAGCCGTTCGGCCTGGCATGAAGATGCCCTACCCCTCGCCCGAACTGCTCCGCGGCACCTCGGTGCTGCCCTCGCGCCGGTCCCGGTAGAGGGCGGCGCGGGCCAGCAGCATCAGCGTCACCGGCGTGGTCAGCACCATGAAGACGCCGATCAGCACCTCGTGCAGCACGGGCCGTGCCTGGAGCACGGTGAAGAACAGCATCGAGGCCAGCAGGATGCTGCCGATGCCGAGCGTGGTGCCGAGCGTGGGCGCGTGGATACGCTCATAGAAGTTGCGCAGCCGCAGCAGGCCGATGGCGCCCACGAGGCCCAGCCCCGCCCCCAGCAGCAGCAGCAGCGAGACGAGGATGGCGGCCCAGCCCGGAATGGCCTCGGCATGGGTCATTCGATCACCTCGCCGCGCATGAGGAACTTGGACAGGGCGGCCGTCGCCACGAAGCCCAGCAGGGAGATGACCAGCGCGGCCTCGAAATACACCACGCTGCCGGTGCGGATGCCGAAGACCAGCAGCAGCATGGCGGCCAGCACGTAGAGGGTGTCCAGCGCCAGCACGCGGTCCTGGGCGCGCGGCCCGACGGCCACGCGCCAGAGCGTGCAGCCCATGGCCAGCGCCAGCATCACCTGCGCGAGAAAGACGGACCAGGAGAGGATCATCGCCGTCATTCGAAGATCTCCATCAGCCGGGCCTCGTAGCGGTCCTTGATGATGCGGACCCACTCCTCCTCGTTGATGAGGTCGAGGACGTGCAGCAGCATCTTGCCGCGCGCGGAATCATACTCGGCCCAGACGGTGCCGGGCGTCGCGGTCAGGATGCAGGCGAGCGCGGCGAGGCCCGTGGGGCTTCGCATGTCGAGCGGGATGCGCACGAAGCCTGAACTGCGCCCGCGCGTGGCCGGCGCCATGATGAGGCGGGCCACGGCATTGTTGGAGCGGAACACCTCCACCAGCACCACCCAGGCGAGGCGCAGCGCCGCCACCGGGCGGCGCAGCCGCGCGCGTGGCGGGTCGAGCACGGCCAGCAGCCAGCCGCCCAGCAGCGCCAAGGCCGCGCCCAGCAGCACCGAACCAGGCCCGGGGCTGCCCTGTAGCAGCAACCACAGAAGCCACAGCGCGGCCGAGATCCAGGGGAAGGGCAGCACGCGCCTCATGGCCGCATCACCCCGCCGACATAGCCCGCGGGCGCATGCAGCCCGGCTGCCGTGTCGTGCATGTAGCGCATCACCGGCCCCGCCATGAGGGTGAGGCCAAGGCACAGCGCGAGCAGCCCCGCCACGGGCAGGATCTCGGCCAGGGCCACGCGCGGCGGCGCGCCCGGTGCGGCCCAGAAGGCGTCCATGCCCACCCGCGTCATGGCGATGAGGCAGGCGAGGCCCGAGAGGATCAGCGCCGCCAGCATGGCCCAGGTGGTGGCGGGCAGGCCCCCCTCGCCCGTGCCGATCAGGGGTGCGAGGATGGCGAACTTGGCGAGGAAACCCGACAGCGGCGGCAGCCCCGCCAGCAGCAGCGCGCAGGCCATGAAGCCCAGGCCGAGCAGCGCCATGATGGCGGGGATGGCGACGCCGACCTCCTCGTCATCGTCGAGGTATTCCTCCTCCACGCCCTCGCCGAAGGCCTCGCGCGTCACGGCCAGCACATCGGCGCCCACCTCGCGCCCGCGCTCGATCAGCTCGATCAGCAGGAACAGCGCCCCGATGGCGAGCACGGAACTCGTCATGTAGAACAGTGCGCCGCCGGTCACCGCCACCTGCCCCGCGCCGAGCGCGGCCAGCAGCGTACCGGAGGAGACGATGACGCAGGCGCCCGCCAGCCGCGCCATGTTCTGCGTGGCCAGCACGGCGAGCGAGCCGAAGGCGATGGTGGCGAGCCCCCCCAGCACCAGCCAGGGGCCGCCGAAGCCCGCTGATGCGCCGGCCCCGTCGCCGAACAGCAGCAGCCACAACCGCAGCACGGCATAGATGCCCACCTTGCTCAGCAGCGAGAGAATGGCCGCCGCTGGCGCGCTGGCCGCGCCATAGGTGCCGGGCAGCCAGAACCCCACCGGCCACATGGCCGCCTTGATGAGGAAGGCAACGCCCAGGATGGCGCAGCCCGTCTCCAGCAGCGCGCGGTCCTCGGGCGCGATGTCGTGCATGCGTGCCGCGAGGTCCGCCATGTTGAGCGTGCCCGCCACGCCATAGATGACGCTGACGCCCACCAGGAAGACCAGCGAGGCCGCGAGGTTGATCGCGATATAATGCAGCCCCGCCCGCACCCGCGCCGTGCCCGATCCGTGCAGGGCGAGGCCGTAGGAGGCGGCCAGCATCACCTCGAAGAAGACGAAGAGGTTGAACAGGTCGCCCGTCAGGAAGGCGCCGTTCAGGCCCATGAGCTGGAACTGGAAGAGAGGGTGGAAATGCGCCCCCGCCCGGTCCCACCGGGCCAGCGCGAAGACGTGGGCGGCCAGCCCCAGCACCGCGGCCAGCACCAGCATGAGCGCGGAAAGCCGGTCCAGCACCAGCACGATGCCGAAGGCGGCGGGCCAGTTGCCGAGGCGATAGAGCTGCACCTCGGCCGCCCCCGCGCCATCGGCGCGCAGCAGCAACAGGGCGGCCACCACCACCAGCGAGGCCGTGGCGGCGAGGCCCAGCGCCGTGCGCAGGCTGCGCCAGCGCTCGCCCAGCAGCATCATCAGCGCGCCCGCGAAAAGCGGGATGATGATGGGCGCGATGACGAGATGCGTCATCGGTCCTGCTCCCGCCCGTCCACATGGTCGGTGCCGGTCAGGCCGCGCGCGGCCAGCAGCACCACGAGGAACAGCGCCGTGGTGGCGAAGCTGATGACGATGGCCGTCAGCACCAGGGCCTGGGGCAGCGGGTCGGCATGGGTGGCAAGGTCCCCCACGCCGCCTGGTTCCAGCACCGGTGCCGCGCCCGTCCGCAACCCACCCGTGGAGAAGATGAACAGGTTCACCGCATAGGACAGCAGCGACAGCCCCATGATGACCTGGAAGGTGCGCGGCCGCAGCAGCAGCCACACGCCCGAGCCGGTCAGCACCCCGATGCCGATGGCGACGACCAGCTCCATCAATCCCCTCCCGGCACCCGGGCGCGGGGGGCTGCCTCGGCCCGGCGCTCGGCGCGATGGCCGCGGACAGACTGGTGCGCCAGCGCGATCAGCATCAGCACTGTCGCCCCCACCACCAGCGCGAAGACGCCGATGTCGAAGATCAGCGCGCTCGCCGTCGGCACACGGCCGATCCAGGGCAGGTCGGCATAGGCGAAATAGGTGGTGAGGTAGGGCATGCCGAAGAACAGCGAGGCGAGGCCCACGCCCCCGGCCAGCAGCAGCCCCGCCCCCATCCAGCGCAGCGGCAGCACGCGCAGCTTCTCCTCGGTCCAGGCCGCGCCGCCGATCATGTATTGCAGGATGATGGCGATGGAGGCCACCAGCCCCGCCGCGAAGCCGCCGCCCGGCTGGTCATGCCCGCGCAGCAACAGATAGACGGCCAGGATGCAGATGACGGGAAACAGCAGCCGCGTCAGCACCGAGGGCACCAGCAGCCAGTCCGCCACCATGTCGCCGTCGCGCCGGTCGGGGCGGGCCTCGTCCCAGGCGGATTGGTCGCGCTGCTGCTCGGGCACGTCCAGGCTGTCGGGGGCGGGGCGGAAGCGGCGCAGCAGGGCAAAGACCGTGAGTGCCACGGCGCCGAGGACGAAGATCTCGCCCAGCGTGTCGAAGGCGCGGAAATCCACCAGGATCACGTTCACCACATTGGTGCCGCCGCCCTCGGTGTAGGCGCGGGCGAGGAAGTGCTGGGCCAGAAGCTCGGGCGGCGTGCGCGTCATCACCGCGAAGGCGAGCGCGGCCATGCCGAGGCCCGCCGTGATGGCGATGGCAAGGTCGCGCAGGCGGCGGCTGATGGTGACGACCTCGACGCCGGAAGCCCCCGGCAGGTCCATCCGCTTGGGCAGCCAGCGCAGGCCCAGCACCAGCAGCACGGTCGTCACCACCTCGACCAGCAGCTGGGTCAGCGCGAGATCGGGGGCCGAGAACCACACGAAGGTGATGCAGACCACGAGCCCCGCGCCCCCCAGCAGCATGACGGCGGCCAGGCGGTGGAACTTGGCCTGCCAGGCCGCGCCCAGCGCGCAGGCGGCGCCGACCAGCCAGACGAGGGCGATGACCGGGTCCACCCCTTGCGGCACCAGGTTGCCGGGGCCCACGCCGCGGTGCCAGGCGGCGAAGCCACCCGCGGCCAGCGCCAGCACCAGCACCAGGCGCAGTTGTTGCTGCAACCGCCGCGTGCCGAGCACCCCCTCCAGCCGCCGCGCGAGGCGCCAGGAGAGGAAGACCAGCGCGCGCTCGAAGATGCGCCGCCCCTCCAGGCGCCGGATCAGGGGCGGGCCCTCGATCCCGCTGCGCAGGTGGCGCTGCAGCGCCATGTAAAGCAGCACGCCCCCGGCGAGCGCGATCATGCTCATCACCAGGGGCAGGTTCACGCCGTGCCAGACGGCGAGGCTGTAGTTCGGCGTCGCCTCGCCCAGGACGGAGCGCGCGGCATGGTCCAGGAAGGGCCCCACCGTCGCCGCCGGCAGCACGCCCACGAAGATGCAGCCCAGGACCAGGATTTCCACAGGGAAACGCATCCAGGCCGGCGGTTCGTGCGGCTGGCGCGGCAGGCCCTCGGCATCGGGGCCGAAGAAGGTGCCGTGGATGAAGCGCAGCGAATAGGTGACGCTGAAGGCCGAGGCCAGCATGGCGGCCAGCGGCAGCACGAGCAACCCGCCGGCCGAGAGCGCCTCCTCGAAGAACATCTCCTTCGAGATGAAGCCGTTCAGCAGGGGCACGCCCGCCATGGCGGCCGCCGCCACCAGCGCCAGCCGCCCGGTGAAGGGCATGGTGCGGTTCAGCCCCGACAGGCGGCGGATGTCGCGCGTGCCCGTCTCGTGGTCGATGATGCCGGCCGCCATGAAGAGCGAGGCCTTGAAGGTGGCGTGGTTCAGGATGTGGAAGATGGCCGCCACCAGCCCGAACTGGCTGTTCAGCCCCAGCAGCAGCGTGATCAGCCCCAGGTGGCTGATGGTGGAATAGGCCAGCAGCCCCTTCAAGTCGTGTTGGAAGATGGCGATGTAGGCGCCGACCAGCAGGGTGATCAGCCCCGCCGTGCCCACGATCCAGAACCAGGCATCGGTGCCCGCCATCACGGGCCAGAGCCGCACCATGAGGAAGATCCCCATCTTCACCAGGGTCGCTGAATGCAGGTAGGCCGAGACCGGGGTGGGCGCCGCCATGGCGTGCGGTAGCCAGAAGTGGAAGGGGAATTGCGCGCTCTTGGTCAGCGCCCCCAGCAGCACCAGCACCAGGGCGGGCAAATAGAGCGGGTGCTCGCGGATGGCATCGCCCGAGGCCAGCACCACGTCGAGGTCATGGCTGCCGACGATGTGCCCGATCAGCAGCAGGCCCGCGAAGAGGCAGAGGCCGCCCGTGGCCGTCACCGTCAGCGCGATGCGCGCCCCGTCCCGCGCCGCCTGGGTGTGGTGCCAGTAGCCGATCAGCAGGAAGGAGAAGAGGGAGGTCATCTCCCAGAAAAAGGCGAGCTGGATCAGGTTGCCCGACAGCACCAGCCCCGTCATGGCTCCCATGAAGGCCAGCAGGAAGGCGAAGAAGCGCGGCACCGGGTCTTCGGAGGACATGTAGTAGCGCGCATAGACCACGACCAGCGCGCCGATGCCCGTGACCATGCCGGCAAACAGCCAGGCCAGCCCGTCCATCCGCAGCACGAAGTTCAGCCCGAGTTGCGGCACCCAGGCGAATTCCGCCCGCAGCACGCCCCCTTGGGAGATGGTCGGATAGGCTGTCCAGACCAGGGCCAGCCCCGCCAGCGCCACGCCACCGGCCAGGTAGGCGGCGGCATTGCGGGCATGGGTCGTCAGAAGCGAAGCCGCCAGCGCGCCCAGGAAGGGCAGCGCGACCAAGCTGAGGAGGAGGAGGCTGTCCGACACCCTCCCCTCAGCCATCCTGGCCGGGGCTGGGCGCCAGCAGGGAAGCGACCTCCTCCGGCGTGGTGGCGGCGCGCAGGCGGCGCAGCGTCTGCGGCTCGCGCAGGGCGCGGCATGTCTCGGCCAGCGAGGGCAGGAAGCCCTCCGGCGCGGCCGCGGGCCAGAGGACGAGGATGACGAGGTCCACCGGCTCCTCGTCCCGCGCCTCGTAATCCACGGGGCGGGCCAGGCGGGCGAAGAGCATGGTGGGCGGGATGTCGCCCTCCATCCGCGCATGGGGCAGCGCCACGCCCCGGCCGAGCGCCGTGGAACCCAGCGCCTCGCGCGCCTGCACGGCGTCCAGCACCTCGCGCTCGGGCAGGTTCAGGCGGCGGGCGGCCTCGGCGGCGAGGGATTGCAGCACGGCGCGCTTGCTGCCGCCGGCGAAGCCCAGCAGCACGTCGGCAGGCGCGATCTGGATGGAATTCATGTCAGAGGCCGGCATGCCTTGGAGATAGCCAACCCCTCCCCCCGCCGCAATGCCGGGCGCGGGGGGCGCCTCAGCGCGACCGGCAGGTCGTCAGGCTGGCGGCGGCGAAGCCGGGCACGCCGCTCGGGCCCACCACCAGGCGCATCTCCGTGTTGCCCAGCATCAGGCTCGCCTCGGCGGGCATGCCTGTAACGCTGACGCTGCCGCCTTCCACCCCAAGTCCGGTGAAGGTCACGACCGTGGCGGCGTTCAGTTCCGAGGCGTTGGCGGGGGCGACGGCGCGCACGGTGATCATGCCCTCGGCGAAGCTGGTGCCGTCATCCTCCGCGCCGCGCGGGCCGATGCCGATGCGGAAGCGGCGCGACACCACGGGCCCGTCGCAGCGGGTGGCCGGTTCGGCGCGGGCGATGGCGTCGGCCATGCGGGCGGGGGTGAGGCCGGCATCCAGGCGGTCACGCAGGCGCGCGAAGAGCTGGGCCATCTCGCCCTGGGGCACCTCGCGGTCATAGCGCTGGCGCAGCGCGGCCAGCGCGGTACGGGCCGTGTCGCGTTCGGCCTGGAGGTCCCGGTTGCGCTGTTCGAGGTCACGCTGGGTGGCAAGGGCGCGTTGCAGGTTCGCCTCCAGCCGCTCCACCTCCAGCCGTGCGAGCCGGGTGCCGGCCTGGTGCGCCGCATAGCCGATCGCGACGAAGATGCCCGCCACGGTCAGCCATTTCACGAGGGGCCACCAGTTTTGCCGGCCCCTGCTGCCCCGTCTCCTGCGCACCGCCTACCCCATCCCGGCATGGCCCGCGACGCGGCGGGCCTGACGTTGCGGTTCTACAGGCAGCGGGGCTTGCGGGACAACCTCGCGCGGCGCCTTCAGCCGCGTTCGGGGCCGGTGATGCCGGTGTGGGCCGGCGGATCGCTTGCCGGGAAGCTCTCGGCGCTGGCCTCGTCCACGGCCGTCTCGGCCTCCGAGATCTGGCGCAGCGCCTCCTCGCGGAATGCCTCGGGTCCCCCGGCGGGAGAGCCGGCCTCCACCCAGAGCGCATGGGCCTCAGCGTCGAGGCGCTTTTCCTTCAGGGCGGTGTTTCCGGACATGGTCTGCCTCCTCTGGTCCTGGCACCGCAGGAACGCCGGGGCGCCACGCGCGTTGCGCCCGGGCTTGCGAGGCAGCGCGCGGTTCAGAATTCCCGCAGATTGTCGCGGAAATGCGCGTGGGCGTATTCGCGGCGCGTGAGGCCGCGGGCCTGCAGCGCCGGCACCAGGCCATCGGCCACCTCGGCGACCGCGCGGCGGCTGACATCGTTCATCGAGAGCAGGAAGCCATCGCCGCCCGCCTCCTGCATGGCCTCCTCCATCTGCGAGGCCACGGCATCGGGCGTGCCAACGAGGTCCACCGAACCCGGGTTGCCGCGATAGGCCAGCATGGCCTCGCGCAGGCTGCGCTTGCCCGCGAAGCGCTTGAACTCGTCGAGCGATTGCTGGTGGCCGTTGGTGGTGAGTTCCATCTGATCCACCGGCGTGTCAAGGTCCATCTGGCCGAAGTCGATGTTCGTGATCTTGCCGAAGAAGGCCAGCATTTGCGGCACCTGCGCCGCGATGCGCGCGCGGCGCTGGCGCAGGCGAAGCTCGGCCTCTTCCATCGTGTCGCCCAGCGTGGGCGTGACCAGGAACAGGATCTTCACATCGTCCGGATTGCGGCCCTGGGCCACGGCGTGGGCGCGCACATCGTCGCGATAGGCCTTCATGCCCGCCGCGCCCTTCACCTGCGCCACCACCGTGTCCGCATGGGTCGCGGCGAAGCGGCGGCCGCGCGGGCTGCCGCCCGCCTGGGCGATGACGGGCCGGCCCTGCGGGCAGGGGCCGGAGTTCAGCGGCCCGCGCGTCTTGTACCATTGGCCTGCGAAGTTCGGCGCATGGACCTTGGTGTGGTCCACCAGCACGCCCGATTGCGTGTCGGCCAGGATGGCGCCGGGCTCCCAGCTGTCCCACAGCGCATTCACGGCCGCCATGTATTCATCGGCCATGTCGTAGCGCAGGTCGTGCGGGGGCATGCCGTCCATGCCGTAGTTCATGGCGGCGAAGTCGCTGCTGCCGGTCACCATGTTCCAGCCGATGCGGCCCGAGGACACCTGGTCCAGCGAGGCCACCAGCCGCGCCAGCAGATAGGGCGGGTAGGCGAAGGTGGAGAGCGTGGGAACGATGCCGATGTGTTTCGTCGCCGCCGCCATCAGGGTCGCGATCACGCTCGGGTCCTGGCGCGGCACGGACAGGCCATGGTGGAGGTAGATCTCGCGCGAGCCGGCGTAGCTCTCGCCGATGTAGGAGCTGTCCTCGATCAGCACATAGTCGAAGCGCGCGCGTTCCAGCGCGCGGGCCAGGTCGCAGAACAGCTCCGGCACCATCCAGTCGCGCCCGATGGCGCCGGTCCAGGGCTCGCCCCAGGCCTGGACGGAGGAGCCCTGGAGGAACCAGCCGAGGTGGAAGGGTCGGGTCATCGCAAGCGGCCTTTCATGGCGAGGCGAGGTTCTGACGCAGCGTGGCGCCGGCATAGTCGCGGCGGAACAGGCCGCGGCGCTGGAGCTCGGGCACAAGGAGGCGGGCCACGTCCTCGAACATCGCGGGGAAGACGGTGGGCCAGAGGATGAAGCCATCGCAGGCCTCGGTGCTGAACCATTCCTCCAGCATGTCGGCGACGGTGGCGGCGGAGCCCACCAGCAGGCCGCGCGGCTTGGCCGCCGCTTCCGCGAAGCCCAGCCCCTCCGCGCGCGCCTGGGCCAGCACCCGGTCGGTGGAGCCGGCGATGCCCTGGTTGCCCTGCGCCTGCGCCACCTCTTGCGCGGTCTGGTGGCGCGTCAGGTCCACGCCGACGAGGGCGGAGTTCAGCATCATCTGCGCGTCGGGCGTGATGAGGGATTGCAGGTGGTCATGCTTCTCGCGTGCGATGCTGTCGGTTTCGGCGAGCACCACGGCGAAGCTGGGCAGGATCTTGCAGTTCTCCGGGCGGCGGCCGGCGGCGACGAGGCGGGCGTGCATGTCCTGCCGGAACGCGATGGCGTCCTCGCGCTGGTGGGGTGTGACGAAGATGATCTCGGCCCAGCGCGCGGCGAATTCGCGCCCGCGTTCCGAGGAGCCCGCCTGCATCAGCACCGGCCGCCCCTGCGGGCTGCGCGGGATGGAGAGCGGGCCGCGCGTGCGGACATAGCGGCCCTCGTAGTTGGCGTAGCGCACGCGGGAGGGGTCCACGAAGACGCCCGCCGCGCGATCCTTCATCAGCGCGCCCTCATCCCAGCCATCCCACAGCGCGCAGCAGGCCTCCAGCGCCTCGTCGGCGCGGTCATAGCGTTCGTGCTTGGGCGGGATGCCGTCCATCCCGAAATTGCGGGCCTCCAGGTCGGTGGCGGAGGTCACGACGTTCCACGCCGCCCGCCCACCGCTGAGATGGTCCAGCGAGGCCAGGCTGCGCGCCAGCGCATAGGGGTGGGCGAAGCTGGTGGAGAGCGTGGCGCCGAGGCCCAGATGCCGTGTGGCGCGCGCCATGATCGGCAACACCATCATGGGGTCGAGGTAGCTGATCTGCCCGCCATGGCGCAGCGTGGCGTCGAAATTGCCGCCATGGATGTCCTGCAGGCCGAAGGTGTCGGCGTAGAAGCAGCCATCGAAGCGCGCGGCTTCCAGCACGCGGGCGATGTGCTCGTAGCGGGAGGGCTCGAAGATGTCGTCCAGCGCCGCGGCCGGGTGGCGCCAGGCGCCCGGGTGGTTCGCGGTGGGGCCCGTCTTGAGATAGGCCATGAGGTGCATTCGGCGCGCGGTCATGGCGCAATGCACCCCAATTCGGGCGGCGGGACGATGGGCAAGCGGCCTCCTGGTCGTGGGGCGGGCCGTGCGTTGGTCTGGCGTTGTTGGCCGGAACTATGGGGCAGGTGGTGCTGCACGTCACCCCCCATGCCGCAGAACGCCACCGACCACCGTCGCCGTCACGCGCGTTGCACGAATGGCAGACGGGTCGCCGTCCAGGATATCGGTGTCGAGCACGGCGAAGTCGGCCAGCTTGCCAGGCTCCAGGCTGCCCTTGTCCGCCTCCTCGCGCTGCGCGAAGGCGCCGAGGGTGGTGTAGGCGGCCAGCGCCTCGCGGGGCGTGATGGCCTGGCTGGCGTCGAGGTCGGCACCCGATTGCGTACGGCGCGTCACCATCGCGGCCATGGCGGTGAAGGGGTTCACGCGGCACACCGCGAAGTCCGAATGGCCGGGTGCCGGCACGCCCGCCGCGATCAGGCTGCGGTGGGGCCACATGTGGCGCATCGCCTCCTGCCCGCGATTGGCGACATAGGCCTCGCCCAGCTCGTCCATGAAGCCGGTCGCGGAGGAATCCACGAAGCCGCCGCGCTTCAGCCGCGCCAGGATGGCGGGTGTCACGAAGCAGCAGTGTTCCACGCGCATCCGGTGGTCCTGCACGGGGTGGGCGGCGAGGGCCGCCTCCATCACGTCCAGCGCGAAATCTATGCCGCGGTCGCCCACGCCCTCGATCATCACCTGAAGCCCGGCCTTGTGGGCGGCGGTGACGCGCTCGGTCAGGTCCTCCTTGTCATAGAGAAGCATGCCGGTGTTGGGCACCGGTTCGCCGGGGACGGGCGTGCCAAGATAGGGGTCCCAATAGGCGGCGGTGCGGCCGGAGGTGGAACAATCGGGGCACCATTCCACGCCAATCAGCCGCAGCCATTCATCGCCGAAGCCCGAGCGGATGCCCGCGCCGATCAGGTGCGGCACCAGCGGCACGTCGCGGCCCGAGGCCATGATGCCCAGGCGCATCCGCAGCCGTCCTTCGCGCCGCATGGCCTGGAAGGCACGGATGGCCTGGGTGGGCGTCAGCGCATTGCCCGCGGAGGTGATGCCGTGCGCGAGGCACTGGTCCTGCACCATCTCCATGCCGTCCATGATATCGGCCTCGGTGTCGGTCGCGTGGATGGCGTCGAGGAAGATATGTGCCGCCGTCTCGCGCACCAGGCCGGTGAGCGCCCCGCTCGCCGGGTCGCGGCCGAAGGCGCCGAAGGGCGGATCGGCCACGTCGTCCGCCAGGCCGCAGGCGGCGAAGGCGGCGCGGTTGGCGAGGCCCATATGCCCGTCCGTGCGCAAGATGAAGACGGGGCGGCCGGCGCCGGCCATGTCCAGCTCCTCGCGCGTCGGGTAGCCGCCGGAGGCGCGCTCGTTCAGCCGGTAGAAGGCGCCCCAGCGGCCGGGCGGGAGCGCGGCGCAGACGCGGTGGATGGTAGAGAGCAGCGCCTCGCGGCTGGCCACGCGGTCGGGCGAGACCAGCGTCCAGCCCTTCAGCCGCACGGCATAGGCGTCCGGATGGCAATGGCTGTCCACGATGCCGGGGATGACGCGCGCGCCGCCCGCATCCAGCACGCGCGTGCCGGGGCCGATATGCTGGCGCATCGCGAAATCCTCGCCCATGGCCACGATCCGCCCGCCGATGGAGGCCAGGCCACCTGTCATGTCCCCCTGCCCTCCCATGGTCGCGATGCGGGCGTTGAGCAGGACGAATTCGGCGTTCATGGGCGGCTCCGATGGTGCGGCTGAAGCCTACAGCGAAATCACCTTTCGGCGATCACGCTTCCGGCCTCTCCGAGCGGCTGATTCACGCCTTTGGCGGTTCCGCCAAAGGCGATCAGACGCTGGCCCCAACCCTCGCGTCATCGCCATGATTGCGGCCGGCGCCGCGCCGTGGTCAGATCGCCACCGGGAGACTGACGCTGGCGCCACGGCAACCATCGAGTTGCGTCTGGGATGGCTGTGCCGTGCGACAACATCGCCGCGCACCCGACAGGCAAGGGCAGGAGAGACGGATGCAGAGCTTCCAGCAGGATTGCGTCGAGTTGGCGCTGGCGAAATACCGGCGTGGCGAGATGGACCGCCGCACCTTGCTGGCGGGGCTCGCGGCCCTCGGCATGGGCGCCGCCGCCGCCGGCGAGGCCGGCGCGCAGGCGCCGCAGAACATCGTCATGGTGAACTGGGGCGGCATGGCCAACCAGGCCTTCGGCCGCTTCTATGGCGAGCCCTTCATGGCCGCGAACCCGGGCTTCCGCGTGGTGCAGGACAGCACGGGGCCATCCGCGGGCCGCATCCGCTCCATGGTGGAGAGCGGGCGCGTCACCTGGGACCTCTGCGACAGTTCGGCCACATCGGCCTTCCTGCTGGGCGGCATGAACCTGCTGAACCCGGTGGACTACAACGTGGTGAACCGGGAGCACGTGCTCGGCCCGACCTTCGCGCTGGAGCATGGCGCCGCGTCCTATTCCTTCAGCAATGTGCTGGTCTATGACAGCCAGCGCTTTCCCACGCCGCCCACAAGCTGGGCGGATTTCTGGGACCTGCGCCGCTTCCCCGGCACGCGGCTGCTGCGGCGCGACGCGGCCGGCGCGCTGGACGCCGCGCAGATGTCGCTGGGCCGCCCGCTGCCGGAGTTGTATCCGCTGGATGTGCGCGCCTCGCTCGCCCGCGTGCGGGAAATCCGGCGCAACCTGGTCTTCTGGACCTCGGGCGCGGAGTCGGAGCAGTTCATCCGCACGGGCGAGGCGGTGATGGGCCAGATCTGGCACACCCGCGCGAAGGTGCTGGAACAGGAGAGCAACGGCCGGTTCAAGTTCATCTGGAACCAGGGCATCCTGCAGCCCGGCATCTTCGTCAGCCCGCGCGGCAACCCGGCGGGTGCCGCGGCGCAGCGGCTGCTGGCCTCGATGCTGGCCAATGCCGAGCAGCAGGTGGAACTGCTGAAGTTCTTCGGCAATGGCCCGACCAACCCCGCGGCCGCGCCCCTCGTGCCCGAGGAATACAAGCGCTTCAACCCGACCGAGCCCGCCAATGCCGCGGTGCAGGTGGCGCAGAACGGGCGCTGGTGGGGCGAGAACTACGCCCGCGTGAACGCCGACTACATCGACATGGTGACCGGCTGACACAGGGCATTTCGTGTGATCCTGGTGGTGAAGTCGGGCGGCCACGAGGCCGTCCTGGAATGGCGTCGCGGCTTCGGGGACCTGGTGCCGGGCCTGGAGGTCCGCGACTGGAACGATCCGGAGGTGACGCCGGAGATGGTGGATTACGCCCTGGTCTGGGACCCCGAGCCGGGGCGGCTCGCCACCATGCCCCGTCTGCGCGCCATCTTCGGCTCCGGCGCGGGGGTGGACCATATCGTGGCGGACCCGACGCTGCCCGCCGGCGTGCCCATCGTGCGCTGCGTGCCGGAGGAAGCCACGCAGCGCATGGGCGAGTTCGTGGTGTGGTCCGTGCTGTCGCTGGCCAAGGAGGCGCGGCGCATGGCGCTCGCCCAGGCGGCGGGCGAATGGGCGGCGGTGGACCCGCCCTTTGCCGCCGCCGACCGCACCGTGGGCATCATGGGCCTGGGCGCCATGGGCCAGCGTTCGGCCGAGATGCTGCGCGCGCTGGGCATTCCGGTGCGCGGCTGGTCGCGCAGCCGCAAATCCATCCCCGGCGTGGCGTGCTTCGCCGGGGCGACGGAGCGCGACGAATTCCTCTCCGGCTGCGACGTGCTGGTCTGCCTGCTGCCCGCCACCGCCGAAACCCAGGGGATCATTGCCACACCCCTCTTGGAAAAACTGCCGCGCGGCGCGGGGCTGGTGCAGGTGGGGCGTGGCGCGCAGCAGGTGCTGCCGGACATCATCGCCGCACTCGATGCCGGGCAGTTGTCGGGCGCGGTGCTGGACGTGTTCCAGCCCGAGCCCCTGCCGCCAGACAGCCCCGCCTGGGCGCATCCTTCCATCATCGTCACGCCCCATGTGGCGAGCCTGCCCAGCCGCGCCGAGCGCGCGCGCTACGTGGCCCGCGCCATCGCCGCGCTGGAGCGTGGCGAGACGCTTCCCCATCTCTACGACCCCGCGCGAGGCTATTGATGTCCCTTCCCCCGCCGCCCCTCCGCCCCGACCCAAACCGCGTGCCGACCGAGCAGGAGCTGCGCGAGGACCTGGCCGCGGCCTATCGCCTCGTGGCGCTTTTCGGCATGACGGACCTGGTGTTCACGCACCTTTCCGTGCGTCTGCCCGGGCCGGGGCACCGCTTCCTGGTGAACCCCTATGGGCTGCTGTTCGAGGAGATCACGGCCTCCTCACTCGTCGCCGTGGATGCGGAGGGGGAACCCTTGCAGGAGACCTCCTGGCCGGTGAACCCGGCGGGCTTCGTCATCCATTCCGCCGTGCACACGGGGCGCGAGGATGCGGTCTGCGTGATGCACAGCCACACCATCGCGGGCATGGCGGTGGCGGCGCAGGAACAGGGGCTGCTGCCGCTGAACCAGATCAACATCGAATTCGCGGGGCGCGTGGCCATCCACGAATACGAGGGCATCGCGGCGGATGACAACCTCTCCGAACGCCAACGCCTGGTGCGCGACCTCGGCACCCACAACTGCATGATCCTGCGCAACCACGGGCTGCTGACCGTGGGCCGCACTGTCGCGGAAGCCTTCTACTACATGTACTACCTGGAGCAGTCCTGCCGTATCCAGCTCGCCGCGCAATCGGGCGGCCAGGCGCTGACCATGCCCCCGCCCGAGGTGGTGGAGCGCACGCGCGACCAGTTCGGCAGCGGCCCCACCAAGGGCTGGCTGCCCTGGCAGGCGCTGCGCCGCAAGCTGGACCGCGAGCAGCCGGGCTACAGGTCGTGAAGGGCCATGCGCTGTCGCTGCGCCGGCTGACCAAGCGCTATGGCGACTTCACCGCGGTGGATGATGTCACGCTGGAGGTGGAGCAGGGCCAGTTCCTGACGCTGCTGGGCCCGAGCGGCTCGGGCAAGACCACCATCCTGATGGCGGTGGCGGGCTTCGTGGAACCGACCGACGGGCATGTGCTGCTGGACGGGCGCGACATCACGCCCCTGCCGCCCGAGAAGCGCGACTTCGGCATGGTCTTCCAGGGCTATGCGCTGTTCCCGCACATGAGCGTCGCCGAGAACGTGGCGTTTCCGCTGCGCGTGCGCGGGCAGTCGCGCGCGGATCGCGATGCGAAGGTGCGGGCCGCGCTCGATTTGGTGCAGCTTTCCGCCTTCGCGGAACGCCTGCCCAAGCAGCTCTCGGGCGGGCAGCAGCAGCGCGTGGCGCTGGCCCGCGCGCTGGTGTTCGACCCCAACCTGCTGCTGCTGGACGAGCCGCTTTCCGCGCTCGACAAGAAGCTGCGCGCGGAATTGCAGGAGGAGCTGAAGGCGCTGCACCGCCGCATCGGCCGCACCTTCGTGAACGTGACGCATGACCAGGAGGAGGCGCTGTCGCTGTCGGACCGCATCGCCATCCTGAACCATGGCAAGCTGGTGCAGTTCGGCGGCCCCGGCGAACTCTATGAACGCCCGCGCACCCGCTTCGTCGCGGATTTCCTGGGCAAGTCGAACTTCCTGCATGGCATCGCGCGCGGCCCCGACGCGGCGGGCATGCTGCTGGAGACGCCGGGCCAGGGCATCCATGTGCGCTTCGCCGGCCCCGTCCACATGCCGCGCGATGGCGGGCGCGCCCTGCTCTCGCTGCGACCCGAGAAGATCAGCGTACTGAACCCGGGCGAGACGGCCGAGAATGTGGTGGAGGGCACGGTGCGCGCCTTCGCCTATCTGGGGGCCGGCTTCTCGCTGGTGGTGGAGACCGCGCATCTGGGCGAAATCCGCGCCGTTCTGCCCGCCTGGCAATCGCCGGTGGCACCCGCAGAGGGGCTGCCCGTGCGGCTGGGCTGGGCGGCCGATGCCGCCGTGCCGGTCGAGGAGGACGCGCCATGAACGCCTCCGGCCGCGCGAGCCTGGGCTGGTGGCTGCTGCTGCTGCCCGCCGTGGCGCTGGTGCTGTTCTTCTACGTGGCGCCCATCGCGCAGGTGCTGACCATCTCCTTCAGCGAGCCGGAGCCGGGCCTCGGCAACTACGAACGCCTGCTGACCTCGGAGGGCATCCAGCGTGTCATCTTCACCACGCTGCGGATCTGCCTGCTGACCACCTTCTTCGCGCTGCTGCTGGGCTATGCCATCGCCTATGCCATCACGCTGGCCTCGCCGCGGGCGCGCAACTGGTGGATCCTGGCGGTGCTGGTGCCGCTGTGGATCTCGGTGCTGGTGCGGGCCTTCGCCTGGGTCACGCTGCTGCGCCGCCAAGGGCTGGTGAACAACACCCTGATGCAGGCGGGCGTCATCAGCGAGCCGCTGCCGCTGGTGTGGAACGAGTTCGGCATCCTGGTCGGCATGGTGCACTACATGGTGCCCTTCGCGGTGCTGCCCATGCTGGCCTCCATGCGCGAGATTGATCCGCGGCTGCTGGCGGCGGCGCGGGGGCTGGGTGCCTCGCGCGGGCAGGTGTTCCGGCAGGTGTTCCTGCCGCTGTCCATGCCGGGCGTGGTGGCGGCCGGCGTGCTGGTCTTCATCTTCTCGCTCGGTTTCTACATCACGCCCGCCATCCTGGGCGGCGGCCGCACGCTGATGGTGGCCGAATGGATCGCGCTGCAAATCCTGGACCTGATCCGCTGGGGCTTGGGCACCATGATGGCGACGATGCTGGTGGTGGCCATCATGGCCACGCTGCTGGTCTTTTCCCGGGTGGTGGACCTGCGGCGCATGTTTGGCAGCGGGGGGAGCTGAGCGATGCATGGCACCCATGGCGCCGGGCCCTTCGGACGGGGGCTCGCCTGGATCACGGCGCTCTATCTCGTCCTGCCCATCCTGATCGTGCTGCCGGTGGCGCTGACGGACCAGCGCTTCCTTTCGCTGCCGCAGGAGGGGCTGAGCCTGCAGCATTTCCGCACGGTGCTGACCTCGCCCGAGTGGCTGGGCTCCATCTGGCAGTCCTTCACCATCGCGCTCGCCTCCACCGTGCTGTCGGTGGTGGCGGGGACGCTCTGCGCCATCGGCTGCTGGCGCATCTCGCGCCGCGCCACCGACCTGGTGCGGCTGCTGATGCTGCTGCCGCTGATCATTCCCTCCATCGTCTATGCGATCGGGCTGTATCGCTATTTCGGGCCGCTGGACCTGCTGGACCGTTTCCTGGGCGTGGTGATCGCGCATGGCGTCACGGGCATTCCCTACGTGGTCATCACCGTCTCGACCGCGCTGGCGGCCTTCGACCCGCGGCTGGAGCAGGCGGCGCGGGGCATGGGGGCGTCACTGTCGCAGACGCTGCGCTGGGTGATCCTGCCGCGTATCATGCCGGGCATCGTCTCGGGCGCCATCTTCGCCTTCATCCATTCCTGGGATGAGCTAGTGATGGTGCTCTTCATCGCGAGCCGCGACGTCTTCACCCTGCCCCGCCGCATCTGGGACGGGATCAACGAGAACCTCGACCCCGCCATGGCGGCGGTGGCCGTGCTGCTCATCGTGTTCACGCTGCTGCTGCTGGTGGTGGACATGGCGCTGCGCCGGCGCGCGCAGTAGGCGCGTGATCGCTGGAGGGCGAAGGCCCGGAGGCGTGAATCACGCGCCCGGCACAGGCGCGTGATCGCTGGAGGGCGAAGGCCCAGAGGCGTGAATCACGCGCCCCCCGGCGCGCGCCGGAGGGCCGGCACTACTCCGGTTGCACGCCCAGTTCGCGGAAGGTGCGGCCCGCCGCCTCGTACTCGCGGGCCAGCATGGCGGCCAGTTCCGTGCGCGGCCGGAAGCTCGGCACCGCGCCCCAGTTCTCGGTGAAGCGCCGGAAGCCGTCCGTGTCCATGGCACGGCGGCAGGCGCCCTCCAGCCGCTCCAGCACCGCAGG
This sequence comes from Roseococcus sp., assembly GCA_035998215.1. Lineage (GTDB taxonomy): Bacteria > Pseudomonadota > Alphaproteobacteria > Acetobacterales > Acetobacteraceae > Roseococcus. The sequence goes on along the minus strand of DASYHU010000031.1, from coordinate 144,046 downwards.
CGGCGTGCCGCGCGGGGCAAAGAGCGCGGCGTAGGAGGGCTGCAGCGCATCCACACCCTGCTCACGGGCCGTGGGCACATCGGGAAAGGCCGGGTGGCGGCCTTCCGAGAACACCGCGATCAGCCGCACCTGCCCCGCCCGCGCCATGGGCACGCCGGAGGCCACCACGATGGCCGCGAAGTCGAGCCGCCCGGCCAGCACCTCGACGAGCGAGGCATTGTCGCCGCGGAAGGGGATGTGCGTGTACTGCCCCCCCGCCGCCGCCTGTATGCGGTGCACGCCCAGGAAGGGCGCGGAGTTGGGCCCGGGCGAGCCGAAGTTCAGCGGCCGTTGGCGCGCCGCCGCCACCAGGTCCGACAGGTTCCGGATGGGGCTGTCGGCCTTCACCATGATGCCGAGGATGTTCTCGGTCACGTTGCAGATCGGTGCCACGGCATCCGGCCCGAGGCCCGTGTTGCGCACCAGGTGCGGCTGGAACACCAGCGGCACCAGCGGCGCGTAGGCCAGCGTATGGCCATCGGGCGCGGCCTGGGTCAGCGCCCGCATCCCCACCACGCCCGAGGCGCCGGATTGCGAGGTGACGACGACGTTCTGCCCCAGTTCCCGCGTGAAGGATTCCGCGAGCGCGCGCGCGGCGGCATCGGTGCTGCTGCCGGCGGCATAGGGGTTGATGATGGTGATGGGGCGCTCGGGCCAGGCCGCGGCCGGCAGGGGCGCCAGCAGGGCCAGGGCCAGGAACAGGCGGCGCATGGCGTTCACTCCTCGATGATGGCGACGGCGCGGATCCAGCCGGCCGAGGCGCGATGGATCTTCACGGGGAAGCAGGAGATCATGAACCCGTCCGCCGGCAGGGCTTCGAGGTTCGACAGCTTCTCCATGTGGCAATAGCCGATCTCGCGGCCGGCGCGGTGTCCCTCCCAGATCAGGCCCGCATCGCCCGTCTCCTGCACCTTCTGGCGTGTCAGCGAGAAGGGCGCGTCCCAGCTCCAGCCATCCGTGCCGGTCACGCGCACGCCCTGTTCCAGCAGCCACAGCGTCGCTTCGCGCCCCATGCCGCAGCCGCTGTGGATGAAGTCATCATGGCCGTAGCGGCTGCCGGCGCGGGTGTTCACCACCACGATCTCGAGCGGCTTGAGCGTATGGCCGATGCGCTTCAGCTCCGCCTGCACATCGGCGGGCGTGCAGACATAGCCATCCTCCATGTGGCGGAAGTCGAGCTTCACGCCGGGCTGGAAGCACCAGTCGAGCGGCACCTCGTCAATCCGCCAGGAGGGCTCGCCGCCGGGCACCGTGCGCTCGTTCATGCGGCTGAAGAAGTGGTAGGGCGCGTCCAGGTGCGTGCCGTTGTGGGTGGACAGGCGCACCTGTTCCACGGCCGCGTATTCGCCCTCGGGCAGCTGGTCCACGCGGATGCCGAATTCCTCGGCCAGGCGCGGCGCGGACATGTGGTGGTCCACATAGGTGATGTCCGGCAGCATGTGGGGCGGGTCGCTGGCGATCCCGGCCTGCAGGGCCACGGAGATGTCAATGATGCGGCGGGGCACGGCGTTTCCTCTTTTGCTTCTTCAGTGGGGCCAGGCGATGGCGGGTGCCACCTCGGCGCGGCATTCGCCGAAACCGATGGGGGTGGCGCCGGGGGTTTCGGCGCGGGCGCGGAAGATGATCTCGTCGCCGTCCAGCAGGTAGTTGCGCGTCTCGCCATTGGGCAGCGTGACCGGCCCGGTCAGCAGGATTTCGGCCAGGCAGGCGCGGGCGGAATCATCCGGGCCGGAGGCCGTGCCGCTGCCCAGCACATCACCGGGCAGCAGGTTGCAGCCATTGCTGCCGTGGTGCGCCACCATCTGCGCGCAGGTCCAGTAGAGTTGTGCGAAGTCGGTATCGGTCAGCACGGCGGGCGCGGCACCTTCCGCGCGCATGCGCGGTGTGAGGATCAGCGCCTGCATGCGGATGCCGAGCGCACCGCGCGCACGGTTCCACGCGCTGTCAAGGTGCGGCAGCGGCGGCGGCTCGATGGCGGGCGCGGGCCGCGCGAAGGGCGCCAGCGCCTCCATCGTCACCACCCAGGGGGAGACGGTCGTGGAGAGGCTCTTGGCCAGGAAGGGGCCGAGCGGCGGCATCTCCCAGCGCTGGATGTCGCGCGCCGACCAGTCGTTCAGCAGCCCCACGCCGAAGATGCGATCAGGCGCCTGCGCCATGGTGACGGGCGTGCCGAGCGCATTCTCGCCGGCGATCCACACCGCGAGTTCGAGTTCGAAATCCATCGCCTCGCTGGGGGAGAAGCGCACCTCTCCGTCCTCGCGCGGCCATTGCCCGTGCGGGCGGACCACCGCCTCGCCGCTCACGCGCACGGAACTCGCGCGGGAATGATAGGCCACGGGCAGGTGGCGGAAGGCCTGGGGCAAGGGGTTCTTGGGGTCTCGCCGCACGCCAAGCCGCGCGCAATGGTCAATGCTCGCCATGAAGTCGGAGAAATTGGCGATGGTGGTGGGCAGGTGCATGCGCGCCTCGGCCATCGGCACCAGGATGTCCGCGGCATGGCGTTCGGCCGGCGAACCCGCCGCCAGCAGCGCCGAAATCTCGCGACGCAGCCCCGCCGCGCGGCCCAGCGCCATCAGACCGTTGAGGCTGGGCGCGGCCGCCGCCTCCGCCGCCTGGCCGCGCAACAGGCCCAGGCGCAAGGCCGCACCCACATCCAGGATCATGTCGCCGATGGCGACACCCCCGCGCGGCGCGGTGCCCGGCGTGCTGAACACGCCATGCGGCAGGTTCTGGATGGGGAAATCACCCCCCGGCGCCTGGGCCGAAGCGACCCAGCTTGTCAGCGCGGGGTCATGGGTGGCGTCTGTGCTCATGCCTGGTCCTTCCATGGGCAGGACAGGCATCCGCGTCACCCCTCCCACCCTCTCGGCTTGTGGCGCCGTTCGGTTCAGTATGCGCGCAAAGCACAGGAGCGCGCCATGGCCCCCCCGATCCAGGCTCTCGGCTATCTGGAACTGCGTGCCAGCAACCTCGACGACTGGGCGGGGTTCGGGCCCCGCATGCTGGGGCTGATGCTGGCGGAGAAGACGCAATCCGAACTCGCCTTCCGCATGGATGACCGGCGGCAGCGCATCCTGGTCCACGGCGACACGCATGACGGGCTGGGCGCCATGGGCTGGGAGGTGACGGATGCGGCGGCCCTGGATGCCCTGGGCGCGCGGCTGGAGGCGGCCGGCGTGGCGGTGGCGCGCGGCCCCCAGGCGCTGGCCGACCAAAGGCGCGTGGCCGCGCTGATCCTGGCCGCGGACCCGCTGGGCAACCGCCTTGAATTCTTCCACGGGCCGGAGGTGGCGAGCACGGCCTTCACGCCGGGCCGCGCCATCTCAGGCTTCCGCACCGGGCCGCTCGGCATGGGCCATGCGGTGCTGACGGTGCCGCGCGTGGACGATGTGCTGCCCTTCTACCGCGACGTGCTGGGCTTTGGCCTGTCGGACTGGGTGGAGCAGCCCTTCCGCGGCTATTTCCTGCATGTGAACGGGCGGCACCATTCGCTCGCGCTGATCGAGACGGGCCGCGCGGGGATGCACCACCTGATGATGGAATGCCTCAGCCTCGACGATGTGGGCCAGGGCTATGACCTGGCGCAGGCGGAGAAAGGGCGCGTCGCCACCACGCTCGGCCGCCACACCAATGACTGGATGACCAGCTTCTACGCCCGCACCCCCGGTGGCTTCCTGGTGGAATATGGCTGGGGCGGCCGCCACATCGAGCCTGAGACCTGGCAGCCCACGCGCATGGACAGCGGCCCGAGCCTCTGGGGCCATGACCGCATCTGGGCAGGGCCCGAGGCCGTGGCGGCGGGCCGGCGCATGCGGATGGCGGCCGCTTCCCGCGGCGAGCGCGCGCCGGTGCAGGTGCTGGACGGCAACCACACCCGCATGCCCGGCGCCTGCCCCTGGTGGGATGGCGTGCGGGGCTGAGCCCGCACGCGCCGTTTCGCCTCAGCCGACGGTGATGTTCTGGGTGCGGATGATGTTGCCCCAGGTCTCGCTGTCCCGCGCGAGCGTGTCGCGCAGAAGGGCCGCGCTGCCGGGCCAGTTGGCGATGCCGGCGCTGGCCAGCCTCTCCTTCACCTCGGCGTGCTCGGCCGCGTTGCGGACCGCGCGTTCCAGCCGCGCCGCGATCTCCTGCGGGAGGCCGGCCGGGGCAAACACGCCCTGCCAGAACACCGAGTTGAAGCCGGGCACCGTCTCCGCGATGGGCGGCAGGTCGGGCAGCGAGGCCACGCGCTCGGTCGAGGTGACGGCGATGCCGCGCGTGCGCCCGGCCTGGATGGAGCCCGTCGCCTCCTGCGCGGCGGCGAACATGCACTGGATGCGGTTGGCGGCGATGTCCACCAGCGCGGGCGCGCCGCCGCGATAGGGCACGTGCACCACGTCAATGCCCGTGCGCGCGCGGAACAGCTCCAGCGTCATGTGGTTGATGGCGCCGATGCCCGAGCTGCCCCAGCTGACACGGCCCGGGTTGGCCTTCGCGTGGTCAATGACCTCCTGCACCGTGTGTGCCGGGAAGTCGGGATGCACATGCAGCACGAAGGGCGAGATGGTGGCCGGCCCGATGGGCGTGAAGGCCGTGCGCGGGTCACGCGGCACCGAGGTGGGCTGCAGCGCCGGCAGCACGGCGAGCGACGTGGTGCCCATCAGCAGCGTGTAGCCATCGGGCCGCTGCCCGGCCACGAAGGAATTGCCGATGGCGGTGCCCGCACCCGCGCGCGCGTCAATGACGACCGACTGGCCGAGTTCCTGCTCCATGCGCTGCGCGATGAGGCGCGCGCCGAACTCCGTGGCGCCACCAGGCGGATAGGGGTTCACCATCATGATGGGGCGCGTGGGGTAGTTCTGCGCGCGGGCGGTGCCCGACAGCAGCGCGGGCGCGGCCAGCGCCGGTGCCGACGCGAAAAGGATGCGGCGTGAAAACATATGATCCTCCCTTGTGTTTATGCCGGCATGGCTAACGCGGGTGGATGATGTGGCGCAAGAGCCGGTTGCCGGGCTGCATGGCCTGGTGCCACTCTCGGCCCATGTCACAGGACCTGATCCGGCTTTCCGCCACCCAGGCCGTCGCCGCGCTCGCACGCGGCGAGGTCTCGCCCCTCGAACTCGTGGAAGCCGCCGCCGCGCGCATCGCGGAGGTCGAGCCCGCGGTGAACGCCATGCCCACGCTCTGCCTTGATCGCGCGCGCGACCATGCACAGCGGCTGATGCGCGGCGAGGGACGCGCGCGCGAAGGCCAGGCCGGATGGCTGGGTGGCCTGCCCGTCTCCATCAAGGATCTCACCGATGTCGCCGGGGTGCGGACCACCTATGGTTCGCCCATCTTCAAGGACCACGTGCCCCAACGCTCGCACCCGGTGGTGGAGCGCATCGAGGCGCTGGGCGGCATCGTCATCGGCAAGTCCAACACCCCCGAGTTCGGCGCCGGCGGCTCCACCTTCAACGAGGTGTTCGGACGCACGCGCAACCCGTGGAACACCTCGCTCACCTGCGGGGGCAGCACGGGCGGCGGGGCCGTCTCGCTCGCGACCGGCGAGGTGTGGCTGGCGCAGGGCACGGACCATGGCGGCAGCACGCGGCGCCCTGGCACCTATTGTTCCGTGGCGGGGCTGCGGCCCTCACCCGGGCGCATCACGCGGGGGACGGTGAACAACACCTTCTCGCCCATGTCGGTGCAGGGGCCGATGGCGCGGAACATCCCCGATCTGGCGCTGTTCCTCGACACCATGGCGGGCTGGTGCGCGCATGACCCGCTGACCTATGACGCGCCCGCTTTGCCCTATGCGGCGGCCGTCGCGGCGGCCGTCGCGGCGGCCGAGCAGAACCGCCCGCGCCGCATCGCCTTCACCACCGACTTCAACGGCAAGCTGCCGGTGGACCGCGAGGTGCGCGAGATCTGCGCAAAGGCCATGAAGCATTTCGAGGCGATGGGCTGCATCGTGGAGGAATTCGCGCCTGACCTTGGTGAGCTGGACGAGGCCTTCCTGGTGCTGCGCAGCCAGGTCTTCGTGGTGGACCGCGAGTTGCAGATGCAGTCCCACCGCGACCAGCTCAAGCCCGACATCATCTGGAACACGCAGCGCGGGCTGGACGCCACACCCAGCCGCCTGGCCTGGGCGGACCGCGAGCGCGCGGCCTTCTTCCGCCGCATGGTGGCGATGTTCGCCGAATACGACGTGTTCGTCACACCCGGCGCGCCCACGCCGGCCTTCGACGTGATGCTGCGCAACCCCGAGACCATCGCGGGCGTGAAGCTCGAGAACTACATGGCGGGCTCCATGCTCAATGCCGCAATCACCATGACGGGCTGTCCCGCCGTCGCGGTGCCCTGCGGCTTCGACCAGCACGGGCGGCCGGTGGGCTTGCAGGTGGTCGCACCCCATCGGCGGGAGGATGTGGCGCTGCAGGCGGCAGCCCTGTTCGAGGCGGCGGCGGGGCTGGACCGCATGCTGCCGATTGACCCGCGTCCGGGCACCGTGCCCCCGGCCTCGATGGCGTGATGACCAAGCAGGAACTCACCGACTGGGCGCTGGCCAATGGCTGGAAGATGATCGGTGCCTATCCTTGCCTCGCCAAGCCGGATGCGCCGAAGGAGGCGCTGGTGCGGATGCTGCTGAAATCCACCGGTGTGGATTTGCAGATGCGAAGGCCCTCGGGGCGATGGGAGAAGGTGGCGGGGCAGTCCTACCTCAAGATCCATCCCGACCCGCGCACCGGCCAGCCCCAGGACATGGGGCTGGAGAAGATCACCGGCATCGCGCGGCTGATGGAGCGGGCGCGCGGCACGGACTGACCTGGAGCAGGTTGCGTTCACATGCGTTCACGCCGCCTGCTCCAGCCATTGCTGAGAGCGGGATTCAGCGTTTTCGATGATTCCACCTCAACGCATCCCGCTCTACCGGTTGGCCCGCTCCGCATGCTTGCCCATGGTGGTGTAGGGCGCATAGGGCGGGAAGGGCCCGATGGCGACCATGTCCACCTCCACCAGCGTGGGCCCGTCCACCTCCAGCGCCTGGGCCACCACGGCGCCAAAATCCTCGGCGCGCGAGACCTTGAAGTGCGGCAGCCCGGCCAGGGCGGCAAGCTGCGCAAGGTCCGGCCCCATCAAATCGTCGCCAAAGCGGCGGCCATCCACGACCGCGTCCTGGATCACACGGATCACGCCATAGCCGCGGTCGTTCATCACGATGGTGCAGAGGCGCGCGCGTTCCTGCACGGCGGTCCACAGCTCGCTCATGTTCATGGCGAAGCCGCCATCGCCCACCATGGCGACCGTCTTGCGGCCAGCCGCGCCGAGGGCCGCGCCGATACCGAGCGGCAGGCCGGGACCGATGGCCGCCCCCACCGGATGCACCGCGTCGCGCGGGCCATAGACGGGAAAGACGCGGTTGCCCCAGGTCGTGTTGCTCATGGTGATGTCGCGCACCCAGAGCGCGTCGCGCGGCATCACGGCGCGCAGCTGTTCGCAGAAGCCGTGATAGGGGCCGAGGGTGGCGAGGAATTCCTCCACCGCGCGGCGGCGCGTCTCCGCGAGGTCCGCGGGGAAGCCCGGGTCCGTGTGCAGCCTCCCCTTCAGGCGCTTCGCGAGGCCCTGCGCGACGAGTTCCGCATCGCCCTGCACGAAGAGGGTGTTGGGATAGGTGCGGCCATCCGCCGCCGGGTCCACATCCACATGGATCAGGTTGGCGGGCAGCTTCTGCGTGCCATCCTGCGTCTCATGCCCGCGCAGGCGCGAACCCAGCACCACCATCGCATCCACGGTGCCGTAGAATTCCTGCACCCGGGGCGAGCCATTGCCGTGCATGGCACCCAGCGTCATCGGGTGGTCCTCGGGCACGATGCCGCGGCCATTCCAGGAATTCACGCAGCCGAAGCCAAGTTCGATCAGCGCCATGGCCCCCGCACCCGCCTCGCGCGCGCCATTGCCGAGCCAGATCATGGGGCGCTTGGCGGAAGCGAGGCGGTCCGCCAGCTCGTCCAGCGCGGCCTCGGAGGGCGGCAGGGGCGGCGGGGCCGGCAGTTCCAGCGTGTCGAGCGCCGCCGGCCGCGCGATGGTGGCGCGCTGGATATCAATGGGGAATTCCACGGAGACGGGGCCGCGTGGCGGCGTCATCGCCTCCATCGCCGCGCGCAGCAGCGTGCCGAAGGCCTGGTTCGCGTGGCGGACGCGGTGCGCGGCCTTGCCCGCCGCTTCCAGGATGGCGGTCTGCCCTGGCACGTCGTGCACGCTGCCCGTGTCGCGGTCGAGGAAGCGCGTCGGCGTCTGGCCCGTGATGTGCAGCACGGGTGAGCCCGCGAAACGTGCCTCCACCAGGCCACCCACACTGTTCGCCATGCCCGGCCCCGTGCTGGTGAACAGCACGCCCAGATGCCCCGTCACGCGCGCATAGGCATCGGCCATATGCGCCCCGCCCATCTCGCCGCGGCACATCACGTAGCGGATGGCGTTGCGGCGCCCGATGGCGTCCAGCATCGGGATGTTGTGGACGGACACGATGCCGAAGGCCGTGGTGACGCCGATGCGTGCAAGAAACTCGGCCACCATGTCGGCGACGGTGTAGGGGGTGTCGTGGCTCATGCGCTTCCTCCGTGGCTTCTTTCCTCCATGGTGTCACGATGCACGACGCGCGCCACCCCCTGCCGGGTCAGGCCAGCGGCGCCACCGACAATCCGCGCACCTGGTGCTTCGCGATGAGGCTGGCCACCAGGCCCGAACGCTTCGCCTCCTCCACGAACTCCGCCAGGAAGGCAGCGGCCGCGGCGTTGGCGCGCGCGGTGCCGATGGCCTGCTGCACGGCGGTGAACCTGCCATCGAGGATGCGCGCGCCGGGCTGCTTCTCCACATCCGTCAGCAGACGCGGGCGCAAGCCCGCCAGCACGTCGAGGCCGTCGCGCAGATAGAGATCGAGTGCGCCATCCAGCCCCTCCGCGCGCAACAGCGTGGCGTGTCGGATGTTGCGCTCCAGCCAGAGGTCATAGGCCGCGCGCGCGGCCACCGCGATGCGCACGCCGGGGCGATCCACCGCATCGAGCGACGTGATGGCGCTGCCCGGCGGCACCATGTAGGTGGCCTCGATCTCGGCATAGGCGGCGGTGAAGCTGATCTTCTCCGCACGCTGGGGCTCGGCGCCGATGAGGCCGATATCCCAGGCGCCCGTGCCCGCCGCATCGGCCAGCTCGCCGGGGCGCGGATAGGGCACGTAGTGCACGGGCACGCCCAGGCGGTCGGCGATGGCGCGCGCCATGCCGGGGGAGACCCCGTCCGGCTCACCCGCCGGCCCGCGCCCGGTGACGAGCAGGAAGTTGCTCATGTTGATGCCGGCGCGCAGCACGCCGGTGGGGGCAAGCTGGGCGATAATCTCTGGTGTCATCGGGCGTCTCCGTGATGCGCTCGCACCTGTTCTGGACCCGGCTTCGCTGCGCGCCAAGGCCGCCGGCGCTTCGCGGGTGCAGCACGCATTTCGGCAAATCACCACTGGACAAGTCCTCGTTTAAGGACGTGAAGTAGTCGCAGCGGCGCAGACCGCGACGAGGAAATGGAAGAGGAAGCGGCATGCCGGAACAGGCAGGAGCGCGTGCGCCCGAAGCTGTGGCCGCACACTGATGGCCAGCGTCGAAATCCGCAATGTGCGAAAGGCCTTCGGCAGCACCGCGGTGCTGCATGGTGTCTCCGTGGACATCGAGGATGGGGAGTTCGTGGTGCTCGTCGGCCCCTCGGGCTGCGGCAAGTCCACGCTGCTGCGCATGCTGGCGGGGCTGGAGAACATCACGGGCGGCGAGATCGCGATCGGCGGGCGGGTGGTGAACACCGTCCCGCCCAAGGACCGCGACATCGCGATGGTGTTCCAGAACTACGCGCTGTATCCGCACATGACCGTCTACGACAACATGGCCTTCTCGATGAAGCTGGCCAAGGTGGGGCGCGAGACGATGGATGCGGAGGTGCGAAAGGCCGCCGGCATCCTGGGGCTGGAACAGTTGCTCGACCGCTATCCGCGCCAGCTCTCGGGCGGGCAGCGGCAGCGTGTCGCGATGGGCCGCGCCATCGTGCGCGACCCGCAGGTGTTCCTCTTCGACGAGCCGCTGTCGAACCTGGACGCCAAGCTGCGCGTGCAGATGCGCTCCGAAATCCGGGAACTGCACCAGCGGCTGAAGGTGACCACGGTCTATGTGACGCATGACCAGATCGAGGCCATGACCATGGCCGACAAGATCGTGGTGATGGAGCTGGGCCACATCCGCCAGGCGGGGCCACCGCTTGAACTCTATGACCGTCCGGCCAACCTCTTCGTGGCCGGCTTCATCGGCAGCCCCGCGATGAACCTGCTGGAAGGGCGCATCGCGGATGGTGCCTTCCTCACCCCCGACGGCACCAGCTGGCCGCTGCCGCCGCAGCAGGCCCGCCCCGGCCCCGCCGTCTATGGCATCCGGCCAGAGCATTTCCGCCTGGCGGGCGATGGCATGCCCGCGCGCGTCCACCTGGTCGAGCCCATGGGCAGCGAGACCATGGTGATGATGCGCATCGGCGACACGCCCGTGAACGGCGTCTTCCGCGAGCGCATTTCCGCGAAGCATGGCGACACGCTGCCGGTGCTGCCCCAGGCCGCCATGGCGCATCTGTTCGACAAGGAGAGCGGGCAACGGCTCTGAACACGCCCGCCGCAACTGGGAGGAACGGAAGAATGGCACAGCATTTCAGCATCACCCGCCGCGGCCTCGGCCTCGGTGGCGCGGCCACCCTGATCGGTGGACAGGCCGCGGCGCAGATCCAGGCGGCGCAGGTGCCGACACCCAATTTCCGCGTCGAGAATGGCGCAACCCTGCGCGTGCTGCGCCCGGTGCGCTTCGTCCAGCCGGACGAGGAGGTGTTCCGCGCCAACTGCGCCCGCTTCTCGCAACAGACCGGCGTGCAAGTGCGCGTGGACTTCGTGGGCTGGGAGGACATCAACCAGCAGACCGCCGTCACCGCCAACACCGGCGCCGGCCCCGACGTCATCATCGGCTTCAACGAGGCACCCCACGTCTACGCCGACAAGGTGGTGGAGGTGACGGATGTCGCGGAATATCTCGGCGCGAAATATGGCGGGTGGAAGCGGCTGGCGCAGCGCTACGGGCGGCGGCATGGCACGAACAACTGGCTGGCCCTGCCCTTCGGGGCGTCGGGCGGGCCGCTGGTGTGGCGCAAGTCGGCGGTGAACGAGGCGGGCTTCCAGTCCATCCCCGACGATCACGCCAGCTACCTGCGCCTCTGCCAGGCGCTGCGCCGCATCAACAAGCCCGCGGGCTTCGCGCTGGGCAACGCGGTGGGCGATGGCAACGGCTTCGCCAACTGGCTGATCTGGTCCTTCGGCGGGCGGCTGGTGAATGATGACGGCAGCGTCGGCATCAACAGCCCGCAGACCATCCAGGCACTGGAATACCTGCGCGAGCTCTATGCCACCTTCGTGCCCGGCACGCTGGCCTGGGGCGACATCAGCAACAACCGCGCCTATGCGTCGAACGAGCTGTTCCTGACGGCCAATGGCGTCTCGCTCTACTTCGCGCTGAAGAACGACCCCGCCACGCGGCCGATCGCGGAGGACACGGAACACTCGCTGCTGCCCAAGGGTGTCGCGGAGACCTCGCCCATGGCGGGGCTGACGCTGAACGCCATGGTGTTCCGCCACAGCCGCTTCCCCAACGCCTCCAAGGCGCTGCTGGCCTTCCTGATGGAGAGCGAGCAGTACGACCCCTGGCTGCAGGCCAACCTCGGCTACTGGTCGCAGCCGCTCAACGCCTACAACGCGAGCGCGGTGTGGCAGAGCGACCCCAAGGTCAGCATCTTCCGCGACGTGATGGATACGGCCTTCTACAACGGCTACAGCGGACCCATCACCGAGGGCTCGGCCGCGGCCAATGCCGACTACGTGATGGTGCAGATGTGCGCGGCGGTCGCCTCCGGCCAGGCCACGCCGCAGGCCGCGGCGCGCGAGGCCGAGCGCCGCGCCACGCGCTTCTTCCGCCGGCGCTGACGCCACCCTGAAACCCCCGCGCGGTGCAACCCACCGCGCGGGAACCCTGCCGGAGCGCCCGCGCCATGGACACCACCCTCCCCGCCGAAAGGGCGCAGCACTGGTCCCGCATGCGGCGGCAACCCACCGCGCTCGGCCGGCTGTTCGACAGCAAGACCTTCCTCATCATCGTCTGCCTGCTGCCCACGGTGGGACTGCTCGGTGTCTTCCTCACCTATCCGCTGGGGCTTGGCATCTGGCTGGCCTTCACCGATGGCACCATCGGCCGGCGCGGGCAGTTCGTGGGCTTCGAGAATTTCGAGTGGCTCTTCACCGACCCCATCTTCTGGAACGCGGTCTTCTTCAGCGTGTTCTACACGGCGCTCGCCACCATCGGGAAATTCGCGCTGGGGCTCTGGCTCGCGCTGCTGCTGAACCAGTACATGCCTTTCAAGGCCTTCTTCCGCGCCATCATCCTGCTGCCCTGGATCGTGCCCACGGTGCTCTCGGCCATCGCCTTCTGGTGGATGTACGACCCGCAGTTCAGCATCATCTCCTGGGTCTTCATCGAACTCGGCTGGCGCGAGACGAACATAGACTTCATCGGCAGCGAATGGCCGGCGCGCTTCTCGCTGATCGCGGCCAACATCTGGCGCGGCATTCCCTTCGTCGCCATCTCGCTGCTGGCGGGGCTGCAGACCATCTCGCCCTCGCTGTATGAGGCGGCGCTGCTTGACGGTGCCTCGCCCTGGCAGCGCTTCCGCTACATCACCTTCCCGATGCTGCTGCCCATCCTGGCCATCGTCATGACCTTCAGCATCATCTTCACCTTCACGGACTTCCAGCTGGTCTATGCCATCACGCGCGGCGGGCCGGTGAACTCTACGCACCTGCTGGCCACGCTCGCCTTCCAGCGCGGCATTCCAGGCGGCGAACTGGCGGAAGGTGCCGCCATCGCGGTCTCGATGATCCCCTTCCTCGTCTTCGCCACCCTGTTCAGCTATTTCGCGCTGGCGCGGCGCAAGTGGCAGCAGGGCGAAGGCAATGACTGAGAGGACGACGCCATGAGCAACTCCGCCTCATCCGCACCGGAGGCCATGCAGTGGGACAGCCGCGCGCGCCGCGTCGTCATGCTCTGGGTGCCGCTGTGCTGCTTCCTCTTCATCCTGCTGTTCCCGTTCTACTGGATGACGGTGACGGCCTTCAAACCGGATGCGGAGCTGTATGACTTCTCGACGCACAACCCCTTCTGGGTGACGTCGCCCACGCTCGCGCATATCAGATTGCTGCTGTTCGAGACCTCCTACCCGTCCTGGCTCTGGACGACCATGCTGGTCTCGGTGGGCGCCACCTTCCTCTCGCTCTTCGCCAGCACGCTGGCGGCCTACGCGATCCAGCGGCTGCGCTTCAAGGGCAGCCAGTATGTGGGGCTGGCCATCTACCTGGCCTATCTCGTGCCGCCCTCCATCCTGTTCATCCCGCTGGCGACGATGGTGGTGCAGCTCGGCCTCTTCGACAGCCCGATGGCGCTGATCCTGGTCTATCCGACCTTCCTCGTGCCCTTCTGCACCTGGCTTCTGATCGGCTACTTCAAGTCCATCCCGTACGAGCTGGAGGAATGCGCGCTGATCGATGGCGCCACGCGGCTGCAGATCCTGACGAAGATCACGCTGCCGCTCGCCGTGCCCGGCCTCATCAGCGCGGGCATCTTCAGCTTCACCCTGTCGTGGAACGAGTTCATCTACGCGCTCGCCTTCATCCAGAGCAGCGAGAACAAGACGGTTCCCGTGGCGATCCTGACGGAGCTCGTCACCGGCGACGTGTATCAGTGGGGCGCGCTGATGGCGGGCAGCCTGCTGGGCTCGCTGCCGGTCGCCATCTTCTACTCGTTCTTCGTGGACTACTACGTCAGCAGCCTGACGGGCGCGGTGAAGGAGTAGCGGCCGCCAAGCCTTTTCGTCGCGACCGATTCACGCCCCCGGCTGCGCCGGGGACGATCGGATGCATCCGCGCGACCGATTCACGCCCCTGGCTGCGCCGGGGACGATCGGACGCATCCGCGCGACCGATTCACGCCCCCGGCTACGCCGGGGACGATCGGACGCGGGCCTCAATCCGGCCGGATGTTGTTCTCGCGCACCACCTGGCCCCAGGTGCGGATCTGGCGCGAGAGGAAGGCGCGGAACGCCTCCTCGCCCTGCGGCTCCAGGTCAATGCCGAGATTGGCCACGCGCGTGCGCACCGTCTCGATCTCCAGCGCCTTGCGAATTTCCGCCTCCATCCGCTGCTTGATGGCGGCCGGCAGGTTCGCCGGGCCGAGGAAGCCCCAGAAGGCCCGCGCATCAATGCCCGGCACGCCGCATTCGGCCAGCGTCGGCACGTTCGGCATGGTGGGAGAGCGCGTGGACCCCGTCTGCGCCAGCGCCACCAGCGTCCCGCTGTCCACATGCACGCCGATGGCCGGGCGCGTCGCGATGGGCAGGTCCACCTCGCCCGCCAGGGCGGCCGCCGCCAGTGGCCCGCCCCCACGGTAGGGCACATGCACCAGCTGCAGCCCCGTGGTGCGCCCCACCAGCGCCATGGTCAGGTGCGCGAGCGAGCCATTGCCGATGGTGCCGTAGGTCACGGTGTCGGGCCGCGCGCGGGCCGCCGCCGCCATCGCCGCCCAGTCCTTGTAGGGGCGGGTGGAATGGGCCGTCAGCACCATGGGCGCCGTGCCGAACAGCAGCAGCGGCGTCAGGTCGCGCTCGGTGTCGAAGCCCATGTTCGGGATCAGCGCGGGGTTCACGGCATGGGTGTCGAAGACCAGCACCCAGGTGTTGCCGTCGGGCGCGCTGCGCGCCACCGCCGCGGTGCCGAGCGAGCCCGAGGCGCCGGCGCGGTTCTCCACGATCACGGGCACGCCCAGCGCCTGCGACAGCGGCTGTTGCAGCAGCCGCGACATCGCGTCCGTGCTGCCGCCCGGCGGGAAGGGCGCGATGATGCGGATGGGCCCCGAGGGCCAGGCGGATTGGGCGCGCAACGCGGGCGCGGCAAGCAGGGTCGCCCCGCCTGCCAGCAGCAGCCGGCGCGTGGATCTGGACATGTTCATTCCTCCCTGTGGGTGGTCATTGCTCCGGTTGTGCCTGAGTTGCACGTCCGGCTCAACCGGTCGGGAAACGATCCCGCGTGCGGTTGGCGATGGCGACGAGGGAGAGCATCACCGGCACCTCCACCAGCACGCCCACCACGGTGGCGAGTGCCGCGCCGCTGTCGAGCCCGAACAGGCTGATGGCGACGGCCACCGACAGCTCAAAGAAGTTTGACGTGCCGATCAGCGCGCAGGGCGCGGCGATCCGGAAAGGCACGCGCCAGAGCCAGGCCCACGCATAGGCCAGTGCGAAGATGCCATAGGATTGCAGCAGCAGCGGCACCGCGATCAGCAGGATGACGAGCGGCTGCGCCAGGATGACACCGCCCTGGAAGCCGAACAGCAGCACCACGGTGGCGAGCAGCCCCAGCACGCCCGCGGGCTTCAGCCGCGCCGTGAAGGCCTCCACCACCGCCGGCTCCCGCAGCGCCGCGCGCGTCGCGATGCCGGCCGCCAGCGGCACCACGACATAGAGCAGCACCGAGAGCAGCAGCGTCTCCCACGGCACCGGAATCGAGGTGACGCCCAGAAGCAGCGCCACTATGGGCGCGAAGGCCAGCACCATCACCGCGTCGTTCACCGAGACCTGCACCAGCGTGTAGGTGGGGTCGCCGCGCACCAGCTGGCTCCAGACGAAGACCATGGCGGTGCAGGGGGCAGCGCCGAGCAGGATCACGCCGGCCAGGTATTGCTGCGCGTCGGTGGGGGCGATCAGGTCAGCGAAGACCACCTCGAAGAACAGCACGCCGAGGGCCGCCATGGTGAAGGGCTTCACCAGCCAGTTCACCACCAGCGTGATGACAAGGCCCTTGGGCTTGTCGCCGATGCGCCGTAGGGACGAGAAATCCACCGCCACCATCATAGGGTAGATCATCACCCAGATGAGCACGGCGACGACCAGGTTCACCTGGGCATATTCCAGCGCCGCCAGCGCCTGGAAGAGCCCGGGCACCAGCGCGCCCAGCCCGATGCCGGCGCCGATGCACAGCGCGACCCAGAGGCTGAGCCAGCGTTCGAAGGTGCCGAGCGGTTCCTGCATGGCGCCTGTCTATCGCCGCCCCGCCCCATCTGGCCAGCGGTGCCGGGCCGCGCCACTCTCCCCGCGCGCCAGACGAGGAACCGCCCCATGCCCCCTGCCCCGCTCCGCCTGCTCGGCCGCCGCGACGCCTTCAACGTCCGCAAGGTGCTCTGGATGCTGGAGGAGCTGGGCGAGCCCTTCACCCAGGAGGATTGGGGCCGCGGCCATCGCAGCATGCAGGTGCCGGAATTCCTGGCGCTGAACCCGCTCGGCACCGTGCCCGTGCTGGTGGATGGCGCGGCGGTGCTGCGCGAATCCCACGTCATCATGCGCTACCTCGCCACCACGCGGGGGCGCCACGACCTGCTGCCCGCCGACCCCGCCGCGCGCGCCGAGGTCGAGGCCTGGATGGACTGGGTGGCATATGAGATGACGCTGCCCATGCGCCTTGGCTATCTGGGCGGCGTGCTGAACCTCGCCCCCTGGAACGGGCCAGGGATGGCCGCGCTGGGGCGCGCGGAATACGCCGTGCGGATGGGCGTGCTGGAACAGGCGCTGGCGCGCGGGGGGCCCTATCTGGCGGGCGCCACCCTCACCCTCGCCGACATGGCCTGCGGCATGGCCGTGCACCGCTGGGCCGTGGTGAAGAAGGACGGCAGCGAGGCCCCCACCCCCGCCCTCGAAGCCTGGCTGGAACGGCTGGCGGAACGCCCGGGCTTCCGCGCGCATATCCGCAACGGGCTGCCCTGACCCATCACGCGCGCGCGGCCGGCTCCTCGGGACGGTCGAGGCGGAACACCGCCTCGGCGATGCCGGCCCAGTCCCGGGTGTCCAGGGTGGGCGCCTCATTGGTGCGGAGCACCGAGACCTCGGCGACACCCAGCGCGGCCAACTGGTGCGGCGTGCCATGGCCGAAGTCGAGATGCCCGGCCCCGATGATGCCCACCACCAGCGGTACGCCCCCCTCCAGCGCGGCCGCGATGTTGCAGGCGAAGGCGCGGTCCCACACCTGCTGGGCGCGGAGGAAGCGGTCGGTGATCTCGGCCTCGGGCCGCCCGGTCAGCCAGGAGATGTAGGCGCGGTGGCCGGGCGTGGGCGGGGCGGCGGGCGTCATGCCGTCGCGCTCCTCCTCGGGCACCGCGTCCCAGCCCTCCTTGCCGATGCGCGTCACCAGCGGGCGGTGGCAGTTCAGCGCCAGCATCCGCACGCCCTGCTGACGGCAGAAGTGGAAGAGGGGCAGGTAGATATCGGGCGGGAAACCCCAGACCTTCTCCCACTCCACCTCGCGCAGGAATTCAGCGGTGGTGAATTCGCCCGCCACCCAGCGGTCCAGCACGGGCTGAAGGCGGCGGGGGAACATCTCGAAGCCGACGGCGAGGCGGGGTACCAGCAGATGCAGGCAGGTGGTGACCTGCAACTGCCAGCGATGGATTTCCGCGATGTCGTGCCGCTCACCCAGCAGCACGGCGCGGCGGGTGGCCAGGCGCCGCATCAGGGGCGCGGCGTCGAGCAGGGCGCCGGTGGTGGGGTCCATCCAGCGGGCGCGGGGGTGGGGGGCGAGGGTCATAGGCATTTATGCGAATAATTCTCATTCTTATCAAGGCCGGGCATGCGAAAATGCGAGGCCTGTACGGGGCGCGATCCTTGACCCATCCTCAACCTGCCGTGTGGAGCAGGGAGATCTTGCATTGCCGCTCACCCGCGAGGCACCAGCACTGCCCACCCACGCCCTGGCGGAGGCCATCGCGCGCGATCCCGATCTGCTGCGCGACGTGACACAGCCCGCACTGATCCTGGACCACGACGATCGGGCCGTGCGCTGGAACAAGGCGTTCCTTGAACTCTTCCCGGAGCATGACGGGCAGATCCACGCCGGGGAAGCCTACGCGGAAAACCTCCGGCGCTTCTATCGCGTGCGCCTCGGCGCGCAGGAACTGCCGAAGCTGGAGCGCTATGTGGCGGACGGGGTGGAGCGCCATCAGAGGCAATCCGCACCCTTCGAGTTCCTGCACCGGGGCCATTGGCTGCGGGCCGAGGTTGTGCCGCTGCCGGGCCTTGGGCGTCTGCGCTGCTGGACCATCCTGCCGCCCGCGCGGCATGGCGACGAACTGATGCTGCGCCTGACGAAATTCGGCCAGAACCTGCGCGCGCAAGACCTGGACTCCCTGGCCGACGGGCTGGTCCTGCGCGAGGCGACGGGCGCCATCCTACTGGCCAACCAGCGCTTCGCCGAGATCCATGGGCTTGATCTCGCGGCCCAGGCGGTCGGCCGGACCATTCCGGACCTGCTGCGGGCGAGCTGGGGCGATGCGGCGGGCGCGGCGGAGGCGGAAGGACGCTGGGCGGACAGTTCCCGCTTCCTGGGTGCCCCCTTCGAACTTCCCCTGCCCGGTGACCGCTGGGTGCGGGTGCACGAAAGGCGCATGCCGGATGGCAGCCTGATCGGCAGCCATGTGGAAGTCACGGACCTGTTCCGGCTGCGCCGCCACGCGGATGCGGCGAAGCAGAGGGCGGAGGAATTGGCGGCGAAGCTCTCCGCCGAAATCGCGGAGCGCAAGCGCCAGGAGGCACAGACCATCCAGCTCGCCCGGCTGGTCTCGCTGGGCCACATGGCCACCGGCGTGGCGCATGAACTGAACCAGCCCCTCGCCATCATGACCCTGGCGGCCGAGAACATCGCGCTGGCGCTGCGGCGGCGCGGTGCCGACGCCATCCCGGAGGCGCTGGATCGCCTGGAGGTGGTGATCGCGGGCGCCATGCGCGCGCAGGGCGTGCTGGACCACCTGCACGCCTTCGGCCGCGATGACGCCGACCAGCCGCCGCCAGAGGCCATGAACCTCACCTCGGTGGTGGAGGGAGCCCTGAGCATGTGCGGGGCGGCCATCCGCGATCGCGGCATCACGCTCCATCTCCTGCTTCCCGCGGGGTCGCCATGCATCAAGGCGCGGCGGGTTCCGCTCGAGCAGGTGGTGCTGCACCTGCTGAACAACGCGCAGGATGCGGTGCAGGGGCGGAGCGGGGAAATCACCCTGGCCGTAGAGGAGCGGGAGGGCCATGCCATCCTGCGGGTGGAGGACAACGGCCCCGGCTTTGCGGAACAGGCCCTGCGGCACGGCCTCGAGCCCTTCTTCACCACGAAGGGCACGGGGCGCAACCCGGGGCTGGGACTGTCCCTCGCCTATGCGACGGTGCGCGCGGCGGCGGCGAGATCACGCTGCGCAACGCGGGCGGTGGCGCGCGTGTGGAGGTCTCGCTGCCCGCCCTGTGAATGTGCCGCGCCCGCCGCCATAGCGGGGGCGCGGCACCTGGCTCAAGCCGGCGCGGCCCTTCGCGCGCGCACCAGGTTCATCCCCATGATGACTGCGAAGACCGCGATGGCGATCCAGTTCACCACCTGGCCGAAGGGGACGATCAGCACGAAGCCCGCCACGCCAAAGATCACGCGCTCGATGATGTTGAGGCGCGCTTCCGCGAAGCCCTCGAAGGCGGCGGACATGGCGTAGATGCCCGGCAGCGCGAAGGCCGCAATGGACAGCTGTACCCAGATGTCGCCCGAGAGGAAGGGCTGGTAGGCCATGATCAGCGGCACGAAGTAGAGCGACTTCGCCAATCGCCACGCCACGAAGCCCGAGGCCATGGGCGAGGCATTGGCGATGGCCGCCGCCGCATAGGCCGGGATGCAGACCGGCGGCGTCACGTTGCTGTCCTGACTGAGCCAGAAGATGATCATGTGCGCCGACAGCAGTGCCAGCATGGCCGCCCCGGAGGAGAGCGAGGCGTCATAGACCTGGGCCCGCATGTCCGGCGGGATGGCCGCCAGCAGGCGCGCCGCCTCCTCCGCCGCCATGCCCGTGCCTGGGGGCGGCAGGGAGATGTCGGGTGCGGCCAGCATGGCCACGGCACGGACGATGTCGGGGATGTTCCCCGCCACGAAGGCCGCCTGCGCCGAGGAGTTCAGGATCATGTCCGCCAGCGCCGGTGCCGACAGCGTGGCCAGCACGACGTAGGAGGCCGTGACCGGCAGCGCCGCCCCCAGCACCAGCGAGGCAAGCGCGATCAGCACCAGCGCGATGGCGAGGTTCCCGCCCGCCCAGGTCTCGATCATGATGGAGAACACGTTGCCGAGGCCCGTGGTCGCCACCGCCGAGATCAGGATGCCGATGCCCACCAGCAGCACGGCGGTCGGCGCCATGGTCCGCGCACCCAGATACAGCGCCTCCAGGATGCGGCGCGGCCCCATGGGCGTGTCCGAGATCCAGGACACCACAACCACCGTGGCCGTGGCCGCGCCCGCGGCATAGGCCGGGCTCATCCCCGAGAAAAGGAGATAGAGAAGCACGGAGAAGGGGATGAGGAAGGGCAGGCCCCGGCGGCGCACCGTCTCCATCAGCGGCGGCGCCTCCTCATCCACGAAGCGGATGTCATGGCGCTTGGCATGGATGCGCACGCCCATGGCGATGCCCGCGAAGAAGACCAGCGCCGGAACGGCCGAGACGGCCGCGATGTGCAGGTAGGGAATGGCCGTGAAGGAGGCCATGATGAAGGCGCCCGCGCCCATGATGGGCGGCAGGATGCCACCGCCCGTGCTGGCCGCCGTCTCCACGCCCGCCGCGAAATGCGGCTTGAAGCCCGCCTTCTTCATCAGCGGGATGGTGACCGCGCCGGTGGAGGTGACGTTGGCCACCGCCGAGCCCGAGATGGTGCCCGACAGCGCCGAGGCGATGACGGCCACGAAGCCCGGCCCGCCCTGCAGACGCTTGGCCACCGCGCGGCCCAGGTCCAGCACGAAGCGGTCTGCCCCCGACACCTGCAGGAAGGCGCCGAAGATGATGAACATCGCCACCAGGTTCCAGGAGATCAGGGCGATGTTCCCGAACATCCCGTCATCGGAATAGAAGGTTCGGAACAGCGCGATCTCGACCGAGAGCCCGGGGAAGCGCAGCACGCCGCCCAGCCAGGCACCCCAGAAGGTGACGTAGGTGAAGCCCAGCACGCACAGGATGGGCACGACGATGCCCGTGGTGCGGCGGATGAGTTCCATCGCGATCAAGGGCGCCGCGATGGTGAAGACCCAGTCATACCAGAGGAATTCGCTGGCGCGGGCATAGAAGGCGACCTCGCCCGTGATCAGGTAGATCGCGCAGCCCACGGCCATCAGCGCGATGAAGATGTCGATGGCCAGCGCCAGCCAGCCCCGGGCACCCTCCCCGCGCATGATCGGCCAGGCCAGCGCGCCGATGACGGCGAAGCCCGCGAAGTGGATGACGGAGGCGCGCAGCTCGCTCATCACCCCGAAGGTGTTGAGCCAGATGTGCCACGCCGAGAGGAGGACGCCGGCCACGAACAGGAACCGCGCGACGAGGCTTCCCTCGCCGCGCAGCCCCCGCGGAGCCTGTTCGGTGCTGTTCACGCGCGACTCAGGCCGGACGGATGCGCTCCGGAATGGTCACGCCCCTTTCCTGGTAGTAGCGCGCCGCACCCGGGTGGACAGGGTTCACGAGGCCGTTCAGCGCGGTCTGCAGCTGGATTTCGCGCGTGGCGGCGTGGATGCCGTTCAGGAAGGGCAGGTTCTCGTAGATGGACTTCGTGATCTCGTAGACGTCGTTGTCCGGCACCGAGGCGTTGCAGGCCAGGAAGTTGGGCTGGACGATGGTCTGCAAGGCCTGCGCCTGGCCCGGATAGGAGTTGGCCGGGATCTGCGTGGGGACATAGAGGCCGTTGTTGCCGTCGGCCCGCGCCGCCTGTTCATCGGTGAAGGAGAGCAGCTTGAACTCCGCGGCCTGCCTCGCGAAGATCTGCGTCACCGCCGCCACGGGGATGCCGCCGCCGGGGTTGCTGCCGTCGATCTGGCCGTTCAGCAGCGCCTCGGCCGAGGGGCCGAAGCCCTGGAACACCAGGCTGAAATGCTCGTCCGGGTTGATGCCCAGGTTCGCGAAGATGAAGCGGTTGGAGAACTCGGTGCCCGAGTTGCGCGCGCCCATCGAGAAGCGGCGGCCGCGCATCTGCGCCAGGTCCGCGATGGTGCCGGTGGGTGCGAGGCTCGCGCGCTGCACGAAGTGCTCGACATTGCCCCAGATGTTCATGATGGAGCGGATGTTCCGCTGCGGGCCGGCCGACTGGATGGGGCCCGACCCGTCGCGCGCATAGACGCCGAACAGGCCCTGCATGATGGCGAACTGCGCCTGGTTCTCGCGCAGCAGCCGCACGTTCTCGCCCGAGCCGGCGGAGGAGATGGCGGACATGTCAATGCCGCGCGAATTGGCGAGGCGCAGCTTGACCAAGGTCGCGAAGGCCACGCCCACGGGATAGTAGGTGCCGCCGATGGAGGCGGTGGCCAGGATGTAGCTGCGGGTGTTGCCCTGTGCGCGCGCCATGGCCGGCGCCGCCAGAACGGCGGCACCGCCGGCCAGGATGTTGCGGCGAGTGGTCATTTTTCGTCTCCCTGTCGTGCGTGGCAAAGGGCCAGCTCGGAGGCCGACCCGCCATTCCTGTCCGGTGCTTAACCGTCCGGGGCAGACGGCACAAGCCTGTAACGCAGCCCGGATATGCGATGTGAGGGGGGCGCCAGCGGGGGGCGCCACCCCTTGCGCGCCCTACCGCTGCGCGTATCCCGCGCGCCGCTCCGGCGGTGTGGGCCAGCGGCCGCGCACGCGCTCCAGCAGCATGTCGGCATCAGCCGATGCGTCGGCTTTCAACGCGACATCGAGGAAGAGCTGTTCCAGCACGTCCTGCTGCGCGTAGCTGCCGCCGAGTTCGTGCATCCCGCCGAGTGCGGGGCGCATCACCGCCACGGCCTCGGCGTATTCGCCCCGCGCGCGGTGCAGCAGCGCGGCGCAGGCGGGGATGGCGTAGTCGCGCACGACGCGCGGATTGTCGCCCGTGTTCGCCATCGCGTAGTCGCGCATGGCGTCCAGCATGCGCTGGGCGGCGTCGAGGCGACCGGTGGCGGTGAGTGCCATCATCCAGTGCGGCAGGGTGAAGGCCGAGAGGCAGTCGCCGATGCGGCCCTCGGCCTTGTCGGCCAGTTCCACCCAGCGTTCGCCGACATCCACGCCCTGGCGCTCCAGGCGGAACAGCATGGAGGTCGCGTTCTGGCAATCGATGTAGAGGTCGGGCTGCACCTGGGTCACGGGGCTTTGCAGGTCGCGGAAGCCCTGATCGTAGAGGCGCAGCACCTCGTCATGCTCGTGGCGTTCCAGGTGGAACATCGCCTGGTGCCAGAAGATGTGGTGGCGCAAATTGTTGCCCGCGCCGAAATGCGGCGTGAGCTGCGTGATCCAGCCGATGCCCTCGGCGCGGCGGCCCTGCATCTCCAGCACATGCGCCACCGCATGCGCGGCCCAGAGGTCGGAGGGGTCGCGGCGGATCGCCTCGCGCCCCGCGCGTTCGGCGATGGCGTAGCTGCCGCATTCCTCATGCGCGAAGGCGCGGCAGGCCAGCATGGAACCATAGCCCGGCATGTCATCGGCCCAATGCGGGATGGCCGCTTCCACGAGCCGGTACATGGCCGGGGTGCGGCCCATCCAGAACGCGGAAAAGTGGTGGAAGCGGAAGGCCAGGATGTCGCGCGGGTGCTCGGCCACGATGCGCTCCCAGATGGCGAGCGCCCGTTCCTGCCCGCCATCGGCCCAGGCCTCCAGCGCATCGAGGTGCAGGGCCTCGCGCGCGTTGGGCCGCAGGCCGCGCGCCGTCGCGATGGAGGATTTCGCGGCGGGGATGAAGGCCTGGTTGTAGGCCATCATGGAGAAGCCCGCCTTCATGGCGTGCAGCAGCGGCGCCTCCGCGTCCAGGGCGAGTGCCGCCTTGAGCTGGAGCGGCGTGTCGAAGCGGTAGTTCAGGAAGGAGGCGATGGTGCGGTCATAGCCGGAAGCCGCCTCGTCGGAGGCGAAGGTCGCGATGTTGCCCTGGGCGTCGCGCGGCATGGTCAGGCTCCCCATTCCCGGAGGATGGCATCGGTGTCGGCGCCAAGACCGGGGGCGGGCACCTCCCAGGCGCCGAAGCCCGGAATGGCCGGGAGCGGCAGGGTGCCGAGGCCCGGCTGGTTGAACAAGGGGGCGGCCCCCACCGCCTGCACATGGGGGTCCTGCAGCCATTCGAGGGGGGTGTTCACCCGGTCGCAGAGCATGCGCGCGGCCTGGAGCTGGGTCACCCATTCGGCGGCGGTCTTGCGACGGAAGGCCTCGCGCAGGATGGGCACGATCGCGGCCTTGTTCGCGGCCCGCTGGGCGAAGCTGTTGAAGCGCGGGTCCTGGGGCAGTTCGGGCAGGCCGAGCTCGTTGCAGAGGGTCACGAACTCGGCCTCGCGCACCATGGCCACCATCACCCAGGCGCCGTCACTGCCCTGCCAGGTGCCGGCGGGGACGTTCAGCTCGGCCGGCATGCGGCCGAGCAGGCCCCCCTCGGCGATGGGCAGCACCAGCAGCGAGGCGGCCGCCTGCATCAGAGAGATGTCGAGATGCCGCCGGCGCGGCGCGGCGCCCGCGGCACGGTCGCGCGCCTGCTCGGCCAGGGCCGACTGGCAGGCGGCGAAGGCGGAAAGGCCACTGAACACGTCCACCACCAGCGTGCCCACCTTGTGCGGCACGCCATCCGCGCCCGCATTGAGCGACACCAGGCCCGAGAAGGCCTGGGCCACGCCATCGGTGCAGGGGCGTTCGCTGTAGGGGCCGGATTGCCCGAAGCCCGAGACCGAGACGCACACCGCATCCGCCTTCGCCTGCTCCGGCCCCAGGCCGATGCGGGCGGCCACGCCGGGGCGGAAGGCCTCGATCAGCACATCGGCCCGGGCGGCGAGGCGCGCGGCGCGGGCGCGGTCCTCGGGCTGGGCCAGGTCCAGCACCAGGCCCTTCTTGCCGCGGTTGAAGGCGGTGTGCATCACGGAATGGTCGCCCTCGCGCGCCGTGAGTCCTCGCGACCAGTCGCCCTTGGGCGGTTCGAGCTTCACCACCGTGGCGCCCGCCTGCGCCAGCAGCATGCCGCAATAGGGGCCGGCGATGCCCTGCGCGGCGTCGAGCACGAAAATTCC
Source organism: Roseococcus sp. (assembly GCA_035998215.1). GTDB lineage: Bacteria > Pseudomonadota > Alphaproteobacteria > Acetobacterales > Acetobacteraceae > Roseococcus. The sequence goes on along the minus strand of DASYHU010000031.1, from coordinate 118,851 downwards.
ATCATAGGGACCTGGCATGGCCGTTCCTCCGTTTGGGCGTATCATCACCGCAACCGAGGAAGGGAGAAACCCATGAACGCCACCCGTCGCGCCATCCTGGCCGCGCCGCTGCTCGCCACGCCCGCATTGGCCCGCGCCCAGTCCTGGCCCGCCCGGCCGGTGCGGATCATCGTGCCCTATCCGCCGGGTGGCCCCACCGACATCGCGGGGCGCGTGGTGGCGGCGGGCTTGCAGGCGCAGCTGGGGCAGCCCGCGGTGGTGGAGAACCGGGCCGGCGCCTCGGGCGTGATCGGCTCGGGCGAGGTGGCGCGGGCCGCGCCCGATGGCGGGGTTTTCCTGGTGAATGCCTCGGCGCATGTCATCATCCCGCACCTCCAGCCCAACATGCCCTTCGACGCGGTGGGGGATTTCACGCCGGTGACGGAGCTGGTGAAGGTGCCGCTGATCCTGGTGGTGAACCCGTCCCTGCCGGTGAACAGCGTGGCGGAGCTCATCGCCATGGCGCGTGCGCAGCCGGGGCGGCTGTCCTATGCCTCCTCCTCCATCGGCGGCGCGCCGCACCTGGCGGGCGAGATGTTCAAGCTGATGACGGGCACGAACATCGCGCACGTGCCCTATCGCGGCTCCGGCCCCGCGCTGACGGACATGGTGGGCGGGCATGTGCAGGTGATGTTCGACAGCCTCGCCTCCTCCGCGCAGCATGTGCGCGAGGGGCGGCTGCGCGCGCTCGCCGTCAGCACGGCCGCGCGCATCGAGGCTTTCCCCAACCTGCCCACCATCGCCGAGGCCGGGGTGCCGGGCTACGAGATCGCCACCTGGTATGGCATGTGGGGGCCGAAGAACCTGCCGGACGCCATCGCGACGCGCATGCAGCAGGCCGTGGCGGCGGTGAACGCGACGGAGGAGGCCCGCGCGCGCTTCACGGCCCTGGGCGCCCAGCCCGTGGCGAGCCCGCCGGCCGAATTCGCCCGCTTCGTGCGGTCCGAACATCAGCGCTGGGGCCGGCTGGTCCGCGACGCCAACATCACGGCGGGCTGAACCATGCGCGCCCTGGTCTGCGAATCCTGGCGGCCCTTCGACCAGTTGCAGGTGAAGGACATCCCGCCCCCGCCCATGCGCCCCGGCGCGGTGCGCATCCGCGTGGAGGCCTCGGGCGTCTCCTTCGCCACGCAGCTGGTCGTGGAGGGCAAGTATCAGCGCCGCCCGCCCTTGCCCTTCACCCCCGGCACCGAGGCCGCGGGCGTGGTGCTGGAAGGCCCCCTGCCCGTGGGCACGCGCGTCTTCGCGGCGTTGGATTGGGGCGCCATGGCCGAGGAGGCCGTGGTGGACGCCATCCACGTCACCCCCCTGCCCGACCATCTGCCGCTCGATGCCGCGGTGGCCATGCCCATCAGCTATCCCACCGCGGCCTCGGCGCTGATGTGGCGCGGGCGCGTGGGGCCGGGCGACTGGGTGCTGGTGCAGGGCGCGGGCGGCGGCGTCGGGCTGGCGGGCGTGGAGGTGGCGCACGCGCTGGGCGCGCATGTCGTGGCGCGTGCGGGCCTCGCCAAGCATGACGCCCTGCGCGCACGCGGCGCGGAGGTGGTGCTGGATTCGGCCCTTCCCTTCCGCGACGCGGTGCGGGCGGCGACCGGCGGCGCGGGTGTCGCCTGCGTGCTGGACACCATCGGCGGCGACAGCTTCGACGAATCCCTGCGCTGCCTGGGCGATGGCGGCACGCTGGTCACCATCGGCTATGCCGGCGGCGGCATCCCGACCGTGCCCGCCAATATCCTGCTGCTGAAGAATATCGGCGTGGCGGGGCTGAACTGGGGCAGCTACATCGGCTGGTCCCCGGGCGATGGGCGCGAGGGCTACGCGCCGCGCGTGCGCGCCCTGTGGGACCAGCTGGTGGCCTGGTGGGCGGAGGGGAAGCTCCGCCCTGAAGTCCATGCGCGCTACAGGCTGGATGACTTCCGCGCGGCGATGGCCGAAGTGGCCAACCGCCGCGCGCTGGGCCGCGTCGTCATCAACCCTTGCGCTTGAGGAAGCCGGCGAAGGCGGCCTGCGCCTCCTCGCTGCGCAAACGCTCGCCGAAGGAAACGCGCTCGGCCGCCATCACCGCGCGCAGGGCCTCGGCGTGCGGGGCCTTGATGAGGCGCTTGGATTCCTGAACCGAGCCGGGCGGGAGCGCGGCCAGGGCGGCGGCCATCTCGGCGGCTGTGGCCTCCACCGCACCATCCTCGACGGCGCGGGTGGCAAGGCCCGCTTCCGCCGCCTCGGCGCCGCTGAAGGCCGCGCCCGAGAGCAGCCACCAGTTCGCCCGCGCCGGCCCCACACGCAGCGGCAGCAGGAAGGAGGAGCCGGCCTCCGGCACCAAAGCGAGCTTCGTGAAGGGCATCATCAGCCGGGCGGTGGTGCTGGCCACCACCACGTCGCAATGCAGCAGCAGGGTGGTGCCGATGCCCACCGCATTGCCGCGCACCGCGGCCACCACGGGCTTGGTGGTGGCGACCAGGGCTTCCAGGAATTCGAAGGCGGCGCCCGGGTCGCCCGGCTTGCGCTCACCGGCCTGGGCGAAGTCCGCGATGTCGTTGCCGGCGGTGAAGTCCGCGCCGCCCGCCAGCTTGATGACGCGCACGGCGTCATCGCCCGCGGCCTCGCGCAGGGCGTTGCCCATGGCGCCATACATCTCGCGCGTGAGCGCGTTCTTCTTGTCGGGGCGGTTCAGGCGAATGGTCAGCACCGCGCCCTCGCGCGTGGTCTGGACGTGGTCGGTCATGCGGTTTCCTCCGGTTTGGCGTGAGCCTGTCAGAAAATGCCCTGGAAGGGGAGGAGGCGCAGCGCATCGCCGGGGCGGACCACCTCCAGCGCCTCGGGCAGCTCCGCCAGCGCGTCGGATTGGGTGAGCGAGGTGAGAAGGGCCGAGCCCTCGCGCGGGAATTTCTCCGCGATGCCATCACGCAGCGCGACGCGCAGATATTCCCGCCGGCCGGGGCGCTTCGCGTGGTGGAAGCCCGCGATGGCGCCGAAGCGCGGCAGGGTTTCAGGCTCCGCACCCATGAGGCGCAGCACCAATGGCCGCGCCAGGTGCAGGAAGGCCACCACCGCCGCCACCGGGTTGCCGGGCAGGGCCAGCAAGGGCGTGCCCGCCACCACGCCCAGCGCCGCCGGCCGTCCGGGCTTCACCGCCAGCCGCCAGAAGTCGAGGCGGCCGAGGCTGGCCCGCACATGATCCTCCTCGCCCGCCGAGACGCCGCCCGAGGTCAGCAGCAGGTCCTGGCTCTCGGCGGCAGCGTGCAGGGCACGGCGCGTCGTGCTGGCGTCGTCGCGCAGGATGCCGTGGTCGGTCACCGCCACGGGCAGCGCGGCCAACAGGGCCATCAGGGTGAAGCGGTTGCTGTCATGCGTCTGGGCGGGGCCGAGGGGCTGGCCGGGCGGCACCAGCTCATCGCCGGTGGAAAAGACGCCGACGCGCAGCAGGGGCCGTACGGGCAGATGCGCGGCCCCCAGGGCGGCGGCCAGGCCGATCTCGGGCGGGCGAAGGCGGCGGCCTTCCGGCAGGGCCTCGGCGCCGGAGGCGAGTTCCTCGCCCGCCTGGCGCGTGTTGGCGCCGGGGGCGAGGCCGGGCGGGACGTGCAGCCTGCCGTCCGCCACGCGCGCCGCCTCCTGCATCAGCACCGTGTCCGCGCCCTGGGGCAGGGCGGCGCCGGTGAAGATGCGCGCGGCGGTGCCGGGGGCCAGCGCGCCGGGGGCCGCGCCCGCCGTGATGCGCGCCGCGATGGGCAGCGGCGCCACGGCCGGGTGCCGGAAGGCGTAGCCGTCCAGCGCCGCATTGGTGAAGGGCGGCAGGGGTATCGCGGCGTGCAGCGGCCGTGCCAGCACGCGCCCCAGCGCGGCCGTGAGCGGCACCCATTCCTCGCCCCCGCGCGGTGTGACGCGCGCGGCGATCAGCGCCTGCGCGGCCTCGACCGTCAGCGGGGAATCGTCCAGCGCGAAACAGTCCTGGGAAAGCGCCATGGCGCGCAGGCTACAGCGCCGCGCGGGGCACCGCGAGGCGAAGTGCGGCGGCGCCGATGGCCGGGATGTCGTCCAGGGCCAAATGCGGGGGCGCGCCAGGAGGTAGCGCCATATCGCTCGCCACCGCGACGATGCCGGGGTGGTCCGGGTAGAGGAAGGGCTGGCCCAGCGCGGCGCGGTGCACCTCGATGCGCGGGTGCGGGCCGGACTTGAAGCCCTCCACCAGCACCAGGTCCACGGGGGCGAGTTGCGCCAGCAATTCCGGCAGCTCGGGTTCGGGCGCGCCGCGATGCTCGGTCAGCAACGCCCAGCGCTGCGAGGAGGCGAGCAGCACCTGCGCCGCCCCGGCTTCGCGATGCGCGTGGGAATCCTTGCCCGGCCGGTCCAGGTCGAAGCGGCTGTGCGCGTGCTTGACCGTCGAGACGGAAACCCCCTGCCCCGCCAGCCAGGGAATGAGGCGCGTGACCAGCGTGGTCTTGCCGGCACCGCTCCAGCCGGCCAAGCCGATCACGCGCATGGGTGGCTCAGAGGTCGCGCAGCACGGCGTGGAGGTCGGACTTGGCCTCGAAGCCGATACCGGGGATGTCCGGCATGCGGATGCGGCTGTTCTCCACGGGCGTGCTGTCGGCGAAGCCGCCGAAGGGCGCGAAGACCTCCGGGTAGCTTTCATTCCCGCCGAGACCCAACCCCACCGCGATGTTCAGCGCGAACTGGTGCCCGCCATGCGGCACGCAGCGGCGCGGCGACCAGCCGTGTTCGCGCAGCATCTCCAGCGTGCGGAGGTATTCCACCAGACCATAGGAAAGTGCCGGGTCGAATTGCAGCACATCGCGATCGGGCCTGAGGCCGCCATGGCGGATCAGGTTGCGCGCATCGAGCATCGAGAACAGGTTCTCGCCGGTCGCGAGCGGGGGCGCGTAGTGCTCGGCCAGCGTTGCGTGGGTGGCGTAGTCCAGCGGGTCCAGCGGTTCCTCATACCAGCGCAGCCCGAAGCCCTGGATGGCGGCGCCGTAGCTGAGTGCCGCATGCAGCCCGAAGCGCCCGTTCACGTCCACGCAAAGCCGGTGGCCCTGCCCGTCCAGCAGCTTCAGCACGGCCTCGATGCGCTGGAGGTCCAGCAGCAGCGCCTCGCGCAGCCCCATGCCGGGCGAGCCGCCGATCTTCATCTTCACCACGCTGTAGCCAAGGCCGAGGTAGCGCTTCATCTCCTCGACCAGCGCTTCCACATCCTTGCCCGGCTGGTAGTAGCCGCCGGCGGCATAGACCCAGGCCTGTTCGTCGGCACGGCCCTGGTTGTAGCGGTCGGCCAGCAGCTTCCACAGCGGCACGCGAGCGAGCTTCGCCGCCGCGTCCCACAGCGCCATATCCAGCACGCCCACGGCCACGGACCGGTCGCCATGGCCACCGGGCTTCTCGTTCTTCATCATCGCCGTCCAGGCGGGGATGGGGTCGAAGCCGCCATCGGCATGGGCGGGCAGTTCGCCCACCGCTTCCAGGCGCGGGATGAAGCGCTCGGCCAGCAATCCGGGCTGGGCGTAGCGCCCATTGGAGTTGAAGCCATAGCCCGTGGCGCTGCGGCCATCACCGGATTCCACGGTGACGGCGACCACGCTCGCCGTCATCTTGGAGAAATCAATATAGGCGTTGGCGATGCAGCTGCTGATGGGCACCACGCCCTGGCGGATGGAGGTGATGCGCATCAGATGGCCTTGGCGCCACGCAGGGCGGCGATCTCGTCCGCGGTGAAGCCGAATTCCGCCAGCACCTCATCCGTGTGCTGCCCGCGCTCAGGCGTCGGGTTGCGGTTGCACTGAACGCCCTCGATCTGCATGGGCGCGCGCACCAGCGTGATCTCGCCCAGCTGCGGGTGCTGGACGGGCATGGCGATGCCCAGATGCTTCACCTGCTCATCGGCGAAGACCTGGTCCATGGAATAGACGGGGCCGCAGGGCACGCCGGCCTTGTTGAACTCCGCCACCCAATGCGCGCTGGTGTTGGTGCCGATCACGGCCTGGAGCATGGCGTTGGTCTTGGCGCGGTTCTTCGAGCGCAGCTTGTCGTTCGCCACGTCGGGGTCCTTCGCCTCCTCCTGGATGCCGAGGACGGCGACGATGCGATCCCACATCTGCTGGCCGCCGCCGGCCAGGTTCACCACGCCATCGGTCGTGGTGAACAGGCCGGTGGGCACGGTGGTCGGGTGGTCGTTGCCGGCCTGGGGGGGCACCTCGCCCTTCATGGTCCAGCGGGTGGCCTGGAAGTCCATCATGGCGATCATGGCCTCCAGCAGCGAGGTATGGACCCAGCGGCCCTTGCCCGTGCTTTCGCGCTCCAGCAGCGCCACCATGATGCCCAGCGCGCAGTAGAGGCCGGCCGTCAGGTCCGCGACCGGAATGCCCGCGCGCACGGGGCCCTGGCCGGGCAGGCCGGTCACGCTCATCAGCCCGCCCATGCCCTGGGCGATCTGGTCGAAGCCCGGGCGCTTGGCATAGGGGCCGGTCTGGCCGAAGCCCGAGATCGAGCCCAGCACGATGCGCGGGTTGATCTTGGACAGCGTCTCGTAGTCCACGCCCAGGCGGTTCTTCACGTCGGGGCGGTAGTTCTCCACCACCACATCGGCCTTCTCGACCAGGCGGTGGAAGGTGGCCCGGCCCTCCTCGGATTTCAGGTTCAGCGTGATGCCGCGCTTGTTGCGGTGGACCAGCTGGAAGTCCGGCCCATGGCGTTCGCCGCCCAGGCCCTTGCCCGTGTCCACCTCGTCCGTGGCCTCGACCTTGATGACATTGGCGCCCCAGTCGGCCAGCTGCCGGACGCAGGTGGGCCCCGAACGGACGCGGGTGAGGTCGAGCACGGTGAAACGGGAAAGCGGCATCATGGCATGGGTCCCCTGGCGACTGCGCGTGCGCATCTTCCACCCCGCGGCTTTCGCTGCAACCCTGCCCGGGAAATGGAGGAACCGAACATGTCGGATGAATTGTTGATCGAGCACCGGGACGGGATCGCCTTCGTGACCCTGAACCGCCCCCAGGCGCGCAACGCCATGACCTTCGAGATGTATGAGGGGCTGGCCAGGCTGGCCACCCAGGCCAACACGGACGACGCCATCAAGGCCATCGTCATCACCGGCGCGGGCGAGAAGGCCTTCGCCGCCGGCACCGACATCAGCCAGTTCACGAATTTCCGCACGGCCGAGGATGCGCTGGCCTATGAGGAAAAGATCGACCGCATCATGACCGCGCTCGAGACCTGCATCAAACCCACCATCGCGGCCATCGCGGGCGCCTGCACCGGGGGTGGCGCCGGGATCGCGGCGGTGTGCGACCTCAGGATCGGGGCGGCCAATGCCCGCTATGGCTTTCCCATCGCGCGGACGCTGGGCAACACGCTCTCCATGGCCAATTTCGCCCGCCTCTCCACCATGATCGGGCCGACGCGGGTGATGGACCTGGTCTATACCTCGCGCCTCATCGAAGCGGAGGAGATGAAGGCCTGGGGGCTGCTGTCCGAAATCCTGCCGGACCATGCGTCGCTCCAGGCGCGGGCCGCCGAGCTGGCGGCGACCGTGGCGGGCCAGGCCCCCCTGACGCTGCGCGCCTGCAAGGAGGCGCTGCGCCGCCTGCGCGCGCCGCTGCGCGAGATCAACGGCGATGACCTGGTGGAGATGTGCTTCACCAGCCGGGACTTCGCCGAGGGGGTGGAGGCCTTCCTGGCCCGCCGCCCGGCCGTCTGGCAGGGCCGCTGACCGGAAGGGTAACGAACCCCGAACGCCCCTGTGACACGGGCGAAAATGCGCTAGGTTGGATGGAATGCAGAACCGTCCAACCGCCCTTGTCCTCGGCGCCGGAATCATGGGGCTCGGCGCCGCCTGGGGGCTGCGGCGCGAGGGCTTCGCGGTCACGGTGATTGACCAGGCGACGCCGCCCAACCCGCACGGGTCCTCGGTGGATCACCACAGGTTGATCCGTCACAGCTATGGCGCGCAGCACGGCTACATGCGGATGGTGGACGCCGCCTATGCCGCCTGGGACGAGCTCTGGGCCGAGCTGGGCCAGGTGCTGCATGTGCCGACGGGCGTGCTCAGCATTGACGAGACGGGCTGCACCCGCGTCGCCACCAGCCGCGCCGCGCTGGCGCTGGGCGGCTACCCGACCGAGGACCTGACGGGCGCCGAGATCGAGGCGCGCTTCCCCTACCTGTCCGGCGGGCATGTGGCCGATGCGCTGTTCTGCCCCCTGGGCGGCGTGCTGCTGGCCGGGCGGATCGTGGGGGCGCTGGCGGACCACCTGCGCGCCCATGGCGTCCACTTCGAACAGGCGCGCGCCGTTTCGGTGGACCCGGCGCGGGGCGCCATCACGCTGGAGGGCGGCGCCACCCGCGCGGCCGATATGCTGGTGGTCGCCGCCGGCCCCTGGGCGCCGCGGCTGCTGCCGGCGTTGGAAGGCCGCGTGGTGGCCTCGCGCCAGGTGATCGTGCGCCTCATGCCGCCGCCCGAGACCCTGCCCCAATGGGAACGCGCCCCCATGGTGCTGGAACTGGGCGAGACGGGCGGCTTCTACCTGGTGCCCCCCGTGGCCGGCACCCCGCTCAAGATCGGCGACCATAGCTTCTCCCGCCAGGGCGACCCGGACGAGCCCACGCGCGAGGCCGACCCGCGCGAGGTGGCGCGCATCCTGGACCTGGCGCGCGCCCGCATCCCGGGGCTGGAGGGCTTCACCCTCGTTGACAGCGCCAACTGCTTCTACGATGTGGAGGACGAGGAGCGCTTCGTCATAGAGCCCCTCTCGCCGCGGGCCTGGGTGATGAGCGGCTTCTCCGGCCATGGCTTCAAGTTCGGCGCGGTGCTGGGGCTGCGCCTCGCCCGCACCATTGCGCGCAACGAGGACGCGGCGGCCTTCTCGGCCTGGGCCGCCGGAGAGGAGAGCCTGCCCGCATGACCAGCCAGCTCGACGATATCCGCTTCGCCCTGACGCGCCTGCATCCCATCCCGCCAGATGTGCTGGGCGAGGATGACGTGGCCGCCCTGCTGGAGGAGATGCGGAAGTTCACCGAGGGCGTGGTCGAACCCCACCGGCTGGAAGCCGACCGCCAGGGCGCCCGCTTCGAGGGCGGCGAAGTGCGCTGCCCCCCCGCCTACCGCGACATCTATGCCAAATGGGTGGAGGCCGGCTGGCAGGGCCTGCCCGCGGACGCGGCCCATGGCGGCCAGGGCCTGCCCTTCGCGCTGGCGGCCGCCATGAAGGAGCTGCTGACCACGGCGGACCACGCCTTCAGCCTCTGCCCCACGCTCACCTGGGGGGCGATCGAGCTGCTGGAGCGGCATGCCACCGAGGACCAGGCCGGGCGCCTGCTGCCGCCGCTCGTTTCCGGCGAATGGAACGGCACCATGTGCCTGACCGAGCCCCAGGCGGGCAGCGACCTCTCGACCGTCCGCACCCGGGCGGAGCCGCTGGAGGGCGGGCGCTACGCCCTGCACGGCCAAAAGATCTACATCACCTATGGCGAGAACGACCTGGCGGGCAACACCCTCCATTTGGTGCTGGCCCGGCTGCCTGGGGCGCCGGCCGGCTCGCGCGGCATCTCGCTCTTTGCCTGCCCGAAGCTGAAGGCCGATGGCAGCCGCAACGCGGTGCGCTGCGGGGGGATCGAGCGCAAGCTCGGCATCCATGCCTCGCCCACCTGCATCATGCTGTTCGAGGGGGCGGAGGCGGAACTCATCGGCGAGGCGCATCGCGGCCTGCCCGCCATGTTCGCCATGATGAACAATGCCCGCCTCCAGGTGGGCATCGAGGGGGTGGCGGCGGGCGCCCGCGCGCTGCACCTCGCCACCGCCTATGCCGAGGGGCGCGAGCAGGGCGGCAAGCCCATCGCCCGCCACCCCGACGTGGCGCGGATGCTGGCCGAGATGCGCGCCACGACCCTGGCGGGAAGGTTCATGGCCTTGGAAGCCTGTGTCGCGGCCGATGCGGCGCGGGCGGGCGTTGCGGGGGCGGAGGAAAAGCTCGCCTTGCTGACGCCCATCGTGAAATCCTGGTGCACGGACCGGGGCGTGGCCGCGGCCTCGCTCGGCGTGCAGGTGCATGGCGGCATGGGCTTCGTGGAAGACACGGGCGCCGCCCAGGTGCTGCGCGACTCGCGCATCTGCCCCATCTATGAGGGCACGAACGGCATCCAGGCGCTGGACCTCGTCACCCGCAAGCTGCCACGGGACCAGGGGGCCACCCTGCGCGCCATGCTGGCCGCCGCGGTGGCCGAGGATGCGCGCCTCGCCCCCGCCGCCGAGGCGCTGGAGGGGGCGACCCGCCATATCCTGAGCGCCGGCCCGGCCGAGGTGGCGGCGACCGCCACCGCCTATCTCGAAGCCTGCGGTTGGTTCCTCGGCGCGGCGCAACTGGCCCGGGCGGCGCGGCTGGACCCTGCCTATGGCCCCATCGCGGGTTTCTACATGGCGCGGCTGCTGCCCCGCGCGGTGGCGCATTGCCAGGAAATCGCCGGGGCTGACGAAGTCCTGGCGCTGATCGCTTAGGGGAAAGAAGTGGTTGTGAACAATCGGGGGCTTGCGTCCTTGCGTCAACGCAGCATGTTGATGCGCAGCACAAGAACAGCCCAGGCATGAACGCACCACTTCCCGCTCCCGCCCTGCGGCGCCTCCGTCCCAGCATCGCCATCATTGGCGCGGGGCCCGGGGGTCTCGCGGCGGCAATGCAGTTGGCCGCCACCGGCGCCCGCGTGACCATTTTCGAAAAGGATGAGGTGGTGGGGGGGCGCACCCGCACCTTGACCTCTCCGGAAGGTTACAAGTTCGACCTGGGGCCGACCTTCTTCCTCTACCCGCGAATCCTGCGCGAGATCTTCACGGCGTGCGGCGCCGACTTGGACGAGGAAATCGACCTCATCCAGCTTGACCCGCAATACCGGCTGATCTTCGAGGGCAAGCCCAACGTCACGCTGGACGCAACCGGCGACCTGGACAAGATGGAGGCCGCCATTGCCGCCATCGCGCCCCAGGACGCGGCGGGGGTGCGGCGCTTCATGGCGGACAACCGCTGGAAGCTCGATGCCTTCAAGCCGGTGCTGGAGCAGCCCTTCAGCACGGCCGCGCGCATGCTGGGGCGCGACGTGCTGGGCAGCCTGCCGCAGCTGCGCCCGCATCTGCAGGTGGATGACGACCTGAAGCGTTACTTCAGTGATCCGCGCATCCGCCTCGCCTTCAGCTTCCAGACCAAATACCTGGGCATGTCGCCGTTCAAATGCCCCTCGATGTTCACCATCCTGAGCTTCCTGGAATATGAATACGGCGTCTATCACCCGCGCGGCGGCTGCGGCGCCGTCAGCGACGCCATGGCCCGCGTGGCCGAGCGGCTGGGTGTCGAGATCAAGCTGAACACGCCGGTGGACCGCATCACCTTCCAGGGCCGGCGCGCGACCGGCGTGGAGGCGGGCGGGCAGCACATCCCGGCCGATGCCGTGGTCATCAACGGTGACTTCGCCCATGCCGTGCCGCGCCTGGTGCCGGACCGCATCCGCAAGGCCTGGTCCGACCGCAAGATCGAGCGCGCGCGCTATTCCTGCTCCACCTTCATGCTCTACCTGGGCGTGGAGGGCGAATTGCCGCAGCTCTCGCACCACAACGTCCTGCTGGCCGAGACCTACCAGGAGAACATCCGCCAGATCGAAGGCGGCGTGATCCCGGCGGTGCCCAGCCTCTATGTCCAGAACCCGACGGTGACAGACCCCTCGATGGCGCCGCCCGGCCATTCGGCCCTGTACATGCTGGTGCCCGTGCCGAACCTGCGCTTCGGCGCGGATTGGCAGAAGGAGACGAAGCCCTTCCGCGACCTGGCCATCAAGCGGCTGGAGACGCTGGGCATCCACGACCTCGAATCCCGCATCCGGTATGAGCGCGTGGTGTCCCCCCAGGGGTGGCAGGACGAATTCTCGGTGGGCTATGGCGCCACCTTCAACCTCAGCCACGACCTGATGCAGATGCTGAGCTTCCGGCCGCGCAACCGCTTCAACGACACCGAGGGCCTCTACCTCGTCGGCGGCGGCACGCATCCGGGCTCGGGCCTGCCCGTGATCTATGAGGGGGCGCGCATCACCACGCGCCTCATCCAGGAAGACCTGGCGCTCACGGCCGGCAAGATGCCCGCCGCCCTGGCGCCGCAAGGAGCGAACACATGACCACCTCCCATGTCGTCGTGGTGGGGGCGGGGCTGGGTGGCCTCGCCGCCGCCGTCACCGCGGCCGCGCGCGGCCACCGCGTGACGCTGCTGGACAAGAACCCCTGGCTGGGCGGCAAGGCGGCGCAGCTTTTCCTGGATGCGCCCGATGGCAGCGGGTCCTTCCGCTTCGACATGGGCCCGACCATCCTGACCGTGCCGCGCGTGCTGCGCCGGATCATCGCCGAAGCCGGGCGCGACCCCAACGCGGAAATCCCGCTGATCCGCCTCGACCCGCAATGGCGCTGCTTCTTCGAGGACGGCACCCGCATCGACCTGATGGAGAATGTGGACGCCATGGCCCAGGCCATGGACCGCTTCGCCCCGGGCAAGGGGTTGGGCGAGGGCTACAAGAAGTTCCAGGACGTGGCGAAGCACCTGCACGGCGTCTCGGAGAAGTTCTTCTTCTGGAAGTCGGTCGAGGGCATCGGCGACACGCTGGACCTCAAGGCCAATTTCAGCCCCTCCACCCTGCGTGACGTGCTCTCGCTGCGCATGGGCCAGACGGTGGCCAAGGTCATCCGCGGCCATGTGCCCGATGAGCGGCTGGCGCAGATGCTGGACCATTTCTGCCAGTATGTCGGCTCCAACCCCTACCTCGCGCCGGCCGTGCTGTCCTCCATCGGCGACATGCAGGCGAGCGAGGGCGTGTGGTACCCGGTGGGCGGCACCCGCGCCGTGGCGGAGGGCCTGGCACGGCTCGCGGGCGAGCTGGGCGTGGACCTGCGCCCGAGCAGCGACGTGACGGGCTTCGACATCGAGAACGGCAAGGTCGTGGCCGTGAAGCTCGCCTCCGGTGAGCGCATCGCCTGTGACGCCGTGATCTCCAACATGGACGCCATCCGCACCTACAAGGAGCTGGTGGGCGGCTCGGCCGCCACCGTCTATGACAAGAAGGGCTTCGAGCCGGCGTGCAGCGGCGTGGTGCTCTATCTCGGCCTGAACAAGCGCTATGACCACCTGGCGCACCACTGCTTCGTCTTCTCCCGCGACGCCGAGGAGGAGTTCGACGCCATCTACAAGAAGGGCGAGCCGGCGCCGGACCCCACGGCCTATCTCGCCGCCACCTCCTCCACCGACCCGACCAGCGCGCCGGAGGGGGGCGAGGCGCTCTATGTCCTCGTGCACACGCCCTACATGCGGCCGCACCATGACTGGAACCAGCTCTTCCCCGGCTATCGCCAGAAGATCCTGGACAAGCTGAAGCGCACCGCCGCGATGCCCGACATCGAGGAGCGCATCGTGGTGGAACACCGCCTGACGCCGGTGGACATCCATGAGCGCTACCGCGTGCTGAACGGCGCGATCTATGGGCTGGCCTCGCACGGGGCCTATGTGGGCGCCTTCAAGCCGGGCAACCGCTCGCGCCATGTGAAGGGGCTGTACCTGGCCGGGGGTGCCGCGCATCCCGGCCCCGGCATGCCCATGGTGATGATGTCGGGCTGGATCGCGGCGGACAGCCTCGACCGCGACCTCGGTGGCCGCGGCATGTCGCCCGAGGCGGAGCTGGCCGGCCGGCGCGAGGCCGAGCTGCTGGGCGCCTGACAGCCGTGGCGGCGGAAGACCCTTCTCCCGTCGCGCTGCGCTCCGAGCGCATGATGGCCTTCTTCCAGGTGGCCTTCACGCGCACCTTCCAGGGCAGCTTCACGGCACTCCGGGTGGCGAAATGGGGCTGGCCCCAGGTCCCGCCCGGCCGCCCCGCCATCATCCTGATGAACCATCCCGGCTGGTGGGACGGCGTGCTGATCCTGCTGATGATGCGCCGTTTCTTCCTGGAGCGCCCGGGCTTCACCCCCATTGATGCCGCGGCGCTGGAGAAATACCGCTTCATGAAGCGGCTCGGCGTCTTCGGTATCGAGCAGGGCACGCCGCGCGGCGCGGTGCGCTTCCTCCAAACCGCGAAGCAGGTGCTCGAAGACCCGCGTCACATGCTCTGGATGAACGCCCCCGGCCGCTTCGCCGATGTGCGCGAACGCCCGGTGCCGCTGGCCCCCGGCGTCACGCGGCTGGCCGAGATCGCGCCCGACGCCCTCATCATCCCCCAGGCCATGGAATACCTGCACTGGAGCGAGAAGCGCGGCGAGGCGCTGATCGCCTTCGGCCCGCCCCTGGACGCGCGCGAATTGCTTGCCATGGACCGCGACGCCCGCACGGAGCACATCCGCGCCGCCTGCACCGCGGTCATGGACCGCTTGGCCGAGGACGCGATCAGCCGCGACCCGCAACGATTTGAGGTTGCCGTGGAAGGCCGGAAAGGGATGGGCGGCTTTTACGGCACTTGGCAATATGCGCGGGCGCTGCTTCGGGGGCAGCGCCACGATCCGCGGCACGAGACACGCGGGCAGACGGGAGCCTGAAGGTCCATGGAGTTCGCCCACATCGCCCTGGCGCTGGCGCTGATGCCGGTCATCTTCGGCATCATCAACCTGCGGCTCATGCCGCGGCTGTCGGGGAAACCGCCGGCGGGCACCAAGGTCTCCGTCCTCATTCCCGCGCGCAATGAGGAAGGCAACATCGCCACCTGCCTCGACGCCGCCCTGGCTTCCACCGGATGCGAGGTCGAGGTGGTGGTGATGGATGACGGCAGCACCGACCGCACGGCCGAGATCGTCCGCGCCTATGCCGCGCGCGACGCCCGCGTGCGCCTGGTCGCCGCGCCCTCCCTGCCGCCAGGCTGGACGGGCAAGGTCCATGCCTGCGCGCGCCTCGCGGAGGCCGCGACGGGCACGCATTTCCTGTTCATCGACGCCGATGTGCGCCTCGCCCCGCATGCCGCCGCCGCCATGGCCGCCCATGCCGCCGAGAAGAACATCGGCCTCATCAGCGGCGTGCCCCGGCAGGAGATGCGGACCATCGGCGAGGGGCTGACCGTGCCCTTCATCAACTTCCTGCTGATCTGCTACCTGCCCTTCGGCGGCCGCGCCATCCAGCGCAAGCCCTCCCTCGCCGCGGCCTGCGGGCAGCTCATCCTGGTCGAGCGGCGGGCCTATGAGGGCACGGGCGGGCACACCACCATCAAGGGCGTGCTGCACGACGCCATCGCGCTCGCCCGCCTGTTCCGCGAGCGCGGGCACGACACCGAGATCGTGGACGGCGCGCCGCTTGCCACCTGCCGCATGTATGAGGGCTTCGCCCATGCCTGGGGTGGCTTCATCAAGAATGCGCGCGAGGGCATGGCCACCCCCATCGGCCTGCCCGTCTGGACGGTGCTGCTGGCCGGCGCCCATCTCTGGCCCTGGGCGCTGCTGCCGGGGTGGGAGGCGGCCTTCACGATCCTGCTGATGTTCGCGCTGCGCGCCGCCGTCACCATCCGCACGGGCGAGCCCTGGTGGACCGTGCCGCTGCACCCGCTGACGGTGCTGGTGGCCCTGGCCATCCAGTGGACGGCGCTCGTGCGCTCCGCTTTGGGGCTCAAGGCGGGCTGGAAAGGTCGCGCCTATACCGCCACAAAGGGGGCATGACGGACGTCAAGGCCCCGGGCGCGCCCAACCGCGACCACGATACGGAGAACTTCCCCACCGCCTCGCTGATCCTGGCGAAGGCGGTGCGCGGAAAGGTCATGGCCTTCTACCGCTTCGTCCGCACGGCGGATGACATCGCGGACAGCGAGAGCCTGACGGAGCAGGAGAAGCTCGCCCGCCTCAACGCCATGGAGGCGGCGCTGGACGACCAGCAAACGCCCCTGCCCGAGGCGGCGCGGCTGCACGCGGAAGGGGTGGGCACGGACGAGGCCCGCCTCATGCTGTCCGCCTTCCGCCAGGATTCCCAGCAGGCGCGCTATGCCGACTGGGACGCGCTGCTGGACTACTGCACCCGCAGCGCGGACCCGGTCGGGCGCATGCTGCTGCGCCTGCACGGCAGCGACACGCCCGAGACGCGCGCCAGCGCGGACGCGCTCTGCACCGCGCTGCAGATCCTGAACCACATCCAGGACCTGGTGCCGGACCGCGCCAAGCTCGACCGCGTCTATGTGCCGCAGAGCTGGCTGGCGCTGGCAGGCGGCGAGGAGGCCTTCTTCATCCCCGCCAACGCGAAGCGCCGCGAGGTGCTGGACGCCATGCTGGACCGCGTGGAGGAACAGCTCGACCGCGCCCAGGCCCTGCCGCGCCTGGTGGCCTCGCGCCGTCTCGCCATCCAGTCCGCCATGACCATCGGCCTCGCGCGGCGGCTGCTGGCGAAGCTGCGCGCGGCGGACCCGGTGCTGGGGCGGGTGGCGGTGGGCAAGCTCGACTTCCTCGGCGAATTGCTGGCCGCCCCCCTGCCCGGCCCGCATGACCCGGACCTGACCGCTTCCCGCGTGAAGCGCGCCGGCTCCTCCTTCGCGCGCGGCATGGCGACGCTGAAGGGCGAGCGCCGCCGCGCCCTCTGGGCCGTCTATGCCTTCTGCCGCGCGGTGGACGACATCGCGGACGGCGCCATGCCGGAGGCCGAGAAGCGCCGCTTCCTGGCCGATTGGCGTGGCAAGCTCACGGCGCCCGACTGCGTCATCTCCCGCGAACTGCACCTCGCGCGCATCGGCTTCGAGGTGCCGCTGGCGGAATACGAGGCGATGATCGCGGGCATGGAGACGGACGCGGCCGACCACCTGCGCCTGCCCAATGAAGCGGCGCTTGACCTCTATTGCCGCCGCGTGGCCGGCAGCGTGGGGGCGATGAGCGTGCGCATCTTCGGCGACCCGGGCGCGGAGCAATGGGGCCTCGACCTCGGCCACACCTTCCAGCTCACCAACATCCTGCGCGACGTGGACGAGGATGCGGCGCGGGAGCGTGTCTATATCCCCCGCAGCCTGCTCGACGCCGCCGGCATCCCGGAGGGGCCGGCGCGCACCATCGTGGCGCACCCGGCCTTCCCCGCCATCTGCGATCGCCTGGCCGAACAGGCCCGCCAGGGCTTCGCCCGCGCCGAGGCGGAATTGCCGCGCCACGACATCCGCGCGCTGCACCCCGCGCGGGTGATGATGATGGCCTACCGGCGCATCCTGGACATCATGATCGCGCGCGGCTTTGCCGGCGCCCGGCCACGCGCCCGCCTCTCGCGCCGCGAAAAGATCGAGATGGCGGCCTTCGCGCTGGGGCTGCGCGGCGCATGATCCATGTGGTGGGGGCCGGCGTGGCGGGGCTGGTCGCGGCCCTGGCCCTGGCGCGCGCGGGGCGCGAGGTCACGCTGCACGAAGCGACCCCCGGCGCCGGCGGCCGCGCCCGCGCCTTGCCCGATGGCACGGACAACGGCACCCATGCGCTGATCGGCGCGAACCGGGTGGCGCTGGGTTTCCTCGAGGAGATCGGCGCGCGCGACGGCTGGATCGAACCCGAACCCGATGGGCTGCCCGTGCTGGACCTCGCGGATGGTTCCGCGCGGCTTGTCGCCCTCTCTCCGCTCGGCTGGTGGCGGGCGGACCGGCGGCCGGCGGGTGTGTCGGCCGGCGCGGTGGCGGCGATGATGCGGATGGCCATCCCGGTGCCTGACCGGACCATCGCCGCGGCCATGGCCGCCCACCCGGACTTCCTGCGTGGCTTCGTGGACCCGTTGACCATCGCGGCCCTCAACACCCCCGCCGCCGAGGCCTCCTCCCGCCGCATGGGCCAGGTGCTGCGGCGGCTGGGCGCGCCAGGTGCGACGCGGCTGTTCGTCGCGCGGCGCGGGCTGGGCCCGGACCTCGTGGAACCCGCCATCGCCGCCATCACCCAGGCGGGCGGGCGCTATGTCCCCGACAACCGGCTGCGGCGGTTGGACCAGTCGGGCGGCCGCGCCACCGCGCTGCATTTCCACGAGAGCAGCATCCCGCTCGGCGCCCAGGACCGCGTGGTGATGGCCCTCCCCCCCTGGGAAGCGACCCGCCTGCTGACGCATGTGGACGCGCCCCAGGCCCATGCGCCCATCGTCAACCTGCATTTCGCACGCACGGGCCCGGGGCCGGTGCGGTTCATCGGCCTGCTGGGCGCGCTGTGCCAATGGGTGCTGGTGCGGCCGGAGGGCGTCTCCGTCACGGTCAGCGCCGGCGATGCCGAGGCGGGCGAGGAGGCGGAGACGCTCGCCGCCCGCGCCTGGACGGAAATCCTGCGCGCGGCGATGGCCTTTCGTTTGCCCGGCGAATGGCCCGTGGCCACCCCCGCCTGCCGCGTGGTGAAGGAGCGCCGTGCCACGCCCCGCCAGCGCCCCGGCGCCATCCCGCGGCCCGCGCGCCTGCACCTGGCCAACCTGGCGCTGGCCGGCGACTGGACCTGGCCGCATCTGCCCGCGACCATCGAGGCGGCGGCATGTTCCGGACGTGCCGCGGCGCGCGCCCTGGCCTGAACCACGCAACCGCCGCGCCTACCGGGTGTTGAGAGCACACAACAACCGGAGCGACATGACATGCGAGCGAGTTTCCTCCTGGGCGCAGGCCTGGCCGTGCTGGGCGTGGTGCTCTTCATCATCGGCCTGAACGCCACCCAGGCCCCGATGGAGCAGGTGGTCGAGACCTTCACCGGCCGCTTCACCGACCAGACCATGTGGTACATGATCGCGGGCGGCGTGGTGTTCCTGGGCGGCTGTGTGCTGGCCGCGCGCGGCGCACGGTAAACCCGCGCCGGAGGGCGGGCCGGGCTTCCCAAGCCCGGCGCCCTCCCCTACCCATCAGGGCACATGACGCCCGCCCAAGCCCTTGCCGCCCTGCGCGCCGCCGAAGCCGAGGACGGCGCCCCCGGCCTCGACCGGCGCCGCGCCTTCCTCGACGCCATCTCGCGTTCGGTCCTGTCCCGTGCCGCCGCCATCGCCGAGGCGGCGCATGCCGATTTCGGCGCCCGCAGCGCCGAGGACACGCTGCTGGCCGATGTGAAGATCATCGCCGACGCCGCCGCCCATCTCCGCCGGAACCTGCGCCGCTGGATGCGCCCCGCGCGCGCCGCCGTGCCCTTCCCCTTCCAGCCTGCCCGCGCCTGGACGGAATGCGTGCCGAAGGGCGTGGTCGGCATCATGTCCCCCTGGAACTACCCGGTGCAATTGGCGCTGCTGCCGGCGCTGGACGCCATCGCGGCCGGCAACCGGGTGGTGCTGAAACCCTCCGAGCACACGCCGCGCTGCGCGGCCCTCCTCGCCGAGATCGTGGCCGAGGCGCTGGGCCCGCGCATGGGACTGGTGGTGGAAGGCGGGCCCGAGGTGGCGCGCGACTTCGCCGCCACCCCCTGGGACCACTTGGTCTTCACCGGCGGAACCGAGACGGGCCGCAAGGTCATGGCCGCCGCCGCCCCGCACCTGACGCCACTGACGCTGGAACTGGGCGGGAAATGCCCGGCGCTCGTGCTGCCGGGCGCCGATCTCGCGCGGGCGGCGCGCGACATCCTGGTGGCCAAGGCGGTGAATGCGGGCCAGACCTGCATCGCGCCCGACACCGTGCTGCTGGTGGGCCACCGCGCCCAGGATTTCGCCCGCGCGGCCGAGGCCAGCGGCGTCGCGGCCACCGGCACGCGGGTGATCAACCCCGCGCAGCAGCAACGGCTGGAGGCGCTGTCCGCGGGCACCACCGTCGCCTGGCTGGGGCCGGAGCCGGGCAGCCTTGGCCTCGCCCGCGCCGGGGGCGGGCTTGCGGCCGAGGAGATCTTCGGCCCCATCCTCGCCATGGAGGAATGCGCTGACCTCGCCGCCGCGCTGGCCTGGGTGCGGGCGCGGCCACATCCGCTGGCGCTCTACCTCTTTGGCGCGACGCCGGCCGAGGAGGAGGCGGTGGCCGCCGGCACACGCTCGGGCGCCATCGTGACGGGGCGCGCGCTGGAATACGCGGCCATCACGGCGCTGCCCTTCGGAGGGGTTGGCGAATCCGGCTTCGGCCGGCGCAATGGCGAGGCGGGGTTCCGCGAATTCTCCAACATGCGCGCGCGCGTGCGCCATGGACGATGGAGCCTGGCCCGACTTTTCGACAGGCCGCACAGCGGCTTCGCGAAGAAGCTCATTCGTCGCCTCGTGGGGCTCCCGCCGCGTTAACTTTTTCTCCACTGCGCGTTAAACGCGTGTTTTCCCCGATGGAATCCCGCAAGGGTTGTGGTTATGTTTGGGGAACCTTCTGGCGGAGAAACAAAAAGTGGCCGTCCATCTTTGCGCCGAAAAGGCTGGATCGGCACCGAGCATTGGAGCCTTCCCACGCCGCGCGGCCCTCGCCGGCATGGCGGCAGCCTTCGCGGCACCCGCCCATGCCACGCCTGGCGGCGTGGACCTGGAGGCCGACTGGTTCGCGTTCGCCCGCCGCTTCCTGCACCCCGCGGGGCGCATCCTGGACACGGGCAACGGCCACATCTCGCACAGCGAGGGCCAGGGCTATGCCCTGCTCGCCGCCGTCCGCGCCCATGACCAGCGCAGCTTCGACCTCATCCTGAACTGGACGGTCGAGGCGCTGCGCCGGCCGGAGGACAGCCTGCTGGCCTGGCGCTGGCGCCCCGGCACCGATACGCCGGTCAACGACATGAACAACGCCACCGATGGCGACATCTTCGTGGCCTGGGCGCTGGCCATCGCGGCGGACAAGTGGCGGGTTCCGCGCTACCGGGCGCGCGCCACCCAGATGGCGCGCGACATCCTGCGCCGCTGCGTCGCGCAGGCGGGCCGGCGCTGGGTGATGCTGCCCGGCGCCTACGGGTTCCGCAACGACGAACGGGTGGTGCTGAACCTCTCCTACTACACCCTGCCCGCGCTGCGGGCCCTGTCCTTCCTGGCCCCCGACCCCGCCTGGCGGCGGATCGAGACGGATTTCCTGCCGCTCCTCCAGCACGCGCGCTTCGGCCAATGGGGCCTGCCGCCCGACTGGCTGGAATTGTCGGCCAGCGGCGAGGGGCAGGGCGCTCCCGCGCGGGGCTGGCCCTGCCGCTTCTCCTTCGACGCCGTGCGCATCCCGCTGAACCTCTGCTGGTCCGGGCTCCCCGAGAAGGATGCGGTGGCGGCGGCGCGGCGCTTCTGGCTGGAGCAGCCTCATGGCGTGATGCCGGCCTGGGTGGATTTGCGGACCGATCTGCAGGCCCCTTTCGCCGCGCCCAGCGGCGTGCGCGCCGTGGCGCGGCTGGCCGAGGCGGCGCAGCGCGGCCATGGCCGGGCGGAGGACATGCCACGGGTGGAGGACGCGACGGATTACTACGCCGCCGCCCTCACCCTGCTCTCACGCATGGCGTGGCATGACCTGTCGCTGGGCCTGTCCTCCACCGAGAACGGAGACCCTACTCGCCGCGCCGGCTGAGGCCGATCTCGCGCCAGGCCATGCGGCACAGCAGCACAAGGCCCGCCGCCTCCTCGTCCTCGCTGCCCGAGAGCACGGGCAGGCTGTCCATCGTGCCGCGGCCGAGTGCCGCAGCCTCGGCCAACCTCGCCACGGCGCGCAGCCCGGCATGGCCCGGCTGGGGCGCCACGCGACCTTCGCGCAGGTCGGCCCAGGCGGGAACATCCCCCTGCCCTTCCCAGAAGGCCAGTGCCGCCGCGACCGGCGGGTCACGCGCCAGCCCGGCCCAGCACAGGTGCAGCACCGCCCCGGCGGCAATGGACGAGAAGCGCGGCGGCCAGCCCGTGGCGAGCGTCAGCCGGCCATTGGCGCGGTCCAGCTCCAGCCAGTCCGGCAGCAGCAGCCAGGGGCCGAAGCGCGCCCGGCGGATGAGCGAAAGCGCCTCCTCCCGCACATGGTCCCAGCGCCTGTCAGGCGTGGCCTGGGCCAGCGCGGGAAAGGCGGGCAGAACGAGGCTGCCCGGGCTCAGCACGCCGCGCCGCGGGTTGAAGAAGCCACCGGCGGCGGGCAGCAGCAGGGGCGGGCCGCCGGGCAGCAGGCAGCGCGACAAGATGTCCTGCGCCATGGCCTGGCCCATCCGGCGCAGGTCGGCCCGGCGCCAGCGCTCACCCGCCTGCACCAGCGCCCAGGCGGCCAGCAGGTCCGCGTGGGTGGAATTGTTGGAATCGCCCGGTCCCTCGTCGCGCCGCCAGGCCCAGAGATGGTCATCGGGGCGACGCAGCGTGGCGAGGGACCAGGAGAGGATGCGTTCGAAGCGCGGCAGGTCGTTCGCGTGCAGAGCGGCCAGGAGGCCGATGGCCTGGAAGCCGGATTCCGTGGCCTCTGGGCGGCTCGCGGGAACCATGCGCCCCTCGGCGGCGAGGAACCGGCCGCGCAGCCAGTCCCAGTCCGCCTCCGGCCCCGTGGGCAGCACGGCCCCCGCAGCACCCCCCCCCAGCAGCGGCAGCAAG
The DNA here is from genome assembly GCA_035998215.1 of Roseococcus sp. Taxonomy (GTDB): domain Bacteria; phylum Pseudomonadota; class Alphaproteobacteria; order Acetobacterales; family Acetobacteraceae; genus Roseococcus. The sequence goes on along the minus strand of DASYHU010000031.1, from coordinate 96,448 downwards.
GCCGGCAGGGCACGTCGCGGCAGGGGGTGGCGGGCCATGGCGGCTAGGCCGTCCCGAACTTCTCGACCAGCTCGCTGATCTGCGCGGGGTCGCTCTGCTCCATCACGCGGCGGGCGAAGCGGGCGCAGTCGTCAATGTTGAGCGCCCGCACCGCCTGCTTCACGCGGGGAATGGCGCTGGCATTCATGGAGAGCGAGCGCAGGCCAAGCCCCAGCAGCAGCGGCACCAGGCGCGGATTGCCCGCCATCTCACCGCAGACCGAGACGGGCATGCGCAGGCGCAGCGCCGCCTCGATGGCGAACTGCATCAGCCGCAGCACGGCCGGGTGCAGGGGATCATAGAGGTGGGCCACGTCAATCTCGGCGCGGTCCACGGCGAGGGTGTACATGGCGAGATCATTGGTGCCGATGGCGAAGAAATCCGCCTCCAGCGCGATGGCATCGGCAGCGAGCGCCGCCCCCGGCGTCTCGATCATGGCGCCGAGCGGCGGCAGCTTGTCGGGCAGGCTCTCGCCGCGGCGGCGCAGGCGGCGGGCCACGCGTTCGTAGATCTCGCGCGCCTCGGCCACCTCGGCCGGGATGGTCACCATGGGCAGCAGGACGCGCACATTGCCCTGGGTGGAGACGCGCAGGATGGCGGCGAACTGCTCCTCCAGCAGCTCGGGCCGCTTCAGCAGGAGGCGGATGCCGCGCAGGCCTAGCGCGGGGTTGGGGCCGACGGCCATGGGCACGCTTTCGGCCAGGGCCTCGATCTCCTTCTCGCCACCCCAGTCGAGGACGCGGATGGTGACCGGGTCATGGCCCATGGCGTCCACGATCATGCGGTAGGCGGAGACCTGGGCGTCCTCGTCCGGCAAATCGGGCCGGTTCATGAAGAGGAACTCGGTCCGCAGCAGGCCGATGCCCTGGGCGCCGGCCTGGTCCAACAGGGGAAGCTCCGCCGGGATTTCCAGGTTGGCCTGCAGCTCCACGATCTGCCCGTCCAGCGTCTCGGCCGGCAGGCGGCGCAGCTTGCCGAGGCGAGTGCGTTCCTTGGCCTGGGCGCTCAGGCCCTCCTTCGCGGTGGCGAGCGTGGCGGCCGAGGGGTGCAGCGCGATGAAGCCCCCCGCCCCGTCCACCACCGCCGCATCGCCGCGCTTGGCGGCGGCCGTCAGCCCATGGCAGCCGATGACGGCCGGGATGCCGAGCGCCCGCAACATGATGGCGGTGTGGCCATCCGCACCTCCCTCCTCGGTGCAGACGGCGGCGATGCGGCCGGGTTCCAGCAGGGCGGCATCGGCGGGGGTGAGTTCCTCCGCCACCAGGATGGCGCCGACCGGCACGCCCTTCAGGCTGCGGAAGGGTGTCGCGGTGAGGTTGCGGATGAGGCGGCGGGCGATCTCGCGCACCTCGCCGGCGCGGCGGTTCAGCCCGGCCTTGTCGTCATCCTTGGCGGCCAGGATGGCGGCGGCGATCGCCTCGGCCTCGTCCTGCACGGCGGTCTCGGCCGCCAGCAGCTCCTCGCCGATGCGCTTGCGCGCGCCACGCAGCAGGCGCGAATTGCCGAGCATGAGGATATAGGCGTCGAGCAGGGGTTCGAGCTCCTCCTGCGCCTCCTCGGGCAGGACGGCCAGCCGGCCCTTGAGCTTGGCCACCTGCTTGCGCGACTGCGCCGCGGCCTCGGACAGCCGCGTGCGCTCGGCATCGGCCTCGGCCTCGTTGATGGCGCGCCGGGGGGTCTCGGCCACCTCCTCGGAGGTGTCATAGACGGCGCCGATCGCGATGCCGGGCGAGACGGGAATGCCCGTCAGCCGCTGCTCGGTCGCGGCGGCGGCGGCAGCGGCGCGCGGAGACTTGCGGCGCTCCTCCGGGCGGGGCGCCTCGGGCTTGGCGGGGCCCTCGGTCTTCACCGGGGGGCCGGCGTCACGCGGGGCCGCCATGGCGGCGCTCAATCCTCATGGAAGCCGGCCTCGATCAGGCCCGCGACGGCGTCCAGCGCTTCGCGCGCATCCCAGCCCTCGGCCTCGACCAGCACCTCGCTGCCCTGGCCCGCGCCCAGCATCATCAGCCCCATGATGGAGCAGGCGGGCACGGTCTGGCCGGCGCGGCTGACGTTGACGCAGGCCGAGAAACGCTCGGCCAGCGCCACCAGCTTGGCGGCGGCGCGGGCATGCAGGCCCCGGCTGTTGGGGATGGTGATGGTCCTGCGCAGCACCAGGCCGCCCGAGGGGTCGCAGCCGCAAGGGCCGGGCTCGGCTTGGGTCATGGTGATGGGGGGTTGCGGCACGGGACCGCCATCCTCGGAAGGCCATTCATTCATCCGACGTTCCCATTCCCTGTGGCTTTTGCATGGCCATTTGTGGTCGCCCCCGAGAGGTCCGACTGGCTCGCGATGTATTTTCGCCCGGCCTTGGTCGCGTGGTCCACCGCTTCCGCCAGCGGCTCGCTGCCCCGGATCTTGGCGAGCTTGACCAGGAGGGGGAGGTTCACGCCCGCGATCACCTCCACCTTCCGCTGCTCGGCCAGCGAGAGGGCGAGGTTGGAGGGCGTGCCGCCCGCGATGTCGGTCAGCAGCACCACGCCATCGCCCTGGTCCACCTCCGCGATGCGGCCGCGGATGTCGGCGCGCCGCCCCTCCATGTCGTCCTCCGGGCCGATGCAGACGGTGGCGACCGCGTTCTGTGGGCCGACCACATGCTCCATCGCGTGGCGCAGCTCCAGCGCGAGCCGCCCATGGGTGACGATGACAAGGCCGATCATTGCGGTTCGACGGGGTGAAGGGGCATCGGGGGGGTATGTGTCTTCGGGTCTTCTAGGGGGGCGGGGTTGGGGGGACTATTCCCCGGGACATCGGTGCCGCGCGCCGCCGGATGGTCCATAGCACGAATGCCCCCCAGTTCACGATGCGCGAGATCAACACGCCAGCCCTGCCGGCTGAGATGGTCCGCGAGCCTCTCCGCCACATGGACCGAGCGGTGCCGCCCCCCGGAGCAGCCCAGCGCGATGGTGAGGTATTTCTTTCCCTCAGCCACGTAGCGGGGCAGCAGCGGCTCCAGGAAGCCCGTCAGCCGCGACCAGAACCCCGCATAGGCCTCGTCCGCCTGGACATAGGCGGCGACCTCGGGGTCTTGCCCGGTCCGGGGGCGCAACGCGTCCACATAGTGCGGGTTGCGGAGGAAGCGCAGGTCGAAGACGAGGTCCGCCTCGCGCGGCAGCCCCTTCGGATAGGCGAAGGACTGCACCAGGATGCTCAGCCCCGGCGCGGCGGAGGGGCGGAAGCGGGCCTCGATCAGGCGGCGCAGTTCCGGCAGGGGCAGGTCCGTCGTGTCCACCACCAGGTCGGCGGCCTCGCGCAGGGGTGCCAGCAGCGCGGCCTCGCGCGCGATGCCCTCCTGCACGCCGCCCTTGCCGGTGGCCTCCATCCCCCCGGCCAGTGGGTGGCGGCGGCGCGTCTCGGTGTAGCGGCGCAGCAGCACCGCCTCCTCCGCCGTGGCGAAGACGAGGGTGAGGGCCAGGCCCGGCCGCGCGCGCAGGCGCCCGATGGCCGCCAGCACCTGGCCCGCGTCGAAGCCACGGCTGCGGATGTCCACGCCGGCGGCCACGGGGGCCGTGCTGCCAGCCACCAGCGTATCCAGCAGGGCGAGCGGCGGGTTGTCCACCGTCTCATGCCCCAGATCCTCCAGCACGCGCAGGATAGAGGATTTCCCGGCGCCCGAGAGGCCCGTGACCAGCACCAGGACGGGTTTCGGCGCTTCGCTCACGCGGCGAAGGCTCCGGCCGTGAGGCGCAGGCGGCCGGCCAGCACGTCCAGCGCCCGCTTCAGGGCCTCGGGCGCCGAGGGCGCGCGCCCATCCAGTCGCAGCAGGGGAATGGCATGGCCAAGCGCCGTCCAGCTTGCGGGTTCAGGCAGGCGGGGCACGGCCTCGCGCGCCACCAGCTCGACCGCCAGGGCGAGGCGCGCACGGACCCAGGGCAGCCCTTCGAGCAGCCCAAGCCCCCGCACCTCCAGCCGCCCGGCCAGGGGGGCGGGTGGGGCCGCCATCAGCGCCGCGCCGTGCATGGACATCTCGACCTGATCATCCGCCACCAAAAGCGCCCCCTGCCCCAGCAGGCGCAGCGCCAAATCCGACTTGCCGCCGCCTGGCGGGGCCAGCAGCAAGATGCCCGCCCCGTCCAGCGCCACGCAGCTTCCGTGCAGGAGCATCCCGGCTGCCCGTCACTTGTGAATGAACGGTTTATGGCAGCATTGGGGCCGGGGTGGAAGCGGCGGCTTGCGCCACGCGGCGCGGCGTGGTCTGCCCCGGGAATGATGCCCGATGACATCAAGGCCGCCGCCCGCCGCATCGCGGGCGATGTGCGACGTACCCCGGTGATGGAACTGGACCTCGGCCCCCGCGTGACGCTGAAGCTGGAGCAGTTGCAGGTCACGGGCAGCTTCAAGCCGCGCGGGGCCTTCAATGCCATGCGCGTGAGGCCACCCGGCCCGGCGGGGGTGGTGGCGGCCTCGGGGGGAAACCATGGCGCGGCCGTGGCCGCCGCCGCCCAGGCCTTGGGCCTGCCCGCGGAAATCTTCGTCCCCGAGATCACGGCGGAGGCCAAGCGCGCCCGCATCCAGGGCTTCGGCGCCCGGCTGGTGGTGGGGGGTGCCGCCTATGACCAGGCGCGGGAGGCGAGCGAGGCCCGCGCGGCCCAGACCGGCGCGCTGCTCATCCATGCCTATGACCAGCCCGAGGTGCTGGCCGGCCAGGGCACGGTGGCAGCGGAATGGACACAACAATCACCAGAACTCACCCATTTGCTGGTGGCGGTGGGCGGCGGCGGGCTGATCGGGGGCATGGCGGCCTGGCATGCGGCCACGGGCGTGACCCTGGTGGCCGTCGAGCCGGAGGGCTGCCCCTGTCTGCACGCGGCCCTGGCCGCCAGCCGCCCCGTGCCGGCCCCGGTGGGGGGTGCCGCGGCCGACAGCCTGGGGGCGCGCCAGGTGGGCGCGCTGATGTTCCCCCTGGCCGCGCGGCTGCACGGGGCGGGGCGGCTGGTGCCCGCCCTGGTCACCGATGCCGCCATCCGCGAGGCCCAGCTTCGCCTTTGGAACGAGGCGCGGGTCGTGGCCGAGCCGGGCGGGGCGACCGCGCTGGCCGCCCTGCTCTCGGGCCGCTGGGTGCCACCCGAGGGCGCCCGGGTGGGGGTGCTGGTCTGCGGCGCCAACACCGACCCGGGAAGGTTATTGGGCGACTGATTCACCGCTCCGGCTTGCCGCCTCCGCCGATCAGGCGCTGGCTTCGCGACTGATTCACCGCTCCGGCTTGCGCCTGCGCGGATCAGGCGCGGCGGGGCGACTGATTCACCGCTCCGGCTTATGCCTCCGCGGATCAGGCGCCTACCGCGGCGCCGGATAGACCCGCGGGAAGGTGATCTGGTCGGGCGGGCCCGGCGGGCGCGGCGGCCCGGCGCGGCCGCAGGCGGCCAGGACGGGCGCGGCCAGCGCCAGCACCAGCAGGGTCAGAACGGCGCGCTTCATCCCAGTCGCTCCTGCCATTCGCGCGCCATGGCGCGCACATTGTCGGGCGCCGTGCCGCCGAAGCTGCGGCGCGAGGCCACCGAGGACGCGGGCGACAGCACGCCGAACACGCCCTCATGAATGCGGGAATCCACCTCGCGCATTTCCATGATGGTAAGGCCCGAGAGGTCCACGCCCATGCCCTCCGCCTTGGCCACCAGTCGGCCTGTTACGTGATGGGCGTCGCGGAAGGGCAGCTTCAATTCGCGCACCAGCCAGTCCGCGAGGTCGGTGGCGGTCGAGAAGCCGGCCCCGGCGGCGGCGGCCATGCGCGGGATGTTGGGCTGCATGTCCCGCACCATGGCGGCGGTGGCGGCGAGGCAGAGGGTGAGGCTCTCGGCCGCGTCGAAGACGCCTTCCTTGTCCTCCTGGAGGTCCTTGGCATAGGTCAGCGCCAGGCCCTTCACCACCGTCAGCAGGCCCACCAGCGCGCCGTTGATGCGGCCGGTCTTGCCGCGCACCAGCTCCGCCGCGTCGGGGTTGCGCTTCTGCGGCATGATGGAGCTGCCGGTGGTCAGGTTGTCCGGCAGGGTGACGAAGCCGAAGGCGGGGTTCGTCCAGATGACGATCTCTTCCGCCAGCCGCGACAGATGCGTGGCGCAGATGGCGCAGGCGGCCAGGAATTCCATGGCGAAGTCACGGCTGCCCACCCCGTCCAGGCTGTTGCGGGTGGGCGCATCGAAGCCCAGCGCCTTGGCCGTGGCGTGGCGGTCAATGGGGAAGCCCGTGCCGCACATGGCGGCCGAGCCCAGCGGGCATTCGTTCAGCCGGGCGCGCGCGTCCAGCATCCGCCCCCGGTCGCGCCACAGCATCTCGGCATAGGCCAGCAAATGGTGGCCGAAGGTGGTGGGCTGGGCGGGCTGGAGGTGGGTGTAGCCTGGCATGATGGTGCCGGCATGTTCCTCGGCGCGGCGGACGAAGACGCGGATGAGTTCCAGCTGCTGCGCGGCCAGCCCGTCCATGGCGTCCCGCACCCAGAGGCGGAAGTCGGTCGCCACCTGGTCGTTGCGGCTGCGGGCCGTGTGCAGCCGCTTGCCGGCCTCGCCGATGCGCTCGGTCAGCCGGGCCTCGATGTTCATGTGGACATCTTCCAGCCCCTCGGACCATTCGAAGCGCCCGGCCTCGATCTCGGCCGCGATGTCGGCCAGGCCTTTCTGGATGGCGGCCTCGTCCTCGCTGGAAATGATGCCCACATGCGCCAACATGGCGGCATGGGCGAGGCTTCCCCGGATGTCCTGGCGCCACATCTTGGCATCGAAGCCGATCGAGGCATTGATGGCCTGCATGATGGCGGAGGGGCCTTCGGCGAAGCGCCCGCCCCATTGCTGGTTGGTTCCGGTTTGGTTGGGAATGGACAAGGGAGTGCCGCTTTCGTGCTGATGCGTCGTCGCCAGATGGGCCTGGCCCTTGTTGCCCCCGCGATCCTGCCCGCGCAAGCCGCACGTGCCCAGCATGCCACGACCGGCATCGAGCGGCTGCGCGAGGAAAGCCGCCCCGCCCCGGCCGTGAGTTTCACCGATGCCGAGGGAAAGCCCCATTCCTTCACCGATTTCGCGGGCCAGGGGCTGGTGGTGAACTTCTGGGCCACCTGGTGCCCCCCCTGCGTGGCGGAGATGCCCGCGCTCGACCGCCTGGCCGGCATCGTGGCGGAGGAGCGCATCCAGGTGCTGGCCCTCTCCTCCGACCGGGGCGGGCGCGAGGTGGTGCAGGCCTTCTACGCGCGGCTCGGGCTGCAACGGCTGGCCATCTGGCTCGACCCGCGCGGGGCGGCCACGCGCGGCGCCGGCGCGCGCGGCCTGCCCACCACGCTGCTGATTGACCGCGACGGCATCGAGCGCGGCCGGCTGACCGGCGAGGCGGTGTGGGACGCGCCCCCGCTGGTCGAGGCGGTGCGGCGGCTGACCACCTCCGGCACGGCCGGTTAGCGCCCGGTCCGCGGCGGCGGAAGCGCCGGAGCGGTCAAGGCAAGACCACCCTCCCTCAATGGTCGCTTTCCAGCCGCCGCTTGCGCAGGTTCAGCCAGACTACCGCCGCGATGACGGGGACCAGCGCCGCGATGATGATCTCGGCCGTGGTGCCCACCTGGCCCCAGAAGGGCAGCGGCTTGATGAGGTAGCCGATGACGGTCAGCAGGTAATACGTGATGCCCGCGACCGAGAGCCCCTCCACCGTCTGTTGCAGGCGCAGCTGCGCGCGGCCGGTGGCGGCGAGTGTCGCCAACTGCTTCTCGGCCTGCTCCTCCTGCGCCACGGCCACGCGGGCGCGCAGCAGGTCCACCAGACGCGCGCCGCGCAGGGACAGCGCGCTGATGCGCGCGCCCGTGGCGGTGACGGTGGCCATGGCCGGTTCCAGCCGCCGGTCGAGGAAACGCGAAAGCGTGGGGATGCCGTGCAGCGGCACCTCGTTCAATTCGGCGAGGCGCCGCAGCACCAGGCGGTGATAGGCGGCGCTGGCCGAGAAGCGCTCAGCCGTATCGGCGCTGGCGCGCTCGATCTCGCCGGCCACCTCCGTCAGCTCCTCCAGGGTGGCGCGTTCCGCGGCCAGGTCATCGAGCGTGGGCAGCTTGCCGGAAATGCGCGCGAACTGCGCCGAGGCATTGGACAGGACGGGCGCCACCCCGCGCGCGGCCGGCAGGGCCAGCAGGGCCATGGCGCGGTAGGTCTCGATCTCCCACAGCAATTGCGCGAGGCGCCCGGCCAGGATGGGATTGGGCGCGCCCGCCAGCAGAAGGCGCGTGAACCCGTCCGGGTGCAGGCGGAAATCGGTGAAGACCATGGCCACCTGGTCCGCCACCGCGGCGCCCGCGATGCTGTCGGTGACGAAGCCGCAGGCCTCCACCTTGGCGTCCACCAGCGCGATATGCGTGGCGGCGATGGCCTGGCCCGGCAGCTTGGCCAGCCAGTCGGGCGGCAGGTGCGCGATGGCGGGGCGGGCGAAGGGGTGCTCGGGATCGGCGCCGGGGGCCAGGAAGTTCCAGCCGGTGAATTCCGTGTGGCGTTCGAAGCGCAGGCGGAAGGCGCCGAAATCGGCCAGGAACCAGTTGGCCCCGGGGCGCGGCGGCACCACGCCGTGCCGGGCGCAGAGGGTGGCGAGATGCGCCTCCTCCGCCTCGCGGTCGGGATTGACCATGGCCAGCCGGGACAGCCGGGCGGGCAGCTCGATCGGGATGGCCGGCCGGGCATGGAGTTCGCCCGCCAGCGCCTCGCGCTGCGGATGGGTGGGGAAGGTCATCGCCCCCAACCTAACGTGCCTGCCCCCTTGGGGGAATGACGATGTCACGGCGCTGGGCAAGCCGCCCCGCCCATGGAAGATTGGCCAGATGGAGATTCGCGACATCACCGAGGCCGACCTGCCCGCCCTGCTGGCGCTGAACAACAGCGAGGCCGAGGCGGTGAACGAGCTGACGCCGGACGCCTTCGAGGGGCGGCTGCGCAACGCCTATGCCGCGCGCATGCTGGCCGATGGCTCGGGCTTCCTGCTGGCTTTCGACCACGCGACACCGCCCCAGGGCCCCAATCACGCCTGGTTCACCGCGCGGGAGAGCTATTTCGCCTATGTGGACCGGGTGGTGGTGGCGGCCCATGCGCGCGGCCGGGGCGTGGCCAGCGCACTGTATGACGACCTGGCCGCCATCGCGCGGGCCGACAAGATCGGCCTGCTGGTCTGCGAGGTGAACCTGGAACCGCTGAACGAGGTCAGCATGGCCTTCCATGAGCGGCGGGGCTTCACGATCGCGGGCGAATCGCTCGACCACCGCTATGGGAAGCGGGTGCGCTACCTGCGCAAGCCGATCTAGGCGGCGGCAGGCCAGCGACCGCTCCGGCATGCGCCTCCGCGAATCAGGCGCGGGCTGAGCGGCTGATTCACCGCTCCGGCGTGCCGCCTCCGCGGATCAGGCGCGGGCTGAGCGGCTGATTCACCGCTCCGGCCTTCGGCTCCGCGGATCAGGCGCTAGTTCATCTGGGCGCCCGAAAGCCGCACCAGTTCCGCATGGCGCGGGATTTCAGCGGCGATCAGGTCGCGCAGCCGCTCGGGCGTGCCACCCCCGTCCAGCGCCATGCCCGCGGCCTCGAGGCGCTGGCGGGCGCCGGCATCGGCCAGGATTTCGTTCGCCACGCCGTTCAGCCGCGCCACCAGCGCGGGGTCCGCGCCGCGCGGCAGCATCAGGCAGAACCAGGTGCCGAAGGCGAGGCCCTCCATGCCCAGCTCCGCCGCCGTCGGCACGTCCGGCAGCTGCGGCACGCGCTGGTCCGACAGCACGGCCAGCGCCCGAACCCGCCCCGAGGTGACCAGTGGTGCGGCGCCGGTGACGAGGTTGAACATGGCCTGGATGCGGCCCGAGAGCAGGTCCGTCACCGCCGCCGCGGGCGCCGTGTAGGGCACATGGGTCAGCCGCGTGCCGGTGCGCGAGGCGAAGAGTTCCGCAGCGAGATGCATGGAGGAGCCGTTGCCCGTGCTGCCATGGTTGATGGCGCCGGGGTTGGCGCGGGCGTGGTCGCGGAACTCGGCCAGCGTCCGCGCCGGGAAGTCATTGTTGACGATAAGGATATTGGGCACGCTGCCCAGCAGCACCACGGGCGTGAAGTCGGTCTGCGGGTTGAAGGGCATGTCGCGATAGAGGGCGGGGTTGGTCGCCATGGTGCCCGCCCAGGTCCAGAGCAGGGTGTAGCCATCGGGCGCCGCCCGCGCGGCGAGGCCGGCGCCCACATTGCCCGCGGCGCCCCCGCGATTCTCGATCACGACGGGCTGGGGCAGGCGCTTTTCCATCTCATTGGCAAAGATGCGGGCCAGCGTATCCGCCGTGCCGCCGCCGCCCGGGGCCGGGAGGATGATGCGAATGGGGCGGGAGGGCCAGGTTCCGCCCTGCGCCCAGGCGGCTGACAAGGGGGCGGAGGACAGGGCGGGGGTGGCGGCCAGCAGCGCGCGACGCGAAAGGGCCAAGGCATTTCTCCTGTGTCTGGTGAAAGACTAGGGAAACTCGCCCCGACCGTCCAAGCGCCTTCGCACATGGCCCCGAGAGGCCCCGCCGGGCGAGACCCGCAACCCTCGGGGGCACGGGGTGTTCCCCTCCTGCAACCCGCGCCGCCTGGCGCGCAGGAGGGGGGATACGCATGGGCCGGCGGCCTGCGGCCTGGATCGGGCTTTACCTCGTGCTGGTGCTGGCACCCCAGGGGCTGCTGTTGCTGGGCGAGGTGCCGCCCGGGCGCTCCTTCTGGTGGAATTTCTCGATGGCGACGGGCTTCGCGGCCATGGCCATGATGGGCGTGCAGTTCGCGCTGACCTCGCGCATCCGCAAGTTCACCGCGCCCTTCGGCATGGACATCATCTACCTGTTCCACCGCTACCTGGCCTGGATCGCGCTGGGGCTGGCGGGGCTGCACTTCGGCCTGCTGTGGCTGCTCTACCCGCACAGGCTGGGCGAGACCTTCGACCCGCGCCACGCGGATTGGGAGCTGACGGCGGGACGGGCGGCGCTGCTGCTGTTCGGCCTGGCGGTCGTCACCTCCGAATGGCGCAAGGCGCTGCGGCTGGAATACGGGTTGTGGCGCCATCTGCACGTGATCTTCGCGACACTGGGCTTCGCGGCGGCCGTCGCGCACATTATCGGCATCGGCTATTTCACCGCGGCGCCGCTGAAGCGCGCGCTGTGGCTGATGGTGACGCTGGGCTGGCTGGGCCTGCTGGTCTGGATGCGGGTGGTGAAGCCCTGGCGGCAGCGGCGCGCGCCCTGGCGCGTCGTGGAGGTCCGGCCCGGGCGTAACAAGGTCTGGACGCTTGCCGTCGAACCCGTGGGCCATGGCGGGCTGACCGGCTTCATGCCGGGGCAATTCGCCTGGCTGACGCTGCGCGCCTCGCCCTTTGGCCTGCGCGAACATCCCTTTTCCATCCTCTCGCCGCCCGAGGCGCTGCCGCGCGTGGAATTCGGCATCAAGGAACTGGGCGACTTCACCGGCCGGATCGGCGAGATCCAACCTGGCGAGACGGCCTATCTGGACGCGCCCTTCGGCGTGTTCTCGCCCGCGATGCAGCCGGGGGCGCGGGGCTTCGTGGCCGTGGTCGGCGGCGTGGGCGTGACGCCGGTGATGAGCATGCTGCGCAGCCTGGCCGCCCAGGGCGACCGCCGCCCCTTCTGGCTGTTCTACGGCAACAAGACCTGGGAGGACGTCGCCTTCCGCGAGGAGTTGGAGGCGCTGCGGGAATGCATGGACCTGCGCCTCATCCACATCCTGGAGAAGCCGCCCGAGGGCTGGACGGGCGAGACCGGCTTCGTGGACCAGGCCCTGCTGGAACGCCACCTGCCCCCCGTGCCCCGCCCGCGGCTGCACCATTTCCTCTGCGGCCCCACGCCCATGACCCGCGCCGCCGAGGAGGCGCTGCGCGCCATGGGCGTGGAAGCCGCGCGCATCCAGACCGAAATCTTCGAACTCGTCTGATGGGAGGACGCCCATGCGCCGCAAGACCGCCCTCTGGCTGGCCCTGCTGACCGGCGCGCTGGTCGTGCTGCTGTCGGCGCTGTTCGCTTGGCTGCGCTAGAGCGGGATGCGTTGAGGTGGGATCATCGAAAACGCTGAATCCCGCTCTCAGCAATGGCTGGAGCAGGCGGCGTGAACGCATGTGAACGCAGCATGCTCTAGCGTCTGATCGCCTTGGGTGGACTCACCAAAGGCGTGAATCAGCCGCGAGGCAATGCCCCCCCCGCGCATCGCGACCTATGGAACGATCTCGATGACGGTGCCGAACGCCTGGTCCAGGCGCACCGTGTGGTGGTCCGCCTCATTGGTGTCGGAGAGTTCGAGGTTGAGGAAGTCCACGTTCTCCGCCTCGAAATAGGGGCCGGCGTGCCAGGTGCCGCGCTTCAGCGCCAGCGCCACCCCGCCGCCGATGCGGAAGCAGGCGATGCGCCCAGGCTCGGGGCTTTCCGGCGCGTCGGGGTCCTGGGGCGCGGCCAGGCAGATGAACCAGTCGCGCCCGCCCATGGCCGCGAGGCATTGCGTGACCTGGCTGTGGCGCGTGATGCCGCGCACCAGCAGCGGCTTGCGGACGAGCCGCATGATGTAGAGCCGCGGCGTGCCACGGCCGAGGTCGAGCACGGCATCGGCGGGGCCGAAGGGCGTGCCGTCCTCGCCGGGGGTGATGAGGGTGCCGTAGGGCGCGATGGCATCGGGGGTCGCGGGCTCGGCCTTCAGGCGCAGCGTGGTCAGGGTCATGCGGTGTTCTCCTCGTGCCGCCTTTTTCGCACATCCCGCAGCAGGGGCGCGCGCGAATTGACAGGCCCGGGTGGCAGGGCTTGGCTTTCGCGCTTTGCGGGCCGGCGCATGGTGGCGCGGCCCCGACAGGATTCAGCGCCGCATGAGCATCCCCATCGAGACCCTCCACATCCCCGGCCTGCCCGCCGAGGCCGAGATCGTCACGGATCGCTGGGGCATCCCGCATATTCGCGCAGCGACACAGGAAGGCGCCTTCTTCGCCCAGGGCTTCCAGGCGGCGCGGGACCGGCTCTGGCAGATGGACAGCTGGCGCAAGCGCGGGCTGGGCCTGCTCGCGGGCGACCTGGGTGCCGCCTATGTCGAGCGTGATGTGGCGGCGCGGCTGCTGCTCTACCGCGGCGACATGGAGGCCGAATGGGCCGAATATGGCCCCAACGCCCGCGCCTGGACCACGGCCTTCGTGGCCGGCATCAACGCCTATGTGGAGCTGGTGGCGCGCGAGCCGGAGCGGCTGCCGCTGGAATTCCGCCTGCTGGGCACACAGCCCGCGCATTGGGCGCCCGAGGATGTGGTGCGCTGCCGCACCCATGCCCGCGTGCGCAACCTCGATGCCGAGGTAACGCGCAACAACATCGCCGTCCGGCACGGGATGGCGGCGGACCAGTTCCACAAGCTGCTCCAGCCCGACTGGGCCGTCATCATCCCCGAGGGCTGGCTGGCCGAGGAAGTCCCGCCCGAGGTCATGCGGACCTACCTGCTGGCGACGGACCCCGCCGCCATCGCCAATGGCACCCCCACCGACCCGATCGCGCTGGAGGCCCAGGGCAGCAACAACTGGGCGCTGGCGCCGTCGCGCACCACCACCGGCCGCGCGATCCTGGCGAGCGACCCGCACCGCGTCCATGAACAGCCCTCGCTGCGCTACATCACGCACCTGACGGCGCCGGGGTTGGACGTGATCGGCGCGGGGGAGCCGGCGGTGCCGGGGGTGAGCCTCGGGCACAATGACGTGCTGGCCTTCTCGCTGACCATCCACCCGACGGACCAGGAGGACCTCCACGTCTATGAGCTGAACGCCGAGGACCCGGATCTCTATCGCTACGCGGGCGGCTGGGAACGGATGCGGCTGGTGGAGGAGGAGGTGCCGGTGCGCGGCGAGGCGCCCCGGCGCGTGACGCTCCGCTTCACCCGTCACGGGCCGGTGCTGCACCGCGACCTGTCGCGCCACCGCGCCTGGGCGGTGCGAAGCGTGTGGCAATTGCCGGGCAACGCGGCCTATCTCGCCAGCCTGAACTACCTCCAGGCGCGCAGCTTCGAGGACTACACCGCCGCCCTGGAAGGCTGGGGCGCACCCTCCAGCAACCATGTCGTGGCCGATGTGGCGGGCAATATCGGCTGGGCGGCGGCAGGCATGGTGCCGGTGCGGACAACCTCGGACGGGCTGCTGCCCGTGCCGGGCGATGGGCGGCATGAATGGGGGGGCATCATGCGCTCCTCCGGGCTGCCGCGCGCGACGAATCCCGAGTGCGGCTGGCTCGGCACCGCCAACCAGATGAACCTGCCCGAGGGCTATGACTTCGCCACCCGACGCACCGGCTTCGAATGGACCGATGGCGCGCGCTATGCCCGGCTGTCGGAGGCGCTGGCGGGGGAGAAGCGCTGGTCGGTCACGGAGACGCTGGCGCTGCAAGCGGACACCACCTGCGTGCCCGCGCGGCGGCTCTGCGCGCTGCTGGCGGGAGTGGACGACCCGCACCCGGCCTTCGCGCTGCTGGCGGGCTGGGACCACCGGCTCGCGGCCGAGAGCGGCCCGGCGGCGCTCTTCGAGATCTGGTTCGCGAAGTACCTGGTGCCGGGCCTGATGCGCGGCTGGGCGCCGGAGGGCGTGGCGGCGATGGTGGCCGTACCCGACACGCAGCTGGTGCTGCACCTGCTGGAAACCGAGGCCGACACCGCCCGCCGCGACGCGCTGCTGCGGGAGACGCTTTTGGCGGCGTGGGAGGATGCGATGAAGCGCCTCGGCGCCGATCCCGCGACATGGCAATGGGGCGCGCTGCACCAGGGGTATTTCGAGCACCCGCTCTCGCGCCACGCCCCGGCGCTGGCGGCGAAGCTGGATGTGGGGCCGGCGCCGCGGGGCGGGTCCAACCTCACCATCAACAACAATGGCTGGCGGGCGTCCGATTTCCGCGTCATCTCGGGCGTGTCCTGGCGGATGGTGCTGGATGTGGGCGACTGGGATCGCAGCTTCACCATCAACAGCCCGGGCCAGTCGGGCGACCCGGACAGCCCGCATTACCGCGACCTGTTCCCGCTCTGGGCGCGGGATGAATCCGTGCCGCTGCTGTTCAGCCAGGAAGCGGTGGACGCGGCGGCCGAGCACCGCCTGCTGCTGCGGCCGGCGTGATGGACGCGGCCCCGCCCCTCTCGCCGCGCGCCGCCGCCACGCGGCAACGCATCCTCGACGCGGCGATGGCGGAATTCGCCGCCAAGGGCCTGGCGGGTGCGCGCGTGGACGAGATCGCGGCGCGCGCCGGCGCCAACAAGCGCATGCTCTACGCCTATTTCGGCGCGAAGGAGGATCTCTGGCTGGCCGTGCTGGAGGCCGCCTATGCCGCCAAGCGGGCGGAGGAGGAGCAGGTGAATGTCGCCCACCTCCCGCCCGCGGAGGCCATGGCGCGGCTGGTCGGCTTCAACCTGCGCTACACCGCCCGCCACCCGGAATTCGTGGCCCTGCTGAACCAGGAGAACGTGCATGCGGCGGCGCATCTGCGGCGCTCCGGCAATGTGCCCGCGCTCTATTCGCCGCTGACCACGCGGCTGCGCGAGGTGCTGGCGCGGGGTGCCGCCGAGGGGCTGTTCCGGCGCGACGTGGACCCCCTCCAGCTCTATCTCTCCATCGTCGCCCTCGGACATTTCACGGTGGCCAACCGCTTCACGCTCTCGACCATCTTCGGCACCGATCTCGGCAGCGAGGCGGCGTTGCAGGCGCGCGAGGCCCATGCGGTGGAGGTCGTGCTCGGCTACCTGCGGCCCTGATTCCCGCTTGACCCGATGGCGCGTCCCGGCTGAAGTAACCACCTGGTTACTTCGGGAAGGAAACGCGACCCATGGCGGAACGCCGCATCGGACTCATCATGAACGGCGTCACGGGGCGCATGGGCATGAACCAGCACCTCATCCGCTCCATCGCGGCCATCCGGGCCGATGGGGGCGTGAAGCTCGCCAATGGCGACACGCTGATGCCGGACCCCGTCATCACCGGCCGCAACCGCGGCAAGCTGGAGGCGCTGGCCCGCGCCCACAACATCGAGCGCGTCAGCACCGACCTCGACGCCTGCCTGGCCGACCCGAAGGATGAGCTGTTCTTCGACGCCGCCACGACGCAGATGCGCGCGGGGCTGATCCGCCGCGCCATCGCCGCCGGCAAGCATGTGTATTGCGAGAAGCCCACCGCCGACACGCTGGAGGATGCGCTGGAATTGGCGCGCCTGGCCAAGGCCGCCGGCATCAAGCACGGCGTGGTGCAGGACAAGCTGTTCCTCCCCGGGCTGCGCAAGCTCAAGATGGTGATTGACAGCGGGTTCCTGGGGAAGATCCTCAGCATCCGCGGCGAGTTCGGCTACTGGGTCTTCGAGGGCGACCTGCAGCCCACCCAGCGCCCCTCCTGGAACTACAAGCTGGCCGAGGGCGGCGGCATCATCCTCGATATGCTGTGCCACTGGCGCTACGTGCTGGACAACCTCTTCGGCAATGTCGAGAGCGTGTCCTGCCTCGGCGCCATCCACATCCCCCGCCGCGTGCAGGAGGATGGCAGCTTCTACGACGCCGATGCCGATGACGCGGCCTATGCCACCTTCCAACTGGAGGGTGGCGCCATCGCGCACATCAACTCCTCCTGGTGCACGCGGGTGCGGCGCGATGACCTGGTGACCTTCCACGTGGACGGCACGCATGGCAGCGCCGTGGCGGGGCTGACGGATTGCTGGACCCAGGCGCGCGTGAATACGCCCAAGCCCGTCTGGAACCCCGACATCCCGCAGGCCATCAACTTCTTCGAGGGCTGGCAGAAGGTGCCCGACACCCAGCCCTACCCCAACGGCTTCCGCGTGCAGTGGGAGCTGTTCCTGCGCCACCTCGCGGGCGAGGTGCCGGACTACCCGTGGAACCTGCTGGCCGGCGCCAAGGGCGTGCAGCTCGCCATGGCCGGGCTGCAATCCTGGAAGGAGCGCCGCTGGGTGGACCTGCCCAGGCTTGAGGCCTGACCATGCCCACCCTGAACCTGCCCACACCAGCTGGGATGGCGCCCTACACGCTCTCGGCGCCACGCGCGTTTCCGCGCGCCACGCCGCCCTTCCCGCGCGTGGCGCTGGCGGCGGCGCATGTCGTGGCCGACCCGCTCGCCGAGCAGGACCCTTGGCTGGATGCGAAGGTGGATTGGGACCGCACCATCGCCTTTCGCCAGCACCTCTGGTCGCTGGGGTTGGGCGTCGCGGAAGCCATGGACACGGCCCAGCGCGGCATGGGCCTCGACTGGACGGCGGCGCAGCAGCTGATCCGCCTGAGCCTGGACGCCGCGAAACACACGCCGGGTGCCGTGATGGCAAGCGGCGCGGGCACCGACCACCTGGCCCCCGGCCCCGACGTGACGGTGGATGACGTGATCCGCGCCTATGAGGAGCAATGCGCGGCGGTGGAGGCCATGGGCGGGCGCATCATCCTGATGGCCTCGCGCGCGCTGGCGAAGGCCGCGCGCGGCCCGGACGACTATGTGCGTGTCTATGACCGCGTGCTGCGCCAGGTGAGGCAGCCCGTCATCATCCATTGGCTGGGCGAGATGTTCGACCCCGCGCTGGAAGGCTACTGGGGCCATCACGACCACATGGCCGCGATGGAGGTGGCGCTGGAGGTCATCGCCGCCCATGCAGCCCGCGTGGATGGCGTGAAGATCTCGCTGCTGGACGACAGGAAGGAGATCGCCATGCGCCGCCGCCTGCCCAAGGGCGTGCGGATGTATACGGGTGACGACTTCAACTACGCCGAACTCATCGCCGGCGACGCGGAGGGCCATTCCGACGCGCTGCTGGGCATCTTCGACCCCATCGCGCCGGCGGTGGGCGGGGCCTTGGCGGCGCTGTCGAAGAACGACCTCTCGACCTTCCACGACATCCTGGCGCCGACGGTGCCGCTCTCACGCCACATCTTCCGGGCGCCCACGCGCTTCTACAAGACGGGCGTCGTCTTCATGGCCTGGCTGAACGGCCACCAGGAGCATTTCGTGATGGTGGGCGGGCAGCAGAGCACGCGCAGCCTGCAGCATTTCGCCGAGCTGTTCCGGCTTGCAGACCAGGCGGGACTGCTGCGCGACCCGGAACTGGCGGCGTCGCGCATGCGCACGCTGCTCGCGCTGCATGGGGTGGCGTGATGCGCGCGATCGTGCAGCGCCGCAGCCGCGAAGCGGCGAGGAGGGGGCCGTGAATCGCGCGCACAACGCCCCGCCGCTGTCCTTGAACACCGTCACGGTGAAGGAGAAATGGGGCCTCGCGCAGTGCATCGAGGGCTGCGCGCGGCACGGCATCCCCGGCATCTCGCCCTGGCGCGATGTGCTGCATGCCATGGGCGTGGAGGCCGCCGCGCGGCAGATCCGTGATGCGGGGCTGGTGGTGACGGGCCTCTGCCGGGGCGGCATGTTCCCCGCGGCCGACGCCGCCGGCCGCGCCGCCGCCATCGAGGACAACCGCCGCGCCATCGCGGAGGCGGCGGCGCTGGGTGCGCAATGCCTCGTCATGGTCTGCGGTGGGCTGCCGCCGGGCTCGAAGGACCTGCCCGGCGCGCGCGCCATGGTGCGCGAGGGCCTGGAGGCGATCCTGCCCGAGGCCCGCGCCGCGGGTGTCACGCTGGCGCTGGAGCCGCTGCACCCCATGACCTGCGCGGACCGCTCGGTGCTCTCCACGCTGGGCCAGGCGCTCGATCTCTGCGACGCGCTGGGCGCGGGCGTGGGCGTCGCGGTGGATGTCTATCATGTCTGGTGGGACCCCGACCTCGCCGCGCAGATGGCGCGCGCCAAGGGGCGCATCGCGGCCTTCCACGCCTGCGACTGGCTGGTGCCGACGACGGACCTCGTCTTCGACCGCGGCATGCCTGGCGATGGCGTGATCGACATCGCCGCGCTGCGCCGCATGGCGGAGGCGGCCGGCTATGCGGGTTTCACCGAGGTCGAACTGCTCTCCCGCCGCTGGTGGGCCGAGGACCCTGAAGACGTGCTTCGCATCATCCGGGAGCGCCACGCCGCCACCCACTGACACCACCACAGAGGCCGCCCGAACGGCCCGCCATCACAACAGGAGGAAACACCATGTCCGTCATCACCCGCCGCGCCACGCTCGCGCTGCCGGCCCTCATCCTGCCCGGCGCCGCGCTGGCGCAGTCCTGGACGCCCACGCGCGGCATCCGTTTCGTCGTGCCCTTCCCAGCCGGCGGGGCGACCGATGTCGTGGCCCGCGTGCTGGCCGAACCCATGGCCGAGCAGCTGGGCCAGCCCGTGCTGGTCGAGAACCGCACCGGCGCGGGCGGCAATGTGGGCGTGGAGAACGTGGTTCGCAGCGCGGCCGATGGCTACAGCCTGGTGATGGGCACGACGGGCACGCTGACCATCAACCCGCATCTCTACGCGCAGCTGGGCTTCAATCCGCTGAACGACCTGACGCCCATCGGCATGGCCTTCGCGACCGACCATGTGCTGGTGGTGAATTCCCAGGTGGCGGCACAGACGGCGCAGGAATTGCTGGCGCTGCTGCGCGCGCGGCCGGGGCAGCTTTCCTATGGCTCGGGCGGCAACGGCAGCTCGACCCACACGGTGGTGGAACTGTTCAAGCAGGTGGCGCAGGTGGACATCCAGCACGTGCCCTATCGCGGCTCCGCGCCCGCGTTGAACGACACGGTGGCGGGCACGGTGCAGATGATGCTGGACCAGTTGCCCAGTGCCCTGCCGCAAGTGCAGGGCGGGCGCGTGCGCGCGCTGGCGGTGACGGGCGCGCGGCGCCATCCGGCCCTGCCCGACGTGCCGACGATGGCCGAGATCGGCCTGCCGGGCGCCGAGGCCTCTTCCTGGGGCGCGGTGCTGGCGCCGGCCAACACGCCGGCCGCAGTGGTGCGGCGGGTGAACGCGGTGCTGAACGAGGCGCTGGGGCGGCAGAATGTCCGCGCGCGGCTGGCGCAGGTGGGGGCGGACCCCGTCAGCTCCACGCCCGAGGAACTCGCCAACTTCATGCGCGCCGAAACCGAGAAATGGGGCCGCGTGGTGCGGGCGGCCAACATCCGGGTGAACTGAGGCGCGCCCATCAGGGTGCGGGCGGCCACTCCGCCCGCGGCATCGGGCGCATCGCCGTCACGTCGGGCAGCACGGCGCTGCCCAGCCCCGGCGTGGCGAGGCTTGCGATGTCGAGCAGCCCCTGACGGATGGTGAGGCGCGGCCCGCGCGAGGTGTCGGCATAAAGATCCGGGTGCGCGGCGAGGAAACGCGCCGCCACGTCGCGCGGCTGGCCGTTGAAGCCGTCAATGAAGTGGTGCCCGTTGCGCTCGACATGGGTCAGGCCCAGCGCGCTGACCAACGCCAAATCCTGCTGCACGCAGAGGCCCGAGAGCGTGGTCAGGTCCTCGCCCGAGAGGAAATGCTGCGTCGTGCCGCCCTCGGCATTCCAGGCGCGGCAGCGCGCCAGGTTCAGGAAGGAGCGCCAGACGCCCTTGCAGTTCTTGCTCGACACGCCCGCATAGCCGAGGCCGCGCGCCACCACGAAGGCGTCTAGCGGACCGTCGCTCTCGTCAATGATGACGGGGCGCTCGGCGGCGAGCGCGGCCATGCCTGTCTCCAGCGCGCGGGCGCGCTTCACCGGCTGCTCGATGAACAGCACCGAGGACACGAGGCGGTTGAGGCGCAGCTCCGCCCGCATGGCGCGCCAGAGCGCCAGCGCGCCCTCGGCATCCTCATACTGCTCGTTGCCGTCCAGCGTGACGTGGTAGCCGTGCAGCCGGTCCAGCACGGAGGCGATGCGGCACAGCCTGTCCATGTCCGCGCGCAGGTCGCCGCCCACCTTCAGCTTCCACCAGCCATGGCGGTAGGTGGAGGCGACCTCCTCCAGCGTCTCCGGCAGGCCATCGTTCACGCGCGTTTCCACATCGGCCGCCGTGATGGGGTCCACGAGGCCCACCGTGTGGCGCGCATGGATGCGGCCAGGCGCGGGGGCCGTGGCGAGCATCGCCGCGGCGTCGAAACCCGCCAGCGCGGGGTCGAGCAGCGCGGGCGCGAAGCCCGTGATGCCGGCGCGCAGGCCTTGATGGAACGCGAGGCCCCGCAGGCGCAGCAGCGCATCCAGCGCCGCGCGGTCCACCAGCGCGCGGCCGAAGCTCGCCACCAGCGGGTTCAGGCCTTCCGCGCCGCAGGCCTCGGCATGGGCGCGGGTGGCCGTGGCGTAGTGGCCGAAGGCCGTGTCGGGATCGGCGGCCAGCGCGCCCGCCATCGCGATCTCCAGGCTGCGGCGAAGCTGGTGCTGGTTCTGCGCGTCGCTCAGCGCAGGGTCCTTGTCGAACCACTTGGCGGCGAGCGTCTCGGCCGCCATGCCCTCGCCCTCCTGGCCGTCCTCGGTGCGGATGCGCGCGCGCAGCACGGCCTGGATGCCGTCGCGCACCGTGATCACGCCGAAGCGGAAGGGCATGCGCAGCGTGAAGGACCACTCGAAGGCGTCGAGCGCGGTGATGCGGAATTTCATGGGCGTCTCCCTCCTGCCACTTAGCACCAGGCGCGCGGCGGACGGGAGACTTCGCGCAAACATTGCTTGCGGCGGATGCCGCCCGTTTCATATGCTCCGTGCATCAAGAACATAACAGGTGGTGGCTCATGGGTTGGTGGAAGGCTGCGGCGCTTGCCGCGGCGGTTATGCTCGTGCCTGCGGCAGCCTCTGCCCAGCAGACCACCCTGCGGATCGGCATCGCCTCCGCCGATGCGGGGGTGCTCGACCCGCATCTCAACTCCAGCACGCCAGGGCGGGGCTTCCTGCAGCACATCTTCAGCGGGCTGGTGCGGCTGCGCCCCGGCGAGCTGAGCCCCGAGAACATGGAGCCAGACCTCGCGGAACGCTGGGAAAGCTCCGCCGATGGGCGGACATGGACCTTCCATCTGCGCCGCGGCGCGCAATGCCACCATGGCTTCGGCGAGTTCACGGCCGAGGACGCGGTCTTCTCGCTCCGCCGCGCCGCGACGCGCGAGACCTCGGCCTTCTCGTCCGACTACACGGCCTTCGACAGCGTCGAGGCGGTGGACAGCCACACCGTCCGCATCACGCTGAAGAACAACATGCCGAGCCTGCTCGGCGTGGTGATGAACTACGCGGGCGGCTTCATGGTCTGCAAGGCGGCCGTGGAGCAGATGGGCAATGAAGGCTTCCGCCGTCGCCCTATCGGCACCGGCCCCTTCGCCTTCGCCGAATACGTCCCGCAGCAATTCGGCCGGCTGAGCGCGCATGACGGATATTTCCGCGGCACGCCGCAGATCCGCGAGATCATGTTCCGCTTCGTGCCCTCGGATGCGGCGCGCGACCTGGCCTTCCAGGCGGGCGAGCTGGACATGATCTATGGCCGGCAGGACCAGAACTGGTTCACCCGCACGCGCGCCCTGCCCAATGTGCGCGTGGTGGCGATGCAGCCGGCCGAGATGTCGGTCATCCATCTCAACATGACCATGCCGCCGCTGAACGACATCCGCGTGCGCCAGGCCATCGCGCACGCGCTGAACCGCGACCAGGTGGTGCAGCTGCGCGGGCGCGACACCTCGGTGGCCGCGGAATCCGTGGTGCCGCGCGGCTACCAGGGCCATGCGCCCATGGCGCTGCCGCCGCACGACATCGCCCGCGCCCGCGCCCTCCTGGCCGAGGCCGGGCACCCCAACGGCATCACCATCCGCAGCATCCACACGACGCTGACCGGCATGATGACGGTGATGGAAGCCGCCCAGGCGCAGCTGCGCCGCGCGGGCATCACGCTTGAGATCACGCCGGTGGAGCACGCCACCTTCCACCAGCAGATCCGGCAGAACCTCTCGCAGGTGGTGCATTTCCAGGCGGCGCGCTTCCCGGTGGCGGACATCTACCTGACGCAGTTCTTCCACAGCCGATCCATCGTGCAGACGCCGACGGCCGTCACCAACTTCTCCCACTGCCGCGTGGCCGATGCGCAGATTGACGCGGCACGCAGCGAGACCGACGCCGCGCGCCGCAACGCCCTGTGGCGCGAGGCGCAGGAGCGCATCGTGGCGGAGGTCTGCGGCATTCCCATCTATGAGCAGCTGCAGCTCTGGGCCTACCGCGACAGCATAGACCTGGGCTACGAGCTGCGGGCCGCGCTGAACCTGGCACCGCCCATCCTGCACACCACCCGCTTCACGAGGTGATGGCGGCCGCGTGACCACCTTCATCGCGCGGCGCTGCGCCTTCGCCCTGGTCACGCTCTGGGCGGTGCTGACGCTGGTCTTTTTCATCGTCCGGGTCGTGCCGGGCGACCCGGCGCAGGTCATCCTGGGCGAACAGGCGACGGCGGATGCCATCGCCGCCATGCGCACGCGGCTCGGCCTCGATCGTCCGCTCGGCGTGCAATACATCGAGTTCCTGTGGGGCGCGCTGCGGGGCGACTGGGGTGTGTCCCTCGTCACCGGGCGGCCCGTGGTGCAGGAGGTGCTGGCGGTCCTGCCCTGGACCATCGAACTCACCCTGGCCGCGCTGGTCATCGGCGCGGCGGCGGGCATTCCGCTGGGCGTCTGGGCGGCGGTGAACCGCAACCGCGCGACGGATTACGTCATCCGCCTCGCCTCGCTGCTGGGGCTGTCCTTCCCGGCCTTCGTCTCGGGCATATTGCTGCTGATCTTCTTCGCCATCCAGCTGCGGTGGGCGCCGGTGATGTCCACCCAGGGCGGCAGCTTCTCGGCCTGGCTGGGGGCGTTGGCGCTGCCGGCCCTCAACCTCGGCCTCATCATGGCGGCCTATATCACGCGCGTGACACGCTCGGCCATGCTGGAGGTGCTGGGTGAGGATTATGTCCGCACCGCCCGCGCCAAAGGCGTGCCCTGGCGGGCCGTGGTATGGCGGCACGCGCTGCGCAACGCGCTGATCCCCATCATCACCATCGTGGGGCTGTATCTGGGCGTGCTGATCGGCAACTCGGTGCTGACCGAGATCGTCTTCAACCGGCCGGGCCTGGGCAAGCTGATCGTGGGCGCGCTCAATCAGCGCGACTACACGCTGCTGCAGGGGATGATGGTGATCTACACCTTCGTCGTCATCATCGTGAACCTGCTCACCGACCTCGCCTATGGGGCGGCCGACCCGAGGGTGAAGCTGAAATGACGGCCACCGCCACGCTGCTGCGCGCCTTCAACACCAACAAGACCAGCTGGGCGGGGCTGATCGTCCTGTTCGCGGTGATCGCGTTGGCGGCGCTCGCCCCCTGGATCGCGCCGCACGATCCGATCGAGCAGGACATCTTCGCCCGCCTCGAAGGCCCTTCGGCGCTCTATCCGCTGGGCACCGACCAGTTCGGGCGCTGCATCCTCTCGCGGCTGCTGCACGGGGCGCGCTACAGCCTGTTCATCGGCATCGCCTCCACGCTGGCGGCCATGCTGGTGGGTTCGCTCATCGGCATGCTGGCGGGCTGGTATGGCGGGCGGTTCGACGTGGTGGTGATGCAGGCCATGGACGTGCTGCTGGCCTTCCCCGCGCTGATCCTGGGGCTGATCCTGGTGGCGATGCTGGGGCCGACGCTGCCCAACATCATCCTGGCCATCGCGGCCACATCGGTGCCCGCCTTCGCGCGCATCGCCCGCGCGCCCACCATCGCGGTGAAGGAACGCGAGTATGTCGAGGCCTGCCGGGCGCTGGGCTATTCGGACGCGCGCATCCTCTTCCTGCACATCCTGCCCAACATCTTCGCGGAAATCCTCGTCATGTCCTCGCTGTGGCTGGCCAGCGCCATCCGCACCGAGGCCTCGCTCGCCTTCATCGGCCTCGGCCTGCGCCCGCCCATCCCGACCTGGGGCGGGATGATCCGCGAGGGGTTCGAGAACATCCTGGACAGCTACTGGCTCGCCATGGCGCCAGGTGTCGCCATCCTGGTCGTGGTCTTCGCGCTGAACCTGCTGGGCGACGGGCTGCGCGACGCGGTGGACCCCAAGCTGAAGGGCGAGTCGTGAGCGCGCCCGTCCTCGCCATCGAGAACCTCACCGTCAGCTTCCGCGCCGATGGGCAATGGCGGCCCGTGGTGCAGGACCTCTCCTTCACCGTGAACGCGCGCGAGACGCTGGCGGTGGTGGGCGAGAGCGGCAGCGGCAAGAGCGTCACGGCGCTCTCCGTCATGCGGCTGCTGCCGCCCGCGCAGTCGCGCGTGGAGGGACGCATCGCCCTCGACGGCCGCGACCTTCCCGCGCTGCCCGAGCACGAGATGCGGCGCGTGCGCGGCAACGAGATCGCGATGATCTTCCAGGAGCCCATGACCAGCCTGAACCCGGTGCTGACCGTGGGCTTCCAGGTGGCCGAAGCCCTGGTCTATCACCGCAACCTGCCCCGCGCGGCGGCCGAGGCCGAAGCGCTGCGCCTCTTCGACCGCGTGCGCATTCCCGCCGCGAAATCCCGCTTCCACGAATACCCGCACCGCTTCTCGGGCGGCATGCGCCAGCGCGTGATGATCGCGATGGCCTTGGCCTGCCGCCCCCGCCTGCTGATCGCGGACGAGCCCACCACCGCCCTCGACGTGACGATCCAGGCGCAGATCCTGGAACTGGTGAAGATGCTGCAGGAGGAGGAGGGCATGTCCGTCCTCTTCATCACGCATGACATGGGCGTGGTGGCCGAGATCGCGGACCGCGTGGTGGTCATGCACCGCGGCCACCCCGTCGAGCAGGGCGAGACCACACGCCTCTTCACCGCCGCCCAGGCCCCCTACACCCGCGCCCTGCTGGCCGCCGTGCCGCGCCTGGGTTCCATGGAGGGCCAGTCGCGCCCGCTGCGCTTCCCCGTCGTGGACACCACGACCGGCGAGAGTGACACGCCCTCCCCCACGCCCGACATCGTGGACGCGACGGAAAGGCCGCTGCTGGAAGTGGCGGGCCTCGTCACGCGCTTCGACATGCGCTCCGGCCTGCTCTCGCGCGTCACGGGCCGCGTGCATGCGGTGGAGGATGTCTCCTTCGCGCTGCGCAAGGGCGAGACGCTGGCGCTGGTCGGCGAGTCCGGCTGCGGCAAGAGCACCACGGGGCGTTCCATCCTGCGCCTGGTGCCGCCCTCGGGCGGGCGCATCCTGTTCGAGGGGGCCGACATCGCCACGCTGGACCGGCGCGGCCTCATCGCCATGCGCCGGCGCATGCAGATGATCTTCCAGGACCCTTTCGCCTCGCTCAACCCGCGCAAGCGCGTGGGGGCGGCGCTGGCCGAGCCCATCGTGGTGCACGGCCTGGCGGGGCGCGAGGAGGCGCGCGCCCGCGTGGCCGAATTGCTGCGCCGGGTGGGGCTGGACCCCGCCATGGCCGAGCGCTTCCCGCATGAATTCTCCGGGGGCCAGCGGCAGCGCCTGTGCATCGCCCGCGCCCTGGCGCTGGAACCGCGGCTGATCGTGGCCGACGAGGCGGTCTCGGCGCTGGATGTCTCCGTGAAGGCGCAGGTGCTGAACCTGATGCTGGACCTCCAGGCGGAACTCGGCCTCGCCTACCTCTTCATCTCGCACGACATCGCGGTGGTGGAGCGCGTGAGCCACCGCGTGGCCGTCATGTACATGGGCGAGATCGTGGAGATCGGCCCGCGCGCGGCCATCTTCGGCGATGCGCGCCACCCCTATACGCGCCGCCTGATGGCCGCGGTGCCTGTGCCCGACCCGCGGCGCGGGCGCGTCCGGCGGGGGCTGGACGCGGACGAAATTCGCTCGCCCATCCGCGCGCCCGACTACACGCCGCCGCCGCGCCGCTACACCGAGGTCTCGCCCGGCCATGTGGTGCAGGACTGGGGCACGGAGTGGGAGAGGATGCCGGCATGAATGCCACGCTGGACCTCTCCGCGCTGCAGGAGGCGCCCTATTGGTGGGAGGCCGCTCCGCGTGAGGCCCCGGATGACGCCCCCCTGCCCGACGCCGCCGATGTGGTGGTGGTGGGCGCGGGCTATGCCGGGCTCTCCGCCGCGCTCACCCTGGCGCGCGCGGGGCGCGAGGTGCTGGTGCTGGACGCCGAGGCGGCGGGCTTCGGTGGGTCGAGCCGTTCGGGCGGCATGGTCGGGCATGGGCATCGCCTCAGCTACTCCGCCCTCATCGCCCGCCATGGCAGGCCCAAGGCCCAGGCGCTGATCCGCGAAGGCATGGCCGCGCTGGACTTCGCCACCGGCCTGATCGCGCGCGAGGGAATGGACGCCCGCTTCCGCCGCGTGGGCCGCTTCCGCGGCGCCGCCACCCCCGCCGACTACGAGATGCTGGCGCGCGAGGCGGACCTCCTGGCGCGCGAAGTGGGCCTGCCCGTCGAGGTGGTGCCGCGCGCCGAACAGCGGCGTGAGATCGCGTCCGACCTCTACCATGGCGGCCTGCTCTTTCCCTCGCATGGCGGGCTGCACCCGGCGCTGTTCCACCAGGGGCTGCTGCGCGTGGCGCGGGCGGCGGGCGCGCGGGTGGTGGGGCATACGCCCGCACTCTCCATCACGCGCGAGGGCACGGGGCACCTCGTCCGCACGCCGCGCGGGGCGGTGCGCGCGGGGGCTGTGCTGGTGGCGACCAATGGCTATTCGGGCGCACGGCCCGCACCCGGCGTGGCGCGGCGCCTGGTGGCCCTGCCCTCCTTCCTGATCGCGACCGAAAGGCTGGGCGCCAACCGCGTGGGCGCGCTGATCCCGAACGGGCGGATGCTGGTGGAGACGGCCTCCTCGCACCTCTATTTCCGCCCCTCTCCGGATGGCGAGCGCATCATCCTGGGCGGGCGCGCGGCGCTGCACCCCATCCCGCTGCGCCAGGCGGCGGCGCGGCTGGGCGGGCATCTCCAGCGCGTCTTCCCGGGCCTTGGCACGCTGCGGCTCGACCACGCCTGGACCGGCAATGTGGCGATGACGCGCAGCGACCTGCCGGGCATCGGCCAGGATGGGCAGGGCGTGTGGTATGCCGTGGGCTGCAATGGCTCGGGCGTGGCGCTCATGCCCTATCTGGGTCACAAGGCGGCGCTGCGGATGCTGGGCGATGCCGAGGGGGCCACGGCCTTCGACGACGTGCCCAGCGGCAGCACGCCCTTCCTCTTCGCCCGCCCCCTGCTGCGCCGCGCGCTCAGCGCCTGGTGGCAGGCGCGCGACAGGCTGGGACGATGAGCATGGAAAGCTTCGACGCGGTGGTGCTGGGCGGTGGCGCGGTGGGCTGCGCCACGCTGTTCCACCTGGCGCGCCTGGGCTGCCGCCGCGTGCTGCTGCTGGAACGCGGCGACATCGCGGGCGGCACCACGGCGCATTCCTCCGGCATTCTCCGCACCTACTACTCGGTGCGGCCCAATGTGGCGGTGGCGCGGGCGGCGCTGGCCATGTTCCAGGACTTCCCGGCCCTGCTGGAGGATGAGGAGGCCGATTGCGGCCTGGTCCGCACCGGCTACCTGGCCGTGGCGCCCGAAGGCCCGGCGGCTGTGGCGCTGGGCCGCACCATCGCGGCCCAGCAGGAACTGGGCATCGCCGCGCGTCTTGTGGACCAGGCCGAGGCGCGTTCCATCCATCCCTGGCTCGACCTCTCCGACATCGCGCTCTGCGGCTATGAGGAGGAGGCGGGCTTCGCCGACCCCTACATGACCGCCCAGGCCTTCGCCCGCGCCGCCCGCCGGAAGGGCGCCATGATCCGCCAGGGCACGCCCGTGCTGGGGCTGCTGCGCGAGGGCGGGCGGGTGCGCGGCGTCCGCACACCCGCGGGCGACATCGCCGCCGGCGTCGTCATCAGCACGCTGAACGTCTGGAGCCCGCTGCTGCGCGGCTGGGCCGAAGCCGAGATCCCCTGCCACGCCTCCCGCCACCTGGTCGCGAGCTTCGCGGCCGATGCGCCCTATACCCGCGCCCTGCCGGTGCTGAAGGATTTCGCCTCGCCGCTCATGCTCTACAGCCGGCCCCATGCGGGCGCGGAAATCCTGGTCGGCGCGGGCGATGCGGGCGACGAGGTGGCCGACCCCGATGGCGGCACCGGTGACATCCCGATGGACTGGGTGGCGGAGGTGGGCGCGCAGCTCGCGCACCGGATGCCGCGCTTCGCCGAACATGGGCGCTTCGTGCGCGCCTGGGCCGGCCTCTACGACACCACGCCCGACTGGAACCCGGTGCTGGGAAAGCTGCCCGGCATCGAGGGGCTGCTGGTGGCCTTCGGCTTCAGCGGGCATGGCTTCAAGCTCTCGCCCATGGTGGGGCGGATGCTGGCCCAGGCGGCGCTGGGCCTGCCGCCCGACCTGCCGCTCGATCCCTATCGCGCCACGCGCTTCGCGGAGGGCGCGCCGCTGGTCGGCGCCTTCGGCAGCGGCGCGGTGTCGTAGCGGCTGGAGACTACAGCCCCAGCCGATCCAGCACGCGGCCCTGCCAGACGCGGGCCGCGACACCCAGCTTCCAGAAGCCGTGGAAGGGCATGGGGCGGAGGGACGTGATCGGCATGTCCACCTCCTGCCCCATGAGGCGCCGCGCGATCTGCACGCCCATCGCGGTCGCCATCGCCACGCCGCGGCCATTGTAGCCCAACCCCGCGACCAGCCCCGGCGCGGGCTCGTGCAGGTGGGGGTAGGAATCGGCCGTCACCGCGAGTTGTCCGTTCCAGCCATGGGTCCATTCCACGCCTCCCAGCGCGGGCCAGAGGCGTTCCGCGTAATCGGCCAGGTAGCGGATGGCATCCGGCCCCGGCAGCGGCCGCTGCGGCCCCCGCCCGCCGATGACCAGCCGGTTCTGCCGGTCCATGCGGTAATAGGTGGTGATGCGCCCGGCCTCATAGAGCGAGGCGCGGCGGGGCATGATGCCGCGCGCCACCTCCTCGGGCAGCGGCGCGGTGGCGAGGATGGAGCTGAACACCGGCACCACGCTGCGCCGCAGCCCGGGCCAGAGGTCATCGGTATAGCCATTGGTGGCCAGCACCACCTGCCCGGCATGCACGGCACCTTGCGGCGTCTCGACGCGCCAGCCCTCCCCGGCGCGCGCGAGCTTCACGGCCGGGCTGCCGCCATGCACCCGCGCCCCCTGCCCCATCGCCGCCCGCGCCAGCCCCCGCGCATAGGAGAGCGGCTGCACATCGCCGCCGCGCGCATCCAGCATGGCGGCGGTGTAGCGGGCCGTGCCGGTCAGCGCCGCCGTGCCCGCCGCGTCCAGGAAGGTCACGGGCCAGCCGCGGCGCGCACCCTGCTCGGCGCTGTGCCGCACCTCCGCCGCTGCGCGGGCGCCGATGGCCGCGCGCAGCGTGCCCTCCTGCCGCGCCTCGCACGGGATCTGGTGGCGGCGCACCAGGGCGAACAGCGCATCGGGCGCGCCATAGGACAGCGCCAGCATCCGCGCGCCGAGATCCGGGCCGAAGTCACGCTCCACCACATCGGGGTCATGCTTCAGGCCCGGGTTCACCTGGCCGCCATTGCGGCCGGAGGCGCCCCAGCCAGGCTCCTGCGCCTCCAGCACGATGACGGAGACGCCCGCCTCGGCCAGGTGCAGCGCGGCGGAGAGGCCGGTGAAGCCGCCGCCGATCACGCAGACATCCGCCCGCGCCTCGCCTTCCAGCGGCGGGGTGTCCGGCGCCGGGATCGCGGTGTCCGCGTAGAGGCTGGGGGGCAGGGGGCGCCGGGTGTGCGGGGGCATGGCGGGTCTCCGGGCCGGGGGGCAGTCGGGGCCAGCAGGCTTGCCCCCGCCCCGGGCCCTGTCAACGCACCGATCGCCGGGGCGGCGCGGTTGACGGGGGGCGGGGCCGGGCGGAAGCTGGCCGCAAGCTGCCCGGGGAGACGGTCCGCCTCGCATGATGGCGCCGCGCGGCAAGGCCCGGAGCCCGCACGGAGGACGCTGACTTGCACACCACATCCGCCCATGGCCCGCGTGGCGAGACGCTCCGCGAAGGCCGCGCATGAGCGGCGAGGATTTCGCCGCGCAAGTCGCCCGTGTGCGCGAGGAATGGCTCGGCCGGAGCTGGACCATCGAGGATGATGTGACGCCGGCCGTCATGCGCCGCATCGCCGCCATGCTGGACCTGGACCCCAACGCCTTCCCGCGCGGGGCGGAGGTGCCGGCGCATTGGTTCAGCCTCTTCTGCGCCGAAAGCGCGCGGCAGGGCGAGATCGGCGCCGATGGCCACCCCGAGCCCGGCGTGGTGCTGCCGCCCATCCCGCTGCCGCGCCGCATGGGTGCGGGGCGCCGCGTGCAGCTGCAGGGCGGCTTCCGCGTGGGCGAGGTGCTGACCAAGCGCGCCGAGGTGGCCGTGATCGAGCCCAAGCAGGCGCGCACCGGCACCATCTGCGTGCTGACCATGCGGCACACCTTCTCGGTGGGCGACCGGCCCGTGGCGGTGGACGAGTTCGACGCGCTGTATCGCGAGGCGGTGGCGCCGGGCGCGGCCTCGCCCGTGAACGCCGGCCAGCCCGCGCCGACCGATGCCGCCTGGAGCCAGGTGCAGCATCTGCCGAGCACGCTGGTGTTCCGCTACTCCGCCATCACCTGGAACGCGCACCGCATCCATTACGACGCGGATTATGCGCGCGAGGTCGAGGGCTATCCGGCCCTGGTGCAGAACGGGGGCCTGACCATGCAACTGCTGCTGGATGCCGCCATGGCGCGGGCGGGCGGGCGACGGCTCTCGGCCTTCACGGCGCGGCTGACGCGGCCCATTTCGGTGGGTGATACCGTCACGCTGGCGGGCGGCGCCGTGGCGGGCGATGCGATGTCGGCCTGGGTCGCGGACCAGGGCGGCGCGCTCTGCGCGCAGATGGAACTGCGCTTCGCATGAGCGGGCCGCTCGACGGCGTGCGCGTGGTGGACCTGACCACCTTGGTCGTCGGGCCCATCGCCACCCGCACCCTGGCCGACCAGGGGGCCGAGGTGATCAAGGTGGAGGCGCCGGGCGGCGACATCCTGCGCTACCTGGCCGCCGGCAGCCGCTCGCCGGCCATGAGCGGCAAGTTCATCAACTTCAACCGCAACAAGCGCAGCATCGGCCTCGACATCAAGCAGCCGGAGGGGGCGGCGGCGCTGCGCGCCTTGCTGGCGCGGGCGGATGTCTTCGTGACCAATGTGCGGCCCGCGGGGCTGGAGCGCGCGGGGCTGAATTTCGCCACGCTCTCCGCGCTGAACCCGCGGCTGATCCATTGCTCCATCCAGGCCTTCGGGCGTGGTGGGCCCTACTTCAACCGGCCCGCCTACGACCCGGTGATCCAGTCGCTCTCGGGCGTGGCGGGCGCCTTCGAGCGTTCCACGGGTGAGCCGCGCTTCGTCCCCATGGTGATGACCGACCACATCGCGGGGCTGATCGCGGCGCAATGCGTGGGCTTCGCGCTGTATCGCCGCGAACGCACGGGCGTGGGCGAGGCGATCGAGGTGCCCATGTTCGAGAACATGGCGAGCTTCGTGGCCAGCGAGCACCTGGGGGCCGCCACCTTCGAACCGCCGCTCGGCCCGGCGGGCGATGAACGCCTGCTCAGCCCCTATTACCGCCCACTGCCCACGAAGGATGGCTTCATCACCGCCCACCCCAACGACAATCGGCAGGCCTTCGCCTTCTTCGCCGCCATCGGGAAACCGGAGCTGCGCGACGACCCGCGCTTCAACACCCCCAAGGCCCGCAGCGAGAACGCCGCCGCCTTCTTCGAACTGCGCGCCGAGGCGCTGCGCGAGAAGACCACGGCCGAGTGGCTCGACATCCTCGCCGCCGCCGACGTGCCCGCCGCGCGCTACAACCGCATCGAGGATCTGCTGGAGGACCCGCACCTCAGCGAGGTTGGCTTCTGGGAGCAGGACGACCATCCGACCGAGGGCCGCATCCGCCGCACGCGCATCCCCAACCGCTTCAGCGGCGGCATGCGCGACAAGACCACCCCCGCCCCGCGCCTCGGCCGCGACACGGTCGCCATCCTGCGCGAACTGGGCCATGACGAGGAGAGCATCGCGAAGATGATGGAAACCGGCGCCGCCTTCGGCGAGGGCGCGTGATGCCCGCCCCCAACTGGCGTTCCCTGCTGTTCGTGCCCGTCACGGCGGAGAGGTTCGTGGCCCGCGCCCACACGCGCGGCGCCGACGTCATCATCCTCGACCTGGAGGACAGCATCCCGCCCGACGGCAAGGACGCCGCCCGCGCCGCCCTGCCCACCGCCGCGCGCCAGGTGCGCGAGGGCGGGGTGGAGGTCTGCGTGCGGATCAACCGCCCGCTGGACCTCGCCATCCCCGACATCGCGGCCGCCATCATGCCGGAGGTGACGGCGCTGATGCTGCCCAAGGCGATGGGGCCCGAGCATGTGCGCCTGCTGGAGGAGGTGGTGGCGGCGCGCGAGGTGGCACTTGGCCTGGCGCTGGGCCACACCCGCCTCATCCCCGTGGTCGAGACGGCGGAAGCCCTGCCGCTGCTGCCGGCCATCGCGCGCGCCACACCGCGCGTCGCGGCCATCGGCGTGGGCGCCGAGGACCTCTGCACCGAGCTGGAGGCGGAGCCGGGGGCCGATGCGCTCTACGCCTTCGGCATGCAGGTGGTGGCGGCCGCGCGTGCGGCGGGGGCCCTGCCCATGGGCTCGGTCGGCCCCTTCGCGGACTTCTCGGACCTGGAGGCCTATCGCGCCTCGCTGCGGCGCTCGCGCCGGCTGGGCTTCGGCTGCGCGGCCTGCATCCACCCCTCGCAGGTGGCGCCCATCAACGAGGAATACGGCCCCTCGGCCCCCGAGGTGGAGCGCGCGCGGCGCCTCATCGCGGCCTTCGACGCCGCCATCGCGGAAGGCCGCGGCGCCGTCGCCTTCGAGGGACAGATGATTGACCTGCCGGTGGTGGACCGGGCGCGGAAGGTGCTGGCGCGGGCGCGTTAGCCCGCATCAGTCACTTCCGGCGGCGGCCCGGATGGTGCAAGCGTCAGGGCCACCATGCACCATGCGCCACCTGCCCGGGTCCTCGCGGAATGATCGGCCTGTTGCTCGTTGGCCTGGGCGGCGCCCTAGGGGCTTGCGCGCGCGTTTGGCTCTCCGGCGTCGTCGCCCGCCGTGTGGGCGAGGCCTTCCCCTGGGGCACGCTGGTGGTGAATGCCAGCGGTGCCGCGATGATCGGGCTGCTGGCCGCGGCCTTCCTGCACGGCGACGGCGTGGCGGAGGGCTGGCGCGAGGCCTGGCTCCTGCTCGTGGTGGGGGCCTTGGGGAGCTACACCACCGTCTCCTCCTTCAGCCTGCAGACCCTGGCCCTGCTGCGTGCCGGCCATGGCGCGCGGGCGGCGTGGAATGTCCTGGGCTCGCTGGGCCTGTGCCTGGCCGCGGCCCTGGCCGGCCACCGCGCCGGCCTGGTCCTGTTGGGGGGCTGAGCGGATGGCACCGGGCCACCGGATCTATCTGGCCATCGCACTGGGCGGCGCGCTGGGTTCCGTGGCGCGGCACCTGTGCGCGCTGGCCGGCATCGCGCTCCTGGGGCCCGATGTTCCCCTCGCGACGCTGGGCGTGAACGTCGCGGGTTCCTTCCTGATCGGGCTCTATGCGGCGCTGACCGGTCCCGACGGGCGCCTTGCCGCCACGCCCGCCATGCGCCAGGGCATCATGGCGGGGTTCTGCGGCGGCTTCACCACCTTCTCGGTCTTCAGCCTCGAGAGCATCCGGCTGTTCGATGCGGGGCGGTGGGACGCCGCCCTCGCCTATGTGGCGGCCTCGGCCGCGACCTGGCTGGCCGCCGCCTGGCTCGGGGACCGCCTGGGCCGCTGCCTCAACCACCCGCCGCCGGGCTGAGCGCGGCCCGCGACGGGAGGCGGCGCGCGGTCAGATCGGCTGCACACCCGCCGCCCGCAACAGGCGCGTGTGGTTCTCGATGCCGGACCGCACCAGGGCCATTACCTGCGCGCTGGTCTCGTAGCCGGGGCGGGCCGTGACCCCCGTCATGTCATTCACCCGCTCGGCGCTGCGGTAGATGGCCTGGCGGAAGGCCTCGCTCAGCGCGGCCAGCGCAGCCGGCGGCGTGCGCTTCGGCGCCAGGATGGGGAAGAACTCCTCATGGATCACGCCGGGCATGCCCGCCTGCGGCGCGCTGGGCACGCCTGGCAGGGCGGGGCTTCGTTCCTCCGCCAGCACCGCCAGGGCGCGCAGGCCGCCGCCGCGCACCTGGGCGATGGCAGAGGCCATGGTGGGCGTGCCGAAATGCGCCTCGCCCGCGACCAGCGCCGCGATGCCGGGGCCGCCGCCGCGGTAATGCACCGTCTCGGCCTGCACGTTCATCCGCGCCATCAGCACCAGGCCGCCGATATGCGGGCCGCTGCCGGGGCCGGCCGAGGCATAGTTGAAACGCCCCGGATTGGCGCGCAGCAGGGACAGGAATTCCTGCGCGGTGCGGGCCTGCACGGCGGCATTCACCACCAGCAGGTGCGGCGAGAAGCCGGCCACCGCCACCCCCTCGAAATCGCCCAGCGTGTCATAGGGCAGTTGGGCGACGACGGCCGGCAGCGTGGCGAGGGAGCTGTTGATCAGCACCGTGTACCCATCGGCCGGCGCCCGGGCCGCCGCCTCGGTGCCGATGACGCTGCCCGCGCCGGCGCGGTTCTCGATCAGCACGGGCTGGCCCAGGATCTGGCTCGCGGGCTCGGCGATGATGCGGGCGAGGATGTCGTTGGACCCGCCGGGTGCCGCGGGCACGATCAGCCGCACCGGCCGCGTCGGCCGCCAGCCGGAACTGCCCTGGGCCTTCACGAGGCCGGGCGCCGCAAGGCCCGCAAGGCCGAGGACAAGGGTGGAGCGGCGATGGATCTTCATGGACGTTTCCCCAGTCATGGCTTCGGCGTGATCGCCGTGCCTTGGTCTTGAACCGGCTGCCGGCCGTTGAGAGGGGAAGGAATGCCCAGGCCGACAACCTGTCATTGGCCATCACGTTCGCGCGAAGCGGATGCCGGATCAAGCATGACGTGCCCGGGGGCCGCCTGGCCGCTCAATAGGATTTGGGCAGGCCCAGCACGCGCTCGGCGATGTGGCTCAGGATGAGTTCGCGGCTGACCGGGGCGATGCGCGGGATCAGGCTTTCGCGCAGATAACGCTCCACATGGTATTCCTGGGCATAGCCCATGCCGCCATGGGTCATCACCGCGGTCTCGGCGGCCGAGAAGCCGGCCTCGGCAGCCAGGTATTTCGCGGCGTTGGATTCCGCCCCGCATTCGCGGCCGGCGTCGTAGAGGGCGGCCGCCTTCATCACCATGAGTTCCGCGGCTTCCAGATGCGCCCAGCAGCGCGCGAGCGGGTGCTGGATGCCCTGGTTCTGCCCGATGGCGCGGCCGAAGACGCGGCGGTCCTTGGCATACTGCGTGGCCTTGCCCAGCGCGGCCCGGCCGATGCCCACCGCCTCGGCCGCGATCAGGATGCGCTCGGGGTTCATGCCGTGCAGGATGTAGTGGAAGCCCTTGCCCTCCTCGCCGATGCGGTCCTCCACCGGCACCTCCAGCCCGTCGAAGAAGAGCATGTTCGAATCCACCGCGTGGCGGCCCATCTTCTCGATGAGGCGCACCTCGACGCGCGCGCGGTCGAGGTCGGTGTAGAAGAGCGACAGGCCCTCCGTCTTGCGCCGCACCTGGTCGAGCGGCGTGGTGCGCGCCAGCAGCAGCATCTTGTTGGCCACCTGCGCGGTGCTGATCCACATCTTCTGGCCGCGCACGATGTAGCGGTCGCCCTGGCGTTCGGCGCGTGTCTTCAGCTCGGTGGTGTTGAGGCCCACATCGGGCTCGGTCACGGCGAAGCAGGGCTTGTCCGCGCCCGCGATCAGCGGCGGCAGGGCGCGGCGCTTCTGGTCCTCGTTGCCGAAGACGACCACGGGGTTCAGCCCGAAGATGTTCATGTGGATGGAGGAGGCGCCGGACATGCAGGCGCCGCTCTCGGCCACGGCCTGCATCATCACCGCGGCCTCGCTGATGCCGAGGCCGCCGCCGCCATATTCCTCCGGCATGGCGATGCCGAGCCAGCCGCCCTTGGCGATGGCGGCGTGGAATTCATGGGGGAAGCTCGCCTCGCGCTCCTTCCGCAGCCAGTAGTCGTCGCCGAAGCTGGCGCAGAGCTTGAGCATCTGCGCGCGGATCTCGGCCTGCCCGGCCGTCAGTTCGAATGTCATGAAGCGCCCCCCGGTTTGGGCGAAGCCAGCCAGAAGCACCCGAAGGTGTCAATGGCGGTCCCGTCTATCGTGTTGTAAATCAGCCTCTTATTGAATGAGAGCGGCCAGGCCGGGCTATACGGCGATGTCCTCGGCCCAGACCTCCGGGTGGTCCTGCTGGAAGCGCCGCATCAGGTCCTGGCAACGGGCATCGTCGAGCACCAGCACCTCGACCCCGCGGGAGCGCAGGAAGGCCTCGTTCCCGCCGAAGGTCGCGTTCTCGCCCACCACCAGGCGCGGAATTCCGAACTGCACGATGGTGCCTGCGCACATCATGCAGGGGCTGAGCGTGGTGTAGAGCGTCGCGCGACGGTAGTCGCGGCGCCGGCCCGCCTGGCGCAGGCAGTCCATTTCGCCATGCGCGATGGGGTCGCCCTGCTGGACGCGCCGGTTGCGGCCGGTGGCCACCACGCGCCCATCCACCACCAGCGCCGCGCCGATCGGAACGCCGCCCTCCGCCAGGCCCTGTTCGGCCTCCGCGAGGGCCTCGCAGAAGAAACGCCGATCATGCGCGAGGTCAGTGTTCATGGGTGCTCCTTGGGGCGAGGACGCGCGGCAGGATGGCCGCGGGGCGGTGAGCCGGAAAGGCAGCCGATATCCGGCGCTGCCCTCCAGGAAGGATCGTCATGAGGTGGAAACGGGCGGGGCGCATGCCGGCCACGCGCTACGCCACGCCACGCGCAAGCCCGTGCAGCCAGGCCGCGACGGCGGCGGCACCGGCATCGGGCGTGCCGATCGCCCGCGCGCCGAGATAGCTCGCGCGGCCGCGCCGTGGGTGCATCGCGGCCGTGGCCCGGGCGCCCGCCTCCGCCGCCGCCGCCGCGCGTTCCAGCGCGGCGCGCGCGGCGGCCCCCTCCCGCAACGCGGCCGACAGCGCCTCCGCCGCCGGAAGCAGCGCATCGAGCATGGTGCGGTCACCGGGCCTCGCGCCACCCAGTTCGGCGATGGCGGCGATGCCGGCCTCGAAGGCGGCCGTCCAGTCGGCGGGCGCGGGGCGCGCGGGCAGATGGCGCGCGGCGCGCAGCAGCGCCGCGGCGTAGAAGGGGCCGGAGCTGCCCGCGATGGCGCGGCGCAGCGCGCCCGCGATGGCCGTCAGTGCGGTGGGCGCATCGGTGAAGGCACCCTCGGGCAGCGCGCGCATGGCGGCGGCACCTCGCACCAGCGACAGGCCCAGATCGCCATCGCCACCCGCGGCGTCGAGGGCGGTGAGTTCCGCCTCCGCCGCATCCAGCGCCTCCGCCACCGCCAGCACGGCCGCGCGCAACGCCGCATCGGGCTGGCCGGGCGGCGGCGCGGGCGGGGGCGGCGGATCGGGGAGGAGCTGGCGCGCCGCGGGCAGCCGCCCGCCGCCCGGCCAGGCCGGCGCCTCGGCCGCCGCATCCAGCCGGGCGAGACGCGCCGCATCCAGCGCCATCACCGAGAGCGAGCAGCCTGGCATCTCGATCGCGGTCAGGAAGGCGCCGCACCAGGCGCGCTCCACCACCAGCCCGGCCGCGCGCAGCCCCGCCAGCGCCGCGCGCGCGACGATGGCGAGTTCCATGGGCGGCGTCCCGCCCAGGCCATTGACCAGCAGGGCCACGCGGCTGCCGGGAGGCAGGGCGTGGTCGGCCAGGATGGCCTCCAGCATGGCGGCGACGGCGGCATCGGCGCTCGCGCGCGGCACGCGGCTGAGGCCCGCCTCGCCATGGATGCCGAGGCCCAGTTCCATCATGTCGTCGGGCAGGTCGAAGCCGGGCCGGCCGGCGGCGGGCACGGTGCAGGGGCCGAGCGCCACCCCCATGCTGCGCAGGGCGGCGGCGGCGGCGCGGGCCTCGGCCGCGACCTCGGCCAGCGGCAGCCCGGCCTCGGCGGCGGCGCCGGCGACCTTGTGGACCAGCACGGTGCCCGCGATGCCACGGCGGCGGTCGGCCTCCACCCTGTCGCGCAGGGCGACGTCATCCGCCACGATCACGCTCTCGACCGGAATGCCCTCGGCGCGCGCGAGTTCGGCGGCCAGGCCGAAATTCAGCACGTCGCCGGTGTAGTTCTTCACCACGAGCAACGCGCCGGCGGGGCCGGCGGCGGCGCGGATGGCGGCCAGCACCTGGTCCACGGAGGGCGAGGTGAAGACATCGCCCGCCACGGCCGCGGTCAGCAGGCCGGGGCCCACATAGCCCGCATGCGCCGGCTCATGGCCCGAGCCGCCGCCCGAGATGACGGCGACGCGCCGCGCCGGGGCCGGAGGCAGCGCCGTCCGCAGGAGGATATTCTCCCGCGCGATCAGCGCGAGGCCGGGGGAGAGATCGGCCAGGCCTTCCAGCATCTCGCGCACAGCCGCGCGCGGATCGTTGACGAATTTGCGCATGGTGATCCCCCCGTGGGGGGGCAGCCTAGCGCGGGCTGCGATCGCCCGACCAGTTGTCGTCCGACCCGTTCCGGGCGGGAGGACCTGCGCCGCGCGCCAAACATCAGCCCAAGCGAAACGGAACGGCCCGGCAACTATTTCTTGGTGATCCCACGGCATGCTGCCCTGGGCGGCTGCCAGCCGCCGTCCCAAGCAAGGAAACTGACATGGAACAACGAGCCGCCATCATCGCCTTCGGTACCACTGACATCGACAATGCTCTCGCGCGCATGTCAGCGACCGAAATTGACAAGCTCGCCTTCGGCGCCGTCGAGCTCGACCGGACCGGCCGCATCATCCGCTACAATGCGAGGGAGGGGCAGATCACCGGGCGCGATCCGAAATCCGTGATTGGCCGCAACTTCTTCACCGAGGTCGCCCCCTGCACCAACACGCCGACCTTCAAGGGAAAGTTCGACGAGGGCGTGACCACCGGCAACCTGAACGCGCTGTTCGAGTACGTCTTCAACTACAACATGGCGCCGACGAAGGTGAAGGTGCACATGAAGAAGGCGGCGGCTGGCGATACCTTCTGGGTTTTCGTCAAACGGCTTTGAAGGCCGCGGGGCGACATGCCGCCTTGCGCGGCTCACCGCCCCGTTCGGGCCCTTGGATTGGAACGCGCGGCCGGTGTGGCAGGCCATCCCTTCGGCCAACCCACCCCGCCCCCCGCAATCTCCGCGGAGGGGATTGCGGATCGGTCTTCATGACCATCGCCCTGCCATGTCGTGCTCGATCTCAGAGGCTCGCGGCCTGCCCGTCCATTTCATCCGCATGCGCGCATGAGGGCGGAGCAATCTGGCAAGCCGCTCGGGTAGGGGGCCGCTCATGAGCACCCTGCTGCCCGCGAAGAATATTGGATGGTGGCGTCCCCTACGGGATTCGAACCCGTGTTGCCGCCGTGAGAGGGCGGTGTCCTAGGCCTCTAGACGAAGGGGACCAAGCCTTGGAAGCGCCGCTCTTAGCCCCCCCGGCGCGGTTGGGCAAGCCGGGCCTTTGCATGGCGCCCCTCGCGGCACGCATCGGAGCAATACCGCACCTCCTCCCACACCCGCGCCCATTTCTTGCGCCAGGCGAAGGGCCGGCCGCAGGCGGCGCAGGTCTTCTCGGGCAAGTGGGGCTTGCGGTGGGTCATGGGCGGGGGCGCACCTCGCCGACCATCCGCCCGCTGCGGGCGTCCACCAGCAGGATGCGCCGTTCCTCGCCCGGGCCCTCGACCAGGATGGCGAAGCGGTCGCCCGCCCCGCTGACAGACAGGATTCGCGCGCCGGCCGGCAGGTCCAGCGCCACGGCCGGCATCGCCCCCGTCACCGCCCCGCCCGCCCGCTGGACGATCAGCGCGACCAGCGTCACGGTGCCCGCGACGATCATCACCCCCATCGCCACCACCAGGAATTTGAGCGCCCGCATTGGCCGACCCCTCCGCACCCCATGAATGTCTCGCGGCCGAACCCGACCGCGGCGAACGCGCCGACCGCTTCCTCGCGGCGCGGATAGGCACGCTCTCCCGCTCACGCGTCAAGGCGCTGATCGAGGAAGGCCAGGCGCGGGAGGGCGGCCAGGTCTTCACCGATCCCGCGCGGCCCGTCCGGCCGGGGGTCCTCTACACCCTCACCCCGCCCCCCCCCCTGCCCGCCCGGCCCATGGCGCAGGACATCCCGCTCGACATCCTGTTCGAGGATTCGCACCTGATCGTGCTGGACAAGCCGGCCGGGCTGGTGGT
This sequence comes from Roseococcus sp., assembly GCA_035998215.1. GTDB lineage: Bacteria > Pseudomonadota > Alphaproteobacteria > Acetobacterales > Acetobacteraceae > Roseococcus. The sequence continues at coordinate 55,267 of DASYHU010000031.1, read as the reverse complement.
CCACCCCGCCCCCGGCAACCCGGACGGCACGCTGGTCAATGCGCTGCTGGGCCATGCGGGGGAGGAGCTGGAGGGAATCGGCGGCGAGAAGCGGCCGGGCATCGTGCACCGGCTGGACAAGGACACCTCGGGCGTCATGGTCGTGGCCAAGAGCGAACGCGCCCACCGCACCCTGTCCGAGGCCTTCGCCGCGCGCGACCTGGACCGGGAGTATCTCGCCTTGGTCTGGGGCGTGCCGAGCCCCGCCGCGGGCGAGGTGGAGGCCGCCATCGGCCGCCACCAGCTCGACCGCAAGCGCATGGCGGTGGTGGGGCGCGGGGGTGCCAAATCCGGCAAGGCGGCGCTGACGCGCTACCGCACCGAACGTGTGTTCCATGGCGGGGTGAGCCTGCTGCGCTGCAAGCTCGCCACCGGGCGGACGCACCAGATCCGGGTGCATCTGGCGCATATCGGCCACCCGCTGGTGGGGGATCCGGTCTATCTGCGGCGCATCCCGGCCGCGAGTCGCGCCCTGCCCGAGGCGGCGCGCCAGGCCCTGCTGGCCTTCCCCCGCCAGGCCCTGCACGCGGCCAGCCTCGAATTTCACCATCCGGTTACAAAGGATGTGCTAACCTTCCGCGCTGATCCGCCGAACGACATGCAGGACCTCATCACCGCGCTCTCGCCATAGCTGCCACGTCGGATTTGGCGGGATGACAGAGTGCCGGGGTTGGTTATCCTTGCGTTTCCGTTGAGACCAGACTAAACGAACGGTAATGTTCAACGACGGCCGGGTGCCGCGTGACTTCGGTTCGCTGACACCGCCCCCTCCGTGACCGGGGCGGATGCAACCGAGGGGGCCCGGAGGTCGTTGCCACGAACGGCCAGATGCCCGTCGCCGTCACGGGGCGGGTTCTGGCGCAGTCAGGAGTTCGGACCACATGGCGTCACTGAGCATCCCGATGGCCCCGGAAGGCAACCTCTCCCGCTACCTGCAGGAGATCCGCAAGTTTCCGATGCTGGCCCCGGAGGAGGAACTGAACCTCGCCAAGCGCTGGCGCGACGCGGCCGATGAGGCCGCCGCCCACAAGCTCGTCACCTCGCACCTGCGCCTCGTCGCCAAGATCGCGATGGGCTACCGCGGCTATGGCCTGCCGGTGGGGGAACTCATCAGCGAGGGCAATGTCGGCATGATGCAGGCGGTGAAGCGGTTCGACCCGGACCGTGGCTTCCGCCTGGCCACATACGCCATGTGGTGGATCCGCGCCGCCATCCAGGAATACATCCTGCACAGCTGGTCGCTCGTGAAGATGGGCACGACCGCCGCGCAGAAGAAGCTGTTCTTCAACCTCCGTCGCCTCAAGGGGCAGATCGGGGCGCTGGAGGATGGCGACCTGCAGCCCGAGGTGGTCGCCAAGATCGCCAAGACCCTGGCCGTGCCCGAGCAGGACGTGGTGAGCATGAACCGCCGCCTCGCCTCGCCCGACAACAGCCTGAACGCCCCCGTCCGCGCCGACAGCGAGGGCGAATGGCAGGACTGGCTGGTGGATGAGAGCGAGAGCCAGGAAGAGGAACTCGCCGACCGGCAGGACATGTCCAACCGCAAGGACCTGCTGAACGGCGCGCTGCGCACCCTGAACGAGCGCGAGCGGCACATCCTGATCGAGCGCCGCCTCAAGGACGAGCCGACCACGCTGGAGGAGCTGTCCCAGCAGTACAACATCAGCCGCGAGCGCGTGCGCCAGATCGAGGTGCGCGCCTTCGAGAAGCTGCAGAAGTCCATGAAGCAGCAGATCACGGAGCGTCGGCTGACGGTGGGCTGACCGCCAGTTATCGAGCGGCAGATTCACGCCTTCGGTAAATCCACCGAAGGCGATCAGACGCTAACCCACCCGCAACAGCCCCGCCCCGTTCCGCCGCAGCCATTCGCTCGCGGCGGCGCGGTGCGGGGTTCTTGATTCCACCAGCGCCCAGAAACGGGCCGAGTGGTTCATCTCCCGCAGATGCGCCACCTCATGCGCCACCACGTAGTCCAGCACCCAGTCCGGCGCCATGACCAGGCGCCAGGAGAAGGCGAGCGTGCGGTCCGGCGCGCAGCTTCCCCAGCGGCTTTTCGTGTCCTTCAGGCGGATGGCGCGCGGCGCCACGCCCAGCGCCGTGGCATGCGGGCGGGCGGCGTCGGCGATGCGGCGCAGCGCCTCGGCGCGCAGGAAGTCGCGCACGCGCCGGCCCACGAACTCCACCTGGCCCGAGACCACCAGCACGCCCTCCTCCAGCAGCGCCGCACCGCGCCGGGCGGGGTCATGGCGGATGAGGTGCTCCACGCCGCCGATGGGCACCATGCCGCCCGGCACCAGCTTGCGCTCCGGCGCCAGGGCCGCCACGCGCTGCAACACCCAGCCCGCATGCTCCGTCAGCAGCGCGAGGCCATGGCGGCGGCCCACCTTCATGGGCAAGGTCACCACCACAGCGCCCTCGGCCGGGCAGATCCGCAACGAGACGCGGCGCGCCCGGGCCGAGCGCCGCCAAAGCACCGGGCATGGGGATTCGGGCAGCAGCGGGTCGGGCCGCAGCGCGATGGTTTCCGATTCGGGCCACTCCATGCCCCGCTTATACCCCGCCGCCCGGGCGTTGAGTTGACAGGGGCGCGCGCCGGGGGCCTCTGCCAAGGGATGACCCGCACGCCCGTCCTGCCCCTGCTGCTGCTGACCGGGGCCATCTGGGGGCTGACGCCCGCCATCGCCAAGGTGGGCATGGGGCTCGGCATCTCCGCCATGGGCTTCGCCTTCTGGACGGCCGTGGGTTCGGCGCTGGCGCTGACGCTGCTGTGCTGGTCCCGCGGCCTCACCATCCCGCGTGACCGGGCGCACCTGGTCTATTACCTGGCGGCCGGCGGGTCGGGCTTCGCCATGGCCAATCTCGCGGGTTTCCACGCCCTGCAGCACATTCCGGCCGGCTTTTTCGCGCTGCTCATCCCGCTGGCGCCCATGTTGACCGTCCTCGGCGCGGCGCTGCTGGGGCAGGAACGGCTGACGCTGCGCCGGGTGGGCGGCACGGCGCTGGGCTTCGCGGGCGTGGCACTCGCCATGGCGCCTGGGGCGGCGCTGCCCGAGGCCTCGCTCATCGGCTGGGCGCTGCTCGGGGCACTCAGCCCGGTCTGCTATGCCGTGTCCAACCTGGTGGCGGTGCAATTGGCGCCGCGCGGCACGGGCCCCCTGCAGGTGGCGGCGGGGACACTCTACGCGGCGGCCTTCTTCCTGGCGCTGTTCGGCCTGGTGCTGGGCCAGTTCCACCTGCCGCTGAGCGGGGATTGGCGGGCGGAGGGGTTGCTGCCGCTCCAGGCCGTGCTGACCGCCATCGCCTACCTCTCCTTCTTCCGCATCATCGCGGCGGCGGGCGCGGTCGTGACCAGCCAGGTGGGCTATATCGTCACCATCGCAGGCGTGGTCTGGGGCGCGATCTTCTTCGGCGAGCGCATGGGCTGGCTGGCCCTGCCCGCCGTGGCCCTGATCTTCGCGGGGCTTTGGCTTGTCACGCGGCCGGGAAATAAGCCTCATCCGCGCCGGTGATTGGCCTGCGGGCGCGCGGGGCGCCATGTTGCGGGGCATGAACACGATCCACCCTGAGGCCCGCATCGGGCATGTCCATCTCAAGGTCGCGGACCTGCCGCGCGCGCTGGGCTTCTGGCGCGACGTGCTGGGCCTGGAGGTCATGCTGGAGCGGCCCGGAGCGGCCTTCCTCTCGGCCGGCGGCTACCACCACCACATCGCGCTCAACACCTGGGAGAGTGCGGGGGGCACGCCGCCGCCGGCGGGGCATACCGGCCTCTACCACGTGGCGCTGCTCTACCCCGACCGGGCCGCGTTGGCAGCGGCACTGCGGCGCGTGCTGACGGCCGGCCTGCGGCTGGAGGGTGCCTCGGACCATGGGGTGAGCGAGGCGCTGTATCTCCGTGACCCGGACGGCAATGGCGTGGAACTCTACCGCGACCGTCCGCGCGAGGAATGGCCCCGGGATGCCGACGGGCGGATGACCATGTTCACCCGCCGGCTGGATGTGGAGGCGCTGCTTCAGGAAGCCGGCTGACCGAGCTTCTGCTTCAACACGTCATTGACCAAGGCGGGGTTTCCCTTCCCCGCCATGGCCTTCATGGTCTGGCCCACGAAGAAGCCGAACAGCTTCTCCTTGCCGCCGCGGTATTCGGCCACCTTGTCGGCATTGGCCGCCATGATGGCATCCACCGCGGCCTCGATGGCGCCCGTGTCCGTCACCTGGCGCAGGCCGCGTTCCTCCACGATGACGCTGGGCGCCTGGCCCGTCTCGATCATCGCCTCAAAGACCTGCTTGGCGAGCGCGCCGGAGAGAGTCTTGTCCGCCAGCAGGTCCAGCAGTTCGCCCAGGTGTTCCGCCGTCACCGGCGGGTCGCTGATGTCGCGCTTGAGGCGGTTCAGGGCGGCGAAGAAGTCGCCCGTCACCCAGTTGGCGGCGACCTTGGCGTCGCGGCCGCGGGCCACCGTCTCGAAGAAGGTGGCCGTCTCGCGCTCGATGGTCAGCACATGGGCGTCATAGGGCGAGAGGCCCATGGCCACGTAGCGCGCGCGCCGCTGGTCGGGCAGTTCGGGCAGGCTGGCCTTGAGCTGGTCCACCCAGGACTGTTCCAGCACCAGGGGGGGAAGGTCCGGGTCGGGGAAGTAGCGGTAGTCATGCGCATCCTCCTTGGAGCGCATGGAGCGGGTGACGCCGCGCGCCGTGTCGAACAAGCGGGTTTCCTGCTCGACCGTGCCGCCGGATTCCCACACCTCGATCTGCCGCCGTGCCTCGGCCTCGACGGCCTGCATGACGAAGCGGATGGAGTTGACGTTCTTCACCTCGCAGCGCGTGCGGAAGCCCTCGCCCGCCTTGCGGACGGAGACGTTCACGTCGGCGCGCATGGAGCCCTCGTCCATGTTGCCGTCGCAGGTGCCGAGGTAGCGCATGATCTGCCGGAGCTTGGCGAGATAGGCACCGGCCTCCTCGGGCGAGCGCATGTCGGGCTCGGAGACGATCTCCATGAGCGCCACGCCCGAGCGGTTCAGGTCAATGAAGGACTTGGACGGATGCTGGTCGTGCAGCGACTTGCCGGCGTCCTGCTCCAGGTGCAGGCGGGTGATGCCGATGGTCTTGGTGCTGCCATCGGCCAGCGTCACCTCGACCGCGCCCGTGCCCACGATGGGGTGGGCGTACTGGCTGATCTGGTAGCCCTGCGGCAGGTCCGCGTAGAAATAGTTCTTCCGGTCGAAGCGGGACCAGAGATGGATCTCGGCGTTGAGGCCGAGCCCGGTGCGAACCGCCTGCGCGATGCACTCGGCGTTGATCACCGGCAGCATGCCCGGGAAGCCCGCATCCACGAAGCTGACCTGGGAATTGGGCTCGGCGCCGAAGGCCGTCGCCGCGCCCGAAAACAGCTTGGCCTGCGACGTCACTTGGGCATGGACTTCGAGGCCGATGACGACCTCCCAGGGGCCGGTTTCGCCTTCAATGGTGTAGGTCATGCGTCTCTGCCCATTCGAACACGGCGGCCTGTTCGCGCCGCAGGAAAAGCGAGGGGTCGGGGCCGACGGCGCGGCCGAGCCGCACGGCCATGGCGGTGAAGCCCGCCAAGGCGCGGCCTTCCATCCGCCCGGTGGCGAGCCCCGTGCGGTTCACCACGATCGCGGAGAGCAGCGGCCCGCCGGCCGCGAGGCTTTCCGCGCACAGCGCCTGGAGGTGCGGGTCCATGCGCCGCCGCGCCTCGGCCCAGGTGAGGAAGCTCGCTCCCGCCACATCGCCATAGCTCACGAAGCGGCGGGCGCGGGCGGCGGCGAGGATCAGCGCGCGGCTGCGCGTGGCGTCCAGGCGCGGGGCGGCCAGCGCGGCCAGCAGCACGGGGTCGGCGCCAGGGTCGAGGCGCAGCGCCTCCAGCCGGGCGGCGCGCCAGAGCGGCGTCACGCCATCACCCGCGGCGTGGCGGTGAAGCCCGCGGCGCGCTCGATTGCCCCGCCCACGGCAAACACCGTCTCCTCGTCGAACGCCCGCCCGATCACCTGCAACCCAAGCGGCAGCCCCTGCTGATCCAGCCCCGCCGGCACTGCCAGGCCCGGAAGCCCGGCCAGGTTCGCCGTCACCGTGAACACGTCGTTCAGGTACATCGTCACCGGGTCGTCCTGCTTCTCGTCCATGGCGAAGGCGGCCGACGGCGTGGCGGGTGTCACGATGGCGTCCACCTTTCCCCAGGCCTCCTCGAAGTCGCGGCGGATCAGGGCGCGGACCTTCTGCGCCTTGAGGTAATAGGCGTCATAGTAGCCGGCGCTCAGCACATAGGTGCCGATCATGATGCGCCGCCGCACCTCGGCGCCGAAGCCACGCGCGCGGGTGCGTTCGTAGAGGTCCTTCAGGTCCGACCCCTTCTCGCGCAGCCCGAAGCGCACGCCGTCATAGCGCGCGAGGTTGGAGGAGGCCTCGGCCGGTGCCACCACATAATAGGTGGGCAGGGCGTATTTGGCATGGGGCAAGGAAATGGGGACGATCTCCGCGCCCTCCGCCCGCAGCCACTCCAGCCCCTGGTCCCAGAGTGCCGCGATCTCCGGCGCCAGCCCGTCCAGCCGGTATTCCGCCGGCACGCCGATCCGCAGCCCCTTCACCCCACGCCCTACGGCCGCGCGGAAATCCGGCACGGGGATGTTGGCGCTGGTGCTGTCCTTCGGGTCATGCCCCGCCATGGAGCGCAGCAGGATGGCGTTGTCCTCCACGGTGCGGGCCACCGGCCCCGCCTGGTCGAGGGACGAGGCAAAGGCCACGATCCCCCAGCGCGAGCAACGCCCATAGGTGGGCTTGATGCCCGCGATGCCGCAGAAGGCCGCCGGCTGGCGGATGGAGCCGCCCGTGTCCGTCGCCGTCGCCCCCATGGCGAGGCGCGCGGCCACCGCCGCCGCCGAACCGCCCGAGGACCCGCCCGGCACCAGCCGCTTCTCCGGGTCATTGGCGCGCGACCAGGGGTTCTCCACCGCCCCGAAGGCGCTGGTCTGGTTGGAGGAGCCCATGGCGAACTCGTCCAGGTTCAGCTTGCCCAGGAACACCGCGCCGTCGCGCTTGAGGTTGGCGCTGACGGTGCTCTCATAGGGGGGCACGAAGCCGCCCAGGATGTTGGAGCCGGCGGTGGTGCGCGTGCCCTCGGTGCAGAACAGGTCCTTGATGCCCAGCGGGATACCATCCAGCGCCCGCGCCTCACCCTTCGCGCGCCGCGCGTCGGAGGCGGCGGCATCGGCCAGCGCGGCCTCGCCCGTCACGGTGATGTAGGCGTTGAGACGGGGGTTCAGCCGCTCGATCGCGTCCAGGAAGGCCTGGGTGAGTTCCACGGCGCTGATCTCGCGCTTGTCCAGCGCTTCCAGGCCCTCGGCCAGGGTCAGGTCGGTCGGGCGCATCATTCCACCACCTTCGGCACGCTGAAATACTCGCCCTCGCGGTCGGGGGCATTGGCCAGGACCTTCTCGGCCTGGGCGCCGTCGGTCACGGCATCTTCACGCCAGGGCAGCTTGACCTCGACCGGCGCGCCGCCGGCCATGGGCTCCACGCCGTCGGTGTCCACCTGCTGCAATTGCTCGATCCAGCCGAGAATGCCGTTCAGCTCCGCCTGGAGCTTCTCCACTTCGGTCTCTTCCAGGCGCAGCCGGGCCAAATTGGCGACGCGACGCACCGTCGCGGCATCGAGCGACATGTCTTCCACTTCCATCCACAAGGGCGGCGGACCATAAGCCCCGGCATGGCCGTGTTCAACATGACGGATTTGCGGGCCGCCCTGCCCCGCGGGCAAAGGCTGATCGGGCTCGACCCCGGGGCGCGCATCATCGGCGTGGCGTTGACCGATGTGCTGCTCATGCTGGCCTCGCCCTATGGCAGCGTGAAGCGCGGGAAACTCACGGCCGTGGCGGCCGAGATCATGGCCATCGCCCGGCGCGAGGGCGCGGGGGGGCTGGTGGTGGGCCTGCCGCTCTCCATGGATGGCAGCCTCGGCCCCGCCGCCCAGGCGGCGCGGGACTGGGCGCTGGCGCTGTCCGACGCCACGGGCCTGCCGGTGGCACTGTGGGATGAGCGGCTGTCGAGCGCCGCCGTGAACCGCGCCATGATCCGGGAAGCCGACCTGACGCGGAAGAAGCGCGCGGCCGCGGTGGATGCGGCCGCCGCCGCCTACACCCTGCAGGCCGCGCTGGACGCGACCGCCGCGCGCCCCCTTCCCAGCCACCCCATGCCCCCGTGATGCGCCCCGGCGCGGCGCCGGCGACTCGGGGCCCAGGCGGCGCCGGGACCGCCCTCAACGGGGCCTTCCGCCTGGGCTGAGGGGCGCCGCTTCCCGAAGCCGCCACGCCCGCCCTACAAGGGGGGCATGAGCGGCTTCTCCTATCCCATCCTCCCCTCCGGCCACCTGCTCGCCATCGAGGGGCTGGAGCCGCCGCACATCTCGGCCCTGCTCGACCTGGCCGAGAGCTATGCCCTGCTGAACCGCCAGGGAAAGACCCAGCGGGACCTGCTGAAGGGCCGCACCCTCATCAACCTGTTCTTCGAGGACAGCACCCGCACCCGCACCAGCTTCGAGCTGGCCGGCAAGCGGCTGGGCGCGGACATCGTGAACATGTCCGTCTCGACCAGCAGCGTGAACAAGGGCGAGACCCTGCTCGACACGGCCGCCACGCTGAACGCCATGCACACGGATTTGCTGGTGATCCGCCACGCGCAGTCCGGCGCGCCGGCGCTGCTGGCGCAGAAGGTGGATGCCGCCGTCATCAATGCGGGCGATGGCACGCATGAGCACCCCACCCAGGCCCTGCTGGACGCGCTGACCATCCGGCGGCGCAAGGGGCGGCTGGAGAACCTGGTCGTCGCCATCTGCGGCGACGTGCTGCATTCGCGCGTGGCGCGCTCCAACATCCATCTGCTCTCGGCCATGGGCGCGCGGGTGCGGGTGGTGGGGCCGCCGACGCTGATGCCAAGCGAATGCGCGCGGCTGGGCGTGGAGGTGCATCACGACATGCGCGCGGGCCTCGACGGCGCCGATGTGGTGATGATGCTGCGCCTGCAGCGCGAGCGGATGAATTCCGGCCTCGTCCCCTCCCCGCGCGAGTTCTTCCGCTTCTATGGGCTGGACGCCGCCAAGCTCGCGCACGCCAAGCCCGATGCCATCGTCATGCACCCGGGCCCGATGAACCGCGGCGTGGAAATTGACAGCGCCGTGGCCGACGACGCCGCGCGCAGCGTGATCGGCGAGCAGGTGGAGATGGGGGTCGCCGTGCGCATGGCGGTGCTGGACGTGCTGGCGCGCGCGCTGCGGCGCAACGCCTGACCCTCAGGGCTGGCGCTGGACCAGCACGCCCCGCCAGCCCAGGCCGCGATAGGTCTCGTAGCCGGGGGTGACATGGTGCGCGACGACCGCGCCGCCCGCCTCGAACACGCCCGAGGGCCCGGCCTGGGGCGGGATGGGGAGGGTCTCGGCCAGCACGCCCTGGCCGTCGGAGGCCGCGAGCACGCGCCCCGCGCGGTCCACCAGCAAGGCCCGGGTGGTTGCCGCCTCGTGCGGGAGCAGGCGCATGCCGCGCAGCACCGCCTGGGCCTGGGGGGCCCAGTCGAAATGGATGCCGAGCACGCCCAGCACCCGGCCCTGGGCCTCGCCCCCCTCGCGCACCGCGGCGGCATAGGTGGCGACCGGCACGCCGCCCAGCGGCGCGCAGGACGTGATGTCGGCCACGGCGAAATCGTCCCCGCTCCGGCTGGCGCACGCCTGCTGGAACCAGGGTTCCTGGGAGACATCGAGGCCCGCCACGCCGGGGAAGCGGTCCGGCCGCCCATGGGCGATGACGCGGCCCTGCGCATCGGCCAGCCAAAGGTCCAGGTAGACGGTATAGGCCGAGAGAATCACCCCCAGCCGCTTCGTCGCATGGGCACATAGGGGGGCGGAGGGGTCGGCGGCCGCCTCGACCATGGCCGAATCGGTCGCCCACCAGCGCACGTCGCAGGTGCGCTCATAGAGGTTGCGGTCCATGATCTCGATGGCGTTCAGCGCCAGGTCCACCAACCGCTGGCCACGCGTCTCCTGCACCATGCGCTGCCCCACGGCGCGCAGGTTCTCGAAGGCGGCGGAAAGTTCGGAATCCATCTCGGTGGCCAGGCGCGCGACCTCGCCCGCCACGTTCTTCACCTCCCCCGCCACCACGGCGAAGCCGCGGCCCATCTCGCCGGCGCGGGCGGCCTCGATGGTGGCGTTCAGCGCCAGCACGCGCGTCTGGCGGGTGATGGACTGGATGGCGCGCACCTTGCCCGCCGCCACGGCGGCCGCGCCGTCGGCCAGGGCCAGGACACGCTCTGGGGCGGCCTCGGCCGGGGACGCGCTGGTGGGAGGAGTGGGATCTGGGCGCATGAACCAGTCTCAAGATGGCGGCGCTGTCATCTGGCTGAAAAATGTGAAGAGAGACTTAGCGCGCCCGTGCCGCCTAAGGTCGCGGCCATGACACACGCCATCCGCCGGGCCCTGCCCCACGAAGCCCCGGCCCTGGCCACGCTGGTCCGCGCCGCCTACGCCCATTACGTGCCGCGCCTGGGGCGGGAACCCGGCCCCATGGGCGATGACTATGCCGCCCGCATCGCGGCCGGCCAGGCCTGGGTGATGGAGGAGACGGGCACGATCCTGGGCCTGCTGGTGCTGGAGGACACGCCGGAGGGGTTGCTGCTCGACAACATTGCCGCCGCCGCGCCGGGCCAGGGCGTCGGCCGGACGCTGATGGCGTTCGCGGAACAGGAGGCCCGGCGCCGCGGCCATGGGCGCATCTGGCTCTACACCCATGCGCGCATGGTGGAGAACATCGCCCTCTACACCCGCCTTGGCTATGCCGAGACCCACCGCGCCGTGCAGGATGGCTTCGACCGGGTGTTCATGGCCAAGGCCCTCTGACGCAGCCGCGGCGGCCCGTCTATAACCCAGGCCCATGCGCGACCTTCTGATCACCAATGCCCGCCTCCTCGACCCCGCCTCGGGCCTCGACGCGCCCGGCGCGCTGCTGGTCTCGGGCGGGCGCATCACGAGCCTGAAGGGCGCGCCGGCGGAGGGGGCGGAGGTGCTGGACGCCGGCGGCGCCATCCTCTGCCCGGGCCTCGTGGACATGCGCGCGGCACTCGGCGAGCCCGGCGCCGAGCACCGTGAGACCATCGGCTCGGCGGCGCAGGCCGCGGCGGCGGGCGGCATCACCACCCTGGCTGTGCTGCCCGACACCAACCCGGCGCTGGATGACCCCGCGCTCGTCGAATTCATGATCCGCCGCGGCGAGGCGACAGGCAGCCTGACGCTGCTGCCCTATGCCGCCGCCACCAAGGGCTGCGCCGGCAAGGAACTCTCCGAATACGGTCTGCTTCGGGAGGCGGGAGCGGTGGCCTTCACCGATGGCACGCGCGCCATCGCCGCCGCGCGGACCATGCGCCTCGCCCTTTCCTATGCGCGCGGCTTCGGCGCCATGGTGGTGCAGCATCCGGAGGAGCCATCCCTGGCCGGCCAGGGCGCAGCGACCGAGGGGGAACTCGCCACGCGCCTGGGCCTGCCCGGCATGCCCGCCGCCGCCGAGGCCATCATGGTGGCACGCGACATCGCGCTCGCCCGCCTCACCGGCGGCCATGTGCATTTCGCCCATGTCAGCACGGCGGCGGCGCTGGACCTGATCCGCGCCGCGAAATCCGAGGGGCTGCGCGTCACCTGCGACACCGCGCCCCCCTATTTCGACCTGAACGAGACCGCCATCGGCGATTTCCGCACCTATGCGAAGCTGAGCCCGCCGCTGCGCGCCGAAGCCGACCGGCTGGCCGTGGTGGCGGCGCTGGCCGATGGCACGATTGACGCCATCGCCTCCGACCACCAGCCGCGCGATGCCGATGACAAGCGCCTGCCCTTCGCCCAGGCCGAGGCGGGCGGAGCGGGGCTCGCCACCCTGCTGGGCGTGACCCTGGCGCGCGTGCATGGCGGGGATCTGCCGCTGCGCGACGCGCTGGCCCTGCTGACCTGCCGGCCCGCGGCGCTGCTGGGGGTGGAGGCCGGGCGCCTGAAGGAAGGCGCGCCGGCCGACCTCTGCCTCGTGGTGCCCGACCGCGCCTGGCAGGTGCGGGATGGCGCGCTGCCGGGCAAGGCGCAAAACTCGCCCTTCGACGGGCGGGCGCTGGAAGGCCGCGTGCTGGCCACCTTCAAGGCCGGGAGGCGCGTCTTCGGATGATCATGGTGCTGGACACCTTCATGGCCGCGGTGGGGGCCATGCTGCTGGGCTCCATCCCCTTCGGCCTGCTGCTAACGCGGGCGGCCGGGCTGGGCGACATCCGCGCCATCGGTTCCGGGAACATCGGCGCGACCAATGTGCTGCGCACCGGCAACAAGAAGGTGGCGGCGGCGACGCTGGCGCTGGATTTCCTGAAGGGCGCCGTCGCGGTCTGGCTGGTTTCGGCCTGGTTCGGGCCGCATCTGGCGCCCGTGGCCGCGGTGGCGGCGGTGCTGGGGCATTGCCACCCGCTCTGGCTCGGCTTCAAGGGCGGCAAGGGGGTGGCGACGGCGCTGGGCGTCATGCTGGGGCTGGGCTGGGGCGTCTTCGTCGCCGCCGCCGTCACCTGGCTGGTGGCGGCGCGGCTTTCGCGGATTTCCTCGGTGGGGGCGCTCTCGGCCATGGCGGTGGCGGCCCTGGTGGCGCTGGTGGTGCTGCCCCTGTGGTCCGGCGTGGCGGTGCTGGCCATCGCCGCCTATGTCTTCCTGCGGCACGACGCCAATATCCGGCGCCTGCTGGCGGGGACGGAGCCGCGCATCGGCGCCGGAAAATGAGCCTCGCCGCCTTCCGCCTCGCCCGCACCGAGGGGGTGGGGCCCGCGATGCACCGCCGGCTGATGGCGCGGCATGGCAGCGCGGAGGCGGCACTGGAGGCGCTGGGCCCCCGCGCCTGCCCGCGCGATGCGGCGCTGCGGGAGATGGAGGGGCTGGAGCGCATGGGCGCCCACCTCCTGTTCCTGGGCGCACCCGGCTACCCGCCCCTTTTGGCCGAACTGGAGGACGCGCCGCTGCTGCTGGCGGCGCAGGGCGACATGGCCGCGCTCGATCAGCGCTGCGTGGCCATGGTGGGCGCGCGCAACGCCTCGGCGCTGGGCCGCCGCTTCGCCGAGGACCTGGCCGATGCGCTGGCGGTGCGGGAGGTCACCATCGTCTCGGGCCTCGCGCGCGGCATTGATACGGCGGCGCATCTAGGCGCGCTGCGTTCGGGCCGCACGGTGGCCGCGGTGGCGGGCGGCCTCGACCAGCCCTACCCGCCCGAGAACGCGAAGCTGCAGGCGCGCATCGCGGCCGAGGGCGGCCTGGTGCTGTCCGAGGCCCCCCTCGGCACGCCCCCGCGCGAACGCCACTTCCCCCGCCGCAACCGGATCGTGGCCGGGGTCTCGCTGGGGGTGGTGGTGGTGGAGGCGGCGTTGCAATCGGGCACGCTCATCACCGCGCGGCTCGCGGCCGAGGCGGGGCGGGAGCTGTTCGCGGTGCCCGGCCACCCCCTCGATCCGCGCTGCCGGGGCTCCAATGAGTTGCTGCGGCGCGGCGCGCAGATCACGGAAACGGCGGCCGACGTGCTGGACCACCTGCCCGCCGCCCCGGTCGCCCGGCGGCGGATGCTGTTCGACAGCCTGCCCCAAGCCCCTGAAATACCAGCGGAAGCGCCGCCCGCGCCCTCGGATGCCGCCGCCCAACTTCTTGAATCCCTAGGTCCGACGGCCATCTCGGTTGACGAGTTGGGGCGGCGCTGCCAGCTATCGCCGTCCGTACTTGCCGGCGCGCTCATGGAACTGGAGCTTGCCGGACGGATCGAAACCCTGCCCGGGAATCGGGTGGCCTTGCGCTAGTGGTCCGATCGCTGTCGCCGATGCGCGGCGGCAGCGTGAATCGGCCTATCAGCCAAGCAGGGCCCGGAAGGACCAGACGTGACCGACATCGTTGTCGTCGAGAGCCCGGCCAAGGCCAAGACCATCGAGAAATACCTCGGCGGCGATTACAAGGTGCTGGCCAGCTTCGGCCATGTGCGCGACCTGCCCCCCAAGGACGGCTCCGTCCGTCCCGAGGAGGATTTCGCCATGGACTGGGAGGCGGATGAGCGCGGCCAGAAGCAGGTGCGCGCCATCGCCTCCGCCCTGCGTGGCGCGCGCCGCCTCTACCTCGCCACCGACCCGGATCGCGAGGGCGAGGCGATTTCCTGGCACGTGCAGGACATGCTGGCGAAGTCCGGCGCGCTGAAGGGTGTCGCCGTCGAGCGCATCACCTTCAACGAGATCACGAAGCGGGCGGTGCAATACGCCATCGCCCATCCGCGCAAGCTCGATACGCCGCTGATCGAGGCCTACCTGGCGCGCCGCGCGCTGGACTACCTGGTGGGGTTCAACCTCTCGCCCGTGCTGTGGCGCAAGCTGCCGGGGTCGAAGTCGGCGGGCCGCGTGCAGTCCGTGGCCCTTCGCCTGATCTGCGAACGCGAGGCCGAGATCGAGGCCTTCGTCGCCCGGGAATACTGGACCATCGAGGCCCGGATGGCGACGGTCAGCGGCGCGCCCTTCCAGGCACGGCTGACGCATCACGAGGGCCGCAAGCTCGAACAGTTCGACCTGCCCAACGAGGCCGCGGCCATGGCGGCGAAGGCGGCCGTCGAGGCGGCGCAGTTCACCGTGGGCTCGGTCGAGAAGAAGCGTGTCAAGCGCAACCCGCCCGCCCCCTTCCAGACCAGCACGCTGCAGCAGGAAGCCAGCCGCAAGCTCGGCATGGGCGCGCAGGTGACCATGCGCACCGCCCAGCAGCTCTATGAGGGCGTGGACATCGGCGGCGAGACCGTCGGCCTCATCACCTATATGCGGACGGACGGCGTGCAGATGGCGCGCGAGGCCATCCAGGAGTTGCGCGGCCACATCAAGGCGCAGTTCGGCGAGGACTACCTGCCCGGCGCACCCCGCGAATACTCCTCCCGCGCCAAGAACGCGCAGGAGGCCCATGAGGCCATCCGCCCCACCGATGTGACCCTGACGCCCGAGCGCGCCGCCCGCTACCTGAACGACGCCCAGCGCAAGCTGTATGAGCTGATCTGGAAGCGGGCCGTGGCCTCGCAGATGCAGTCGGCCGAACTCGACCAGACGACGGTGGAGCTGATCGAACCCACCGGGCGCACGAAGCTGCGCGCCACCGGCAGCATCATCGCCTTCGACGGCTTCCTGAAGCTGTACCGCGAGGATGTGGATGACGGCGCCTCCTCCGAGGACGAGGACAGCCGCATCCTCCCCCCCATGCGCCAGGGCGAGCCGACCAAGCGCCACGAGGTGACGGCCAGCCAGCACTTCACCCAGCCGCCACCGCGCTATTCCGAGGCCTCGCTGGTGAAGAAGATGGAGGAGCTGGGCATCGGCCGGCCCTCCACCTACGCCTCCATCCTGCAGGTGCTGCAGGACCGCGAATATGTGAAGCTCGACAAGCGGCGCTTCATGCCGGAGGACCGCGGGCGGCTGGTCACGGCCTTCCTCGTCGCCTTTTTCGAACGCTATGTGGACACGGGCTTCACGGCGGGGCTGGAAGAACAGCTCGATGACATCTCGGGCGGGCGGGCCGACTGGCGGGCGGTGATGCGGCAGTTCTGGCGGGACTTCCACGGCGCGATCGAAGCCACGGCCGACCTCAAGATCAGCGACGTGATTGACCGGCTCGACGAGGAGCTGGGGCCCCACTTCTTCCCCCGCCAGGCGGATGGCGGCGACCCGCGGGTCTGCCCCTCCTGCTCCAACGGGCGGCTGGGGCTGCGTCTGGGGCGCACGGGCGCCTTCATCGGCTGCTCGGCCTATCCGGAGTGCCGCTACACGCGTCCGCTGGCCGTGCCGGGGACGGAGGGCGAGGGCCAGGCGCTGGCCGATGGCGTGCGCGTGCTGGGCACCGACCCGGCCACGGGGCAGGAGGTGTCGCTGCGCCGCGGCCCCTACGGCATCTACGCGCAGCTCGGCGAGGGCGGGGTGGACGCCAAGGGCAAGCCCACCAAGCCCAAGCGCGCCAGCCTCTCGCGCGGGATGGACCCGGAGACGATGACGCTGGACGCGGCGCTGGCGCTGCTCTCCATGCCGCGCATCGTGGGGCTGCACCCGGAGACGGGCGAGGAAATCAGCTCCAACCTCGGCCGCTTCGGGCCATATCTGAAGATGGGCGCACTCAGCAAATCCATGGACCGCGACGATGACCCGCTGACCATCGGGCTGAACCGCGCGGTCGCCCTGCTGGCGGACGCCAAGCCGCGCGGCATCACGATCGGCGAGCACCCGCAGGGTGGCGCGGTCGAGGTGCGGCGCGGGCGTTTCGGCCCCTTCCTGCTGCACGGCACCCGCGTGGCCAACCTGCCGCGCGGCACCGAGATGGAGGCCGTGACGCTCGACGAAGCGGTGAAGCTGCTGGCCGAGAAGGGCAAGGAGCTGCCGCCCAAGAAGGGGATGAAAGGCCGCAAGGCGCCGGCGAAGAAGGCGGCCGCGCCCAAGGCCGAGGCGGCACCCGCCTCCGCGAAGAAGGCACCGGTGAAGAAGGCTCCGGCCAAGAAGGCCGCCACCGCCAAGGCGCCGGCCAAGAAGGCGCCCGCCAAGAAGCCCGCCACCAAGAAGGCCGCGAGCTGATGCCCCGCATGGGTCCGCCGGCGAAGGGCCAGAAGGCCAAGAAGACCGGCGGGACCCAGCGGGCCGCCCGGAAGTCCAACGCCAAGCGCCGCGCGGATGACGTGGCCGCGCCGAAGGTCGAGACCGCGCCCCTGCCGCGCGCGCGCGTGAAGGCGGCGCCGCGCCGCGATACCCTGCCCTCCAAAGCCGAAATCCGCGAATTCCTGGCCACCACCGGCGGCCGCGTCTCCAAGACCGAGATCGCGCGCCATTTCGGCCTGCCGACCGAGCAGCGGCCCGCGCTTCGGCAATTGCTCTCCGAGATCAAGCTGGACGGCACCACGGCGCCGATGGGCAAGCGCAGCTTCGTGGGGGGCGGCACGCCCGGCGCGAAGCCGGTACGGGCGGTGCGCGAAACCCTGCCCGAGACGGGCGTGGTAGAAATCTTCGGCACCGACCCCGATGGCGACCCCATCGCCCGCCCCCTGAACTGGGAGGGCGCGGGCCGCCCCGTCATCTACATGCATCCCGAGAGGCGCGGGCAGACGGCGCTGGCGACCGGGGAGCGGGTTCTGGCCCGCCTCAAGCACCTGGGCGGCGACAAGTATGAGGGGCGCACGCTGAAGCGCCTCGGCCAGCCGCAGGACCGCAAGCGCATCCTGGGCGTCTTCCAGGACGGCCGCATCATCCCGACCGACCGGCGGCAGAAGGCCGAATGGGCCGTGCCCCCCGGCGAGGAGGGCGGCGCCCGCGGCGGCGAGATCGTGCTGGCGGAAAGCCTGCCCTCCACCGGCTACGGCCTGCGCCCCGCGCGCATCGTGGAACGGCTGGGGGTGGTGGGGGAGCCGCGCTCGGTCTCGCTCATCTGCATCCACACCCATGGCATTCCGGACATCTTCACCGCCGAGGCCGAGCGCGAGGCCGAGGCGGCGCGCGAGGTGGCGCTGGGCCAGCGCACCGACCTGCGCGACGTGCCGCTGGTGACGATTGACGGCGACGACGCGCGCGACTTCGACGATGCCGTCTTCGCCGAACCCGAGGGTGATGGCTGGCGCATCATCGTGGCCATCGCCGATGTGGCGCACTACGTCACGCCAGGCTCGGCGCTGGACCGCGAGGCCTGGACCCGCGGCAACAGCGTCTATTTCCCCGACCGCGTCGTGCCCATGCTGCCCGAGGCGCTGTCCAATGGCTGGTGCAGCCTGCGCCCGAACGAGAATCGCGGCTGCCTCTTCGTCGAGATGCGCTTCGACGCGCAGGGCAACAAGCAATCCCACCGCTTCGGGCGCGGCCTGATGCGCTCCGCCGCGCGCCTCACCTATGAGGAGGTGCAGGCCGCCCATGACGCGGGCGAGGAGCCGCAGGGCCTGGCCGCCGGGCATGTGGGGCGGCTCTACGGCGCCTTCCGCGCCCTGCTCTCGGCGCGCGAACGCCGCGGTACCCTGGAACTCGACCTGCCCGAGCGGCGGGTGCTGCTGGATGCCGAGGGCAATGTCACCGGCGTCATCCCCCGCCCGCGCCTCGACAGCCACCGCCTCATCGAGGAGTTCATGGTGGCGGCCAATGTCTGCGCGGCGGAGGAGCTGGAGCGCCTCAGCCAGCCCTGCATGTACCGCGTCCATGCACCGCCCTCGGACGAGAAGCTGAAATCGCTGCGGGAATTCCTCGGCACGCTGGACCTGACGCTGGCCGTCACGGGCACCATCCGCCCGGCCCACTTCGCCCGGCTGCTGGAGAAGGTACAGGGCCGGCCAGAGGCGCGCATGGTCCATGAGACGGTGCTGCGCAGCCAGTCCCAGGCGGCCTATGAGCCGGACAATCTCGGCCATTTCGGCCTCGCCTTGTCCCGCTACGCGCATTTCACCTCGCCCATCCGGCGCTATGCGGATCTTCTGGTGCACCGGGCGCTGGTGCGCGGCCTGAAGCTTGGCGGCGATGGCCTCACGGAGGCCGAGGCCGCCCGCTTCCCCGACACGGCCGAGCACATCACCGCCACCGAGCGCCGCGCCGCGGCCGCCGAGCGCGAGGCGGTGGACCGCTTCCTGGCCGCCTATCTGGCCGAGCGCGTGGGGGCGGTCTTTGCCGCCCGCGTCTCGGGCATCCATGCCTTCGGCCTGTTCGTGACGCTGGACGAGACGGGGGCCTCCGGCTTCGTGCCCATGAAGGCCCTCCCGCAGGATTTCTGGATCGTGGAGGAGGGCAACCGCCGCCTGCTCGGCCGGCAATCCCGCCAAGTGATCGCGCTGGGCGACCCGGTGGAGGCCCGCCTGCGCGAGGCCAATGGCCAGACCGGCAGCCTGCTCTTCGAACTGCAGATGGGCGGCAAGGCCGCGCCGATGCGGGGCGGGCGCAAGCGCAAGGCTTGACCTCTCGCCCCCGGTCGTTAGATACAGCCCCTCCCGGTTTCGAGCGCAAAGAGTAAGATCATGGCCAAGGCCAACACCATCCTCATCAAGCTGACCAGCACGGCCGACACCGGCTACTTCTACGTGACGAAGAAGAACACCCGCACGGCCACCGGCAAGCTGGAGCTGAAGAAGTACGACCCCGTCGCGCGCAAGCACGTCGTCTTCCGCGAAGCCAAGATCAAGTGAGCTGACGCCCTCCTCGCGGGGGGCTTCGCCACGCCGGACGCGTTGCGCCTCGCACCCTCCCGGGTGCGGGGTTTTCGTATGTGGTGCTCAGCCCGCGGCCTTGGCGTCTTCCTCACCGGCCAGGTAGGCGCGGTTCCGCCCGTCGCGCTTGGCGCGATACAGCGCCGAATCCGCCGCCCCGATCAGCCGGTCGGCCGGCGTGCCTGGCTCGCCCAACGCCACGCCGATGCTGATGGTGATGGGCACGACATGCCCCTCCGACTGGACGGGCAGGATGGCCACCGCCTCGCGCAGCCGCTCGGCCACCAGCATGGCCGCCTGGGCCTGGGCGCCGGCCAGCACCGCCAGGAACTCCTCGCCGCCATAGCGGGCCACCACGTCCACCGCGCGCAGCTGCTCGCGCAGGCGTTCGGCCACCTCGCGCAGGGCCGCGTCGCCCACATTGTGGCCGTAGGTGTCGTTGATGGCCTTGAACTTGTCGATGTCGAGGATCAGCACGGCGGCCGCCTCGGTCCGCAGCAGGCTGTCCAGGTGGCGGCGGACATAGCGGCGGTTCCGCAACCCCGTGAGCTGGTCCGTCACCGCCATTTCCAATGACCGGTCCAGGTCCGCGCGCAGCCTCTCCTGGTAGCGCTTGCGGCGCACCTGGTTGCGGGCGCGGGCGCGAAGCTCGTTCGGGTCCACCGGCCGGAAGCAGTGGTCGTTGGCGCCGAGGTCAAAGCCGCGCAGCACCTCGGTCTTCTGGTGCGAATCCGCCAGCAGGATCAGCGGCAGGTCGCGCGTGGCGTTCTGCGCCCGCAGGCGGGAGGCGAGGCGCAGCACCTCGCCCGGGTCCACGGGAAGGGCCAGCAGGGCGAGGTCCACATCGCCCTTGGACAGGCGCTGGAAAGCCTCGTCCACGCTGCCGACGGTGTAGACGATCATGTCGTCGGCCAGCAGGGCTTCGCGCACGGCGCGCGCCTCCTCGGCATCAGCGTTCAGGATCAGCGCCCTGGCACCCTGAACGGAGATGGCGGGCGGCGCGGGGTTGTCTATCCCCAGCTCGCGCGCGGTGTCCGAGCGCAGGCGCCAGGCATCCTGCACCTGCTTCACCCGCAGCAGCGCGCGCAACCGGGCAAAGAGCGTCGCGTTGTCCACGGGTTTGGAGAGGAAGTCGTCCGCCCCGGCCTCAAGGCCCCGCACCCGCTCCGTGCTGTCCGTCAGCGCGGTGACCATGACCACGGGAATATGCTGCGTGCGGATATCCGCCTTGAGCGCCCGGCAGACTTCATACCCGTCCATCCCGGGCATCATGACATCCAGAAGAATGACGTCTGGCAATTGTGTGAAAGCAACCTGCAAGGCCTCCTGACCACTGGAGGCGAGCAGAACTTCATAATACTCGGCCTGAAGTTTCGCTTCGAGCAGCCGCAAATTGGTCGCGATATCGTCCACCGCGAGGATGCGGGCGGTCATTGCCGGCCCCCAGGACCGTCAATGAGGCCCGGAGCGGGCTTGCAACAGAACAGGAGTGCCACGTGTCCGACATCACCCCCGGCATCAACACCCCCGCACGGCCGCAGCAGGGGCCGCAATCCTCCAACCCCAAGGGCGAGACGGCCAATGCCAGCCTGTTCTTCAAGCGCTGGCTGCGCAACCCCCTTCAGATGGGGTCCATCATTCCCTCCTCGCCGGCGCTGTGCCGCCGCATCGCCGCGGCGGTGGAACGAGGCCCCGAGGACTACGTGCTGGAACTGGGTGCCGGCACCGGCGTCATCTCCCGCGCCCTGCTGGCCGCCGGCGTGCCGGCGCACAAGCTGATCGTAGTCGAGATCGTGCCCGAGATGGCGGAGTTCCTGCGCGAGAGCCTGCCCGGCGTGAACGTGATCTGCGGCGACGCCTTCGACCTGAAGAACACTCTGCCCGCACACATGCAGAACCGGGTCGGGACCGCCATCTGCGGCATCCCGCTGGTCTTGCTGCCACTGGAGCGCCAGCAGGCCTTCGTGGACGCGGTGGAGAGTGTCGCGCCTGGCAAGGGCTTCCTGCTCTACACCTACTGCATCACCTCGCCCCTGCCCTATGGCAAGCTTTCGCTGGGGGCGCGGCGCCTGGCCTGGACGCCGCTCAATTTCCCGCCCGCGAGCGTCTGGCGATACCGCCCCGGCGCGGCCTGACGACGCCCGGCGCGCGGCGCGCAAGGGGGCGGCACCGGCGCCTTGCGGGGCCGCGAGTGGGCGGAGACATACTGGCATTCCGTTTAGGTTAACACGCCCCCCTGCCTCACGAAAACCCCGCCGGACCAGGCCGAGCGCCAAGTCCGGCGGGGATTGAGGCGGTTACCGGCTGGTCAGGGCAATCTCATCGCCCTTGGGCCCGCGCAGCTTCGCGATCAGGCGCGGGTGCGCGCCGCGCTTCACCACCAGCGCCTCACCCAGACCACGTTCCTGCAAGGCGGTGTGGACCTGCTCGGCCTCGGGGTGCTCGGCCTCCAGCCCGACCAGGCGGAAATGGCTGTCGCGCAGGCGCTTGCCCGCGCGTTCTCCCTTCCACTCGATGAGAGCGGGGATGAGGTTGTCCATGTCCTGTCGCTGCGGCGGTATGGCCATGCGCCAATGCAGGTCGCCGCGCTGCATCTCGCGGATTTCGCCGCCGCGCGGGCCGAGTCGCCCCATCACGGCGTCCATGGCGGGCGTGCGCGCCACCCAGCTCAGCAACCGCGGCTCGGATTCGAGCATGGTGCGCGTGGCCGCGTCGTCCAGGTCGAACAGGCGCGGGTGCGGCGGCTCCGGCTGGGCGGGATCGGGGGCGATGATTTCCAGGTAGCAGTCGGGGCCGAGGCCCAGCAGCATGTTGTGCGTGCCGGCCCCCTCATGCCGCCCGCCCGCCTGGGGCTTCACGCCCAGCAGGCGTTCGATGAAGGCGGCGCCCTCCTCCAGCGTGCGGGCACCGAGGACGATGTGATCAATCTCGGCCATATGTCACCTGGCCTGGAATTGTGTGGCGCCGAACATGTTCTCGCGTTCCTTGTCCGTGATCTGACCCTGGCGCTGGCGTTCGGCCAGGACGGCCACGCCACGCTGCACGGCCGGGCGGGCCGCGATGGCATCGTGCCAGCGTTTCACATTCGGGAAATGCGCCAGATCAATCCCGCGGCGATCGGGGTTGCGCACCCAGGGGAAGGTCGCGATGTCAGCGATGGAATAGGCGTCGCCGGCGAGATACTCGGCCTCCGCCAGCCGCTTTTCCAGCACGCGGTGCAGGCGCTGCACCTCATTGGAATAGCGGGTGATGGCGTAGGGGATCTTCTCCGGGGCATAGGCCGCGAAATGGTTATACTGGCCGAACATGGGGCCCACGCCGCCCATCTGGAACATCAGCCATTGCAGGCAGATGTGCCGCGCGGCGCCCGCGGCCGGCAACAGGGCGCTGCCCGTCTTCTCGGCCAGGTAGATCATGATGGCCGCGCTTTCGAAGAGCGCCAGCGGCTGGCCGTCCGGCCCCTCCGGGTCCTCGATGGCGGGGATGCGGTGGTTGGGCGTGATGGCCAGGAATTCGGGGCGGAACTGCTCGCCCGCGCCGATGTTCACGGGCACCACCTCATAGGGCAGGCCCAGCTCCTCCAGCAGGATATGGACCTTGTGGCCATTGGGCGTGGGCCAGGTGTGGACGCGGATCGTGGCGGACATCATGCCTCCTGGGCTGCCGGCCCGCCAGGATGGGCGGAACGATCCGCGGCGTCAAAGCGGCCGCTCGAAGATGCCCATGCGGAGGCTGCGCGCGATGCGGGCGGCGCGTTCCATGAAGGCGGCCGCCACCTCCGGGGGACATTCCGCCGCACAGGTCTCGCCAAACAGGGCCAGCCAGCGGTCGAACATGGCGGGCGTGAGACCGGGCAGGCGCAGATGGGCCCCATACGGGTCGCCGTGATAGGCACCGCTGCGCCGCATGAGCGAGGACCAGAAGCGGCAGAGCTTCTCCTCATGCGCCTCCCATTCGCCCACCTCCTCGCCGAGCGCCGCATGAAACACCGGGGCGAGCACGGGGTCCGCGCGGACGCGCCGGTAGAAGGCATCCACCAGCCGCGCGATCCCGGCCTCGGTCACAAGCGGGACGGGCTGCATCAGACAAAGGGCAGGATCAGCAGGACGGCGACCAGGTTCCAGAAGAGCATGTTGATCAAGGTGCGGATCATCATGCGGCTATCCCGCGCCTCCACGTGCAGGGCGTCGCTGACGAGATTGCCGGGAAGCAGGAAGAGGCTGACGGGGCTCATGGCGCACCTTTAAGATGTATTGTCCTTACATCTTAATGCCCCTCGGCTTGCAAAGCAATATGAATGATGCATCTTAAAACCTATGCGCCTCACAGCCCTGACCGACTATTCCCTCCGCATGCTGATGTTCCTCGCGGTCCAGCCTGACGGCCGCGCGACCATCCATGATGTCGCGCGCGCCCATGACGTGTCGGAGAACCATCTGATGAAGGTGGCGCATCTGCTGGGCCAGGCCGGCATGCTCCGCACCGCGCGCGGGCGCGGGGGAGGCCTCAGCCTCGCGCGCCCCGCCGGCGACATCACGGTGGGCGAGGTGGTGCGGCGGATGGAGCCGGACATGGACCTCGTGCCCTGCTTCGCGGAGGGGCGCTGCGCCATCCTGGGCGCGTGCCGGCTGAAGCAGCGGCTCCATGCGGCGAGGGCCGCGTTCCTGGCCGTGCTGGACGAGACGACCCTGGCGGAACTGGCGGAGCCGGCGCCGGATTTGCGGCGCCTGCTTGGCCTCGCGGAGGCTTTCCCTCAGCCGTAGGCGCGTTCCACCCGCGGGCCGGGCGGCGGGGCGGCGGCGATCTCGCGAATGATCTTGCGGCGCACCGCCTGGCCGAAGCTCTCGAAACCGTCGGCCACCATGAGGAAGGCGCCGGGGCCGCCGATGACCCGTTCCTGGAAGTATTCGTCCAGCGGCTGGGTGGGCATCAACCCCGGGGGCGGCGGCGTGCGGTCAAGCACGGCGAGGCCGTTGAGCACGATGCCCTTCTCCAGCGCGTCGCGCCGCGCATCCGCCACCTCGCGGCCGGAATTGTTGATGCCGTCGCCCGAGATGTCCACGACGCGGCGCGTGCCCTCATAGCCTTGGCCGAACAGGTTGGCGGCATAGTCAATGGCGGCCGAGATGGAGGTATAAAGATGGGTGCGCCGGGGTGCCGCATCTATCGCGGCGGCGAAGCGTTCCGCGGCCGCGGGGCTGTCCAGCTTCGCCCAGGGCACGAGGTGTTCCTGGATGTTCCAGTCGGACCAGGTGAAGAGCGTGACGGCGATGCTGCCGATGGGGCCGCGCGTCATCGCCTCGATGAAGCTGCGGTCGCGGAAGACGGCGGCATAACCGTCGAGTTGCATCTCCATCTCGACGGCATCCACCGAGCGGGACACATCCACGGCCAGGACCAGTTCCACATCCACGGGGTCCGGCTCGGCCAGGCGCTGGGCGGCCTCGGCGCGGCGGTGACGGAGCAGGGCCGGGGCGGGAAGAACCAGCCCGGTGGCGGTGGCAAGAAGTTGACGACGTTGCATCTGACCCTCTTTCGTCCGGTACCTCCCCCTGACGGGGTCGGCGTGAAGGGCCGTGCAGCGATTTCTCCCGTATGCGTAACGATATGGGGCAGTCAGGTCAGGGATCAAGACCTTTTTGCTGCGATGCAGCACAGTTTATTCGGAAGTAAAGGGAGGCACCGCCTTTTGGCCGCGCCAGGGATATGCCCGGCGCGGCCTGAACAAAGCGTGAAGGGGCATCAGCCCTTGAAGGCCGTGCCTCCCACCCGGGCATCGGCGTTCAGCCGGGCGCTGAGGGCGTGCAGGCGCGGGTAGCGGCCTTCCACCAGCGCGGGCAGCACCTTGGCCGCGAAATCGAGCGCCACCACCGCCGTCACATCCGCCTGGGTCAACCGGCCGAGGCAGAGGAAATCGCCCTCCGCCATGGCCTCCAGCGCCGCGAAACCGCCCTGCGCCTGGGCCATGAGGTTCGCGGCACCTTCGGCCCAGCGCAGCGCCTCGGGCCGGCGGGCGGTCTCGTAATAGGCCTGGACGGTCTTTTCCATGACGCCCACGCCGATGGCGGTGGCGCGCAGCACCAGGCGGCGCTCGGCACCGGCATGGGGCGTCAGGGCGGCCTCACCCATCACCTCGTCCAGGTGGTCGAGGATGGCGTTGCTGTCCACCAGCACCTCGCCACCGTCGAGGATCAGGCTCGGCACCCGGCCCACCGGGTTGTAGCCCGCGATGGCCGCGCCGTCGGTGGTGGTGGCCAGCGGCAGGGAGGTGAACTCCATGCCGTAGAGGTTCAGCGTCGCGGCCACGCGCCGCACGAAGGGGGAAAGAAGACGGCCGACGAGTTGCATGGGTGGTCCTTCAGAAACCTGCGCCGGGCTGGGCCAGGTAGGTCAGTTCCGCTGGCGTGCTCTCACGGCCAAGCGTGGCATTGCGGTGCGGAAAGCGGCCGAAGCGCGTGATGACGGCGCGGTGCCGCCACGCATAGTCAATGCTGCCGCCCGGTGCGGCGGCGGCGGGGTGATCGCGCAGCCCCTCGAAGAGAGCCACCGAGAGGTCTTGCGCCGCCATGTCCTCGGCATGCTCGAAGGGCAGGTAGAAGAAGACGCGCTGGGTGGGCGTGACGCGCCAATCCATGCGTTGGCGCAGCACCAGTTCCCGCGCCAGGGACAGCGCGTGCGGGTCGCTGGCGAAGGCGTCGGGGTGGCCGCGGAACAGGTTGCGGGGGAACTGGTCCAGCAGGATCAGCAGGGCCAGCGCGCCCTCGGGCGTGGCGGCCCAGCCATCGAGCGCGCCCTGCCGCGCGGGGGGGACCAGAGGGCCGAAGCGGGCGCTGATCTCAGCGTCGAAGGCGTCGTCGCGCTGGAACCATGCCTTGCGGGGCGTGTCGGGGCCATCCGCGAACCAGAAGTCCAGGACGGCCTTCACAAGCCGCGCTCCAGCACGCGGATGGAGTGCAGCGCCTCGCGCCCCGACAGGTCCTGGATCTGGTGGCGGCAGGAGGTGCCGTCGGCCACGATGATGTCGCCCTGGGGCGCCGCGCGCACGGCGGGCAGCAGCGAGAGTTCCGCCATGGCCTTCGACGCCCCGATGTTCTTGGCCTCATAGCCGAAGGCGCCGGCCATGCCGCAGCAGGAGGAGGCGATGGGCTTCACCTCCATGCCCGGCACGCGGCGCAAAGCCTTCACGGCCGCGGGGAAGGCGCCAAAGGCCTTCTGGTGGCAATGCCCATGGATATGCGCCGCCGCCGCCACGGGCTTGAGCGCGGGCAGCGTGCCCTCCTTCTCCAGGAATTCGGTGGCGAGGAAGGCGCGCTTGGACAGCGCCTCGCTCTCCGCGCCGGGCAGCAGCGCCGTGAACTCGTCGCGCAGGGTCATCAGGCAGGAGGGTTCGAGGCCGAGCACCGGCGCATCGGACCCCGCCAGGGCTGCCAGGGTGCGCCGCGCCTCGGCCCGCGCCTCCTCCACCATGCCGGCGGCGAGGTAGGTACGGCCGCAGCAGAGCGGACGCGTCCCCTCCCCCTGCGCCGGCTTCACATTGTAGCCGGCGGCGGCCAGCACGCGCACGGCGGCGCGCAGGTTCTCGGGTTCGAAGTGCCGGTTGAAGGTGTCGGCGAAGAGGATCACCTCCTTCGTGCCGGAACCGGCCCGCGCCTCGCCATCCCGGAAGGCGTCGCGGCGGAAGCGCGGCAGGGAGCGTTCGGCCGAAAGCCCCAGCAGCTTTTCGGACAGCTTGGCGAGGCCCGGGATGGTGTCGCGCAAATTGGCCAGGAAGGGCACCGCCGAGGCCATCCCCGCCCAACGCGGCAGGGTCGCGATCAGCCGGTCCTTCAGCGGCACGCCCTGGCGCGCGTTGCGGGCGGCCAGCACCTCGATCTTCATGCGCGCCATGTCCACGCCCGTGGGGCATTCGCGCTTGCAGCCCTTGCAGGAGACGCAGAGGGACATGGCCTCCACCGCCGCCTCGCCGCCGATACCGCCGGGGATCTGGCCCGTCAGCGCCAAGCGCAGCGTGTTGGCGCGGCCGCGCGTCAGGTGCTGCTCCTCGCGCGTGACGCGGTAGCTCGGGCACATCACGTTGGCGTCGAACTTCCGGCAGGTGCCGTTGTTGTTGCACATCTCGACCGCGCCCAGCAGGCCGCGTTGGGGGCCAGGCCAGGCGGACCAATCCAGCGCGGGTGTGATCGGCAGCGCGGCATAGTCCGGGCCGTAGCGGAACAGCGTGCGGTCATCCATGCGCGGCGGGCGCACGACGCGGCCGGGGTTGAGCAGGTTGTTCGGGTCGAACTCGTCCTTCACCGCCTCGAAGGCGCGGACGATCCTGGGGCCGAACATGCTCTCGTGGAATTCGGAGCGGACGATGCCATCGCCATGCTCGCCGCTGTGGCTGCCCTTGTATTCGCGCACCAGGGCGAAGCATTCCTCCGCGATCTCGCGCATGCGGCGGACGTCGCCGCCATCCTTCATGTTCAACACGGGGCGCACATGCAGGCAGCCCACGCTGGCATGGGCATACCAGGTGCCCTTCACGCCGTGCTTGTCGAACACCGCCGTCAGGCGCTCGGTGTAGTCGGGCAGGTCGTCCAGGCTGACGGCCGCGTCCTCGATGAAGGAGACGGGCTTCGCGTCGCCCTTCATGGACATCATGATGTTGAGGCCCGCCTCGCGAACCTCCGCCACCTCGGCCTGGAAGGCGGCATCCGTCGCGCGCACCACCATGCCGGGCAGGCCGAGATCGCCCATCATCTCCTCGAGCCGGTCGAGTGCCGCCAGCAGCGGGCCGTCCTCATGGCCGTGGAACTCCACGATCAGCAGGCTGTCGGGCTCGCCGATGATCATGCGCTCGATGATCGGGCGGTAGATGGGGATGGAGCGGCCCAGCTCGATCATCGTGCGGTCCACCAGCTCCACCGCCTCGGGGTCGAGCGTGACCAGGTGCTTGGACGCCTCCATGGCGCGGCGGAAGGTCGGGAACTGGCAGATGCCCACCACCTTGCGCGGCTTGATGGGCCAGAGCTTCAGGTCCAGCGCGGCCGAGAAGGCCAGCGTGCCCTCGGACCCCACCAGCAGCCGCGCGAGGTTGCCCCGGCCGGCGCTGCGCGCGGCGGGTGTCAGCGCATCGAGGTTGTAGCCGCCCACGCGGCGGAGCTGTTCGGGGAAGCGTTCGGCGATCTCGGCCGCCTCGCGCTCGCCCAGCGCGTGTAGGCGCGCGACGAGGTCGGTGTTGGGCAGGCCCTCGCCGAAGATGTGGCGCGAACCATCGGCCAGGATGGCGTCAATGGCGCGCACATTGTCCGCCATCAGCCCGTAGCGGATGGACTTGGACCCGCAGGAATTGTTCCCCGCCATGCCGCCGATGGTGCAGCGCGCCCAGGTGCTGGGATCCACCGGGAAGAATTTTCCGGACGGCTTCAGCGCCTCGTTCAAGGCGCCGAGCGTGATGCCCGGCTCCACGCGCGCCGTCTCGGCCTCCACGTTCAGCACGCGGCGCAGGTGCTTTGTGCAGTCCAGCACCAGGGCGCGGTTGACCGTCTGCCCGCATTGCGACGTGCCGCCGCCGCGCGGCAGCACGGGCACGCCCTCCTCGCGGCAGATGGCCATGGCGGCCTCCACATCGGCGGCCGTCTTCGGGACTAGAACGCCGATGGGCTCCACCTGGTAGATCGAGGCGTCGGTGGCGTAGCGGCCGCGATCGGCGGGGGTGAACAGCACCTCCCCTTCCGTTTCGCGTTGCAGGCGCTGGGCGAGGCGGCTGTCGCCGATCTGTGCGGGCATGGCGTTCATGGCGCCATATCTAGCCCCGAAGCCGCTCCGCGTCAGATGGATAATCCTCATCCCGCGCACAAGCCGAACTCATTGGCGCGGGGGCCTGATCTGGGGCACACCGGGCCGCAGCACAGGAGGACTTCCATGGCCTATTTCCAGACCCGCACCACGCCCGGCCGCCATTTCCTGCAGATCCCCGGGCCGTCGAACGTGCCGGACCGCGTGCTGCGCGCCATGGACAACCCCACCATGGACCATCGCGGCCCCGACTTCGGCGTGATGGGCAAGATGATCCTGGACAAGGTCAAGAAGGTCTTCCAGACGCAAAGCCACGTCGTCATCTACCCCGCCTCCGGCACCGGGGCCTGGGAAGCGGCGCTGGTGAACACCCTCTCCCCCGGCGACCGCGTGCTGATGTGCGAGACCGGCTGGTTCGCGAGCCTGTGGCGCGAGATGGCCGAGCGCCTCGACATCCGGCCGGAATTCCTCAAGGGCGACTGGCGCCGCGGCGCCGAGCCCGCGCGCATCGAGGAATATCTGCGCGCCGACAAGGGGCATGAGATCAAGGCCGTCTGCGTCGTCCACAACGAGACGAGCACAGGCTGCACCAGCCGCATCGCGGAAGTCCGCGCCGCCATTGACGCCGCTGGCCACCCGGCCCTGCTGCTGGTGGACACGATCAGCGGCCTCGCTTCCATGGACTACCGTCATGACGAGTGGGGCGTGGACGTCACCGTCTCGGGTTCGCAGAAGGGGCTGATGCTGCCGCCGGGCCTCTCCTTCAACGCGGTCAGCGCCAAGGCGCTCAAGGCCGGCGACACGGCGAAGCTGCCGCGCAGCTTCTGGGACTGGAAGCCGATGATCGCCTCCAACGCCACCGGCTACTTCCCCTACACGCCGGCGACGAACATGCTCTACGCGCTCGACACCGCGCTGGACATGCTGCTGGAGGAGGGGCTGGAGAACGTCTTCGCCCGCCATGACCGCATGGCCGAGGCCACCCGCCGCGCCGTCCGCGCCTGGGGGCTGGAGGTGCAGTGCCAGGAGCCGCGGCACTACTCTTCCGTGCTGACGGGCGTGCGCCTTCCGGAGGGCCACAGCGCCAACGCGCTGCGCGCCGCCATCGTGGAGCGGTTCAACATGTCGCTCGGCAACGGGTTGGGTCAGTTGAACGACCGCGTGTTCCGCATCGGGCATCTGGGCGACATCAGCGAATTGCAGCTGATGGCGACGCTCTCGGGCATCGAGATGGGGCTGCGCATCGCGGGCGTGCCGCACAAGCCGGAGGGCGTGCGCGCGGCGATGGAATACCTCACCGGCAACGCCTGAGGCGTTGCCTCCCACGAAAACGCTGCGCGTTTTCGCGAGGACCCCGGTAGACCACCCCACGATAACGCTGCGCGTTTTCGCGGGGGCCCCGGTTTGGCGGCCATCCTGGTGGGTGCCGCCGTTGGCGCGGCGGAGCCGCGCCGCCGACCGAAGGGGACCAGTGGGCGAGGCGCACTGGCTTTGCAGCGGGCGCGCCCTCGGGCAGCATGGCGCCGCCCTGGGAGGATCCGGCCGCATAGCGGACGGCGCGCCCAGACCGACCTTGCCAAACGCACACCAGTGGCGGCGCGGAGCCAAGCCGCCGGAGGCGGCGCCCGGCGCCTGAGGGAAAGAAGAATGCCCCGCTTTGCCGCGAACATCTCGATGATGTTCAACGAACTCCCCTTCCTCGACCGCTTCGCCGCCGCCCGCGCGGCGGGCTTCGAGGCGGTGGAATTCCTCTTCCCCTACGAATACCCCGCCGCCGAGATCGCGACCCGCCTCAAGGACCAGGGCCTCGCCCAGGTGCTGTTCAACGGCCCGCCCGGCGACTGGAACAATGGCGAGCGCGGCACCGCCTGCCTGCCCGACCGCCGCGCCGAATTCCGCGAGGGCATCAAGCGCGCGCTGGAATACAGCGCCGCCCTCGCCTGCCCGCGCCTGCACGTCATGGCCGGCCTCACGCCCGCCGGCATCCCGCGCGACACGCTGCTCGCCACCTATGCCGCCAACCTCGACTGGGCGGCCGAGGAATGCATGAAGGCCGGCGTGAAGCCCATCATCGAGCCCATCAACCACCGCGACATCCCGGGCTTCTTCCTGAACCGCACGAGCGAGGCGGTTTCCGTCATCAACGCGGTGGGGCCGGAGCGTCTGGGGCTGCAGTTCGACCTCTACCATTGCCAGATCACCGAGGGCGACGTGTCCCGCCGCGCGGCCGAACTCCTGCCCTACATCGCCCACATGCAGGTGGCCGACACGCCAGGCCGGCACGAACCCGGCACCGGCGAGGTGAACTGGCCCTTCGTCTTCGACGCCATTGACGCCAGCGGCTATCGCGGCTGGATCGGCTGCGAGTACCGCCCGAAGGGCGAGACGCTGGCCGGCCTGGGCTGGTTCGCGAAGTATCGCGCCTGACATTCACGGAGAAACGCCACATGAAGATCGCTTTCATCGGCCTCGGCATCATGGGCCAGCCCATGGCCGAAAACCTCGCCCGCGCCGGCCACGAGATCATCGCGCCCGAGCGCGCGAGCCTGAAGCCCGAGGCCCGCGCCCAATTCACCATCGTCCCCGACGCCACCGCCGCCACCAAGGCGGCGGAGGTTATCATCATCATGGTGCCCGACACGCCCGACGTGGAGCGCGCGCTGTTCGGCGAGGGCGGCGTGGCGGCGGGGCTTTCCGCCGGCAAGCTGGTGATTGACATGTCCTCCATCAGCCCGACGGCCACCAAGGACTACGCGGCCCGCGTGAACGCGCTGGGCTGCGACTACCTGGACGCGCCGGTCAGCGGCGGCGAGGTGGGTGCGAAGAACGCGGCGCTGACCATCATGGTGGGCGGGCCGGAAGCCGCCTTCGCCCGCGCCCTGCCGCTGTTCGAGGCGATGGGCAAGAACATCACCCTCGTCGGGCCCAATGGCGCAGGGCAAACCACGAAGGTGGCCAACCAGATCATCGTGGCGCTGAACATCGAGGCGGTGGCCGAGGCGCTGGTCTTCGCCTCCAAGGCGGGTGCGGACCCCGCCAAGGTGCGCCAGGCGCTGATGGGCGGCTTCGCCAACAGCCGCATCCTGGAAGTCCATGCCGAGCGGATGATCAACCGCACCTTCAACCCGGGCTTCCGCATCAAGCTGCATCAGAAGGACCTGAACCTCGCCCTGCAATCGGCGAAGGAGCTGGGCGTGGCCCTGCCCAACACCGCCTCCGCGCAGCAGCTCTTCTCCGCCTGCGCGGCCATGGGCGGCGAGGGCTGGGACCATTCGGGCCTGGTACAGGCGCTGGAGGCCATGGCCAACCACAAGCTGGGCTGAGCGTTCCACCTGCACTCAACCGTGCAGGAAGGTGCCGATGCTGAAGGAATTCCGGGAGTTCATCGCCAGGGGCAATGTCATGGACCTGGCGGTGGGCGTCGTCATCGGCACCGCCTTCGGGCGGATCGTCTCCTCGCTGGTGAGTGACATCATCATGCCCATCGCGGGCGCGATCATCGGCGGGCTGGATTATTCCAACTATTTCCTGCCCCTCGCGCCCGGCGTCACGGCCACCACACTGGAGGCCGCCCGCGCCCAGGGCGCCGTTCTCGCCTACGGCAACTTCGCCACGGTGGTGCTGAACTTCCTGCTGCTGGCCTGGATCGTCTTCCTGATGGTGAAGGCGATGAACGGCGTGCGCCGCCGCCTGGAGCAGGAGAAGAAGCAGGAGGCCGCGAAGCCTCCCGTCCCGCCCGCCGATGTGCGGCTGCTCACCGAAATCCGCGACCTGCTGGCGGAGCGCAAGGGCGCGGCCTGAGGTCAGCCCTTCAGGTGGCGGTGGATCTCGGTGTTGTCGGCCTTGGGCCCCAGCCGCTCGACCGCCGCGCCCCATTGCGCGCGGCAGAGATCCAGCAGCGCATGGGCCGTGCCCGTGCCGGCGGCGATGCGCCCGGCCGTCTCCAGGTCCTTGCGCATGAGGCCTAGCTGGAAACCACCGGCATAGCGCGCCGTGATGATCTCCTGCGCCAACTTCGTCTCGGTCGCGATGTTGCGGCCCGAACTCGCGTTCATCACGGCGGCCAGGATGTTCAGGTCCAGCCCCTCCGCCTCCGCCATCAGCGCGGCCTCGCTCACCGCCAGCAGCCCGGCCGCATAGACGTAGTTGTTCAGCGCCTTCATCGCATGGGCACTGCCCACGGGCCCGGTGGGGATGATGGCCTCGCCCATCAGCCGCAGCAGGGCGTCGGCGCGCGCCACATCGGCGGGCGCGCCGCCCACCATGATGGCGAGCGTCCCCGCCCGCGCCTTGGGCACCGAGCCCGAGACGGGCGCGTCCAGCATGGCGCAGCCCCGCGCCTCCAGCGCCGCCGCCCAACGCCGCGTCTCGGCGGGGACGGAACTGCCCATGTCAATCACCAGCGCGCCGGGCCGCAGCACGGGCAGCAGCCCTTCCATCACCGCGGCCACGGCGGGGCTGTCGGGCAGCATCAGGATGATGGTGTCGCAGGGCGCGAGGCCCTCCAGGCCCACGGCCTCCCCCCCCTGGATGGCCTGGCCCGCGGCGTCATGCGTCCTGAGCGACACCCCCTTGGCCACCAGGTTGCCCGCCATGGGCCGCCCCATCATGCCCAAGCCCACGAAACCCACCTGCGTCATCATCGCCTCCATCCCTCGAGCGAATGCTCGGCGAAGCGGGGTCAGCCGTCCAGCGGCAGGCGGCCGCGCAGCGTGCAGACCAGCCCTTCGGGCCGGAATTCCAATGAGACCTGGCCATGGAACTCCTGCGCCAGCGCCTGCTCGATCATCCGCAGGCCGAAGCCGCGATGGCTGGGCGGCTGCAGGGCCGGCCCGTCCCATTCGCGCCACATCAGCCAGAAATCACCGGGCCCCGCCTCGCTCCAATCGAGGTCCACGCGGCCCGTCTCCGTGGTCAGTGCGCCATGCTTGAGCGCGTTGGTGCAGAGTTCATGCAACGCCATGGCCAACGTGATGGCGGCCTTGGGCGGCAGCATCACCCTGGGCCCCTGAAGGGTCACGCGTTCGGGACGGTCGCAGGCGCTGGCCGTCACCTCGTCCGCCAGCGCCTCCAGCGAGACATGGTCCCAGCTCTGCCGCGTCAACAGGTTGTGTGCGGCACCGAGCGCGCTCAGGCGCTGCTGGAAGGCTCGCACGGGCTCGGCCAGTTGCGGGGTCACGCGGAAGCTCTGCGCGGCGATGGCCTGCACGATGGCCAGCGTGTTCTTCACGCGGTGGTCGAGTTCATGGATCAGCAGCTCACGATGGCGTTCGGCGCGCTTGCGCTCGCCCACGTCGAGGAAGTGGCCGCAGATGCCATCGGCGGTGGGGTAGGCGCGCAGGTCGAACCAGGTGTCGAGCGGGGCGAAATAGGCCTCCGTGCTGCCGGCGATGCCCTGGTCCATCGCGCGGCGATAGACCGCCTCGAAGGGCGTGCCCACCACTTCGGGGAAGGCATCCCAGAAGAAGGCGCCGCGGAAACTCGTGCTGCCGCGCTGCAAGGGGCTCAGGATGCGTTCACCCTGGCGGTTGAGGAAGGCGATGCGCCAATCAGGCGCGAGGGCGATGAAGCCGTCGGTGATGCTTTCCAGCAGGCGGCTCGCGCGCGCCTCGCTCTCGGCGAGCGCCCTTTGCAGCCGCACCTGGGCCGTGGTCTCCGTGCAGGCGCAGAACAGCCCGGCCCAGGCGCCGGCCTCATCCTGGATGGGGGTGTAGGAGAAGGCGAAGAAGGTCTCCTCCAGGTAGCCACGCCGGAGCATGTTCAGCCGGATCTGGTCCATGTGGACGGGGCGGCTGGCCCGCACATCATCCAGGATGGGCGCGAGGTCGTCACGGATCTCGGACCAGACCTCCAGCAAGGGTTGGCCCAGCGCGGCCGGGTGCTTGTCCGCCAGCACCTCGGCATAGGCGTCGTTATAGAGGATTCGCGCCTCCTGCCCCCAGCCGATGAACATCGGCTGGTTGGCCGAGAGCATCAGCCGCAGCAGGGTGCAGAGCGGCGAGGGCCAGTGGCCGGGTGGGCCGAAGGCGGTGGCGGGCCAGTCATGCTGGCGCATCCGGTCCGCCATGGGCCCCGACAGGTCCCGGAAGGGGTCGGCGTCCATCTTTGGCGGCCCGGCGTGAGTCATGGTCATGCGTCCCGCTGTTGCGGGGCTTGAAACGCCTGGTGCGCCCGAAGGTTGACCTTCCCCCTGACCGGGCGCCCCCGCGGTCAGCGCGCCGCGCGCACCGCGGCGGCCAGCGCCCGCACCTGGTCCAGCATGGCTTGCGCCGTGCCGGGCGTGGCGCGGCCCTCTCCATCCAGGGTGCGTGACATGGTCTCGATCAGCGCCGACGCCACCACCGCGCCATCGGAGACGCGCGCGGCATGCCCCGCCTGCTCCGGCGTACGCACGCCGAAGCCGATGCAGATGGGCAGGTCCGTATGCGCGCGGATGCGCGGGATGGCGGCTTCCAGCGCCTCCGGGTCGGCGCTGCGCGTGCCGGTGATGCCGGTGATCGCCACATAGTAGACGAAGCCCGAAGAGGCGTTCAGCACCACGGGCAGGCGCGCCGCGTCGGTGGTGGGCGCCACGAGGCGGATGATGTCGAGCCCCGCGGCCTTCGCATGCGGCGCCAGCACCTCGGCCTCCTCGGGCGGCATGTCCACCACGATGAGGCCATCCACGCCCACGCCGGCGGCATCGGCCACGAAGCGTTCGGCGCCGTAGGAGAGGATGGGATTCAGGTAGCCCATCAGGATCACGGGGGTGTCGGTATCACCCGCGCGGAACTCCCGCACCATCTCCAGCGTGCCGCCCAGCGTGGCGCCGGCCTTCAGCCCGCGCTGGCCGGCGAGCTGGATGATGGGCCCATCGGCCATCGGGTCGGTGAAGGGCACGCCGATCTCGATGAGGTCGGCGCCCGCCGCCGGCATCCCGCGCAGGATCTCCATGCTGGTCGCGCGGTCGGGGTCATAGGCTTCGAGGAAGGGGATCAGCGCGCCGCGCCCCTCCGCCCGCAGCTTCGCGAAGCGGGCGGCGATGCGCGAGCCGGTGCCGGCCTGGGGGCGGGTTTCGGTGGCGGTGGCCGACATCAGAAATTCTCCCCGAGCAGGCGGGCCACGGTGAAGATGTCCTTGTCGCCCCGGCCGCACATGTTCATCACGATCAGCGTGTCCTCGGGCAGCGTCGGCGCCACCTTCAGCACATGCGCCAGCGCGTGCGCGGGCTCCAGCGCGGGGATGATGCCCTCGAGGCGGGAGCAGAGCTGGAAGGCCTCCAGCGCCTCGTCATCGGTGGCGTTCACGTATTCCACGCGGCCCAGTTCGTGCAGCCAGGCGTGCTCCGGCCCGACGCCGGGGTAGTCGAGGCCCGCGCTGATGGAGTGCCCCTCCAGGATCTGCCCATGCTCGTCCTGCAGCAGGTAGGTCCGGTTGCCGTGCAGCACGCCGGGGCGGCCGCCGGTCAGGCTCGCCGCATGGCCGGTCACGGTGTCCACGCCATGCCCGCCGGCCTCCACGCCCAGCATCCGCACCGAGGCGTCGTCCAGGAAGGGGTGGAACAGGCCCATGGCGTTGGAACCGCCGCCGATGGCGGCCACCAGGATGTCCGGCAGGCGGCCCTCGGCCTCCTGCATCTGCACGCGGGTCTCGGCGCCGATCACGCTCTGGAAGTCGCGCACCATGGCGGGATAGGGGTGCGGGCCCGCCACGGTGCCGATGCAGTAGTAGGTGTCCTCGACATTCGCGACCCAGTGGCGCAGCGCCTCGTTCATCGCGTCCTTCAGCGTGGCGGCACCCGATTCCACGGCCACCACCTCGGCCCCCAGCAGCTTCATGCGGAAGACGTTGGGCTGCTGGCGGGCCACGTCGGTCGCGCCCATGAAGACGGTGCAGGGCAGGTTGAACAGCGCGCAGGCGGTGGCGGTGGCGACGCCATGCTGGCCCGCGCCCGTCTCGGCGATGATGCGCTTCTTGCCCATGCGCTTGGCCAGCAGGATCTGGCCCAGCACGGCGTTGATCTTGTGCGCGCCGGTGTGGTTCAGCTCATCGCGCTTGAAATAGACCTTGGCCCCCATGCCGGAGCTGGCCTTGGCGCGGAGGTGTTCCGTCACGCGTTCAGCATACCACAGCGAGCTGGGGCGGCCGACGTAATGGGTCAGCAGCCGGCGCCACTCCGCGTCGAATTCCGGGTCCGCCTTGGCGGCATTGTAGGCCTGCTCCACCTCGAGGATGAGGGGCATCAGCGTCTCGGCCACATAGCGGCCGCCGAAGCCGCCGAACTTGCCGGCGGCGTCGGGGCCGCTGCGGTAGGTGTTCGGGCGCGTGAGGGGCTTGTTCAACTGGGCGTTCCCGGGACTGAGGTGCGCGGGGGGCAGTGCATCCCCCCGGGGGCGACAGTGATAGCCAAGCGCGCGGCTTTCCCCAACCCCGGATCTCGCGGCGCGCCCTCAGACGCCCTTCGCGGCGCGCACGAAGGCGGCCAGCAGGGCCGGGTCCTTCACCCCCCGCTCCCGCTCCAGCCCCGAGGAGGCGTCCACACCCGCGGCGCCGGAGGTCACGATGGCCTCGGCCACGTTGTCGGGCGTCAGGCCACCCGCCAGCAGCCAGGGCCGGCCGACCGGGAAGCCCCGCACCAGCCGCCACTCGAAGGGCTGGGCATTGCCGCCAGGCAGGGCCGCGCCTGGCGGGGCCTTGGCGTCCAGCAGCAGCCGGTCGGCTACCGCGGCATGGGGCGGGATGGCGGCCAGGTCGGCCTCGGTCGCGATGCCCAGCGCCTTCATCACAGGCCGGCGGAAGCGCGCGCGGATTTCGGCGACGCGGGCGGGCGTCTCCTCGCCATGCAGCTGGATGGTGTCGAGCGGCACGGCGGCGAGCGTCTCGGCCAGCTGCTCATCCGTGGGGTCCACGAAGAGGCCCACGCGCCCCGGCCCGCCCTCAAGCGTGGCCGAGAGCGCGCCCGCCTGCTCCGGCGTCAGCGCGCGGGGCGAGGCGGGGAAAAAGACGAAACCCACCTCGTCCGCACCGGCCTGGGCGGCCGCCGCCAGGGCCTCGGGGGTGACGATGCCGCAGACCTTGACCCAGATGCTCATCGTGGCAGGGCGGCCACAATGGCGCGGGCGGCGGCGCCGGGGTCCGGCGCGGCGGTGATGGGGCGGCCCACCACGATCCAGTCGGCGCCGGCGGCCACGGCCTCCTCCGGGGTGGCGACGCGGGCCTGGTCGCCATGGGCGCTGCCGGCGGGGCGGATGCCGGGCACGACCAGCAGGGGCTCCTCGCCCAGCGCATCGCGGAGCATGGCGACTTCCCGTGCGGAACAGACCAGGCCGTCGGCCCCGGCCGCGAGCGACATGCGCGCCAGGCGCAGCACCTGCTGGGCCGGCCCGCCGGCCACGCCCACCTCGTGCAGGGTGGCGGCGTCCATGCTGGTCAGGACCGTGACGGCGAGCAGGATGGGGCGATGCGCCCCCGCCGCCTGCGCCGCCTCGCGCGCGGCCGCGATCATGGCGGGGCCGCCGCCGGCGTGCAGGGTCAGCATGGCGGGCCCACGGGGGCAGAGGGCGCGCACCGCGCCGGCCACCGTGTTCGGGATGTCGTGCAGCTTGAGATCAAGAAAGACCGGTGCGCGGGCGGTCAGCGCGTCCAGCGCCGCGGGGCCTTCCGCGCAGAACAACTCCAGCCCCAGCTTCAGCACGGCGGGGGCACCCCCCATGCGGTCCGCGAGGGAGAGGGCCTCGTCGAGGCGCGGGGTGTCGAGGGCCGCGATCAGGCGGCCGCCTGGAGCTTGGGGACGTGCGAGCATGCCCCATGCGTTACCCCGGAATCGCGGCGGCGTCAGCCAGGGCGGGTCAGGCGCCCTCGCCCGGATCCTGGCCACCATTGACGCGAATCCGCAGCTCCTTGCCCGGGCGGAAATGCGGCATGCCCTTGCTGGCCACGGCCACGCTCTCCCCGGTGCGGGGGTTGCGGCCCTGGCGGGCGTCGCGCTTGCGGGTGGTGAAGGCGCCGAAGCCACGCAGCTCCACCCGGTCCCCGCGCGCGAGGGCCTTGCTGATTTCCTCGAAGATCGTACCAACCACAAGTTCCACATCCGGCTGCCGTAAATGCGGATGCTGGGTGGCCAGATGCGCGATCAACTCGCTTTTGGTCATGGCGTTCCTCGCGACGTGGTGCGTTTCACGCAACCCGATGTGGTCAAGATTGCAGGAAGTTCAGCGTTTATCGAAGCGAAATTTGCCAGGGAAATACCCCTTCGGCGCGAAGCAGGCGCGCGGCCCCTCCCCAGAGGGCGTCCGACATGGAGGAGAGGGCGCGTTCGGCCGTCCCGCGGGGGTCCAGGTCACGCACCCGCAGGTCGCGTGGAACCTCGTGCTGCTCCGCCAGCCAGGCGCGCGCCTCCGCCTCCCCGCCGATGGCATCGAGCAGGCCCAGCGCCAGCGCCTGGCGCCCGGTCATGACGCGGCCATCGGCCACGGCGCGCACCTGGGCCTCGGGCATGCCGCGCCCGGCGACGACCATGGCCACAAACTGGGACTGCATGTCCTCGACCACGGCGGAGAGCGCGGCCCGGCCCTCCTCCGTCAGCGGGCGGAAGGGGCTGGGCTGGTCCTTCAGCGGCCCGGAGGTGATGCTCTCCGGCCGCACGCCCAGGCTTTCCAGCAAGTCCGCCGCGTTGAAGCTTTGCAGCAGCACGCCGATGGAGCCCGTGAGCGTGGATTCGCGGGCGAAGATGCGATGGGCCGGCAGCGCCACCATGTAGCCAGCCGAGGCCGCGGTGCCCCCCATCACGGCCACCACGGGCTTGCCCGCCGCGCGCACGCGGGCGATGGCGGTGTGGAAGGCCTCGCCGCCCGCAACCGACCCGCCCGGGCTGTTGATCATGACCAGCAGGGCGCGCACGTCGTCGTCCTGGGCCGCGCGTTCCAGCAGGCGCAGGGTGCGGCGGTCCTCGCTGATGGTGCCGGCCAGCGTCAGCCGGGCCACATGCTGCCCGCCCAGCACGCCGGCGGCCGGCCCCGGCCCGCCGAAGATGACGGCCAGGCCCACCACCACGCCCAGGACGAAGGTGGTGCGCCAGAGGGCGAGCTGCCGCTTGAGGCGGCGCCGGTCGAGCAGGAGATCGGGTTCGAAGGCCATGTCCGCTGGTAGCACGGGGCGCGAAATTGCGCGCAATGCACATGGCGCCGTGCCGCATCCAGGCAAGCCCGGTTGCGCGGTCGGCGCGGCGGGGCTAAGAGCGGGCCGTCAGCGCGGCGGGGCCTTGGTTCCACCGCAGAACTGGGCCGACGTAGCACAGCGGTAGTGCAACCGATTCGTAATCGGTAGGTCGCGAGTTCGATTCTCGCCGTCGGCACCATCCTGCCCTGCCCGCCGGTCAGTGGGAGGCCCGTGTCCCCTCACCCACCGCCATTCCGCGCCAAGGCTCAGCGAGGGGCCAATCCGACACGCGCGACACATGGTCCACGCGTCCAGGACCCGAGGTGAGAGTGCAAGTGGGCGCCCTGCACCGAGGGCGGCGCGCGAAAGCTTGGCTGCTACTCCCAGCCCTGCGTCACAGGCAGCCCGCCGCCCGGGCCCGGGCGCGCAGCAGCGCCAGCACGGTGCGGCAACTGGGCGCGGGGCGCCCAGTGAGTTCCGCGAACTCGACGATGACGCCGAGCAGCGCCTCGACCTCCATGGGCCGCCCGCGCTCCAGGTCCTGCAGCATGGAGGTGCGGTGCGCGCCCACTTCCGCCGCGCCCGCGATGCGCTTGTCCACGTCAATGGCGAAGCGCACGCCCAATGCCTGCCCGATTTCCTGTGCCTCCAGCATCATGGCCCGCGCGAGGTCCCGCAATTCGCCGGGGGCGGTGATGACGTCCAGCGTGGCAAAGGTCAGCGCGCTGATCGGGTTGAAGGCCAGGTTGCCCCACAGCTTCACCCAGATCTCGTCGCGGATCTTGGGCCGCACCGGAGCCTTGAAGCCCGCCGCGACCAGCGCCTTGGCCAGGGCCTCCACGCGCGGCGTGCGCTCGCCCGAGGGTTCGCCCAGCGTGAAGCGGTCGCCATAGCTGTGCTCGATCACGCCGGGTTCGGACACCTCGGCCGCCGGATAGACGATGCAGCCGATGGCGCGTTCGGGCGGCAGCAGGCGCGAGACCTCGCCGCCCGGGTCCACGCTTTCCACCCGCCGCCCGTCGAAGTCGCCGCCGAACTTGTGGAAATACCACCACGGGATGCCGTTCACCGCCGAGACGAGGGCCGTCTCCGGCCCCAGCAGCTTTGCAATCTGCGGCGCCGCACCCGGCAGCCCCACGGCCTTGAGCGTGATGATGACGGCGTCCTGCGGCCCGGCCTCCTCGGGCGTGGCCACGCAGCGGGGGTGGACCACGGTCTCCGCCCCCTCGCTGACCAGCTTGAGGCCATTGGCTTGCATGACGGCCAGATGGGGGCCGCGGGCGATGATCGTCACCTCGGCAGCCTCGGCGGCGGCGAGTTTCGCCGCCATCAGTCCGCCGATGGCCCCTGCCCCGAAAACGCAAATTCGCATCAAGCCGTCACCCCCAGCTTCTCCGCCAGGCCGATCCGCATGAGCTTGCCCGTGGCGCCCTTGGGAATCTCCGGCAGGAAGACGATCTTGCGGGGAACCTTGAAGTCCGCAAGCTGCTTCGCCGCGAAGTCGCGCAGCTCGCGCTCGGTCACCTCCTGACCGTCACGCAGGACGATGGCCGCACCCACCTCCTCGCCCAGCATCTTGTGGGGGATGGAGAAGGTCAGCGCTTGGGCCACGGCGGGGTGGGCGGAGAGCACGCCATCCACCTCCAGCGGGCTCACCTGTTCGCCACCACGCTTGATGAGTTCCTTGAGGCGCCCGGTCAGCACCAGGTAGCCGTCCGTGTCCAGCATCCCCTGGTCGCCGGTGCGGAACCAGCCATCGGTGAAGGCCTTGGCGTTGGCGTCGGGGTTGTTGTCGTAGCCCGCCGTCACGTTGGGGCCGCGGATCACCACCTCGCCGATACCGCCCTGCGGCAGGATCGTGCCGTCCTCGTCCATGATGGCGACCTCGGGGCCGGCGGGCAGGCCCACCGCACCCGGCTTGCGCGCGCCGCGCAGCGGGTTGGAGGCCATCTGGTGCGCGGCTTCCGTCATGCCGTAGCTCTCGACCAGCGGGCAGCCGAAGGCCTTCTCCATCGCCTCCATGACCGGCCCGGGCAACGAGGCCGAGGAGGATCGGATGAAGCGCAGCGGCGCGCGAGCGATGACATCGGCGTTGCGCTCGGCGCGGGCCAGGATCACCTGGTGCATGGTGGGCACGGCCGTGTACCAGGAGGGGCGCTCCTCCTCGAGCAGGCGGAAGAAGCGCATCCCGTCGAAGCCCGGCGTGCAGACCACGGCCCCGCCGGCGGCGACACTCGACAGCACCGCCGCGATCAGCCCATGGATGTGGAAGAGCGGCATGATGTTGAGGCACACATCCGCCTCGCCCAGTTCCAGCGTGGCGCCGATGTGGGCCGCCGAGGCGCAGATGTTGCGCTGGCTGAGCGGCACGATCTTGGGCCGCGCCGTGGTGCCCGAGGTGTGCAGCACGAGCGCGCCATCCTCCGCCTCGCCCATGCCGGGGCGGGCGGCGGCGCCGGGGGTGCCGCCCTCCAGCGTGAAGTCGCCCGCCGCCTCACCGGGAACGAGTTCCAGCACGGGGATGCCCAGCCCCTCGGCGGCCGCGCGGGCGGACGTCTCTACCCCCCGCTGCACCACCAGGGCGCGGGGCTTCAGGTCCTCCAGGTAGAAGGCGAACTCGTCCTGCTTGTAGGCGGGGTTGAGGGGCGCGGTGCAGGCGCCGGCCGCGATGCACAGGAAGGCCGCCGCCATCTCGGGCCCGTTGGGCAGAACGATCGCCACGCGCTCACCACGCCCGATGCCGCGCCCGTTGAGCGCCGCGACCGTACGGGTTGCGAGGTCGCGCAGCGCACCATGGGTCAGGGCCGGGCGCCCGGGGGCCCGCAGGGCGGGCGCTTCGGCGGCGCCACGCGCCAGGAGGGCGGAAAGACTGGTCGCGGATGTGATGGCCAAGGCGATGTCTCCAAACGAAACTCCCGAAAGCATGGGATCATTTCACTACCGCGAAAAGTCGAGACGGCCGATTTTCAAGATTTTCATTGCTTCACACCAAGTTGACATCTTTGCAAAACGAACGGCTTCCACCTGGCGGACTTTACGGCATTTTCAAAGGGCCATCGAGAAAGGGCCCCGACCATGATGCTTCGCCGTCGTCAGCTTGCCGCCATGGGCGCGGGGCTCGGTGCCGCCGCCCTCGCCACTCCCGCCCTCGCCCAAGCTTCCTGGCAGCCGCAGCGCCCGGTGCAGTTCATCGTCCCCGCCGGCACGGGCGGCGGCGCGGACCAGATGGCGCGCGTCATCCAGGGCATCGTCACCAAGCACAACCTGATGAACCGGCCGCTGATGGTGGTGAACAAGGCGGGCGGCGCCGGCGCCGAGGGCTTCCTCGAAGCCCGCAACAGCCGCGGCAACCCGCATGTGCTGATCATCAGCCTGTCGAACCTGTTCACCACGCCGATGTCCACGGGCATCCCCTTCACCTGGCGCGACCTGACGCCGATCCGGATGATGGCGCTCGATGAATTCGTGCTCTGGGTGAACGCG
Source organism: Roseococcus sp. (assembly GCA_035998215.1). Lineage (GTDB taxonomy): Bacteria > Pseudomonadota > Alphaproteobacteria > Acetobacterales > Acetobacteraceae > Roseococcus. The sequence continues at coordinate 11,609 of DASYHU010000031.1, read as the reverse complement.
GAAAGCCCCTGGCAGAACGTGGCCCAGTTCGTCGAGGCCGCGAAGGCCGGCCGCCTGCGCATGGGCGGCACCGGCTCCCGCCAGGAGGACCAGATCATCACTGTCGCCCTGCAACGCGCGACGGGTGCGACCTTCACCTATGTGCCCTTCCGGGGCGGCGGCGAGGTGGCGACGCAGCTCGTCGGCCGGCACATTGACAGCACGGTCAACAACCCGATCGAGGCCGTGACGCATTGGCGCGCCGGCACGCTGCGCCCCCTGTGCGTCTTCGACAGCCGCCGCCTGCCGGGCGAGGGCCGCATCACCGAGACCATGGGCTGGCAGGACATTCCGACCTGCAAGGAGAGCGGGCTCGACGTCGAGTACCTGATGCTGCGCGGCATCTTCGGCGCCCCCGGCATCACCCCCGCCCAGACCGCCTTCTGGGTGAACCTGCTGGAACGCGTGGCCGAAACCCCCGAATGGCGCGACCTGATGGCGAACGGCGCCTTCAACACCACCACCCTGACCGGCGCCCCCTTCGCCGAATGGCTGGGCCGCGAGGAGGAGCGCCACCGCGGCCTCATGCGCGAAGCGGGCTTCCTGGCGGCGGGGGGCTGAGACCATGAGCATCACCACCCAGGACAGCGCCCTCATCCCCAGCGCCGAAACGGCGGCCGAGCGCGGCCCCAGCCAGCGTGGCATGGAGATCGCCACCGCCGTCGTGCTGATGGCGGCGGGCGGCATCGGCATGATGGACAGCCTGCGCGTCGGCGCGGGCTGGGGCGCGGACGGGCCGCAATCGGGCTACTTCCCCTTCTGGCTGGGCGCCATCCTGGCGCTGGCGAGCCTCGGCAACCTCGTGATCGCGCTGCGCGACCACCGGCGCGGCGCGCGCGGACCGCGCTTCGCCACCTGGGGGCAGCTCGGCCTGGTGGCGCAGGTCTTCATCCCGACCGCCATCTATGTGGCCGTGATCCCGCTGGCGGGCATCTATGTCAGCTCGGCCGTGCTGGTGGCCTTCTTCATGCGGCGCTTCGGCGAGTTCCGGATGGTGACCTCGCTGCTCTCGGGCGCCGCGGCCGCTCTCACCGCCTTCGTCATCTTCGAGATCTGGTTCCTGGTCGCCCTGCCCAAGGGGCCGCTCGAGACCGCGCTCGGCTACTGAACCCGCCTCCCCTCGCCCTCCAGCTACGGCCCACCCGGCGCGCGGAGAACCCGCGCGCGGCCTGACGGGCGCGCGCCGCGGGAACCGACATGGAAGAGATCCAGCTCCTGGGCCACGGCTTCGCCGTGGCGCTGCAATGGGAAAACGTGCTGCTGATGGTGGCGGGCATCGTGCTCGGCGTGCTCATCGGCGTGCTGCCGGGGCTGGGGGGCGCCAATGGCATCGCCATCCTGCTGCCGCTCACCTTCACCCTGCCGCCGGTCAGCGCCATCATCCTGCTCTCCTGCATCTACTGGGGCGCTTTGTTCGGCGGCGCCATCACCTCCATCCTGTTCAACATCCCGGGCGAGCCATGGTCCGTCGCCACCACCTTCGACGGCTACCCGATGGCGCAACAGGGCCGCGCCGGCGAGGCGCTGACGGCGGCCTTTACCTCGAGCTTCGTGGGCGCCTTCATCGCGGTGGTGATGATCACCTTCCTGGCCCCGCTCGTCGCGCAATTCGCGCTGCAATTCGGCCCGCCGGAATTCTTCGCGGTGATGTTCCTCTCCTTCGCCTGCTTCATCGGCCTGGCGCGGGGCTCGCCGCTCAAGGCACTGGCGGCGATGATGTTCGGCTTCCTGCTGGCGGGCGTCGGCATGGATGGCGTCACGGGCCAGTTGCGGATGACCTTCGGCTCCATGGAGCTGATGCGCGGCATTGACTTCCTGGTGGTGGTGATCGGCCTGTTCGGCCTGTCGGAGATCTTCCAGTCCATCGAGGAGGGGCTGCGCTTCAAGGGCGCCCGCGCGCGCATCACGCTGGGCACCGTGCTGCGCACCTGGGCCGAGTTGCCGCGGCATTGGGCGCTGTTCATCCGCTCCTCGCTGATCGGCTGCTGGATGGGCATCACGCCCGCCGGCGCCACGCCCGCCTCCTTCATGTCCTATGGCGTGGCGCGGCGCATGGCGAAGGACAAGGAGAGCTTCGGCCGCGGCCGCATGGAGGGCGTGGTGGCGCCCGAGACGGCGGCGCATGCGGCCGGCACCTCGGCACTGCTGCCCATGCTCTCGCTCGGCGTGCCGGGTTCGCCCACGGCGGCCGTGCTGCTGGGCGGCCTCATCATGTGGGGCTTGCAGCCGGGGCCCATGCTCTTCGTCGAGCAGAAGGATTTCGTCTGGGGGCTAATCGCGTCGATGTATCTCGGCAACATCGTGGGGCTCATCATCGTGCTGGCGGCCGTGCCCTGGTTCGCGGCGATCCTGCGCGTGCCCTTCTCCATCATCGCCGCCATCATCCTGATGGTCTGCGCCATCGGCGCCTACACGGTGAACTCGGCCGAGTTCGACGTGGTGCTGATGCTGATCTTCGGCGTCATCGGCTATGTGATGAAGAAGCTCGACTACCCGCTGGCGCCGCTGGTGCTGGCGCTGGTGCTGGGCGACCGCACGGAGGAGAGCTTCCGCCAATCCCTGCTGCTGAGCGAGGGTTCGCTCACCGTGTTCTTCTCCAACTGGCTGGTGGGCGGCATCATGACCCTGGGCCTGGTCATGCTGTTCTACCCCACGCTGTCGAAGCTCTGGGCGCCGCGGGCGCAGCCGGCCTGAGGCCGGGCGCACCCGCGGCGGGACGTTACGGCAGCGGGTGGCGGAAGCGCATCAGAAGGCCATCCGCCCGCCACTGGCCGGCCGGCGCATCGCCCGAGAAGATGGGATAGCCGTTCACGAAGAGTTCGAGCTTGCCCTTCGTGTCGAACACCATGTTCTGCCCGTCGAAGGCGAAGTCGAGGTGGCCGATCTCGCCATAGGCCACGCCACGCAGGTCGAAGAGCACTTCGAGATGCGTGGTTCTTCGCGGGCGCGAGGCCCCGCGGAAGGCACGCGCCTCGAACTCGCCGGCCTTCGTGCGCAAGGTCGCGGGCATGACGCGGAAGCTGTTGGGGCCGCCCTCGGTCGTGAAGCCGACCACCGAGGCGAACTGCAGGCGGAACTCGATGGTCTCCACCACCGCGATCCGCATCAGCGCGCGCACGGACCCTCCCGCGCGGCTGAACACCAGCCGGTCCTGACGGGCGCGGATGCCAGGTTCGCGGGAGATGCGCTCGGCCTCGCGCCGCAGCGAGAAGTTGACGACGCGATCCAGTTCCTCCGCGATGCGGTGGCCATATTGCGCGGCCCCCGCTTCATTGGGGTGCGCCCAATGCGCGTTGTAGATCATGGGCCGCTTGTCGAGCGGCGGATCGCCGCCCATGCGCGCCCGGTAATGGGCGATGCGCGCATCCCGCACCGTCTGGTTGCCGCGACCGGGCGGCTCGTAGACCCAGGGCTCGCGCGTGTACATGGCGCGGGACTTGGGGAAGCGCGGGTTCACGTAGTGGACCGACGGCCCCGAGGAGCGGCGGTTGTGCTCGGCGATGCGCCGCGTCAGTTCCGCGCTCAGGCGGGTGTAGAAATACTCCACCTGCGCCGCGGCCTGTTGGGCTTCCCGTTGCGCCAGGATGCCCGCGAAAACGCCCGCGGCGAGACCCAGCGGACCCAGCAAGGCAGACCCCAGAGCGACGCCCGCTCCCCCCGCGATCAGCCCCACGACATCGTCCGAGCGGCTGTCCTCGCTCAGCCCCGGATAATAGCCGGTGTAGAGGATGTGGCGCGCCCGCAGCGCCCGCGCATCCGTCAGCGCGAGGGTCACGGACTCAAGGCGCTGCGTGAAATGCTCCGAGAAGAAATACTCCTTCGCGTCCATTCCCTCGCGCCGGGCCGCGCCTTCGATGTGCCGCGTCGCCTCCGCGACGTCATCCTCCTGCGATCCGTCGAAGGGCAGCCCAGCCGTGAGGAAGCCCAGGTCATTGGCGCCGCCATCCATGACCAGCACCTCCACTTCCTCCGCCCGCGGCGCAATGGCGCGCAGCTGGTCCCGCGCGGAGGGCGCCCCGGAGGGGATTTCGCCCGAGATCGCGTTGCGCGGCACCACCGCGGCGGAAGGCACCCGCCCCAGGATGAAGGCGTTGTTGCCGTCCACATTGCTGGCCTGGGCGCCGGATTGCGCGGTGAACAGGCCCTCGGGCACGGTCACGTCCAGCGCGCCGCGCTGGCGCAGGGCGTCGAAGGCCAGGTTGTGCGGCTTGCCCGGATGGGGATGGCCCTGGCCCCAGATCACGCTGTCGCCCACCACCGCGGCGCGAAGCTTGCGCGCCACGGCTCAGCGCCCTCCGCGCTTGAGGGCCGCGACCTCCGCCTCCAGCGCCTCGATCTTCGCCAGCAGGTCATGCAGCACGCCCTCGCGCGAGACCACGACACGGCGGCAGGTCACGGTGCCGGTGTGCCCGTCCACGAGCACCGTCGCCTCGGGCCGAGGCTTGGTGAGGAAATCCGCGCCGCCCGAGATATGGACCGTCACGGCCTCGCTGCCGTTGCGGACATAGAGGTCCCCGTCAATGGCCTTGCCGCCCAGCGTGATGGCGCCGAGCAGCCCGTCCATGGCGATGGTCGTGTCCTCTTCGCGCTGGCTGCCCAGCGCACCCATCGCGATGCGCGGGTTGCCGCGGTTGTCGCGCACCTGCAGCACCCCATGCGCACCACTGCCGCCCACCGCCACCCGGCCCGTGGCGGCATCGAGGCTGATGCGCGCGCTGGCGGGCGCGGTTTCGCGCGCATGGGTCGTCATGTGCAGCGCCGTGGTGCCGTCGGCCCGGCGCAAGCCGAGCGCGGCATCGGCGGAATTGCCGCCGAGGAACATGTCCCCCCCGGTCATGTCGAAAACCATCGTGGGCTTGTCGGCGGTGGCGCCCAGGCTGACCCTTGTGCCGACGACCTCCACATCATGGTCGCGCAGGAAGATATCCGCAGTCGTCATGGTGTTTCCCCTCGCGCGGGGGGGCGCCCGTGGCCAGGGATGCGACCGCCGTGACGGCCCCCCGCCGAGGGAAGAGTTTACGTTACATAAAATGACACGCAATCGGAAAGTATTAACGCCGCCTCCACCACAATCCCAGCGCGATCCATACCGCAGACACCGAATCGACCAGGTAGCGGCGCCAAAGCCGGCGCGGCTCGCTCAGCAGGCGGAACAGCCACTCCAGGCCCGCCCCCTGCATCCAGCCAGGCGCGCGCCGCACCTGCCCCACCAGGAAGCGCAACGCGCTACCGACGGCGAGGCCGGTGCCGGTCATCCCCGGTTCGGCGGCGAGGCGCTGGAGGAAGGTCTCGGAGGCCGGCGCGCCGGTGATGACGAAGACAAAGCGCGCCGGGTGGGCGCGGACGAAATCCAGCGCCACCTGCACGGCGACCGGGTCCGCCGCCCAGCCCATGGGCGGCACGTGCAGGTGCAGCGCCGTCAGGCCGAAGCGCGCGCGCAAGGCCTCCGCCAGCGCGGCATCGCCTCCCACCAGCACCAGCGGATCGCCGGGCCTGATCACCCGCTCGAACAGCAAACGGGTCACGTCGCTGCCGGTGGCGACGGGAAAGCCCTCGCCGGTCGCGAAGCGTTGCAGGCGGGACAGCACACGGCTGTCGTTCAGCCGCAGCCAGGCCGCGTCATAGGCGGCGCGCAGCGGGTGCGCGGGGTCGGCCAGCAGGGCCAGGTGCTGGGCATTGGCGGTGACGACATAGGCGAAGGGAGAGGCAGGGTCGCGCGCCGCGATGGCGGCCAGCGCGCCCTCGGTGTCGAGGGGGGCGAGGCCGATGACACCCAGCATCAGCCGGTCGGTCAAAAGGTCCCGCCCGTGGCGCCGCGGTTGATGGTGTAGCTGAACCCGCGCGAGAAGGGCAGCGTGCGGTTGATGGCCTGGTCCACGAAGTTGGCCACCTCCGCGATGCGGCTGCGCGGCACGAAGACGATGTCGCCCGGAAACAGCGGCACATCGGCCTCCGCCCGCGCGGCGAAGCCCTGCAGGTTCACGGTGCGGAGCATGGGGCGGTTGTCGGGGTCGCGGCGGATCAGCACCACCTCGTTCATCCGCGCCTCGGGGGTGAAGCCGCCGGCCAGCATGATGGCCTCCAGCACGCCGCGCCGGCCGACCAGCGGGAAGGCGCCGGACCGCTCGACCATGCCGCCCACGAAGACCTGGTTGGCGGCGGTCTCGTCGAAGGCGACGCTCACCTCGGGGTTCAGCAGCAGGCGGCGCGAGGCCTCGGCGATGGCGCCCTCCGCCTCGGCGGGCGAAAGGCCCCCCACCCGCACCCGCCCCGCCGCGCGCAGGGCGATGGTGCCATCGGGGCCCACCAGCGCCACCTCGTTCAGCTCGGGCGTCAGGCGGAAGCGCACGTTCAGCCGGTCGCCGGGACCGAAGCGATAGACGGGGGGCGCGTCGGTCCAGGCCGTGAAACCCTCGGGCCGCTGTTGCTGCACGCGGATCTCCTGCCCGGTGCAGGCGGCCAGCAGGGGCAGCAGCAGCAGGGCGCGCCTCATGCCGCGCGCGCGCCTTCCGTCCAGAACAGGCCGAAGAAGCGCCCGCCGCCGGACTGCACCTGGCCGATCATGTCCTGGGCCGCCGGCCCGCGCGTGCGGCCGCGCCCCACCACCAGGATATTGCCATCCACCAGCGCCGAAAGGCGCCGGCGCGCATAATGGTCCATGTCCTTGCCACCGATCAGCACGCAGACGTCGAAGGCGTTGCGCAGCCGGTCGGCCATGTGCAGCACGCCCGTCTCCAGCGCGTGCGGCGTCATCAGCGCGGCCTCGCGCCGCTGGTAGGTCACCCAGAGGCGCGGCACGCCGGTCGCATGGGCGAAGACGCCCTCGGGCGAGGGGATGGGCGGCTGGGCGGGGTCGCCCAGCGTGGCGAGGTGGCGGCGGCCATCGCCATCCAGGTCAACCAGCGCCACCGACAGGCCATGGCTGCGCGCGAGTTCCACCGCCAGGGCGCGGGCGGCGGCGTCCCGCCCATCATCGGCCGCGGTGCCGAGGAACTGCACCATCTGCGCGTGGCCGGGCGGCGCGCCGTCCAGCAATTGCACGGCCAGGCTCGCGATGGCCGGCGGCGTGCCAGCCCCATTGCGCAGCGGCATCGCGCCCAGGCCAGCCAGGCCGGTGGCGCGCTCGGCCTCGGCCGGATCGAGGAAGACGGCCCGCCCACGGGTCAGCAGCGCGCCCAGCAGCAGGGCGCACAGCAGCCCCAGCCCCACACCGGCGGCGACCCAGAGCGGGCCGGGATGGGTGGTGGCTGGGCGCAGGGTCGCGGCCTCGGGCACGCCCACCGGGGCCGCCTGCTGCACCGGGCGGGCAGCGAGGCGCGCGGCCAGGGCGGCGCGCTCGCGGCCCGGTTCCAGCGCGGCCAGCAGCGCGGCGGCACGGGCCTCCGCCTCGGCCCGGAGCCTTCCGGTCTCGGCGATTTCCTCGGCCAGGGCATCGCGGGTGATGCGCGCGTCCAGCACCTGGGCCGTGAGGCCGTCCAGCAGGGGGTTGCGTTCCTCCCGCGCGGTCTCGACGCGCTGGCCGCTCGCCTGGGCCAGGGCGCGGCGGGCGTCGGCGATGCGCGCCTCCAGCTCCGCCAGCATGGGCGCGTCGGGCTGGTATTGGGCGCGCATGCGGGCGCGCTCGGCCAGCAGGCGGGTCAGCAGGGTGCGGGGCTCCTCCAGCAGCGGCGCGTTGCTGCGCTCGATGGCGCCCAGCACGCGGCCAGGCTGGGCGGCGAGCGCGGCCTCGGCGGCGGCAAGCCGGCCCATGGCGGCGGCGCGTTCGGCGGCCAGGGCGTCCAGCCGCTCGGCCAGGCGCTGCCGGTGGGCGATGGCGGAAGCGGCCTCCTGCTCCAGGTCCAGCGCGCCCAGGCGGGCGGTGGTGGCACGCACCTCACCCTCCAGCGCGGCCAGCCGGGCGGCGAGGCGCGTGGCCTCGGCATCGGACCAGAACGCCTCCCGCGCCGCGAGCCAGGCGTGGACCAGCGCCTCGGCCTGGGCCGTGGCGGCAAGGGGATCGGGGTGCGGCAGGACGAGGCGCAGCACGCGCCCTTCCGCCAGGATGTCCAGGCGAGGCGGGCCGGCGGCCGCGTCGGTCACGCGTGGCGCCTGTTCACGCAGCAGGGCCACCTCGGCGGCGGCGGCCTGCGGCGCGTCCAGGCGCAGCAGCATCTCGGCCTCGTGCATGGGCGGCACGCGCGCGGCAAGCAGGAGGGCCAAGGCCGGCGGCAGCAGCAGCGCCGCCAGCATCCAGGGGGCGCGCCAGCGTGCTGTCGCCCACCAGCCATGGCGGCGCGACCAGCCGGCCGAAGGGGGTGGTGTGAAACCCGGGGTACCGATCCGCAGGATGGCCAAGCGCGATGTCCCCAGCAAAGGATGCCGGCCATCAGGGCCAGGGCGGGCAATGCGACGAAAGCCGGGCGGTGCCCGCGTCTTCCGTGACAAGGAGTTTATGCCGCGCGCGGGCGAGGGACAAGCATTCGCGGCACCGTACCACGCCGGAAGGCTGTTCCTTTCGGCAAAGCGCGCTATCCTCCACTTGAGGTTCAGACCTCGGGGAGGGGTCAGCTGTCCGAAATCCTGTCTGCCACCGGCATCGCCGCGCCGCCCTCGGCCGGCAGCGCTTCGCCGGTGGCGCTGCTGCGCCAGGCGGCGGGGTTGGGCGACCTGCTGGCCCTGGCCCTCGCCGGCCTCGTCTGGGTGAGGGCGGGCCCGACCCCGCTCGCCTTCTCGCCGCTGGAGGCCGCGCTCATCGCCTTCCTCCTGCTGGTGATGACCTTCCTGCTGATGCGCGCCTTCGGGCCCGTCCATCTGGGGCAGATGCTGCGCCTGCCCTGGACCGTGCTGGAGGCCATGGCCTATCCGGCGCTGGTCGGCTTCGCGGCTGTGCTGCTGTCGCTGGTGACGCTCGGGGGGCAGGCCACCCATGCCCTGGTGCTGTGGGCGGCGCTCGCGGCCATGCTGCTGATGGCCTCCCGCCTGCTCGTCTCCGCCGCCGCGCAGGTCGGCGTGCGGCAGGGCTGGCTGCGGCGGCGCATCGCCATCATCGGTGCCACCGAGGAGGCGGAGGGGCTGATCGCGGACCTGACCGCGCCCGAGAATTCCGAGCCCCCCGACATGGTGGGCATCTTCGACGACCGCGACGCGACGCGCCGGCCCGCCGCCCTGCATGGCGTGCCGGTGCGCGGCGATGTGCGGGCGCTGGCCGCGCTCGCGGCGCTCGAGCGGATTGACGTCATCGTCATCGCGCTGCCGATGCGTCGCGCCATAGACATCCTGCGCGTGATCCAGCAGGTGCAATGGCTCTCATCGGACGTGATGGTGATGCTGGGAGGGGACAATGCCGCCCCGCAGGGGGCGCCGCGCCCGCTCATCGCCGGGCGGCCGGCGCTGCGCCTGGTGCGGGCCCCCGTGCCGGGTGCCGCCGTCCTGGTGAAGGGCGCGCTGGACAAGCTGCTGGCGTCGGCCCTCTGCCTGCTGGTGCTGCCCATCCTGCTGGTGGCGGCCCTCGCGATCCGGCTGGAAAGCCCAGGGCCTGTGCTGTTCCGGCAGCGCAGGGTGGGCCAGTTCGGCCGGCCCTTCGAGGTGCTGAAGCTGCGGACCCTGCGCGTGGACCCGGCCGATGACGGGCGCCGCGGCGTGCGCGAGGGCGACCGTCGCATCACCCGCGTGGGGGCCTTCCTGCGCGCCACCTGCATTGACGAGATGCCGCAGATCATCAACGTGCTGCGCGGCGAGATGAGCTTCGTGGGCCCCCGCCCGCACGTTCCCGGCATCGAGGTGATGGGCCTGCCCATGGAGGAGATCGTGCCCGGCTATGGCGCGCGGCACCGCGTGAAGCCGGGCATCACCGGCTGGGCGCAGGTCAATGGCCTGTCGGGCACCATCGCCACCCCCGCCATGGCGCGGGAGGTGGTGGGGCATGACCTCGCCTACCTGTCGGAATGGTCGCTCTGGCTGGATTTGCGCATCATGCTGCGCACGGCCATCGTCTTCATGCTGGGCCGCGATGCCTTCGAGGCAAGGCGTCATGACTGGCGGGATGTCTGAAGCCGGCTGGTCGGAGTGAGAGGATTCGAACCTCCGGCCCCTGCGTCCCGAACACTGGGGCGCGGGCGGCATGTGGCGGAAATCCGCCGTTTTCTGTGGGATAGCCTGCGCTTCGGAGCGCCTTGAATCGCGCCATTGCGCGCCGGAACGGGCAAAGTGGGCAACCGATCACTGTGCGAGCAGCCCCTACCAACACCCCACCGCCTGCCCGGCCTCGTTCAGCGCGAACACGCGCCGCTCGGTGCGGGGCGTGTCGCCGGCCTGGGTGCGGATCGGCGCCACGGATCGAAGCCAGGTCGGGCACACATCAGGGCTGACGCCACTTCGCCCGCAGGCGCTCAAGCTCAGCATCATCAGCATCGCGCACGCGGTTGGCAGCATCCGTCGCATGGGTCATGGCCTCCGTCTGGCGGGCGCCCGCTTCCGCCCTGATTTCCGTCTCCCGCTGGGCCGCGCCTTGGCTTCGCTGGTGGCGTCCCCACAGCAGCACCCCCAGCGCCCCAGCCAGCGCAGCCACGGGCTGCCAGTAGCGCGCCAGGGCGGCCAGGAAGGCACTCACTGGGCCTCTTCCTCGGCACGCTTGCCGGCGCGTCGGGCGAGGATGGTCCAGACAATACCGACCAGCGCCACGCTCCCCAGGACCACCCCCAGCAGAGTGCCCTCGCGAATCCACCCCTGCGCCGTGGCGACGGCGGCGGGCTGATCCAGGATGCCGGCGCCGATCTGCGCCACCGTGGCCGCACCCGCTACCACCGCACCGCGGATGACCCCGGACTTGGACAGCGGCGCAACCGCATTGGGCAGGGGCACGCCAGCGGGCCAGCGGATGGCCACCATCCGGCCAGGGCTGTAGGGCGCGACCGAGACGCGGTTGGACTGGTTGCCGCCCAGGATCAGCCACTGGCCATCCCGCTGGCCCACATAGAACCCGACATGCCCGCCGCCGGTGCGCGTGAACACCACGACGGCGCCCAGCACGGGCTTGTCCAGCGGCACGCCCCACGCGGCATAGTCCAGCGAGCGCGCGCTGCGCGGGTGCTGAAGCCCGGCCTGTTCGAGGCACCAGCCGACGAACGAGGCGCACCACGGCACCTCATCAGTCCGCGCACCCAGGCTGGTGGTGGCGTGGTAATCCAGGATGCGCGGGTTGTGCTGCGCGCCCGCGATTTCCTGCTGGCCCACCTCGGCATGGGCGATCTGCAACCATGAGGGGTTCATGGCAGGCTCCTAAGCTCGGGTTGTGAGGATGCGGCCTACCGCCGCGCGATGCTGTCCCGTCGCGGCAGGGACCGCGCGAGGGAGGGGCGGGTCATTGCGGCCCGCGACGGGCCGGCGCGTCTGGCCCGAATCGCAGGGTATCGAGACGGGCGGACAGCGCGCGCATATCGCTGACAGCCTGCGTCATCACGCCGCGCAGCTCGGTCATCTGCTGGGAGAGCAGCGCCTGATCGCCCGCGCGCTGCACCTCCAGCACGGTCGTGCGCTCCACCAGCCGCGCGCCCTCCACGGCCGAGACGCGCATCTCCAGCCGCGACAGGTGG
>DASYHU010000018.1:0-19191 GCA_035998215.1 Roseococcus sp. | reverse complement strand
GTTCCCGCCCGACATGCTGAAGGCCAAGGCGCACCGCGAGCCGCGGAACTGGCGCATCACCAACCCGAACCTGGGCGCCTCGGTAGACGAGGCGTTCCTGGCGCGGGAGTTCGAGAAGGCGCGGGCCGCGGGGGATGCGGCACTGCGCGACTTTGAGGCCAAGCACCTCAATGTCCAAATCACGGTCGGGGCGGGCTCTGACGGCTGGGCCGGCGCTGCGGTGTGGACCCGGGGGAATGGCGGGCCGCGGACGCTGGCCGAGCTGCTGGACCGGAGCGAGTGCGTGACGCTGGGGGTGGATGGCGGCGGGCTCGATGATCTGTTCGGGTTCGGCGCCATCGGGCGAGAGCGCGAGACGCGGCGCTGGCTGGTCTGGGCCCATGCGCTGATCAGCCCCGAGGGTCTGGAGCGGCGCAAGGCCAACGCCACGGTCTACCAGGACTTCATGGCCGACGGCGACCTGACGCTCGTGGACGGCCTGCCGGATGACCTGGAGTGGATCGTGGAGCATGTCGGCCTGGTGAAGGATGCCGGGCTGCTGGCGATGGTGGGGGCTGACCCTGCCGGCATCGGCGGCCTGGTGGACGCCCTGGCCGAGATTGGCGTCACCGAGGACGCGAAGCTCCTGACCGGCGTGCCGCAGGGCATCCGGCTGATGAACGCCAGCAAGACGGTCGAGCGGAAGCTGGCCGATGGGACGCTGAAGCACTCCGGGTCGCGGCTGCTGGCCTGGTGCGCGGGCAACGCGAAGGTGCGGCAGACCTCGACGGCGGTGCTGATCGAGCGCGCGGCGAGCGGCTACGGGAAGATCGATCCGCTGATGGCGGTGTTCAACGCCGCGCACCTGATGGGGTTCAACCCGGAGGCGAGCGGAGGTCGGTCCTTCTGGGACACGGACGAAACGCAGGAGGCGTGATGTCAATCTGGTCGCGCCTCAACCCTTTCCGGTGGTCCGGGAAGGGCTTCTCCGATGACGTCCTGGCGCTGCTGCGCGGTGGCCAGGCCTCCCGCACGGGGCTGGATGTCAATTGGAAGACCGCCCTGGAGGTTAGCACGGTCCTTCGCTGCGCGGGCGTGATCGCGGATGGCGTGGCGACGGTGCCGTTGCGGCTGTATCGCAAGGACGCGCGCACGGGCCGCCGCGAGGCGGCGTTCAGCCACCCTCTGTTCGAGGTCCTGCACAACCAGCCGAACGAGTGGCAGGACAGCCTGGAGTACCGGGAGACCCTGGCCTTCCACGCGGTCCTGACCGGCAACGCCTTTTCGTTCGTCAACCGGGTGCGTGGCGCGGTGGCGGAGCTGATCCCGCTGGATCCTGGCCGCGTGGAGGTGAAGCAGGAAGCCGACTGGCGGATGCGGTACTGGTTCACCGACGGCAATGGCCAGCGGAGGGAGCTTCCGGCCGAGACCGTCTGGCATGTCCGCGGCCCAAGCTGGAATGGCTATGCGGGCCTGAACGCGGTGCGGCTGGCGCGCGAGGCCATCGGCCTCTCCCTTGCCCTGGAGGGCTCGCACGCGGCGCTTCACCGGAACGGGGTGCGGACTTCAGGCGCCTGGTCGGTGGATGGCTCGCTGGATGACAAGCAGTATCGGCGCCTTCGCACGATGATCGTGGAGACGATGGCGGGGGTGGAGAACACCGGCCGGCCCTTCGTGCTTGATCGCGCGGCGAAGTGGATACCTATCGCCATGTCGGGCGTGGACGCGCAGCATCTCGAGACGCGCCGCCACCAGATTGAGGAAATCTGCCGTTTCATGGGCGTGATGCCGATCATGGTCGGCTACAGCGACAAGGCCGCGACTTACGCCAGCGCGGAACAGATGTTCCTGGCCCATTCGGTCCACACGGTCCGGCCCTGGCATCGGCGCTTCGAGGCGTCCATCCGCCGGCACCTTCTGACGCCGCGGGAGCGAGCCGAGGGCTTGTATCCGAAGTTCATCGATACCGAGCTGCTGCGCGGCGCCGCGAAGGACCGCGGCGAATACTACGCGCGCGGCATCGCGGCCGGCTGGCTGACCCGGAACGAGGCGCGCGAGTGGGAGGAGCTGGACCCCATCGAAGGGCTGTCCGAGCCCTTGTCGCCGCTCAACATGACCGTGGGCAACCCCCCGGCGCCTGAATAGGGGGCACCATGAAGGACTTCATCGAGGCGTCCGCCGAGTTCAAATTCGCGGATCCCGAAGCGGCGGCGCGCGGCGAATTCGTTGGCTATGCCAGCGTGTTCGGCAACATCGACCTGGGCGGCGACATCGTGGAGCGGGGCGCCTTTTCCAGCACCCTCCAGAAGCGCGGCGCGGGCGATGTGGCGATGCTCTGGGGCCACGATGTGCGGCAGCCGCCCATCGGGAAGTGGCTGGAGCTGCGCGAGGATGACCGCGGCCTGATGGCCAAGGGGCAACTCATCCTCGATGTGGCCAAGGCGCGTGATGTGCATGCGCTGATGAAGGAGGGCGCCCTCAAGGGCCTGTCCATCGGCTACCGCGTGGCGGAAGGCGGCGCCGAGTTCGAGCGCAATGGCCGGGTCCGCCGCATCAAGGCGGTGGACCTGTTCGAGATTTCGGTGGTCACCATGCCCATGAACACGCGCGCCCAGGTGCAGCGCGTGAAGGGCGAGGGTCCCACCATCCGTGATGCCGAGGAGGCCCTGCGCGAAGCCGGGTTCTCGCGGTCCGAGGCCAAGGCGATCCTCGCCCACGGCTTCAAAGCCATGCCCCAGCGGGACGCTGATGAGGCGGGCCAGTCGCAGGAGCTGAAGCGCCTGCTTGCCACTCTCACCTCCCGATAGGAGACACCCATGCCTGACGACACGCTTGTCAGCGACCTCAACAAGGCCTTCGAGGAATTCAAGGCCACCCACACGCAGCAGCTCGCGGAGCTCCAGAAGGGCATGGCCGACGTGGTCACGTCCGAGAAGATGTCCCGCATCGAGGCCGAGCTGGACCGGCTGGAGGACATCAACACCAAGCTGGCGGAAGAGCAGAAGCGCAGCGATGAGCTGGAGAAGAAGCTCAATCGCCTCGGCCTCAGCGGCGCGGGCCCCAGCGGCGTCGAAAACGAGCTGAAGGGCTTCAACCTGCTGCTGTCCATGCACGCGGCTGAGCAGAAGCGCAACCACACGCCGGTCGGTGCCGAAGCCATGCTGGACTACAAGCAGGGCTTCGAGGGCTTTCTCCGCAAGGGGCAGAACGCCTTCTACGACGATCAGCGCAAGGCGATGTCGGTCGGCTCCGATCCGGATGGCGGCTATCTCGTGCCGGCGGACATGAGCGGCCGCATCATCACCCGCGTGCGCGACCTGTCGCCCATCCGCCAGATTTCGGCCGTGCAGCCGATCGGCTCCGATGCGCTGGAGGGCCTGAACGACCTGGACGAGGCGGGCTTCGCCTGGACGGGCGAGACGCAGGCCCGCACCGAGACCAGCACGCCGCAGCTCGGCAAGTACCGCATCCCCGCCGAGGAGATGTACGCCTATCCGCGCACCACGCGGAAGCTGCTGGACGATGCCGTGGTGGACGTGGAGGCGTGGCTGATCGAGAAGGCGGCCGACCGCTTCGCGCGCGCCGAGGGCGCCGCCTTCGTGGTGGGCGACGGCGTGGCGAAGCCGCGCGGCTTCACGACCTACCCGACCGCGGCGACGGTCGATGCGTCGCGCCCCTGGGGCACCTTCGAGCACTTCAACACGACCGCGAATGGTGCCTTCGCCGCCTCCAACCCGGCCGACATTCTGATCGACGTGGTGGAGGCCATGAAGGACGGCTACCGCGATGGCGCGCGGTGGGTGACGCGGCGCAGCGTGATCTCGCTGATCCGCAAGTTCAAGGAGGCGACCACCAACGCCTACCTGTGGCAGCCCGGTCTCCAGGCTGGCCAGCCGCCCACGCTGCTGGGCTTCCCGGTGACGAAGGCGGAGGACATGCCGGCGCTCGGCACCGGCTCGCTCTCCATGGCCTTCGGCAACTTCGCGGTGGCCTATCAGGTGGTGGACCGCCTCGGCATGCGCGTGATCCGCGACGAGATCACGCAGCCGGGCTTCGTGAAGTTCCATGTCTTCCGCCGTGTCGGCGGTGCGGCGGTCCAGTTCGAGGCCGTGAAGTTCGTCCGGTTCGGCTCGTAAGGAGGCGCGCACATGGCATCCCGTGACCTGGCCAGCAATCTGGCCATTCGTGAAAGCATCCGGCCCGCCGTCCATTCGGCCTCGACCGTTACCGGCGAGGTTGTGGACACCCGCGGCTTCGATAGCGCGATGGTGGCGGTGGCCGTGGGGGCGGTGGCCTCCTCGGGCAACGTCACCCTGAAGCTGCAACACAGCGACACCACCACCGGCGGCGACTTCACCGACGTGACGGCTGCTGACCTTGTCGGCGCTTTCCCGGCGGCGCTCGTGCAGAACAGCGTGTTGGAGGTCGGATACATCGGCCCGCGCCGGTACCTGCGCGTGTTCGGCACGCTCAACAGCGGCACCTCCGTGGCCTACTCGGCCGCGGTGGTGCTGGGCCACCCGAACCAGGCGCCGGCGGCCTGATGTCCATGGCCGAGGGTATCCTCACCACCATCACGCCGCCCAGCGCTTCGGCGCTGGTGCTGCTCGACGTGGTGAAGGCTGACCTCGGCCTGGCCGGCACCTTCGACCAGGACCCGTGGCTGGCGAGCGAGATCATCGCCGCCAGCGCCACCATTGCCCGGCATTGCGACCGCGTGTGGGGGCGCGCCACGGTGCAGGAGACGTTTCGGGCCGTGGGGCATGACCGGGAGGCGCTGCTGCTTTCGCGCTGCCCAGTGGTGGCGGTGGCGTCGGTGCTGGTGGATGGCACGGCCCTGGCGCCGGAAGGCTTCGAGGTGGATGCCGAGGCTGGCATCCTCTACCGCCTGGATGGGGACGAGCGCCGCGGCTGGCGGGCGCGCGCCGTGGTGGTGACCTACACGGCGGGCTACCTGCTGCCCGGCCAGGCGGGGCGGGACCTGCCGGCCGATGTGGAGCGCGCGGCGCGGCTCCTCGTGACGGCGGCCTATGAGGCCCGCGGGCGCGACCCCATGCTGCGCAGCGAGAGCGTGCAGGGCGTGGGGGCGGTCAGCTACTTGGACCCGCGCGCCGGTGCGGAGGACATGCCGCCCCAGGCGGCGGCGCTGTTGTCGCCCTATCGGATGCTGCGCGCATGAGCCTCCAGAACGCCACCGCCAACATGCTGGCCCGCCAGGGCCGTCCGATGGTGCTGCGGCGCCGCGTCGGCACGGGCGGCGCCTTCCAGCAGGTGACGCTGCGCGGCGTGCTGGCCGGCTACACGGGCACATCCGACCAAGGCGGCCTGATGCAGGGCGACGCGAAGGCGGTGCTGGACGCCGCCACGGGCGCGCTGGGCGGCCCGAAGCGGGGCGACCTGCTGGTGGACGCCGGCCGCACCTGGGCCGTTCAGGGCGCCGTGCCGCGCTATGTGGGCGAGCGCCTGGTCGGCTGGGACGTGCATGTGAGGGGCGCCTGATGGCGCGCCGCCGCTCCCCGTGGTGGTCTTGGCCCGTCGCGCTTCTGGCGCTGTCGCTGTTGGCGTGGCTGGGGGTCGGATGCTTCCGCGCCCATGGGCGGTTCTGCTCCGGCGCCGACCAACTCAACTGGCTGGTGGGGCTCTGATGGCGCGCGGGTTCGAGGAGGTCATCCGGCTGCAGATGCGCGATGTGGCCTCGCCGGAGTTCCAGAAGCGCCACGCCGCCATCGCCCGCCAGGGTCTGGCCCAGCATCTGGCCACGGTGGAATTCCCGCCGCGCGTGCGCCGTATCGTGGACGGCCGGGTGGGGGTGGGCGAGGAGCAGGTCAAGCCCTTCGGCATCATCCGCTACGAATTCGACAACCTGCGGGAGGCCGCCTACCGGGCGAAGGCGGAGCTGGAGGACGAGACGCCCAAGCGCTCCGGCCGCCTGGCGGGGGCGTGGTTCTTCATGGTGGCGGGCCGCCAAGTGCAGGACGTGCCGCGCGACGCGACCGAGGTCACGATCGCCAATGACCAGCCCTATGCGCGGCGGCTGCTGGTGGGCAAGCGCCCGGATGGCCGGCCCTTCAACCTGAAGCATGTCCCGCCCGGCTACCTGGAGATCGCCAAGGCCCGGGTGGCGGCGCGGTTCGGCAACTCGGTCGAGGTGCTGGCCCGCTTCATCTACATCGAAGGCGGGTACGAGCTGAAGAACGACTATCGCGACCCGACCGTTTCGCGCCGGCGCCGCATCCGCCCCGAGAACCGCGCCGGGCAGCCCATCACCTATCCCGCCCTCGTGCTGAGGCTGCGCTGATGGCCGACGCCTACACCGCGGAGGAGCTGATCCGGGCGCGGCTCGTGGCGGGCTGGACGGCCACGCCGCTGGCCCGGCTGCGGTTTCCGAATGAGGAATACATCGAGCACGATGTCGCGCCATTCGCCTCCGTCGAGGTCATCGGCGGGCGGGACGTGCCCTATATCGGCCAGCCCGGCGCGCGGCTGAACCGCATGGACGGCGTGGTCATGCTGCACCTGATGACGCCCATCCAGACGGGGCGGGCCTCCATCGCGGCCATGTTCCGCAACGCCCGCGCGCTGCTGTCCAGCGCCATCTTCGGCGGGGTCTACATGTCCGGCCTGTCGCTCGGCACGGGCCGGCCCACGGATGAGGACGGGCTCTATCACGGCAGCACGGCCAGCGCGCCCTTCTTCTACCTCTACCACGACTGACCGGGCGGCCGGTCACACCCTCAGGAGAGCATCATGCCCTATCAGACCGGCCGCAACGTGGTTGTGGCCTACAAGGCGAACGCGGGCGCCTATGGGACGCCGGCGGTGGTCGGTTCCGGCGCGACGGGCTTCCGCCCCGTCACGGGCGGGCTGAACCTGACGAAGCAGGCCATCCCGTCGAACGAGAACCGCCGCGACGGCATGCGGACGCGCGGCCGGCACGGCCAGCGGGCGGTGGCCGGCAGCTACCAGGCCGAGCTGAGCATCGGCACCTTCGACGCACTGTTCGAGGCCGCGCTGCGCGGCACCTGGAGCGCCGCGGCGACCATTACCCAGGCCAGCGTGTCGAGCGCCACCCTGTCCGTGCAGGCCGATGGCTTCACGATCTCCACCGGCTCCTGGATTACGGCCGGCATCCGGGTGGGGCAGGTGGTGCGCTTCACGGCCGGCGTCGCCTCGGGCAACCAGATCCCGTGCCGCGTGGTGGGCCTGACCGCCACCAAGATCACGGTGGCGGAGACGCTGAGCGTCGAGGCCGGCCCCATCTCCACCTGGTCGGTCACGCGCGGCAAGACGCTCATCCAGCCCAGCACGCCGGTGAACCGCGACTTCTCCTTCGAGGAGTACGAGGTGGACATCGACCAGAGCGAGCGCTTCGACGGCGTGCGCGTGGGCGGATTCAGCCTGGAGATGCGGCCGGACAACCTCATCAACGTCACCTTCAACATGGTCGGGCAGGATGGCGAGGTGCTGGCCACGGGCAGCAGCCCGTACTTCACCAGCCCCACCTTCTCCACCACGCTCCCGCTGTCGGTGGTGGATGCGGGGCTGCGCCTCGGCAGCAAGAACATCGTGGACCTGACCGGCTTCACGCTGGGCTTCGACCTCTCCGCCCAGCCGGTTTCGGTGGCGGCCAGCAACGTCACGCCGGACGTGTTCACCAACCTCGCGACCGTCACGGCCGAAATCACCGCCCTGCGCGAGGACCTGGCGGACGTGTCCCGCTTCCTGGACGAGACGCAGCTCGCCCTGCACCTGCTGTGCGGCATCCCGGGCACGAACGACTATTGGGCCCTGGCGCTGACGAACCTGACGCTGGGCGGCGCGACCAAAAGCGCGCTGGGGCAGGACGGCCCCCGCACCCAGACCCTGCCGCTGGTGGTGGGGATCGATGAGGCCGGCGGCGCCTTCGACCCGACCATGCTCCGCCTTTCCACCTCCGCCGCCTGAGGGCCCGCACCATGAATCATGAGAAGGCCATCCGCGACGCCGCGGGCGCGCTCAACACCGCCATCCTGGCCGCCCGTTCGGACGGCTATCGGGTCGACTTCCAGCTTTCGACGCTGGCGGCCATCCCGGTGTCCGAGACGGCCGCGGTGAAGCGGCCGGAGCCCGCGCCCGAGGCGCTGGCGCCGAAGCCCGCCAAGGGCTGACCCCATCCGCCCGCCAGCGGACTGCGCGTTCGCGCGCGTGAACCGGGCGGGGTGTGTCGGCACCCCGCCCACCTCCCGACAGAGGACGCACATGGAACCCTTCGACCTCGGCTCGGTGGTGGTGCAGGACACCGCCACCCTGACCATCGCCCACCCCACCACGGGCGAGCCCACCACCTGGACCATGCAGATCGCCGGGCCGGGCCACCCCGAGACCGTGGCCATCGCCAATGAGCTCACCCGCCAGCGCCTCCACCTGGAGCGCGAGCAGGAGCAGGCCCGCGTGAACGGCCGCAAGTGGAAAGCGCCGGAGGTGGACGCCGAACAGCAGCGCCGCGACTTGGCGCAGCGCTTCGCCCGCCGCATCCTCGGCTGGTCGCCGGTGACGATGAACGGCGAGCCCTTCGCCTACACGCGCGAGAACGCGGTGCGGCTGCTGCACGAGCCCGCCTATGGCTGGGTCGCCACGCAGTTCTATGACTTCGTGGCCGCCGACGCGGCTTTTATCGGGAGCTCCGCGAAGGGCTGATCGCCCACGCGGAGCACCAATTCAGCCTCGATACCCCCGACGCCAAGGGGAACACCGGCCGGGCAGCCCTGGAGGCCCTGGTCGAACGCGGCGGCCCCAAGGCCGAACGCCACGCGGCCGAGTTGGCCGGGCCCGGTTGCCCCGCCGCGGCGGTCTACCTCTGGGGCTGGTTCCTGGAGCTGCACCGCGCGCGGCCCGCTGGGGGGATGGGGCCGGGGCCGATTGGCTACACGGAAATCGCGGCATGGGCCGGACTGCGCGGCCTGCGCCTGACGCCTTGGGAGGTGGAAGCCCTCACCGCCCTCGATCACGCCTGGATGGCGCAGCAGGTGAGGGCGTCGCAAGGGCGGGCGCCTACCGGCTGAGGTAGGCGTCGGTCCTGGCGAAGCCGGACATGCAGGAGTGGTAGAGGCTGCTCTGCCGCTCCAGCGGCACGCCCAGCAGGCCCCGCACGATGATGTCGGCGCCAGACGATCCGGCCATGGCGATGTCGGCCGAGAGGGACCGGCAATAGGCCTCCTGGCGGCTGCGCTCGGCGGCGTGCTGGCGGGCCTCCTGCTCCCGCCGCGCGCGCTGGGTTGAGAGGTCCAGGGCGGCGGTCACCAGCTCATTGGCCCGCCGCGTCACAGCTTGGGTGCGGCGAGGGGTTCTGGGCGGGACTTCCGCCTCCGCCATCTCTCGCGCCCGCCGCTGCATGTCCGCGTAGGGCATGCGCGATAGGTCGGCCAGGGCGTTCGCTGCGGTGTGTTGGCGGCGGACCTGTTCTTCGACTGCTGCCCGGCGCGCGATGGTGTCCGGATCGTTCAGCTCTCGCTGCATCGCCGCCAGTTCCGAGGCGGAATAGACGCCCGGCCCCTGCGCGCACGCCGCCAGCGCCAGCACGGCCATCAGAGCCAGTCTCATAGCAACCTCCTGTCGGGGAGCCTCCAAAATGCACGGAA
The DNA here is from genome assembly GCA_035998215.1 of Roseococcus sp. GTDB lineage: Bacteria > Pseudomonadota > Alphaproteobacteria > Acetobacterales > Acetobacteraceae > Roseococcus. The sequence continues at coordinate 9,595 of DASYHU010000018.1, read as the reverse complement.
TTTGGGCAGCCCCGCAAGGGAATGCGGCATGAGCGGCACCTACGGCCGGAATGACGTCATCACCGCCCTGGTGTTCGATGCGCGCCCCGCCCAGCAGGGCGCGCAGCAATTCCAGGCGGCCGGCCAGCAGGTCATCCAGGCCAACCAGCAGGTCACGCAGGCCACCCAGCGCACGGCGGACAGCCAGACCAGCCTGACGCGCGCGGTGGAGCGCATGACGCGGCAGCTCGACCCCGCGGCGGCAGCGGCGGCGAAGCTGGCCCGCGATCAGGAGCTGCTGGACCGGGCCCACCAGCGCGGGCTGATCTCGGCCGAGCGCTACGCCCGGAACATGCAGCTCCTCCAGGAGCGGCAGGACCGGGCCAGCCAAGCCGCCCAGCGCGCGGTGGCGGCCAACGACAACCTGCGTGGCGCCATGCAGCAGGCCGAGGCCACGGCATCCTCCTTCGCCTCGCGGCTTGGCCCGCTGGGTGCCGCGCTGTCCTCCATCGGCCCGGCCGGCCTCGCCGCGGCGGCGGCCCTGGGCGCGCTCTTCGTGGCCGCGCGGCAGGTGGCTCAGGCGGGCGACCAGTTCACCACCACCATGAACCGCCTCCAGGCCGCCACGGGCAGCGTCGAAGCAGCCGGCGCCGTCTATCGGCAGTTGGTGGACCTGAGCCAGCAGACCGGCGCGGCCATTGGCGAAAGTGCCAATGCGTTCGTGCGGTTCTCCATCGCGGCGCGGGAAATCGGCGCCACGAATTCCCAGGTCATTACCCTCACGCGCACCATCCAGCAGGCCGGCATCATCGCGGGCAGCAGCGCGCAGGAATCGGCGGCCGGTGTGCTGCAGCTTGGGCAGGCGCTGGCGTCCGGCCGTCTCCAGGGGGATGAGCTGCGGTCCATCCTGGAAAACATGCCCACGCTGGCGGAGGCGCTGGCGCGGGAGCTGGGCGTGTCAGTGGGCCAGCTCCGCACCATGGGCAGCGAGGGCCAGCTCACCAGCGACCGCGTCTTCCAGGCGCTGCTTCGCGCGAGCGAGCAGATCAACGAGCAGTTCGAGCGCATGACGCCGACGATGGGCCGGGCATTCTCGGCGCTCGGCCAGGCGATGTTGGACTTCGTCGGGCGGCTGGATCAGGCGCTGGGGCTGTCGCAGGGCATTGCGCGCGCGGCCACGGCGGCGGCGGCGGCGGTTCGGGGGGCGGGCGGCTTTTTCTTCCCCGACGAAGGGCAGCGCGCGGCGGCGGACGTTCAGGGCAGCCTTGCCCGGCAGCAGGCGCTTGAGGCGCAGATTGCCGCTGCGGCCGGGGGCGCGCCCGTGCGGCCCGGGTCCATCCCTCGCGGGGCGCAGATCGCCGGCGGCTCTGCGGCGGCGAACGCGGAACGCCTGGCGGAGCTGCGCGCGCAGCTCGCCGCCGAACAGGCCGTGTATGCCGAGGCGCAGGAACGGGTGGAGCGACTGCGCGCGGAGGGCAACTTCGCGCAGCAGGCGGAGGAGGACCGCGCCTCTCGACAGCGCCTGGAAGCGCAGCGCGCGGCGGCCACAGCCGCCTTCAACACGGCGCGCGATGCGCTGGACCGCGAGGCCAAGGCGCGCGAGGACCACCGGAAGCGCCTCGAGGCCATTGATGCCGGGCTTGCGGCGGGAGCCACCACGGCGGCGGAGGCGACGCGCCTTCGCGCTCTGGCGAATGAGGAGCTGGCGCGGGCGCTGCAGCGCATCGAAGGTGGGGCGGACAGGGCCGCGCGCGCCACCAATCGGCTGACCGACGAAGAGCGCGCGCACGCCCGCGAAATCGAGCGTGGCGTGGCGCTGGTGCAGCAGACCCAGACCGAGGCCCAGAAATACGAACAGCAGCTCACCCAACTGCGCGCCGCCCTGGACGCCGGCCGGGTCAGCCAAGAGCAGTTCAACCGCGCCGTTTCCGAGCTTGACCCCGCGCAGAGGGCGGCGAGGCAAGCCGCCCAGCGCGCCACGCAGGAGCGTGAGCGCGAAGCCAACCAGACGGTGGACCGCATCACCAACTTCTTCGGCGATGCCTTCGCCCGCGCCTTCGAGAACACGGGCGGCGGGTTTCGCAGCCTTATGGACAGCTTCCGGCGCGCGGCCATCTCCACCTTCGCCAGCATCGCCGCGCAGGCCATCATCCGCCCCATCATCGCGCCGATCTTCGGTGCGTCGGCCGGTGGCGGCACGCTGGGCAATCTGGGCAACATCCTGGGTGGCGGCACGGGCGGGTTGGGCGGCGGGCTCGATCAGGTCCTTTCCGGGGTGGGGCTTGGCCGGTCGCTGGGTGGCGGCTCGCTGTTCGGTTCCGGCGGCATGTTTGGCGGCATGGGTACCAGCATCGGCAACTTCCTGAGCACCCCGCTCTACACGCCGTCCTCGGCTTTCAGCCCGTCGAACTTCGGCGCGCTGATGGACGGAACGCAGGGCTCCATGACGGTGACCATGGGCTCGGCCCTCGGCGCCATCGGCGGCATCGGCGCGGGCGCCTTCGGGATCTACAACGGCATCCAGCGCGGCGGCATCGGCGGGGCCGTGCAGGGCTTGGGCGGCGCGGCCGGTATGGCGGCCGGCATGGCGACGCTGACGGGCATCGGCGCGTCCCTCGCGCCCATCCTGGGCCCCGCCGCCCTGGCGCTGGGCATCATCGGCAGCCTGCTGCCCGGCCAGCGGCCCTCCTCGCGCATGCAAGGCGTGCTCTACGACTTCGGCGCAGAGCAGCCGCGCAACATCGGCTTCGGCGGAAACCGCTTCAGCGCGGAGAACCGCAGCCAGGCCGACCAGATCGCGGCCAGCATCATGGCCCAGGAGGCCGCGCTGGCGCAGCAGCTCGGCTTCCGCGCGGCCGGGGGCTTTGACCTGCGCGTGGGCAATGAGCGCGGCGACGGGCCGGGCATCGAATTCCGCATCGGGCGCGGCAGCGGCAACAGCGGCGCCAACCTCGCCTCCGGCCCCGCCACGCAGCGCTTCAACAATGACGAGGCCGGGCTGCGCGCCCTGTCCGAATATGCGGCGCAGGAGTTGTTCCGCGCCTTCCAGGACACGGCCTCTGATCTCTCGACCGAGCTGGCCGGCATCGTCCGCAACAGCGCGAACCTGGAGGCCCTGACCGGCAACCTGGAATTCTTCAACGGCGCCTATCGCGCCCTCCAGGACGTGACGGGCCTGACCGACCAGTGGACGGGGCGGCTGCGCGACCTGGTGGCGCCCTTCGATGCGGCCATTGAGCGCGCCCGGGCGTTGGGCCTGGCCGAACAGGGCCTGGCCGATGCGCGCGCGGCCGCGGTGGCGGATGCCGAGGGGCGGCGCAGCCTGTCCTTCGACAACCTCCGCCGCGGGCTGTTCGGGCGCGAGCGTGCGCTGGCCGGTGATGACCTGACGGCATCGCTCGCGCAGTTCGACATCCAGGCCACGCAACAGATCCAGGCCACGCGGGACGCGCTGCGCGACCTGGGCATTGTGGGCGAGGTGGCGGCCGACACGCTGCTGCGGAACGAGCGCATCCTGGGCGAGGAGCGCCTGGCCCTCCAGCGCGAGTTGTCGGAACGCCAGAACGCGGCGATCCGGCAGAGCGCGCAGGGCGTGCTCGACTGGCTGAACAACCAGCGCCTGGGCGCGAACAGCAGCCTCAGCCCCTTCGCGCAGATGGAGGAGGCGGAGCGCCAGTTCCGTGCCGCCCAGCAGGCGGGCGACCTGGCGGGGCTGACGCGCTCGGCCGATGCGCTGCTGTCCACCTCGCGCAATGTGCTGGGCGGGGCGACGGAGGCCTATGCCCAGCGCGAGATGTTCGTCCGGCAGACGGTGGCGCAGACGGGCCAGCGGGCGACGGAGGGCATGGGGGATGCGGCGCTGATCGGCGCCTTCGCCCAGGTGGTGGCTGGGCTGCAGAACGAAATCCGCACCCTCAATGAGCGGATCGGGGAGATGGCCGCCCAGCAGCGCCGCGACGCCGACCGGCGGGCGGTGGCGGCATGAGGCGCGCGCTTGGCCGCGAAACCCTGGGCACCATGGCCCGGGGCGCCCTGCCTGGGCCTGCCCTGCTGGCGGCCGACAGTGCCACGGTGTTCGACGGGGTGCTGCTGGCGGAGGTGATGGCCAGTGACCGCGTGCCCAGCGTGGTGCCGTCGCCCTGGCCCGCCCTCGGCAAGCAGCCGCTGGGCGTGAAGCGCGGCCGCGTGGTGGGGGGCGATATCCGGCTGCGCTGGTCCGATGTGGACTGGACCTCGCAGCCCGACGACGCCGCCCTGCCGAACACCCATTTCCCGGGCCGCCTGGGCGAGTGGAGCCTGGAGCGCGCCATTCCCCTCACGCCGGGCGCGGAACGCCGCGTGGCGCTGTCGGTGGCGGCCCTGGGCGTGATGAACGCCGATGGGCGCGGCGATGCCTTCGCGGACACGCTGGCGGTGGACGGCTACCCGGTGCGGGTGTCGCTGCTGCCCAGCCGGGCGGCCACCTATGGGCAGGCCCGCACGCTGTTCGACGGCGTGGGCGTGGGCTGGCGCACCCAGGGCGAGACGCTGCGGCTGCTGGCGCGGGACGCCGCCTATCGGCTCTCGGTGCCGATGCTGGGCCTCTATGGCGGCGTGGGCGGGCCCGAGGGCACGGCGGCGCTGGCCGGCCAGCCCATCATGGAGATCTACGGCACGGTGCGGACCGTGACGCCGCAGCTCGTGGACCCGGCGCGGCTGATCTATCGCATCCATGCCCGCCAGGCCGATGCCCTGCTGGCCGTCTATGACGCGGGCGCGCCCGTGACGGCGGGGGTGGACCGCGGCGGCTATGGCGCGCTGGAGGGCACGGCGCCGGCGGCGGGGTTCTACGACTGGGCTCTGACCAGCACGGGCAGCTTCTTCCGGCTGGGCTCGGCGCCATCGGGCGAGGTGCTGTTCGACGCGCGCGGCGACGTGCAGGGCGGCGTCTTCGCCTCCTCGCTGCCCGCCATCATGCGCCGCATCCTGACGCGCTTCGACGCCACCATTTCCGCCGCCGCCTGGGACAGCGCGGAGGTCTGGGCGCCCGGCGCCGCGGGCATCGTCCTGGCGGACCTGGTGAGCGTGGGCGAGGCGGTCTCGCGCGTGGCGGCCGGTGGCGCCCTCTACTGGGGCGATGACGGCACGGGGGTCATCACGCTGGGCCGCCTCGCCATCCCGTCGCCCGCGCCCGGGCTGCTGTTCGACGTGCGGAACATCACGGGCGAGGTGGAGGAGCTGGACCCCGCGCCCGTCTATTGGCGCGTGCGGGCCGGCTGGCGCCGCAACTGGACCACCCTGACGGCCACCGACCTGGTGGCCCCGCCCACCATCACGGAGGCGCGGCGGCTGGAACTGACGCAGCCCCAGCGCGTGGTGGCGGTCGCGGACGCGCCGCGGCGCCAGCAATACCGGCAGGCGGAGGAGCTGATCCTGGACACGCTCTATGACGATGAGGCCTCGGCGGTTGGGCTCGCGGAAAACCTGCTGGACCTCTACGCGCCCGGCCGCCGCGTCTATCGCGTGCCGACTGGTGTGGGTGGCTATGGGGCGCCACTGGGCCAGACGGTGCGGCTGGACTGGCCGCGCCTGGGGCTGAACGGCGGGCGGAATGCGCGGGTGCTGGGGCAGGTGGCGCGGGGCTCCCGCGTGGACCTGTTGGTGGTCGGATGACCTGCCTGCTCAGCTTCACGAACTGGCTCGACAAAGCCGGCGTCAGCCTCTCGGCCAGCAGCGAGGCCGCGCAGCTCAGCGCGGCCAACCTTCGCGAACCTTCGCTGCGCGCGCGGTGGCGCACCATCGCGGGGGTGGTGACGCCCTCGCTGGCCGTGGACCTCGGGCAGGCGCGCGAGGTCGGCGTGCTGGCGCTCGCGCAGCCGCAGGATGCGGGCGGGATTGACGCGGACGGCGATGCGCGCGGGTGGATGGCCAGCACGGACACGGTGCGGCACCGGCTGAGCGCGGCGGCCATGCCGGCGCCGATGGTGGCGCTTTCGACGGACAGCAATGCCGGCGCCACCCTGGGGGCCAACACGACGCGGGTGGGGCCGGTGGAGATCGCGGGCGGGGCGCTGGCCACCGCCTACACCAGCAGCTCCACCAGCAACAGCTTCGTGCGCGCGCCGGTGGTGCTGGCGGCGAACACGCAATACCGGGTCTCGGTCAGCGCGCAGCGGATCAGCGGCACGGGCACCACCGGCAACATCATCTCGGCGCAGTTCCACAACGGGACCGGTGCGGCGAATGCGACGCTGAGCATGTCGGCGCTTCCGGCGTCTGGTCCCGCGCGGCTAAGCGTCACCTTCACCAACGTGACCGCCCAAGCCGGCTACGGGGCCTTCTTCTTCGCGGACACCGGCAATGTGGGCCAGGTGGCGCTGTGGGATGCCACGATCGAGGTGGTGGCGGCCGGGGATACCGACCTCGGCCCCGCATCGGGCGGCTGGGTGCCGGGCTTTGGCATCCATGCCCTGCCGCTCTCCGCGCCGGTCTCGGCCCGCTATTGGCGCACGGACCTGCGCGGCTGTAGCAAGCGGGTCGAGCCGGGCTTTCTCGACATCGGCCGCGCATGGATCGGGCCTGCGTGGCGGCCCAGCCGGAACTTCGCCTATGGGGGCGTCTCCTCCGCCCCCGACAGCAGTCGCGTGCAGATCAACCCGCGCAGCCTGCTGGAGACGGTGGATGTGGGCGCGTTCCAGCGCGTGGTGCGCTTCGACCTGGCCAGCCTGAGTCGGGACGAGGCGGAGGCCGTGTTGCCAGACTTCCGCCGTGCCGTGGGCACCCGCAAACAGGTGCTGTTCATCCCCTACCCCGACAGCCCGGACACCATCGGCCGCCAGGCCATCATCGGCCGCCTCGCGCAGGTGCCGGCCATCACTCACGAGAACTTCGCATTCCACAGCGCGGCCTTCGAGCTGCGCGAGACGGTCTGAGGGCAGCGCATGAGCATCGCGGATTTTGTCGAACAGACCACCACCACCACCGGGACCGGGACGCTGAACCTGGATGGCGTTGTGCCGCTCAGCCGCACCTTTATCCAGGGCTTCGGCAATGGCGGGGTGGCGACCTTCATTATCGAGACGGAGGCAGGTGATATCGAGATGAGCGTGGGCGTCGTCTCGGCCGGCACGCCGGACACGCTCGCGCGCACGCTGATCTGGAGCACCACCGGCAGCCTGCTCAACCTGCCCGCCGGCACGAAGCGCGTCTATGTCGCGGCCACGGCGGACATCATCCGCTTCAACCGCACCATCCCCACCGCCACCGGCACCGCCAATGCGCCCGTCATCGCGCATGTGCCGCCCGTGCGGGCGCTACGGACGGGGCAGGTGTTCCGCTTCCTGGTGGCGACCACCAACACCGGCGCGGCCACGCTGGAGGTGGATGGGACAGGCGCGCAGACCCTGGCGCGGCCGGGCGGCGGCAGCCTGATCGCGGGCGACCTGACGGCCGGCCACATCGTCACCGTGCAGTGGATCGGCGCGCAGTTCCGCATGGTCTCGGGCGCGCCCGTGCCGCTGTTTCCTTCGTCGGCGACCGTGCTGCCCGTGGTGGTGCCTGAGCTGGCCAACTTCACCCTGCCCGCAGGTGGTCAGTGGAAATACAACGTCACGGTCTACGCGGGTGGTGCCGCGGTGGATGCGCTCGCTGGGCAGCAGCCGGGCGGGACGCTGATCGCGACCACTTCCGCCGGGTTCGGCATTCTCGGTTCTGTGGAAAGGGTCGCCTGATGGTCAAGGTCATCTATGCGCCGCGCCCTGACGGCACGTTCGTCATCGAGCACCCGGGTGGCGGCTACCACGTCACCCATGACGATCCCCTGTATCCCGAGGCCGCCGCCGCGGCTGCGGGGCGTGACGATCTGCCGCCCGAGCCCGAGCCCCGCGTGTTCAGCGCCGAGACGATGCCGCCGCCGACGCTGAGCCAGTTGCAGGCGCAGCTCGCCGCCCTCCAGGCGCAAATCGAGGCGCTGTCGTGAGTGCGCCGCCGTTCTGGCGCTGGCCCGTCTGGGCCGGGAACAACGCGCCGCGCGTGTTCCGAGACGTGGACAGCACCGGCGCGGGCCGCACGCTGGCGGGCGCCGTCATCGTTCTGACGGTCACCTGGGACGGCGGCTCACTGACCCTGCGCAGTGATGAGGACGCGGAAGTGGTGCTGTTCGACCAGGACAACCCGGCCGAGGTGGGCATGTGGTCCGTGGCCTTCACGCTGGAGCAGACCCGAGATTTCCCGCTGGCCACCGCGCTCTCCTACGAAATGGAGGCATGGCTTGAGGGCACCCAGCGCACGCTCCTCCAGGGCGAAATCATCGTGAACACGAGGAACAACGTGGATGCCTGACGTGGTGCTCGCCGGCGCGGCCGGCAATCTGGTGCAGGTGTTCGGCGAGGGCGAGAGCGCGGTGGCGGTTGCCGCCCGCGCTGCCCGCGACGCTGCCCAGGCCGCGCAAGTGGCGGCGGAGAGCGCTGTCGGGGATGCCGAGGGCCAGGCTGATGCGGCGGCGCTCAGCGCGCAGGCCGCGGCCTCCAGCGCGGGTGCGGCGGCAGGGTCGGCCAGTGCGGCCGATACGAGTGCCCAGGCGGCCAGCGGCAGCGCGGGTGCCGCCGCGGGCTCGGCCAGCGCGGCGGCGGGCAGCGCCAGCACGGCGACCACGCAGGCCGGCATTGCGACGACACAGGCAGGCACCGCCACCACCCAGGCCGGCATTGCCACGGCCGGCGCCAACACCGCCACCACGCAGGCCGGCATCGCGACCACCCAGGCCAACGCCGCCATCGCCGCCGCGCAGAACATCCCCACCCCCGGCACCGACCCGACCGAGACGCCGCGCAACGCGGACCTGGGCAGCGCGGCATTCGTCGCGGCCAATGCCCTGCGGGGTCGCTGGCCTGTGGCGGCGGGCGCGGCTTACCAGATCACCCCAGACGATTGGGGCCGGACCCTGATCGCGGAGAGCGGCACCCTGACCTGGACGCTGCCCCTCATCGCGCAGTTGCCAGACGGGTGGTGGGTGCAGGTCTGGAACCGCTCGGGCAACACCCTGACCATCAACCGCGCGGCCTCGGCCGTGATCGGCGCCAGCGCCACCAGCGTCACGGTGGCTGACGGCGCGGGCCTCACGCTCGCCCGCCGCGACGACACCCGCTTCGAGAGGATCGCCTGATGCGCGCGCCCGTTGACCTGGATTTCGCCCGTTCGGGCATCATTGACCCGCGCGTGACGATCAGCCGCGCCTCTGGCGGCACGCGGCGCGGTCCCGATGGCGTATGGCGCGAGGTGGGCGTCAACACCGGCCGCCTGCATTGGGACGCGGCTGGCGTGTCCCTCGGCCTGCTGATGGAGCCGGGGCGCACCAACATCTGGACCAACCCGCGCATGGAGCCGGTGTCGGGCGCGGGGCTGCCCACCACCTACGCCACGTCGGGCACGGACACCAGCATCACCACCTATCTCGCGCAGTCGGCCTCGCTGGGCGTGCAGGGGCGGCGCGTGCAGGTGGTCGGCACGGCGGCGGCGAACATCTTTCGGCATCTTGGCACGCTCCCGGTGGCGCTTGCCGAGGGCAGCTACGTGTTCAGCCGCTTCGCCGCGTTCCTCAGCGGCTGGGGCGTTCCGGCGCCGCGCTTGACCGCATTCG
>DASYHU010000017.1:0-2565 GCA_035998215.1 Roseococcus sp. | reverse complement strand
CGCCGCCTTGAACGCGCCGGCCTGGAACTGGTCCAGCTCCAGCGGATTGCCGCGACCCTCCACGGACAGGACCAGCCCGCCGCGCTCCGTCTCCGTCAGCTCGATCACGCGCCGGTCAGTCGTAACCAGCACGCAGAACGGCCGGGTGGGGGAGGGCAGAAGCGACGGGTCAGGCCCAAGCGCGCGGGCCGGGGCTTCGTCGAGGGTGGCGTGTTCCAAAGGGGCCTCCATCGCGCCGGGGTGGCGCTGATGGGGGAACAATATCCCTCAAATCCCCCAAGTCAAGGGATTTGTCCCCCATCCGATGGGGCGATAGTGTACGGTGCGCCCGCCGCCCCGCTCATGCGGCGCGCAACTGTAGGGAGATCGAAATGGACTTAGATGCGTTGGAAGATCAGGACCGGGCGCTGGTGCGCCGTGTGCTGGCGGCCCCGTCAGAGGTGCGGGCGGCGCTGCTGGTCATGCTGGAGAGCGCCCGCGAGGGCGCAGCGTGCGCGGCGGCGCAGGTAATGGCAACCCCTGATGTTGACATGCGGGAGTTGGCCTGGATTGACACGCGTGAACTGCGCTTGCAGGCGCCGGCTGGCGTGCTGCACGCAGTGTTCGATGGCCATGCGCCTCTTGATCTAGGCGCCTGCTACTCAGTCGCAGGCGAGGAGATCATTCTCCACCGCCCGCCTGTATTCACTGTGCGGGCGGTTGTGGCGGCGTAGATGCGGCCGGCGGGATGTTGATGATGATGGGGGCGGCGGGGGCTGACGGCTCGGCCCTGGTCGCCTGGTTCGCGCCCAACCCGGCCTGGAACGCCGCGAGCTGGTTGTTCATGGCCGCGAGCCCGACCGCCAGCGTGGCGGCGATGGCGCCGAAGCCGGCAATGGCCAGTGCCCAGAACTCCCCGCGCTTCGGAAGCCCGGCCAGCGTCTCGGCCATCCGGTCGAGCTTGCCTTCGACACGGCTCATACGCTCCTCCAGGTGATCGACGCGCGGATCCATGGGAGGAACATCATTGCCGCCGTCGCCATAATCAAGGCCCCCTTCGGCGCCGCGGTCTGCCTGGAGGCTCCGGAACCTCTCTTGCAGCCGCCGTTCAACCGCCACGCTATTCCTCCTCTTCTTCCACTGTCGGGGTCAGGGCGGGTGCATCAGCAATGCGGCCGATGCGCCCGGCGAGCTCGGTCAGCTCCCACTGGGCCTGCTTGGCGGCATGTTCCAGATCGCGAAGCGGCCATTCATAGCGGGGCGCCGCCCCCACCACCGACGCTTCGCGCCGAGCCCCCACTGGGCCGGCAGCCGCCATCTGCGCCTTCCGCGCGAACCGAGTGAGCGCCTTTGCCAATTCGGCTTGGTTGATGGCGAGCTGGACAATAGCGGCCTTGACTTCTTCGATCTCGGCGCGCGTGGCGGGTGCTGGCGTCTCGCTCATCGCCACTGCCACTTCCCGATCACCCGCGCCACAATGGTGTGTTCGTCCAGGTCCACCTCATAGGGGGTGTAGCCGGGGTTGATGCTCATCAACCGGATGCGGCGCGGCTCGACATTCGGCACCAGCTCCACGCGCTTCAGCACCAGGCCCATGCCGTCCCAGATGACGAATTCCCCGGGCGGGCTGGGCTTGCGGCGGGAGAGATCCACCAGCACGCGGTCCCCGGGGTGGTATTCCGGCTCCATGCTGTTCCCCTCCACCCGGATCAGCGCCAAGTGGCGGCCGGGGGTGGTGTGCGCGCGGACCAGGTCCTCCGGCAGGCTCCATTCGGCCAGGATGGGGGTTTCCCCATCGCCGTTCAGCGTGGGCGGCTCGGACCCATACCCCGCGCTGGCGCCCACGTCGTACTCGCGGACGGTTAGGCGGCGCGCCTCCTGTTGAAGTGGCCTCTTGCCGCCATCCTCGCCCCCGTCCCCGCCTAACAGGTCCGCGGGTTCCATGCCCATGGCCGCTGCAAGCTTGGTGATTGTGGAGCCACGGCTGCTCTTAGTGTCTCCATTCAGTATCTGGTTGACCGCCTTGTGGTTGAGGCCGGCCCGCTCAGATAGCGCACGCTCAGATGTCCCGGTGCGACTGAGGTAGCCTCTGATAGCGCGTTGGAGTGCGGTGCCCTGCGTCATGGGAGATAAATACCCCATGTGAGGTGATATGCGCGCGGGGGAAACTGTCCCTTGCGAATGGGGCTTTAATCCCTCAATATCCCCCACATGAGCACCCGTGCCGATCTCCTTGCCAAAATCGACACCTTCCTCGCGCGCAAGAAGATGAGCGCGCGCGCTTTCTCCCTGCTTGTCGGGCGTGATCATAAGTGGCTGTCCCGGCTGCGGCGGGGGTTGGTCACGCTCCAGTCCATCGAGCGGGCGGAGGCCGTGCTCCGCGGCGAGGTCACGCAGCCGCCGCCACCCAAGCGCACGTCAGCGGAACAAGCCGCCCCGCCGCCCGAGGCCGCGTGAGGTGTCACCGGGGCGCTTCCATCGGCAGGCTTCGCAGCGCGCCATCCAGCGTGACAGAGCCCATGACGGCGCAGGGCTGCGGAAGTCGCTCGATGTGCATGCGCGTCGCCACCATGGCGCCCACCGCAA